>NZ_LHUR01000001.1 GCF_001263795.1 Clostridium homopropionicum DSM 5847
ATTTCTTTTTTATTATTCGTAAATACGTTACCCGACAGGGTAAACTTCTCTACTCTAACTTAGTTTTCTATTTTCCCTTAATGGGAAACCAAATTAGTAAATATTGATGTATAATATCTCCTGAATAGAAGATAGATGTTTTCCTCCTGGGAATTGGCTCTAACGAGTCATTATTACCCGTTAATTAGCGTATCGTTCCATCAGTGAGAATTCTGTGTTTAGCTGGTTAGGTTTCCCTTTGGGAATTACCTGTGTCACAAACAAGGTTACAAAATTACTGATAGAAATGGAGTATCTATTCTATCTCACAAACAAAGGAGATAATTTTCATGAGTAAATTTTTTTATAGACCAATAGTTGGAATTGATGTATCAGCAGACTTTTCGGTAATTGCTATACTAGCACCTGACGGTGAAATTTATAGGAAGCCTTTTAAGATAATGCATAATAGAAATGGTTTTGATTACCTAGTAGATCAAATAAAAAAAGTGGAAGAAGAGTTTAACATGAAAACCGCCATTTTCATGGAATCTACAGGTGTATACCATCTTACTCTTTTCCACTTTCTTAAAGATACATTTGAAGTATGTATCCTTAATCCACTCATTACTAATTGTAACAAGAATGGTGACATAAGAAAAGTGAAAAATGATAAAAAGGATGCATTAACCATTGCTACTATAGGTAAATTTCAAAATGTCAAATATTCTTCTAATTTTGATGTTGAAATCTACACTTTAAAGTCTCTTTATAGAGATTACTATAAATTTACTGATAGTAAATCTACGTTTAAGAAAAAGCTTTCTACTGATTTAAGAGTTATATTTCCTAGATATAGCTCTGTCTTTTCAGATATTACTAGTAAAACATCAATAGCTGTGCTAAAAAAGTATTCTAGTCCTGAAGCAGTTTTAAATGCTGAAAGAGATGAACTTATTAACCTAATTTCAAACAATTCTAGAAAAGGACTAGCACATAGCGAAAACACTTATAAAAAGCTATATGATGCTGCTGAAGAAGCTGTTTACATTGGTCTTAAATCACCAAGTTTATTTGTAAAAATAATTAATACTATTGCAGTAATAGAATCATTGGAAAACCAAATTAAAAACCTATTATCTGAAATACATCTATTAATGCGTAGCGATAGAATTTCTGATGAATTTAAGAAAAATGTACAATTACTTTACTCAATACCAGGTGTTGGTGAACTAACTGCCATCACAATAATAAGTGAAATCGGCAATATTAAAGGTTTTGTTAAACCTAAGCACTTAGTTGCTTATTTTGGCTTAGATCCTTCTGTTAGCCAATCTGGTAAGTTTAACAGTGACAGAAACGTCATGTCTAAACGAGGTACCAGAATAGGGCGAAGAGCCCTATACGCTGTCGCGTTAGCATCCATACGTAAGAATAGAAACGGTGAACCTATAAATAGAGTTCTACTAAATTTCTATAATGAGAATATGAAAGGTAAAAGTAAAAAAGTAGGCTTAGTCGCAATAATGCATAAGCTAATTAACTACATATTCTCTGTTCTTAAAAATCAAAAAGAGTATGAACTACGTGACCCTAAGATACATTCAAAAATGTATCTAACCAATAAATCAAACAAAGCAGCCTAACGGCTAAAATAATTAGGGACTAATTTCCATTATTCGTATTTTTTAATGGATTTTTTGTGATACCTATTTTTACTCATAAATTTTTTTATAAAAATTTATTGACTTTTACTAGCTGGTCTAA
>NZ_LHUR01000002.1 GCF_001263795.1 Clostridium homopropionicum DSM 5847
TTCTCTCAAAATTGCACAGTGAATTAATATTGATCAAGTCCTCGACCTATTAGTATTAGTCAGCTGAGTACATTACTGCACTTACACCTCTAACCTATCAACCTGATGGTCTTTCAGGGGTCTTACTAGCTAACGCTATGGGAAATCTAATCTTGAGGTGGGCTTCACGCTTAGATGCTTTCAGCGTTTATCCCTTCCCGACATAGCTACCCAGCTGTGCTCCTGGCGGAACAACTGGTGCACCAGAGGTCAGTCCATCCCGGTCCTCTCGTACTAAGGACAGCTCCTCTCAAATTTCCTACGCCCACGGCGGATAGGGACCGAACTGTCTCACGACGTTCTGAACCCAGCTCGCGTGCCGCTTTAATGGGCGAACAGCCCAACCCTTGGGACCGACTACAGCCCCAGGATGCGACGAGCCGACATCGAGGTGCCAAACCTCCCCGTCGATGTGGACTCTTGGGGGAGATCAGCCTGTTATCCCCGAGGTAGCTTTTATCCGTTGAGCGATGGCCCTTCCATACAGAACCACCGGATCACTAAGCCCGACTTTCGTCCCTGCTCCACCTGTATGTGTCGCAGTCAGGCTCCCTTCTGCCTTTACACTCTACGCGCGATTTCCGACCGCGCTGAGGGAACCTTTGGGCGCCTCCGTTACCTTTTAGGAGGCGACCGCCCCAGTCAAACTGCCCACCTAGCAATGTCCTGTGACCAGATTCATGGCCCCCAGTTAGAATTCCAGTACTGTCAGGGTGGTATCCCAAGGACGACTCCACGAAAGCTGACGCTCTCGCTTCTAAGTCTCCCACCTATCCTGTACAGACAATACCGAAATGCAATGCTAAGCTACAGTAAAGCTCTACGGGGTCTTTCCGTCCAACCGCGGGTAGCAAGCATCTTCACTTGCACTTCAATTTCACCGGATTTGCTGCCGAGACAGTGCCCAAATCATTACGCCATTCGTGCGGGTCGGAACTTACCCGACAAGGAATTTCGCTACCTTAGGACCGTTATAGTTACGGCCGCCGTTTACTGGGGCTTAAGTTCACACCTTCGCTTGCGCTAAGCATTCCCCTTAACCTTCCAGCACCGGGCAGGCGTCAGCCCCTATACATCAGCTTACGCTTTAGCAGAGACCTGTGTTTTTGATAAACAGTTGCTTGGGCCTGTTCACTGCGGCCTGCTCTCGCAGGCACCCCTTCTCGCGAACTTACGGGGTCAATTTGCCGAGTTCCTTAGCAGCAATTCTTCCGACGGCCTTAGGATTCTCTCCTCATCTACCTGTGTCGGTTTGCGGTACGGGCACCAATTTGCTCCATAGAGACTTTTCTTGGCAGCGTGGAATCAGATACTTCGCCAAAATAGGCTCCCCATCACACCTCAGGCTCAGTTAAGCGGATTTGCCTGCTTAACACCCTAAGTGCTTAGACGCACATCCAATAGTGCGCACATCCTATCCTCCTGCGTCATCCCATTTGTCAAACGCATTTTGGTGGTACTGGAATATCAACCAGTTGTCCATCGCCTACGCCTTTCGGCCTCGGCTTAGGTCCCGACTAACCCTGGGAGGACGAGCCTTCCCCAGGAAACCTTAGATATTCGGCCAACAGGATTCTCACCTGTTTTTCGCTACTTATGCCAGCATTCTCACTTCTGCACTGTCCACCACTCCTTACGGTATGGCTTCTACCTATGCAGAAAGCTCCTCTACCACGTGTACGTAGTACACATCCATAGCTTCGGTGGTAAGTTTTAGCCCCGTTACATCTTCGGCGCAGGATCTCTCGACTAGTGAGCTATTACGCACTCTTTTAATGAGTGGCTGCTTCTAAGCCAACATCCTAGTTGTCTTAGAAATCCCACATCCTTTCCCACTTAACTTACACTTTGGGACCTTAGCTGATGGTCTGGGCTGTTTCCCTTTTGACCACGGATCTTATCATTCGTAGTCTGACTGCCGGGGTACGAGTATATGGCATTCGGAGTTTGATAGGGTTCAGTAACTGTTGTCAGCCCCTAGCCCATTCAGTGCTCTACCTCCACTACTTATTACCCGACGCTAGCCCTAAAGCTATTTCGAGGAGAACCAGCTATCTCCGAGTTCGATTGGAATTTCTCCGCTATCCACAGCTCATCCCATGGTTTTTCAACACCAACGTGGTTCGGACCTCCACGGAATTTTACTTCCGCTTCATCCTGGCCATGGATAGGTCACCCGGTTTCGGGTCTACCATATGCAACTAGTTGCCCTTTTCAGACTCGGTTTCCCTTCGGCTCCGCACCGTAGGTGCTTAACCTTGCTACATATGGTAACTCGCTGGCCCGTTCTACAAAAAGTACGCCGTCACACTTTAACGTGCTCCGACCGATTGTAGGCACACGGTTTCAGATTCTATTTCACTCCCCTCCCGGGGTTCTTTTCACCTTTCCCTCACGGTACTTCTTCACTATCGGTCACTAGGTAGTATTTAGCCTTGGGAGATGGTCCTCCCTGCTTCCCACAAGGTTTCACGTGTCTCGTGGTACTCTGGAGTAGATCTACTTTTCTCTCTTTTTCACCTACAGGGCTTTTACCCTCTGCGGCTGAACTTTCCAGTTCTATTCGGCTAAAGAAATTAAAGCGTTATGATCTATCCTCAACCCCAGAAACAAAGTTTCTGGTTTGGGCTCTTCCCCTTTCGCTCGCCGCTACTGAGGGAATCGATTTTTCTTTCTCTTCCTTTGGGTACTTAGATGTTTCAGTTCCCCAAGTGTTCCTCTGTATACCTATGAATTCAATATACAGTATCTAGCGTTAGCTAGATGGGTTTCCCCATTCGGAAATCTGCGGATCACAGGCTATTTGCGCCTACCCGCAGCTTATCGCAGCTTATCACGTCCTTCATCGGCTCCTAGTGCCAAGGCATTCACCGTGCGCCCTT
>NZ_LHUR01000003.1 GCF_001263795.1 Clostridium homopropionicum DSM 5847
GAAAGGAGAGTATCCTATGTTTACAATGGGGATTGATATTGGATCTGCATCTTCAAAGGTAGTAATTTTAGAAGATGGAAGTAAGATTGTTGCAGCAGAAGTTATTCAGGTTGGAACAGGTTCTTCAGGACCTAAGCGTGCATTGGATGAAGCTCTTTTAAAATCAGGTCTAAAATTAGAAGACATGACTAAGATTATTGCTACAGGCTATGGTAGGTTTTCGGTAAAAGAAGCGGATAAACAAATAAGTGAAATCAGCTGTCAAGCTAAAGGTATATTCTTCTTAGTTCCAACAGCAAGAACTATTATAGATATTGGTGGTCAAGATGCTAAGGCAATTAAGCTTGACAACAAAGGCGGAGTAAAGCAGTTTTTTATGAACGATAAATGTGCAGCAGGAACAGGACGTTTTCTTGATGTTATGTCAAGGGTACTTGAGGTAGAGCTAAGTGAAATGGGAGAATATGATTCACGTGCTACAGAACCTGCTACAGTCAGCAGTACTTGTACAGTTTTTGCAGAATCAGAGGTAATATCACAGTTATCAAAAGGACTTGCTAAAGAAAATATTATAGCTGGAGTTCACCAGTCAGTTGCTAGCAAAGCCTGCGGACTTGCATATAGAGTTGGATTAGAAGAGGATGTAGTTATGTGCGGCGGAGTCGCAAAGGATTTAGGAGTTGTAAGAGCCATAAGCAGAGAGCTTAAAAAAGAAGTTATTGTAGCACCAAATCCACAAATTACAGCTGCCCTTGGAGCAGCACTGTTTGCCTACCAGGAAGCCATAGGATAGGTAAAAATAAAGAAGAGAGGGATAATGAAGATGATTGATATATCAAATAAAAGTTCAAAAGAATTATTAGCATATTATCAAGAAAAATTAGATGAAGAAGCAAGACAAGCGAAAAAAGAAGGAAAACTAGTTTGTTGGTCTGCATCTGTTGCTCCTCCAGAATTTTGTGTTGCTATGGATATTGCAATGGTATATCCAGAAACACATGCTGCTGGTATCGGTGCAAGAAAAGGTGCATTAGATATGATTGAAGTTGCAGATAAGAAAGGTTATAACGTGGACCTTTGTTCTTATGCAAGAGTAAATCTTGGTTATATGGAACTTTTAAAGGAAAAGGCACTAACAGGAAAAACTCCTGAAAAGCTTGCAAACTCACCAGCTGCAGATATTCCACTACCTGACCTTATAATAACTTGTAACAATATTTGTAATACGTTATTAAAATGGTATGAAAATCTTGCAGTTGAATTAAACATTCCTTGTATCATAATTGATGTACCATTTAACCATACAATGCCTATTCCACAATACGCTAAGGACTATATTGCAGAGCAATTTAAAGAAGCTATTTCTCAGCTTGAAGAAGTTTGCGGAAGAAAATTTGATTACGATAAATTCCTAGAAGTACAAAAACAAACTCAACGCTCAGTAGCACAGTGGAACAGATTAGCAGCTATGGCATCTTATAAGCCATCACCACTAAACGGATTTGATCTTTTCAACTACATGGCTCTTATAGTTTGTGCTAGAAGCAGAGATTATGCAGAAATTACCTTCAAGAAGTTTGCAGATGAACTTGAAGAAAATCTTAAAAACGGAGTTTATGCTTTCAAAGGAAATGAAAAGAATCGTATAACTTGGGAAGGTATCGCTGTTTGGCCGCACTTAGGGCATACCTTTAAAGGATTAAAAAACCTTGGAACAATAATGACCGGATCAGCTTATCCAGGACTTTGGAATCTAACTTATACTCCAGGAGATTGGAGCTCTATGGCTGAAGCTTATACAAGAATCTATATAAATACTTGCCTTGATAACAAGGTTAAGGTTCTTAGTGACATAATTAGCAACTCAAAATCTGATGGTATAGTATATCACCTTAACAGAAGCTGTAAGCTAATGAGCTTCTTAAATGTAGAAACAGCTGAAATTTTACAACAACAAAATGGATTGCCATATGTAAGCTTTGATGGAGACCAAACAGATCCTCGTAATTTTGCACCTGCTCAATTTGACACTCGTGTTCAGGCTTTAGCAGAAATGATGGATCAAGGTAAGGAGGAATAAGCTAATGAATAGAATTGATAGTATTATAAATGAATTAACATCGATTTCAAATAATCCTATAAAAGCTATGGAAGACTTCAAAAAAGAAACTGGAAAAGGTGCCGTAGGTGTTATGCCATATTATGCTCCTGAAGAACTTATCCATGCAGCAGGCTTTCTTCCTGTAGGTATATGGGGTGGACAAAAGAGCATTTCTAAAGCTCGTGCATATTTACCTCCATTCGCCTGCTCTATTATGCAAACTGTTATGGAGATGCAGTTAGAGGGAGTATATGATGACTTAGAAGCTGTGCTTTTTTCAGTTCCATGTGATACATTAAAGTGTCTAAGCCAAAAATGGAAGGGAACATCTCCAGTAATAGTATTTACTCATCCTCAAAATAGAAAAATTGAAGCTGCAAATAAATTCTTAGTTGAGGAATTCAAACTTGTACGTGAAAAATTAGAGAAAATACTAAACACAGAGATTACTGATGAAGCATTAAATAGAAGTATTGAAATATACAATGAAAACAGAAGAACCATGAGAGAATTTTCTGATGTAGCTGCAGAATATCCTAATATAATAGATCCAATAAAGCGTCATGCGGTAATAAAAGCAAGATACTTTATGGAAAAATCAAAGCATACAGCAATGGTTAAGGAATTAATAGCTGAAATTAAAGCTCTTCCAGTTGAAGATTTTAAAGGTAAAAGAGTTATATTAACAGGAATAATGGCTGAGCCTAAGGAAGTATTAGAAATCTTCAAAGAAAATGGATTTGCTGTTGTTGCAGATGATTTAGCACAGGAATCAAGACAATACAGAAATGATGTTCCAGAAGGAACAGATCCACTATACAGATTAGCTAAATGGTGGCAGGACTTAGACGGATGTTCCCTAGCTACAGATGTTAAAAAGGTTAGGGGTCAAATGCTTATAGATATGGTAAATAAATATAAGGCAGATGCAGTGGTAATTTGCATGATGAAATTCTGTGATCCTGAAGAATTTGACTATCCAATATACTATAGAGAGTTTGAAGAAGCTGGAATTTA
>NZ_LHUR01000004.1 GCF_001263795.1 Clostridium homopropionicum DSM 5847
TTGGCTGTACGCCAATTAATATTGTATTTTCTTGAAATTTCTGATATTGATAGTCCTTTTAAATAGTCATTTCGTATTTCCAACCATAGATCCTCCTTCATTTCTACAACACCACCTCTTGTTTTTTTATAGGTAGTGTTCCATAATTTAATTAAGATCTATGCACTTTTTAATCGTTGTTTTTATGTATTTTATCATTGTGTTCTACATTACATAATCTCCGTTATTAATATTGGCCCCTATCATGCTGTCTCCCTTAACTTTTAAAACAAAGTACTGCTGATTTTCAGTGAACCATTCCTTTGGCAAGTACAATTTATTTTCTATCTCTTCATTCATTTGGATAGATATTACTGCCGCAATATTTCCATAAACAGCAAGTTTCTTTAGATTATCCTCTTTATATTCTATAGCTGCTTCACCATTTTTTAGGGTTAGCTCCTCTGGAAGAGAATCATCTTTCATCAAATGGAAGGTTTTATTATGCTTAATATCTGCATATTTAAATTCATATAATATCCCCCAGTTTTACCTGAATTAAGAACTTGTTTGAATCACAATCAACTCTTATGCAAAAAAATTTATCATTTTTTGCACTTTATGTGTATATTTTACCATAAAAACTGGACACTTATCACCTACTTTAAAAATTTTCTACAATATTTCCATAATTTTTTTGTATTTTGGGTCAAAAATCCAGTAGGAACTGAATAATTATTTTATTAAGCGCAAATCTCACACCACCGTGCGTACCGGTCTGGTACACGGCAGTTCTTTAGATATAAAAAAATAACCATCTTACTCTTAGCAAAATGGTTATTTTATGTATATAAATTATTTAATTATACTGGTCTACGTTTTAATATATTAATATCTACTTCATGTCTTCCTGTCATATCTTTTAACACTTCTATACTTTCTTTTATTTCCTTAACATCTTTCGAGGCACTTTTTACTGATAATTCCATTAAACTTGCTTTTCCTCTATTACTGAATCTATATTTTTGAATGATTTTTCATTTTGCTCTTTATGTGAAGTTTGTACTTCTGTAATTATATCTATCTTTTTTTCTATTGCTTCAAGTTTAATTAAATTCTTTTTTATATAGTTTTTAACTCCATTTACTTCATTTTCAAGCCTTGTTTGACCTTCTAATAATTTAATGAGTATATCTTTAATTTCATTATCCAAAATATCACCTCAAAATTGCTTTTAACTTATTTAACAGCCTTTAATTCAGCTATTTCTGCCCAATTTTCTCCTGTGGCTCTTATTACTCGTGTTAAATCCTTTTGCATATCTTTTACTCTTGGTGATGTATCTGTAACTGCTAATTCTATTACATTAAATCTATCTGATAATGATCTTCCATCTTTATCTTTTGCTCTATCTAATTGTTCAGTTAATGAAAATTGTACTTCTCCAACAATTTGAACTTTTTTATTTAAATCTTCAAGAAGCAAAGTGTTTTTATCTGTTTTTTTCTCAAGGCTTCCAATCCTGTGATTTGCTTCTGTAATATCAGCTTTCATGGACTTAATGTCGCCTTGCATAGAATTTATATCTCCTTGCATGGATCTAATGTCCCCTTGCATTGTTTTAATATCCCCTTGCATGGATTTAACATCGCCTTGAATTGATTTTAAAATTTGTAAAATTTCTATATCCATATATTTCACCGCCTAGGTATATTATAGCAAAGTCTTTATTTAATATCTATCGGGAAATAATAGCATTCTAATCTTATGAAATATCTAATCAAAAACTTATTCTACAGCACCTTCTGATACTCCGCCATCCATTTAAGCTTCACTATTCCCACTTTCCCATTTCTATTTTTTGCAATAATGTTCTCGATTATATCCTTGTCTTCAGTATCCCTGTTGTAGTAGGCATCTCTGTATAAAAACATTACAGCATCCGCATCCTGCTCTAGACTTCCTGATTCTCTAAGATCAGAAAGCATTGGTCTGTGATTTATTCTGGTTTCTGGTGCTCTTGAAAGCTGAGATAAGGCAATTACAGTTATGTCTAGTTCCTTAGCTAGAAGCTTTAATTCTCTTGATATTTTAGATATATCTATATTTCTGTTTTCTGCCCTTTCTTCACTATTTATAAGTTGAAGATAGTCTATTATTACTATGTCTAAGCCCTTTTGCAGCTTCAATCTTTTACATTCACCTTTGATGCCCCTTAGAGAGAATATTTTGTCATATATGTATAGGCTGGAGCTTGCTAAGTCTCTAGAAACCTCAGTGAGTTTTATCCATTCTTCATCAGTAAGAGAGCCATTTTTTATGCTGTTACAGTTAATTTCTCCTAAGGTGGAAAGTGCTCTTTCAAGAATTTGATTTTTGCCCATCTCCAGATTAAAGAAGGCTACCTTTGCCTTTTCCTTTAGGGCTGTATTTAAAGCTAGCTTTAATGCCATAGCTGTTTTTCCCATGGAGGGTCTTGCTGCTAGAATTATTAACTCTTCCTTGTTAAAGCCTCCGAGAATTTTATCAATCACCTTAAAGCCTGTACTTATGCCAGGTATTTTCCCTCCATTTTTGTAGCGGGACTCTATTGTATCTATAACTTCCATTAGGCTCTTTTCGGTGCTGCCATCTTCTAAATTATTTCTTCTTTTCAGCTTTAAAAAGGCGCTTTCCAGTGAATCTACTATTTCATCACTGGTTTTATCCTGCTTTTGGACTTCACTTATTTCCATCTGAAGGAGAGCCATTAGTCTTCTTAGATTTGCTTTTTCTTTAATTATTTCTCCGTAATGGAGCACATTATTAGAGGGCAGGGAGGAAGCGTAAAGCTCACTTAAGTAGCTAATACCTCCTATTTCCTGAAGGCTCCCACCTAATTTTTCACACAGTGAAACCACATCAATAGGCTTATCTTCCTCATATAGCTTAACTGCTGCATTGTATACAAGCTTATGCTTAGTATAGTAAAAATCATCACTTTCTAGAAAATCAATGATGCTGCAAAAAGCCTTGTTGTCTCTAAATAAGGCTCCTAAAATATTTATTTCTGCCTCCAGGTTGTAAAATCTATTAACCATAAGTGCCCCTCCTATTCTACGTAGACATAGGCATCAGCATTGGCACCTTGAAAATGAATTTCACTGGTCTTATCCTTGTTTTTATCCTTCCAATCCCTTTGGTAAGCAATAACTGCTTCACCTGAGGTAAGTCCAATGGTAAACCAATTATTTAAAACGGAATTTATATAGCTCATGGTTCTAGCATTGTGATGTACTGCCTCTTTAATTGCTAAAATAATAGCATCACAGCCTATATCCACACTCCAATCCTTTAACTTTTCATACTCTATTGGAGTTATTGGGTGGATGTTGTTATTAAATACTTGTACCACATCAGCCATATCTGAGGTTTTATCTTTGGCAGCAGCGTTAGAAGTTAATTGCAAATTTAAATTTTCTATTTGCTCTTCTTTTACTTCTTCTTTTTTAATTTCTTTTTTAATTTCTTCTTCCCCTAGGTCCTGATAAGCCCCTTGTAAGCCCCTTGTTTTTTTCTGAAAGCCAACTATATCCTTAAAAATCTCCTCAATAGGATATTCTAGTTTTTCGCATAGAGAGTAAAACTTATCCACAAATTCTTTATTTTTTACTTCCTTTAATTCCTTGTTTATACACAGAATTGTATTTTTACTGTTTATAAAATTATACTTTATCCAATTGGAAATCATGATTTCCTTTGTATTTTCGCAGTATTCTATCTTTCCATAATTAATAAATCTCTCTAAAAGCTTATCCACAGTTTCTCTATTATAGCCTGTTTCATATTCAATAGCTCTTTTAGGAAGCTCAAAAATTCCGCACTGCTTTGTGTTTGAACATTGAAGCAGATACACATAAAAGAATTTTTCCTCTGGTGTTAAATCCATAATAAAAGCGTCACGCCAAAATGATAATTGTAATTGTCTATATAATGCCATAAAAAAATCACCCTCCAAAATTTAATCTATAAGTTATATATGCACTTATAGATAAATTTGGAAAGGTGAAAGCATTTTTTAGAATACTTTTCTTAAATCTATAAGCAAATCCTCAAATATACTTACTTTTATTTCATTCTCTTGTTCATAGATTTCTGGCTTTCCATAAACTCCATTTTCATCAATTTTATAGACTAACACATTCTTGTCTTTTGGATCTACAATCCAATATTCCTTGACACCATATTCTCCATATAAATTGAGCTTTTTAACATAATCTATAAAGGTTGAAGCTGGTGATACAATCTCAACTACAAAATCTGGAGCTCCAATTGCTCCCCTATCATCTAACTTTTCTTCATCACATATAACAGTTATATCTGGTTGCACTACTGTTTTAATATTTTCATCAGAATAATCTTCCTTTGACAACCTAACATCAAAGGGAGCTGCATATACCTTACACTTTTTCCCTTGAAGATATGACTTTATATAGAAAAAAATATTTCCTAATATTTCTTGGTGAATTCTAGAAGGTGCTGGACTCATCATATATGTTTCCCCTTCTATTATTTCATATTTTTCTTCCGTCCAATTCATATAATCTTTATAAGTATATTGTTGATTTTTAATAGGAGTAGCCATTGTATTTCTTCCTTCTCCGTTGATTATATAATCTATTTAAATTATATCCAATAACTTTTATATTAACAACAATAGCTCACCTAAATAAAAAAGAAAAGTCCAGCAAGCTTATGACTTAAAACCTGTTAGACTTCTTAACTTCTATCTTCTTATTTTGCTGCAATCAAATCATTAATATATTTTATTAAATCATCATCCAGTATCTTAACTCCTGAAGAATTTAAATGATCTGCATCTTTAAAATTTTTGTCAGTAAACATATTTTTCTCTCTGTTTATAAAATTATAATCTATATATTCAACACCGTTTTTGTCTGCTATCTCTTGAAATTTATTGTGAAGTTCATCATAATTTTTAATTAGCTTTAATGAACTTGGTGGAAGTGGCGCTGTTACCATTATGACCTTTATGTTATTTTCTTTGCACAGCTTTAACACCTTATCATCATATGATAATCTTTTTTCGTTCCAGTTAGGTCCCTTATAATCCTTTAATTTATTTCCTGTAGTAAGTTCTGAATAGGATGCAATTCCATCATTGCTTACATATCCTAAACCTTGATAAACCTCACCCTTAGAGGATTCCACAGGAGCTTGTTGATTTTCTTCCTTACCTGTAATAAGCTGTTTAAACAAGTTGTATTCTCTCAACATATTTGCTTTTATTAAAGCTTTATTAGCCCAGTTATCCTTATCTCTTACTGCCATTAGTAATGCTTTAGGATAATCTTTGGGATTAAAATCATTAACTAAGCAAGAGAGCTTATTTAAGGAGGGTTTAAGATAATCATAGGTATAAGTAGCAGAGATAAAATCAGAATCTTCTCCTTCAGCAACTACAAAATACTGCTCAAAAACTACCACCTTTGGCTTTTGATATTTCAATACTTCCTTTAGCACATAGTAGCTGTCCACAGGATTCTGACTAGAGTGCCCCATATTGAAAGAATTAACCCCAAGTTTACTATTAAATATCTCAGGATCAAAGCTTCTATAAGCATGTGATGATCCTAAAAATATTAAATCTAAATTTTCTTTTTCCTTGCTAATATTATAAAATTCTTCCCATCTCATCCTAGGATGAAAATCGCTTTTATATCTCCCCGGGTCTAGTAAAAATGCTGCCTCAGCTTCTATTATAAAAAAGCAAACTACAAAAGCTGCTGCTTTAATTAATCTATTAATCCAAAGTCTAGAACTGAAAATAGATGAAGCTGGTTTTGGTCGCAACGTCATACACCCCCAATATTAGAATTGCAAAGATTAGCATGTAATAAAATGACCATCTGAATGCAATAGGCTTTCTATCAAAGAATTCCCACATGCCTTTTTTAATATTTATATAATCTATAAGCATTAGAAATAAAATCAAGATTACGCAAAGTATAAATTCACCATGGGAAGTCACTTGAAATAAACTACTTACCTTTCCAAAGTCATCAAACTGGAACATTCTTTTAATTATATACATTGCACTTGAAAGTGAAGTAGCTCTGAAAAATATCCATGCAAAGCATACTAGGGAGAAGGTTATGAGAGCTCGTATAAGTAAATATATTGAACTGCCTAAAGTTCCTTCTAATCTATTCTTAAAGCTCGTCTCAAAATTTCGCACTAGGTTTTCCAGTATAAGAAAAATTCCATTAAGGCTTCCCCATATAATATATGTAAAGTTTGCTCCATGCCAAAGTCCGCTAATTGCAAAGGTTATTAAAAGGTTAAACGCTCTTCTCCACCTAGAAACTCTATTTCCTCCAAGGGGTATATAAAGATAATCCTTAAACCAAGTGGATAAAGATATATGCCATCTCCTCCAAAACTCAGAAACAGTTTTAGAAAAATAGGGTTGTCTAAAGTTATCCATAAGCCTAAATCCCATAGTCTTTGCTGAACCTATAGCTATATCAGAATAACCTGAAAAGTCACAGTATATTTGAAAGGCAAAAAAAATTGTAGCTGCCACTAATGCTATACCACTATAACTCTCCGGAGAGCTGTATGCCTTATTAACATATATAGCTAGCCTGTCTGCTATAACCACCTTTTTAAAGAAACCCCAAAGCATTATCTTAAGACCAAATATAAATCCTTCAAATTTAAATTCATGTCTCTCATGAAACTGATGCAATACATTTTGAGGTCTCTCAATAGGTCCAGCTACAAGCTGAGGATAGAACATAACATACAAGGCGTAAATGATAAAGTTTTTCTCTGCCTTTTGCTTCTTTCTGTACACCTCTATTACATAGCTGAGACTCTGAAAGGTATGAAAGGATAAGCCTATTGGCAGTATTATTGATAATCCCTCTATTGGATAATTCCAATGGAGAAAGCTGGCTAGTTTTGAAATATTACTATTAAAGAAATTGAAATACTTAAACACAAACAGCAAACCCACATTTGTAAGTACACTTAAAATCAACAGAAGTTTTCTCTTTTCCCCTTGCAGCTTCTCCAAATATAAACCAGCAAAATAATCTACTGTAATGGCAAATAATAAAATAAGTATATATTTTGGAACAAAGCTCATATAAAAATAGCAGCTAAATAAAAGCAGCATAATAACCCTCAATTTCTGAGGCAAGACATAATATAAGGTAGTTACTATTATAAAAAACAATACAAAATGCAATGAATTGAACAGCATGGTTCCATGTTCCTCCAGAATTCAACATTATTCGATATAACATTACAATTCTAACATTGCTAAGTAGAGTTGTCTATAAGGCTTAGGCTACCATTAAAAAAGGTTGCTGAGAAATCAAATGATTTCCAGCAACCTTATACTTGTTGAACTTCTTAATGCTCTCCCTGAGCTTCTATTATCTTTTTTATTTTCTCAATGTCCTTATCCGTAACCCCTGTATACTTTTTTATTTTTTCTTCTGATTCTCCATCAGCAAGCATATTTTTAACTATATCAATTTTTGCTTCCTCTTTTCCTTCCGCTTTAATCCTTGGATCATAAAAGCTTTTTACCATACTCTCTACCTCCAAATCAAAGTCTCTATATTTTCCGTACATATTTATAAAATATGAATTCAAATTTTCAATAATTATATTCATTTCATCATAGTCTGCTATCTCTATTTTACCATCTTCATAGGCCTTATCAATAGCTTTAAGTGTATTGGATTTTTAATACTGAAAAGTTTTCTCATTATAGCAGGTAATTTTATTTTAAAATATTGAAGGGTTATAAAACAGTAAAGGTAATATTTATGAAATAGTTCTAAATATTTGAAACCTTAATTATTATCCAGTATAATAAAATGCGTGGATAACAGTAGAAATTAGTGTAAATAATGGGTTTGACACTTTTAAATATATTATCAGAAAAATATTTATTTTTATTGTAACGGAATACAGTTTTTGGAGATATATGCTATGTGGAGGTGAAAATTTGCAAGACATGGATTTAATATATAAAGAGCATGCTAAAAGTGTTTTTAAATATCTGGTAAGCCTTTGTCGTGACGTAGATTTAGCAGAGGAGTTGACACAAGAAACCTTTTACCGTGCCATATATTCCCTTGATACATATAATGGCTCCTGCAAGGTTTCAGTATGGCTTTGCCAAATTGCTAAACACATATGGTATCAAGAACTTGAAAAAAGAAAAAAATCTCGTTCTGAAGTTATTAGTGAAAATTTGCCTTCATCTGAAATTTCACCTGAAGAAAATGCAATTTTCTATGAAGACAAGCTACAGTTATATACAGCTATCCATTCGTTGGATCAGCCTATGAGAGAAGTAATGTATTTACGTATATCGGGTGAATTTAACTTTCGTGAAATAGGGCAATTTTTTGGCAAAGATGAAACCTGGGCAAGGGTGACTTTCTATCGAGCCAAACAAAAAATCGTAAAAGGGGTGAAGTAGAATATTGAACTGTAATATTGTTAGAGACTTACTGCCAATCTATATTGATGGACTAACTAGCGAAGAAACAGCGATTGAAATACAGGAACATCTACAAGGATGTGTTGAATGTAATAAGCTTTTTGAAGAAATGAAATGTCCAATAGAAAGTATTAACTTAGAAGCTGAAAATAGAGAAATCAATTATTTGAAGAAAATAAAAGCAAAAGCTGTTAAAAAGCTTGTAATTATTATTGCAATCATATTATTTATTTTCTCTATCTTGACCTATCTATTTGTTATAGGTTCACCTGTAAAAATGAAAGATATGGAATATACACAAAGTGTAGAAAACGGGAAATTGCGAATTGATTTCAATCTTATAAATGGCAAAGAATTAAATATGAAAACAAAATATCTTACTGAAGAGACAACAGAAGGCACTACCCAAATAATTATCATTAAGCCCTATGAGGTGCTGCCATCCCCAATTTATGATGGTACAAAATTTACGTATGGATATAAATTAGCAATAAATGAAGAAGGGTTAAGCGATAAAGAAAAGGCTTTTATGGAAAAGGCTAGGAAACGTGCAGGTCTCACTGAGAAACAATTGGGGAAAATGAAAATTATTCAAGTTAAAGTCATTATACAATTTGCAGATGATGAAGTTGTAATTATACCAGATAAAATTCTAAAATAAGATTTTGAATTATTATGAAGTGCTATAACAGCAAAATATTAGAGCCAATGTATTGGCTAATGGGGAGATAAAAGATGAAAAGAAAAGCTTTTTTATTAATTGTTTTTACACTTATACTTTCACTCTTTGTAGCTTGCGAAGGGCATACACTAAAACCAGATACTCCAGAAAATACTACATTACTATTGGATCTGAGAATTGGTGGTAATGAATATGAAAAATTTAATGAATTATTCAGTGAACAAAGGAAGAATGTAGTTTCCAAGGATATGCTAAAGGAGTTTAGTAATCTTTCTACTAAAGCTAGTATGCATACTCTCTATGAAGTTATTGAGTATTCAAACGGCGAAATGCTTTTAGTAAGACTGAATCAGAAACAAGGCAAGGGCGATTATAAAGTTGAAGATGTAGTAAGAATTCCAGAAGATATGAAAAAATTATTTATAACGGAGTGATATATTCATGGATATTATAGTTGCAATCATTACAATACTTATAACTGCAGCCATTCTAGGCTACTCAGAGATAGACAAGACTTCAAGACAGTTAATGCTTCTGGGCTTAGAAATTACTATTATCGGCGCTCTGCTTATGTTAATAGCCTTTTTTATTAATTCTAATACTGGTTTATTTTTAGTTGGTGAAGCTTTAACAATAATTGGTTTTATGGTTAATATATTTGGGTTCCGTAAAAAGTAACCTTGATAATAATTTACTTTATATTAAGCATTAAAAAAGGTTGCTTCAGAATCAAATAATTCTGCAGCAACCTTATACTTGTTTAACTTCTTAATGCTCTCCTTGAGCTTCTATTATCTTTCTTATTTTCTCAATATCCTTGTCAGTAACCCCTGTATACTTTTTTATTTTTTCTTCTGATTCTCCATCAGCTAGCATGTTATGAACAATATCGAATTTTTCTTTTTCTCTCCCTTTTTCTTCAATTCTTGGATCATAAAAGCTTTTTACCATACTCTCTACCTCCAAATCAAAGTTTCTGTATTTTCCGTACATATTTATAAAATATGAATTCAAATTTTCAATAATTATATTCATTTCATCATAGTCTGCTATCTCTATTTTACCATCTTCATAGGCCTTATCAATAGCTTTAAGTGTATTTTTTAGAAGAACCAGCATTTCTTCGTATAGTTGAAACATATCAGATTTTTTTATTTCATCTGCCCTTTTGCTAGAACTAACTTCACTCATTCTCTTTCTGAGTTTGAAAATCTGAAGAGGATAAAGCAGATACATATTTTGCTCATAAAGCTTTTTTAAATCGTAAGTCCAATACTTAAGCACTTTTATATCATAATCAAATAAGACACCTTTACCAAATTCCATTTCTAATTTAATAGTATCATTTACTCCTTCTATCTCCCCAATAAGAATAATATAAGGTTCTGGCATTTTTAACTTTATGCTTTCCTTTGCATTTGAATAATCTGCTAATTTCACAGCTCTTTCAAAGCTATACCTAAAAACTCTAACAGCAATTTCCTTATCAAATATTGTTTGAAACTCTAAAGCATATTCATATACATCATTACCCTCTGTTATAGTTATGTACATATCAGCATAGAAGCTTATTAGCTTACTAGAATTATTTTTTCTATTTATAATTTCTTTATCACTATAACTTATCTTAGCGTCATAGCTGATATTATCCCCATATATTGAATTTAAAAAATCAATAATGGGTATTGGATTTTTTATGCTGAAAAGTTTTTTCATTATAGCATCCATCTGCAGATAGCTTTTATATCCCACCTTATCCTCATTAATAAAATTGGTATTGTAGCAAAAGTTGTTAAAGATGTTCATTATAGTTTACCTCACATTTTAGAATACATTACATTAATATTATTACCAATCAACTCCTTTTTTCAAACATATGTTCGATAACTTTATTCTAAAATATTAAAGCGTTGTAAAACAGTAAAGGTAATATTTATCAAATGATTCTAAATATTTGAAAATTCAATTATTATCCAGTATAATGAAACGCATGGACGATAGTAAGATATAAAGAATTAAAGTGTTAAAGTGTTTTGGAGGAACATATTATGAAATTGATATCTGAAAAGGGTTGGTCAATAGTTCCTAAGGATGATAGTTTTCTATATCATGAGATTTCTGATAGAGGTGAGGAAATAGGTTATTTCAGTTATTCATTTGATAATATTTGTGAGATAGATAAGGATACTTATTCTAAGTGGAAATTTGGTTTAGGGTATAAAAATATATTAAAATTTTTTAATAATCACCCAGCACTACCAAGTTATGTAACACTGGAAGATGGTTCAATAATTGCTACAGAATTTAAAGGCTCATATATTCATAAATTCGATAAGAATGGCAATTTACTTTGGATAAATGATTCAATGTGTAAGCATGACAGTATATACAGTATAGCATTTTATAAGAATTTTCTTTGGTGTGTATACCCTGTTTCAAATATGATAAAAAAATTTTCGCTAAATAGTTTTGGTGAGGAGATATCAATAGGTGAACGAACAAATGGAATTTTTAATTACCCTGAATCTGCAATAGTTTATGATCATAAATTATATATATGCGACATGGGTAATTATAGAATTTGTACGGTAGATTTGGCCACGAACCAGGTGAAAGAGTATCTTAAATTTACTGAGCCTACATGGGAATATTTTAAGATTAACGGAAAAGAAATTGTTAGGCTACAAGGCTGTGTAAATAATTTTGTGTATTCTCTTTCTTTTGGCAAGTAATTTAGAAATAATAACTTTGTAGAAAAATGTAAGTTTAAGAAAATAGATCTCAGTAATCTATCAGTACTATACTGTATATTAT
>NZ_LHUR01000005.1 GCF_001263795.1 Clostridium homopropionicum DSM 5847
ATATTCCATCAATGCCTTTAGCCTTCTTCCTATTCATTTCTTTGTGAATAGTACTTAAATTATCTTCATTGATATAAATCGCAAGATTTTGAACTTTACCATCTAACCTAGACTTTTCTATATTATAAGGAACTAGGTACAGGCTACTGGTTAGGTATTACCTGATGGGATTTTCCCACTATATATTAATAACTTACTAATGAAATAGAATTTCTTCCATTTCAAGAGGAAGCTTCACGCTTTCGCGTGTTGCTTCGCAGCTCGCACCTGATAATTATTATAACATATATGAGGGTTTATACAAGATTACTCTATATTATTTCAAAATTCTTAAAAATGTAGTATACTATTTGCTTTTTTTTATATATTTTTTATTTCACTTATAATTTTAGTATTATTATTTTAGAAATTTATAATGTAAATCTTTTCTTGACATATAATGTCACATGAAATAGCTTCACATTTCTGCAAAAATTTGCTAATATATACTTACGACTCTATTTTGAAGGGAGGATTGTCTTTTATGAGTAATAAATTAGATGCACTTTATGGGAAAATTACACATACTCGTACTGTATTACATGCACTTTTAAATTATAATTCTCCAACAGATGACAGAGTATTAGATTGTAGTAGACATTTAGATATGCTCCTTAATAAATATGAACAAGTAAAAATGGAAATTTTAAATAGCGACCATAAAGAAGCAATATAAAAAAGCATGTATTTCAATCTACATGCTTTTTTTCTTTTAAATTATATATCTAAATCTTCTAGGACTTCTTCTATTTCAAAATCCTCAGTAGAAAATACCGCAATATATTCACATTTCTCTTCTTCTTCATCAAAATCATAAGAAATATATTGTGCATTTATTTCTAACTCATCCATTATTTCTTCAATTATTTCGTTTACATTATCTGAAGCAATATCATTCAAGTATGGAATATAGTAATCTCTGGTCCATATATCTCCGTTTTCCTCATCATCACTTTCATCATTTGCATAACCTATAGCCGCCTTCAATTCATCTTCATCAAAATCATAAAAAAACTTAATTACATACATCTTATTTTTTGAACTTATTTCTTCTACCTCATCTATTCCGTTATTCTCTAGAAACTCAAGTATATCCCTCTTTTTCATATTAGCCACTCCTTTTTTAAAATAAATTAATCATAATTATAAATCTTTTAAATTATTATTATTTTCGAAAAATCATTTTATTCCACATATTTTCCCTTTTTAAAAAAAATAGGCTATATTTTAAGAGATTGTTGACTTCGTATTATAATTAACTCAACAATCTTAAAAATAGCCATAACGTACTAATGAGAAATTGCATTATTTTAGCAATTGAACAAATTTCTCTATAAATTCATCAGCAGCTGCAAAATCCTTTTCTCCAGGAACAAGTTTAAATCTAAATCCTTCATCTAAAGTTTTAAATTTCATAGATTTTAATCTCTCAGTCATCATTCCAACACCTTCACCACTCCAACCATATGAACCAAAGGCCGCAGCAGCTTTACCTCTATTGGGAATTACAGATATAGAGGTTAATAATTTCCAAGCTGGTTCCACTGCATCCTGATTTATAGTAGGAGAACCCACTAAAAATCCAGTAGACTTATTTACTAGCTCTAAAGCATCATTTATATCCATTTCAGTTATTTCATGAGATTCAGCTTTTATTCCTCTTTCATTCAACTTAGTGCATATATATTTAGCCATTTTCTCTGTATTGTGATATGCTGAAATATAAAACACTTGGATATTTTCTTTTAGGGGTTTTTCAGTAGCCATTTCTCTATAATTTTCTAATGCCTTTTTTGCATTATCTCCTGAGTGCATTGGTCCATGGCTTGGAGCAATCATATCAAATTTTAATCCTTTAATTTTATCTAATCCAGCTAAAACAAATTTTTTAAATGGTGCCATTATGCAATCAAAATAATACTTATATTCATGAAAATAATCTTCCTTAATTTCGTCTTGTATAATCTTTTCTGGGCAATAATGAGCACCAGTAAAATCACAACTGAACAATATATCCTTTTCAGGCACATAGGTAAACATAGTATCTGGCCAATGCAAATTCGGAGCCGCAATAAACTTTAAAGTATTTTTACCTGTATTTAATTCTTTTAAATTAGTTATATTTTCTCCCTTAAAGTCCTTATTTAAAATTTCTTTTAAATAATTAAGTGCAGCAGTTGTGCCTATTATTGTTGCTTCAGGATATACTTCTAAAAACTTTTCCACAGATCCGCTGTGGTCAAGTTCTGTATGTTGTACAATAATATAATCAATTTTTTTGTTTCCTATTACTTCTTTTATTTCTTTATAAGATTCTTCCCAAAAACCGTCCTTTACACTATCTATTACTACTACCTTATCATCATTAATTAAATATGAATTATATGTAGTACCCTTTTTTGTTGCCATAATTATATCGAAAACTTCTAGTCCTGGATCCTTAACTCCAACCCAATATATATCTTTTTTCAAACTTACAACAGCCATTTATTACTCCTCCTAAGCTATATTAATTTCAAAAAATTCGATAAATTTATTTATATTTTACCACAACATTGTTTTTTCCCCAAATAATAATGTTGTTTATATAAATTTTATGATTTTTTAAACTGGTTATTAAATCTATTTTATCATTGATCTATTAACATAGATCTTTTCTCTTTATAAAATATATACTCAAAATGAAGTGCTCGAGTTAAAGCTACATATAGTATTTTTTTATCCAGTTCATTATTTCTATAATTTTCCGCATTGCAATTATATATTATAGAACAATCAAATTCTAATCCCTTTGTCATATAAGATGGTATTATAATTTTACCTAAAGTCATTTCACTTTCATTATCTCCAATTAACTTCCACTGACCTTTATATTTTTTATTTAGGAGCTCATATATATCTTTGCATTCTTTTTTATTCTTTCCTATAATAGCAATATTAAATCTGCCTTTATTTTCTAAATATTTCAATATATAATTAAGCTCTTTTATGAAATCTTCATCACTATTTATGTTAATAATTTTCGGTTCTTCACCATGCCTTAAAACTGGCTCTGCAGGTTTTAAATTATTTTCTTGTTTCATTAATACTTTGTTAGCAAAATTTATAATTTCTACAGTTGAACGATAACTTTGAGTTACTGTTGCATAATTTACTTTATTTTCAAAAACCTTTTTTATTGCCTTATTCCAGTCATTTATTCCCTTATAATAATAGATTCCCTGTCCCACATCTCCAACTATTGTCATGGAATTGTTTAAACTTACTTGCTTAAGTACTTCTAGTTGCAATAAGCTATAATCCTGTGCTTCATCAATTACTATATGTTTATAGTTATATTCTTTACCATTTATTTTAAAGTGCAAATAAACCAATGCTGCTAAATCATCAGCATCAATACACTTATTTTTAATATTTTCTGCAATTTCTCTTTCCATATAATTAATAAAAGCTTGAGGAATCTTTCCTTCAGTTATTATATAAAATATTTCTTTGAACATCTCATGATATAATTTAAAAATATCCTTATTAATCCATTGAGTAAAATATTCATTTATAGCATTTTTAATTTTAGATTTAACTTCTGCTATCTCTTTATCTCTCTTATCATATAGATCTATCAAGATATTTCTTCTACCTTCACAGTCAGTCATATTTCTTTTAACTTGATTTATTTGATTTGCATATTTAACTTCTAAACTATCTTCTATTACTTTAGATTTTTCTTTTACTTTTCCTTCACAATACCTCTTTATTTCTTGTTTTCTTTTATTTAATGGCAGATGTGATAAATCCTTTGAATACAATCTTTTTATTTGATTCTTTTCAAATAATGCATATTCATCCAACTTTATATCCTGTATATTTAAATCTAACTTTTCTATATAAAGTACATACCTGTCAAGTATCGTTTTATATGTTTTGTCACCCTTTAATTTACTAGAATTAAATAACAGTTTTTTCTTTTCTAGGTCTTTAGCTTCTAATAAATACGCTAGTTTTTCATCCTTAGAAATTAACTTTACTTTCATTTTTAATAAATTTAATGCAAAATCTTCAAAAGTAGTCTGTGTTACTTCTCCAACTCCAAGACTAGGAAGCACATCTGATATATAGTCCAAAAATAGCCTATTAGGGGCTACTACTAAAATATCTTTGCCCTCAATTTTATTTTTATATCTATATAAAATATATGCTAATCTATGTAAGGCAATAGTGGTTTTTCCTGATCCTGCAGACCCTTGAACTATTGTTGGTCTTTTTATTTCTCCTCTAATAATCTCATTTTGTTCTCTTTGAATAGTAGCTACAATATCTTTAAGCTTACTACTTAAGCTTTGTTCCAAATTTATCTTCAAAAATTCATCAATTAGGGAATTACCTTCAATTTCTTCTCCCATTTTTAAAATAATATCATTAATACCTTCATCAAAAGCATCAATTAGCTTACCTTCTTTTACTAATAGCTTTCTTTTTAATAACAGCTCCCCGTTAATTTCTCCTATTGGAGCAGTATAACTAACCTGCCCTTTCGTAGCACTATAGTATAAATCAGCTATTGGTGCTCTCCAATCTATAATCAGCTCTTTTTCTTCTCTTTTATCATAAATACCGAATTTACCTATATAATAATTATTTATTTCTCCTCTTTCTTCTTTAAAATCTATTCTTGCAAAGTAAGGAATTTTTTTAGCTTCCACATATGTATCATAATCTTTTGATATCTTACTATATCTCTGTTTAGCTATTTCTAGCTCTACATTATAAGTTTTTGATTCCTTGCGAATTTTACTTATATTTTCTTTTTGTTTTTCTTTCTCTTCTTCAATTGATATTAGTTCTTCTGATAACCATCTATTTGCATTTTCTAAATTAGTTTTTTCTAAAGTAAACTCTTTATCTTCTATAGACATAACTTTCATCTCCTTTCATATCAAATTTATATGGGGAATATAAAAAGGTACCTTTAGGCACCTTCAAAATTTAGTACTATTCTAATATATCATTGAATCAAAGGGATACATTTGCACATAATTTTGGTACATCTCCTTTGCTTCCTCTTTAGATATTTTTCCATCATTTAATCCTCTATATAGCATATATAATTTTACATGCAAATCAGGATTTTTAGACATGGCTTCTTTCATTTTTAAATATATAATATCTTCTATGGATTCTTCACTATTGAAATTTGTTACTTCAGCTAAGATTTCGATTAAATTATTAACTCTATACTTAACAGCATCTTCAGGAGTTAAATTTTGTATTTCCTTAAGTTCATTTATTATTTTTTCTATTGTTTTCATATTAATTGAGACATTATTGTTATCCAAAAATAATCACTCTCCCTAGTATGTAAAAAAATTTATCTTATTTACTTTATAATTATATTATAGCATATTTTTCATACTGTTTATAAATTAGAATAAAAAAAGAGCAAAAGCATTAAATACTTTTACTCTTTTATTTCTTAAATTGATGTTTTAGGAATAAATTCACTTTTACCTGATTTTTCTAATGCCTTAACTAAAGCAAAAGATATTACTCCATCAGCTAAGTGATGTAATATTGTACCAACACCAACTACTACTAATACTTTGTATACTGTAAAACCAAAAGGTATTACTGCTATAGCTTCAAGAATTCCATGAATTGGAGCTGTTATCAATACAACTTTTCTAAAACTAGCTCCTCTTTTAATTAATATTGCTCCTATTGCACCTACAAAAACATGCATAAATGCTCTTGCAACAACAACTAAAGGAGTTGTCATTAAAAATCCTATTGTTGAACCTAAGCCTACTGCAATTGCAGCATATGGTCCAAAAAACATAGATATAAATAATGGCACATGTGATGCCAAGGTTGCTGTAAATGGTCCTAAATTAATTCTCAAAAATCCAAAATATAATGGGATGATTATTGCAAATGCTGTTAATAAGGCTGTAAATGTTAATTTTCTTACGTTGCTTCTCATTTTTACACCTCCGTATGCTAATGTATATACAGTAGTATACAACTTTTCTTTAATATTGTAAATAGTAACTTTTTCTATCATAGCTAAATTTGACAATTAATAATAATTATCGTTATAATTATTATAGAAAAGTAGGAGGATGGTAATCTATGATTATTATTGATACTTCTGCTTTAAAGGATGCAAAAAAGTTCTAGACCTAAGAGAATATTAATGTCTCTACAAGCCTAGAACTTTTTTTATGCCATAGAAGCAGCTGCACTACCTGACTCAGCTGGTACATTCTGCTTTTCAAGCATACTCTTAACTTTCATTAATCTTGTCAAAGCTGATCTTTCATTTTCTTCAAGCTTCATTCTAATATATCTAGTTGTTTCTTGAAGTTGAGGAATTGTCATGTATTCTAACGCATTAACTCTTCTTCTTGTTTTTTCAATTTCATCTGCCATTAACTGACATGACTTTTCTACCTCAGCCAATTCAAGAAGCTTAGGTAATATTCCATAAAGCTTTTCAATAGCTCCATCAAGTTCTGCAGAAGTATTAGCAAAACCATAAGGGTATATACTTCCCTCATCATCCTCTAACTGTCTTTTAAACTGCATTTCTGGAACATTAACACTCATAATATTCTTAGTATTTATGCTAACAGAAATGTGCTCTTTTGGGTAAGCTATTGCTTCCTCTAATAATTCAGAAGACATGAGTGCTCTAGCCATAACAAATTCTTTAAATGAAGCTCCCAATTGGTCTTCTACACTCTTTCTTAATTGATTATTATACTTTACAAGTTCTATAAATCTCCTCATAAGCTCATCTTGCTTATCCTTGAGCAATTTATGTCCTCTTGTAGCAGTAGTTAATCTTTTTTTAAGATTAGTAAGCTCCATTCTGGTTGGATTTACATTCAACCTAGCCATGGTTATTCACCTTCTTCTTGGTCTAAATATTTCTCTAAATATTCATCTCTAATTCTCTTAAGTTCAGTTCTTGGAAGAATTCTAAGCAATTTCCATCCAAGAGCTAATGTTTCTTCTATACTTCTATTTGTATTAAAGCCTTGTGATACATATTCTTTTTCGAATTCCTCAGCAAATTTTGCAAAAGCTCTGTCTGTTTCTGATAACGCAGATTCTCCTAAGATAACTGCAAGTTCTTTTGCTTGTTTACCTTGAGCATACCCTGCAAATAATTGGTTCATTGTATCTGCATGATCTTCTCTTGTCTTACCTTTACCTATACCTTTATCTTTAAGTCTTGAAAGTGAAGGTAAAACATCTATTGGAGGCATAATACCCTTTTTATATAATTCTCTTGATAGAATTATTTGACCCTCAGTTATATATCCTGTTAAGTCAGGAATTGGATGAGTTTTATCGTCTTCAGGCATTGTTAGTATTGGTATCTGTGTTATTGAACCAGGTTTTCCCTTAACTCTTCCTGCTCTTTCATATAAAGTAGAAAGGTCAGTATATAAGTATCCTGGATATCCACGTCTACCTGGAACTTCTTTTCTAGCTGCAGAAACTTCACGAAGAGCTTCACAGTAGTTAGTTAAGTCTGTTAAAATAACTAGAACGTGCATTCCTTTCTCATAGGCTAAATATTCTGCAGTTGTTAGAGCTATTCTTGGAGTAGCTATTCTTTCGACTGCTGGGTCATTAGCTAGGTTCATAAATAGAACTGTTCTATCTATTGCACCAGTTTTTGTGAAGTCTTGAATAAAGAATTCAGCTTCTTCAAATGTAATACCCATTGCAGCAAAAACAACAACGAATTTACTTCCATCAGATGATAACACTCTAGCCTGCCTTGCTATCTGCGCAGCTAGTTCAGCGTGTGGTAGACCTGAACCAGAGAACACAGGAAGCTTTTGACCTCTAACTAATGTGTTAAGACCATCTATAGCTGATACTCCTGTTTGGATAAATTCTGATGGATAGTCTCTTGAGAAAGGATTTAAAGGTTCACCATTGATATCCCTTTTTTCTTCAGGTATAATCTTTGGCCCTCCATCCTTTGGTCTTCCAAGTCCATCGAAGACTCTACCTAGCATATCTTCTGATAAACCTACCTCTAGAGGCCTACCTAAGAATCTAGCTTTTGTTCCATTAAGATTGATTCCTGTAGAACCTTCAAACAATTGAAGTAATGCTTTATCTCCATTTATTTCAAGAACTCTACCATTTCTAATTTCACCAGTCTGAAGTTCTATTTCAACAAGTTCATCGAAAGTTACTCCACTAACACCATCTACTAGCATTAAAGGTCCGACTACTTCTCTAACTGTTTTATATTCCTTAAGCAATTACCACACCTTCTTCCGCTATCAACTTATCAATTACTGTCTTTAATTCTTCTCTTATATCATCAATTTTATTAATATCAGCTTCTGCAATGTATTTTGATCTAGCTATTTTATCCTTAATTTCGCCTAAATCTATAATCTTCTTTAGATAAACTCCAGCTTTTAATGCACGTTCTGCCTCATCCTGGAATGCTAGAACAAGCTTTAACATTTTGAATTGTTTATCTAGTGATGCATAAGTATCTATATCATGGAAAGCATTTTGCATTAAATAGTCTTCTCTAAGTGACTTTGCAACTTCAAGCTTTAATCTATCACCTTCTGAAAGAGCATCTATACCAACAAGTCTTACGATTTCTTGTAAGTTAGCTTCTTCTTGTAAAAGTGCCATTGCTCTAGTTCTTAAAGCAACCCATTCATCAGATACATTTTCATTCATCCATTGTCCAATACTATCTAAATATAGAGAATAAGAACTTAACCAGTTTATTGCAGGGAAGTGTCTCTTATAAGCTAGTTGAGCATCAAGTCCCCAGAATACCTTAACAATTCTTAAAGTAGATTGAGTAACTGGTTCCGATAAGTCTCCTCCTGGAGGAGAAACTGCTCCAATGGCTGTTAATGCTCCTTCTCTCCCATCTTCTCCAAGACATATAACCTTTCCTGCTCTTTCATAGAAGTCGGCAAGTCTAGAACCAAGGTAAGCTGGATATCCTTCGTCACCAGGCATTTCTTCAAGTCTTCCTGACATTTCTCTTAAGGCTTCTGCCCAACGAGAAGTTGAGTCTGCCATAAGAGCAACTGAATATCCCATATCTCTAAAATACTCTGCTATTGTAATACCAGTATATATAGATGCTTCACGGGCAGCAACTGGCATGTTTGATGTATTTGCAATTAGAACAGTTCTCTTCATTAAGCTTTCCCCTGTTCTAGGGTCCTTAAGTTCAGGGAACTCGTTAAGAACGTCAGTCATTTCGTTTCCACGTTCACCACAACCTATATAAACA
The DNA here is from genome assembly GCF_001263795.1 of Clostridium homopropionicum DSM 5847. Classification (GTDB taxonomy): domain Bacteria; phylum Bacillota; class Clostridia; order Clostridiales; family Clostridiaceae; genus Clostridium_H; species Clostridium_H homopropionicum. The sequence goes on from NZ_LHUR01000005.1 coordinate 9,335, forward strand.
ACTATTTCTGCATCTCCCCATTTTGCAAGTTGATGTTGAACAACAGTTTTACCACTTCCAAAAGGACCTGGAACACAAGCTGCTCCGCCTTTAGCTACTGGAAAGAAAGTATCTACAATTCTTTGACCTGTTATCAAAGGTGCCACAGGATTTAATTTTTGTGCATATGGTCTTCCTTTTCTTACCGGCCATTTTTGTAATAAAGTAACTTCCTTTATTCCCTTTGCAGTTTCTATTTCAGCTATTACTTCTTCTACAGTAAAATCTCCTTCTTTAATTGATTTTACTTTACCTTCGATTCCAAAAGGAACCATTACTTTATGTGTAACAACAGATGTTTCTTGTACAGTACCTATAATATATCCTGCCTTTACTTCATCTCCAGTTTTTACTTTAGGTTCAAAATGCCATTTCTTTTCTCTGCTTAATGAAGGAACTTCTATACCTTTTGTTAAATTACTTCCTGCTATTTTTGCGATAGCTTCAAGTGGTCTTTGAATTCCATCGTAAATTGATTCAATAAGTCCTGGTCCAAGTTCAACACTTAAAGGTTCTCCTGTAGTTTCAACAGGGGCACCTGGTCCAAGGCCTGTGGTATCTTCATATACTTGGATAGAAGCCTTATCACCTCTCATCTCAATTATTTCACCAATGAGACGGCGTTCTCCAACCTTTACTAGGTCATATATACTAGCTTCATCCATACCTTCAGCAACAACTAAAGGTCCTGAAACTTTAACAACTCTTCCAATTCTCAAGTTCTCTACCTGCCTTCCTTATAAAATATTAACTCCTACGGCTTTTTCCACATTATCTTTAATTCTTTGCATACCTATATTCAATGAACCCTGATTGCTTGGAATCAATATAACTGCCGGAAGCGTTTGCCTATTATATCTTTCGATAGTTTCTTGAATATTTACTGCAACTTGCTCAGTTACAAATATGACTGCATATTTATCCATTGCCATTCTATCAATGGTTTTTTGGGCTTCAGCTGGTTCAATTACTGGATATACATCAATTCCAATTGCTTTGAAAGCCAATACAGAATCTTTATCACCAACAACTCCAATTTTATACATAAATATCACGCAGCCTTTCTCTTATAACTTCAGCGTTAATATTATTTAGCTTTCCAACCATAATAATTCTAACAAGTTTAATTTCATTTTCCTTTGCAAACATAAACGCAAGTAATGGTTCTACTCCAAAGCTTATATATTTTGCATCTTTAATGAATTTCATAATAAAATTATCTGAAAGCTTTTCGAAAGTATTTAGTCTTCCTGAAGTTACAAACTCTTCTATTCCAGCTTTTACTATTTCACTATAGTCTGTAAATGCAAGCTTATTAATTATGCTTTCATTAGACTCATTTAACATAGAAATTAAATTATCTCTATCAATTGTTCCTCCATCAAGGAGTACTGAATCTAAAAATTCTTTAGTCTTATTTTGCTTCTTTACTCTAAGCAAAGATTTTAAATTTGATAGATCTATATTAATCTTTAAGAACTTTAATAAGTATTCTTCTCCTATGGTATTAGCTTTAGATAGCATATCTTTATACATGTAGTAATCCAAAATTATATCAATTTTTTGTGGATCCTTATCAACATCAAAAGCAGCATCAACTGTTTCAATAGCTTCCCTCATAATAGGCTCCAAATCATAATAATTTTTTTCTGCTATGAAGCTTTTAAGCTTATCAATTTCGACTGTTCCTACAGGTATTAAAAGATAGTCTAAGTCCTTCTTTAATGCAGCTCCCTTAATAATTACTTTAATATTATGATAGTCATATCTCACACTCATAACATCAATTAAGGTTTTATTAGGGGAAACATAATACATTAGTGAGTAAAGTCTTTTTAAATCTTCACTTAGTATTATTTCATAATCCTCAGGTCTTTTAACATTTCCCATTAAAGTATTAAAATCAGTTTCCTGTAACATTTTAAATACTTCTTCTGCAGAATTGCTATCTATCATTCTATCAATTTTTGCTCTATCAAGGAGTTTAGTTTCTATTGCTCTTAGCCTTGAAACAGCATGAGCGTAGTTAACATCATTCATTAGCTATCCTCCTTTAGCTGAATAATATTCCAGCAACTTCGGCTTCTAGTTCATCTCTCATCAACTTAACTAATGCTTCAAATGTATAGTTAATTTCAATTCCATTTTTAGCCAAGATATATCCACCTTTTATATCTCTCTTTTCAGTGCTTAGCTTCAATTCACCTTTTCTGCCTAATTCTTTTAAATAAGAATTTATTTTAGCAACGAAGTCATCAGAAGCAATATTTTCATCTAGAATTAATTCTTCATTACCTAGAATTTCTGAGGATAATAAACTTTTCTTAATAAATTCAAGAGTATCATCCTTAGATATTAGTGATAATCTTTCTAGAGCTTCTGTAAAAACCCTGTCTAGAACTATTTGCTTTGCTTCTAGCTTCATATTTCTTACTTGAATTTCAGCATTTGAAATAACTCTTTCAGCCCTAATCTTTGCTTCTGCCTCAGCTTTATCTATAATAATTTTGCTCTCTATTTCAGCTTCACGCTTCTTTTTATCCAAAATACTTTTTTCTTCTTGCTTAGCTTCTTCTATTAAAGCTTTTGCCTTAATATCAGAATCTTCTAAAATTTTTGATGTTAAACTCTCTATATTAGACACGAACCTTCACATCCCAACTTTGTTATTTTATGAATAAAATCATTAATAATGATGCTACGAATCCTAATAAAGCGTATGTTTCAACCATTACTGCATATAAAACGCCCTTCATTACATGTTCTGGTCTCTTAGCTAATATTGAAATACCTGCTGCTGCAGTTTTACCTTGTGCTATAGCTGATAATAATCCTACAAAACCAACTGGTAGAGCTGCCATAAATATATATAATCCTGTTGCAAGGCTTGGTGTTGTTCCACCTAATAAACCAACTTTAGTTAATATAATAATAGTTGTAACGAAACCGTATAATCCTTGAGTACCTGGTAATAATTGAAGAATAAGTGACTTACCAAATTTGTCTGGATCTTCATTTACAAGCCCTGTAGCAGCTTGACCAACTATACCTATACCTTTTGCTGAACCTATTCCTGAAAGTAGTGTAGCTAATGCTCCACCACAAAGGGCAAACATTAATCCTCCGTTTTCTGATAAAAAAGCCATAAAAGTTGCAAAATTCATTTAATATTCCTCCTAACAAGTTGTTATTAATTTTTAATTTTTAATTATTTATTTACTACATTGATAAATTTGCTTTCTGATTTAAGTGGTCTAAATGGTTTTCCCCCACCTTCATAGAATTTGTTGAAAAACTCTAAATACTGAAGTCTGCTTGAATGAACATATGCTCCAAGAGCATTAATTCCCAAGTTAAATAAATGACCTCCAACAAATAATATTGTTCCAAATATCCATCTTAGTGGTCCTGCTGGAATTAATGTAATCATCAAATTGAAAGCATTAGCTATAAATCCAGTAGCTAATCCTAACGCTAATAATCTTGAATATGAAACTACATCTCCAACATATGATGTTATTCCATAAACTCCGTATAATCCTGAGCCTATTTTACCAGCAATAGTTTCTGCACTTCTTCCCTGAGTTAATAGTAGACCAACAATACCAACAATAGACATTATCTTTCCAACTGGTGCCCCTACTCCTGCAATCCAAAGGCCAAGACCTATTAAAGCTATATACCATAAAAGTACATCGTATACTGCATCAAGTATCTGACCACCTTTAATTAAATTAAAAGCTTTTATTCCAAGTCCAATGAATATATGGATAACACCCATTACCACAGCAATTTCAAGAACCAGCATTATGTCACTGGCAGGATCAATTAATGGTGTTATTTTCTTTCCTAAGAATCTAAACGGTGCATCACCAAACCACCCGCCATATATAGCTCCCCAGAATATTGTTGAAATTCCACAATAAAAGAAGAGTGTAATGAAACTTCTCATACCCTTTTCAAGATTAAAAAATCTCAAAGCTACAAATGTAGCAATCGTTAGAATTACACCATAAGCTGCATCTGAAAGCATCATCCCAAAAAAGCAAATATAGAATAGAGATATTATAAAAGTAGGATCCGTTTCCTTATAATTTGGTAAGGAATACATTTCTACTACACTTTCAAGTGGTTCTGCAAGTATATTGTTTTTCAACTTTACAGGAACAATGTCATCATCTTCTACTTCTTTAAACTCCAAGAAATGGTTATCTCCAACTGCCTTTTCAATAGTTTTTTCTAACATTCCATTTGATTCGTAGGTATTCCATCCTTGTATAGCAACAATGCTATCACTTTTAAGAAAATTATAACAAGCCTTCAATCTAGCCGCTTTATTTGCATAGTATTCATATGCCTCTTGGAATTGAGTTATCTTTCCTGTTAAAGCAACTAGTTCCTCCTCAACTTGTTTTCCTTCTTCTTTAATTAATTTAATTTTTGCCTCATTAGTTTTTATTACATCCTCTGGAGTATCCTCAAAATCAAAATAGACCTTAGAAAAGCTATTATTTTTGATAATATCAACTAGTCTTTCTTCCTGCTCCTTTAGGGTCACAACTAAAATATATTCTTCTTTTTTCCCTTGGTTTATCACTTCGATATAGCTATAATCAATTTTTTCCTTAATTTCTTTATAAAAATTCTCTTTAAGCTCATTAGGTATAGAACCTAAATTAAAACTAAATAAACTAGAGTTTTTTATAAGACTAAACGGAGCATCAAATTTTCTCCAAGGCTCTAAGGTTTCTATTTCTGTTTCTAACTTAGATATCTCATTATTTTGAGAAATTAATTTTTCTTCTTTTGCCTTTATATCCTGGTAAGCAATAGCCCAATCATTATTTTCCATATTGCTTTCCAGTTCATCAAAAGAAATTGCCTTTCTACCCTCAATTAATGACTTTAATCCGCTTTCCTTCTCTACATATCTTCCTAAAAAGTCTAAAGCAAATTTAATTTTAGATAATTGAGTTTCATTGTCCATAATTTGCTTCTCATCGGATGCGGTACTTAGAAAACTCATTTCCTCATCATCTAAATTTTCTTGCAGATTAGTAAATTGAGCTCCTTCAAACTTTTGAAGTTCTTTTAAAAGGACTTCTTTTTCAGATTCAAAGGCATATAAAGTAAATTTATTCATTTTAACTATTGCCATTGATGTTCACTATCCTCTCAATTACTAAATTTACTGCCTTATCAAATTTTTCCTTAGATATATTTAATATATCTTCTTTTTCTTTACTTCCCTCTTGGATTAATGGCTCGGCTTTTTTTTGTGCAGCCTCAATGGCACTGTTAATTAAATTTGTAGCCTCACCTTTTGCACCTTCAATTGCTTTTTTAAATTCAGCAATAGCTTGAGATTCTGCATTTTTGATTATTTGCATTTTCTGATTTTGAGCATTTTTTATTGCTTCACTGGCTTTTTCTTCTGCAGCCTTAATTTCTTTTATTGCTTCTAATGCCAAGTTATCACCACCTTTATATAATAATATAATAGCCTCAAATTAATATACTATAACTACTAATGCTTTATATAGTATTTATTACAACTTATTATACTACCCCTACAGTAAAAATATCAAAATAAAAATTCATCATTTTCGGAAAATTTAAATAATTATGATACATTTAGCACTATTTTTCTTGAAAATTCACTCTATTTATAAACTATACTCAAAATATCTTAAACCTCTATTGTGAAATTATTTTTGTAACATCTTGCACTTCACAATTATTTTCTTCTGAAAAAGCTATATACCTATTATCCCTTGCTACATCTCCATCCTTGATAAATAATAAAATATCAATACTGAATTTTTCTATATGAATCTTACTTTTATTAATATTCAGATTATTGCAGGATGATACCTTATCAATAATCAATTTTTTCCATTTTTTATCTAAATCTCTTTCTAAAAAGTCAGGAAGCCATCTCTTTTTATTAAACATCAGATAATCATACTTTATTATCTCCCTTAGAGCAAAATTATCTTCCTTTAGTTTCTCACTATTGAATTCCAAAAATACTTTATAATAATCAGCTGATGATATATTTCTATCAAAATATCCTTTTTCATGAAAAAATACTCCAAGCTCTCTATAGAATTCAAAGTAGTCTTGAAATTTTAAATTAAAATACTTTAAAATACTAGAAAACTTATTTGAATTATAATATTTGTCTACCATAGCTTCTACTTTTTTCAGAGTCAATAATTCTTCATAGGATATGTCTTTTGTTTTTAATATCTCATATGGCGGATAAGGTGAATTCTTCATTCCCCATTTTTCTTTTTCCGATTCCATTGGAGATCCTTTTAAAATTTTTAAAAACCCAAGCTGAATTTCTTCAGGCTCAATGGCAAATACTTCGTTAAAAGATTTTTTAAAAGAATTAAAATCTTCTCCTGGCAGCCCAGCAATTAAATCTAGATGCTGGCTTATATTTTTTAATGCCTTAATCTTTCTTACTTTTGATTCTACATTTTTAAAATCAGCACTTCTATTAATATTGTGCAGAATTTCATTATTTGTGGTTTGAACGCCAACTTCAAATTGAAGTCTTCCCTTAGGCGCTTTTGATAAAATTTTAACCTGCTTACTTGTTAAAATATTAGCAGAAATTTCAAAGTGAAATCTTGTATCCGTATTTTGATTTATTAGAAATTCCCATATTTCTATTGAAAACTTTTCGTTACAATTGAAAGTTCTATCAACAAACTTTACTAGCCTAACCTTTTTATCCATAAGAATTTTTAATTCTTTTTTTACCATTTCTATATCTCTAAATCTTAAATTCCTATCAACAGATGAAAGACAATATTTACATCCATAAGGACATCCTCTGGATGCCTCATAATAAACTATTTTATTATCTAAATCTTCCTCATATATGTAAGGGAAAATTACATCATTTATATCCATATTTTTTTTCTTGCCCCCATAATATATTTCCCCATTTTTTTTATAATATAAACCTTTAATTTCATCTAAATTTATCCCATTATAATATGTAGGTTTTTTTTCTTTTTCGTATATCTTATATTGAATAAAATCCTTAAAGACTTCCTCTCCTTCGCCTTCTATTAAAAAATCTCCTCTGCTTTCTTCTAAAAATTCACTTCCATTAAAACTTACTTCTGGTCCTCCATAAATAATTTCTATATTATTATTAACTATCTTTATTAGCTCCGATAAGCTCTTAACAATTTCCTTATTCCATATATAACAAGAAAAACCAATTATTTCAGGATTTTCAGAAATAATTTCTTCTAATAGCTTTTCCATCCTATCATTTACAGAAAATTCCCTAATAGTACATTGAAAGTCTAAATCTTTAGTGTAAGCTTTTAAATATCTTATAGCTAAATTTAAATGGGTATATTTGGAATTAATCCCCACTAGAACTACCTTTAGTTTCTTCATTATTTTTTCTCCTTCTCTTCTGTGCCTTAATATAATATATTTCACCTTCATCTATTTCTTCAATTATATCAAATTTATTGCATAATAGATTTTTTGCGCTTTTATTAGAAACATCCTTAAAAATATTATAATCCTTTATGATTATTTCCTTAATCTTTCCCTGTGGAAGAAGTATCTTCAACTTATTATTATATGTCTTACCGAAACCCTTATTTTTATCCCATATATGTAAAATTCCTTCTTCTTTTAATCCATCATATATTTTTAGCAAAAGGTTTCTTCTATTAACTTTAAATAATATTTCACTAAATGAGAAAAACAGCACACTGCTGTCATAGAAATTTTCATCTATATTTATGTTTTTACTTTCATTATGAAAATATTCTAAAGAATAAGAATCTTGGGTATTCTTAATTATATTATAAACTATTCCATAATTAAAGAAGCCAATGTCTAAAATATTTCCATTAAATTTTTGTTCTATCAAATTTAGAATTATTTCCTTCTGCACAATTTGTTCCTCCCCTATACTATTCTCTTGATAATAAACTTCTACAATAAAAAAATATTTCCTCCAATTAATGGAAGAAATATTGTAAATTCCTTTTCTTATTGTTTTATATTTAACATTCAACTTTTCTTTTTAAGTGTTTGCAGTAGTCTATCATGAATCCAGCTGTAGAAATTTGAGCTTCCTGGATAATCATACATGCTACTTTCAAATATCTATCTTCTCTATTTTTTATATTGCAATACTTATAATAAGCTTGATTTGCAATTGTTGCATTATTATCAATGTATTCTTTTATACTGTTAAATCTTTTTATGCCTTTTTTCGCTTCAAAATGATGTCCGAGTAAAATTTTTTCAATTATCCAAAGTTCAAACTTCCTGTGGTTTTTTAAAAGTTTGTTATTAACATGATGAGGAACTGTTGTATCCTGAATTAAATGACATGCTGCTCCAAAATAAAAACAACTTAATGGTAAGTCACCTAATTCTAAGTATTTTAAAGATAACTCATAATAACTTTGGCACTCAGTTAATGCATTAGAAAAACCATACAGTCCTTTTCTTTCACTGAAATGGTAAAAATGATTAGTGCTTTTAAAATCTTGATCTGCCCAAGTCGCTCCAGCATCTATATTGTTTATATATTTACTCAAACAATTATATTCATCTATAAATCCTTCTTTTTTTAATAATTCAAAAGCTTTATGATTAATATATCTGTGAGCAAGACAGTGAGTATTTATTAGTAATTTTTTTATAGGATTTATAATTATCATAAATTTTCTAGCTGTTTTTCCAAATACCCTTTCAGTTTTTGTCTTCATAAGATTATTTCATCTCCAAAACTCAATTTTTCTTTGTAGTTTACTATTCATTTTTCCCCAAAGAATATATTGCACCCTTATTAGCATCTAATACTATAATTTGATTTTTTAAATATTTAATACTAGAAATTTTACTATTAATATTAAATTCTATTTTTTCATTTAAAACTCCTTTTGCATTTAAAGAATATATTTTTCTTTCCTTTTCATCATAAAAATAAATTGTATCTGCTTCCCCTAACTGACCACTAGTATCAATGGCTATACTTTTTAAAGAAGATACACTATTATGAATATAAATTGGAGCACTTGGATTAGTAGTGGGGTGATTGTCCATAATAAAACCTACTGTATTATTACTACTATCCTTAAATCTTGGTGAATTAATTGGATCTCCACCACTATAATCAGGCCATCCATACCACCCTTTTGAATTAATTACGTAAATATAGTCAGTATCACCTTTTATGCCTCTTAACCCTCTGTCTTCCATCCCCCCAACAGAAGCTATCAATCTACCCCTACTGTCAAAATCAAATCCCTTTACATTTCTAATGCCCCAAGCAAAGGTTGCAGTAACTCCATTTTGTAAGTTATATATTATAATTGAAGCATTTCCTGGAAAATGTCCAGAAACAATCTGTCCAGCAATATTTTTTGTGTTGTAGCTTGTAAAAGAACCTGTTTTGTCTCCATTAAAATTCCTTCCTTTTAGAGTTATTTTAAATGGAGAAATATCATGGCTAAAAGGATATTCTTTAATCCAATTATTATCTAAACCAACAACACCAGAATTAGTGGCAGCACCTATGGTTATATATAAATAATCTTTATTAATTTTTATTAAACTTTTACTGTAATCACCGAAATTAGGAAGATTATTTATTATCTCTGTATTTATCTTTTTATGTAAATCATAAGTGTAAATAGAATTTCCACTGGCAAAATATATCTTCTTATTATAATATTCTATACTAGTTATATTCATTTTTCTATCATAAAATATATTATAACTCTTTCCTAAACTATCAATGAATTGAATTCTATTATTATAGGCTATATAAAAATTCCCCTCTTCATCTGACGAAAAATCTACTGCCCCTATTAATCCTTTAAATAATATTTTCTCAGTAACATTTTTATCTTTTAATTGTATATTAGGCTCTTTAATTTTATATTTTTCGAAAAAAGCAATAATAATAGTAAAAACTACAATTATAAGTATAGCTATAAAAAATTTTTTCATAATTCCTCCAAAAAAAATTCCTCTTATCTAAAGATATATTTCAATAGATAAAAGGTTATGAATAAAATAATATATATAATTGTAAGATTTTAAAATGAAGTTAATTCTATATGTTCTTCTTCAACTTCTATAAGAGCTTCAAAAATTTCTCTTATATAATCACTACATACATTAGAATAATATTTATTATAGAAAGCAACAGCATGTTCTTCTTTTTGCTTTGCCAATTTAAAAAGTAACTCGTCATTATTATATTTGCTGTAATCAACTTTTATTAACTTCGGGCTTTCCTTAAAACCACCTAAACTTTTATGTACTCTAGCATGCATGTATTCAATTTTACTTAAATCTCTAAATATTTTTGATGTCCTTTCATCTTTAGCCATTTGAGCTGCCTCTGAATAAAAATCTCCATTAAAGGTTTCAAGCTTCATTGCATTTTCTAATACTTTTTTTGTATATTCATCTAATAGAATATTTCTTATTTCAATAGATTCTTCTTCAATTAAATATTTTTTTCCGGCTCCACAAAAAGGGCAGTACAAAATCTCTTCTTTTGAATTTGTATTAAAAAAAGCATAGTTATTTAAATTATAATTTTTATCATTTATATTCATCCCACAAATTACACATTTTAGTCCATTCATTTTTTTCACCTCATAATTCATTTTAATAGAAAATTAGTATTTTGTCATTTTCTAAATATAATTTCCTCTGTTTCCTCCAATCTCCTAATTACTTTATGTGATATTTATGGATAATAGTAAGTAGAATTAATTTATCAAACATAAATAATGCAGTATTAAAGGGGGATTTAAAAATGAAGCTGAAAAGGTTTACATTCATTCTAACTGGGCTACTTCTTGCGTGCAATTCTTCAATCGTAAAAGCTTCCACAATTATTGATTATTCGGTAAAGAGCGGTGATTCTTTGTGGAAAATTTCTCAAGCCTATAATACCACTGTAGATAAAATAACTTCTTTAAATAATCTAACATCAACTAATTATATTTATGTTGGACAAACTCTAAAGATTGAAGATAATAGATATACATCTTACACAGTAATTTCAGGAGATACTCTATGGAAAATATCAGTAAAATTTAATACTACTGTAGATAATATTTTAAAATTTAATAATTTGGCTTCTACAACAATTTATATTGGACAAGTTCTTCGCATCCCACTAGCTTCTACTATACAAACTTCTCAAGTACAAACAGTAAATTATACAGTTGCAGCTGGGGATACAGTTTGGGGAGTAGCTCAGAAATTTAACACTTCCATGGATGCAATAGTAAAAAGTAATATGCTTGCAGAACCAGTTTTCATGCCTGGTCAAACTATTACTGTACCAGTTAACTCTACACAAATTGTAAAGCCAGTTGGTATAACTATGTATAAAGCAAGATTGAATAATAATTTTGGTGATATCTATACATGGGAAAACGGGAGAAGATTATTTACTGTTGGTGAAAAGGGTACTTTAACAGATTTATATACAGGCATTAGTTTTCAAATGAAATATTACGGTGGCTCAAACCACTCTGATATAGTTCCTTTAACCTTTTCAGATTCAGATAAAATGAAACAAATTTATCCTACCTGGTCTTGGTCTGCCATGAGACCTATGCTGCTTACCTTTACTCAAGGTGGCACTTATTATAAAATGGCTGTAAGCGTTACAGGTATGCCTCATTCTACTACAGATATGTACGAGCAAAATGGAATTAACGGACATTTTGATATGTATTTTTATAATAGTACAAGCCATGTTTCTAATGAGCTTAATCCAACTCACCAGCAAAATATCCTCAAAGCAAATGGTCAGTAAATAACACTATTTTTATAAGCTTCCCAAGGAGGGAGTAATCCCTCCTTGGGAAGCAATATACACTTTTGTAGCTATTAATTAAATTCTAACTAACATCCACATCTCTTACATTTGCATTTTAAAAAAGTAAACCCAAAAACTATAGCTATAAAATCACCAGTTGCACTAGCAGCAGATTGTGCAGAATTTTCTTCCACTTCTGTTTCAGTTTCACTTTCGTCATCTCCAAAGGCAATTGCTACTGATATTCCAAAACATTGAGGTTTAACATCATTTGAATTTACCCATGAATTTCTGCTTTTGTAAGGATATCTATCTGCTTCTTCTTCACTTTGTTTTAGTAAAGCCATTTGCTTTTGTAATTTCATAATTTCAACTGCGTTTTCTTTTACTTCCCTTACCTTAGCTTTTATTAGATTTAAGATTTCACTGTTTGCTTCATAAGCTTTTAATACCTTATCTTCAATTACTATTTCTTCATTTTTAAACTTCTCTAATACTCCATCTATTTCAGCAATGCTATAAATTCCTCTTTCTGGAGCTCCATTGCAATGACATTCACTTCCTGCGCTTCCGCTTGCTTGTGCACTTCCTTCTCCAAAATTAATAGTTAAAGCAAAATACGTTGCTAAATTATCACTAGCACTGACGGAAATATTTATAATATCACCACTTCCTGATGCACCGGCACCACTAACACAGTTAGCCTCCCTGCCCCTTGCATCCTTATTTTCTGAATTCTTATTTTCTACTTTAGACTGTGCCAAATCTTTTGCATCTTCTTTATTTAACTTTTCAATTTCTATTTTAATTTCATTAGTTAGTTGCTGAATTTTTCCTTTTAAATTTTCTATTTTCTTTGTTATCATTTCTTCATTTTTATTTAGATTAGTTTTTAATCTATTCAAGATACAGCCACTCCTTAATTTAATTTATTATTAGAATTAAAAACACCAGTCATCACAGCAGTGTTTCTTCTCACATTTACATTTTAAAATGCTTAAAGATGCTGAAAGTGCAAACTCCGACCCTTGTGCCCTTGCAAAAGCTGCAGCTGAATCTTTATTAAGCTCTGTTTCACTCTGGCTAAAAGTATCCCCCTCAGCAAAAGCATTTGCACTGCCTGTACATTTCAACTTTGATCTTCTATATCTTTCCATATAACTTACCCCTCTTTTTAAACTATTATTTCCTTTCTCATTCTTTACTTCTTCAATTACTTCCTTGGTAGTTTTATTATCAAATGTTTTAACCATATGCTTGTCCTTTAATTGTTATCGGGTTTCCCCATAACATTATATGAATGCTTGTCCATTTTGTTGTGTACATTTTTTACAACAACAGATTGTATAAGCAGTTGATTTTTAAATTTGACAATTTTAGAATATAATTAATTTTATTTTCATAATTATTATTGTTATTAATTATAAGGAGCAGGACTTAATTGAAAAAAGATAAATTTTTTAGGAATTCTTTAATGTTGACTCTTTCAAATTCAACGATGAACATTTTAAAATTTGTTTTTTCAATAATATTATCTAGAGAATTAGGTGCTGAAGGAATGGGGCTTTTTGCTTTGATTATGCCTATATATGATTTATTTTCCTGCCTTGTTTGTGGTGGAATGATGACAGCAATATCAAAGCAAGCCTCCTCTTTTTTAGCTAAAAAGGATTACAATAATTTACATAAATCCATTTATGTAACCATAGTTTTTGATTTGATCTGGGCATTAATTATTGCCTCTTTTGTCCTATTAAATTCAAAATATATTAGCTTAAGCATTATTAAAGATGCTAGAAGTATAAATAGCTTGATATTAGTTTGCATTGCTCTAGTATTTGTAGCCCTATCCTCAATAATTAAAGGTTACTTTTATGGGACTTCAAATGTAAATACTCCAGCAATTATAGATATTTTTGAGAAAATTATCAGAATATTTGTTACAGTATATATAATTAAAATAATGCCTGTAAAAGAAATTGAAAATACTGTAACTGCAGTTTATGGAGCCTTAGCTGCCGGCGAAATTGCTAGTTTTATATTACTTTATGTTTTCTATAGAATCTATAAATCTAGAGATATACATAACATTGAACTTAATTATCCTTCTGAAAGCAGTCATCAGCTGCTGTTTGATATATTGGTTATGTCAGTTCCATTGTGTATTAATGGTTTTTTAACTACTTCAATTTCTACTGTATCAACTTTAATCCTACCAAGACGTTTACTATTGGCAGGATTTGACCACAGTACTTCTCTAGGAATGATAGGAAAATTCTCTGGTATGGCATTATCAATAATTATGTTTCCTCTAGTAATTATTTTTTCCATATCTATTGTTCTAATTCCAGACATTGCGGAAAGCATAGAAAAGAAAGACTATATTAATTTAGAAGAGAGAATTCATCAGGTATTGAGGTTATCCTTATTATTAGGTATTGCAACCTTAATCATATGCTTTAGTATGCCAAATTCACTAGGTAAGCTATTTTTCGGAAGAGATGATTTAGGAACTTATATAAAGTTTGCGGCGCTCTCAGCTCCTTTTACCTATTTATCAGCTACTACCTTCAGCATACTAAATGGTCTTGGCAGACAAGGTGTGTTGCTAAGAAATTCAATTATTGTTGCTGTAGAAGAACTTATTTTACTTTATGTACTTACTTCTATACCAAGCATAAATATTTTAGGCTACGGTTTAAGCTTAATGATAACCTCCCTAACCAGTGTAATTATCAATTTACAGGATATAAAAAAGAAATGCTATATAGATTTATCCTTAGAAAACTTTTTTATAGATATACTCCTAAGCCTGTTAATTTATTTCTTGCTTAGCATTATGAACAATTTAATTCCAGACACATTTTTCAAATTTAAAACAATTACTATGCTAGTTTGTGGCTTTAGCCTTTTTCTATTTAGCATGCTATTTGTAAGTAGATATTTAAATAAAGTTAAGACCTAGTTGCTTTAAAAACTAGGTCTTTTTTATAAACACTTATTTTATTAGTTTCAAAATTGTTTTAGGTATTAACTTAGTAAATTTTGAAGGTAACTCTTTTAAATCTTCTTGAGAAATTCCTCCTGTAATTGCTAATCCTAATATGTAAATAAATATAGCTATAAATATTGGAATTACTGTAGCTATAGCATTAGCAACATATCCTGAGATTGAATACTTTGATAGTATTATTATTAAACTTAAATTTAATCCATATACAACTATTCCCATTAATGCTGAAGCTAAAAACGGTTTTTTAAAGTGAGTAAATAATTTTATTTTAATTTTAAGCTTTCTATTTATTAGGTTGTAATTTAGTATCAATGGTATAAGGAAAAATACCATATTTCCAAAGATAGCTCCTATTATATTAATGCTCGGTATACCTACTAATATATAATTAGTTATTATTTTCCCAAAGACACCTAGCATTATAAACAAGGTTGAAGTATAAAGCTTTCCGATACTTTGTAAAATAGAGGTTTGTATTAGCACTATTGAATTTAATACAAGTACAACTGAACCATAAAGCAGCATTACACCACCTTGCTTTTCTTTAAATAAAAGTTCAAATATACCATCGTTTAAAACTGCAAGTCCAACAGCTGAAGGAACTGCAACTAAAAAGCAAAATCTAAGAGCATAATTAATTTTTGACTGCACACTCTCCTTATCTTTTAAAGAATAGGATCCTGAAATGGCGGGAAGTACAGACGCTGCTAAGGCTGAAATTAAAGTTATAGGAACACTTAAAAGGGTTCTATACATACTAAAAAGACCAAACTTTTCATTACTCTCAAAATCAGTAAGACCTGAATACAACAATCTTCTCTTAACAATGGCAAGGTCAATAATATCTCCAGAATACTGAAGTCCTACGCATATTACTAATGGAACTCCATATTGAATTATTCTCATTACTAACTGCTTATTTGTTTTTCTTATCTTATTTTTTTCAGTGTATCCCTTTGGAACTCTAATTATTTTATTTTTTTCATACACAATTATCAAATATATAGCTGCAATTAATGATCCTAGAGAAGTTCCTAGTGTTCCACCGGCACATCCTGCATCAACTCCATATTTCATAAACATTGCTGCAAATACAAGAGTACCTATGGTATTTACTATTTGCTCTAATATTTGTGAAACTGCAGTAGGAGTCATATTGCCCCTTCCTTGAAAATAACCCCTATAGGATGACACAATTGACGTAAAAAATATTGTAGGAGCTAATGCCATAATTGCTAGCTTTGCATTTTCATATTCAATTAAACGAGCAAGCGGACCTGCAAATATGAACATAAATAAACTCATTACAGTACCAATTATAAGCATCATAAATCTAGCAATTTTAAAGCTTTTAACCGCATCCTTATAATCCTGTAAAGCCATATATTCTGAAACAAGCTTAGAAATAGCAGCTGGTATACCAGCGTTTGCAATTACATAAATCCAAACATAAATTTTATAGGATGCTTGATAAATACCAAAACCATTTAAAGTAATTATGTATTTTAAAAAAGGTATGTATAAAAGGGATAATAATTTAACAATTATCCCTGCTGCAGATAATATGGCAAAACCTTTAGTAGTTGACTGCTCTTTCATTCTAAAACTCCCCTAAAATTTTAAAACGTCCTTTTTAACCTTTTTAAAAATTGGCGGTAATGTTTCTACAACCACTTTGTTCTCTAAATAAGAAAGTTCCTCAGGACAATCTTTAAAAACTAATTTATACGCATAAAGAAATTGAAATTCTAAACCATATTTATTATTAAAGAAACTGTTAAGCTTTCTATCTCCATACTTGTCATCTCCTACTATAGGATTCCCCAAAAAAGCTAAATGTGCTCTTAATTGATGACTTCTTCCAGTAATTAAATTCAATTCTAATAGTGAATAAGAACCTACAGTGTCTAGAACTTTTACTTCCATAGCGATCTTCTTAGATTCGGGTTTTTCTTCTGTATACACCTCTGAGATATTATTTACTTCATTTTTCAATATAAATGCTTCATAATATCCTTCATTTAATTTTCCTTTAACTAAAGCATTGTAATATTTCTTAATCTTTCTCTCTCTAATCATTTCATTTGCAAGCTTTAAACTTTTAAAGTTCTTACCAAAAATAACAAGGCCTGATGTATTTCTATCTAATCTATTGCAAGGAGCTGGAGTAAAGGTTATTTCATTTTCAGGTATATAGTCACCCTTCTCTTTAAGGTAAGATAATACATAATCCGTCAAGGTAGCTTCTCCATTTTCTTTATCAGAATGAACCAGTACCCCAGGCCACTTTTCTACAACTAATATATTTTCATCCTCATAGGTAACCTTTAAAGCACTAAAATCTACCTCGATAAATTGCTTTGGTTGATCTTTTTTTATAGATTGAATATACTTAGCCTCAACGCAATCCCCTTCTACTAAGTAATATTCTCCTTTTACCTTCTTATTATTAACCTTAATATCCCCTTTTCTTATGCCTTTAAAGATAGCTCCTAAAGGAACGTCACTTAGCCACTTTCTGCAAAATTTATCCACTCTCTGTCCAGCTTCATTTTGCCCAATTTCTATTTTCATTATATACCTCCAAATACTATTGCCTCTTACTTAATTATTAAGACTCTTTGACGCAACACTGAAAATTATATACTAATAAGTTATTGTTTACAATGCAATAGTAAATTATTTAAAAAGTATTTTAATTTACACATTTAGTTATTTAAAAAATTAAAAGCTGTTTCACATTGAATTGCAACACCAACTGGAATACAATCTTCATCTACGTCAAAAAGATTGCTGTGAAGAGGATTAACTATTCCCTTTTTCTCATTCCTAATTCCTAAGAAGTAAAATGCAGAGGGTCTTTCTAAAGAAAAATACGCAAAGCTTTCTACTCCCATGGCTGGCTTTTGAAGCTTCACTATATTCTCGTCTCCAATAACTTCTTCTGCTGATTTCTTTAATACGTCTACCATATTATCATCATTGTAAAGACAAGGATATCCTTCAGTAATATCTATTTCACATCTGCCTCTCATGGAAGAGCTTATGCCTTCAGCAATCTCCTTAAATCTTCTTGTTACATATTCTCTATGCTCAAGGGTCATTGTTCTTATAATCCCTGATAGCTCAACTTCATCTGGAATAATGTTAGATGCAGTTCCTCCATGTATTGTGCAAATGCTTATAACTGCAGGATCAGTTGGTGGAATTTCTCTGCTAATAATATTCTGAAATGCTGTAATAACATTAGCGGAAATTACTATTGGATCAATATTACTATGAGGATATGCACCATGGCCGCCTTTGCCTATAATCTTAAGATCAAAAGGATTAGAAGCTGCATTTACAACATCTCTTTTTATGCCTATCTTTCCAACTTCAATGTAAGGCTCCACATGAAGTCCAATAATAGCATCTACTCTTGGATTTTCAAGAACACCTTCTTCAACCATATGTATTGCTCCGCCAGTAGTTTCTTCTGCAGGTTCAAAAATCAGTTTTACATTTCCATTTAGTTGTTCTTTAATACTATTTAATATTTTAGCTGCTCCTAAAAGAATTGTAGTATGCACATCGTGTCCGCAAGCATGCATTCTTCCTTTTGTTTTTGAAGAATACTCACAACTCTTTTTATCTTCCATTGGAAGAGCATCAATATCTGCTCTAATTCCAATTGTTTTTTCCCCTTTACCTTTTATAAGTCCACAAATTCCATTACGAGAAGTTTCCTTGTATTCAATCCCCTCTGCTTCTAGAAACTTCTTTATTCTTACAACAGTCCAAGAAAGATTAAAATCCAGTTCAGGATTTTGATGAAATTCACGTCTTATATCTATTAACTCATTTTGTATATCCTTAGCCCTATTTAAGAAATTCATTAAAAACAGCCCCCTTAAAATTTATCCCAAAATACTTTAATAATATCTCCTTCTTTTAATTCATCATAATATCCTGCTTTTTCACCATTTAATATTAATCTTAAGATTCCCCTTATACTAGTTAAATCAAAATTTATATAATTAAAAATATCAATAAATATATATTTATCCTTTCCTGTTAATAATATTTTATCATCATTAACTATTACATTTATTCCTTTGTGATTTTCTGTAACAGCTTCTTCTTTTGTAACTCCTTCTTTGCTTTGAGAAGACTCCTCATTTATATAATTCTCCTCTTCAGCTGCTTCTATACTTTCGTGAGAATCCATTTTTTCCTCTACTCTACTATATATTCTATCTCCCTCTTTTATAACATATTCTTCAGAAATCTGCTCATCTCTCAAGAAATAAGTAGTATTTTCTTTCATCAAATCATTATATTTCAAGTATTCACCAAGCTTAGACGGAAATACAACCTCAACCTCTTCATCTTCTTTTATTAATTCTTCAAGTGAAATCATCTTTTTATTTATAAATGCCACAGGCTCAAGGTTTTGAATAATATCATTAAAGTAAAAGCCTATAGAATATATCTTTTTTACAAAATCTATTATTCTTGGAGCTGCATCC
This sequence comes from Clostridium homopropionicum DSM 5847, assembly GCF_001263795.1. Taxonomy (GTDB): domain Bacteria; phylum Bacillota; class Clostridia; order Clostridiales; family Clostridiaceae; genus Clostridium_H; species Clostridium_H homopropionicum. The sequence goes on from NZ_LHUR01000005.1 coordinate 28,746, forward strand.
TTTCCATCCTTTGCGAAGATTATATTTATTGAGTCTCCTTCTTTTACTTCTGTATCCATGCTTGAAATTTTATTGTTTACTTTAATTTCAGCATTTTGAGCCAAAGTGCCGAAGGCAACCCTCTTAATTCCATTAAGAGTAAACCTGATATTCTTGCCATTTTTCCCTACAAGCATTTTGTGGTTTATAGATGCCTGCACCATTACATCCATTACTGTATGTCTATGAGAATTAAAAAGACTTATTACTTCATTATTTAATATTACATCTATAAAATCATTACCCGATTTTTTTATTGCAACTATTGCAATACCAAGTACAGTAACTCCAGTGCTGCCAAGACTCTCATCACAATTAGATGCGTCAATAACTGCATCTCTTCCTTTGATTGCAATTCTTTGAATAGGTAAATTTAGCTTCTCAGCTAATAACTCTTTAAAGTTTGGTGTGTGTGCTCCACCACCTACTAAAAATATTGCATTAGGGGATTTTCCACCATTAAGCTCAATAATTTTATCCCCAACTTCCTTTGTGATTTTATCAACAATTGGATTTGTTATTTTTATAAGCTCAGCTGAGGTAACCTCATTTTCTAATCCTAAGATATCTACATAAGATATTTTTTCTTTTACGCTAATTTCCCTTTTCATTCTTTCAGCTGTTATAAAGTCAACTAAATACGCTTGTACAATTGCCTCTGTTACTTCATCTCCAGCCATAGGTACCATTCCATAAGCACTTATACTTTCATTGCTGCTTATAGCTATATCTGAAGTTCCTGCACCCACATCAACAAGGGCAATGTTAAGTAATCTTAGCTTTTTAGGAACTACAGCCTCTATTGCAGCTATAGGCTCCAAGGTTAGATTTGTTACAGTTAAAAATACTTTATTCATTACTGCATAAAGGCTATCCACAACTGACCTAGGAAGGAAAGTTGAAATTACTTCTACAGCTATTTTTTCTCCTTTTTGTGAAAGTAGATTTCCTATTACGTATCCATTTAAATAATAGTTTTTTACGCTATATCCAACACAATAAAGCTTTCCTTGAGTTTGTTTATTTATATCTTCTTCTGCTTTTTTTACTGCATTAAGTTCAAGGCTTCTTATAGTATCTTTATCTATTTCTTTATCTTCATCTGTTTCCATCTCAACTTTTACTTCAGCAGTTCTTAAAAATCTTCCCGCTGCAGCAATAGATACTTCTTTTAACTTAAAGCCCAGCTCTTCCTCTAAATCCTTTTTTACAGTGCTTACAGTACTTGCTACTAGACTAACATCATGAATTTGACCATCTACCATAGCTCTTTCTTCATGTTCTAAATATTTTTCACTTAAAACATGAAACTTTTTATCTCTTACTACTCCAACAGTTCCTATAATTGAACGTGTTCCAATATCTAAAGCAAAAATTATATCTTTTGGGTTAATATCTAAAAGTTTTACCATACTTTATCTCCTCTTATAACCACTATATAAAGGCTCATATTATTACAATATGAGCTTACTAAAATTATATATTATACTTTTACTTTATTCAACAAACTACTTAATAACTTATATTACCCTATCTTTTTTATTAACCCATTATTCACTACTATTACTGGGTCAAAACTTCTTTTTATTTCATTCTCGAAGCTAATCTCAATTCTATTACTGTCAAAGAACTCAACTCTGCCTTTTCCAAAACTCTTATGCATTATGTAGTCTCCTACATTATATTCTCTTTGAATCTCTGCTGACAGATTACATTCCTTGATAAACCTAGAAATTTCTTTGCTTTTACCGCGGATTTCATTAGAAATGCTTAAGGTTAGATTTTCAATTGCTCTGGTAATTCCTACGTAGAAAAGTCTTCTTTCCTCTTCTAAGTTAGATTCTATGCTGTTTCCATGAGGAATTATTTCTTCGTTACAGTTTATAATGAATATATTTTTAAACTCCATACCTTTTACTCCGTGAATTGTACTTAAAATAACTCCTTTTTTTATATCTTTATTTTCCATTAACTTTTCCTCTACTTCAGATACATGTGCAAGAAAAGTAATTATACTCGTATAGCCTTCTGAAGATGCAATAAACTCCTCCACAATTTCCTCTAATTCACTAAAGTCCATTTTATATTTAGTACCGTATTCCTTTAAGTAATCAAAGTATCCTATTCCTGTTAATATAAAATTTATTGCTCCTGCTAAAGACATTTTATTTAAGCTTTGAATATCCTTCTTAATTTTATCAATTGTCTTTAATTGAAAAACGGGTATACTTTCAATAGACTTAAGAATCTCAAAACAATCCTCTTTAAATGGATGTTTCTTTACCTTGTCTATATTAATTTTGCTTATATATCTAAAGGGTCTATTTATAACTCTTAAAAAGCTTTCCCTGTCATTTGCGTCTAAACTAAGCTTTAAATATGCCAAAATATCCTTGCATATAAAGTGCTCAAAGAAGTTGTATTCCTTATCTAATAATCTAAAAGGAATTTTATTTCTTATAAAGGAATCAATAATGCTCCTAGACTCTACATTAGTTCTATATAAAACAGCATTATCTTCATACTCATATGCAGAAGAAGCCATTAATTTTACTATATTTGTTGTAATACCTTCAGCCTGTTTTCCTTCATTGAAATAATTAAATATATTTATAATTGGTGCACTATTTTTGTATGACTCCATTATCTTATCATTTCGTACAAGATTATTTTTTATTAAATTATTTGATATTTCTATTACACTTTTAGGGCATCTATAGTTTATTGACAAGTAAAGCTTTTTACCATTTTTAAAATGATCACTAAAATTAACTAAACATTCTGGCTCTGCACCTCTAAAGCTGTAAATGCACTGGTCCTCATCTCCAACGGCAAATAGCGAATTACCTTCATTTAATAATTTTAAAATGCTAATTTGCATTAAGTCACAATCTTGAAACTCGTCCACTAGAATATATTTAAATATTTTTCTATACCCTTCTAGCAGGGTAGGGTTTTTTGTAAAAATTTCTTTGCACTTAATCTGTAAATCATCAAAATCCAGTAGATTTTTTTCTGATTTGTAATCCTCATAAGCCTTATAACATTCTTTAAATATTCCTTTATCTATTTCTACAGAAAATTCCTCTAAGGTTTCTCCACTAGTTTTGAATAGAGAAATATAGTTTAGAATTTCTTTCATCTTATCTTCACTTACTTCATCTAAGTATAAGCTTAAGATACTTTTTATCACTCTATAAGCTTCAGATGTATTAATTATATTAATATTATTATAATGCCTACTTAAAATTTTATAAAAAAGTCCGTGAAACGTCCCGAAAAATGGAGCTCTTCTATTTGAATTATTCAAAGCATTATATCTATTTTTCATGTTCAAAGCTGCAGCTCTAGTGAAAGTTATTACTACAATATTTTCAGGGTTTTCAGCTCTGTATTTTAAGATATATTCTAATCTAGTATTACAACAGCTATTATCCTTTAAAAATTCCTTTAATAAATATATGTCTTCCTCTGTAATATTTTCTGGGTAAATATCTGATTTATAAGTATTCCCGAAGTTTACTAAATAATCTAATCTATTAATTAGTGTAGTAGTTTTCCCAGCTCCAGGGCAAGCAATAAGTGCCAAATTATCTTGATTGCTTAACACTGCTTCCTTTTGCTGATTATTTAAATTACAATATCTCTTTTCTATTATTAAATCTCTCAAACTGCAAAATTCATCTTTCAGATTCTTCATCATTATTTCACCTTTTCCTAGGGTTATTAGGTAATATATTATTTATTCATTATAAACTTTTTTGATTATTTTTACACATAATAATTGTTGTAATAATCTTAATATGGTATTAAAATAATAATAACTATTTTAATATAAAACGACACAATTTGATAATAAAAGGGGAAACCAATGGATAATAATTTGTTTAATATTAAAAACGGAAGAAATCTTACTATGCTTGTTGACTTTTATGAATTAACTATGGGCAACGGCTATCTGGAATCAGATTTATCTGATACTATTGCATATTTTGATATGTTCTTTAGAAGAATTCCTGATGGTGGAGGATATTGCATAATGTCAGGAGTTGAACAACTAATAGAATATCTCTCCAACTTAAAATTTACTGATGAAGATATCGATTACTTAAAATCAAAGAACTATTTTTCAGATAAGTTTCTTGAATATTTAAGAAACTTTAAATTTCAATGTGATGTTTGGGCAATACCTGAGGGAAATCCAGTATTTCCAGGAGAACCTCTTGTAACCGTTAGAGGTCCAATTATGCAGGCACAATTTGTAGAAACTATGATATTGCTAACAATAAATCACCAAACATTAATAGCTACAAAAGCTAATAGAATTTGTAGAGCAGCTGATGGCAGACCAGTAATGGAATTTGGTTCAAGACGTGCTCAAGGTTATGATGGTGCTATTTATGGTGCAAGATCTGCTATTATTGGAGGGTGCACTTCAACAGCATGTACAATAGCTGAACAAATGTTTAATGTTCCTGCCTCTGGCACAATGGCTCACAGCTGGGTACAACTTTTCCCAACAGAATTCGAGGCTTTTAAAACTTGGGCAGAAACTTATCCTAATAATTGTGTTCTATTAGTTGATACCTATAATGTATTAAAATCTGGTATTCCAAATGCAATTAAGGTATTTGATGAAATATTAACACCTATGGGTGTAAAGCCTAAGGGAATTAGAATTGACAGTGGTGATATTACTTATTTAACAAAGAAATGCAGGACTTTACTTGACGAAGCAGGCTATCCTGATGTTAAAATAATCGTATCTAATTCCTTAGATGAACATATAATTACTCATGTTCTAAGCCAAGGGGCAAAAATTGATAGCTTTGGTGTTGGTGAAAGACTTATCACTGCTAAATCCGAACCGGTTTTTGGTGGTGTATACAAGCTAGTTGCTATTGAACATAAGGGTAAAATAATAGCTAAAATTAAAATAAGTGAAAACGAAGAAAAAATCACAAACCCTGGATTTAAGAAAATATATAGATTATTTGATAAAACTACTGATAAGGCTATCGCAGATTTAATTTGTCTAAATAGCGAAACAATAGATAATAGTAAGCCTCTAGAAATATTTGATCCAGTATTTACTTGGAAAAAGAAAAAATTAAACAATTACTATGCAAAGGAATTAATGGTAAAAATATTTGATAAAGGTATTCCTTGCTACGAAAGCCCAAGTGTAAAGGAAATTCAAGAATATGCAAAATCAGAAACTAACAAGTTATGGGAAGAAGTACTGAGGTTTGAAAATCCTCATAATTATTATGTTGATCTTTCTAATCAGCTTTGGGACTTAAAACACGATTTGCTTAATAAATATGCTAGTTTATATGAATAATTAAGAATAATTTACTAATATTAAAGGGCTACTTCAATGTAGCCCTTATACTATGTATTTAATTTTTACACAATGCTCTTCATTTTAAAAATTCTATAATATCGGTTATCATCATATAAATCTTCCAATAGTTGAGCACCCTCACTTCTGAATAAATCGTACTCATAAAATGAACCTACTTCAAGTACCTTGTCCTTCATATGTGCTCGAAAAGGGCACAAACCATTTGTTTCTATATGTTCATAAAATGCACACTCATGAAAGCAGGATACTTCATTTAAGTGATTTGACAAAAATGGACAACTGGACATAAATATACCTCCTAGTACGAAATTTAGTAAGTATATTATATACCATATAATGTAAAAATTAAATAGTTTTTTCAATTATAACCTTGTTTTGAGATTGAATTAATAAATATAAAGAATTAATATCCAATATTTTCTCCTATAACTAACACCGTCAAATCAGTTGCCATAGGTTTCTTCTTTAATACATTATAACTTCTACATATTCTGCTTTCATTTTTACAATCCATGCATACTCCTGTTTGTGCACAAGGAGTACTTAATCCTAATCTCTTACTGTTCATAGGGGCAGCTATCATCTTAATTCTTTCTAAAGCAGCTTTCTCATCTATACAAATTTTATTTATACCAACAGCCACTATTACTTTTTTAGGACCAAAGGTCATAGCAGCCACTCTATTTCCTGCTCCATCAACATTTACTAACTCTCCATTTAATGTAATTGCATTACTACTGCATAAAAATAAATCACTAGTTAATTGTGCTCTCCTTATCTCCATTTTTTCTTCTGCTGTCAAATTTGGCATACCATGATCAAGCACTATTGCCCCTAATTTTTTTGCTTCTTCAGCTATACCTAGTTCCTTAATAGTAGCTGAACCACCAAATCCAACTTTATCTCCCTCTTTTATATTTTCTAAAATATATTTTACTGCTTCTTCTTTATTCTCTAAATATACCGCATTGAACCAATTTTTCTTTAAAGCTTCAACTACCTTTTCTCCTAAGGTATATTTATGCCATTTTTCAATATTCATTATGCTACCTCCCTCGTATAAAATTAATCTTAAAACATATTTATTTAAGCTCATATTTTATTACTCTAAGTATATTTTAGACTCTCTCAATATTTTTATCAACTTTTTAAAGCATATAGTTCTCATTTAGTGAAATACTATTATTAAAAAAGTAAGGGGTGTTATAAGTGTATTTTACAAGTAGTTCTCTTTCTTATATTTTTTTATCTATGTCTTTAATTGCTTTTGCATTTTTTTTATATTTTAAATCATTAGTTGTAAAAACTACCCCTAATAGTTCTACTAGGGATAAAATAATAGGTACCATGAAAGACCCAGATACCTGGCGGTATAAAAATTCTATGATGTCCAATCTATCAATTTTTTGGGCAATAGTATCCTTAGGCGTTTTTATTTATTTGAAATTTTTTTATAAGGCTGGCTTAATTTCAATGATTTATTTCTTTATATACTTAGCTATTGAGGTTATTTCTGTAGTATATTTCTCCTCCATAAGAAAGTCACCAAAAAAAGCTAATCCATAACTGGGTTAGCTTATATTTTTTTATCTTTCAATTCATATTCATAAATTACTCTTCCAAGACTTGATAAAAATGGCATGCCAATCTTTTCATATTCATATTTATTGTCATTGAAAATCTCATTATCATTTACATAAATTACACTAGTAAGCATAAATTCTATATTCTTCTCCTCATCAGTTATATAAGCATTATCTATCAAATATCCATAAGCACATCCAATTTTATTATATATTTTAATGTTTTCAGGAATCGGCTTATTTGAATCTCCAAACATAAAATATTTTACATGGCTATCTTTATAATTATACTTAGGATTTGAACACTGCCTTGGATATATTGACATGTACTTCCTTAGAAATTCGTAATCTTCCTTAGTTAAATTAAATCTTTGTTTTTCTTCAACATTCTCTGGAAATATTATCGCTTTTAGAATTCCGTGCAAAGCTTCTAAAGAAAAATAATTACTTTTTGAAAAATCCTTTGGATTTTCTATTAAACTTTTACCACTATAATACCCCTTACCTTTTATAATATTCTTTAAATTACTGCTATAATTTTTAAAATTATACACTAAAGGCTGTTTATATATTTCCTTATTATCCTTATAAAAAGTCATAGGATTTGTATATTTATTTTCTTCGTTATTCATTGGATTTCCAAGTCTGTGAAGAATTAAAGTATCCTTATACCCTTTTTTCCATAGTGTTTCATTATAGCACTCTTGACCTAAAAACTCGTAAAGTCTATCAAATCCATCATTATCACTTACAACTAAAACTTTTTTAATATACTGTGCTATAGATGGAAGCTTATTTTCTGAACTCCTATCAAAATTTACTGAGCTTTGAGAAGGCCTTCCTTTTTCGATTTTAAGTGGAGTATCCTTATCTATATTAAGATTATTTAATTTTTCTAAAGCTAATGCACAAGCTGAAAGCTTCACTGAACTACCTGGATAAAAATACTTCTCTTTGTTTACCCTATAGGTGTGTGTAATGAATGAAGGTATTTTATTTTCATCCCTACTTATTTGAGTATAAATAATTTGTACTTCATACTTTTCTGGATTTTTTAATATTTCTCCAAAAATCTGACTATTACTTTTTAGTATATTTTCAATTAAATTATTACTATTATCAAGAGCCTTAGCAGGATAACATAAAATTAAGTTAGAAACTAATATTCCAATTATTAATATTTTAAAAGCTTTATATCTGCCTTTTCCTAAGTTTTTCATATTAAAAGCACATCCCTCATAATATAAAGTAATTACAAGTATAATGTGCCCCCAATATCCTATCAATTATTCAAGCAATTCTATAAAACTTTTAATTACCTGTGCAGTAAATCCCCAAATGACGTAATCTCCATAAATATAAAAATATTGATTGTACTTCCTTGTGGAAAATTTATAATCCTTTCCTCCATAAATCAGATGAAATGGATAATCCTCCGTAAAATTCGGAATCAACTCTACTGGATAAATTAATGGTATATTATCAGTAAAAAATTTAATAGGTACTTTAAATAAATGATCTACTTCTTCTGTATTTGGATAAATTTCCATAGATCTAATTTTACCTATAAACGGAAATATAATTGAATTATAAGGAGAAACAAAATAATCCATATCCCCAATTACTTCAATGTCTTCTCTATTTAAATTCAACTCTTCCATTGTTTCTCTAACTGCTGCTTCCCTAGGAGTTTCCCCCTCTTCTATAGCTCCTCCAGGTAGAGATATGTCTCCAGGCTGTCTTCTCAAAGTCAAAGCCCTTCTTTCAAATAAAATATATATCTCTCCTTTTTCTTCCATTAATAGAATCATTACAGCACTTCTGCTAAAACTGCCTATTGGCTTAGGTCTTCTATTTTTAAATGTTTTTTCTACTCTTTCAATTTCTATTTTTTTCAAGTCTATTCTCCTTTCGACCGTGCCCCGTATAATTAATTAGACACTTTAATTGTCACCTTTAAGTCAATAAAGTGACACCTTAAAAACCTTGTTCTAATTATACTAAAATGTTATACTAAAATCATATTTAAATCTAGAACTAAAATTTAAAAATTGGGAGAGATGAATCTTGAGACGTAAATTTTCTACTTTATTACTTTCATTATTTTTCGTATTTTCTTTTTCTACTTCAGTTTTCGCTGCTAATGCAGATTTACCAAATATAAGCGGTAAGTCAGCAATTGTTATTGATGCTAGTACAGGGGAAATAATATATGCAAAGGATATAGATGCATCTCCAATGTATCCAGCAAGTACAACTAAACTATTAACTGCATTGTTACTTGCAGAAAACAAAAAACCTACCGACAAGCTTACATATACACAAAATGCCTATAATCAACCTGAATATTCCTTATATAACATTATAGGCAGAAGCAAGCTTAGAGTTAATGACACAATGACAGCTGAAGATGTAATGAAGGCATTACTTTTATTTTCAGCAAATGATTCAGCTTATATGATTGCAGATAATTTAGCTGGTAGTCCTGCAGAATTTGCAAATATGATGAATGATAAAATCCAAAAGCTAGGATTGAAAAACACTCATTTTGTAACTCCAAATGGACTAGATAATAATATTGACAACCATTATACTTCTGCTTATGACCTAGGAATAATCACAAAAGAAGCTTTTAAAAATCCTTGGGTCAAAAAAGTAATGGGTACTCAGAAGGACAAAATTGAAGTATCTAGTGGTGCCATTGCCTACGTAGAAAATAGAAATAAATTGCTTGGTCAAAAGATTGACACCGCTTTTGCAGATAAAATAGGTATTAATTTAGACCAAGTTCCTGCTTCTAATGCAGTAGCCATAGGCGGTAAAACTGGTTACACTGCAAAAGCTGGCAGATGCCTTACAGCTGTTTACGATAAGGACGGCAGAATACTAATTGGTGTTGTTTTAAAATCTATTTATGATGCTGCTGATACATATGTTTTCAATGACATGGCCAAAATAATAAACTGGAGCTATGCAGCTAAAAAGACTCCTCTTTATAAGGCAGATACTGAGCTTAAAACAATTGCACTAAAATATAAGCCTTTAATATTCTTTGGGCCAGAAAAAGAAGTAAATGTTCCAGTTACTTTAAAGGAAGATGCTACCTACTATGAAAATGAAGTAAATAAAGCGGAAATAAAAACTGAATTTCAGCTTTCTGATAATATAAAAGCAAGTAAATTAAGTAAGAATACTAGTATAGGAAAATTAGTATTAAAAGAAAGAGATGCTACTAAAACATACGATCTTTACCCTACTCTTTCCTCAAAGGACGTTATGAAAGGAAATATTCTTCTTTATGCGGGTGGAATATTAGGAATTGCAATAGCTGCAGCTTTAATATTAGCAATTGTCGCTTTAATTACTAAAGGAGCAAGAAGAAGAGGTAGAAACAGAAGAAGATATTAATTATAAGAAATCTTTTGTCTTATATATAAAGTAAATCACTAGTCACTAATCGCTAGTCTCTATTAGATTCAATAAATCATAGGGATTAGCGACTAGAAATTAGTGATTTATTTTTTAATAAAAATGATTATTTTTTCACAAAATATCGTTAACCCTTTGACAACTATATTCATATATTGTAATATATAAATATATTAATAAATTAATATTTGCGAGGTGAAATATTTGGATAATGATATGGAAAGTTTTTTTGAAGCCTCTGAGCTTTTAAAAGCAATAGCACACCCTGTCAGACTTTGTATTATTGCTGGTCTATTAGAGAAGGGATGCTGCAATGTAACAACCATGCAAAGCTGCTTAGAGATACCTCAACCTACAGTTTCAAGACACCTTCAAAAGTTAAAAAGCCTTGGAATCATTGAAGGTGAAAGAAATGGACTAGAAATACATTACAAAGTAGTAGATCCGAGGGTAATTGATATAATTAATTTACTAGTTAAATGATAAATATAACTTATTTTAACGAATTTATTTTTTAATATACAAACTGATTATTTAATTTTAATATTGGAGGGATTTTTAATGAGTAAAAAAGTTTTAATTGTTGGTGGAGTAGCTGGTGGAGCTTCTGCTGCTGCAAGACTTAGAAGATTAGATGAAAATGCAGAAATAATATTATTTGAAAGAGGAGATTATATTTCCTTTGCAAATTGTGGTTTACCATACTATATTGGAGGAACCATTCAGGAAAGAGATAATTTATTAGTAACAACCTCTCAAGACATGAATGAAAAATTTAATATTGACGTAAGAACAAACAGTGAAGTTACTAAAGTTGACACAGATAAAAAAATAGTTACTGTTGTTTCTAAAGATAAAGGAACTTATACTGAAAATTATGATGCTTTAATTTTATCTCCTGGTGCAAAACCAATAAAACCACCTATCCCTGGAATAGAAAATGAAAAGATATTTTCATTAAGAAATATGAGTGACACAGATAAAATTAAAGAATACGTTTGCAAAAACAAATTGAACTCAGCTGTAGTTATAGGCGGAGGCTTCATAGGTATTGAAATGGCTGAAAATTTAAATGCTTTAGGAATTAAAGTTACCCTAGTAGAAGCTGCACCTCATATTTTAGCTCCTTTTGATACTGATATGGTTACTATTGCTGAAAAAGAGCTTCAAGATAACAATATTCAATTAGTTTTAAATAATGGAGTTAAATCTTTTAAAGAAAATTGTAATATGCTTAATGTTGAGTTAGGTGATGGTCAAAACATCTCTGCTGATATTGTAATTCTTGCAATAGGTGTATCTCCTGACGTTAACTTTATAAAAGATACAAAGCTTAAATTTGGTCCAAAAGGTCATATCGTTGTAAATGAGCATATGGAAACAAATATAAAAGATGTATATGCTGTAGGCGATGCAGTTGAAGTTATTGATTTTGTAAATGGTCAAGTAACTGCTATACCGCTAGCAGGACCTGCAAATAAACAAGGAAGAATTGCGGCTGATAATGTAGCTGGCTTAAAAACTACTTTCAAGGGATCTCAAGGCTCATCAATTATTAAAGTATGTGAAATGACTTGTGCAGCTACAGGAAATAATGAAAGAACTCTACAAAGATTAAATATACCTTATGAAGTAATTTATGTATTCCCTCAAAGCCATGCATCTTATTATCCTGGAGCAACTCCTATTACCTTAAAATTAATATTTAACAAGGAAGGTAAGATATTTGGTGCCCAAGCTATTGGTTATGAAGGTGTTGACAAGAGAATTGATGACATTGCTACAGTAATTAGACTAGGTGGTACTGTTACAGACCTTACAGAACTTGAATTATGCTATGCTCCTCCTTATTCTTCAGCAAAAGATCCAGTAAATATGGCAGGTTTTGTTGCTGAAAATATAATAGCTGGCAGATCCGAAGTTGTACTTCCTCGTGATTTAGATTCAAGAGATAGAGATAAAATAATTCTATTAGATATAAGAACTGACTTAGAACAAGAAATGGGTACTATAGCAGGATCACTTCATATTCCTCTTCAACAACTTAGAAACCGCTTAGATGAAGTAGACAAGTCAAAAGAAATTTGGGTTTACTGTATGATTGGTCAAAGAGGTTATTATGCTGAAAGATTGTTAAAGCAAAAGGGATATAATGTTAAAAACGTAACTGGAGGATTTAAATTATATATGTCCTCAAAATTCACTCCAAAAAAATTAGATAATAATACTGGTTGTTGTAATAAAGTAGAAAATGTAAAAAATCCAAATGTAAATAATGGGATAGTTAAAAATCTTGATGCTTGTGGCTTAAGCTGCCCAGGACCACTAATGAGAGTAAAGGCTGCTATAGATGAAATTAATCCTGGTGATGTTTTAAATGTTTCTGCTTCAGACCCAGGTTTCTATGAGGATATAAAATCTTGGTGTAAAACAACAAATAACGAACTAGTTAATTTATGCAAGGAAAAAGGCATAATCAAAGCTACTTTAAAAAAAAGCCCTGATCAAGTAGCTGCATCATGTGACCAACCTATTGTTTCTTCATCTAAAAATGCTCAAACAATGGTTGTATTTAGTGGAGATTTAGATAAAGCTATAGCATCCTTCATAATTGCAAACGGTGCTGCTGCTATGGGCAAAAAGGTTACAATGTTTTTTACCTTCTGGGGAATAAACATTTTAAGAAAAGCTCAAAGTATACCTACTAAAAAATCCTTTATAGAGAAAATGTTTGGTATGATGATGCCACAGGGTTCTAAAAAATTAAAACTATCTCAAATGAACATGGCAGGAATAGGACCAAAAATGATTAGAGGGATAATGAAAAGCAAAAATGTTGAATCTCTTGAAGCTTTAATGAAATCTGCTATGGCAGGTGGAGTTGAAATAGTTGCTTGTCAAATGTCTATGGATCTTTTAGGTTTTAAACAAGAAGAGCTAATAGATGGGGTTAAGATAGGTGGAGTTGGTTACTACCTAGGAGAAGCAAATGATGCTGGAGTAAACTTATTCATATAATCACTTAATAAAATGGCTTGTTTTTATTACAAGCCATTTTATTCTGCAAAATAATGATTTAAAATAACATTATAGAGTACGATAATTAATTAGTATAGTTTAAGGGGGGTCAAAAATGGGTAAAAAGATCTTAATAGTTGGAGGTTCTGCCGGTGGTGCCGCTACTGCTACAAGGCTTAAACGAATTGATCCTACTGCTGAGATAATTATTTACGAGAAAACTCCGTACATTTCTTACTCTAGCTGCGCTCTTCCCTACTTCATTGGTAACTTGGTGGAAGATAGGCGAAAAATCTTTGTAAAAACCCCAACTGAAATGGAAGAAGAAAATAATATTAAAGTAAAAATTAATAGTGAAATCATCTCAATTGACACTATGAATAATCTAATTACTGTTAAAGATAAGGATTCAATTTACACAAATGATTATGATTACTTAGTAATATCTCCTGGTGCAAAACCTTCAAAACCGGACTTTCCCGGAATTGAAAGCCCTAAAATATTTACCTTAAGGAATGTTCCCGATGCTGATAAAATTAAGCAGTATATTAACAAAGCTTATGTAAAGTCTGTGGCAATTGTTGGTGGAGGATATATTGGTATTGAAATGGCTGAAAATCTTAAGAATCTTGGTATAAGAGTTACTGTGGTTCAATCAAGTGCTCATATACTTCCTCCTTTTGATTTTGATATGGTAGAGCTAATAGAAGAAGAATTAAAATCTAATGAAGTGAAACTAATTCTAAGTGACCCAGTAAAAGCCTTTTACGATAATGGTGATATTATAGAAACCACCTTAACCAGCGGTGTAAAGCTTAATAGTGATATTGTTATTTTATCAATAGGCATTAAACCCGATATAAGCTTTTTAAATGGCTCTGGAATAGAATTAGGTGAAAAAGGACATATTTTAGTAAACAGCAAAATGCAAACTAATTTTAATAATGTATTTGCCTTAGGAGATGCAGTAGAAACTTTAGATTTAGTAAGTGGATTTAAAACCAATATAGCTTTAGCAAGCCCTGCTGCAAGGCAAGCTGACATAGTGGCAAATAATATTATGGGAATAGAAGACTTCTATAAAGGCTCTTTAGGCTCAGCTCTAATAAAGGTTTTTGAATTAACTTGTGGTTGTACAGGAGATAACGAAAAAAATCTTAAAAAATACAATATACCTTATAAAGTAATTTATACTGAAGGTCATTCTAGTGCTTCAGCATACCCTGGAAGTAAAGTAATAAAATTCAAGCTTATATTTAGTGAAAATGGTAAAATTCTTGGTGCCCAAATATTAGGAGAAGCTGGTGTTGATAAAAGAACAGATATCATTGCCACTTTAATAAGTCTTGGAGGTACAGTTTTTGATGCCGCTAAGCTTCAATTAGCTTACGCTCCTCCTTACTCAACACCAACTGATATTATAAATATAGTGGGTTTAAAAGCCTCAAAAAAACTCAAATCTAAAAATTTTTAAGAATATAAAAAGGATATGGTTTGAAATAAATACCATATCCTTAAATTTATCTCGTTTCTATGCTAATACTTAGTCTATAAACTTTCCATTTTCATAGAAAAGTTCACCATCAGCATATATTTTTCCACCGTTTCTCATGTCACAAAGCATATCCCAGTGAATTGTTGATCTGTTTTTTCCACCAGCTTCTGGCATTGAATCTCCTATGGCCATGTGAATAGTTCCACCTATCTTTTCATCAAACAGCATGTTTTTAGTAAACTGTTTAATTCCATAGTTTGTTCCAATGGCAACTTCACCAAAGCTTGATGCTCCCTCATCGGTCTCAAGTAATGCCTTTAAAAGCTCTTCACCTTTTTCGGCAGTAGCTTTTACTACTTTTCCATCCTTTACTTCAAGTTTAATTCCTTGGATCTCCTTCCCCATATATATTCCTGGAAAACTAAAAGTTATAACTCCATCTATTCCATCTTCTACTGGTGATGTGAAAACTTCACCATCAGGGAAATTAACTCTACCATCACAATTAATCCACTTTCTGCCATCAATATTCACTTTTATATCTGTTCCTTCAGAAACTATATGTAATTCCTTTTTAGTATCTAAATATTTTATCCATTTCTCTTGATATTCGCTTACCTTTTCCCATTCTGCCACTGGGTCATCTTTATCTAAAAGTCCAGCACCATAAACAAAATCCTCATACTCAGAAAGACTCATATTTCCTTCTTGAGCATCAGCATAAGTAGGGAATTGTGTACCACACCATCTTAAAGAGCCATTTCCCATCTTTTCTGAATAAACCTTTCTCCAGCTAGTGGCACCTTTTGATGTTAACTGAATCCTTTTTGAATCTATGGTTGTATTAGCTTTTGTATTTCTTGTTCCCCATGCAGTAAGCCATACATCTGCCTTTTCTAAGGCTGTCTTTAAGATGTAATTTTCCTCAAGTAATTGTTCCTCTGTGCTGTATCTTAACTTAACTTGATCTGCTTCATGTGAGGTTAATCTTGTCTCAACATGAGCACCTGCTAGTATAGCTTCCTTAACCACTTCAACCATCCAGGGTTCTGCTACACTATCACTTTGAACTAGTACGAAGTCTCCCTTTTTAATCTTTGTTGAATAGTTCACAAGAAGCTTTGCAAGTTTATTTAATCTTGGATCTGACATACATATTCCCCCCCAAATTTAATTATAATTTTCTATCTAAAAACTTATAACCTTATTTATTTCTATTATCATCTTTTCTTCATTTAAAGGTTTTAAAAGAAAACTTTTAGCACCAGCCTTTATTGCTTCAATGACTTTAACCTGTTGTCCTACAGCTGAACATATTATTATTTTAGCGTTAGAGTCTATTTCCATAATCTTCTTAACAGCTTCAACACCATCCATGTCTGGCATAGTAATATCCATTGTCACTATATCAGGTCTTAATTTTTTATATAACTCTATTGCCTCATTTCCATTAGATGCCTCACCAACTACAGTAATATTATTGTTTTTCAAATAATTTACTATATTTAATCTAATAAAATTTGAATCATCTACAACTAATACATTCATTTTATCTCTCCTACACAAACAAGTTTACAATTAAAAAACCAATACAGTAAATACAAACGTGCATTGGCTATTTTTGTAATATTTGCATTAGAATTAACTGTCATAAGGTAAATTATACAATTTTAACGTTTTCAAGTCAATATATATTTCACATTAATACTAGCATGCACATACTTTATTATGAATAGAATTTTTGAAAGGTGATTTGAATATGTTCTTTTGTCCATTTTTTAGAACTCCCGAAAAATCCTTTGTAAGAATACTTCATGCCTCTCCTGATGCCCCACCAGTAGATGTATATTTAAATGATAAAATTATCGCTAGAAACTTATCTTATAAACAGTTTACTCCTTATATTTCTGTAGCTCCAGGATTATATAATTTGAGAATATACCCTGCAGGCAGAATTACAAACCCTTTAATAAATACTAATTACAACTTTAAGCCAGATACAATTCTTACATTAGCAGCAGGTGGAGGTTTGTCTAACATCAGTCTTTTTTCCTACGAAGAACCTAAACTTCCTTCCATACCTGGAAGCTCTTATGTAAGATTTATTCACTTGTCTCCTAATACTCCTACTTCTAATTTAACTGATCAAATGGGAAAAGTTATAGCTAGAAATATTAGTTTTGGAGGAAGTAGCAATTATACTCCATTAGCCAGTGGAACATACACCTTTCAAGTAAGTCCTACTGGAACAAATAGTATAATTTTAAACGTTCCTAATGTGATTATCAAACCAGGCAGATTTTACTCTGTCTATTTAGTTGGTTTCCCTAATGAAAGGGCTCCACTTCAAGTTTTACTACCGCTCGATGGCAATTCTTATATAGAATTTTAAATAATAAAGTTTCTGTGCAACTTTATTATTAATCGCTAATCTCTATTCTCTAGTCGCTAGACTCCGTAATAAATCATTTACTAGTGATTAGTGATTAGCGATTGTTAAAAAAAGTTTTCAACTGTACTGCATCATTAATAGTAAAACTTACTTTTGAAATTATAAATACTGCACTTAAAAATCCTACTAGCAATACTCTATATGTAGTATTATTTTGTTTTATGGCTCCCGCAATTCCAAATAAAGCTCCAACTATTCCCCAAGCAAAAATATTTGGAATAAAGGGAAGCAAATTGTCAATAAATAATGCAACTATATTAAAAAACACATAAAGTACTGACACTAAAGGAATAAACACATTGCTTATTATATAAGGTGAAATTGCTGATACAACAAAACTTATTAAAATTCCACTAGGTGATTTAATGAAATACACTAATATAATGCTAAGTAAAATAAAGCTAATTATTAAATACTTAATAAAAAAATCACTATTATCAAAAACTAAGCTATAGGATTTTTTAAAATTATTCCAAATCTCCTCATAGCTAGGACCATCAAAAGCAAACCTAGTTAAATATAAGTTAAAATAGCTTGTCTTAAATTCATTGAATATAAAAAGTGGGAAAATAAATATTGCTCTGAAGACATAAAAAATAAAACTCCACAATATTCCTTTCTTAATTATTTTACTTAACCACCGTTCTTTATGTTTGCTTATAGATGCATAAAATGTTAAGTTGTCAATTATCTGTAATTTATCTGACATAAAGCTACCTCCCTAAGGATTCAATTCTACTATTAATATATTACCATATTTTTACATTTTGTAAACTACTTTATTTCCTAAAAATAAAAAAAGGTAAAAAAGGGGGCAGACCCCTGGGATTTATACCAAGGAGTCTGCCCCCTTTTTTTCTTTTTTTACCTTAAGTAACTGTAATCTTTTCTCTTGCTTTCTCTTCTAAAAACTATTAAAATGATTAACACCCATAAGGAAGCAATTGCCCAAGCCCCTATAACATCGCTAAAATAGTGTACTCCTACATAAACTCTACTTATTCCAACTAAAGCTGCATATACAAATATTATAATACTTAATATATGAGCAAGAATTCTATTTCTAAAATTATCAAGTATAAAATATATAACTACAAGTGCTCCTGCCATGGAAATAGTAGAATGACCGCTTGGGAAACTATATCCACCAACATTAGTATATCCGCTAATATCTACTAACCATTGACCTACAGGTCTAGGTCTTTTAGATAAATATTTTAAACCTTGACTAAGTGCAGCAATTACAAATATGTTTATTGCATAAAATTTTGCTTCTCTTTTCTTTTGTACTTTAAATAAAAATATCACAATAAGAAGAGTAAGTATAATGGCAACAACAGTATCTCCACTTCTACTAATAATAACAAAAATTTTATTTAAGTATTCATTTCTGATTCCTGACACATAGCTAATTACAGCTCTGTCAACTTCTCCTCCACCCTCTACAAAGCTATCCCTAAGCTTTACTATAAATAATCCTATCCATCCTATAGACATTATTAGAACTAGATATATATAATACACCGGATTATTTACCTTATCGGGTTTTGTCTTCATTAGATACATTAATCTTTCTCCTCTCTTTTATCTTAAGGTACATACTTTTCAAAAAACTCTATTCTCTCCTTTATTGGAGGATGATCAAACTTCCATAACTTATAAACTGGATCTGGGTATGGAATTACTATACCATTTTCAGATAACTTTTTAAAGGAAGAACTTCCTGCTTTATTATCTTTAGTAATTTCTAAGGCGTAAATATCTGCTTGCTTCTCTATATAACAAGAATAAACGTTAAATACCGGAGTAGTTATTATAAAACATAAATTTAATATTAAGAATATAAGCGGTAAGGAAGCTATATCCTTTAAGTCCTTAACCCTAAATTTATTTTTATATTTATTAATTAAATATGGTGCAGCAACAGATACAATATATAATAATATAAAAGTAGCAATTATTTCAAAAATCATAAACTTCTTAATATGCCCTAGAACGTAATGTCCCATTTCATGAGCAGTAATAAACTTTAATTCAGAAACATTAAGACTTTTCAATGCCGTATCCCATAAAACTATTCTCCTAGTATCTCCAATTCCAGTCATATACGCATTTATCATAGAGGTTTCTTTGCTTTTATCAATTACTAAAATATTGCAATTCTCTATTCCAGCCTTTTTAGTAAGTTCTACAAGTTGTGTTTCCACTGACTTATTTTCTATTGCTTTAAAATCATTAAACAATGGATCTATTATTATAGGATGTGCAAAGAACAAAAATGCTGATAATGGTATAGATAAAATACCTGTATAAATCCACCATCTTTTTGGACTCTTAGAAATTATTTTATAAGGTATCCAAAGAATTAAAAATATCATTATAAAATTTATTAACAGTTCTATTGAATAATTTTTTAGCCACATTAAAAAGCTTTGGTGAGATAATCCGAAAATTTTTCTCTGAACATACCCTCCATAATATATAAAAGGAAATGTAAGTATATTCTCTATTAAAGTATAAATTACTCCATAAACACCAACTACTATGAAAAACCTTTTACTAATCCCCTTAGAAAAATTTCTTAACTTTGCAGAAAAACCTGTTATTAGAAAAAGTACCGGAATAATTAAGCTTAAGATTACCTTGGCTAATTGATATATTCTGTCACTTTCATAAAATTTTTGACCAAGCTTTTCTCTAGCTTCAAAATTATTGTGGAATAAATTTAAATCTATTTGTTTTGCATATTTTAATGCTTCATTATTTATCACAAGTATAACTACAACGAAAACTAGTACAAACAATAATAGTTTAATAATATTGCTTTTTTTCATGTTAAAAAAACATCCTCCTAGTAATTTGTTTTTAAATATCTTTTACTATTATACTATTACTTTTAAAAAAAAATCATAAAAATAAGCAAAATTATTGTTGACATAATATAGCAGATATGTATATACTGTATATATACATTATATACAGTATATACATTTTTAAAGGAGATGAATCATGAAGATTATAATTTCTAACTCCTCAGGAGAACCAATTTATGAACAGATAGTAACACAACTTAAAGCATTAATAATTAATGGTGAAATAAATTCTGGAGATTCTCTTCCTTCAATTCGCAATCTGGCAAAAGAGCTTCAGATAAGCGTAATAACAACTAAAAGAGCTTATGAAGAATTGGAAAAAGAAGGTTTTATAGTAACCGTAGCTGGAAAAGGTTCCTTCGTAGCACCTCAAAATAAAGAGCTCTTACGTGAAGAAAAATTGAAGATTATTGAAGAAAAGCTTCAACAAGTAGTATTTGAAAGTAAAATGTTAAATTTGAATATTGATGAAATAATTCAAATGTTAACGATTCTATATGATGAAAATTAAGGAGGTTATTTCTTATGGATAAAATTTTAGAAGTTAAAAACCTTAGAAAGGAATACAAGGATTTTTTATTAAACAATATTAGTTTTGATTTACAGAAAGGTTATATCATGGGTTTCATTGGCCCAAATGGTTCAGGAAAGAGCACTACAATTAAATTAATTATGAACTTAGTTAAAAGAAATCAAGGAGAAATAAAAATATTTGAATTAGATAATATTCAAAATGAAAAAGAAGTTAAAAATAGAATTGGTTTTGTTTACGATGAAAACTATTATTATGAAGAATTAAGTATTGAATCTATGAAGAAAATTATTTCTCCCTTCTATACGGAATGGGATGAAAATATCTTTAAAAGATATTTAAAAGAGTTTAATCTAGATCCTAAAAAGAAGATTAAGACCCTTTCAAAAGGAATGAAAATGAAGTTTTCCTTAGCCATAGCTTTGTCTCATAATGCCCAACTTATATTGATGGATGAGCCAACCTCAGGGCTTGATCCAGTCTTTAGAAGAGAAATACTAGATATATTATACTCTCTAATCCAAGATGAAAATAAAAGCGTATTTTTTTCAACTCATATAACTACTGACCTCGAAAAGATTGCTGATTATATTACTTTTATTAATAACGGAAACATAGTTTTTTCAATGCCAAAGGATGATATATTGGATAATTATGGAATAGTAAAAGGTTCAAATGAACTTTTAGATTATAATACAAAAAAAGAATTTATAGGTATTCATCAAAACTCTTTTGGTTTTGAAGCTCTAACAGATAACATCCAAAAGATACGGAGACAGTTCAGTAGTAATGTACTTATTGAAAGACCAACTCTAGAAGATATTATGGTTTATAGTGTAAGGGGGTAACCAAATGCTGAACTTAATTAAGAAAGATTTTGCACTTACTTTCAACTTTAAAACTTTATTTATATTTACCCTCTACTTTATTTTCTTAATTACCATTGCT
The DNA here is from genome assembly GCF_001263795.1 of Clostridium homopropionicum DSM 5847. Lineage (GTDB taxonomy): Bacteria > Bacillota > Clostridia > Clostridiales > Clostridiaceae > Clostridium_H > Clostridium_H homopropionicum. The sequence goes on from NZ_LHUR01000005.1 coordinate 50,483, forward strand.
GATGCTTTACCTTCAGATAATAAGTATATATTGACTATCACTACCATAGCCTACTTTATCTCTACTGAAAGCTTTATTTATGATGATAAAACTAAAGGAGAGTATATTATTAATTCTCTACCTTTAACAAGGAAAGAAGTTGTTCTATCCAAATATTTAAGTATAGGAATCTATATCATAGTTGCACTATTTTTCACTTCATTATTAGGTGGTATAATAGCTTCACTAAAAATATTTAGTGGACTTACCTTTATTAATCTTAGAGTTATAAAGCTTGTACTTATTGCTACAATAGCAATGGTTTCAATAAGTTTTCCACTGCTTTTCAAGTATAATTATCGAAAAACTAAGGTAATCAATATACTATTATATTTAGGTTTTTATACCTTAATAAATACAGCATCTAATATTATCGGTTCTGATTTTGTAATCACATATAAAGCCTTTTTAGACGATAATTTATTTAAAACTAAACTTATTTGTCTGTTGGGAATTATTTTTATTCTAATAATTTCTATTACTATATCATTAAAATTTTATGAAAATAAAGACATTTAAATTGGGGGAAATACAATGCTTACTTTAGCCTTGAAAGATTTTAAATTATCCAGTAAATATAACTTTTTTATATTAATTTATGGAATGTTTTTATCTGTAGCTGGTTTGAAAAACAATCATAGTCCTGGAGTATTTTATACTCTTTCTATCATTATTATTGTATATATTTCTATACTATATTCTAATGGATATGATGAAAAATATAAAATTCATGTTGCTCTTAATAGTTTGCCCATAAAGAAACATGAAATTGTTTTAGCAAAATATCTTTCTTTTATATTACACATTTTTCTAATTTCAGGTGTTATAATAATCTTTACCTTAATATTAAGTATCCTTGGTTTAAAAACCTCAGCAAGAACAGCTAACATCTGGGACATGATAATAGCTTTTAATATACTGGGCATCTTCTATTCCATATACTATCCTATTTATTATAAATTTGAAAGTTCAAAGCTTAGAATACTTAATATTGGGCTATATCTTATGCTCTTAGTAGCTCCAAACTATATAACAAAATTCCTAAAATCAGATTCAGGTACTAATTTAATAAAATACCTATCTACCTTTAATAATACAAATGCTTTATCTTTAATAATATTAATTTTATCAATATTTCTTTTAATAGTATCCTTTCTTATATCTATAAGAATTTACTCAAAGAAAGAGTTTTAGTTTTCCCCTTATATTGACATAGAATTTCCCTTAGTATATGATAAAAAGAGGATTTTATATGCCTTTCGCAAATTTAGCGAAAGGCTTTTAAATATATAAATGGGAGTGAAATTATATGTCAGTTAAAGAAGTAAGAACAAGATTTGCCCCAAGTCCAACAGGATACATGCATGTTGGAAACTTGAGAACAGCTTTATACACATACTTAATAGCAAAGCATTCAAATGGAAAATTTATTTTAAGAATCGAAGATACAGACCAAGAAAGATATGTACCCGATGCTGTTAAAGTAATATTTGATACTTTAAAAATGACTGGGTTAAATCATGATGAAGGTCCAGATATTGGAGGTTCAGTTGGTCCTTATGTTCAAAGTGAAAGACGGGGTATTTACCTTCAATATGCTAAAGAATTAGTTGAAAAAGGTGAAGCATACTATTGCTTCTGTGATAAAGAAAGACTTGATTCTCTTAAAGATGGCTCAGAAATATTTAAATATGATGGCCACTGTAGAAATCTCTCTAAAGAAGATGTAGAGAAAAATCTTTCTGAAGGAAAACCGTATGTTATAAGACAGAAAAATCCTACTGAAGGGGTTACAACCTTTGAAGATGAAATTTATGGAACTATTTCTGTTGATAACTCAGAGCTAGAAGACATGATTTTGATGAAATCAGATGGGCTTCCTACTTATAACTTTGCAAATGTTGTAGACGACCATCTAATGGGAATTACTCATGTAGTTCGTGGAAATGAGTATCTATCTTCAGCTCCAAAGTATAACAGACTTTATAATGCTTTTGGATGGGATGTACCAACCTATATACACTGTCCTCCTATAATGAAGGATGCTCACAATAAGCTAAGCAAAAGAAACGGCGATGCTTCCTTTGGTGATTTACTTGAAAAAGGATATTTAAAAGAAGCTGTGCTGAACTTTATAGCTTTGCTTGGTTGGAATCCTGGAACTGAGCAGGAAATTTTCACCCTACCTGAATTAGTTGAGCAATTTGATTATAAGAACATACACAAGGCTCCATCTATTTTCGATTCAGTAAAATTGAGATGGATGAATGGAGAATATATTAAAAAACTTACTCTGGACGAATTTCATAAATTAGCAACTCCATATTATGAAAAAGTATTTTCTAGTGATGAATTAGCGTTACTTAATACTTTAAAAATAAGTGAGTTACTCCAAACAAGAGTTGAAGTGTTAAATGAGATCCCTGAAATGGTAGTTTTCTTTAAAGAATTACCTGAACATGATATTGATTTATACTCTCATAAAAAGATGAAGACTAATTCTGAAAATTCCTTAGTAAGTCTAGAAAAAGCTCTACCTGTATTAGAATCCTTAGAGGACTGGAGTTTTACTTCTATTCATGATGCTATTTTCGCACTAATAGGAGAAATGGGAGTTAAAAATGGTATTGTCTTATGGCCTCTAAGAACTGCTCTATCAGGTCAGCCTTCTTCACCAGGTGGTGCCTTTGAACTAGCTGAAATCATGGGAAAAGAAGAGTCTTTAAGAAGAATTAGAATTGGAATTGAAAAACTAAAGTAAAGTTATTTAAATAAATAATTGACAATGCACAATTGACAATATAGGATGTTTTGCTAATGCAAAACTACATTATATACTTACTTCAATTGTTAAATTGGGTAATTAAGCTCAGCTTAATTACTTCAATCATTGTCCATTGTCAATTGTCAATTATTTTTTCAAGCGACTAGAGACTAGCGATTATTTTTCTAAACTGGTTACTGGACACCGTTCACTGGCTACTGGCTACTAAAAACTGTTAACTACAACTTATTAATCATACTAGCCAAATACCCTGCTCCAAAACCATTGTCAATATTAACTACACTTGTACCACTGGCACAGCTATTTAACATTGTAAGCAGTGCTGATAGCCCTCCAAAGTTTGCTCCATACCCAACACTGGTTGGGACAGCGATTAATGGCTTATCTATAAGTCCACCAACTACACTGGAAAGAGCCCCTTCCATTCCTGCTACGGCAATAACTACCTTTGCCCCTCTTATAACTTCTAATTTACTAAATAATCTATGTATCCCTGCAACTCCTACATCAGTTATTCTTTCTACTTTATTTCCTAAAATTTCTGCTGTAATGGCTGCTTCTTCTGCTACAGGTAAATCAGAGGTCCCTGCAGTTACAACAGCAATGTATGACTCTGTAAGCTTTATTTCTTTTTTCTTAACTGTAATAGTTCTTGCAACTTCATTATATTCAGCATTGGGGCATTCTTCTTTTATTGCCAGATACATTCCTTTTGTTGCTCTTGTTCCTAGAATATTGCTATCCTTTGTATTCATATATGCTACTATAGTTTTTACCTGTTCTACTGTTTTACCAGCACAGTAAATTATTTCTGGATATCCAACTCTTAATTCTCTATGATTATCTATTTTAGCGAAACCTAAATCTTTATAAGGTAATTCCTCCAGTTTCTTTGCAGCAAGATCTATTTCCAAGGTCCCAGCTTTAACTCCCTCTAAAAGCATCTTAATTTCTTCAGAGTTCATTTTTATTTCCCCTTTTCTATAGTTTCATTTAGACTTCCTGTTCTATATCCTTCCATATCTAAAGATACGTATTTAAAGCCAAAACTCTTAAGCTTTTGTGTAACTTCAGATAGTAGCTCTTTGTTAAATAACTTATCTAAATCTTCCTTTGGAACTTCAATTCTTGCTAAATCCCCATGTGCCCTTACTCTAACAGCTTTTAATCCTATATCCATTAAATATCTTTCGGATTTTTCAATTTTTCTCAGTTCTTCTTCCTTTATTTCGGTTCCATATGGAATTCTTGATAATAAACATGCATATGGCGGCTTATCCCAAGTTTTTAATCCTAATTCCTTAGATAATTTTCTAATTTCCTCTTTAGTTAACTCATTTTGAAGAAGTGGGCTTTTAATATCTAATTCCTTTAAGGCTCTAAGACCCGGTCTATAATCCTTTATATCATCAAAGTTTGTTCCATCTACTACATATTTGTATCCATTTTCCTTTGCAAAGCTGCTTATTTTTGTAAATATAGCCTTTTTACATAAATAACATCTATCCTCAGGATTAAACTTAATCTCATCCATAATTACAGGCACCTGTAAAAACTCATGTCTTACTCCTATAGTTTTTACTAGTTCCTTTGCTTCTTCAATTTCCCATTTAGGAATATATGGAGAAACCACTGTAAGAGCTGCTGTTTTTTCACCTAATGCCTCTTTTGCTGCCTTTAATAGAAATGTACTGTCCACTCCTCCTGAAAAAGCAACAACTACACTTCCTAAAGCTTTCAGATAACTAATTAGAGTTTTGTATTTGTCATTAATCATTATCAATCTGATCCTCCATAAGCTTATTAATTTTATTATAGATTTTAATGATTGGAAGATTATTTTCAATAGCTAACCTTTTGCAATCTTCATATTCTGGCTTCCATTTTATTATTTTTCCTTCAAAATAACTCTTCTTTACATTAATCTTTCCATACTCTGTTTCTACTATTTCAAATTCTCTTTTTAATTTTTCCCTTTGAACCTTTACTTGCCTTATTCCAATAGTAGTGGTTTCTTTAAAAATAATATCTTTTATGGTTTTAAGGTCATTTTCTTTTGAGATTACATTAAGAATAAAGCCCATTCTATCTTTTTTCATTAGAATTGGAATTCTATAAACATCTAAAGCTCCTTCTTTAAATAGTCTTTCCATAACATAGCTAAATATCTCTGGGTTCATATCATCAATATTGCAGCTTAATATAACAACTTCATCCTTATCATTTGAATCATTTTGTAATTCTTCAGCTTTTTCCTCTAAATAAACTCTTAATACATTTGGAATCTCTGTGTCTCTCCCTCCGATTCCATATCCAATTTTATCTATCTTAAAATTCTTTAAATCCGTATACTCATCTACAGCTGAAGCAAGAATAGCGGCTCCCGTTGGGGTTGTTGTTTCAAAAGGAACTGCACCAGTTTTAACAGCTACGCCTTTTAATATTTCTATTGTAGCTGGTGCCGGCACAGGGATTAGCCCATGTGCACATTTTACAAAGCCTCCTCCTAGCTCTACTGAAGAAGATAGTATTCTATCGACCTTTAAATAATCTAGGCAAATTGCTGCTCCTACAATGTCTACAATTGAATCTATTGCCCCTACCTCATGAAAATGAACTTCATATAATGATTTCCCATGAACCTTAGCCTCTGCCTCTGCTACCTTCATAAATATATTAAGACTTAACTCTTTTACATTTTCACTTAAGCTGCTAGACCCAATGATCTTCTCAATATCTTTTAAGTTTCTGTGCTCATGCTCATGGTGATACTCATGTTCATGAGAATATTCATGGTCATGATTATGCTCATGTTCATGGGAGCAAGTTTGTTCATTATGGTGTTCATGTATTTCATTTAATAAAACTACATCTACTTTAGTGCCATGAATTCCTTTTCTGCTGTCTTTTGTTACTTTTATTTCATACTCTCCATTTAAATTTAGCTTTTCTAGTTCCTTTATCAGATAATCCTGATTTACTCCTAAATCCAGCATTGCTCCTAAATTCATATCTCCACTTATGCCGCTGAAACAATCATAATAAAGTATTCTCATTTGTTCACCTTCCCACTTTCTACTTAATGTTATTTTCTATTAAAAATTTTTCATCCTTTATAACTGTTCCGTAATCTTCATCTCTTATTATCCTGTGTTTTTCTGAAAATACAATTGCCCTTTTAAATATTCCTTCTACATAATCAAAATCGTGAGTTGAACATATTATTGTTTTCCCAGAAGCATTTAGTTTTAGTAGAAGCTCTTTTAAAAATTTCTTTCCCTTTGGGTCTATTCCATTCATAGGTTCATCTAGAGTTAAGATTTCTGGATTCATGGAGAGAACTGAGGCTATAGCGACTCTTTTCTTCTCCCCTTCACTTAAATTATAGGGAGCTTCATGCTTCAACTTCTCAATGTTTAAAAGTCTTAAACAATCATACACTCTTTTTTTTACTTCTTCCTCCAGAATCCCCATTTGCCTTGGGCCAAAGGCTATCTCTTCATAAACTGTAGAGCAAAAAAGCTGAGTATCAGAATTTTGAAAAACAAAACCTATTTTTTTATGAAAAGCTTTTGAAAATATATTATTGTTTAGCTGTTTTTCAGTAATAATTTTTTTATCTAATAAATACTCCCCTTTATTAGGAGAAATAATTCCATTAATAAGCTTCATTAAGGTTGACTTGCCGCTTCCATTGGGTCCAATAAGAGCAACAGCCTCGCCTTCATTTATTTTAATATTTATATCTTCTAAAGCAGTTTTTCCTTTATAACTAAAAGAAACATTAATTAATTCAATCATTGCATGTCCTTTCTTAATCTAACTTAGTAAAAAAACAACTAATATAAATACATTTATTATAATATATATGATATCAAACTTTGTAACTTTAGTATTTATGTATCCTTTATATTCACCGGTAAATCCTCTACACTCCATAGCAGAAAACATTTCTTCTCCCATGTCCTTAGATTTTAAAAACAAGGTTCCTGCTATAGAGGATATGGAACTATATTTACTATTATTTTTCCCTATTGACCTAAGCTTTAAAGCATATAGAAGATTTAAAGAATAATCTCCTAAAATTACAATGTACTTAATGGTAATCTCCATAATCCATATAAATAAATCAGGTATAAATAGTAATTTCAAAGCTCTTGTAATTTGTGTCCATTTTGTTGTATAGGATAGAATATTTATAAAAAGAATAGTTCCAATTACCTTAAATAAAATCAGAATGCTGTTTAATCTATTCCCCATTAAGAATGAAGGGATAAGCATTATTAAAGTAAAAACTGGCACCATTAAACTTATAATAAAAATTTTTATTCTATCCTCTTTTTCAATAAATAAAGTAGAAATTATCAAATATAAATCAATTGCTAAGAGAAATGTAGCATTTCTTGAGAGAGATAATAAAATTATATTTAAAAAAGTAAAAATTACTTTTACAGTACTGTTTGTTCTATAGTAAATCTTATTACTATAACTCTCTTTTCTTCTAATCAATCCTAGCACATTAATAATACCTAAAATAGTTTTATTTATAAATTTCTCTTTATCTTTAACAGGTATATAATCTTCTTTTTTAAAAAGCCATTCCGCATCCAAATTATCACCTTTATGCTCTTTTATTTTTTATAGTTACTATTAGCTTAACTGAAATAAAAATTAATATTACTCCAATAACAGCCGAAATTATATATCCTAAAATTTCTGGTATTCCTGATACATAATATTCTGGTATTAAAGATCTAAAATCAAACCCTTCTTTCATTCCCTGTGGAATGAAACCTATTCTTTCTTTTATTTCTGTAATTCCCCACTCCCCCCAAGCTGTACCTGAAGCTAAAAGCCCTATAGGAACTAATATTATCATAAATATCAATAAAACATATATAGGTTTATTATTTTCTTTTATATTTTCCTCTATTATGGATGGAGATAGTTTTTTAATATATGCTAAGATACCTGCAGTAAATGCACCTTCTATAAAGCCGGCTAATAGTAAATGAGGTATCATCATAGCAGGAATTGAAACATTGAGACCATAAGGACAGTAAATAGGATTTCCCACTGAATCTTTAAATAATAATGGTTGTATTCCAAATTCAATTGCAGTAAAAAGTGCAGCAAAATTTAAAGATATATAGGCCGCTATAAAGGCAGCTAGATATTTCCCCTTTTCTCCCTTTATTCTACTGCTAATTAAATTGTAAATGTAATATCCAGTGAAAGGCATAACAAATGCCATATTGAAACTATTTGCACCTAAAGCAAGTACACCACCATCTCCGAAAAATAATGCCTGTATTGCCAGGGCAATAGTTACAGCTATAGTAGCTCCATAAGGTCCTACTAAAATAGCAATAAGTGTTGCTCCTACTGCATGTCCTGTAGTTCCTCCTGGAAGAGGAAGATTAAACATCATAATTAAAAATGAAAATGCAGCACATATTCCTAATAGAGGCATCTTCTTTCTAGACATTTCTTTTTTTACCTTGGCAGCTGCCCGTTTCCAAATTGGAAGCATAGTTGTACCTATAACAGCACAAGTAGTTGGGCTTAAAAAATTATCTGGTATATGCATTAATTTGTCCCCTTTATAATTTTTTAGAACAATACAATTATAGCAATTATCCTGTTGAAAGGCAAAATCCATCTTAAATTAAGTAAGATAAAATAATTATATATAAAAAAACTAGTGGAGGAGGGTTCCACTAGTTTTTAAGTTACTGACAAACTTTCCCTGGATTTATTTAATAGTAAGTTGTCATACCAGTACAATCATTTTTTAATCACTATTTTCTAGGTTAAATAGTGATTTCTAATTCTTATTAAATGAAAATAAAAACATACCAGCTATCTATAGATGCTTGTATGCCTGAATGTATTTATTTAAGTATAAAATTTAAATTTTCATTTATTAAATCCATATGCTTACGCATTGCCAAAGCAGCTTCAGATGGATTATGTAATGATAAGGCATCGCAAATGCTTTTATGTTGACTATTTATTATATCTTTATCGTAATGCTTTTTAAGAATTTCTTCTCTTGCATTTTTTATAAATGAATCCATTAAAGTAGATACAGTATTTAAAATATTTAAAATAAGAAAATTCCTTGAAGCGTAGGCGATTGTATAGTGAAATTTCTTATCTATTTTAGTTCTATCATCTTCACTTTCTGAGCTTTTCATTTCTTCTATTAATTTGTATAATTCCTTTAGTTCTTCTTCTGTTATTCTCTTTGCTGCTAAGGCTGCTGTTTCAATTTCAATTACTTTTCTTAATTCAAATATTTCCTCTGGTTTGCTTTCATTTAACATAAACATTACTGAAAGAGGTTCGAATAATCCATTATCAAAATTATGCTTAATAAAATTCCCTTCACCCTGTCTACAATCAAGTAAACCTATAATTTCAAGAACTCTTAAGGCTTCTCTAATTGATGCCCTGCTCACGCCTAATTGCTCCACTAAATCTCTTTCAGAAGGCAGCTTATCACCTTTTTTTAAAGTTCCGTTCTTTATCATTTCCTTAATTTGATCTATAACCTGTTCATATACCTTAGTGTTCTTTATTGGAGTAAACATAGTGCTACTCTCCTCTCTTCAAAACCTACGAAATCTTCTTTAGCCACTTTTTTTATTATATAATCATAAAACTTTTTGGTCAATATTGATGGTAATTTTTAATAATTTAAAAATTTATTTTATTCTTATTATTCCACCAATAGCATTTATATAACTTACTATTGATGTTTCTTTCAATGAGCCTTCTAAAACAATACTGCTTATGTTTTGAACTTTTTCAACAGTAACCCCTAGAACAGATTGCATATATTTATCCATGCCTTTTAGCTCACTAGTACCACCATAAATCAGTATTTTACTAATATTTCTATCTTTAAACCTATTTCTGAAGTATTCTAACATCCTATTAATTTCATTATTCCATCTATCTATAACTAATCTAATGGATGCATTAATTGTTTGTGCTTCTAAAAAGTTCTCATTAACTGTAAGCCCCTCTTTAAAAAGCTCTATATCATCACTTAAATTTCCAAGCATAATTTTTTTGTCCTCAGCTTCTTTTTCTCCTACAGAAAATTCACTTCCTATATTGGCATCAAGATAGCTTCCTCCACCAGTAATAATTCTAGTAAATTCAAGTATCCCTTTAGATATTATATTAAACTCTATCTGGTCATAGCCAAAATCAATCATACAAATAGTGTCTTGTTTTTCTAGTTCCTCTAAATTTATAAATGTATTCTTTCTTGTTACTAACTTATTAACAGCGTTAGAGCTTAAATCCAAAGCAAAAGGGTTTAACTTTAATTCCTTTGCTAAATCCCAATAAGCCTTTGCCATTGCTTTTGGGTATACTGCAACATTTGCTCTAACCATTTTAACTTGATCTTTAGTAAATTCTTCAAGAAGCTTATATTTAGTAACGTACTCCTGAAAATCTATAGGAAGATACTGCTCTATTTCATATTTTATTAATGAATCTAATTCCTTTCCTTTTACCCATGGGACCTCAATAATTCTAGTAATAATAGAGGTGCTCTTTGAAGAAAAGACTATATTTTTGCTTTTTATATTGCTTTCTTTTAGTTTCTCAGAAATGGAATTCTTTATTTCCTCTAAATTAATTATTTCACCATCATTAAAAGAATCCTTGGGAGTTTCAAAAGTAGTCATTTTTGAAACAATTACTTTATCTCCTTCATATTTTCCTTCAACTATTTTAATATTTTTGCTGCCAATATCTATTGATACAGCTTTCTTGCTGAACAATGCTATCACCCCCACAAGGCTTATCCATTAAAAAAATAATAAGTTATTAAAATACCAAGTTAAAATCTTTTCACCCCAAATAATGCAAATAAAAGTTCCAAAAGCAATAGAAGGGCATAAAGGCATTGGATCTTTTCTGGTTTTTCGCTTCAACAATATGTTAGTAACTGCAACTATAGCTCCAATATTAACCGATAAGAAGAGCATAAGTAAAGTTAACTTTACACCTATATAAAGACCGCAGAAAGCGCACATTTCTGCATCTCCCCATCCCATTCCACCAAATAAAATGATTATAATGGCAATAACTCCTCCTCCTATTATAGCACCTATAATATAAGTTTTAACTGGTAGGTTCATATACATATTAACACCTAGAAAAAACAAACCACAAATCAAAGCACTGTGAATTGTTACAGCGTAAACATCCATTGAATTATAATCTATAATTCCTACTAAAATTAAAAAGCTCACTAAAAAGAAAAACTTAAGACATTCTATAGTTAATCCATATTTAATATATATCACCACAAATACTATTCCTGTTATAAGCTCTATTAAAGGATATTTAATAGATATCTTTTCTCCGCAATATCTACATCTTCCTTTTAAAAATATGTAGCTTACTACAGGAACTAAATCATAAGCTTTAATACTTTTATTACAATTTGTACAATGCGATGGCGGAAAAGATATGGACTCCCCTCTAGGTATTCTATATATACATACATTCAGGAAGCTTCCTATGGAAAGTCCTAAAAGAAACACTATTAACTCTATCATTTAATATCTCCTTATGTACTATGAAAATGTCGTATAAATAGCATGGCTATTTATACGACTAAAAATATGCTAATCTAAGTCTGGTAACTCTGTATTGCTTAAAAGCTTTATGCTATTTATTGTATTTACTACACTATTTATTGTAATACTATTATAAATATCTATCTCACTCTGGTTAGAATCAAATATATACGGAACAAAGTTTTGAGTAATAATATATTTTTGACCCATATTAAGTTTATTTCCACTTATACTTATCTGGCCATTTGATATATTTTTCCAGTTTTCCATAAGAGTAAGCTTACCATTAACTATAGTATATAACATAAAGGTACTGTTACCCCTAAAATCTATACCGTTAGTGCTTATATTCAGTGTAAGATCCTCACCAAGAGGTTTACCTATATCATCCTCTTTTGCATAACCTATATCTAATAAAGACCCAAGAGTATAGGTAAATCCACTTATAACCTGAGCTTCTCCAGATTTAATATAGCTTTCTATAGTTCCTTCTTGACCTGCAGCTACTTTACTTGTAAAGATTCCAAATTTTGTAATACTTATTGGTGCCTGCTCATCTATAACCTTTAAGCTTATTTCAGGTGTAAATCTATTTACATAACTACTTCCATCTACATCAGTATAGCTAATGGAGGAAGCATTTTCTTCATTTCCAAGTAAATAGTCCCCAGCCTTTGTAGCTTTCACTTTAACTGTGAATTTAAGCTTCTCAAGTATAGAATCATCTACAGTGTAATAATCAATATTATTTATTTTCTTTATCAAATTATAGTTTATATTGTCTAAAGAGCCTACTATTACTTTTCCACCTTCTTCAATAGATAAATTTTCTACTGGAGTTTGTGAATTTATATATTTTACTTCTTGTGCAATTAAGCCTTCAGGCAGCTTAACCTGAAACTTAATATCTTTTACAGTTGGAAGCTTTATTTCTTCTGCTATTCCATTATAAACCTGTTGTATTTCACTTGAACTTGTTGCTTGTATTACTTTAACATTTTCTGAAGCATTAGCTATTTCATTTAAGGCACTGCTATCAGCTCCTGAAGTAAAACCTACTAAAAAAGTATTTATTTTTGTAGAAGTATCATTGTTTATCTTTTCCATCATTTCTTTAGCATATTCAGTGGCTTCTGGCTTATCATAAGAATAGCCTCCAAAAACTTTATAATTTTCACTATTATCTAATATATAATTGTAATTATAATAGCTATCATTCCTGCCAACACTATAAGAAGTCGGAGCTCCGTCTGTTAATAATACAATATATTTATCTGCATCATTACTATTTTTAAGCATATAATATGCTTTCCTTAGTCCATCTCCTGTATTTGTTCCACCTTCAGCATCTCCTACATCTTGTGATGAAATATTATCTCCAAAATCTTTTTTAATATAAGCCTTATCACTATAGGTTACTAATCCAATATTTGTTTTTGAATCATTTTGAAACTTATTTAAAAATATATCAATTGCGTCCTTTGCTAAATTAAGCCTTGAATCTTGTGAATTAATATAATAATATCTCCATTCATAATAGTATGGCCAAAATGTCCAAACCCTTTCTCTTCCCCAATTTGTATGTTTTTTAGCTTCTTCTTCACTACAGTACACTCTATTTCCCGTTACATTATTGCCGTTAATATCCCAAGCCATACTTCCAGAAGTATCAACTACCAAAATAATTTCTTTATTCTTTTTATATAAGCTATCATTTTTTATTTTTTCTATTCCCTCTGAAGGGTCAATTGTATAGTTAATATTAAAGCTATCATTAACCTTAAGCTTATCCTTATCTACTCCGCTAGCTAAAGCTTGGGTAGTCTTTATTGGTGCTTTTAAAGTTACTTTATTATTTATTTTAATATCAACATCATTAAAATAGTGTTTATATTCCTTATCAGATACAACATAGCTTAAATATGTGCTTTCCCCAGTTATTTTATAATCTTGCTGTATCAATGAAGTATTTGTGATTTTTCCTTTAAAACTTATGGAAAAGTTAACAGGCTCAGCCTTATAATAATCATTTCCTCCACCATTGTTTCCATCATCTTCTATAGAATAGTTTATAGTTTTTACAGTTCCACTAATAGCTCCATCATTATATTCTAAGCCTTCAGGAAGATTTGTAACTTCAATCCCATTTGGAACAGTAAGATAGAAATTTGCTTCCGTAGAAATTGTTGAAGATATGGCTTTTGCTATTTCTTCATATATTTTATTTATTTGATTCTTGTTATTAGCTTTTACTTTTTTACCGTTAATTGCCCTTGCAATTTCTGAAAGCTCTGGCGAGTTAATTCCATATCCGAAGCCCACAACAAAAGATTTTATGCTTTCTTTAGCTTTAATCAAATTTCCTATATTTTGAACGTAATTCATAGCATCTATTTGAGCTCTGTCCCCATAATATGAAACGTAAGTTCCTACAGGAGCATCTGAAGTTTCAAATTTTTTAGATGTTATACTGCTAAATTCAGTTTCTTCATTTGAATCTGTAATTACCCCTTGCTTATATAAAAAACTTTCTGTATAGTTTACAGTTCCACTTTTTGCTGTATAAGCAGTAGGTGCCCCGTCTGTAATAAGAATTATATATTTTTTAGCATCTGCTCTTCCATTATTCAGTAAATAGTAAGCCTTTCTAAGTCCGTCTCCAGTGTTTGTGCTTCCTTCTGCTGAAAGAGAATTAATTCTGTTTTTTAAATCCTGAAATTTACTACTATTTACTAAACCTTCTCCTAAAATCTCTGCTGACACATTGTATCCTACTGCAGCTATACTGGCCTTACTATCTGAAGAAAATTTATCTATAAAATTTGATGCAATTTTTTTTAATGTAGTAAGCTTTTGTTCCTTGTCCAGCTTATCTCCCATACTTCCGGATGTATCCATCACTAATACTATTTCTTTATAAGCTCCTGTATTGACTGTCACATCCTTTGCCCTGATTTCTTCAGGTTGAACAGCAAAATTAATTGTAAATTCCTGCTCTGCTTCTCTTACAATATTACTTGGTGCAGCTTCTCCATTAGATAAACTTGCATTGTTATTTCCTGAGTTACCATTAGAAGATGCTTTTACAATTGTAAAATTCATTTGAGAAAATAAAAAAATTATTATTGCACTAATACTTAAAAATCTAGTTATTCCTTGATGTTTTTTCAATGTTTATCCCCCCCTCTAATCCACTTTATTTCTAAAATATATAATACTATTTATAGTTTTTTCTTCTTGTCCCTCTTCCAGCTGAATAGTTACTTCAACATTGCTCGCATCTTTAAAAAAATTACTAGATTTTAATTCTATTGACTTTATTCCTGTAGAAATTACTGTTTTTCCAGTTGCTATATAAGAATTATTTACTGAATCAAAATTTCCTTCACTATAATTCAGCTGTACTTTTCCCTCTACTGTCTCAAGCCAAAATATATTTCCCTTTATAGTAGTATCATCAACATCTTGATTTGGAATTTTAAATACAAATTTAGTTACATCAGTTATACTGTTTTGATCAAGCGTATTAATACCTGGCTGAATTTCTCCAATTCCCTTAGATTCCATGGCTTTCTTACTAATAAAGTCTATTGCCCTTTCACCTTCTCTTTGCAAATCTAATTCCTTACTGACTTTAAACAATGTATTATAGTTACTAAAAAAGAATGTAGAAATAGCTGCAGCAACAATTCCCATTAAGGCTAAAGTAATCAGTAGTTCCATTAATGTAAACCCTTTTTTCTTTTTTATCATTAATTAACACCTCAAACCTGTTATTTCATCAATTCCCATCCTTTTCTTATAATCAGCTTATCTCTTTCAATATCAGTAACTACGCTGTTATCCACTCCAACTTCATAGTCCGTATTAGTAATCAAGTCAGCATTTAATATATTATCGAAATAATCGGGATATTTATTTACTAAATCATCTACATAATTTTTATTGTACAATATTTTATCTTTTGCTCCATCCATAAGCACAAAATTTCCTCCGCATATAATGGTTCCGCTAAAATCAATGTCTCCACAAAAATAAACATTTCCTTTTGTAACAATAACACCTTTTGCCTTATCTTTATTCAAATCAATTATATCTTTGTCACCTAGAATAGAACTTCCATCATTTCCATCTTTACCCAATATCACCAAAGACTTATTTTCATCCTTATTTAATAATAATAATTCCTTTTCATTAGAGCCTTGATTAATAATCCTAACATTTTCCATTTCATTAAAATTAATTCGATTAGCTACTTTAACTTGTACACTGTTTTGATTATAAACATTGTCATTTGATTCAGTGGTTTCTCCCATGTAATATATTTTTCTTTTTAGTTCAATGGTTTTCTCCTTTAAATCTTGTTCATTTATTACGTCCCAACTCTTTATTACTCCATCATGAACTAAAGCACCTGTATTAAATTTAATTGTACCACCTATTCTTATTCCATTACCACCTAAAGTAAGTTGTCCTGGAAATAATCTATTAAATTCAGTAAAATACTCACTTTTTTCCTTTATTAAAAATTGACTTCCATCTAAGAATCCAGTAACTAAATTTAGTGGTTCTAAAAATTCAAATATCATTTTATCTTCACTATAAGGTCCTTCCGGTAATGGCATTGCATAAGCTTTGTAGTTTCCTTTTATGGAAAGTGATTCACCAGTTTGATATTTTACATTATTATTTAAATTTATATAAGAAGACCCAGCAACCATAACATCACTAGTTATATTAAGGCTAGTACCACTCCCAAGATCGTCAGAATTAATAATTATGGAACTTGATTTATCTGGATTTGGATCACCTGAGCCCTCATTGACTGCGTATAATCCGCCTTTAATATCTACCTGAGATTTTTTACCACTTATTTCCAAATCATCATTTGTATTCAAGTCCCCAGTAATGTCTATCTTTGTTCCTTCTGATACCTTTAAAACTCTAGTATTGTTTACATATACATTACCTTTGCTTGTAAATTTATTGTCGTTACCATTAAATACTATATTGCTTGGAGTTATCATTTCACCAGTTATCTTTAGATTACTATTATTATTTTGTAGAATTACTCCTTTAGTGTCCTTATTGGAACTACTCTCATTTCCCTTCACAAATATATTTCCAGTAATATCTACATCATTCCCTTGAACTATCATATCGCCATCAATTGAAATAGAGTTTAAAAAAGTTATATTGCTTGGAGGCAGCTTTGTAACATCACTTTTAACATAATAAACTGAATTATACTCTGGAATACCTATTTCATAATTAACATGAATAACTTTTTCTAAGTCTTTTTCTTTAAATTTGGATTCTAGCTTTATAAGCATTTTATCTGGAGCAAATTTCAGCTCATCATTACTTGATAATACAGACACTTGAGGATTAGACCCATTTTCTGACAATTCATAGTTTCCACTTTCCACACTAGTTCTTATAGAACCTTCAATAAAACTAGTATATGCTGACCTAAAAACACTGTTTTGATATACCTTTATATAAGCCTCATCTACAGAACCATCGTCCTTTATAAAAAGACTCCCTTCAGTTCCTGGTTCTTTATTTGCCTCAATTACCTTCTCATCATTTAAATTTAAATCATTCATAGCTGATTCTACATATGAATTCCCAGAAGCTATAGCTCCGTCAACTAGTTTACCTATAATTGCATAAGCCTTATCTAAACCTGATTCAGTAATATAAAAATTCTTTTTAGAGACTTCATTAAGGCTTCTAGCCCTATAACTAGTAACAGCTAAGGAACTAATAGCTATTCCTAAAATACTTAAAACAGCCATAACCATAACAATCATAACAAATGAAGAACCTTTTTTTACCTTCTTCAATTTCATAACATCATCCCTTATTAATAAAATGTCTTGTAGGATTCATTTATTATTTTCTGTCCGTTTTTTTCAACCTCAATAGTTATTTTGTATATTCTTGAAAGAGCTCCGTAGCCTGTACTGCTATTTACCTTTATTATATTGTCATACCTTTTTATGCTTCCTCCAAGATTTATAATTTGGCATTTTACATCTTGCTGGAGAGTAGCTGATTTTACAAAATAGAAAATAAGCTGTCCTGAGCATTTATTTTCTGCTGTAACAGTCAATGTATTATCAGGCTGTTTTGAAGGTGCTCCTTCTGGTAGCCCATCAGAAAAATTTCTGTTTATATCAACTCTTATGATTATATCTTCATTTTCTACCTTTGTTTTACTTATGGTATTTTCTTCATCATTTATTTTATAAATAATATTATCTGCATTATTAGCAATCTGGAAATTAGGAACTATCTTTTGTTCTGAATTAACTATTACAGTCTTATCATAAACCTTGACCCAATCTCCTTCATCAGATATTTCAAATCTATAATCATAGACATTTGTATCTGTTCCACTAGTTGGTGGTGGAATTAAAAAATTCCCATCCCTCTCTACAGTATAGCTTATGCTAAAATCATTTTCTGAGGATGGATATCCATACTGACTAAAGCTAGCTCCATTATCAATAATTTTATCTAATTCAATACTGTTATCAGATTTTATCTTTTCCATATATTTTTGAGCTATATTAACTGCTTCTTGTTTTGTCTTTGCCTCATGAGCTACCTTGAAGGAATTTAACACAAGATTTGAAAAAGGAACTAGTATTATAGAGAGAATGCCTATAGCTATTATTATCTCCAGTAAAGTGAAGCCTCTTTTAGCTTTTTTGGAGTAAACTCTAAAGAATTTTTCCATATTATCTCTCCTAATTAATTTCTAGTAATATTTATATTACCTTCACCTTTAGTTACTGACACCCTGTTTCTCTCTTTATCATCATCTTCTATATAAATATTAAAATTCTTATTTGTTTTATTATATACCCTGATATTAACACCTGACATATCCTTGTCTGAATTTCTCCATCTAGAAAACACTTTTAAATTTATGTTATCTCCCTTTGGATTGAAAGCTACTCCCGCTCCCTTAGAATCCTTTGGATAAAAATCCTTAGAAGTATTGTACTTAAAATAATACTGTCCATTAATTTCACTTAAATAAAAATCCACATTTTCTATTCCCTGATTATCTGCAAACACATAGGAATTACTATCCCCTTCTTTGCCAACCATAACTGTTGGAAGGTCTGAGGAGGTAGGTCTTACACTCATAGTAAAATCATATTCTTCCTCTTTTTTTGCTTCCTGAGCTACAGTATTATTCTGAGTTAAGCTTCCAGTAATAATATTTCCTGACAAGCTACCAGAGTTATCTTTAAACATATTATCTTTACCATAGTTACCATCATACTGCCACTTGTTATAATCAATATCTTCCTCTTCCAGCTTAGGTACTGCATAGAAATCCAATACCATACTTCCACTTAACCCTTCTCCATAAGCAGATAGATTTATGTTATTTATTATTATTCTTTTATAGAAGCCAGTTATTTCATCAATAAAACTCATTACATCCTCATGAGTTCCTCTAAAATTAAGTGTTAAGGTAATTTTTTTAGCCTCTAAGGAAGTTTGTTCTTTAGCAGCATCTTTACTAGTATTCTGTGTTTTATTTATAGTACTACTACTTTCAGTAGGAATACTACCTTTCATTAATTCCATATATTTTTTAACCATTTCTTCAATAAGGCTAGTTTTCTTTTGTTCTTGAGCCTTTTCTTCTGCAACTGTCTCAATACTTACATCTGAAATACCTATGGAATCGCAGATTATATTGTTTTTATTGATCATTTCATCCATAATTACAATAATCTTTTCCTCTAATATTGAAGGAAAAAAGTCCTTAGATACTTCCAGTACCTTTGCATTTTCTATTTTTAAATCTTGATTTAGTTTTTTATTTAAGGTTATATTGGCTTGCAAGCCTTGAAGCTTAGTATTGTACTCTTCCTTTTGAGCTTTAAGCTGATTTACTTTAACACTTTGCTTTGAGTATATTAATTTGTAATATCCAAGAAAAATAATCGCTATTCCAAGGATAATCAGCATTATTTTTTCTCTTTTGCTTATGATCATATTTATTTTAATTTTTTTCTTTAAGTTTAACTTCATAATTTAATTCTCCTCCTTCAATTTAAAAGTTAAATTGAAAATGAAAGAAGAATTTTCATCGGCTGTTGCACTCGTTCCGCTTCCCGAAATAATTGACACATGAATGTTTTCAAAAGTATCCAACTGCTTTAAATTGTACTCCATTTCTCCAATTGCGACTCTAGTTTCTGCAGTACCATTCATGGTAATAAGCTTATTTGAGATACTCATACTTTGAAAGGACACACTTTCTGGTACTACACTTGAAATCTCTTTAATAAGTGTAGTATTAATATAATCCTGTTTCTTTACTGTATCATTTATGCCTGAAACAGACTTATAGTACTCATTCAAAATTTTTAACTTTTCTTCAAGCTTAGCCTTTTCTGCATAAGCAGAGGTTAACTCTTTAGAATTTATATTAACTTGCATTTCTGCAATGCTTTTTTCTAATTTATTCATTCTATAAATGTTTATGCAATAAATTCCAATCATTATCCCCAAAATAAAAAATACAGCAGCACCGATATATGCAGCCTTTTTATTACGATTTTTATTCTTTTGTGAAAATGGTTCAAAAAAATTGAAGTCTTTCATTTCTTCACCTGCTTAGTGTTTTGATGTAGTATTTTAATATAGTGTTTGTGTTTATTTTAAAGTGTACTTCAATTTGTATTATAGTGGTTTTGATGAGTAGAAGCAAAATAAATCGCTAATAGCTAGTCACTAGTCGCTAGATCTTTCATAGACTAGCGACTAGAGGACTAGAGATTATTAATTTAAACTAATTTTACTGTTCAATATATTATAAATGTACTCTTATATAAAATCGCGTAATACTTATTGCCAATCTGAATGTTGAGCCGGATAAATATCGTAGTAATTTGTTCCGTCTTTAACACTAACACTTACAACTCCCCCTGAAGTAATTGTCACAACAAATGCTGTTCCTTTTACTTTAGGAGCTGGCACACTATTCAATGCATCTGCTATAAGCTTTCCGCTTCCCCCTGCATCTGCTAAAGAAATATTTGTTCCTGCACCAGCTGCTCCACTTGCTGCAGTTACATTGGCTGTACCAGGTGCTATTTGTTCGTCTGCAATTAGCATAGCTGCAGTATCTGCAATCGTTTTTGCACTAGAAATATCAGCCTTCTTTCTCGCACTTGATTGTACATCGCTAAACTTCGGTATTGCTATAGCTGCCAAAATACCCAAAATTGCAATAACAATAATAAGTTCAATAAGCGTAAATCCTCTTTTCTTTTTTAAATTTTTAATCATTTAAAAACCCTCCCTTTTTATTTTTTAATAATTTATTTTAAGTTAATTATTAACACCTTTTTTATGATAAGTTGTAGACCGTATGTAGAATAGAGCCGCTAATCTCTAATCGCTAGTCGCTATTTTGTTTTCATATAATGCTAAAGTTTAGCGATTTTTCTGCCCTAACTCTTCTATACTACAAGGCCTTCTCTATACACCAAGCTTCAGCTCTACACAGAAACCTAGAGACTAGCGATTAGCCACTAGTGATTAATCTGACTCCCCAAAATCCGTTTTAGCACCTCGCTTCTAGTACCTCGTACCTAGCACCTAGTACCTATTTATGCAACTGTCTGGAACATATCAAACATTGGCATTATCATAGCTATAACTATTCCTCCTACTAGAAGTCCCATTAGTAAAATTAATACTGGTTCTATTAAGGTAGTAAGCTTTTGTAGAGATGCTTCTACTTCTTGTTCGTAGTATTCTGCAGTTTTTTCAAGTATGCTGTCAATGGCTCCAGCTTCTTCTCCAATCTTAATCATGGCTATTAACATTGGTGGAAATTCTGAAATATCCTGTAATGCCTCATTTAGCATATCTCCCTTAATAACTCTCTCCCTTACTCCCTTTAGCTTTGATTCAATTAGCTTGTTATCTACAATTTTTGAAACTATTTCTATGGATTTAATCATGGTAACTCCACTGTATAAAGTAATAGAGAGTCCTCTTGCAAACCTCATGGTTATTACCTTTCTTGAGGTTGCTTTAATTATTGGAATATTTAATTTCAGCTTGTCTATTAATATGCTTCCTTTTTCTGTTTTAATAGCTTTTGAAACGGCAAAAGCTATTAAAATTATAGCTCCTATAATTAAATACCAATATTTTTTCATGCCATTACTTAAAGACATTACAAACCTAGTAGGTGCTGGCAGTTCTACTCCACTACCTTGAAACATTCCTACAAAAGTAGGCATTACAAAAGTTAATAGGAAAATTACCACTCCGATACTTATAAAGGTTAAGGCAACAGGATACACAAAGGCACCTTTTATTTTTCCATTAATTCTACTTTCTCTCTCATATTGTTCAGCCATTTTAGTCATTACAGAACCTAATTGACCTGTTTCTTCCCCAGACTCTATCATATTAATTAATAATCTTGGGTAGGTGTTTCCATGCATACTTAGTGCACTAGACAAGGTAACACCCTTTTGAATTTCTTCATATACTTCATTTAAGCTTTTCTTTAAAGTTTTATTTTCTGCTTGTTTTCTTAGAAGATTTACTGCTGTTAATATATCTGTGCCAGCATCAATTAGTGTAGCAGTTTGTCTGCAAAATAAGGCTAGATCTTTTGCTTTTACTTTGTGCAAGGACTTTCCTAAACTCACTTTAGGACTGCCCTCTATCAAATTTATTTTAATTGGATAATAGTCATTTTCCCTAATCATACTTAATACTTCATTTTCACTATTGGCAGTATATTCTCCTTGTACTTTTTTACCTGCACTATTTATTGCACTATATTTAAATAAAGGCATTTTTTATCACCTTCTTGTTATTCTTTTGCTTATATATTAATCCTTTAAGAAGGCAACTGTAGTCAATTCATCAATAGTTGTCTCTCCCCTTAAAACTAAGTCCACACAAGACATTTTCAATGTTTTTGCACCATTCTCAATACTTATTTTTCTAATCTCATCCAGATCATGGCTTCCTTGCATAATTACTCTATGTTCTCTTGTAATCTCCATGATTTCATAAATACCTGTTCTGCCATAGTAACCTGTATTATTGCAATAATTACAGCCTACTCCTCTATAGAGTTTTAAAGGATTTTCAGGTTCTTCACCAAGTAGATTTTTCTCAGCCTCATTTGCATCATATGCTTCCTTACATTTTGGACAAATTTTCTTAACAAGTCTTTGTGCTATGACTCCAGTTAAAGATGCTGCTACTAGGTATTGTTCTATTCCCATATCCTCAAGTCTAACTATAGCTGATGCAGCATCATTTGTATGGATGGTACTTAGAACTAAGTGACCAGTAATAGCAGCTCTTACTGCTATTTCAGCAGTCTCATTATCTCTAATTTCTCCAATCATTATTATATCAGGGTCTTGTCTTAAAATAGCTCTCAGTCCAGTGGCAAAGGTTAATCCTGCTTTGGTGTTAACATTTACCTGATTTATTCCCTCCATCATGTATTCTACCGGGTCTTCAACAGTAATAATGTTAGACTTTATCCCATTTAGCTCATTTAACATAGAATAAAGGGTTGTAGATTTTCCGCTGCCTGTAGGCCCTGTAACAAGAATTATTCCATAAGGGCTTTTTATAATTCTCTCCATTATTTCCATATCATCTTTAGACATACCTAATTGTTCTTTACCTAAAAGAAAATTACTTCTCTTAAGTATTCTTATAACTATTTTTTCACCAAAAACTGTAGGTAAGGAAGATACTCTAAGATCTATAGGTTCATTATCTATTTTAGTAATTATCCTTCCATCTTGAGGAATTCTCTTTTCTGCTATATCCAAGCTTGCAAGTATTTTAATACGGGCAATTAAGGAACCTAAGGTTTCCTTTGGAGCCTTTAATACCTCTTGAAGACTTCCGTCTACTCTAAACCTTATCTTAATGTAGTTTTCGAAGGGTTCTATATGAATATCGCTTGCCTTAGCTTTAACTGCGTTATTAATTATTGAATCTATCAGCTTTACAATTGGAGCATTTTTAACATCATCTGTGTCTCCTAATCCTTCTTTTACTTCCTCTTTATATGTAGATTTACTAAGTTCTTCTGCAGCCTTTTCAACATATTCAGTTGAATAGTATCTATCAATAACTTTGTCGATATTTGATTTAGTATCAATAAATAAAATTACTTCTCTACCTGTTGCAATACTTACATCATCAATAGCAAAAAGATTTAGAGGATCAGACATGGCAACCTTAATTTTATTTCCTTCATAGCCTATAGCAATAAGGCTGTATTTCTTAGCTAATCCCTCTGGTATAGCTCGTACAGCCTTTCTATCCAGCTTAAGCATATCAAGATAAACTCTTTTTATTCCCAGCTGAAATTCTAGAACATCAATTATATCTTCTTCACTTAAGATTTTATCCTTTACAAGTAGTTCTCCAAGTTTTATACCTGTTTGCCTCTGTCTATCAAGCTCTGTTTTCAGCTGCTGTTCCGTTATTTTTCCAGCCTCAACCAATAAATCTCCTAGTCTTTTTTTATTTAAAACACTCATTTTTCTCTCCTACCATTTATTGGTAATATAATAGTAATTATCTTTAAGATAATTATATATCAACTTATCCATTTTTCCAACATAAAGCTTTATTAATTTTACATCTATTTTACATATAATTGATATATTTTTTCAGAATATTAAGTTCTAATTAAAATTTAAATACAATATTAATTTAAATTAAAAAATACACCTAAAATTTATAAAATAAATAGCCCCCTAGTATATGAATACTAGGAAGCCATTTTTATATTATTCACTTTTCATATACTTTTTCCAATCTACTATCATCCTAAAAAGACTTGTTACATCTTGTTCATTATATAATAATATCCTCTGCCTCTTTTCCTCAGGCATTCTATTCATATAATCAAAATCCTTCATAACCTTGCAGAAGGTTTTAGAAAGATTACCACCACTTATGAGTTCTCCTTCTCTCTCTATTCCAAACTTCTTTTCTAAATTTTTTAGCCCTATATTTTCTCCCGTGGCTTTTTCATATTCCCTTTGCAAGTCCACTTTTTTAAATAAATCATCAATATTACATTGGATGTTATTTTTATTAAAAAGATAGTCAATTACAGTAAAGTCATTGTTGCCTGAAAAAGTAACAATATATCTCTTATTAAAATTATTATGCATATCTTCAAAATATTCTTTTGCTAAGTTTAGTATAGGCAGTGCATCTTTCTTTTCTTCTATCATATACTGAGTAATCTTAAGCTCCCCAGCGTCACTATCATAATAAGCACATCCAAATACTCCAATACATATTGGTTTTTTGTATAGATAATGTTCTAAATCAAAAAATATTGCATCTTTAAAAATATGGCAGTTGCCTTCAATATCTAAGGTGAATTCCTCAGAACATTCTTCTATCTTGATACTATTTTCCCTCTTAATCACTTAATCACTCTTTTCTAGTCAGGCGAATATCAATTTATTTCGTCTTATTTGCCCTTATATTATCTCACACTTTTCTCTCTTTGTGAACTATTCTAAATTACTTTATTTAGAGATAACATAAGATTATTCTTTACAAAAATGTTTAGTATTTTTATCTACTTTCCTATTGACAAGCATTCTCAATGATGTTATATTTTAATTGAGAATGATTTTCATAATTATACAAGGAGGATAATACTATGAGCGTTATTGATTTAAGACCTGGTGAAAAAGGTTATATAGATACTATTTTAGGAAACGAAAAATTATGTAAGCGTCTATTGGCCTTAGGTTGTATAGAGGGAACTAAAGTAACATTAAAAAACTCAGCGCCTTTAGGGGACCCTGTAATAATAAATGTTAGAGGCTTTGACTTAGCTATAAGAAAAAGAGATGCTTCAAACATCAAGCTTAAGGAGGACTAAAATGAAAACTGTTGCACTTATCGGTAACCCTAACGTAGGAAAAACTACTTTGTTTAATTCCTTAACAGGTTCTAATCAATATGTTGGGAATTGGGCTGGGGTCACTGTAGAAAAAAAAGAAGGATATCTAAATAAATCTATAAAAATAGTTGATCTTCCTGGGATTTATGCTATGGATACCTTTTCAAATGAAGAAAAGGTAGCTAAAAACTTTTTGCTTAATGAGCCTGTGGATTTGATAATAAATATAGTTGATGCTTCTAATTTAGAGAGAAACTTATATCTTACAACTCAATTGAAGCAATTTAAAAAGCCAATTGTATTAGTTCTTAACATGATGGATGTTGCTGAATCAAAGGGAATTAACATTGATATAGATAAATTGTCTAAAGAACTTAAAATGTTTATAATTCCTATATCTGCTTCAAAAGGAACAGGTATAGAGCACATAAGAGAATTTCTATTAAGAAATGATTTTTTTAAACTTCCTATTGATAATGAATTTCAATATCAAGACTTCGATAATGAAAAAGAAACATATAAATATATTGAAGATATTATAAAAAGATCTATTACTCATTCTTCTAATGATAGAATTAATACTAAGGATAAAATAGATGGCATTTTACTAAATAAGTTTTTTGCTTACCCAATGTTTTTTATCATTATGTATCTTATATTTAAATTTACCTTCTCTTGGGTAGGACAACCTTTAGCTGACTTGATGGATGAAGCCTTACAAAATGTTTTGATACCTAACTTAAATACACTGCTTGAAAATAGCAGCCCTTGGTTTAAATCTTTACTGGTAGACGGAATTGTTGGTGGAGTTGGATCTATTATAGTATTTTTACCAGTGATTTTAGCATTATTTTTAGGTATTTCCTTTTTAGAGGATAGTGGCTATATGGCTAGAGCTGCTTTTCTAATGGACAAAATAATGAGAAAAATGGGACTTTCAGGGAAAGCGTTTATTCCTTTAGTGGTTGGATTCGGTTGTTCTGTACCTGCTATAATGTCAACTAGAACTCTTGAAAGTGAAAAAGATAGAAAGCTTGCAGCTTTAATTATACCTTTAATGTCCTGTAATGCTAGACTACCTGTGTACGCTTTATTTGCATCCATCTTCTTTAAAGGCAAAGAAATTATTGTAGTTTTTTCCCTTTATTTATTGGGTATAGTAGTTGCATTCATAATTGGATTGTTATTTAAAAATACAATATTTAAAAAGGATGAGGAACCATTTATTATAGAACTTCCTGAATACAAAATGCCTGAGCTACAAAACTTAGCTCTACATACTTGGGATAAAGGAAAGGGATTCCTTAAAAAAGCTGGTACAATAATATTATCTATTTCTATCATTGTATGGTTTTTATCTAACTTTAACTTAAGTGGAATGACTGAAATTAACAATAGTTTATTCGCTGCCATTGGCAAAGCTTTAGCCCCTATTTTTAAACCTTTAGGCTTTGGAAGCTGGGAGGCTTCAGTATCTTTACTTACAGGACTTATGGCAAAAGAAGTAGTTGTAAGTACTATGGGAGTAATTTTTGGAGCAAATTTAGATAGCTTGCTTCCTCAGTATTTTAATCAAATATCTTCATATAGTTTTCTAGTTTTTGTACTTCTATATACTCCATGTGTAACTGCATTAGTTACTATGAAAAAAGAGTATGGAAATAAGATGGCTATATTTTCACTATTATATCAATTTGTATTAGCTTGGATTGTATCTTTCATAGTATTTAATTTAAGTTCTTTAATATTAGCATAAAGAGGTGAATTTTATGTTTGAAATATTAATAACAATTGCTATTGCTACTTTTGCAGTAGTTGTACTAGTTAAAAGTGCAAAAAAGAAAGCTTCTGGACAATGTGATTGTGGAAGTTGTTCTTCTCAGTGCCCTATGTATAAAGATAAAAAACAAAAATAAAGGTGCCAGGCACCGGAGAAAGGAGTTTTTATAAAAACTCCTTTCTCCGGTGCCTGGCACTATTTTAATATCTCTAACTATTTTTATTCTCCTTTACTAACTAGGTATTTTATTATATTTTCCATAGATACTATTCCAACTACCTTGTCCCTATCTACTATAGGTATAGCAACAATTTCATTATCTATTAGTTTTTTTGCCGCATCAATTACATCTTCCTGTAAATTCGCACTAACAACGTTTTTAGTCATAATACTAGAAATTGGATAAGTATCGTAGTGACCTTCTTCTATTAAAAATCTGTATATATCCGCTTTAACTACTATTCCTAAAAGTCTTTTATCTTTGTCCACTATAGGAGCACCATTTATATGATTTTCATTCATAAGATCTAGAGTTTTTTTAATAGTGTCTTCAGGATCTAGCATAATGATGTTGTATTGCATTACATCACCAAGTTTCATGTTCTAACCCTCCTAAACATTAAATTATAGTACTACTTTATTCAAAATTAAAATTAAATAATTTATTTTAAATTAATAGCTATTATTTATTATACTATTAAAATCGTCTAAATTCATATTTCCTTTAAGGATATTATCAATAATTCTTGATGCTGCCTTTTTAGATATTTTTTCAATATCTCTATTAATTTCTATTTTATTCTTCCTTAACAAAAATTTCAAATAGCTTAATTGCTTTTCCGTAATTGAATTTTCTCTTTTCAAATCATTATTTTCTATTTCATGAATAAGCTTAAATATTTTCGGAAGGTTTAATACGTCTTCAAAATTATGTAACATTATTAGCTTTTTTAATTCTTCACTCTCTGTATTTAAAAATTCAAAATACAGCTCTACGCTTAAACCTCCGTCAATCTTATCTTTTCTTTCTATACCCAAATATTTTTCAACTGTTTTAAGGTTACATCTTTCCATTCCTAATTGCTTATAATAAGGTCTAATCATCCTATATAGATCTATGTGAGTATCAGGCTTTGAAAATTCTATACTATTTAAATTCATCTTGCTATTTATAAAAGGTTCATCAAAGGCAATCCCGTTATATGAACACCAAGTATCAAATCTATTTAGCTCTTCTTTAAACTCTAATAAAATTTCACTTTCCTCTTTTAGGTTTTCTGCGAAGAATTGCTTTACAATAAAAGAATCTTTATTAATAAACCATCCACCAGATATTAAAATAATATTAGATTTTACTTTATCAAAGCCTGTAGTCTCTATATCATAAAACATTATGTTTTCTATATTATATTTTTCATTTAAGCTTTCTGGAAGGGAAAGCTGCTGAATATGTTCCTGAATAAACATTTAGCTCCTCCAAAATATTTTACATCTTTTCAACTACCTTTATTCCAATTAAAGCCAACCCATTCTTAATTACCTGACAAGTAGCTGCAACCATTTTAAGTCTTGCTACCTTTACCTTTTCATCTTCTGTTGCCATTATATTATGAGCATTATAGAATTTGTTAAAGGCTTTAGCTACATCTATTATATATCTAGTAAGTATTGATGGCTCTAACTTATCTAGTCCATATAAAATTGCCTCATTGAAATTTGAAAGTGTTTTAACAAGTTCGAATTCTTCTACTGAGTAAAGAGCTGAATAATCTGCCTCTCCCTCAAAGTTTTCAGCTTTCCTTAGTATACTCTTACCTCTAGCATAAGTATATTGAACATAAGGTCCTGTTTCTCCATCAAAGTTTAACATTTCATCCCAATTAAATACAATATCCTTTTCTCTTTTGTTCTTTAGATAAGTGAAAATAACTGCTCCTATACCAACTTTTTCAGCTACTTCTTTCTTATTTTCAAGCTCTGGATTTTTTTCATTTATTATTTCTAAAGTTTTTGAAATAGATTCATTTAATAATTCTTCAAGGAATATAACTTCTCCTTTTCTTGTAGATAACTTTCTATCTGCGAACTTAACA
Source organism: Clostridium homopropionicum DSM 5847 (assembly GCF_001263795.1). Classification (GTDB taxonomy): domain Bacteria; phylum Bacillota; class Clostridia; order Clostridiales; family Clostridiaceae; genus Clostridium_H; species Clostridium_H homopropionicum. The sequence continues at coordinate 79,761 of NZ_LHUR01000005.1, forward strand.
AGTCCAAAACCAACATGCTCACAGTTCTTTGCCCAATCATAACCCATTTTTTCGATAGTTTTAAATACTTGTTTAAAGTGCAAAGCTTGAGGAGATCCAACTACATAAATGCTTTTATAAAAGTCATAAGTTTTCTTTCTGTAAAAAGCTGCTGCCAGGTCACGAGTTGCGTAAATAGTTGCTCCATCGCCTTTTAATATAATACAAGGCGGCATATTTTCTTCTTCAAGCATTACAACCTTAGCACCATTACTTTCAACCAAAAGATTCTTTTCTTCTAATTCCTTTACTACAGAATCCATTTTATCATTATAGAAGCTTTCTCCTGCATAGGAATCAAATTTAACATCTAAAAGTTTATATACACTTTCAAATTCTCTTAAGCTTTGATTCTTAAACTTTTCCCATAGTGCTACTTCTTCTGGGCTTCCATCTTCTAATTTTTTAAAGTACATTCTTCCTTCATCTTCAAGAACAGGATCTTTCTCCGCCTCATCATGGAATTTTACATATATTCTTAATAGCTCTTTTATTGGCTCTTTTTCTAATGCATCTTCATCTACCCATCTTTTATAAGCTGATATTAACTTACCAAATTGTGTTCCCCAATCTCCAAGATGATTTATACCTATGGAATTATACCCTTGCGAATTGAACATTTTATAAAGAGCATTACCTATAGCTGTACTAAATAAATGTCCAACATGGAAAGGCTTAGCTATATTAGGGGAAGAAAAGTCTATTGTTATATTCTTGCCTTTTCCTATTTCTGAAGTACCGTAACTATCTCCTTCAAGTAAAATCTTATCAATGGTAACTTTTGCAAAAGCCCCTTTATCCATAAAAAAGTTTAAATAAGGCCCTAAAGCTTCAATTTTTTCAAAGCCTTCTCCATTAATTTTAGTTTTTAATTCTGCTGCTATCATATTAGGAGCCTTTCTAAAGCTTTTTGCTAATTGAAAGCAAGGGAAAGCATAATCTCCCATATCAGGCTTTGGAGGTATTTCAATAAGTCCCTCAATAACTTCTAATTCTAAATCTATATGTTCCTTTATTCTCTCTGCAATTACCTTTTTATAATCCATTTATATTATCCTCCCGATTATTTAATTATCTATTGTTTTATATTTGAAGAATTTTACGACGTAAAATTCTTAGTGACCAGTAACCAATTCCCAGTAACCAGTTTTATTAATCCTACTGGCAACTGGCAACTGGTCACTGGTTACTGGTTACTAAAGAAAAATGCGTCGCATTTTTCTTATATTGTTCAAAAAAATAAAAACCGCCTCTATAGTAAAACAGAGACGGATATATCCGCGGTACCACTCTAGTTAGCTAAGTTTAGCTCACTCAAAACTTTAACGCAGTTAACGGCAAACCTCATTGTATTTAATTAAATACAACTTAGCAGCTTCTCCAAGACTCTATTCTCCAATAAAACACTACAGGACTTACACCCTCTCCTGCTCGCTTCGAGTATTTAAATGGATACTCTTCTCTTCAATGAAATTATTTTAACTTATTATTTACAAGATATTATAGTATTATAATTTTGTCCTTGTCAAGTCTCCTTTTAGGGAGCATGATTATTTATACTTTTATAACAGCCTCACTAAAATTCGTTATTGGTTTTTGACATGAAAAGTTTTCGCATATATATACTGCTGGCTTTCCATTTACAAGGGCTTTATCTATTATGCTCGGATTTACTTCTTTTAGTATCGTGCTATTATCATTTAAAACTATTGCAGTAAATGGAGAAAAAGTTTTATTTATTTCTTTTAGGAATTTTATTACCTCGTCACTTTTTTTATCTCCTGCTATTACAATCTCCTTAGTAGGTATATTATCAAATAACACTGCCATCATAAAATAAGCATGCCCAATAGGTACATCTTTAACTTTCCCTGCAAAGGTTCTGAAGATTTTTCTGCATTCATCAATCAAATCTAAATTGCCTGTTAGACTTCCTAATCTCAGCATATTTAGCGCAGCTACAGAGTTTGAAGAAGGTATGGCTCCATCGTAAACTTCCTTAGGTCTCCAGATAAGCTCTTCACTATCTTCTCCATATAAGAAGAAGCCTCCTTCATCCTTATCCCAAAAATACTTAAACATATCATTATTAAGATCTATTGCTTTCTTTAAATAATCTGCTTCAAAGGTGGCTTGGTATAATTCAATTAATCCCTTTATTAGAAATGCATAATCCTCAGAATAAGCAAGGTATGCAGAATCTCCTTCTCTAAATCTAGCCAGTAATCTTCCATCTTCTCTAAATAAGTTTTCATAAATAAAATCTACAGCTTCTTTAGCTTCTTGTATATACATGGAATCATCAAAAATTCTGCCTGCATAAGCCAAAGCAGCAATCATAAGTCCATTCCAGGATGTTAGTATTTTATCATCTTTATATGGATGAATTCTTTTTTCTCTTTTGATATATAGTCTTTTGTTTAAATCCTCTAAAGAATCCTTTAGATCTTTATTATTCTCTATTTCTTCAATCTTTGTATTTAAAAGATTAGGTATATTTTTCCCTTCAAAATTTCCATTTTCAGTTATACCGTAATATTTGCAATATAACTCTCCATCTTCTTTTCCCAGTTCTTTAATGATTTCTTTATAATCCCACACATAAAACTTTCCTTCTACTCCCTCTGAATCTGCATCCTCTGCTGAGAAAAAACCTCCATTTTCATGCTTCATATCTCTTAGTATATAAGAAATAGTTTTTTCAGCTATTTCCTTATATAATGATTTTCCAGTAGCCGTATAGGCTTCAGTATAAGCTAAGGTTAATAAAGCATTATCATAAAGCATCTTTTCAAAATGTGGCACAAGCCACTTCTCATCTGTGGAGTATCTAGAAAATCCGAAGCCTACATGGTCAAAAATACCTCCCTTATACATTGAATCAAGAGTTTTAGTAACCATATCTAAAGCTTTTTTAGAGTTGCTGTATTTCCAGTATCTAAGTAAGAAAAATAGGTTTTGTGGTGTTGGAAACTTAGGTGCATTATTAAAGCCACCATATCTTTCTTGAAAAAAGTATGAAAAATCACTAAAAGCCTTGTGAACACTTTCAATTCCAATTTCCTCTTCACCCCTTTTCCCTTGATATGCTTGTTTTATCTCCCCTACTATTTCGTTGCTATTATCTATAATCTTATCTCTTTTTTCACTCCATGCTTTACTTATATTATTTAGTATAGCTTTTATTCCAGCCATTCCATATTTACTTTCCTTTGGAATATATGTTGCAGCAAAGAAAGGCTTTCTATCTGGAGTCATTATTATTGTAAGTGGCCAGCCTCCACTGCCAGTTATAGCCTGACACACATTCATATATACAGAGTCTACATCAGGTCTTTCTTCTCTATCTACTTTTATAGAAATAAATTTCTCATTTAAAATTTTTGCTACTTCTTCATCCTCAAAGGATTCCCTTTCCATCACGTGGCACCAATGGCAAGTACTATAGCCTATACTTAAAAATATCGGCTTATCTTCTGCTTTTGCTTTTGAAAAGGCTTCCTCAGACCATGGATACCAGTCTACAGGGTTATATGCATGTTGTAACAAGTACGGTGATTTTTCATTCACCAATTTATTTACATGTTTATGCATAGTTTCATTTGGCATAATATCACTCTCCTTTCATATTTTTATCTTTATTACTATACCCAAAAAAGCTATTGTATATGAGATTTTGAAAGATTGTAACCTTGCACTAAGAAAACATTGAAAGCTGTGCATTTTTTATATTTTGTTTTTTGTAATCATGTGTAATAAAATAGGTGATTTCCCATAGCCTTTCCTTTCACCCTTTGTCACTTTATTATATTTACTGCATATTTATATACTACTAAATAGTAATTTTACAAAGGAGTGAAAATATGAATCTTCATGGATTAACAGGTAAAGTTATAACTCCTTTTAACAAGGAATATGCTATTTTAAGACTTGAATACAACCTAGATATAAACAAATTTCCATTAGCTATTGTTTATTGTTATGACCCTACAGATGTATCAAATGCTATAAAATGGTGCAGAAGTAATCATGTAGAAATCCGCATTCGTACTGGAGGTCACAATTATGAGGGTTATTCAACAGATACAGCTGTTTTAGTAATAGATACAACTTATATGAACAAAATTGATATTGATACTAAGCGGAATATTGTAAAAATTCAAGCTGGAGCAAGGTTAGAGAGTATATACTCAAAACTTGCCCAAAAAGGTTATGCTTTTGTTGGTGGAACATGTCCTTCAGTTGGAATTTCTGGTTTGGTATTAGGTGGAGGAATAGGTTTATCAGGTAGAAATTTTGGGTTAGTAACAGATAATCTTTTGGAAATACAAATGATAAATGATAAAGGTAATCTAATAACAGCAAACAAATGTACTAATTCGGAACTATTCTGGGCTTGCATGGGAGCTGGTGGCGGAAATTTCGGAGTAGTAGTAAGCTATATATTTAAAGTTTATAAAGTGGATAAAATTACTGTTATACAACTTAGGTGGAATGAAGTTTCGAGAAATAAGTTCTTTGAGTTATGGCAATCTTGGTTAAGAACTGCTGATAGAAGAATTAGCTGTTTCGCTGGTTTTAACAAGGAAGGCATATATCTAAATGGATTTTTCTATGGAACTAAATCAGAGGCAGAAGAGATTTTGAAAAGTTTTTTATTGCTTCCTGGTTTATTGAAAAGTTCATCAATAAAATATGTTTCTTTTATTGATGCTGTACGAGCTATTGGTTCTTTTTATGGACCACCAGATAGGTTTAAAGCTACTGGAAGGTTTGTATATAGAACTTTATCTGAAATAAACATTAAAAATTTGATTGAATACGTGGACAATAGCCCAGGAAAAGACAATTGTTATATCAGACTATATTCTTTGGGTGGTGCAATAAAAGAAGTATCTAGTAATTGCTCAGCATATTATTATAGAAATGCAAAGTATATTATCGGTATAACAGCTGATTGGGAAAAGGATGATGATGCGAAACTCTATAAGGACTGGGTTTCAGAGGTTTTTCAATATGTTAAGCCCCTAACTAATGGATCTTATGTAAACTTTCCTTATGCTGAACTTGAAAACTATGGATATGAGTATTATGGTAAAAACTACCAAAAACTTAAGAAAGTAAAAACACTCTATGATCCAGATAATATATTTAAATTCCAGCAGTCAATAAAACCTTGATTTGCTTCATAAATAGAAAATGCCTGCTAATCGTATTTTACATTAGCAGGTCATTTTTGTTATTAATTACACTTTATGCACCTTAAAAAAGAATTCAGTACGGATTCCCCGTTTTTCAAGAACAATTTTGAGAGCAATATAATAAAATTGTAACCGTACAATTTAACAATCATATATTATACTGACAGTAAGGTAATTCTGTTGGAGTAAAAGAATTATCAGGTAAAATTATATGTTCTTTTGCTAGAAAATATGAACAAGCATATTAAAAATATAAGAGAGCTATAAATGAACATCCTTTTATAATTATATAAAAAAGGAGATTATAGATATGGTAAAACCATTAGATCCAAACTCTATTCCTAAATATGTAAATCAATTGTTTATTCCTCTAGTATATAAGCCCGTAATTGTAAAAGATCCAGTTACAGGTGAGGAGATAAGTTATAATTATACTATCGGTATGACTCAATTTAAGCAACAGATTCTTCCACCAACATTCCCTAAGACAACTGTCTGGGGGTATGAAGGTAATGTTGAGGACCCAAGTACAGGTGAAATTCATTGCTTCCGTAGCTCACCAGGCCCTACTTTTAAAGCAGTTCGTGGAATTCCAAGCAATGTACAGTGGATAAATAATATCGCTGAACCGAATCTTTTTGCAGTAGATCCCACTATACATTGGGCGAATCCCAATAATATGCCGACGCCAACACCACCATTTTTACCTTTTCCATCAGGATATCTTTTAGCCCAGAGTCCAGTTCCTCTTGTTACGCACCTGCATGGAGGAGAGGTTCAATCTGATTCTGATGGAGGACCAGATACTTGGTTTACGGCTGGGGAGGAAAAAACGGGGCCAGGATTTTCAAAGACTCGTTATACCTATCCAAACAAACAGGAGCCAACTACACTTTGGTATCATGACCATGCACTAGGAACTACACGTCTCAATGTTTATGCTGGTCTTGCCGGATTCTATTTAATAGAAGATCCAAACAATAAAGTATCTCCGCTTCTTCCAAGCGGCCCATATGATATTCCTATTGCAATTCAAGATCGTTCATTTAATGAGGATGGTTCATTATTATTTCCAAGTAATGGTGTAGATCCTGATGTTCATCCTTATTGGAGGCCAGCGTTTGTAGGTAATACTATTATGGTCAATGGAAGAGTATGGCCTAATTTAAATGTAGAGCGTAGACAGTATAGATTTAGGATTCTAAACGGGTCGAATAACAGAACCTACAATTTAAAGCTTTCAAGTAATCAGAGCTTTATTCAGATTGGTTCTGATGGAGGCTTCCTTCCTTTTCCTGTAACGTTAACTGAACTATTACTTTCACCAGGAGAGCGTGCCGAGATTTTGGTGGATTTTTCTATGCTAAAACCTAAAACAACTGTTATTCTTAATAATAATGCTAATACTCCTTATCCTAATGGCAGTGCGCCAGACCAAAATACTGTAGGGCAAATTATGCAGTTTACTGTACTTGATACACCTGTGGTTTCGCCAACTAAGCTTCCGGCTGAATTGAATAAAATACCTATATTGACACCAGATGTACCAAAGAAAATCTTAACTCTGAATGTAGTTGGTGGAGCAACCGCTCCAACTGAATTACTATTAGATGGACAGATGTGGGATGCTCCAATTTCCGAATTACCAATAGTTGGATCAACAGTAGAATGGGAAATTGTTAACCTTACAAATGGGGCTCATCCTATCCACGTACACTTAATACAATTTCAAATCGAAAATCGTCAGGATTTTGATAAGACAAAATACAGTCAAGAGTGGATTAAACTTAATGGGGAGCCACCTCTGCAGCATCCAACAATTTCACTGCCTGTAGAACCTTTCCTAACAGGCAATCCTATTGACCCTGCTTTAAATGAACGTGGATGGAAAGATACTGTCATTGCATTACCAGGAAAAGTTACTAGACTTAAACTTCGATTTGCACCTCAAGATGCAAATCCTAAAATAGTTAAGCCGGGGGTTAATTTATTTCCATTTGATCCTACTTCAGGTCCTGGATATGTGTGGCATTGTCATATCTTAGATCATGAAGACAATGAAATGATGAGACCTCTTAAAGTTACCTCCTGCCCTATCCCTGTAGCCAATCCTCAGACTTGTTGCCAGGTTATAGTGGAAGGAAGTACCCAATTGGTTCCTCCTGCACTAAGAGATGCACCTGTTATTCATAATAATACTGTTTATGCAAATATCGAAGATGTGTGTCCTGAAAATGTTGTTATCGGCGGTTTTATTCGTAGGACTATCAGATATACAGCTGTTTTGGATACTGGACTTGAACAAGAAAAAGAAATTATAGATGATATTCCTTTCCAATGTTTAATTTGTCGTGAAGATGCTAATGAAGGCGATGAATTTAGTATTACTGGTTCAACTATATTATGTGAGATTTTTGCTCACACTAGAAATTTTGGAACACAGCCTCTTACTGATAAGCCACTAGCTTATAACTTTACAGAAAAGGATATTGTAAAAGTTTGTATCAGAAAAAATTAATAGAACTAAATCGCACTAAGCAGTAGCGGATTTTCATTAAATTAAAACTTTAGTAATAAAAAATAAGATAAATATTAGTTTAAAGAGGTATTTACCGAAAAGTAAGTACCTCTTTAATATCATGAACACTTCAATTATTATTAGTTTATCGCCAAACTTAAAGTTTCTTCAACAACTAACTCTGTCAATAAGTTTGTGTAAACATCAATTGCCCACAAATCTTCTGCGAATTCAATATGTGTAGTGCCTTGATCCTTAGTATTGGTAAATTTTCGTTTTTTTATTTTAATGGCTAAAAAACACTTTTATCGATACAAATAATTATTGACATCAGTGGCATGATAATAATAATTGATTTGCAAGCATCATTATATTAATAATACTTTGGTTTCAGTAACTAGAGTACCCCCAATGACAAGTACTATAGCCTATACTTAAAAATATCGGCTTATCTTCTGCTTTTGCTTTTGAAAAGGCTTCCTCAGACCATGGATACCAGTCTACAGGGTTATATGCATGTTGTAACAAGTACGGTGATTTTTCATTCACCAATTTATTTACATGTTTATGCATAGTTTCATTTGGCATAATATCACTCTCCTCTCATATGTTTTTCTTAGTGTTCCCTTCATTCAAAAACATATGATTTGAATCAATTGGCTATTAATGCTTAAATACTAATTTTTATATACTCTAATTCTATAAAGTAAATCCATTAACTCTTGAGATTATCTAGGCTGCATCTTTATCAAGACCATTAAGGATAACCTTTAATGGCTCTTTTCTTACCTTATTAGCAGATTTAGCTATACCTATTGCACCTTCCGCTCCAAGAATATATGCCCAACAAACATTTTCAAAACAGATAGGTTGTATTCCTTTTACAGTATTATAAACATCTACACCTCTATTTAACTTTATAAATATTTAAATTTCCAATAAATTTATAAAACAAAAACGACTCCACAATAAAAGTACTTATTGTAGAAGTCATTAATCCATGAGGATGATTATGGCGAACTTCATCACCTATTTAGTTAATTATGAAAACTTAAAATTATTATAGTTATAACAACGTATTTGTGTCAAGAATTTAACTATATTCTAATGACTGTCACACCAGCCATACCTATTTCCTTAAGCTTTAAAACTACTGCATGGTAGAGATTATGCCCCTTATATATGGCATCCTCATTAACATATTTTTCAATATTTTAAATTTTATTTTACTAATAACAATATACTAGTTCCTAGTGCATATCCTATAACTCCTAAAATCAAAGATCCTAAAATATATATACGCATTTAATTTCTCTTTAACTTGAAAAAAATTAAAGCCTTCGTGCATAAATGTTGAAAAGGTTGTATAGGTTCCAAGAAGCCCAGTAGCTATTCCTAGCATTAAATTTAAGCTAAACTCCCATACTGCTAAGGTTGTAGTCAATACTAAGGCTTCCAATAATATTAATAAAAAGGGTATTTAAAGGGATAATTTCTTTATAATGATATATGTGTATATTTTTTATATAGTTCCTTAACATCGTAGCAAAAATTCCTCCTGCACCAATAAATATATATTTTCTCATTATCATTGCTCCTCCTAAAATAATGCTAGAATATAATAATAAAACTCCTACAAATAATACTATCATATTACTTGTAGGAGTCATTAGCTTTATAGCAGTTAAGGTAAACTCCATCACCTATATTAATTTTATCATATAATTTCAAAATATTCTATAATACATTATAAAAACCCTAGGATGATTGGTAAAATCCACTATGCTTCACAGCTTAATAATCCTTTCTTAGTACTCTGTTTTATCTACTTTTTATCTTCTCCATAATATTTTCTAATGAGGGGTATAATTTAAGAAAAATGCTATGCATTTTTCTTTAGTAACCAGTAACCAGTGACCAGTTGCCAGTAGGATTAATAAAACTGGTTACTGGGAATTGGTTACTGGTCACTAAGAATTTTACGTCGTAAAATTCTTATAAATGGACAATCCGTGACGTACCAATAACATGACCACATGAATTCAATGCATTTACCTGAAAATATGGTCTATCTGAATTAACATAAATATCTGTCTCAAATCCGGTGCGAGGGATGCTATCTACAACTACTGACAATCTATCAGGGTTTAGACCGGCTAGCACCTGCCAAGCTACAGTTTCAGTTGAACCGTTCCATGATGCATAAACAATCACCGCATCTTCACGAAATGTCTCTACAGCAATACTAGGTGGATAAAGCGGCACCCCCCTCCATTTATTCTTAAAGGCCCTATAAGATAAATTTTGATTAGGAAATTGCATATCATATAAAAAGTTTAATGAAGGATTTCTTTCAGTGTTACCAGCATTTGCAAATTCAGAAACATATGGTTCCTGGCCCCACCCAACTAATTGATTTCCATTAGATAATTTTTGAAGATTTCCTTGACTTGGAACATATAGCATTGGATCATGATAATATGCTCGATCTACATTTGCAGTCATATTTTGGAAGTCCAATTTAAGGATTAAGCCATGTGCTTTGCTCTCAGGCGGAGAGCTTGTAGAAGCACAACAGCCATCATCGAATAAACTTATTCTTTTTCCAGGTCTATAACGGGCATCATGCTGCCAAGAAAATGTAGCTTTTGGTCCAAAAGTAAAATCACTTTGTTTTCCACCAAGCTGCCAAATTATATTTCCAGTTTTTTTATCAATATTATAAATGGCCCACATGTTACGCATGCTAATTAGAAGTGTATTATTTGGACCCTCTTCAACTGAATTCACGTGGAAACAGTCCCAAATATTATTAGAGTTAGCTGCAGATGATGCGGGTATCATTGAGTCTGCTGGATCGACATGAGCAAGTACATTCCAAAAGAAAAGCAGCTTACCAGTCTCAAGATCAACTTCTTGAATGGAGTAATCATCAAAATATCCATCTGCTGGTCCTCCATAAAGTGTTAGATCTGCCGGAACTTGTTTCACTGCAGTAAACAAAGCAGTATTTCGATTTGTAATAGTAAACTCGTGAACGTCAGCAGTATACCCTTTTTGGGCAGTAAGTTTCTTAATAATCTTATAATTCTGATTTATAATTTGGAAATAAGCGCCGGGCTCAGGATCCCCTGCTGGAAGATTAGGGTTTGCAGACTGAGTTCCTGATATGGTTCCTTGCCACATGGTAAGAACTGGTTTATCTTTATAGGATTGTACTCTAAAATCCGAATTTTGTATATATCTACTATTAAGGGGTCTAAACCAGATTGGGTTACCAGCTTGATCCATGATTAGTGCGCCTGTTTGTCCAATCATATTTTCACCATACGCAGTATATGGCGCAACGAATATTAAGCCGGGAGCTGTTCCCCCTTTATTCATATTAATAGTAACTTTCATGGGATGCAAGCCTGGTGACGAAACAAAGTTCCACACTTGTGAGCCTGAATTATTTGCGGATTTTTGTAATGGTTCTCCTAATTTAAAGTTATCCATATCAATTATCATCTCCTATTATTGTTACATGTTATATAAGATAACTGTTAAAAATTAGTTTTTGATTGAAATTAATTAATAATTATTTTATTTGTGTTTGACACATTGCGCCGCCAATGCTCCACGTATAATGGCCCTCTCCAGTACTACCGCAGCAGCTGTGCCCACCACCGTAACAGCAGCGTCGCCCGTAAGGTTACTAGGTTCTGAACCTAGGGCGAGACAGAATACCGTGTCACCGTCCCACTGGGTGTGCACTGGTGATATGGCCCGAGCCATTCCATCTTGGGCAAGTGTTGCCACCCGGCTAGCCTCTGCTTTGTTCAAACGTTCAGTGGTAGCCACTACGGCGATTGTTGTGTTCATGGTCTGGCTGAACAGCGGTGATGGCACACCATCTAGCATCGCCCGGGTTTGATTGACGAAGGTCCCATTAGGACGTAACGCTCCGACGACGATACGCCCTTGATCCCATACATCTCCGAGGGGATTGACCACTGCCAGTGCCGCCACTACAGGTCCACCAGGAATGCGAAGAGATGCAGTGCCCAGTCCGCCCTTCATCGGCCTACCATAGAATTTCCCCACAGTCGCTCCTGCACCAGCACCCACATTTCCTTCCGCTATTTGACCAGTATTTGCAGCTTGGCAGGCAGCATAACCCAGATCTCCATTAGGCGGGATTGAACCCTTGGCAAAGACTAGATCGAAAATAACCGCTGTTGGTACGATAGGTACTAGGTCAATACCTTGATCAAATAACCAGCGCGTTACCCCACTGGCCGCTGCCAGTCCAAAATTACTGCCACCAGTAATGAGAACGGCCTTTACAGGTTCCTCTTTGGTACCTGGGCGGATGCTATCTGTCTGCTGAGTACCAGGATTACCTCCCACTACGGATACACCAGGGATTGCACCATCAGGGCAGAGAATCACTGTGCATCCTGTACGACCGCTTTTGTCCTCAGCGTTTCCAACTAAGATACCAGGGACATCAGTAAGTCCTCCCATAGTTGTTGCTTTCACTTCTTGGTATTTTTTTTCACTCAATTATCTCACCTTTATCATTAAAAATTTAGAACAAGAAGGTTTTTTTTACATAGTCAAACATATCTCTCTATTTATCTATAGTTGATGTATTCAATATTCGTAGTATATATTATGTTGCTCAAGATAATTTGTGCCAATTAAGATAACAATAAAATACATCCTTATATTGTTATAAAATTCTATGAACTCGTTTACTGTTTTATATGTTTCTGCATAATTTTGAAACTCATTAATTTTTAAACATTCGTCTTCAAATATTCTGTAGAAAGATTCCACGTGTGCGTTTTTGTTAGGCGTTTTTACAGGTATTCTTTCAGACAGCTATTCCTCTAGCTTTCCTTTAATTATTAATCTGTGTGTTGCTATTCTTACAGGTGTGCAAGTCACTAATGTAATAATAGGGTCTTTTGTATTATCTAAAACAGAAATTTCAGAGGGCTCTACTACCTTTTTTTCGTATACTCTATATTTATATTGCCTAACTTTTGTTTCAACAGTAATTTCATCATCAATTTGTAGTTCATCTAATCTATTAAAAAACTCTCCATATGCATAACTTCTATGACCAGCTATACAAAAATTACCTTTATTATCTGGTAACGGAGTCCCTTTAAAATGTCCAACTGCATATTTTAATGTTTCATTATCTACACCTTCAGCAATAGCAACTTTTATGTCTATTTTTGGAATATACAATATGCCAATGGTGTCTTTTGTGTTAATTTCTAGTTTATTTTCAGGTACTTTTATTTCAACTTTATTAACTGGTTTATCATTATTAACTTCATCCTTAATAATATTTTCAAAAGCATTTATCATTTCTTTTTGATTTTTATCTACTCTATATTTTGTATAATTAATAGTAATTATTAAACAAGCTCCTGCTAATATCATAATAATTCCAATAACTCTTTTCATAAATTACCTCTTATATAATATACATTAGGTTTAAAGTATTAAGGCTAGCAAAGCTAACCTTAATATTTCTTTTTTATTTCTTTTTTCTTCTTCCCGTTAAAATATATCCGATACCCATCAATGCGCCGCCTAAGGTGTTTAATACTGTGAAGTCTAATGTTCCCCCTGTTTTAGGAAGTTTATTAACTGTTTTTTCAGTGTTCTTGCTTTGTGATTCAGTATTATTTTCAACTGTATTTGTTTTCTGGATTTCTTTTATATTAATATTTATTGTTGTATATGCCTCTTGACCACTACTATTTGCTATCTTTACACTGAAACTGTCTATTCCAATATAGTCTGTACTAGGTTTGTAATTCCAAGTTCCATCTTGGTTTACAATTACGTTTCCATGAGTAGGACTATTTTCTAGAGTATAATCCAATTCATCATTTATCTTCTCTTCAACTTCAATTTTTCCACTTACTTCTTCATTAAGTTTTGTGTTTGCATTATAATTAGGCACTACTATAGGAATTTCTTTTATTAATATATTTACTAAAGATATACTTGATCCACCTTTTCCATCTTCAATTCTAACTACAAATGCATCAGTCCCAACATAACTATTATTAGGAACATATATCCAAGTTCCATCATCTTTAAGCCAAAGTGAACCATGACTTGAAGAAGTAACTAACGTAAATGATAATTTGTCTTTATCCTTATCTTCTGCTTCAATCTTACCTGATGTGGATGAGTCTTTTAGCACTTCTACGTTGTAATCTCTAGTAGTAGGTACATTGTTATTTTGCGTAGTATTACTTGGACTTGGGCTTGAACCGCCGCCCCCCTGAACAATAGGAACTAAATTAATAGGATCATTATGAACAATTATCATACCTACATGTATATTACCTGTTGTGTAAGAATTATACCCTGGTTTTGATACTACTATATAATAATCTGTATTTGGATAAACCATATAAGCATATTCTCCAGCTGTATTTGTGCTTTGAGGATTTACATTATCATTTGGTGCAAATCCAGGTATTGTAGGCAGATTTACTTGTGTATTTGGTGTTTTACCAGCTGCAATATTACCAGGTGTATCTGAATAATATAAAACTGTGGTAGCACCGTTCAATGGTTTACCAGTAGATGCATCATTAACTATTCCATATGGATCTATAAGAGCATCTCCAATGTTTATCTGTCCATCATTATTTACAATTACATGCAATTTTCCTACAATTATTTTTTCAGTAGCTTTGGTAACAGGATTAACCATTTCATAAGTTACTGCAAGTGCATAGCTTTGCCCCTTTTGAAGTCCATCAACTTTAAAAACTCCTTTATTATCTCCATTGCTTACAATACTGGCATTTGCATTATCAATTGCATTTTGAGAAACAATGTTCCCTAAATTATCAGCAGGATAAACATCCATATTATATCCTAAATAATTATTAAGAACATCTATATTTCCATCTGATCCTTTCCCTAAAATCAAGCCAGTTGCAGTTTTATCTGTATTAAAAACTTCATCTCCAGTACCAGTTACATTTCCTATAGTAGCTGTCTGTTCAAAAGTTTTTTCTACTACGCTATTCCCAATTTGTACAGGCTTTGTAATTGCTACATCATAACTTGTATTTCCCTTAGGAATAGCTATTTTATAGTAACCATCTGCTCCTGTAACTGCCTTGCCATAGAAATCTACAATTCCATCCATATTGAAATCCTTGGATACCACTACTTTAGCACCTGCAATTGGATTCCCAAGATTATCTGTTACAAT
Source organism: Clostridium homopropionicum DSM 5847 (assembly GCF_001263795.1). GTDB lineage: Bacteria > Bacillota > Clostridia > Clostridiales > Clostridiaceae > Clostridium_H > Clostridium_H homopropionicum. The sequence goes on from NZ_LHUR01000005.1 coordinate 94,765, forward strand.
ACCTTGTATACTGGCTGGTTCAAAAGTTATTAAAATCTGAGATAACGCCTTAAGATCTCTAACTTTATCATCTACCTCTGCTCTAACATAAATCACTTTAGAATCTATTCCGCTTACATCATCTGATCTAAGCTCTACTGTGGCTTTTCCCATTTTATCTGTTATAGCAGTGGTACTGCTGAAATTACTGTCAAGTACAACATCAGAACTAAAGTGTACTGTCACACCTTCAACTGGCACTCCGTTTTTGTCTAATACTGTTGCTGTTAAATTAGTTTTTGATTTCCCATCTCCTACTATTGTACTTGGATTTGCAATCAATTCAATTTTGTAGTCTACTAACTGAATATCCTGTTTAACTGTTGAATTCTGAGCATTTTCAACTTGTGCATTAAGTTCTGTGATTTTTGTTGTATACTTTGGATTTTCAACAACTATTATATATTTTCCAAGAATCACATTATCAAAACTATAGTTTCCACTATCATCAGTAGTAGTTTGTTTTATTAATTTACCACTTAAATCCTTTAGAGTTACATTACAGCCAGGTATTATTTGTCCAGTTTTCTCATTTGTGATTGTACCAATTACGTTAATGGTTGTCTGAGGATTTACTTTTATATTTATTGTTGAGGTCGCATTTCCACCTTTTCCATCACTTACTATTACTTTAAAGCTGTCACTTCCACTATAGCCATCTGAAGGTGTATATACCCAAGCTCCTGTGCTCTCACTTATTGTTACTGTCCCGTGTACAGGTTTATTTGCTTCTGATACTGAGTATGTTAGTGTATCCTTATTTGGATCACTTCCAACTACTGTACCTGATACTTGCTTATTATAATCTGTTTCCACATTGTAGTTTTCTACTGTTGGAGGCATATTTACTACTGGTACTGCTGCTACTGCTCCTACTCTTGCACTTTCTACTGCTGTTCCTGTGGTTACTCCTGCTGCCGCTCTTGGTGTTACTTCAAAGCTTATATATTTCCTTTTGTCTTCTGATGTTAAGATATAGCTTATATTTATTGCTCCTGAAATTTCTGTTTTATTTGTTCCCTCTTCATCATCTGAACGATACCACTTGTAGCTGCTTCCTGCTTCTTCGTCGCTATCTACATCTCCATATGTGTAGCTTCCTGTTAATGTTGACCCTACTTGAACAGTTCCACTTATACTTACTTCTGTGGCTGTTGGCGCATCATTTACTGCTTTTACAGTTATACTAATTTGTGCTGTGTTTGAATCTTCTTTTCCATCATTCACTTTGTAAGTGAAGCTATCTTCTCCATTGTAATTTGCCGTTGGTATATATGTGTATGCTCCATTAACTCCAAGTTCTACTTTCCCATGGCTAGGGCCGCTTACTATAATATAATTTAAGTCATCTCCATCTACGTCACTTCCTTGAAGTGCTCCATTTCCTTCTTCATCTTCATTTATTGTTAAGACTCCGCTTGTAGCTGTTGGTGGAGTATTAACCACTGGCGCTGCTACTACGGCTCCAACTCTTGCACTTTCCACTGCTATCCCTGTGGTCACTCCTGCTGCCGCTCTTGGTGTTACTTCAAAGCTTATATATTTCCCTTTGTCTTCTGACGTTAATATATAGCTTATACTTGTTGCTCCAACAATTTCTGTCTTGTTTGTTCCATTTACATCATCTGAACGATACCATTTGAAGCTGCTTCCTGATTCTTGGTCACTATCCACATCTCCGTATGTGTAACTTCCTGTTAAGGTTAATCCTACCTGGGCTGTTCCACTTATACTTACTTCTGTGGCTGTTGGTGCATCATTTATAGCTTTCACCGTTATACTAATTTGTGCTGTATTCGAATCTTCTTTTCCATCATTCACTTTATATGTGAAGCTATCTTCTCCATTGTAATTTGCTGCTGGTGTATATGTGTATTCTCCATTAACTCCAAGTTCCACTTTTCCATGGCTAGGGCCGCTTACTATACTATAAGTTAATTCATCTCCATCTACATCACTTCCTTGAAGTGTTCCGTTTCCTGCTTCATCTTCATTTAGTGTCAAGCTTCCGCTTATTGCTGTTGGCACTGTGTTCACTACTGGCGCTGCCGCTACCGCACCTACTCTTGCACTTTCCACTGCTGTTCCTGTAGTTACTCCTGTAGCTGCCTTTGGTGTTACTTCAAAGCTTATATATTTTCCTTTGTCTTCTGATGTTAAGGTATAGCTTATACTTGTTGATCCTGTTATTTCTGTTTTATTTGTTCCCTCTGCATCATCTGCGCGATACCACTTGTAGCTGCTTCCTGCTTCTTGGTCACTATCTGCATCTCCATATGTGTAGCTTCCTATTAATGTTGATCCTACCTGGGTTGTTCCACTTATACTTAATTCTGTTGCTATAGGTGCATCATTTACTGCCTTTATTGTTATACTAACTTGCCCTGTATTTGAATCTTCTTTTCCATCATTTACTTTGTAAATGAAGTTGTCTTCTCCATTATAATTTGATGTTGGTGTATATGTGTATGCTCCATTAACCCCAAGATTCACTGTTCCATGACTAGGACCGCTTACTATAGCATAAGTTAATTCATCTCCATCTACATCATTTCCTTGAAGGGTTCCATTTTCTATTTCATCTTCATTTACTGTTAAAGCTCCGTTTGTGGCTGTTGGTGCATCATTCACCTCTTTTACCGTTATGCTAACTTGTGCTGTATTTGAATCTACTTTCCCATCATTCACTTTGTAAGTAAAACTGTCTTCTCCATTGTAATTTGATACTGGTGTATATGTGTATTCTCCATTAACTCCAAGATTCACTGTTCCATGGCTAGGGCCGCTTACTATAGTATAAATTAATTCATCTCCATCTACATCACTTCCTTGAAGTGTTCCATTTCCTGTTTCATCTTCATTTACTGTTAAGTCTCCAATTGCTGCTGTTGGTGAAGTATTCACCACTGGTGCTGTAGCTACTGCTCCTACTCTTGCACTTTCTACTGCTATTCCTGTAGTTACTCCTGTAGCTGCCTTTGGTGTTACTTCAAAGCTTATATATTTTCCTTTGTCTTCTGATGTTAATATATAACTTATACTTGTTGCTCCTGCTATTTCTATTTTATTTGTTCCCTCTGCATCATCTGAACGATACCACTTGTAACTGCTTCCTGCTTCTTCGTCACTATCCACATCTCCGTATGTGTAACTTCCTGTAAGAGTTGAGCCTACCTGGGCTGTTCCACTTATACTTACTCCTTCTGCTGTTGGCGCATCATTTACCGCTTTTACTGTTATACTAATTTGCGCTGTATTAGAATCTGCTTTTCCATCATTCACTTTGTAAGTGAAGCTATCTTCTCCATTGTAATTTGCCGTTGGTGTATATGTGTATGCTCCATTAACTCCAAGTTCTACTTTCCCATGGCTAGGGCCGCTTACTATAATATAATTTAAGTCATCTCCATCTACATCATTTCCTTGTAATGTTCCACTACCTGCTTCATCTTCATTTACTGTTAAGTCTCCGTTTGTAGCTGTTGGTGCATCATTTACTGCTTTTACTGTTATGCTAACTTGTGCTGTATTTGAATCTACTTTCCCATCATTAACTTTGTAAGTGAAGCTATCTTCTCCATTATAATTTGCCTCTGGTGTATATGTGTATGCTCCATCAACCCCGAGTTTCACTTTTCCATGACTAGGTACGCTTACAATAGTATAAGTTAATTCATCTCCATCTACGTCACTTCCTTGAAGTGTTCCATTTCCTGTTTCATCTTCATTTACTGTTAAGATTCCACTTGCTGCTGTTGGCGGTGTATTTACTACTGGTGCTGCCTCTACTGCTCCTACTCTTGCACTTTCTACTGCTGTTCCTGTAGTTACTCCTGTGGCAGCTCTTGGTGTTACTTCAAAACTTATATACTTTCCTTTGTCTTCTGATGTTAAGATATAGCTTATACTTGTTGCTCCTGATATTTCTGCCTTATTTGTTCCATCTGCATCATCCGAGCGGTACCACTTGTAACTGCTTCCTGCTTCTTCGTCGCTATCTACATCTCCGTATGTGTAGCTTCCTGTAAGAGTTGAGCCTACCTGTGCTGTTCCATTCATACTTACTCCTGTAGCTGTTGGTGCATCATTTACTGCTTTTACCGTTATACTAATTTGCGCTGTATTTGAATCTTCTTTTCCATCATTTAATTTGTAAGTGAAGCTGTCTTCTCCATTATAATTTGCCTCTGGTGTATATGTGTATGCTCCATTAACCCCAAGTTCCACTTTCCCATGGCTAGGCCCGCTTACTATAATATAAGTTAATGCATCTCCATCTACGTCATTTCCTTGAAGTGTTCCATTTTCTGTTTCATCTTCATTTACTGTTAAGACTCCAATTGTTGCTGTTGGTGCTGTATTCACCACTGGCGCTGCCGCTACAGCACCTACTCTTGCACTTTCTACTGCTGTTCCTGTGGTCACTCCTGCGGCTGCTTTTGGCGTAACTTTAAAGCTTATATATTTTCCTTTGTCTTCTGATGTTAATATATAACTTATACTTGTTGCTCCTGCTATTTCTATTTTATTTGTTCCCTCTGCATCATCTGAACGATACCACTTGAAGCTGCTTCCTGCTTCTTCGTCGCTATCCACATCTCCGTATGTGTAGCTTCCTGTTAATGTTGACCCTACCTGGGTTGTTCCACTTATATTTACTCCTGTTGCTGTTGGTGCTGTGTTAAATATTGTTAAAGATTGCATTGAAGTAGCAGAGTTTCCTAAGGTATTTGTTACTTGAGCTGTTACAGTATATGTCCCATTTGAAAGTGGATTAGTGACATTTACAATCCACACTCCATTATTAGCAGTTGTTGTATAAGTTTTTCCATCAACAGTAACAATGACACTGCTTCCATTTTCTGCATTTGTAGTTCCTGTTATAGTTGGTGTCCAAGTATTAACCGTTACGCTGCTGCCACCATCTATACTGATTGTTGCTACAGTTTCAGAAATACTATCTAGCTTTACTATCGATAATCCATCAAAACTTACAGCATTACCAGACATATAATCCTTATTTATTACAGCAAGATTTGCTGCTTGGCTTGTTCCAAAATATAATTTAACCGATGTGCTTCCCATAATAGGTGATGCTATTTTTAATTCATTTTTTTCAAGTTGCGTTACAAGGCTTATGGGAACCTGAATATCTAAAAAACAAGGACCGGTACCAACTGTTCCACTATTAAAGCCAGAATTACCTTCAGCTGGTACTATTCTTGTACCAGGTACTGATTGACTTCCTTTCGCTCCTGTTGTTTGAAATAACTTATAAACATAAGAACCTTGAGCATCAGTAATATACACGTAATCTTTAGCAGGATCTTTTCCATCAATACCAATAGATACCCTATGCATGTATTTACCATAATTAGGATTACCTTGTGTTAATTCTTCTGCAGCTATATCTAATAGCCATGCTGATGAACCAAATCCACCAGCACTGGCATCTCTTGGATCATTATCAAGTCTTAGTCTAATAAAAAGTGTTGTTTCGTCTGAAGCTACATACACAGATGGAAGCATTCCTGCAACACCATTAATATTTGTATTACTGCTTACAATATCTGTTCCACTGTTATACTTCTCATAAGGATCTAAAATCAACGTTCCATCAACCTTAGTATATGAATAAAATGTTGTTGGCCAAGGTACTTCACTTGTTTCAGTAGTTTTATCAATAACAGTAACGCTGCCTCCTCCAGCTGCCATAGCTATATTATCTTTATTAGTCGTACCGTATATTACAGAGCAAATGGCAACTAACCCCATAATCTTAATTTTCTTTCTAAGCAATACACTCATCCTTTCATATTTCTATATAAACTTTCCAAATTGTATTTAAATTTTAATATATATATCTCTCAAAATTCTCACAAAAAAGCTTAAGTTTTTAATTTTAGAAACTTAAGCTTTATAATTTATATAAAATTTATAAACCACTAGTATCAGTATTTTATGTTATTATATAGTAAATAGTAACATACAATAATAGTATAAGAGGAGCTACTAATATGATTATTTTAACAAACCAACTTGCCCAAAATATAGTTGATAAAATGATGAATGTAATACCTTATAATGTAAACATCATGAACAACGAAGGTATAATAATTGGCAGTGGAGATAAAAATAGAATCGGCCAACTTCATCAAGGTGCTGTTAAGGCTATCATTGAAGATAGGCTTATTGCCATTCATGAAATTTCCGGTGGAGCAAAACCTGGGGTTAATATGCCAATATACTTAAACAATAATATCATGGGAGTTATAGGAATAAGCGGCGACCCTATGATTGTTGAAGCCTTTGCCTCCATTGTGAAAGTAACTGCAGAGCTTCTTATTAACCAGGAATATGCTTTTAATGAGAAAAGAGTAAGAGAGAGAATGAAAGAAGAATTCTTATATCAATGGACTTACAACGAAAACTCTGATGCAAATTTTATACGTATGGCAGAGGTACTTCATATTGATTTAAATTTAAAGAGAACTGCGGTAATTATAAACAGTAATGGAAAAGATATAAAAGATAAGCTTAATAAGTTTTTACATGTAGATGAGTATATTTTAAGGATAAATCTTAATAAGGTACTAATAATTATGAAGTCCAATATAAATCTTCAAAAAAGAATTTTAAATATTTACGACACCTTAGAGAATGTATCAAAAATAGGCGTTGGAAGTGATGAAGATATATTATCAAAATCTGTTCAGCAAGCCTTAAGAGCAATTGAAATTGTAGAAAAGCTTGGAATAGACAGAGCTATTTGTAATTATGGAGACTTAGCTTTTATAGATTCAATAACAAATACCCTAGATAAAGAAAAGTTTTATTCTTTAATTAATAAGCTTAAGGATGAAGGAAAAGGTTTGGATTTAATTGATACACTAATAGCTTATATTATACATAACGGAGAAACGACTACTGTAGCCAATGAACTACATATACATAGAAATAGTTTAAATTATAGACTTAATAAAATAAAAAATATTACAGGCAAAAATCCAAGAAATTTAGTAGACTTACTAGAGATTTTTTCAGCATGTATTTTATATAAATTAAACTAACTGTGCAATTGCACAATAATATTTAATTAATTTTAAACAAACAGCCGATGAAAATGATTTTATGACTGTTATATAATACAGTTAGTAATCGTATTCATCTGTTTTAATATATAGATTAAAAATATTTTTAGAGGAGGAAAAGCCTATGAAATTTGTTTTAGCACCAGATTCATTTAAGGAAAGTATGACAGCCAAAGAAGTGTGTCAAGCAATGGAAAAAGGCATTAAAAAAGCAAATAGTGAAGTAGACTGTATTCATGTCCCAATGGCTGATGGAGGCGAAGGTACAATGCAGTCACTTATAGATGCTACCAATGGAAAGATATATTCTTTAAAGGTTGTTGGACCTCTTGGCAGAGAAGTTGATGCAATGTATGGCATACTTGGAGATAATGATACTGGAATACTTGAAATGGCCAGTGCCAGTGGAATTCAGTTAATATCACCAGAAGAAAGAAATCCCCTTAAGTCAACCACATACGGAACAGGACAACTAATTAAGGCTTGTCTTGATCATGGGATAAAAAAGCTGCTAATTGGTATTGGAGGCAGTGCCACTAATGATGGAGGGGTTGGCGCTATTCAAGCCCTTGGAGGAAGATTTCTTGACAAGAATGGAAATGAACTGAGCTTTGGTGGAGGAGAATTAGATAAGCTAGATTATATAGATTTAAGTAATCTTGATAAACGTCTAGAAAATATTATTGTAGAAGTAGCTTGTGATGTATCAAATCCTCTTTGTGGAGAAAAAGGTGCCTCTAACGTTTTTGGCCCCCAAAAGGGAGCAACTCCAGAAACGATTAGAATATTAGATAAAAATTTAGCTCATTATGCACATATAATTGAAAAACAATTTAATAAAAAAGTACTTAATATACCTGGTGCTGGGGCAGCTGGAGGTCTAGGGGCAGGGTTAATGGTATTCTTAAATGGTACTTTGAAAAAAGGTATTAAGATGGTAATTGAATATGCAGGTTTAGAAGAAAAAATTAAAGATTGTGACATGGTTTGGACTGGTGAAGGAAGTATAGATTTTCAAACGCAGTATGGTAAAACTCCTTTAGGTGTTGCCCAGATTGCAAAGAAATACAATAAACCAGTAATTGCTCTAGCAGGCAGAATTGGTGCTGATATAGAAGTTTTATATGAAAAGGGAATAGACTCTATATTCGGAATTATGAAAGGTGCAGCATCTATAGAAGAAGCACTATCTGAAGGTAAGGAGAATGTAGAAAGAACATCTGAAAATATAGTAAGATTGTTAAATTTATTATAAAACTTAGTTATAAGATACTCTTCAAGTATTTTATATAAATTATTTAATTAAAGGGGGATTATTTATGCTTCAAGGTCCAATGTTAGTAGTAGTATTAATTTTAGCAATCATATTTATTGTACTGACTACATCAAAGCTTAAACTTCATCCATTTTTATCATTAATACTGGCTGCATATGGTCTTGCTTTTGCAGCAGGTGTTCCTGCTGATAAAATATCCACTGTTATAACAGGTGGATTTGGAGGTACCTTAACAAGTATAGGTATAGTAATACTTGCAGGGTGCATTATAGGTACAATTCTTGAAAAATCAGGAGCCGCTATTAAAATGGCAGAGGTTATTATCAACTTAGTAGGTGAAAAAAGACCTACTTTAGCAATGAGTATCATAGGATACATTGTATCAATTCCTGTATTTTGTGATTCAGGCTTTATAATTTTGTCGTCATTAAACAAAACAATAGCTAAAAAAACTAAGACTTCTTTAGTTGCACTATCCGTAGCACTTGCCACAGGTCTTTATGCTACTCATACACTAGTTCCTCCAACTCCAGGTCCTATTGCTGCAGCTGCTAACCTTAAACTAGATAATTTACTTCTAGTTATTATAATTGGAGCACTTGTAGCAATTCCTGGAGCTTTAGTTGGAAATATCTTTGCAACTAAATATGCTTCAAAATTTGCTCCAGTAGCCGAGGCAGCAGAAAGTGGGTTATCCTATGAAGAAGAAATAAAAAAATATGGAACATTACCTTCTGGTTGGAAAGCATTTAGTCCAATAGTAGTACCAATACTTCTAATGGCACTTGGCTCAGTTGCAAAATTCCCAGGAAATCCATTTGGTACTGGCTTTGCACAAAAGTTATCTGTATTTGTTGGAACTCCAGTTAATGCACTTATAATAGGCGTATTCTTTGCTTTCCTTTTAGTTCCAAAGTTAAATGAAGAAACTTTAAGTGGTTGGGTAGGGATAGCTCTAAAGGATGCAGCCACAATATTAGTAGTAACTGCAGCAGGTGGAGCTTTAGGTGCTGTAATAAAAGAAATTAAGGTAGGAGATTATTTAGGTCAAAGCTTACAAAGTTTAAATCTAGGTATCTTCGTACCATTTATAATAGCAGCTGCTTTAAAAACTGCTCAAGGTTCCTCAACAGTTTCACTTGTTACAACTTCAGCTTTAATGCTTCCACTTCTTCCTGCCTTTGGATTTACTACAGAAATAGCAAAGGTACTTGTAGTTGCTGCAATTGGAGCAGGTGCAATGACCGTTTCTCATGCTAACGATAGTTTCTTCTGGGTAGTTTCTCAATTTGGAGGCATGGATGTAAAAACAGCTTATAAAACTCAAACTGTGGCAACTCTTCTTCAAGGCCTTGCAACTATATTAACTATATTTATATTATCACTATTCCTTTTATAAATAAAAAACTAGCTCAAGCTCATAAATAAACTACAAAAAAGGTATATTCCCCCAAGTGAGAATATACCTTTATATTTTACTTTCTATAAGCATTAAATCTTCTAGCCACATCAGGGTTATCTTTTATAAAGTAAATATACTTTTCAAAGCATTTAGTGGTTTCATCACTTATTGTATGCTCAACTTTTTCTGTTTCCTTTAAAATCTTATCTTCTGGTATTCCAAGCAATCTTAAAAAAGATTCTATAATATAATGTCGTTTTAATAGTAATTCCCCAAGTTTTCTTCCACTTTCTTTTAAAATGATTACACCGTACTTTTCATATTGTAAGAGGTCAAGTTCACCTAGCTTTTGTACCATTCTGGTAGCAGATGGTGGATGAACATTAAGTGCTTTAGACAATTCATGAACTCTTGTAAAACCTGTATTCATTGATAATCTATATATCATTTCAAGGTAGTCCTCCATGGAAGCTGTAAGAATATTTTCATCATTTTTCATATATTCGCTAAAAGTACGAAAATCGTTATTATTCATAATTATTCACCTGCTCTTTAAGTTCATAGATGCATAGTAAATTTTATGTATAAATCAGGCAAAAAATTACTTTTAGATAATAATAAAGATTTATTTGTGGTTACTTAAATTATAGTAATATAATATATATTATAATATTACTATATAATTTTAGAAAGAAGGGTTTAATAATGAACACTGATATGCTTAAATTCGTAGAAAATGATAGATTTGCTAAATTTATCGGAATAAAGCTTATTGAAGTTCGACCAGCATATGCGATAGCTCAAATGGAAATTACAGAGAATCATTTAAATGGATTAAATTTAGTTCAAGGCGGTGCAATATTTACCCTTGCAGATTATGCCTTTGCAGCTGCTTCAAATTCAAAAGGCTTTGCTACGGTAAGTATAAATACAAATATCTCCTTCTTGAAGTCGCCAATAGGTAAAATATTAACTGCTGAAGCTAAAGAAATATCTTCTAGCAAAAGTATATGTATATATAATATTGATGTATTTGATGAAGACAATACTTTAATAGCAACTCTCTCTTCAACAGGCTTTATTAAAAGATAAATAAAACATCCTAGGAAAAATCCTTAGGATGTTATACATATATAATTATCTACTAAAATATTTATCATATAACTTTTTAAATAACTTAAGGTGAAGTTCTTCATCAACAATTATTCTCTCAAGAAGTTTCTTTATATAAATATCATCTATTAAAGTAATATGATACTTATAATTGTCTATAGCTTTCTGTTCAGATTTAATATCTTCAATAAGCATATCTTTTATATAGGTAGTGAAATTAACAAAACAAGGTGTCCAAATTCGTCCTGGTGGGCAAGCATTATCCATATAAATAGGCTTAACACCAAGTAACTTAATAGTTTCTCCTAAAAGCTCTAAATGCTTCATTTCTGCCATAGACACTCCACCTATAAGTTCTGCATAATCTTTATGTTCTCCTTCGCTTACCATGTGTTGATAGATATATAGATTGATTGCCGTTAGCTCGCTTATACCTCCTGCGTAATCCTTTAAAAGAATATTAGCATAATATACATTAGGACTTTTTACCTTAGGCTCTGGATAAGGTTCATTTACAATATATTTTGTATGTTTTGAAATATCCCCTGGCATCTTTGCCTCCTAAAAAATAGATATATCATATATTATTAAATTAAATTAAAAATATTACGGTTTTTCTATTTTTTATTACAAAACTCTTAAATATCCCATTATACCTTTTTTAGAATTAATCCATAATTATTAGAAGAAACATCTATATCTCCAATAAACTTTAACCCTGTACTATTGCATAATTCTATCATTTCATTTTTAGAAATTCTATCATTAATTGGAGGACCTACAGGCATTTCTTTTTTATCCCAATCAATTATTAGAAGGTATCCACCTTCTAATAATACTCTTTCTATTTCATTAAGATACATTTCTTTATCTTCTATTTCATGAATAACATTACAGATAAATGAATATTTAATAGAATTGTTTTCCACGGGAAAAGAGTACTCTTCACTCTGTCTAAATTCAATATTACTTATTCCTTTGGCTCTCTCTTCTGCTACCTCTAAAATCTCTCTTACTATGTCAATTCCAATAACTTTATGATTTTTAACAAGATTTACAGCTGGTATTGTAAAATATCCTATTCCGCACCCTATGTCTAATAGAGTACCATCATCTTTAATATTGAACTTTGCTAAAGTCTCTTCTGGTGGCATAATTCTCCTTCTCTCTGGATTATCTAGTTTTTCAATACTTTTAATATTAAACTTATGCATTTTATCTCTCCTTTTTTCATTATCCATTAATTAAAATTTTCATATTACAATCAACTTTTCACACTCTACCTAAATAATAACAGTATACTATGTAGGGGTATATATGAAAAGTATTGTTTCTATAATTTTAATTTAATCTATATATACTTGGTATTTATATTAGCGTATACTTTTAGCCCTTTTATTTAATATGCACTTGACTTCATTAATATCTTCCTCATTGTTTTTTGCCATCTTAATATATAACAGAGATGAAGGTATTAGAAATAATTGGAATATAGCTAAAGTAATTATGTAATTTTCAGGTTCTCCACTCTTTACAGAAATATAGGAAAGCAATATACTAACTCCTGCATTACCAATAGTTCTTCCTAAACCATTGGCAAGATTAGCTATACTAAAAGCTGCACCCCTATTTTCTGGAAGGTTTACATCTGTTATTAATGCTAGCCAATTAGGTGTATTTGCCGATTGTGCTGCGCTCGCAAGTAACGATAAAATGAATATTGCAAATATCCAAGGATTTGTAATAATTTGCTTTAACAACTCTAAAAATACTAAAGCTGCATTATCGCTGCTAGAAAGTACCAATTTATTCATAGGAATCGTGAACATTACTATATAAAGAGGCATCATAGCAAATACAAAAAAAGATGTAAGTATGGCCCTGCCTTTATAGGTTTTATTTTGAACTAAATCTCCCAGATAACCAAAAATTGTAGATGTTAGCCCACCAAGCTGAAACAAAGCAAAAAGATATCCTGAGGCTATAATTGCGATCTTTAAACTATATCCTTCATGCTGAATTTTTGAAATATACATTGTTGGAAGCCATATTAAAGTTCCCGTTGTAATATTCATAAAAAATGCCTGTAAAAACAATAAAATATTACTCTTTCTAGAAATAATGTTATATATATTTTTTAATTGGATGTTGTAATTATATTCAAAACCTCTATTAAGAAGTTCCTGCAATTCCGGCTCTGACTCACCTAATGTAGGTTCCTTAATAAAAAAGTATAAAACAGCTAATAATAATCCTATAAAGCTAACAATTTCAAAAGGGGTTCTCCAACTAGTAGAAGTAGCAAGAAGTGATGCGATTAGCGCTCCTGCTATTCCTCCAAATCCCTGCGACATGCCCCAAAGACTTAATAACATTCCACGAAATTTATGAGGTATATAATCAGTTAAAACACTAAATCCTATTGAAGATATACATCCAAGACCAATACCGGTGAAAACTTGAAAAATAAACAACTGAATATAGCTGCTGCAATGTGCTGTCAGAAATACTGATACAGACCAGAAGATAGTACCTATAATAATAAGTCTCTTCCTATTGAATTTTCCAGCAAGGTAACCCCAAAGAATAGCTGATAAAGCAGTAACCAGTATATTGGCAGCTGAAACAATTCCTAATGAAGAAATAGGTACTTTTATCTCTTTTGCTATTGATGAAAAAAGTGGTGGAAATAAACCAATTATTATATTGTCAAATGCCGCCAAAGCAACAAAAATAAAAATTGTATACGCCATTTTCACATTAGATATACTCATAAATTATTTCAGCTCCCTTGTTAAGTTTGATGTAATATATTCTAACCATTTATTTATATGTAATTATATGTTTCACATAAAAATGTATATATTTATATAAAAAATACATCCTAATATTTAGAACTTAATTATTGAAAGGAATTATACTATGATCAATAACATACTTATTATCTCATCAGATTTTACAGGTCATGGGCACAAAAGCATCTCGGAATCTTTATTAGAAAAATTTAAAGAGAATAAAAATGTTAAAATTCATATAGTTGATGGATTTTCTTTAGGCGGAAACACACTATTAAAAGTGGGTAAAGCCTATGGACCTATTACTAGAAAGGCAGAAAGCTTATGGGAGCTAATATGGGATATATCGGTTGCAAAGCCATCACTTATTAATGAAATTATCGAATTGAAAATTAGAAATAACTTTTTAGAGCTTTTAAATAAAGTAAAACCAGATTTAATATTGACTATACATCCTAATTTTAATGGGTCTATTTTAAATATACTTGAAAAGTATCATATTAAAATACCTGTGGTTACACTTATTGCTGATTTAGTAAGTATATCTCCATTATGGGTTGACCCTAGAGATAGTTTCATTATAAGTCCAACCAAAGAAGCTAAAGAAAGATGCATTGATTTTGGTATTCCAGACAAGAACGTAGAAATTCTAGGTTTTCCAGTACGATCAAGATTTTATAGTCCTAATATAAATGATATTGATAATAAATATTACAATACATATAAGCCTTTGAATTGTTTAATAATGAGTGGAGGTGAAGGTGTGGGAAATATGCATAGAATTGCTGAAACTCTTCTTGATAACTTTAACAGTACGGTAAAAATTGTTGCAGGAAGAAATACATCACTGAAAATAAAGCTTCAAGAAACCTTAGCAGAAAAATATGGGGACAGGGTAGAAATTTATGGTTTTACAAGAAATATACAGGATCTAATGCAAGCTTCTGATATTGCTTTTACTAGAGGAAGCCCAAATGTTATGATGGAAGCTATTGCATGTAATGTCCCTTTAATCATTACTGGAGCCCTACCTGGTCAAGAAAAAGAAAATCCTGAATATGCTGAAAAATATAATCTTGGAGTAGTATGCACTGATGTAAATGAAATTAAAAATATTATAAATAGCCTAATCTCAAATAATGGTGAAAAATTAAATAAAATTAAAAGCTCTCAAAAATCATACAGCAACCCATACATTGCTGAAAACATCGTGAACTTTCTTTTGAATATTGATAATACTAAGCTGCACTAGTTATAAAATTACTAGTGCAGTATTGTATAATTTGTATATTTAACAAACAGGTTGTATAATAATATGAAAATACATAATCTTGTTAAAGTATTCTGTTATGGAAGGATGGAATTCAAATGGAAACACGTAAGATTGGAAAATCTCAATTAGATGCATCTGTATTATCAATGGGTTCATGGGCAATAGGTGGTGGATCCTGGTGGGGAGAAAATGATGACGAAATGTCGATTAAAGCAATCCACAAATCATTAGAATATGGTGTTAACTGGATTGATACAGCCCCTGTATACGGATTTGGTCACAGTGAAGAGATTGTAGGTAAAGCATTAAAGGGCAAAAGAGATAAAGCAATCCTTTCAACCAAATGCGGTTTACAATGGTATAATAAAAAAGGTTCAAAACACTTTACTAGAGATGGCCATGAGGTTTATCGTGACTTATCCCCTGAAGGCATAAGAAGAGATTTAGAGTACAGCTTAAAACGTTTGGACACTGATTATATAGATGTTTATTATACCCATTGGCAAAGTGCCGCTCCAGTATTTGTGCCTATTGAAGATACAATGAATGAGTTAATGAAAATGAAAAAAGAGGGTAAAATTCGTGCCATCGGTACATCTAACGTTTCACTTGACAACTTAAAAGAATACGTAAAATACGGCCAGCTAGATGTTATACAAGAAAAATATAGTATTCTTGATAGAAGGATTGAAAAAGAACTATTGCCTTTTTGCGAAAAAAATGGTATAACTCTACAAACCTATTCTCCTATTGAGCAGGGACTTTTAACTGGAAAAATAAAAGCAGATTATGAAATAAAACCCGGTGAGGTAAGAGAAAATAAGAAATGGTGGCTTCCTGAAAACAGAAAGCTTGCAATTGAAATGCTTTCAAAATGGACTGATTTAACTGAAAAGTACAACTGCACCTTAGGAAACCTTGTTATTAAATGGACAATGCTTCAAAGCAATAATATCAACGTATTATGTGGTGCAAGAAAGATCCATCAGGTTGAGGAGAATGTTAAGGCAGCTAATATTTATTTACAAGCATCTGATATTAAGAGAATGACTAGAGATGCTAATGAAGCTATTTCTGCTTCTAATGCTTAAAAATAAGGATTTTTATTAATAAATAATGAAATATTTAAGGCATGGCTTGACAAGAAGCTTTCTTGATAAACCATGCCTTTTTATGACTACTATTAAACAAAAATAATTGTACTTATCTAAAACGCTTCATTACCTCTACCATTTCTCTTTTCATTTATAAAAACTATAACTCCAGGCATTAGAGAAATTAATATTATAGCAATCAATACATAAGAAAAATTTTCTTTAATGAAAGGTAAATTTCCAAAGAAATAACCGCCACTTAAAAATAATGTTACCCATAATGCTCCGCCAACCATATTGTAGGAAATAAATTTCTTATATTTCATTTTCCCAATTCCAGCTACGAATGGTGCAAAGGTTCTTATAATAGGAATAAATCTTGCTATAACTATAGTCATTGATCCATGTTTTTTATAAAAGTTTTGAGCTTCTATTAAATGTTCCTTATTAATAAATCTCGTATGCTCTCTCTCTAATATCTTTACTCCAATTTTTTTACCTATATGATAATTTGCTGTATCTCCAAGAAATGCTGCTAAAAAAATAATAATTAATAAGGTAGCTATATTTAGTGAGCTTATTGCCGCTAATGCTCCTGCGGCAAACAACATCGAATCTCCTGGCAAAAATGGTGTAATTACTAGTCCTGTTTCTAAGAATATAATCAAAAATAAAACAGCATAGGTTAATACTCCATATTGTTGCACTATTAAATTTAAATATGTATCAATATGCAGTATCACGTTTATAAACTTTATTAAAATGTCCATTCTTTTATCTCCTTATTTTTCAATGTATTTTTAAGCCATCCTATGACTATATATACATTATAAATATTATATATTAAATTTAGCTTAAAAGACACAAAGTTTTTTTCGACTTTAACAATCAATTTTTTTATAGTATAATTTTAGTAATAAATAAAATTAGTACGGTTTTTGGAAATTATATAACATTATTAAATATTATCAAAATTAAAGGAGGTCTAATTCAATGAAGTGGTTTCACAATCTAAAAATATCTCAAAAACTTATTTCTGCATTTATTATTAGTTCAATTTTCATTGCTTGTATGGGTGCCTTTGGAATTTATGGAATGTCAAAAATCAATACAAATTCTAATGCACTATACAACATGGGTTTATCAACTTTAGTTGGACTTCAAAAAGTAAATACTAATACTTTACAAATAAGATTAGATGTACTTGAATTAATTAATAGTAAAAATGCCAATAAGACTTCTGAAACAGAAAATGCAATTAAAGCACTAAGAACCACAAATGATGAAATTTTAAAATCCCTTGAAGCAAAAGATATGGGTTCAGGTGATCAAACAGATCCTTTTGCTGAAGTAAAAACAAATTTAGCTGAATTCCGTAAGCAAACTGATAATATACTGGCCTTGTCAAAGGAAGGGAAATTTGACGAAGCATTAATTCTAAGTAATAAGGTTGCTGATGCAAGAGCTAAGCTTACTAATTCAATAAACGCTATAATTACAACCCATGAACAGCTTTCAGCTCAAACAAATGTAAATAACAATAATACATATACAAGTACAAAAAATCTTATTACTATAACTCTATTTGTCAGTTTTATACTCTCACTTTTATTTGGAATTATTATATCTACTTTAATTAAAAAACAAATTAATAAGGCTTTAGTTTATGCTGAAAAACTGGGCGAAGGAGATTTTACTCAAAAATTTGATCTTCAATCTAAGGATGAAATAGGTTTATTAGCATCGGCTCTTAATAAATCTACTGATAACATAAGGCACCTAATTTCAGAAATAATCTCTAGCACTGGAGAATTGAGTTCCACTAGCGAAGAAGTATCTGCTACCGTTGAAGAAATCACCTCCAAAATGGAATTAATAAATGAATCTACAAAACAAATTTCCAAAGCTTCGGAAGACCTTTCTTCAACTATAGCAGAAATTACAGCCTCTACAGAAGAAATTTCTACTTCTTCAAATGAGCTTTCTAATATGGCAGGTAACAGTGCTACTTCCTCAAATGAAATAAAAACCAGAGCTGCTCAAATTAAAGAGCAAGGTTCTAACTCAAGTAAAACTTCTGCGGCAATACATGAGGAAAAGGAAGCTAATATAGAAAAAGCAATTGAAACAGGAAAAGTAGTTAGTCAAGTAAGAGTTATGTCCGAAACAATAGCATCTATAGCTGAGCAAACAAATCTTTTAGCTCTAAATGCTGCAATAGAGGCTGCAAGAGCTGGAGAACAAGGAAAAGGCTTTGCCGTTGTAGCTGATGAAGTTAGAAAATTAGCTGAAGAGTCTTCTGGTGCAGTTTCTGAAATACAAAGTGTAATTACTGAAATAGAAGAGGCTTTCAAGCAGCTTTCAGAAAATGCTCGAGATATGTTAAATTACTTAACTACTAATGTAAAATCTGATTATGATTTATTAATAAATACTGGAGTACAATATGAAAAAGATGCCCAATTCGTAAATAGTATATCTGAAAATATTGCATCCTCCTCATCAACTATGTTAAATACTATTGGGGAAGTAAGTCAAGCAATTCAAAATGTATCAGCTACTGCTGAAGAATCCTCTGCCAGCACAGAAGAAATATTAAGCAGTATAGAAGAAACTACAGTTGCTATGGAAGAGATTTCAAAATCCATTCAGGTACAATCCGCCCTATCTGATAAGCTTGTAGTATTAGTAAAAAAATTTAAAATCTAGTTAACTCTAAATATCCTAAGTTAAATTCTATCTTAGGATATTTTTTTCATGAAAAATAATTTTCAAATCTAAATCTTCATAAAATCCACATATCTATATCATATACTCTACATATAATTAATTTAATGTTCTTTTAAGTTTAAGTAGGAGGAAATTTATGAAAATTAAAAAAATAAGATTAAAAGTGTATAATATGACTTGCTCCTCATGTGAAAATCGAGTTGAAAAGGCTATTAAAAACTTGTCTGGAATTATAAGTGTAAAAGCTAGTTATAACAAGCAGTGTGCAGAGATTGAATTGGACTCTGAAAAATGTACATTAGAAAATATTAAATCTGCCATTAATAATGCTGGTTACAGTACTGAAAATTCTAATGACTATAAAATTATGGGCATACTTATAATAGTAGCTGCAGTAGTACTTCTTGGAATGAAAACCAGTGGCTTCGATATGGAGGCAAAACTCACTAATGCATCATATGCAATTCTTTTTGTAGTAGGGGTTCTCACCTCTCTACACTGTGTGGGAATGTGCGGTGGAATAATGCTTTCTCAAAGTCTATCAAAAGAAAGTAACAGTAAATTTGAAGCCCTAATACCATCAATTTTATATAACTTAGGAAGAGTTGTATCCTATACTATCCTAGGCGGTATAATTGGTGCTCTTGGTTCAGTTTTTTATCTCTCAATTACCGCAAAGGCAGCTCTTCAAATGTTTGCTGGAATATTTATGATTATTATGGGCTTTAATATGGCTGGTTTTAGTGCTTTAAGAAAGCTTAGTATTAAACTTCCAATTTCAGCTTGTAAAATCAAAAATAAATCTGGTTCACCTTTTTTTGTAGGAGTTTTAAATGGTCTAATGCCTTGCGGACCTCTTCAAACTATGCAGCTTTTTGCCCTTGGTACAGGCAGTGCTTTTAAAGGTGCCTTATCCATGTTTATGTTTTCAGTTGGAACAATACCCTTAATGCTTACTTTCGGTGCAGTATCAGGATTACTCAGCAAAGGTTACACACAAAAAATTCTTAAATTTAGCGGAGTTCTTATTATTGTTCTTGGTCTAATTATGGAAAATAGAGGCCTTGCATTAGCTGGAATAAATATAAATCCGTTAACAGCATTGGCTAGTACTTCAAAGGACTTATTAGGTAAAGCTTCTAATAATTCTTCAAGTGCGAATGTTTCTAAGGCTACATTAAAAGAAGGGATCCAAATAATAAACATGACTGCTGATAATAATGGTTATACACCTAATGCTTTTTACGTTCAAAAGGGAATCCCCGTTAAATGGATAATTGACGGAAAAGAATTAAACTCCTGTAATAATGCTATTGTAGCTCAATCTCTTAATCTTGAAAAAAAACTGAATAAAGGTGAAAACATTATTGAATTCACACCAGGTGATAAAGATATAAATTTTAGCTGCTGGATGGGAATGATAAGAGGAGTTATAAAAGTAGTAGATAAGCTTGACTCTGTCGATACTTCAAAAGCAGATTCTTCTTTACCTCCTGCTAGTAATGGCCCAAGCTGCTGTGCGGTACCTTTAGATGAAAGTTCTGATTCTGGAGCTTCTACACAAGAAAGTATTTATGGAAGCGATATTACAAAGGTTCCAACAGAAACCTTAATAAATAAAGCCTCTCCAAGCGAAAAATATTATAACTCAGTATTTAAAGGTATTGGTTATGAATTTAAACCATTAATTATTGTAACGGGAACAAGTCTCAAAACAAAGGTAAATTTTGATTTAAATTCCTTTGATAATGCAGAAGGTAAATTTGAAGTTCTAGATTTGTCAACTGGAGATACTATTACAACCTTTTCAGGAAAAAAAGGTATCAATGAATTAATATTAAATCCAAGAAAGCCAGGAAGCTATGGAATTGTAAAGGATGATAATTTATTAGGAATAGTTGAGATAGTTAAAGACATTAAAACCATAGATTTATCATCTATAAGACAAAAATACCTTAATTAGATATAACAAAAGAGCTTTAGTAAACTTTTACTAAAGCTCTTTTAGCATAATCTTTAATGAAATTATAATTGTTTCTTTATTTA
The DNA here is from genome assembly GCF_001263795.1 of Clostridium homopropionicum DSM 5847. GTDB lineage: Bacteria > Bacillota > Clostridia > Clostridiales > Clostridiaceae > Clostridium_H > Clostridium_H homopropionicum. Next base: position 115,624 of record NZ_LHUR01000005.1, read on the forward strand.
TAAATATTAAAGTATATCTTAAAGCTGGTTCCCTTTCCTTCCTTACTTACTACTTCAATATTAGCTAAATGAAGCTGTAATATGTTCTTTACTATAGTAAGCCCTATACCATTGCCTTGAGTTTCATGTCTACTTTTATCTCCCCTATAAAGCCTTTCGAAAATAAATGGCAGGTCTTCTTCTTTAATGCCGATACCATTATCTTTAACTTCTGCAATCACCTTGTCTCTTTCATATTTTAGACTTATACAAATATTTTTACCTTTTTCAGTAAATTTAATAGCATTAGATATTAAATTAATAAACACTTGTTTTAGCTTATCTTTATCTCCAGTTATGTAATATTCACTATAGTTGTCTAGCTTTAAGATTAAGTCAATTCCCTTATTTTCAGCTGCCATATAAAAGTCATTATATATATCTTCAATTAAGTCCTTTAAAGATATTTTTTCGAAGTTTAACTTTATACTCTCCTCTTCAAATTCTTTTAAAAGATTTAAGTTGTTTAGCAGCTTACCAAACCTTACTACTTCTTCATTTAAATAATTTAATCTTTCGTTCGTTACAGGGAAAACCCCATCAATCATAGCTTCTATATTATTTTGCAATATATTTAAAGGTGTTCTTATCTCATGGGAGATATCCGACACTAGCCTCCTTCTTATTATATCCTGATTTTTTAGCTTTTCTGCAAGTACATTAATGCTTTTTCTCAAATTTTCCAATTCTTTAATATCACTTTTTATTGTTGATTTTGTATCAAATCTACCCTCGGATAAATTCATAGACATATTTGCCACATCTTTAATAGGAGCAGCTAATTGTTTAGAAATATATAGACTAATAATTATTATTATTGCTAGAGTTACCAAACCACTTGCAATTATACTTTTAATAACAGATATTTTAAAGTTTACATCATCTTCAGTTAATAAAACAGATGAATATTGACCAATATCCACATATCCAGCTATCTTATCTCCAACCTTAATTTCAAAGGTCTTACTGTTATAGATTCCCGCTTCCTTCACATTCATATTCTTAAAATGTAAATTATTCCTTATGTCATTTGGGTCCATTCCCCAAATGACTTTTTTATTATTATCTAAAAGCGTTAAGCAGTAATTGCTCATATATGCTTCATGGATTAATTCAACCCCCGAGTTCTCAGTCCATTTACCCTCTCTTTTATAGGTTTCTTGGAGAAAAGATATAATTCTTTCATATCTTTTATTTTGAGTATTTATCATATATTCATTAAATTTATTATTTATTGTTAAGTTAACGAATAATGTGCAAAGTAATATTGCACAGATAGAACATAGAATAAAAAATATACTTATTTTTCTTCTAATTGTTTGCATTTGTTTTCACCGCCAAACTTATAACCTACCTTTGTGACAGTTATAATATATTTTGGGTTTCTTGTGTCACTTTCTATCTTTTTTCTGATATTTTTTATATGAACATCAATAGTTCTGTCAAATCCATCAAAATCTTCTCCAAATACTTTATATATAAGTTGTTCCCTAGTTAAAACTCTTCCCTTATTTATTATTAAAGTGTATAATATATCAAATTCGTTTGGTGTAAAGGGTATCTCTTCTCCATGCAATTTAACAACCCTTCTATTATAATCTACAATAAGTTCTCCATCATTAAATGCAAATTCCTCTTTATCCAAATCCTTATCCAAATTCAATCTTCTAAATAAAGCATTAACCCTAGCTGTTAACTCTCGTGGACTAAAGGGTTTAACCAAATATTCATCTGCTCCAATGTTTAGTCCTTCTATTCTATTATCTAGACTTCCTTTTGCTGTTAACATAAATATATGTACAGAAGAGGTTTTTCGTATTATTTTACATACCTCCTCTCCAGATATATCTGGTAACATTAAATCAAGAATTATAAGCTTAAAATCTATAGCTTTAAATAAAGCTATAGCCTCAAGTCCCCTTGTAGTACAATAAACTTCGTATCCTTCTCTTATTAAATAAGCCTTTAGCACCTCTGATACTTTTTCTTCATCTTCAACAATTAAGAGTTTGTCCATTGCCATTCACCTCATAGTCTTTTAATTAAATTATTCGCAAAATATCTCTATCCTATTTCTTCCCTTTTCTTTTGCTTTATATAAGGCTCTATCAGCATTACTTATTAAAGTTTTATATAGTGTATCTTTGTTAGGTTTCAAAGTTGCAAAACCGATACTTACAGTTATATATGGATTAATAGGTGAATTACTATTTAAAATTTTTAAATCTTCAACCTTTGAACGAATTCTATGAGCTACTATTTCAGCATCCTTTGTACTAGTCTCTGGAAGAACTATTGCAAATTCTTCTCCTCCATACCTACAAATTAAATCTCCTGGTTTTCTTAAACATTTTCGTATTTCCTTAGAAATAATTTTTAAACATTCATCTCCCTTGATATGACCATATGTATCGTTGAATGCTTTAAAATAATCTACATCTATCATAATCATAGAAAAATCTATTGATGTACCAGAAGCATTTTGCCACTTTATTGACATATATTCATCAAAATATCTTCTATTAGGAATATTTGTTAATCCATCTAAAAATGATAATCTTTTTAATTTTTCATTAGAAATCTTCAATTCATTTTCAATTATAACTTCTTTAGTAATATCTCTTCCAATTGCTACTACCCCAATTATTTCTCCTTTTGAATTCTCCATTGGTGATAAGGATATTTGATAAAATAGATACTTATTATTTGCTATTAATGACCAATTATATACTACATGCTCTCCTTTCAAAGCTTTAATGGCTGATTCCTCATGTATCCTGTGATTTTGATCTGGAAAAACCTCTCTTATTTTTTTGCCAACAATATCTTCTTCTTTTAACCCTATCTTAGTATACCATTTTCCAAATACTCCAGAATAGCTCAATTCTTTATCAATAGTAAATACCACATCTTCCATAGAATTTATCAAGGTACTAAACCTAGCATTTGACATAAAAACTTCCTTTTGAATTTCCTTATTCTTTGATATATCTCGAGTTACTGCTATTAACTCTTTGACAAAATTATTGTTATCTAAAATTCTTTTCATAGAGGTTTCAACCCAAACATACATACCATCTTTTCTTTTCATTCTATATTCCATCTTATATACATTTTCATTGTGAAGAGTATTCATATGCCACTTCATTACAGCTTCTATATCCTTTGGATGTATATAGTCATAAGGACTAGTCCCTATCATTTCTATTTGAGTATATCCTAAAATTTCATTGATAAAAGGAGAGACATATATATATTCTCCATCTGGCTTATGAGAGGATATCATATCTGTGAGATTCTCTGCCATTATTCTATAATATCTAAGTTCTTTTAGATTTGAATTTTTTATTAATATTAATATGTCTCTATAATATTCAATTATTCTTTTACAGTTAAGTATTAACCTATTGTATATTGAATATCTACTAAAATACCATACAATTATTAAACTAAAAACTATTATACTCAAAACGTTTACAGATAATTTTATTATCATTGGTCTCCTCCTACTTTAAAGATTCCCAATTAAATCCTAGAATTAATTATACTCTTACCTTCATAGGCTTTCAATTTTTTTAATTTATCTTTTTCTACAATAATATTATTAATTTATTGTAGCTTTTTTTGTTACTTTTAATATATTATAGGATATATACAATCGTATATATAAAAATTAACATCTTTGGAGGAAATATAATGAATAACATTCTTAATAAAATGCTTAAGCTTATCTTTGTTATTGCAGTGATTTTATTGATTTTTATACTTGCTGTAAAATTTACTTTTAATTTTAAGCCTCTATACTATTTTGAAATTGAAAATTCTAATATTGAAGAATTCTCTGGCTTAAGCGAATCTAAAATAAAAGAAAACTATAACTACGTAATTAATTACCTTAATTCAGGAAATGAAGTTGAATTTAATCTACCTAGCTTACCCTTCTCTGATAAAGGTAAAATTCATTTTTATGAAGTTAAGATAATTTATAAAGCTTTAGATGTGATCCTAATTTGCTCGTTAGCAGTAATAATTTTATGTCTTTTATTTAATCGAAATTTTATACTTCTATTAAGACACGCTTCAATTCTTTTACTTGTGATTCCAATAACGATTCTAATACCATTTATAATTAATTTTGACTCCAGCTTTACTTTTTTTCATAAGCTATTTTTCAGAAATGATTATTGGCTCTTTGACCCAAATGAAGACCCAGTGATAAATATATTACCTCAAGATTTCTTTTTTCACTGTGCACTTCTTATTTTATTAATTATATTAATAAGCAGTTTAATATTAAGAATAACTACTCGGAAAATCAAAAAATAAATAGCTATGTTTTAAGGAATATATAATAATTTTACTCCTTAAAACATAGCTTAACTCTAAATCCTCTAACTATATTAATCTATTATGTTCTTTGAAAAGAATGAGTGAAAGAAGTATTCCGCAACAGCTGTTATTACTCCTATTCCAACTAATGAAGAGAATTGAAAATTCTCTACAACTAAAAGCGCATTCATTAAATAAACAGTTAAAGAAGCCATAAAACCTTCTAAAATTGAGGTTATTATACTTCCATATTGATTATAGATATAAATATCTCCCATGAAATAATTTATTACTGTAGCTATTACAGCAAATAAAATTACTCGTGAAAATGAACTACCTTCTACTATTCCTAATACTGCAAACCCGATTACACAATACAAAACAAACTTTATTGCAAATGTCTTCCAAGAATGATTCATAAGTAAACCTCCATTTTTTAAGTATCATTGTATTATTTATCAATTTCTTTATTAACAGTTTAATATACAATAAATTTATTGTAAATACCATCTATTATCTGTGTATTAGAGACTTTACATAGCAAATAAAATTTTCTCACCATAAATTAGCTTTTCACATTCTTCCGGTGGCACTGGTTTACTATATAAGAATCCTTGAATTTCATTACAACCTTTGTTCTTTAAAAACTCTAATTGAGTTTCTGTTTCAACTCCTTCTGCTGTAACATTTAAGTCAAGATTTTTTCCTAACATAATAATAGTATTAACAATTGCTGTATTTTTTTTATCATCACTAATATCTCTTACAAAGGAAGCATCTATTTTCAGCGTATCAATCTTAAAGTTTTTCAAATAATTTAATGATGAAAATCCTGTTCCAAAATCATCTAAGGATACATGAACACCCATCTCTTTTAATTTTCCAAGAGTTTCCATAGTGCCTTTTAAATCTTTTATAATTATACCTTCAGTTATTTCTAATTCTAGCCACTCAGATGATAATCCACTCTCATCTAAAATAGCTCCAATTTTGTCCACTAAATCTTGTTGGATAAACTGCATAGCAGATAAGTTAACTGACACTCTAATAGGTTTATGTCCTGCATCTTGCCATTGTTTGTTTTGCATGCAAGCTGTTCTAAGTACCCACTCTCCAATAGGAACTATAAGACCAGATTCCTCTGCCAGCGGAATAAATTCAGCAGGTGAAACCATTCCTAACTCAGGATTATTCCATCGAATAAGTGCCTCTACTGCAATTATTTTATCAGAATTAGCATCTACTCTTGGCTGATAATACAATATAAATTCTTCCTGTTCTAAAGCTTTTCTTAATCTATTTTCCAGTTTAAATCTTTCAACAGAATGCATATTCATTTCTTTTTGATAGAATAGGAAATTATTTTTTCCCTTCTCTTTGGCCTTATACATTGCAATATCGGCCTTTTTAAGTAACAAGTCTAAATCTTTTCCATCAAATATAGAAATTGCAATCCCTATACTAGTACTTATACTAAATTCTTGTCCATCTATTATGTAAGTTTCTTTAAATAGATTCACTATAGCTTCTGCCATTTTTGAAACCTGTTCTCTATTTTTAATATTAGAAAGAAGAATATTAAACTCATCTCCTCCTATTCGGCATACAACATCATCTTTTCTTAAAATACTTACTAATCTATTTGAAATCTCTAATAATAATTTATCTCCAATATCATGTCCAAAAGTATCATTAATAAGCTTAAATCTGTCTAAATCTAAGAATAGAACCGCTAGCTCTGATCCGTCTTCCTCAGATTTTAATAAGGCATCATTTAATTCTCTATTAAACTTAAACCTATTTGGAAGTCTTGTAAGAAAGTCATGATTTGCTAGGTATTCTAGTTCATCATTAGCATTCTGAATTTCCTTAAAGTTTTCTTTTAAAATTTTAGAAGTAGATTTAAAATTCATTATTAAGGTATCGATCTCTTTAATTATACTTCTAGGCCATTCTATAGAATCTTCATTTAAGATTTTTGATGGTAAACGTGTTGTTTCCTTGGCTAGCTTTCTTATTGGATAAGTTATTACCTTTGAAAATAATGTAGCTATTAATAAAGTGCTTATTATGGAAATCAAAATAATGCTTAAACTCCTAAGTCTTTCATTATCTAAACCATTATTATAAATACTTATAAACAAATCTGACATAATTACTGTACCTAAGAACAATGTAAATAAAATTTGATTCAATGGTAAAGTAATACTTCTTTTATTGTTTGCATAATAATTTCTTATTTTTATAAACATGAGTAACAGGTTCGCTAAAAATACGTTCAATATTCCATTTACGCCCTTATTTAAAGCTATAATATATGAATCATATGTATTTAAATTTAACACTTTATTATAAATTAATATAGTTAATGGCATGCCAATTAAAATCCAAAAAACACTATCTAATAAAATGATATTTCCTATCTTTCTCTTTTGAATAACTGCAATAAATACTATTTCTAATGTATATAAAATAACTCCAAAAGGATGATTCCATAAGTAATATGTATAACTACTTACAATTAGTGAAGCAAAAAAAGACCATCTTAGTCCATAAAAATATGATATTAGTAATACAAAAATACTTCCAAAAATAAAGTCAAGACCTTTTAATAACTTAATTTCAAGATAATTTCCCATAATCCCCAATAATGTTAATAGAATAAATATACCTATAAATTTAATATTATGCTTCTTTTCAGAAAAAACCATTTAACCAACTCCCAAAATCCATACACTTAAATCTAGTAAATAAACCCACCGACAAAATTATATCAAATTTGATACTGTACTACAATAAAAATTAATAAATATAAAATATTAAAGAATAAATATTAAATATTAAAAAAGGCTCTCAATTTTGTTAATTAAACAAAATTGAGAACCTTCGTTAATATTAATTATTTTGCTTCTTCAACTTGAACCTTTGGTTTTACAGGTTGTCTAAAATTAAGAATTGCCTTAGTTGGACATTTTTGTTCGCAAAGTCCACAATTTACACACTTACTGTAATCAATAACAGAAAGATTGTTTACCATAGTGATTGCTTCCTTTGGACACGCTTTTACACATAAGCTACAAGCAATACATCCAACAGAACATACATTTTTAACATCAAGTCCTTTAGCCTTAGAGTTACAAGTTACAAATACCTTTTGTTTCTCTGGTACTAATTCAATAATAGATTTAGGACAAGCTTTTACACATGCACCACAAGCAACACAGTTTTCTTTATTAACTTTTGCAATTCCATCTACTATGTCAATAGCATTGAAAGCACATGCTTTAACACAGCTTCCATATCCTAAACATCCAAATTCACAAGCCTTAGCTCCTGTTCCTGGAACGTTCATTGCTTCTTGACAATCCTTTAATCCATAATATTCATACTTGTCTTTAGCTTTTTCGCAAGTACCTTGGCATTTTACATAAGCAACTTTAGGCTCAGAGCTATCAACAGTAACACCTAAAACTTCACCAATTTTTGCAGCTACAGGTGCTCCTCCAATTGGACAACAGTTTGGTGCAGCTGCACCACTTGCTACTGCTTCAGCATAAGCATCACATCCTGCAAATCCACATCCACCACAATTTGCTCCTGGAAGGCATTCTCTAATTAGAGGCACTTTAGGATCAACTGGTACTGCGAATTTTTTAGATGCAAAACCTAAAACTAACCCGAATAAAAGTCCAAGACCACCTAAGCTAAGTACAGGATATAATATATCAGTCATTTGAATTTCCTCCTTATACTAGGCCTGAGAAGCCAAGGAATGCTATAGCCATTAATCCTGCTGTGATTAATGAAGCTGGTAATCCTTTTACTGCTTCTGGCATTTTATCGTTTGCTTCCATTCTTTCTCTAAGTCCTGCAAGTATAATAATTGCAAGCATCCATCCAAGACCAGAAACAATACCGAATACTAATGACTCAAACAAATTAAATTTTTCATTCATGTTTATGATAACTGCACCAAGGATAGCACAGTTTGTAGTAATAAGTGGCAAGTAAATTCCTAGAGCTTTGTATAGGTCTGGCATTGTCTTTTTAAGAACCATTTCAACGAATTGAACTAGTGCAGCAATAACTAAAATAAATGCTATTGTATACATATATTCAATGTGTAATGGCACAAGTATAAAACTATATACTATATATGATATTAATGATGCAAGTCCCATAACAAAGGTAACTGCTGCACCCATTCCTTTAGCTGTCTCAATCTTCTTAGAAACTCCAAGGAAAGCACAGATACCAAGGAACCTAGATAATACCATGTTTTGTACTAACAAAGCAGAAATTATCAATGTAAAAATTTTCATTATCTATTCACCCTTCTTTCCTATCTTCTATTTTGAACTTTTTTTAAGTTTTCTCTGATTCATTATAGCCATCATTATTCCTAGAGTAATGAAAGCTCCTGGAGCAAGAATGAATATAAGTGCTGGGTCAACTGCCTTTGGCACAAGTTGAGCTCCAAATACTTTTCCTGTTCCTAGTAATTCTCTTACCATACCTATAATTCCTAAGGCTACAGTAAATCCAAGACCTTGTCCAAGTCCATCAAAAATAGAAGATATTGGGCCATTCTTTGAAGCATATGCTTCAGCACGTCCTAAAATAACGCAGTTAACAACTATAAGTGGTATAAATATACCAAGTGATTTATTTAAAGCTGGAACGAAACCTGCAAGCAAAAATTGAAGTAGTGTAACAAAGCCGGCAATAACAACTATAAAAGCAGGTATACGCACTTTATCTGGTATTACATTTCTTAATAATGATATAACTAAGTTTGCTCCTATAAGAACTACTGTGGAAGCAAGTCCCATTCCTATACCATTTTGAGCACTAGAGGTTACTGCTAGTGTTGGACACATAGCAAGAACCTGAACAAATATTACGTTTTCGTTAAAAATACCATTTTTTATTCTTTCAAATGCAACATTCATTATTTTTGACCTCCTTTTAGTTCAGTCTTAAAGAAGTCTACTGCATCATTAACACCTTTTGTTACCGCATTAGAAGTTATAGTAGATCCTGTGATTGCTTGAATTTGGTTATCTCCTGATGGAGCGGTTTTTACAACCACTAAAGGTTTGTCTGTTGGTTTACCTTTAAATTGACCTGAGAATTCTGGTTCAGGTGCTTTTGCTCCAAGACCTGGAGTTTCGCTATGGTTAAGAATTTTTATTCCTTCAACTTTTCCTTCTTTAGAAATTCCAACCACCATTTCAATTAGACCACCATAACCTTTAGTTGATATCTTAACTGTATATCCAACTGTGTCGCTTCCCTTTACTGCTTTATTTACTTCTGAAACTGCACTGTCAGCTTTTAACTCAAGTTCTAATTTTTCTCCAGCTTCAGGGGTTTTTGATGCTATCTTTTGAAAGCTTTCTGCAGATGGTAAAACTTCTTTCATTGCTTCGTTGTTTGTTTTGATATTTTGTTGTTTTATTGGATCAAGAGTAATTTTATGCGCCCAACCTAAAATAAGAGCAGCAATTGCAGTTATTATTAATAGTCTTATACCTAAAGCTATTATCTCTTTATTAGAAGTTTGGTTTTCCATCTACTTCACCTCCCCAGTTCCAAATACTCTTTGTTTTACAAATTTATCTATTAGAGGTACAAATAAATTCATTATAAGAATTGAATAGGATACACCTTCTGGATATCCACCAAATTGACGAATAACCATTGTTAAAATACCACAACCTAATGCAAAAACAATTTGTCCTTTTTTATTCATAGGTGAAGTTGTATAATCTGTAGCCATGAATATTGCTCCAAGCATTAATCCACCGGCCATTATTTCAAATATTCCACCAAGTGCACTTCTTCCTGAAATCATTCCTAATACTAAAACTGTACCAATATATACTACTGGTATATGCCAAGTAATTATTCTTCTATATAGAAGATAAGCAAATCCAATTAATAATGCTAATGCAGAAGTTTCCCCAATACATCCACCTACTTGTCCAATAAATGCTTGTCCAAGACTTGGTAATTGAGCTCCACCTGCTTCAACTCCCTTCAATATAGCAAGAGGAGTTGCAGATGATGCGGCATCTACACCTGGAGTAGTCCAAGTAGTCATTGCAACTGGATAAGAAGCAAGCAAAAATGCTCTTCCTGCTAATGCAGGGTTAACTATATTTTGCCCAATTCCTCCAAATAATGCTTTTACAACTATCATTGTAAATACTGAACCTACTACTACCATCCATAAAGGTAATGATGGTGGTACGTTAAATGCTAATAATATTCCTGTTACAACTGCGCTTAAATCTTTAGTTGTATTTGCTCCTTTAGTAATCTTACACCATGCCCATTCTGAAGCAACACATGCAATAACTGCTGTAAGAATTACTAAAACTGCTGGCATTCCGAAGAAATATATTCCCGCTGCAGTAGCTGGTAATAAAGCAATAATAACATCTCTCATAATTGATTGAACAGAATTATTGTCACGAATATGAGGAGATGATGATACTGTAAACATTTCAGCCATTGTTATTCACTCCTTATTTACTTTTTTCTCTTATTTGCAAGAACTGTTTTCTTTGAAGTTCTTATTGATTGAATTAAGTGTCTTTTTGCAGGACATACGAATGTACAAGAACCACATTCTATACAATCCATTCCATGTTCTTCTTCAAATGCTTCATATTCTTTTCTTCTTCCAAGTGAATCAATTGCTGATGGAACTAAGAACATTGGGCACGCTTCAACGCATTTACCACATCTAATACAGCTTGATTCTTCTGGTAGTACTGCTTGTTTTGCAGTTAAGCATAATATTCCTGAAGATCCTTTAATAACTGGTACATCTAATGTAGAAATTGCCATACCCATCATTGGACCACCTGAAATTATTTTAACTGGATCTTCTTTAAATCCTCCACAAGCATCAACTAATTCTTTATAAGACATACCTAATCTCACCCTAAAGTTCTTTGGTTCTTTTACAGCTTCACCAGTTACTGTAACAACTCTAGAAATTGTAGGTCTTCCATTTACAACTGCATTATAAATTTCTCTTACTGTGTTAACGTTTTGAACAATGCATCCAACATCTGCTGGTAGCTTTCCTGAAGGTACTTCCCTTTTCATAACTGAATAAATCAATTGTTTTTCAGCACCTTGAGGATATTTTGTTTTTAATGCTTTTACTTCTATATTAGGGATATCCTTTGTTGCTTCTTTTAGTTTTTGAATAGCGTCTTTCTTATTATCTTCAATTCCTATATATCCCTTTGCTTCTGGGAACATATGAAGAATTATTTGTAGACCTTCGACTATCATGTTTGTTTCTTCAAGCATAAGTCTGTGGTCACAAGTTAAATAAGGTTCGCATTCTGCTCCATTTAGGATTATTGCGTCAATTTTTTTATCTGGTGCTGGTGTAAGCTTAACATTTGTTGGGAAAGTAGCTCCACCCATACCAACTACCCCTGCTTCTTTTACAATAGCTGCAATTTCTTCCTTTGACATTTCTGTGTAAGGCTTTGGCTTTGGCATTTCGATTTCTTCATACTGTCCATCATTTTCTACTATTACTGCTAATGATTTTGTTCCTCCAGCTGTTAAAACTGGTTTAACATCTTTTACTGTTCCTGAAACACTGCTATGAATATTAGCAGAAATAAAACCACTGGCCTGACCAATTTTTTGTCCAACTAAAACTCTGTCGCCCTTTTTAACTAAACATTCAGCAGGTGCACCGATGTGTTGAGCCATTGGATAAACTAAGAGTTGATTAGGAGACAAGTCTTCAATAGCTTTATTTTCAGTAAGGTATTTACCATGAGGCGGATGTACTCCTCTTTTGAAAGTTAAAAGTTCCATATAAATCCTCCTATCTTTAATCTAAATATGCACATATTATATTTTGTCGTGCAAAATCAATCTATAGGACATTAATACTCCTTATAAATTTAAAACAGATTTATAATGATTATTATTGTTAATACTTAAATTTTTATATTAACAAATGTGCACCCATAGTTTAATTATTATCCCATAAAACAAATTGTTTAATCCCATGTATACAATTACATGGGGTATAATTTTACCCATAGGTATATAATATCATAAATTTAACTAATTTTGCTTTATATTTATTAATTTTTATGCTGTTTTTTTAACAAAAAATTAATAAACTTGCATGTATTAATTTTATGATATTAGCCAAAGGGAAATTATAAAAATTAGAAACTCTTAAAAACTTAAAAACTTAGTTCAACACCATTCTACATTATAATACCATATTACAACAGAAATTATTGAATTGACACAATATTAAAATAAATCAGTTTTTTTAATAGTGATTTAAAAATAGATTGTATAACACATTAATAATAAATATTAATCAAAGAAGTATTATGCAATTTTGCACTTCATCCTTCATTATACAAGTTTAAATTTAAAAATCAACTGTCGAAAAATGCGGTTAAGAAAATAAATTTCTCAACCGCAGCTTATTATATATATTTTTCGTTCTATTCCTATTGTTTAATACCCTTATCCTCTAAATACTCATCATATGTCATTTGTTTATCTATTATTCCTTCATCAGTTATTTCTATAATTCTATTTGCAACGGTCTGAACAAATTGATGATCATGAGAGGTAAATAAAATTGTCCCTGGGAAATTAATTAATCCATTGTTTAAAGCTGTAATTGACTCTAGATCTAAATGGTTAGTAGGTTCATCTAAAATTAACACATTTGCTCCGCTTAGCATCATTTTAGAAAGCATACATCTTACTTTTTCTCCTCCAGATAGGACATTTACTTTTTTCAATGCTTCCTCTCCTGAAAATAGCATTCTTCCAAGGAATCCTCTTAAGAAGCTTTCTGATTTTTCCTCAGAAAATTGTCTAAGCCAATCCACTAAGTTTAGGTCTACATCATTAAAAAAGTTAGAATTATCCTTTGGAAAATAAGATTGAGATGTGGTTACCCCCCATTTATATTCTCCACTGTTAGGTTCAATTTCTCCCATTATTATTTTAAACAAAACAGTTTTAGCTGTTTCATTTTCTCCAATAAAAGCGATTTTATCACCTTTGTTAACCATGAAACTGACATTGTTCAGTTGCTTTTGTCCATCAAGTACTTTAGTAATTTCTTTTACATATAATAAATCTTTACCTGCTTCTCTATCAGGTTTAAAGCCAACAAATGGATATCTTCTTGTTGAAGGCTTTATATCCTCTAATGTAAGCTTTTCTAGCTGTTTTTTTCTGGCTGTTGCTTGTTTAGCCTTTGAAGCATTAGAACTAAATCTTGCTATAAAGGTTTGTAAATCCTTTATTTTTTCTTCTTTTTTCTTGTTTTGATTTTTTGCCAGTTCTAAAGCAAGTTGACTTGACTCATACCAGAAATCATAGTTACCAACATAAAGCTGAATTTTTCCAAAATCGATATCTGCAATATGTGTACAAACTTTATTCAAGAAATGCCTATCATGTGATACTACGATAACTGTGCTTTCAAAATCTAGCAGAAAGTTTTCAAGCCATGTAATAGATTTTATATCTAAGTGGTTTGTTGGCTCGTCTAGAAGCAAAACATCAGGTCTTCCAAATAAAGCTTGAGCAAGTAACACTCTTACCTTTTCCATAGCAGTCAAGTCCTTCATAAGCTTTCTATGCAATTCTTCTTGAATGCCAAGTCCAGTTAAAAGCATAGCTGCTTCTGTCTCAGCTTCCCAACCATTTAATTCTCCAAACTCTCCTTCTAATTCTGCAGCTTTTATGCCATCTTCTTCTGTAAAATCTTCTTTAGCGTATAGCTCTTCCTTTTCTTGCATTATTTCATATAATCTCACATGGCCTCTTATAACTGTCTCCATTACCTCATATTCATCAAACTGGAAATGATCCTGTTTTAAAACAGCAAGTCTTTTGCCTTTTTCTACTATAACTTCTCCAGTATTAGGTTCAATTTCACCAGATAATATTTTTAAAAAAGTTGATTTTCCTGCTCCATTTGCCCCAATAAGTCCGTAGCAATTTCCTGGGGTAAATTTAATATTTACATCTTCAAATAATTTTCTATCTCCGTATCTCAAACTTACTCTGCTTGTGCTAATCATAGTATTTCTTCCTCCATTTAATCTACTGAATCGCCTTATCTATTATAATATATTTAAAGAGGGTTCTCAACTTTATTCCATTTTTCATAGAAAAAATTTGACTCCCTCTAATTAATTATGTTTCTACATGATTTAGAATTTCTTTTCTAACCTTTTCAACATCCGGAACATAACTCTTCAACAATTTCATATTACCTTGAAAAGAATATTCACCTAAGTAAGCAGGTATAAAAATGCTATCACCAAGCTTTATATTCATACTTTCAGTTAAATTATTTTCTATAATATAATTGATTTTTCCATTCCCCTGTACGCATGTAAAAATATAAAATCTCTCCATATCGCTATATTCTTTAAAACAAGTCTTTACTTCATACAATTCTACTGAAAATTCATTACATAAGCATAAATATGTCTTTTCATAGCCATCTTTTAAAGTCTTTATACCTTTACTTTCTTTACCTTCTAGTTTAACATCTAAAACCTCTAATGCTCTACCCGTATTTAGTTCTCTTCCTCTATTATAATCATAAATTCTGAAGGTTGTATCACTATTTTGCTGTATCTCAGCTATAATAATTCCTTCTCCAATTGCATGAATAAGTCCACTTCTCACATAAAATACCTGTCCTGTTGAAACTGGTATTTCATTTATTAACTTTTCTAGCTGACCTTTTTCAATCGCTTCTTTAATTTCTTTCTTTTCTACTCCTGATTTAAAGCCCAGTATTATTTTTGCTTCCTTTTCTGCATACATAACATACCATAGTTCAGTCTTTCCTGATTCCCCTTCTACTTTTACATCTTGATTTTTCGGGTGCACTTGAATAGACAATTTGTCTTCTGCATCAATTAATTTAATAAGAAGCGGGAAAGCTCCTTTTATCATTTTTGTTCCTAATATTTTTTCCCCTTTTAAACTTATTAGATTTTCTAAAGTTTCCCCCTTATAAATACCATTGCAAATTTTACTTTTCCCATTAACATGACAAGAAATATCCCAACTTTCTCCTATGTTGCCCTCTGGAAGATTATCTCTAATTTTTTCAAATTTTCTTCCTCCCCAAACTTTCTGAAAATAAATATTTTCAAATTTTAAGGGATACATTAACTTACCTCCTGATAAAATTAGTGGTTTTTGCAAGATTTTATTCAGTGAATTTCAAGGATGCACCTTTTAAGAGAATAGTCAATGTATAGCCTCGAAAACACCATCAAATTATATATTTTGCAATTTTAGCTTCAAAACATCCTTAAACATAAGAAAATAAGCTTTGTGGAAATAAATTATTTATGCTACTATGAAGGCGGTATAATAAAATATATTTAATAAGGAGCATTTTTATGAAAAAAACATTAAGGGAAGTTGGCTTTATAATTATTGGTGTCTTGTTATTTTCACTTTATGTTTCTGTATTTCTAGTACCTAATAAAATCGGAACTGGTGGCATAACTGGTATTTCACTTGGTTTAAATGTTTTATTCAATTTTCCTATTGGAATATGCACATTGCTATTAAATATACCTTTATTTATATTTGGATATAACTTTTTAGGCAGAAATTTTGTATTAAAAAGCTTATTAGTTGTTGCTTCTTCTTCATTTTTAATAGATTTTTTGAATATTAATTTTTCTTTTAATCCACTTGGTGATTCTCTTACTTCTACTATATTTGCTGGAGTTATCTCTGGTTTAGCAATGGCATTGCTTTTTATGACTGGAGCATCTACTGGCGGGCTTGATATCTCTGGTAAGATAATTAATAATAAGTTCAAAGCTCTTGAGCTTTCTAAAATACTTTTAATTCAAGATATGATTGTATATATATTCGTGGCTGTAACCCTTGGTCCAAAATCTGTAATGTACGCACTTATTATGAGTTTTATCAGATCAAAGACAATAGATACTGTACAAGAGGGAGTAGCTTCTTCAAGACAATGCATAATAATTTGTGAAAATCCTGAAAAAATAATTGAAGCTATAGAAATTAATCTTGGAAGAGGAGTAACTTTATTAAACGCAGAAGGTTGTTACTCACATACTGCAAGAAAATTTATATACGTTGTTGTTCAAAAGGTTCAGCTTAAAGCTCTTAAAAATATTGTTAATACTTTAGATCCAAAAGCATTCGTAACTGTATCCCCCGTAAAAGATATTCAAGGTAACTTTAAACAAAAATCTCTATCGATATAGATTTTTCTAGAAATTTCTTTTAGCAGTTAGTATGATTGGCTTATCTTTAGTAACTACAATAGTATGTTCAAACTGCGCAACTATACTTTTATCCGGAGTTTTAAGAGTCCAGCCGTTTTTATCTTCCACAATGTGCTCTGCAGAGGTTGAGATAAAAGTTTCTATTGCCAGTACGAGACCATTATTTAATATCTGATTATCCTTAGCATCAAAATAATTGAAGATATAATCTGGCTTTTCATGGAGCCTTTTTCCTATTCCATGACCAGTTAAATCTCTTATTACAGTAAATCCTTTTTCCTTTGCTTCATTAAATATAGTCCTACCAATTTGATTTATTTTCATACCTGCTTTTACCTTATCTATAGCTTTGTTTAGTGCAAATAATGAGCACTGACAAAGTTCTTTTTTTATTAATGGTACAGGCTCTACCAATACTGTTGCACCTGTATCAGCATAATATCC
This sequence comes from Clostridium homopropionicum DSM 5847, assembly GCF_001263795.1. Classification (GTDB taxonomy): domain Bacteria; phylum Bacillota; class Clostridia; order Clostridiales; family Clostridiaceae; genus Clostridium_H; species Clostridium_H homopropionicum. The sequence continues at coordinate 132,762 of NZ_LHUR01000005.1, forward strand.
ATCTAATAATGCTGATACATCTATATTAACAGAATCCCCTTCTTCAATAATTCTAGAACCAGGTATTCCATGAGCAGCTTCATCATTGACACTTATACATGTAATTCCCGGAAAGTCATATTCATATTTTGGTGCAGATTTTGCTCCATAATAAGATAGAACTTTTTCTCCAACAGCGTCCAGTTCTTTTGTTGTAATTCCAGCTCTAACGGCTTTGATCATTTCTTCTCTAGCCTCTGCAACGATAAAGCCTATTTTTTTTAGAGATATTAAATCTTTCTCAGAGGTAATTGTCATACTAAATAACCACCTTTAATCATTTTTTAGTTTATACATAATCTACAAGAGATTATATCTAAAAGAATTTTATTGTTAAATTTCATAGTTCCATTTGCCTTTTCCTCCATCTCATTATAAATTCTTATCTTTTCTTGAACATATTTTTTGTTTTCCATCAATACTCGTATTTTTCTTCAATATATTCAAGATGTTCAATCATAATTTCTTTTCTTTCAGTAACTGTACTATCTCCTTGTTTCCTCAGTTCAGCATATCTTATCATTTTATTTATTTTCATTCCAGTAAGCTTTGATATTTTACCAATTTCAAATATACCCACCAAAACACCTCCTAACAAAATCAGTGTACTATTTAAAGTGCACTTTAAGTCAAGAACAATTTGAAAATTATTGAGTTCTAAAAAAATCATGCGTAGTACTTATTTTCTACTGCATGATTTTATATTTTAGATATATTCATATTCATTTTTTTCATATATAGGAGTACAAAAATAAGAATACTTTGGATTCTTGGCTACTGTCAGGTTATTAAATAGTTCCTTAATTTTACTCCATACTTCACCTGGATGACCATTTCCTACTACTCTATCATCAACCTCTACAATGGGAGTAACTTCCATAGCTGTTCCACTAAAAAACAATTCATCTGATGCGTAAAGTTCTGTTCTAGCAATACTTCTTTCAACCACTTCAATTCCTAATTCATTTTTTGCAAGGAGCATTACAGTATCCCTAGTTATTCCTTCTAATATATTGTCATAAGGGGGAGGAGTTATTAGTTTACCTTTTCTAACCATAAATATATTTTCTCCTGGTCCTTCGCAAACATGACCGCTCTTTGTTAGGAAAATTGCTTCATCATATCCTCTTCTCAATACCTCAAGGGATGCTAACCCTGAATTTAAATATGCCGCAGTAGCTTTTACTCTTGGTGGAAGCATATTGTCTTCAATCCTATTCCATGAAGTTACTGCAACCTTTAAGGCACTTTTTCCTGTGTAGCTTTCTAATGGTTGACAATAAATTAATATTCTATCATCATCGTCAAATAATGTCGGTCCTATTTTATCAGCACCTTTATATGCTATAGGTCTTATATAGGTATTAGTTTTATAATTGTTTTTTCTTAACAGCTGTATGGTCGCTTCCATTAAGTCATCTACTGTGTAAGGTAAATTTATATATAAAGCCTTGCAGGATTGCAGCAATCTTTCATAGTGATCTCTAAGTCTAAAAGCATACAACTGCTCACTTTCTTCATCCCAATAAGCTCTAATTCCTTCGAAACAGGCAAGCCCATAATTAAAAGCCTTTGATCTTATACTTATACTAACTTGATTCTCATCAACTATTTGTCCTTGATAATATACATAAGATTCATTCATCTGAAAATCCTCCTTTTAAATATTGTTATTGTAGCACAAATATTTAAAAGTTAGTATACCATCCTTGTTACTAATGTCAACTATTTTCATATATATTTCAGTATTTTCTCTTCCAGGATTAATTTGGTATAATGTAATATGAGGTGATAAATTTATGCCAAAGCATATAAAAAGTACAAAGGAAAAAATTGGTATGGCTCCAGGCACTTTAATACATGTAGGTGAACGCCTCAGTGAAGATGTAAAAATAAATTTAATTAAATATACTGTAGATTCTTTTACAACAGAAATATTAAATGATTTTTCATCTATAGAATATTCACCATCAGAAACTTCTATATCTTGGTTAAATGTAGATGGTCTCCACGATATTAAATTAATTGAGCAATTAGGAAATAAATTCAACATACATCCACTTACATTAGAAGATGTATTAAATACTACTCAAAGACCTAAAGTTGATTTTGATGACAACTATATTTTTGTAGTACTTAAAATGCTCTACTATAATGATGAGTTACGCGAAATACATTCAGAGCAAGTAAGCTTAATTATTTTCAAAAAATATCTATTTTCCTTTCAAGAATTTGAAGGAGATGTTTTTGGTGATTTGCGAAAAAGACTTCAGCAAAATAAATCTAACATAAGAAGTAAAGGCACAGACTATCTCGCTTACTCCTTATTAGATTCCATTATAGATAGCTATTTTGATATTTTAGAAAACATAGGAAATAATGTTGATGAAGTTGAGGATAAACTACTGAGTAATCCCGATAAAGCAATAATGCCTGAGATATATAATTTAAAGAGAGAAATGATACTTTTAAGAAACTCAGTATGGCCATTAAGAGAAATTTTAGGAAGTTTAATTAAATCAGATAATTTAATAGTTGAAGATAAGACACTTATGTATTTAAGAGATATTTATGATCACACTATTCAGGTTATGGATATCATTGAAACCTATAGAGATATCCTATCCGGTATGCTAGACACTTATTTATCTAGTATTAGTAATAAAACAAACGATGTTATGAAGGTACTTACTATATTTTCTACTATTTTTATACCTCTTACCTTTTTAGCAGGTATTTATGGTATGAATTTTGATTATATGCCCGAGCTGCGATTAAAATATGGTTATATTATGTTTTGGGTAATCACTCTCATAACCATAATATTTATGATAAATTATTTTAAGAGAAAGAAATGGTTTTAATTTTAGCAAAATAAAAAATCTCAGCTATTTTTTATAATAACTGAGATTTTTATTTTTATTAGAAAGATGGAATTATAGCACCCTTGTATTGCTCTTCAATAAATTTCTTAATTTCAGGTGAAGTAATAGCTTCAGTTAATGCTTTTATATAAGCTTTATCCTGGTTTCCTTCTTTAACAGCTAATACGTTAGAATATGGAGAATCTTTATCTTCTATTGCCAATGCATCCTTTAACGGATTTAAACCTGCTGGTAGTGCATAGTTAGTATTAATTACTGCTGCATCTACATCTGCTAAAGTTCTTGGTAATTGAGCTGCTTCTAGTTCTTGAATTTTTATATTCTTTGTATTTTCTGTAATATCAAGCTTAGTTATTAATTGTCCTTCTTTGAATTTTAATATTCCTTGTTTTTCTAAAAGTCTTAGTGCTCTTGCTTCGTTTGTTGGATCACTAGGAACTGCAATTGTTGCTCCATTCTTTAATTCTTTTAGATCTTTAATTTTCTTAGAGTATACTCCCATTGGCTCTAAATGAATCTTAGCTGTATACGTTAAATGAGTTCCCTTTTCTTTATTAAATTGTTCTAAATAAGGAACGTGTTGGAAGAAGTTTGCATCTAATTCCCCATCTTCTACAGCAGTATTTGGAATGACATAATCATTAAACACTTTAATTTCTAAGGTATATCCCTTCTTTTCAAGAATTGGCTTTACTTTTTCTAAAATTTGAGCATGTGGCTCAGGAGTTGCACCTACTACTATTTTCTTCTTTTCTTCTGGTGCACTTGTCTTACTTCCGCAGCCAGTTAAAGCTACTGAACCTACTAAAAATGTTGTTGCTAATAATGCTGATAAAATTCTTTTTTTCATTTAATAAACCCCCTTGATGTTTTTATATATAATAATTTAATAATGAACTATTTTAAGAATTTTACGACGTAAAATTCTTAGTAACCAGTAACCAATTCCCAGTAACCAGTTTTATTAATTCTACTGGCAACTGGTCACTGGTTACTAAAGAAAAATGCACCACATTTTTCTTATAATTATTATCTATTCACTTTCTTATAAATAATCATTCCAATGCTTTGTAATACTTGTACTAATACAATAAGAAGTATTACTGTTGCAAATAGGACATCTTCCCTAAACATTTGATATCCATATCTAATTGCTATATCTCCAAGTCCGCCTCCACCTATAGCTCCAGCCATAGCAGAAAGACCAACTACACTGATAACAGTTAATGTAATACCTGAAACTATTGAAGGAAGTGCTTCTGGCAGCATTACTTTAAATATAATTTGTGAAGTGCTGGCACCAAAGGACTTTGCTGCTTCAACAACTCCATTATCTACTTCCTTTAAAGCTGATTCTATAATTCTAGTAACAAAAGGAGCTGAACCTATTGTAAGAGGCACAATAGCTGCAACAGTTCCTATAGATTTTCCTACAATTAGTCTAGTAAAAGGTATTAGTATAACCATCAATACTATGAATGGGAAAGATCTTAAAACATTTACTATAACATCTAGAATTTTATATACTTTTTCATTTGGTCTTAAGCCATTTTTATCAGTAATAATCATTACTATTGCAGGCCAAAATCCTATTATTACTGCTAATGCAGTAGAAACTAATACCATAAACAAGGTTTCTCCTAGGGCAGGAATTAAAACTCTACCTAACATTTATAGCACCTCCCAATTGATATTTTGCTTTTCTAAGTAAGAAATAACATCCTGTTTTTTATCTTCAGAGATATTAATAACAAGGCTTCCTAGTACTCCATCGGTGAATTTCTCAAGCTTTCCCCATACAATTGAGAAATCTATGTTTAATTCTCTTGCCATGGAAGTAATTATACAATTTTGACTTAATTCCTTTGGGAAAAATAGCTTTATGTTTATTCCTTCCTGTGGTAATATTTCTTCTTCTCCTAAAAGATTTTCCATTTCTTTTGTTGGTCTTAAAAAGACCTCTTCTACCTTACCAGCTTGTATTACTTTTCCATCTTCCATTAGAGCAACCTTGCTGCAAGCTTCTTTAATAACCTCCATCTGGTGAGTTACAATGACAATTGTAATTCCTAGCTTTCTGTTTATTTCCCTTAGAAGCTCTAAAATTGATTTTGTAGTTTTAGGATCTAAAGCTGAAGTAGCTTCATCGCAAAGAATAATTTTAGGATTCAAGGTCAATGCTCTGGCTATGGCAACTCTCTGCTTTTGTCCACCGCTAAGTTCCTTTGGCATACTATATGCCTTATCTTCTAAGCCTACAAGACTTAAAAGTTCCTTTACTCTTTTATCAATCTCTTCCTTGCTATATCCCCAGGTTTCCATAGGAAGAGCTACGTTACTCCATACGCTTTTTCTATTTAGAAGACTAAAATTTTGAAATATCATTCCAATATTTTTTCTAAATTCTCTTAACTCTCTATCTCCAAGAGTTTTTACTTCCTTGTTATTTACAAGTACGCTTCCTGAATCGTAACTTTCAAGACCATTAATACATCTAAGAAGTGTAGATTTTCCTGCACCACTATGTCCAACTATTCCATACACTTCTCCTTCTTCTACATTTATACTGACATTTTTAAGAACTTGATCTTTGCCAAAATATTTTGCTACATTTTTGATTTGAATCATAATTGCACCTCCAACTGCCTCGTAATAAAATAAAAGACCCAAGGATAACCTTAGGTCTTGATAGTCCCATGCATCCTCATCTCCCAGCATGTAGCTGCAGGATTTAGCACCATTGTATAAACCATAACTGCAATTTATACTGGTTGCCGGGTTTCATCGGGCCAGTCCCTCCACCGCTCTAGATAAGCTCTATTCAGTTTCATTGTTTATCATTATATTATTCAAATATACTTTTGTCAATAATTTTTTATTTCCTCTGTTCTTGGATTTTTTCCATTAATTCTATTACTTCTCTAAAAAAATTTAAGTGTTTCTTTTCTTCCTCAATTATTAAAGAAAGCGCCTTTTTTTCTTCTTCATTTTGGCTTTTATTTAATAATCCTTCATACAAGTCTATACTAGCTTGTTCATCCTTTGCAGCCGCAATATAAACATCTGATTGAAGGTCTGTTAAACATTCAATTATTCTTTCCTTTTTATTTTTTTCAAAAGCATTTATTATTTCTTCACTGCTATTTAAATCAACTTGATCTAGACTATTAACATTATCTTTCAAGTCTTTAAAAATTTTATAATGTTTACTTTCTTCAATAGCTAGGTATTCAAAAATCCCCTTTAACCACGTATCATTACATTCTCTTGATGCTTTTGAATAAAATTCCGAACCTTCCTTTTCCATTTTCATCGCTAATTCATAAATATTCACTTTATCACCTCACACAAAAGAACTATATTCGTTTTATAAATATTTTACCACATATTTATTAAGTAAATATTAAATTCTTAAATCCTTATTGTTTTTTCTTTATATTGTGTTAAAATTTTATTGTATTTACATTTTTTACTACACACAAAAGGGGGGTCAGCTCGAACTTGAGCGAATTATATGAACAAAATTAAAATTAAAGTTTTTTGTGGTTTTATTTTCACACTATTGTTTAGTATTTATTTTAATACGAACTTTGCTCTTGCTGAAACAAAATTAAATAATTATAATATTCAGCTAACCTTTAATGAACAAACCAAAATACTAGCAGCAAAAGAAACCTTATCTTTTAGAAATTTATATAAATCCGAATTAAAAGATCTTGTCTTTCATTTATACCCAGACTCTTATGGGAGTTCAAAAACCATCCCTTCTATAGGTTATTTTCCTCCTGAACTTCAAAAAGATCAGCTTGGAGATATCGCTATAAGTAAAGTTCTAATTGATGATAAAGAGGTTTCCTATACTCAAGACAATCAGATTCTTAAAATCAAACCAAATATAAGTATAAAACCTGATGAAGAAAAAAAGATATACATAGAATTTACACTTAAACTTCCTAAGGGTAATAATAGACTTGGATATTATAATGATGTATATAGTTTTACAAATTGGTATCCTATACTTTCTATATACGATGAAAATACTAAATCCTGGGATGAAGCTCCTTTCCATCCAATTGGAGAGTCTAATTACTCCGAAGTAGCAGATTATGATGTTACTATTGAAACTTCAAAGGACATGAAAATTGCTTCAACAGGAGTTATTAATAATATAGCTGTTGAAGATAGTAAAGAAACCTTTAATATACAAGCTAACAATGTACGTGATTTTGTTTTTATAGCAAGTCCAAAATTTAATGTTGTATCTAAAAACATTGATGGAATAAAAGTAAACAGCTTCTACATCGATGATTCAAATTCTTCTAAAGAAAAAAAACAAGCTGAAACAATACTTGAAGTCTCTGCAAATTCGTTAAAATATTTTAGTGACACTTTTGGTAAGTATCCTTATAAGGAATTTGATATAGTAGAAACTTATTTATCTGGTGGAGCAATGGAATATCCTCAATTAATTCAAATGGGTAATTACTCCTTTAACCCTGACACAAATTATCTTATTTCCAATCAATCTTTTCCATTTGAAATTGAGGCTGCAGTTCATGAAGTAGCTCACCAATGGTGGTACGTTGTTGTTGGAAATAATGAGTTTAAAGAATCTTTTCTAGATGAATCCTTAACAACCTATTCAACTGCTTATTATTTTGAAAAGCAGTTTGGTAAATATAATCAGAAAAGTGCCTTTATTAAATTCCGCTTATTCATGTATCCTGATAAATCTGAATCTCTACCTATTAATTCAAGTGTTGATAAATTTGAATCATGGTCAGATTATTCAATGATTATATACGAAAAAGGTCCTTTGGTATTTGAAGACTTAAGACAAAGAGTTGGGGATGAAAAGTTAGTTAACACATTGAAAACTTATTATGATGAATTTAAATTTAAAAATGCAAATATAGCTGATCTTTTGAAAATTATAAGTGAAAAATCAGGAGAAGAAACAGAAAATGTAATAAAAAACGCTTTAAGCTCTAAAAATTATTTCCCGGAAAATATCATTCTTTCTCAAGAGGAAAGAAATAAAGCTTTTAGAGAGATGGAGAAAAATAGGATTCTAAACTCTGAAAAGCAATATGGAATTTCTATTGATAGCATCATTGCAAGAGGAATCCTAGGTGAAAAAATATATATTGTAAAACCTTCTAATTTATCAAAAGAAGAATCACTTCAAATAAATGAATATTTATCAATGCTTAGTGATAGCTTTAAAAATCAATATGGTTTCGAAATAATTGTAAAAGAAGATTCAACTTTAAAACCAGAGGAATTAAAGAATGAAAATCTAATGGTTATTGGTAACCCTGAAAATAACTCTATATTAAATTCAATTAACAGCAAACTCCCTATATCATTTACTAGTTACGGGTTAATGACCAATGATTTAGCTCTCTATAGTAAAAATATTTCTGGTCAATTTATTAGCGAAAACCCTTTTAATAAGAATAAAGTAATTTATGTTATGTTTTGGACTAAAGACTTAGATTTAAATTCCTTCCAAAACTACAGAAGCTTTTATGATGAAGCTCCTTACCAATTTAATATTAATGTTGACAATAAAAAATTCTTTTCTGGAAGATATTAAAAAAGAAGGGTATAAGCTTAGCCTTGTACCCTTCTTTTAACTACTCAAAAATCATATCATCAATATTAGCTCCCGGTGCCACCATTGGGAATACCTTTTCTCCTCTGCTTATCTTGCAGTCAATAATAACAGGTTCGTTTAAGCCTAGTGCATACCTTAGAGCATCTTCAACCTCTTCTTCTTTTGTGATTGTGATTCCTTTTATTTTGTAAACTTGCCCAAGTTTTGCAAAATCTATGTCTTCATCAAAAAGTGTGTGGGAATAATGCCCGTTATAAAACATTTCCTGCCATTGACGAACCATTCCAAGGCAGCTGTTATTTAATACAAGCTGTACCATAGGAACCTTGTACTTTGCAAGAGTTACTAATTCTGTAGAGTTCATTTTAAAACTTCCGTCCCCTGCAACATTGATAACTTTTTTACCAGTACCGCCAAAACTAGCTCCTATTGCTGCTCCAAGACCAAAGCCCATAGTTCCAAGACCACCTGACGTTATTAAGGTTCTTGGTGTTGAATACTTAAAATACTGAGCAGCCCAGATTTGATTTTGTCCTACTTCTGTAGTTATTATGCAATCTCCTTTTGTAATTTCATATAATTTTTCAATAACGAATTGTCCACATAAAGCATTAGCCTTTTCATACTTTAGTGGATAATTCTCTTTACATTCCTGAATTCTAGAATTCCAGTTATTTGAACTTTTTTCTTGTACACGCTTATTCAATAGAGTTAATATCTCCTTCACATCCCCTTTTAAAGGAACATCAACTCTAACATTTTTTCCGATTTCCATTTGATCTATATCTATATGAATAATTTTAGCCCCCGGTGCAAAGCCCTCAGTTTTGCTCGTTACCCTATCACTAAATCTTGCCCCTATTGCAATTAATAGATCTGATTTTGTTGCAGCAAAGTTTGAACATCTTGTACCATGCATACCAATCATACCAGTAAAATTCTCGTGTTCTCCTGGGAATCCCCCTAAAGCCATTAAACTGCATGTAACAGGAGATTTTATCTTTTCCGAAAATTCTAAAAGTTCTTTGCTTGCATCTCCACTAATTATGCCGCCCCCAGCATAAATAAGTGGTCTTTCACAATTATTAATTAATTCTACCGCTTTGTTTATGTTTTCCATGCATTTATCATCAACAAATGAATTTTTCCCTTGATTTTTTCTTTCCCCATATATAATACTATCCACTTCCATCTCGGACACTTGAATATCCTTAGGTATATCAATTACCACAGGACCTTTTCTACCTTCACTAGCAATATAGAATGCCTTTTCCACAATTGAAGGTAACTCTTTTACATCATTAACAATGAATCTCTCTTTTGTAATTGGGGTGGTTATCCCTAATATATCCACCTCTTGAAAAGCAGCCTTCCCTATTAGTGATTTAGGAACCTGTCCGGTTATTACAACTAAAGGAACAGAATCTCTAAAAGCTGTTGCAATTCCTGTAACAGTGTTAGTAGCACCTGGACCTGAAGTTACTAAAACTACCCCCACTTTACCTGTTGCTCTAGCATAACCATCTGCTGCATGAGTAGCTCCTTGCTCGTGTGCAGTTAGTATATGTTCTAGCCCTTCCTCATCATATAAAGCATCGTATATTGGAAGTACTTGACCACCTGGATAACCAAATAAAACATTTACCCCCATTTTCTTCAAAGATTTCAATAAAATTTTTGCCCCACTAAGCTTCATTATTCAATCCCCCACTTTAAACTTTATTTCTAATAAAAAACTGTAAATTGTGAACAAAATTTAAAATAAAAAAGACCTATCTGCCATGAGGCGAAAAGTCTTATACGCGGTACCACTCAATTTTTTACTCATATTTTTAACGGCAATGCCGGCTCAGCTTACTCTATTTCAGCTTGCAGCTCCAGGGTGATATTCAATATAAAAGATCATCTATGGGCTTTCACCAATCCCCACTCTCTTCTAAGATTACTTTATATCTACTTGTCCCTATCATAGCTTTTAATATTACATTTTAAAATTAATATATTCTTTTTAAAGATTCACGTGAAAAATAAAAAAAGACTTTTCTTCCATGAGGCGAAAAGTCTTATACTCGCGGTACCACTCAATTTTTTACTCATACTTTTAACGACAATGCCGGCTCAGCTTACTTTGTTTCAGCTTGCAACTCCGGGGTGATATTCAATAAAACCTCGTCTATGGGCTTTCACCTATTCCCACTCTCTTCTAAGACTAATTTTTATATACTTTTCCCCTTCTCAGTTTTTACATATCAATGTTACTTTGAAGAAAAGTATACTATCATAAATTTTTCATGTCAAGAGGGAAGCTGAAAATTTTTATTATTTTTTACAATAGAAGAAAAATGCGACGCATTTTTCTTGAGTAACCAGTGACCAGTCGCCAGTAGGATTTATAAAACTGGTTACTGGGAATTGGTTACTGGTTACTCAAGAATTTTACCTCGTAAAATTCTCTTTTATTATAACTTAGGAACTTCTAAAATTGCCCCTTTATTTCCTGAAGTTACTAGTGCAGCATATCTTGCAAGATATCCAGTTGTAACCTTAGGTTGTCTTGGTTTCCAGTTAGCTCTTCTTCTTTCTAATTCTTCATCACTTACAAGGAAGTTAATTGTGTTTGCCATAATATCGATTTGGATTATATCCCCTTCTTCAACTAAAGCAATGTTTCCACCTACAGCTGCTTCTGGAGAAACGTGTCCAATAGATGCTCCTCTACTAGCTCCACTAAAACGTCCGTCAGTAATTAAAGCAACAGTACTTCCAAGACCTCTTCCCATAATAGCTGAGGTAGGATTAAGCATTTCTCTCATTCCTGGACCACCTTTAGGACCCTCATATCTTATAACTACAACATCACCATCAACAATTTTACCTGAGTTTATTGCTTCTAGTGCATCCTCTTCACAATCGAATACTCTTGCCGGACCCTCATGTTTTAACATTTCAGGTACAACAGCTGAACGTTTAACAACGCAAGTATCAGGTGCAAGATTTCCTTTTAAAACTGCTATTCCACCAGTTGAACTATAAGGATTTTCAACAGGTCTAATAACCTCAGGATTTTTGTTATAACATGCTTTAATATTTTCTGCAACAGTTTTACCTGTACATGTAATTAAATCAGTATTTAATAAACCTAGTTTATTAATTTCATTCATAACTGCATATATTCCGCCTGCTTCATTCAAATCCTCCATATAGGTATGTCCTGCTGGAGCAAGGTGACATAGGTTAGGCGTTTTATTACTTATTTCATTAGCAATATCAATATTTAACTCAACTCCTGCTTCATGAGCAATAGCCGGTAAATGGAGCATGCTGTTTGTACTGCAGCCAAGAGCCATGTCCATAGTTAATGCATTTTTAAAAGCATCCTCTGTCATAATATCTCTTGGTCTAATGTCTTTTTCAATTAACTCCATAATCTTCATTCCTGCATGTTTTGCAAGCTTAATTCTCTCAGAATAAACAGCTGGAATTGTACCATTTCCTTTAAGCCCCATTCCAAGAACTTCTGTTAAACAGTTCATGCTATTGGCTGTGTACATTCCAGAACAAGATCCACAAGTTGGACAAACTTTATTTTCAAATTCTTCTAGTTTCTCTTCAGTAATTTTTCCTGCATTATATGCTCCAACAGCCTCAAACATACTTGAAAGGCTTGTCTTACAACCATCAACTCTTCCTGCAAGCATAGGTCCACCACTTACAACAATTGTTGGAATATTAACTCTAGCAGCTGCCATCAAAAGTCCTGGTACATTTTTATCACAATTTGGCACCATAACAAGACCATCAAAGGCATGAGCCATTGCCATAGCTTCAGTTGAATCAGCTATTAAATCTCTTGTTACTAGTGAGTATTTCATTCCTAAATGTCCCATTGCTATACCATCACAAACTGCTATTGCTGGAAAAACAATTGGAGTACCCCCTGCCATTGCAACACCTATTTTAACTGCCTCTACAATTTTATCTAAATTCATATGTCCAGGTACAATATCATTCTGTGAGCTTACAATTCCTATAAGTGGTCTTTCCATTTCTTCTTTAGTAAAACCTAAAGCATTAAATAAAGAACGATGTGGTGCACTTTTTGTTCCCTTTGTTACAGCGTCACTTCTCATAATTTAACCCCCTACTTTATTTTTTAATTTCGACTTGTATGTTTTAATTATAAGTTGTATGATGTCTGTTGTCAACGTCACAAACCCACTTTATTCCTTTTTGATTCCTAAGTCTCCCATTGCGTGAATAATATGAAGTTTCATTGCAGTTTTTGCACCTTCCGCATCTCTTTTGGCTAAAAACTCCATAATCATTCTATGATCATTCAAGGTATCCTTTACAACTTTATCATTTTCATAGGACAAAATTACTCCTTTATCAATAGCTTTATGAATTATAGGCATTAATCTATTCATAAATTCGTTATGAGTCGCTTTGGCAATAGCTTTGTGGAATGCTTGTTCTACCTCAGTTCTGTCTTCTTTATTTAAAATTTTTTCTTCCTCAAGTTTTCCGTAATAAAGTATTCTTTCCAATTCCTTATCTGTTGCCCGTATAGCCGCATAATATGCAGTTTCTGGTTCAAAAATCAATCTCATTTCGTATAAGTCTTTTACATTAAGCTTAATGGTTGAAAATTCTTCCAATCCAAAGTTATCACCTATCTTTGATTGCTTAGTCACAAAGGTCCCTTTTCCCCTTTTGATTACAAGCACATTATGAGCAACTAAAATTCGAATAGCTTCTCTTAGAGTTGTTCTGCTTACTTTTAACTCAGCAGAAAGTTCATTTTCATTTGGAAGTTTTTCTCCAGAAGCAAACTTTTTATCTATAGTAATCATTGCATGGATTTCATCAGCGACGCTTTCAGCTAGGCTTTTTACTCTTCTTCTCATAAAACGGCCTCCTTTAAAGATATGTATATATAATATAATAAAAGATGTCATTTTTCAAGCAAGATGTCTGATGTCTGCTAATAAAAAAAAGCCAGGTACTTAATATAATTCTAAATACCTGACACTTTTTTACGAATTAAACACTTTATAAATTGAATTTATTGCCTTTTCAAAATCCTCTGTTTCAACTCCGATTATTATATTTATTTCACTGGATCCTTGGTCTATCATTCTGATATTTACGTTATTTTTTGCTAAAGCACTAAATACCTTTTCAGATACTCCAACTGTTTTTGCCATCTTTCTACCAACAGTAGCTATTAGTGCCATGTTAGGTATAACTTGTACTGAGTCTGGATTACATTGTCTCTTTATCTCATCAAGTATTTTGTCAAGCTTTTGTTCTAATTGAGCATCTTCAACTACAAGACATATAGTATCTATACCAGAAGGCATATGCTCAAAAGCAACTCCGTAAGTTTCTAAAATAGATAATAACTTTCTGCCAAATCCAATTTCAGCATTCATATAAGCCTTTTCAATAGATATTACTGTGAAGTTTTTCTTTCCTGCAATACCTGTGATAGTGCTATTTCCATCCTCAAAATCTACGTCATTTATGATTATAGTGCCTTTATCCTGAGGTGCATTTGTATTTTTAATATTTATAGGTATTCCACCTTCTCTTGCTGGGAAAACAGCTTCTTCATGAAGAACAGTAGCTCCCATATAAGCTAATTCTCTTAGCTCCTTATATGTGATTTTTTCTATAGGTTTTGGGTTTTCAACAATTCTTGGATCAGCCATTAAAAATCCAGATACATCTGTCCAATTTTCGTATAAATCAGCTTCTACATCTCTAGCAATTATAGATCCAGTGATATCTGAGCCACCTCTAGTAAAGGTCTTAATTCTTCCATCTTCCATTGCACCATAAAATCCTGGTATAACTGCTTTCTCTATTTTTGAAAGCTTGCTTTTTATAGCTTCCTTAGTCTTTTCAGAATCAAAACATCCAGATTTATCGAATTTAATTACATCAGCAGCATCGACAAATTCGTAGTTCAAGTAATCTGCTAAGATTAAACCATTTAGATACTCTCCTCTACTTGCTGCATAATCAGCTGTTGTACCTTCAGCAATTTTTTTCTTAACCTCTTTTAAATGAGAGTCTATATCCATGCTAACTCCAATTTCCTTCACTATTTCCTTATACCTTTGCTCAATAATACTAAAAACATCATCAAAAGCTATACCGTGATCTACGTGAGTATGGCATAAATAAAATAAATCAGTGATTTTATAATCCTTGCTATTTCTTTTTCCAGGAGCTGAAGGAACTATATATCTTCTTCTAGCATCCTCAAGAACTATATTCTTAACCTTTTTAAACTGCTCTGCACTAGCTAATGAACTGCCCCCAAATTTAGCTACTACAATACTATCCATCTTTAAACACCCCATTTAATATATTTAGTTTTAATTCAAAAGAATCCTTGAAAATCTCATAAACTATGTATAATCATAAATGTTATCACATTCAGAAAATTTTTCAACATATTTTTGCAAATTTTATTCTTTTTTTAGCAATTCTAAAGAAATATATGCTTTTAAATATCTATTTCCTTTAGAATCGATATAAATACCTTTTCTATCTAAGAAGTAGATTGTTGCTCTCTTATTAATTCTGTATATATATCCATACTTTATTTTATTTTTATGCACAAAACTGACCTTATCACCTATTTTTAAACCATAGTTGCTACTAAGAATTTCACTTTTAGTTATTAAAGAATGATATACTCCTTTATGTCCAAAAAAGTTTTCTGCCATTGTTTTAAATCTTCTTTTCTTACAACTAGAGTTTCCAAATAAATAGAATTCTATTAAATGAATTAATTCATGCTCAAAAGTAATCAATAAAGCATGAAGTGAATCTTCAGTCTTAATTCCTGCAACAGTTTTTTCTCTACTTAATTCATAATATTGAAATAAAAAATTCACGCCAATTTTTATTTCGTATTTTTCCTTCTCTTCTGGCATAGCCCAATTACTTTTTAATGCAGTTGTACTTCCAGCGCTTTTGCTCATTCTTCTAGAAAGAGCAAAATTAATTGTTCCCTTAAAATTATTTATAAAATAATTTTCAAAGAAATATTTGTCATATAAATAAAATAGTATTTTTAAATCTTCATCAGAAATTGTATCTATTACTCCACTATCAATATTTTTAGATGTCTTAATTAATTCTTTTCTGATAGCATTTCTTCTTGTGTTAATATATTGTTCTCCATAGGAAATGTTACCTAGTTTTGCTTTCTCCATTTTTTCCCCTTTTTTTCATCTAAAATCATTGAATAAGCCTAGAAGAAAAGTCTTCTAGGCTGTTAATATCTCAACACCTTCTTCTGTAACTAGAACAGTATGCTCCCATTGAGCAGTAAGCTTTCCATCTGCTGTTACAGCTGTCCAACCATCTCTTAAAACCTTGCACCTGTATGTTCCTTCATTTATCATAGGTTCAATAGTAAAGGTCATTCCTGGGATCATTATCATTCCAGTATGTGGCTCAGCACAGTGATCTACAAAGGGTTCCTCATGAAATTGGATGCCTATACCGTGTCCACCATATTCTCTTACTACAGAATATCCTTTTTCCTCTGCATGGGTTTGAATTGCATGACCTATATCTCCAAAGGTAGCAAAAGGCTTAACCACATTGATTCCAGCATAAAGGCATTCTTTAGCCGTTTCTACTAATCTTATTGCTTTTTCTGAGGCCTTTCCAATAATGAACATTCTACTAGAATCTCCATAGTATCCTTTATATATAGTTGTTACATCAACATTAACTATATCCCCTTCTTTTAAAACCCTCTCATCTGGTATACCATGGCATACAACTTCATTTATTGAAACGCATACACTCTTAGGATATCCTCTATAATTTAAAGTAGCTGGTATTCCACCTAATTCTAATGTGTACTCATGAACCAATGTATTTATTTCATCAGTAGTTATTCCAGCCCTAATCCTTTCAGCTACCATATCTAATACTTTTTTCGTTACTTGACTGCTTTTTCGTATGCCTTCTATTTGCTCAGAAGTTTTTATTATTTCTCTTGGAGGTGCTATTAAACCCTCCCCTTCCATTTTGCTCAATTTCTCATCTATAGTAAAATGACATTCCTTATATTTCTTTCCACTGCCACACCAGCATTCATCCTTGTTAATTAACTCCCTCATGATTTCACCTTCTTTATAAAATTATTTAGTAATATCTCCTTTCTTTATCTTATCATATTTCATCATAATTTATAAAGTTCTTTAAAAATAGAATTGTTTTCGAAATTATACAAAATAATAACCCTATATTAGTTTATTTTTATTTATGTTTATAATGAATGTTGGTTTTTACATTCATTATAAACTTTCCTTTAATGTCCAAAAACTATTTTTAAGATTGTTGAGTTCATTATAATGAGAAATTACAATTCTTGATTAGAATAACTATTGCAGCGTTAAAAACTTTCATTTGTCTGAGCTGTGCGAGTTAATGAAAGTTTAGCTGTGATAGTTATTCTAATCTTAGAATTGTTTTTGAAATTATACGAAGTCAACAACTTAAAAATAGTTTTATTTTCACAAATCCATCACATTTATAACATATTTTCTACATAATTGGTATTTATAATGAAATCATAGAAAATAAAAATTTTGTTAGGAGGAACAAATATGAAAAAAAGAAATATTGCCACAACATTAATTCTTGCTTTAACCCTTGGGATAGGTGCTACTGCTTATGCAGCAACTGAAAATGCAAATACTTCAAACACTACCACTGCAACAAATACACGCCAGCCAGTAGGATTAAATCGTGCTATAGGTGTTAGAGGATATGAATTCATGGAATCAGTACTTAAAGACCTAGGCAAATTGACTGATGAAGAAATATCAAAAGCAAGACTAGAAGGTAAGACTTTATATGATATAGCAACTGAGAAGGGATTATCTTATGATGATTTAAAAAATGCAATGCTAAACTCTAAATACAAAGCTATTGATGATGCTGTAACAAAGGGTACAATTACTAGTGAACAAGCAGCTACCTATAAAAACGCTATTAAAAGTAATTCTGAAAATGCTGTTCCTGGTCAAGGAAGAATAAATGGAAGAAGAGGTACTTCTGCTGGTCAAGGATCTCAAGGCACTGGAGCAGGAAGAGGCTATGGAAGAATGAATAGCTCAAATTGCTTATATGTAAAATAAATAAGTAACGGGGTCAGACCCCTGGGAAATCTATCCAAGGGTCTGACCCCATTTTTTTATTTTTTAAATATTCCTAATGGTTTACCAACTGGTAAAAATACTCTTCCAAAGTGAGGATTTAATACTGCAGCAGCAGATCCATAGAATGAAACCATTGATATAAGGAATTCTGCATATGCTGCCATTTCATGTGTAAGATGCGGCTCTATATTAAAAGAAGATAATGTTAATCCTAAGAATAGAAAATCAATAAGTACAAATATAATGAATAACACTTTATGTGTTTCAGCTGCTCCAATAGTCATAAAAATAGTGAATATTAGATATCCTAAAAATGCAAATCCTAATTGTTTTGGATCTATTGCTTTAGCCATAGCTTGTCCAAAAACACCAAATTTAATCATCCAGCTAGTAGCTACTGCAAGCCAAAAAAGTCCATATCCAGCAAAAGCTGTAGTCCCAAATACATTATTTCTTTTAGAATCGTTAATAGCAGCAAATATCTGAGCTAATCCACCTAAGAATATTGCCCAAGGTAAAATAAAAGATTCACCTGTAGTAATGCCTAATTTTTGACTTGATGCAACTAATGTAACCATAGCTAGTCCAAATAGACCTACTGCCGATGGATCACAATTGACAATTTTCACACTTTGTTCTTGATTAGTACTCATAATGCCCTCCAATTAATATAATTTTATAATATCATTAATATTTTATCTTTAAATAAAATATCAAAAAATTTGAAATTTGTCAAACAGTTTAGAAAATTGTTTAATCTTAAATCTATTTATTCAATTTTTTTCATTCATATAATTATATTTAAAAAAATGAGAGTTTTTTGCTATTCACCGCAATAAACTCTCATTATTATAAAACTCAAAAACCTTTTTTAAATTAGGCATCATGATATATTCAATATTTTAAATATTACAGGTATTGATACTACAGAAAGAAATGTTGTAAAAAAAACAATTTCAGAGGCTAGTTCAGGCTCTTTACTGTAAGCTTCCGCAAAAATTGCTGTTACTGCAGCTGCAGGCATTGCCTCAATTACTATTGCAACATCTATAAGTAATTCTTCAACTCTAATTATTTTAAGAATTGCAAAGGTCAATATTGGTACTAAAATCAATCTAACAAAAGCAATATAATAAAGTGAACTTTTCTTAAATATCTTTTTAAAATCCACTTCAGCAATCATTACTCCTACTATTATCATAGAGAGAGGAGTTGTAATATCTCCTACCAGCTTAATCGTACTATAAATGGTTTGTGGAATTTTTATAGAAAATATAAATAAAATTATCCCTATAATAACTGCTATAATTCCTGGATTTAATAATACTTTCTTTAAATTTTTAGAATCCTTATTTTCAGTATACAGCATAATTCCAAAGGTCCAGCTTAAAATATTATATGGAATATTAAAAATAGACGCATATAATATACCTATTTTCCCAAAAATACTGCCAACTACCGGGAACCCCATAAATCCGCAATTTGAAAAAACAGTAGCAAATCTTAATATATCCTTCTTTTCTTTTGAATATTTATTGTATAAAATCCTACTAATTAATATTAAAGCCCCATGAATTAACGAAGAATAAAGAAGCATATAAATTATATTTTTCATTAATTCCTTTGAAAAGCTATAATCAAATGAGGCAACTATCATTAAAGGCATAGTAACCTCTAGTAGCAGTTTAGTTAATCCTTTATTTATCTCATCATTTATAATATTCCTCTTTCTTGAATAATATCCAACTCCCACTATTAAGAAAAGAATAATAACCTGATTCATTATACTGCTCTTCTCCATTGTAATCCCCCCCTCTAACACTATATTATATAATACCAGTTGACAACTACTTTATCTATAATATTTTCTCAATTTTTTTCTTTACTAAACGATAATGAAAATAAGGCTTAACATAAAGGAGGTTATTAAAATGGATATTTCTTTACTTTCTATTGTTAATAATCACAATAAAATCAATGATGGTGCAAGTCTTCTAGTATTAAAGAAAGCAATGGATGTTTCAAAAGATAATGCTGCTGGAATGACTGATCTACTTAAACAGTCTGTAAATCCAAACCTTGGTAATATTCTTGATAGAACTGTTTAAAATTTAAGGTGCAGTATAATACTCATACTGCACCTTAAATTCTAATATAAGAAACTAACTCCCTTACACTCTAGGACAAATCTTAAATCTCCTTTTATTCTATCATCTATTTCCTTGGAGTCTTTAATCATTTTAAATCCTTCAATTATTATATTTTTACAAAGAGTCTTATCAGGTATTTCTACAGATTGAATAAATTGTAAATACTGTATTGCTTTTAGGTTACATAAATTATTGTCTAATTCCATTGTGTTTTTTATAATTTTTTCTAAAGTTCTTCTTTGTAATTCTTCATGGCGAATATTTTTAATTTTATCCTTAATCATCAAAGTTGGTATAGATAATAATCCCGCAATTGTCAATATACTTTTTAAGATTTCTTTTTTATTATATTTTGTATTCATCTAGTTCCCCCCTTTTTGTAAATCATTTTTAAAATATGTAATCTTCACTTGAATTATATGTATATAATCTAATTAATTATTACTAAGCCATAAATAGAAAATACCTTAAAGAAAAAATCTTTAAGGCATCCTAAATTAAATTATTATATTTTATTTATTTTTGTAACAAGCAACGATTTCTCCGAAATACATTGTATGAATATCCTCATCTGGATAACTTGATTTTTTAATGCTTTCATCCATTAAACTTAAATCTAAATCTTGTTTATAAAGTCCCTTACATTCATAAACAAATCCACAATTACCTATTACAGGAACATCAATACTTTTACCTGGTTCTAAATTCAATTGGCATTTTTCAATTTTATCAACATCTTTGCCAGACTTTGTTCCACAGAAAACCAATGCTTTTTCAAACTCAGAATCTATCGGTACACTTACTGTGAAGTTTCTATTCTTTTCTAAAAACTCATGTGTATATCTTGATTTCCTTACTAAGACAGTAAATATAGGCTTATTCCATTGATATCCAATATCTCCCCAGCTAATAGTCATAGTATTTACTTTCTCTCCATGTTTAACAGTTAAGAAAGCACCTTTCTTATGTAATTGTTGCATCATTGCATCCAAATTTTCAGTAAAATTAATAGCCAATTTAACTCCTCCTTTTTTAAAATTGAATGTATCATATCCTAAAATATATACACATTGTATCATACATGCTAAAATAACAACAATGGAAATATATAATTTTACATTTTAGGAGAACAATAATGAATCATCTAGGGAAAACAGAATTTATTTTAAATGGAGATATGAAAAAAGTTATTATAGTTTTATCCGTACCAATCATGTTTAATAATCTCATTCAAACCTTATATAGTTTGGCTGATATGTATTGGGTAAGCAAACTCGGTTCTATAGAAGTTGCTTCTACAGGCTTTGTATGGCCAGTACTCTTTCTTATATTGTCTATTGGAATGGGCTTAACTATTGCCGGTACTTCACTAATATCTCAATATTTAGGTTCTAAAGAAAAAAATCAGGCAAATAAAATTGCTTCTCAGATTTTTTTAGTAGCCATAATATTGGGTCTTATTCTTTCAATTATAGGTTACATTTCTACTCCATATGTTATTAAGTTAATGGGTGCTAACTCTCAACTATATAGTTATAGCTGTAAATATTTAAGCATAATGTTTTTAGATATTCCCTGCTATTTTATCTTTTTAGTTTTTGGAGCAATTAGGCAAGCTGAAGGAGATACATTTTCACCAATGCTTTTAAATATTATAGGCGCTATAACTAACGTAATTTTAGATCCTATATTAATTTTTAAGTTTCATATGGGGATTGGCGGAGCAGCAATTGCTACTATAATTTCTAAAGTAATCTATATGCCATATGTTATTTTCCTATTGTTTATGTCGCTGGAAAGAGTTCATATTCCTATAAAGTTTTTGAGATTAAAAAGAAATTTAATATTAACTATACTTAAAGTTGCGGTTCCTACTTGTATTGGGCAATCCTTCTCTTCATTAGGTTTTATATTCTTAAATTCATTTATAGTATCTTATGGTAACGATACAATGGCTGCTTTTAATATTGGTAATAATATTAATTCTATAGTAATGATGCCAGCTTTAGGCATAGGTACAGCTTTAGCCTCAGTTGTTGGTCAAAATTTAGGTGGAAATAGAATAGACAGAGCAAAATTAGCTTTTAAAACCGCTCTTTGCTTATCTACAATAATTTTAGTCATTGGCGGCTCTTTTCTATTTCTATTCGCAGGAAATGTGATAAAAATATTTGTACCTGAAGCAAAAGATATGGAAGTAATTATACAAGGAAAATACTATTTAAAGATAATTTCCGCGGGGCTACCTTTAATGGGCATTTTTCAAGTATTAATTGGAATATTCCAAGGATCTGGTCACACTATTTATTCCATGATAATGGAGATGGGAAGGCTTTGGTTCATAAGACTTCCTTTAATATTATTCTTTAAAAATTATACAAATTGGGGTTCTCCTTCAGTCTGGTATTCAATGATGATAAGTAATGGAATAATTTGCTTAATAGGTATTATTATTTATTATAAGGGAGCTTGGCAGAAAAAAATCATAAAAATGACCAATACTTGTTAAAGCTATAACTTCATAGATTGCTTATAAACTAAAAAACAAATAGATATATAATCGTACTTATATCTATCTGTTCTTTACTTTTTATTGAGACTTAAGCTCCTTAATCTTCTTTTTCAAAAGCTCATTAAGACTTTTACTATTTTCTTCAAAAATATTATAAGTTTTATTTATAGATTCTTTATCCCCACTATCAACTGCTTTAACAAAATCTCTATATGCTTTTCTTGTTTTTTCATTTTGAATCTTTATTTCTTCATCTTTAAATCTGTGTTTGTCTTTTAAGTTTAAATCTTCTTTCTCTATTTTTTCTTTCTCTACTTTTTCTTTATCTATTCCTTCTCTAGGCTTATCTTGATTTTCCTCTAAATGATGACTCTGTTTCTCTCTTATTGCTTCCCTTAGTTCTTTCTTAAGTTCATGTCTTATATTATAAAGTTCTTCTCCTTTTATTTTTATTCCTGGAACATATTTATCTGCCTTTTCAAATGTCTTGAAATAATCTTCTTTTATCTTCTCTCTATCCTCTAATGGCTTGTGAATAACACTCTTAGTATTTACTATATTAGATTCACTATTAGTAACTACATTGGCATTTGCTGCAACTGGCATGGATATAATTCCAGTAAAAATAAGTATAATAATATGCTTTTTTAATTTAATCATTTTATCCTCCTATAATTAAAAGTAAATTTCACTCCTAAGATATTTTTCTATATTCATATAAGAATTATTCATGAAGAAAATCCTTTTTTAAATATATATATAATGTTACAGAATGTTAGAATAATACAAAAGGATATATGCATAAACTTATTACTTATGGTAAAATATACTTGTAGATAAAATAATTTGTATGAGGTGATTAATTATGTTTACTTTACCACAACTTCCTTATTCATATAATGCTTTAGAGCCATATTATGATGAAGAAACAGTTAAGATTCACCATGATAAGCATCATCAAGCCTATGTAGATGGATTAAACAAAGCAGAAACAAAGCTTAAAGAAGCAAGAGAATCTGGAGATTTTGCGTTAATCAAGCATTGGGAAAGAGAACTTGCATTTAATGGTGCTGGTCACATACTTCATACTCTTTTCTGGGAAAACATGATTGGTAATGGTTCTCAACCTTCAGGAAAGATTTTAGAAAAGATTACCGAAAACTTTGGAGATATAGAAACTTTTAAAAAGCAATTTTCTGCCGCTGCTGCTGCAGTAGAAGGATCTGGATGGTGTGTTCTTGTTTGGATTCCTAAATTTGAAAAACTAGAAATTCTTCAAGTTGAAAAGCATCAGGATTTAACTATATGGGGAAGTGTTCCTTTACTAATCCTTGACGTTTGGGAACATGCTTATTACTTAAAATATCAAAATAGAAGAGCAGATTTCATATCAGCTTGGTGGAACATAGTAAATTGGGATGTTGTTAATGAAAGATATTTGGTAGCAATCAAATAAAATCAAAATAGCAGGGAACTATAGTTTTTCTATAAATCCCTGCTGTTCTTATTTTTTAGTTACTTAAAAATTGATCATTTAAAGAGCATGCTCCAGCAATTTCAATTAATTGATCAGAAACTATTGAAGCCTTTTCTTCATTAGTAAGAACTACTAAGTAATCAGATGTATACATTACAGTGTTTCCATTAGGAATTATTTCTTTTTGCCCTCTTTTAATAGCTACTAGCAAACAATCCTTTGGCCAACTTATCTGTTTAATTTTTTTATTTTCTAAAGTCGATCCTAAACAAACAGCTACTTCAATAATAGTTTTCTTATGACTTTTATTAGGAGTATTTATTAATATATTTTTACTTCTATTTAATAATCTATTTAGCAGTGTTTCATAAATAGGTTCTGACCGTAATGAATCAGCTATTATATATGAACTTATTGATACAATAATTAAAGGAAGCAAATGGCTAAATGATCCTGTCATCTCAGTTATCAATATTATTCCCGTAATTGGTGCCCTTACAATAGATGTAAAATACCCTGACATTGCTAATACAGTAAAAGTCAAAATATATTGAGAATTTAAATTTAATAATATTACAAGCAAATTTCCGTAAATATTTCCGATGATTGCTCCAATCACTAGTAACGGCAGAAATATGCCCCCTGGAACTCCTGAACCAAAGCATATCATTGTAAAAGTAAATTTGATTACTAACAGAAGTAATAATGCTTTTAGTCCGAAATTTATTTTACTAAACTGAAGTATTAAATCATGACCAGATCCTAATGCTATTGGATATATAATAGCTAATAAAAATGCTACGCTAAATGGAATTATTGGTTTATATTCTGTTTTTAATTTCTTCATAGATGCATATAAATCTTGAAACATGATAATTGATTTATTGAAAACTACTCCTAATACTCCCGTTATAATCCCTAATATTATAAGAAAAAAGTAGTATTTCAAAGGTAATACTTTTATTAAATGTAAGTCAAATACAGGATTCAAGCCTAGAAACTGTTTTGTAATAAAGTCTGCTGTTAAAGAAGAAGCCATTGCAGATATAATTACTAACGATGAAAAATTCTTATGAACCTCCTCTAGTGCAAAAACAATTCCTGCTAAAGGTGCATTAAAGGCAGCGGCTATCCCTGCACTAGCTCCACTTGTAATAAGATATCTTTCCTCCACCTTGACTCTTTTAAAAATCCTACTAACCCCTTGTCCTATAGCACCTCCCATTTGTATAGAAGGGCCTTCTCTCCCAAGAGATAATCCTGTTCCTAAACAAATAGCTCCTCCAAAAAATTTTCCTACTAGTACCTTTATCCAATTCATTTCAAGTTTTCTTGTTAAAACACCTTCTGTTTGTGGAATACCACTTCCTGAAATCATTGGCTCTTTTTTTACAGTAAACCCTACAATTAAACTAGCTAAAATATATATTAATAATATAAAAAAAATCAATCCTACGCTATGAGTTTTATTCATAAAAACATTTTGCGTAAATGTCCAAATTTTCTCCGCAACAAGCCTATAAGCCACAATTACTAAACTTGATAACATTCCTACTACTATACCTTCAAAAATTAGCCTAAGCTGAAAATTTTCAAAGTGGAATAAAGTATTATATGTATTGTGTATATTTTGTTTTTCCACTTTTTCGCCCCCATTTATAAGTTATAAGTTTATTATAAACATATAAAAAGATTACTTCAACTATAATACTCTATTAATAGTAATATAACAAAAAAACTCCTAATTGATATTTTTATTACCGCATGATACTATATTAGTATTACAAAACAAAGTTTTTAAAACTACATATACAATTGTTTATAAGGTGGGATAATTTTGGAAAAAATAGCTCTTATTACCGACAGTACTTCAGATTTAAGCAGCGAAATCATTAATAAGTATGATGTAAAAATGCTCAATCTAAAAATAATATATAAGGATAGAGAATACATAGATAAAGTAAATATTACTCCTCAAGAGGTTTATGATAATCTTAGTGTAGAAGTTCCTCACACTTCTTTGCCTTCAATTGAAGATATGCATAATCTTTTCTCTAAGTTAGAATCTGAAGGTTATACTCATGCAATAGTTACTGGAATAGGTTCTGCTTTATCAGGTACATTCAGTGCATTAAAACTTGTAGCAAGTGAACATGAGAATATAACTACTACAGTTTTTGACTCAAAATCTTTAACTTTAGGAGCAGGTGCTATAATCATAGGTTGTGGTGAAATGTTAAAGCAAGGGAAAAAATATGATGAAATAGTAGCTGAATTGCCAGCCATGAGGGAAAAGATAAGTGTATTCTATATAGTAGATACATTAGAATACTTGATAAAAGGTGGAAGAATTGGAAAAGTTGCCGGAACAATAGGTCAGTTATTAAATATTAAACCTATAATTTCTATTAATGATGATGGTGTTTATTACACCCATTCTAAAGCTAGAGGAAAGAATCAAGCTAATTCAAAACTTATTGAAATAATCAATGATAAATTAAAAGAATCTAAAGCCAGAATTTGGGTTATGCATGGCGGAGCCATGGAAGAAGGTAAGAAATTGTACGATTATTTATCAACTAATCCAAATATTACTTCCTTAAATTTAGGAGATATTAGTCCAGTAGCAGGAGTACATACAGGTCCTGGTCTAGTTGGAGTAGTAATTGTAAAAGAGCCCTTTGTGTAAAAGGCTCTTTCCTTATTTATCTTCGACTATATTAGTAAGAGTTCCTATTTTCTCTATGTAACACATAATTTCATCCCCAACCTTCAAAAGTTTTGGAGGTTTAAATCCCATTCCAACCCCTGAAGGAGTCCCAGTGGAGATAATATCTCCTGGTTTTAGCGTAGTTCCCTTTGAGAACTCACTTATTATATACGGTATATCAAATATCATTTTACTTGTATTAGAATTTTGTCTTAGTTCTCCATTAACATAGCATTTAATATCTAATTTCACTGGAAGTTTTATTTCACTTTTGTGTACTATACATGGACCCATAGGGCATGTTCCATCAAAGCTCTTCCCCTTAAACCATTGAATATGCTTAGCTTGAATATCCCTTAAAGAAATATCGTTTAAAATAGTATATCCAAATACGTATTCTTCAACCTTATCTTTAGGTATATCTCGCCCTTTTTTGCCTATTATTACAGCTAGCTCTACTTCATAATCTACCTGCTTTGACACATCCTTGTGTATTGAAATAGATCCTTTATCTTCAATTGCTCTATCAACTAATTTACAAAAATAAATTGGATTTTCTGGCAAGCCTTTTCTAAAATCTATTGCACTTGGAACCTCATTAACATGTTCTGCGTAGTTTTTCCCAAGGCAGATTACACCTCTTCTTGGTTCAGGAATAGGTGCTAAGAGTTTCACTTTACTAATATCAATTCCTTCTAAATTATTAGAGTTTTCATATATATACTTTAATTTTTTTTCAACACATTCATTAAAGTCTTCAATAAAGTCTATCATAGAATTTGGTCTGTCAGATTCTAATAGTTCTTTTATAGTATATACCCTATCATTTTTCTTTGAAAGTAACCCAACTTGTTCTATTCCCTTATAATAAAAAGTTACAAATTTCAATTTTTTCATCTCCTTTCCCTCTTAAATTATATCAAAAAAATAAAAAAATAATATATTTAAATATAACGAAAATCTAGAGTAATAAATTCTCTAGATTTTACTATTATTCAGTAGTTTGAAAAATTGTAGTAAAACGATTAACTAAATCTTTACTAAATTTTATATCTGCTTGTGATCTTACCGCCTCAAGAGCATCTATTTTGTTTAATCCGTTATAATACCTCATTCTGTCATAATAGTCTGATACTCCTATTATCTGTGCTTCAAGTATTATATTATCACCTTCTAAACTTAGAGGGCAGCCAGTGCCATCCCAATTTTCATGATGTTGAAGTATCCATTCAGCACAAAAGTTTAATAAATCAGAAATCTTAGCTATCCTATATCCGACCTCACTGTGGTTCTTACCATTACATAAGTTATTGTTAAAATTTATTTTACCTATATCATGATAAATGCATGCTATTTTTAACCTTTCAATGGAACTTCTACTAAAGCCAAATAATTCACCCAACTTTAAAGCATAACTAGCTACACGCTTGCCGTGTTCATATAGTTCATTTTCATAAATTTTATAGTAATTTATAATGTTTTCTGTAATCTTTTTTTTAACTAATTTTCTTTTACTAAGCTTGAACTTATACATATTATCATCTGCTTTTCTTAAAATTTCCTCTAAGCAAAAATCTTCTCCTTCTCCATATGAAAAACCTAAAGACGTAAATATTGGTAGATTATTATTTTCTACTGAATATGCTTCTACCTTTTTTAAAATAAAATCACACATTTCTTTAGTTTCTTCTTCAGAAATATCGAATGAAACAATTACAAATTCATCTCCGCCCATTCTAACAATTATGTCTTTATCTCTAATTGAGTTTTTTAAAATTTGTGATGTTAAAAAAATAAGGTTATCACCTATTAAATGCCCAAAAGTATCATTTATAAGTTTCAATAAGTCAATGTCGCAGAATATAATTCCGAGACTTTTAGCCTTTTTAACCTTTTCTTTAAATTCAAAATTATCTAAATAGCTCCTATTATATACACCTGTTAATGCATCATGATATACCATGTGTTGAAGTCTTTCTTGTATATTTTTACTATCTTCTATCTTTTTTATCAGTTCTTTATTAAGATTTTCTAATTGTGCTAGCTTTATAAGTAGTTCCTTATATTTTTTCTTATATATCAAGTATTTTTTAACCTTGTAAAAATTGTTCATTTCAAGCACCTCTTCAATACTTATGATATATTTTATTCAATATGCTGTTATATTGATTACCCATTGGATAATTTTTATTATTTTGCATTGATACGGTAAAAAGTAAAGTATATAATTTTATAAAACAGTATATATTTTAGGAGAAAATAAATATGGGAAAAGTATTTTTTAAAAAAATAGATTCTTATAACGATACAACTATCATAAGTATGAGTGCTAAAGAACTTTTAATCAAACTTGTTACTGAAGAAAAATTAGAATTACAAAAATATATTCCCTTAAAGGTTCATTTTGGGGAAAAAGGTAACAATACCTTCATTGAATCTAAAAATTATGAAGGTATAATAAATTATTTAAAAGAAAAAGAGATTGAAAGTGCTTTTATAGAAACTAATGTACTTTATAGAGGTGAAAGAACCACTAAAACAAATCATATTAAACTTGCAAAAGAACATGGTTTTAATCAACTTCCAATAGTTATAGCTGATGGTGAGTATGGTGAAGAATATGAACTTGTAGAAATAAATAAAAAAAATTTTAAGCAGTGCAAAATCGGAAGAGAAATTGCCAAACTTGACCAAATGATTATTTTAAGTCACTTTAAAGGACATGGGTTGGCTGGTTTCGGTGGTGCAATAAAGCAACTAGCCATGGGCTGTGCCGCTAGGGGGGGGAAGCTTGCCCAACACTCAAACTCTTTTCCAATAATTATTCCATTTAAATGTAAGTCCTGCAATGCCTGTGTAAAAACCTGCCCTGTAAATGCACTTACATTAAATCCAAAAGCTAAAATCTTAAAAGAAAAATGCATTGGTTGTGCATCCTGCATTGCAATTTGTCCACACAAAGCTATAAGTACTAACTGGTTAGGATCCATTTCAAAATCTTTTTATGAAAGACTTGCAGAGTATGCATTTGCTGCACATAAAAAGAATAATATTTATATTACTTTTGCTTTTAATATTACAAAGGGTTGTGATTGTGAGGGTCATAAAATGAAACCTGTTGTAAATGACTTAGGAATTTTTGCTTCAAAGGACCCGGTTGCGATTGATAAAGCTTGTTTAGATATGTTAGATAAGGAAAAGGGCAGTAGGGTTTTTTCAAGAGGAAGATATACTCTAAAGTATGCTGAAGAAATTGGTCTTGGTAGCCAAGACTATGATTTAATTTACTTGTAGTAAACGCCCTTATTTTTTTCTAAAAAAATTATAATTCATTTAAAATTATTCTTGAAAATATTTTTGTAAAATGTTATAATGTAAACGTAATCAAACCACACTACATGTTTAATAATATACCCACATTATTTAGCAAAACCTATAGTCTAAGTTTTGCTATGAATGAGCATCAATATTTTATATATTAAATTTCTGAAATGGTTATAATCATTTTCGACATTTTTCGTCTAAAATATTTTTATGCTCATTCATTTTTTTGTTATTATTTAAAAAGGCTATGTTTTAAGAAATTAGATTCATAATTGTCATATGTTAATGAACCCAATATACTTAAACATAGCCTTACTAATTTTACTCTAATACAACCTTATTATCTATTAATTTAACTGTTATTTTGTCACCATCAATAAACTTCTTCTGAAGGTATTGCTCTGCAATTTCGTCTTCAATATACTTTTGAATAGCCCTTCTTAATGGTCTAGCACCGTATTTTTTATCATATCCTACCTTTAAAATAAATTCTTTAACTTCGTCAGAAATATCTAAAGTAAGTTTTTTTGTTCCTACTTCTTCTATAACTTCTTTTAGCATTAAATCCATTATCTTATACAATTCTTCCTTAGTTAGAGACTTAAATACTATTGTTTCATCAACTCTATTTAAAAATTCTGGTCTAAATACTTCCTTTAATGCATCCTTTACCTGTTTTTCTAACTCTGAGTAATCATCTTTTGCAAATCCTATAGATGATGATTTAAAATTAGTCCCTGCATTAGAGGTCATAATTATAACAGTATTATCAAAGTATACAGTTCTTCCTTGACTATCTGTAAGTCTTCCATCCTCTAAAATTTGAAGAAGCATATTAAATACATCTGGGTGAGCTTTTTCAATTTCATCCATCAATATTACTGAATATGGTTTTCTTCTTACCTTTTCAGTTAATTGTCCTCCCTGATCATAGCCTACATATCCTGGAGGAGCACCTATTAGTTTAGATACAGTATGCTTCTCCATATATTCAGACATATCTATTCTTATCATTGCATCTTCACTTCCAAAAAGTTCACTTGCTAAAGCCTTTACCAATTCAGTTTTACCAACTCCAGTAGGTCCAACAAATATAAATGAAGATGGTTTTTTCTTTTTTCTAAAGCCTAATCTATTACGTCTTATTGCCCTTGATAGTGCAACTATACCTTCTTCCTGACCAATTACTCTTTTATGAAGTCTATTTTCTAAGTTTAGTAATTTTTCAGCCTCTTCTTCTGTTATGCTTTGTACAGGAATTTTAGTCCATGCTTCTATTACATATGCAATTTCTTCAATGGATAAATCTGTTTCTTTACTTTCCTTTTCTAGTTTTTCAATTTTTTCTTCAACCTTACAAAGTTCCATCTTACATTCAGCAGCCTTTGCATAATCATCATTATCTGCTGCATAGTTCATTGCTTCTTCTATTTGCTGTGCTTCTTCCTTTACAGCTTTTAGCTCAACTAAGCCTTTGTTCTTTAAATTTGCTCTTGAACTAGCTTCATCTATTACGTCAATAGCCTTATCTGGCAGAAATCTATCATTTATATATTTAGCTGATAGATTAACTGCTGTTTCTACCACTTCTTTAGAAATCTTAACCTTGTGATAATCTTCATAATAATTTTTTATTCCATTTATTATTTCGATAGTTTCTTCAATTGTTGGTTCCTCCACAAGGACTGGTTGAAATCTTCTCTCTAAAGCAGAATCCTTTTCAATATGTTTCCTATACTCTTCAAGAGTAGTTGCTCCTATTACTTGGATTTCTCCCTTAGCCAGCGCAGGTTTAAGAATATTAGCTGCATTCATTGCACCACCTTGTGCCTCACCTGCTCCGATAATATTGTGAACCTCGTCAATTACTAAAATGATATTGCCATCTTCCTTAGCCTCTTCAATAATAGATTTCATTCTACCTTCAAACTGACCTCTGAACTGTGTTCCAGCAACTATTGCTGTTAGATCTAGAACATATATCTCAGCATCAAAAAGCTTTGCAGGAACTTGTCTTTCAGCTATTCTTACTGCAAGCCCTTCTGCGATAGCTGTCTTTCCTACTCCAGGCTCTCCAATAAGAATAGGATTATTTTTTGTTCTTCTATTTAGAATTTGGATAACCCTATCTATTTCTCTATTTCTCCCTATAACCTTATCTACATTTTGGTTTTTAGCCTTTAGAGTTAAATTTGTTCCATACATATCCAAGTATTTTCTTTTCTTTTTAAATAAACTGCTTTTTGACTTACTCTTAGGTTTTTCTTCCACTTTTGAAGCTCTAGTAGCACTCTTTTCTTTTTCCTCTTTTGTTTCTTCTTCTGAAGTATTCTTTGTCTGAGGAAACACATTATTCATTAGACTTGATAAAATATTATCTTCTCCTAGCTCATCTATATTTATGTCCTGTAACATTCCATTCATTTGTTCTGCTAAATTTTCTACATCCTCTGGCTTTATTCCTGATTGCTTAATTAGTTGATCCATTATTGGATACCCCATTTTTTTAGCACATTCAAAACATATTCCTATCATTTCTGATTTTCCATTTTCTATTTTAGCTGTATATATAGTTGCAACATTCTTCTTACAAATAGAACACATTTGCATTTAAATCATCTCCGAATCTTTTATATAGTCAAAAGTAAAAATATTTTGATTACCATATATAATACTTGATAAGTATAATTTTATCAACGTAATTGAAAAAAATAAATATTAAAAAATAATGAACTGCATTAAGTACTATTAATATGTTAAATAAAATACATTTATCAATAACACCAAATCGTAAAATGCTTAATAAACTATAAGTAAGATAACTACTTGGAGTGTGATTATATGAACGCATCTTACTATAGAAACTTAGTAGTAGGCGTAAATACAAGAGTTCCGCTTATAAATGGAAAATATGGTCAAGCTATTAATTTTGATAATGCTGCTACAACCCCTGCCTTTGTATCAGTAGTAGAGGGAGTTGTAAGATTTATATCATTATATTCATCTGTTCATAGAGGTTTCGGTTATAAATCTCAATTCTCTACAAAACTTTATGAGAATAGTCGTAATATTGTAGCAAACTTTTTAAATGCAGATTTAAACTATAACTCGGTAATATTTGTTAAAAATACCACTGAAGCAATAAATAAACTCTCTAACATGCTTTATGCAGAAAATAAAGATAAAATAATCTTATCAACTGACATGGAACATCACTCAAATGATCTGCCTTGGAGAAAATATAAAATAGATTATATTTCTGTTGACGATTGTGGAAGATTATCTATTGAGGATTTAAGAAATAAATTAAAGTATTATAATGGAAATGTATCACTAGTTACTCTTACAGGTGCGTCAAATATAACTGGATTTAGGAATCCTATTCATGAGGCTGCAAGACTAGCTCATAAATATGGAGCCAAGATATTCATAGATGGTGCTCAACTGGTTCCTCACGCAGTTGTAGATATGAAACCTATGAAAGAAAAAGATCATATAGATTATATTGCCTTTTCAGGTCATAAAATGTATGCTCCTTTTGGTGTAGGTGTTCTTATTGGCCCAAGTGAAGAGTTAGAGCGCTTGACTCCAGATTATTTGGGTGGTGGTACTGTAGATATTGTTACTCACGATTATATTAAATGGCTCCGTTCTCCTCATAAAGAAGAAGCCGGCTCTCCAAATGTAGTAGGAGTAATAGCTTTAGCAACTGCAATTGAAACTTTAAATTTCATAGGTATGAATAATGTTGAAGCCTATGAAAATTATCTAACTCAATATGCCTTAAAAGGTTTAAGTTCAATACCTGATATAAAAATATACTGTGATAAAAAAAATGCGGATACAAGAATAGGTACTATTTCATTTAATATAAACGACATAAATCATGAAGTAGTTGCAAAAATACTATCTTATGAAGCTGGTATTTCTGTTAGAAATGGTTGTTTTTGTGCTCAGCCTTATGTTCAAAAATTATTAAGAATGACCAAAGAAGAAATAGATGAAAGGGTAAAATCTGGCAGTCATGAACCTGGAATGGTTAGAATAAGCTTTGGGATTTACAATACTACAAAAGAAATAGATGTATTATTATCTTTATTGAATAATATAGTAAAAAATAAACAGCTCTATTTAGATAGATATAAATCAATATCCGATGAATTCTATTTCAAAATATAAGTATAAAAAATCCTCCTAATTATCAAAATACTAAAATAAAGTATAGTTCTAGGAGGTGTTTTTTATGTTTCCAAAAAATTTTGCACCGCAACATCAAGATACTCAGCCTGGTCTTGAGTCCCTTATGAATCCAAAACCTCAAAGTGAAAACCCAAATTATAAACCCTGTAATAAGTTATTAAATAAAGTAGCAATTATAACCGGTGGCGACAGCGGTATTGGAAAAGCTGTTGCTTTAGCCTATGCAAAAGAAGGTGCAGATATAGTTATTGTATATTTAAACGAAGAAGTTGATGCAAAAGAAACTGAAAAAATTATAAAAGAAACTGGTAGAAAATGCCTATGCATTTCTGGTGACTTAGGAGACGAGAATTTTTGTAAAAAGGTTATTGAAAACACTATTAATAAATTTAATCATATTGATATTTTAGTAAATAATGCTGCTGTACAATATCCACAGAATAGTATTACAGACATTACATCAGAACAGCTTCAATTGACTTTTAGAACTAATATTTTTTCTGCTTTCTATTTAATAAAGTATGCTATGTCCCACTTAAAAAAGGGAAGCTCAATAATTAATACTAGCTCCATAACAGCATATGAAGGACATGAAACTCTTTTGGACTATTCCTCAACAAAAGGTGCAATTACTAGCTTAACTCGTTCACTGGCTTTAAATTTATCTAAAGAAGGTATTCGAGTAAATGCCGTAGCACCTGGTCCAATATGGACTCCTTTAATTCCTTCTAGTTTTACTGCTGAGGAAGTTACAAAATTTGGGCAGAACACTCCTATGGGTCGCCCAGGTCAACCCTTTGAATTAGCCCCAACATATGTTTTTTTAGCCTCTGAAGATTCTTCTTATATTTCCGGCCAAGTAATTCACGTTAATGGCGGAAAAATTACTGAAAGTTAATAATAAATATAACCTCTATTGAAAATACTATTAAAAAAGGAGGTA
Source organism: Clostridium homopropionicum DSM 5847 (assembly GCF_001263795.1). Lineage (GTDB taxonomy): Bacteria > Bacillota > Clostridia > Clostridiales > Clostridiaceae > Clostridium_H > Clostridium_H homopropionicum. The sequence goes on from NZ_LHUR01000005.1 coordinate 167,819, forward strand.
TATCATGGCTAAAAACAAATTTAAAGAAAGATTTCTTTCTACTCCAATAGAAAGACATGAAACTGCAGCATGGGCAAATATTGAAACTGCAAAACCCGTTTCAAAGGTTTCAGTTCCTAGCGACTTTCAAATTGGAGAAGCTAAAGATTGGGTGGAAGAAAACCAGAAATAAAAGGTATGTCTCAAAGGAGACACACCTTTTTCTCTTTTATAGATATCCACAATCTTCTAGTGCTTTATAAGTCTTATATTTTTCTTTAGCATATTTTTCAGCAGCATTATATAATTCTTCAGCCACTTCTGGGAAGGTATTTGCTAAAGAAGAGTACCTTATTTCACCTAATATAAACTCCCTAAATGATTTTGTTGGTTCCTTAGACTCTAATTTAAATGGATTTTTATTTTCTTTCTTAATCGTAGGATCATACCTGTACAAATGCCAATATCCGGAATCTACAGCCTTCTTTTCTTCCATAATACTACTTCCCATTCCGCTCTTTATACCATGATTTACGCATGGAGCATAAGCAATTATCAATGATGGTCCTTTATGTCTTTCTGCCTCTACAATAGCCTTTATAGTTTGATTGAAGTTAGCTCCCATAGCTATTTGAGCCACATAAACGTGTCCATATGTCATTGCCATAAGTCCTAAATCCTTTTTTCTAACCTTTTTACCGCTAGCAGCAAATTTAGCGACTGCTGCAGTTGGTGTTGCCTTTGAGGATTGACCACCTGTATTAGAGTATACCTCTGTATCCATAACAAAAATATTCACATCATCGCCAGATGCCAATACCTGGTCTACTCCTCCATATCCAATATCATATGCCCATCCATCTCCTCCAATTATCCATTGAGATTTTTTAACCAAGAAATCTTTCTTCTCTAATACTTCACTAATAATTTCATTATTAGTATCCTTTTGTGCTTCTAATACCTTTATTACTTCATCTGATGCATCTTTAGAAGCTTCTCCTTCATCTTTATATTTTAGCCACTTTTTAAAAGCTTCTTTTACTTCATAGTTAATATCAGTATTTAAAGCATTTCCCATTAAATCAGCCAACTTTTCTCTTATTTGCTTAACACCTAAAAACATACCATAGCCATATTCTGCATTATCTTCGAATAAGGAATTCCCCCAAGCAGGTCCTTTTCCTTCTGCATTTGTTGTATAAGCTATTGCAGGAGCACTAGCTCCCCAAATTGAGGAACATCCTGTAGCATTTGCTATCATCATTCTGTCGCCAAAAAGCTGGGTAATTAATTTAATATATGGCGTTTCACCGCAACCAGGACATGCTCCATTAAACTCTAGAAATGGCACAGCAAATTGGCTTCCTTTTACAGTTGTTTTATCCATAAGTTCGTCTTTATAAGTGATAGTTGTAGCGTATTCCCAATTTTCTGATTCCATCTCCATTTCCTCTTCTGCTGCCTTCATTATTAATGCCTTACCAGGAGCAGGGCATATATCAGCACAATTTCCACATCCTGTACAATCCATCGGACTTACTTGAATTCTATATTCATAATTTTCTAATCCTTTACCAACTGCTTTTTTTGTTTTAAATGTGTCTGGTGCTTTGGCTTTTTCATTGTCATCTAAAAGGAATGGTCTAACTGTAGCATGTGGGCAAATATAAGAACATTGATTACATTGTATACACTTGTCAATTTGCCATTCTGGAACCATTACTGCAATACCACGTTTTTCATATGATGTAACTCCAAGCGGGAAAGTTCCATCTTCCATTCCCTTAAACGCACTTACAGTAAGCTCATCTCCTTCATGTCTGGCCATAACCTTTTGAATCCTTTTAATGAATTCTGGTTCGTCTTTTATAGGATATTCAGTTTCTTCAAGTTCTGCATTTCTCCAACTTTCAGGTACCTTAATCTCTTTTAGATCACTTACTCCTCTGTCAATAGCAGCTTTATTCATATCTACTATATTTTTACCCTTTTTACCATATGTCTTTTCAACTGAATTTTTCAAGTAACCAACTGCTTCTTCTACAGGAATTACATTTGCTAGTTTAAAGAATGCCGATTGCATTATCATATTAATTCTTCCGCCAAGACCTATCTCAGAAGCAATCTTAACAGCATCAATTATATAAAACCTAGCGTTTTTTTCTGCAATAGCCTTTCTCAATGCTGAGGGGATTTTTTCTTCTAATTCTTCTTTCCAAGGACAATTTAAAACAAAAACTCCATTTTTCTTAAGTCCTTTGAGAATATCAAAATGGTAAATAAAAGATTTGTTATGGCAGGCAATATAATCTGCATCATATACTAGATATGGCGATTTAATTGGTTTCTTTCCAAACCTTAAATGAGAAATAGTACTTCCTCCAGACTTTTTACTGTCATAGGAAAAATATGCTTGAACATTCATATCTGTATTGTTACCTATAATCTTTACTGCTGACTTATTGGCACCAACTGTACCGTCTGAACCAAGTCCCCAAAATTTGCAGCTTATTGTCCCTTCAGCTGTTGTATCAATTATATCTTCTTCTGGTAAAGACTTATAGGTAACATCATCTATAATACCTATAGTGAAACCATCCTTAGGTACATCATTTTTAAGATTTTTAAAGACTGCAATTATTTGAGAAGGTCTAGTATCTTTTTGACCGATTCCATATCTTCCACCGACTATTATTGGCTTATTGCTATTGTTATTAAAAAGATGTACTACATCTTGATATAATGGCTCTCCTAAAGATCCCGGTTCCTTTGTTCTGTCCAGTACTGCAATCCTTTTTACTGTCTTTGGCATAACATTGAAGAAATATTTTGGTGAAAACGGCCTAAAGAGATGAACTTTTATAGTTCCTACCTTTTCTCCTTTACTCATAAGGTAATCCACAACTTCTTCTATAGTGTCACAAACAGAACCCATAGCAACTATAATATCTTCTGCATTTGGATCTCCATAATAATCAAAAGGGTGATACCCTCTTCCAGTAATTTTTTTTATTTCCATCATGTATTCTTCTACTATATCCGGTATAGCATCGTAATAAGTATTTACTGCTTCCCTTTCTTGAAAATATATGTCTGGGTTTTGGGCAGTCCCCTTTACAGTTGGATAATTTGGATTTAATGCTTTTCTTCTAAATCTTCTTATTGCATCCTTATCAACGATCTTTTCTAAATCTTCATAATCAATAGTCTCAACTTTTTTATATTCATGAGAGGTTCTAAATCCATCAAAAAAATGTGTAAATGGTAAGCTGCCCTTGATTGCAGAAAGATGTGCAACACATCCTAAATCCATTACTTCTTGGACATTAGAAGATGCTAACATTGAAAATCCCGTTTCTCGAGTAGTCATAACATCTGTATGATCTCCAAATATCGAAAGAGCATGAGTTGCTAATGCTCTAGCACTTATATGAAACACACCTGGAAGCATTTCCCCAGCTATTTTGTACATATTAGGAATCATTAATAATAATCCTTGTGAAGCAGTATAAGTAGTAGTAAGTGCTCCAGCCACAAGGGACCCATGTACTGCCCCTGCCGCCCCAGCTTCTGATTGCATCTCAGCAACATGTACTGACTGACCGAAAATATTTTTCTTACCATGGGCAGACCATTCGTCTACTAATTCTGCCATAGGTGAAGAGGGAGTGATTGGATAGATAGCTGCTACTTCTGTAAAAGCATAAGAAGCATAAGCTGCAGCTTCATTTCCATCCATGGTTGCAAACTTTCCCATTAAAAATTCCTCCTTTTTCATATGATGATAATGCTTTACTAAACTATTATTTGACTTATTCTCAATTTTTATTAAGAAATTTTCTAGAAATATACTTTTTTAATTAAACATCCATAGTAAAAGGCTGTTGGTATCTTGCGCTTACCAACAGCCTTAATTTAGTCAATTTGCTTTTATCAGTTTTTTTCAACAGTATTATACTTTGTATTCATTATTACTATATCAATTCTTCTATTTTTTGCTCTGCCCTCTTTTGTATTATTTGTTGCTACAGGTCTATACTCACCGTATCCAACTGAGCTTAGCTTTTCTGGAGAATAATTGCACTTTTCAATGAGAAGCTGTACTACATTTGATGCCCTAACAGCAGATAATTGCCAGTTTGATTTAAACATATAAGTATTAATTGGCTTATTATCTGTATTTCCTTCGATTCTTATATAATTGTCTTCCTGCTTTAGAATATTTCCTATTTGAATAAGCTTTTTTAACGCATCTTCTTTTACTTCTGCTTTCCCTGATTCAAAAAACAGAGTATCGTTTAGTCTTACTACAAGTCCTCTTTCTTCGATTTCAGTTGAAACACTGCTGCTTAGATTATTATTAGCTAGATATTTATCTACCTCTTGTTTTAGTTGTTCCATTTTGGCCTGCTCGAGATCTTTCTCAACTATTGGAGTAGGAGTTCCTTCGCTAGTACTAGTATCTTGTTCAAGAATAGATTGTCCACCAGAAAAAGCAATATTAAAGGACTCTGCTATTTTTTTATATTTTTCTACACTTATATTACTCATAGCATACATTATAACAAAAAATATCATTAGTAAAGTTATTAAATCTGAATATGTAAGCAACCATCGTTCATTATTGGCTTCTTTTTCTTCTTCATCACTAATCATTCTAAATTTTCTCCTCTTTTTGATTCATATTCTGCTAGTTCCTTTTTATCCATAAATCCCTTTAATTTTTCTCCAATTGTATTTGGATTTATTCCTGCCTGAATACAAGATATAGCCTCTATAACTAACTCCTTATCTATCAATTCATCTTTATTTAATACCTTTAACTTTGAAGCTATAGGAAGCCATAGAAGATTTGCAGAAGAAACTCCATATAAAGTAGCAATAAATGCAACTGCAATTTTAGGTCCTAAGGAACCTGGATCACTTAGATTTCCTAAAACATGAACTAATCCCATTACTGTACCTATTATGCCCATAGTAGGAGCAAAGCCTCCAGCTGCTTCAAATATAGCAATTGTATCTTTGTGTCTCATAGAAGTCATTTCTGCATCTAAGTGCAGCATTGTTTTTACTGTTTCCGGCTCTACACCATCTACAACTGCTTGAAGACCTTTTTTAATAAATGGATCCATATTAGAATCACTTAAATCTGATTCCAAGCTTAACAATCCATTTTGCCTAGTCTTCTTTGCAATATCAACAAAATAGTTTATTGAATATGCTCTATTACTCTTCTTACTTGAAAAAGTTGTTTTTAGAGCTCCTGGTACTCTTTTTAGTTTATTCATTGGGAAAGACACTCCTACTGCACCTATAGTTCCTCCAAAAACAATAAGTCCAGCTGTACCAACTAATAAAGCTGCTAGATGTCCTCCTTCTAAAACAAAACCTAAAATTAAACCTCCAAAACTAATTATTAAAAAAATAACCGTTGAAATGTCCATAATTTATACCTCGTTATACATTTATTATTGCTTAATTAAATATTATATTTCAATTAATCTCGTACTTCAAATTCAAGCATATATTGCATTCTTACTATGTTTTCTTAAACTTTCCAATTTAACTAATTTATATACAAGCTACTTATAATTACACAAATTTATTGCTCATTACTTATTATTACTTTGAAGTAAAGTTAATATATTTAATAAAACAATTAGTATTTTCGAGATATTTCCTTTAATTCTCTAGATAACTTCTCTAAATCAAAAATATAACTTTCTATTTCTTTTAAATCATTTGAATACTGTTGAAAGCTTTTCATATCACTTTCAATATTTTCAAAGATTTCTCTTGAATTTTTCTTAATTCTGGATAATGTAAATTCAATTGTCTTTATTGAATTATTACTTGAATCAGCTAATTTTCTAATTTCAGAAGCAACAACTCCAAAGCCTTTTCCTGCCTCACCTGCTCTTGCACTTTCAATAGAAGCATTAAGTCCTAACAAGTTTGATCTTTTTGAAACATCCTTAATAAATCCAATAACACTATCTGTTTGTTCAGTATCCTTAACTGTCTCATCTAATACTTTTATAACCCCGTTATTGCTCTCAGCTACTTGTCCAATTCCTTTTGAAACCTTTGAAATATACATTAACAATTCATTTGCAGATTTAGATAATTCTTCAGCCATATCAGAAACTTTCTTTTGTCTATCTAAAAAAGTAGATACAACAATACATCCAAGCATTTTATTGTTTTCCTTTATTGGAATTGCTGTACTTCTATAAGGTATTCCTGTTCTTCCAACATTCAACTCATCTAATATTAATTCTCCTGATTGTATGCATTTATATGCTACAGTTTCTTTAGTAATAGGCCCAATATTATACTCATATCCACCTTTAGAACTATTGTACAGCTTTATACAATCCTCTGTTGAGTTAAAGCCCATAACAAAATCCCCTCTTAAAATAGAGCCCATAAATGGTACTATCTCTTCAAAAGCCTTAAATAATATGCTGTCTTCAACCTTATTTTTCATTTGCAAACTCTCCACAAAAAAAACCTCCATATTTTTTAATAACTTAATGTATTTGAACTAAATAATTTATTAATAAATATATCGATACCTAATTACTTTTTTGTATCCAATTTATCATTTTATTATAGTTATTTTTAGCATCCTCATATCCTAATTGGTATAAAGCAGCTAACTTTTCAGGATTCTTTTCCAATCTATCTACTTTTAAGTCACTAGCTGGTCTAATTACAAATGCTTGTTCGTTCTCTTCAAGGGAAATTATATAATCTAGAGTTTTATTATAAACCTTGTATCTATTTAAAATTGTATCTATTAGTTTTGGATATTTTTTGTATTTAATTTTTATAATGCCACTAAACTTTGTAGGTTCTTTTCTGTATTCTTTATTTCTTGTAAGTATAATTATGTTTTTTAAGTACCCATCTTCCATTGCCTTTTTAACTGGAATAGAATCTGCAAGTCCACCGTCTAAAAGAATTTTATCCTCTATCTTTACCATAGGCGCTAATAAAGGTAAACTGCTTGACGCTCTGATTATTTGTAAAATATTATCCCTGCAATCATTTTTTTCAAAATATAGTGCTTCTCCAGTAATACAATCTGTTGTTCCTATTACAAATTTTTGCTGTGAGTTTTCAAAAGTTTTATAATCAAAAGGCTCCAATTTATTTGGAAGTTCATCATAGACAAATTTAATCCCAAATATACTCTTTTCTAAGATAAGATTTCTAAGACTTAAATACCTTGGATTTTTTATATACTTAATATTAATTTTTTTACTTCTTCCAGTTTGCTTAGATATATAAGAGGCTGCATTGCATGCTCCAGCAGATACCCCAATTACATACGGAAAATACAAATCCTTCTCCATAAAAAAATCTAATACACCTGCTGTATATACTCCTCGCATACCTCCGCCTTCTAAAACAAGTCCAATGTCCTTCATATCCGCACCCCCTATGTACTTTATATAAGTATAGTAAATATTATACAACTTATTACGTAATAAAAACAATATATTAAAAAGCTACCTAAAAAGGCAGCTTTTATTTATATTATTAATTTATTATCCTTGCATTAATTGTGATTTAACCTGATCTATATCTTGTTGACTTGCCTTTGCAGCTGGCTTATAATATCCCTTCTGTGAAGCCATTTGGAATAATTGATATTGGAATTGTTCATCTCCATCTCTTTTTTGTTGAAGAGTCTGTCTAAGCTGCTGATTTTCGCATTCAGAAATTATAGCAGCATAGTTAGTTAAACTGCTTTTAGTCATTGATAAAATATCATTCACCATTTGTTTTTCTTGCATTGTCTATTCCTCACTTTCCATTTTTTATTATTGTAAAAATCCCATTAATTGTTGAGCAGTTTGTGTTGAAGCATTTGCTGCTTGCTGAAACATTTGTTTAACTTGCATGTCTTGACATTTACCTGCATAATCATTTAGTTTTGCAGATATATTTTCATGACTTCCTATTAAGTGTCTTAGGTTTTGTAATTCTAATTGATTTAATTGTGACATGTGAATTTCCTCCTCTTTACTATATTTTCTGTAGTATTTTGTGTTAAAGCTAAATAGAATATACCAATATTAAAAGCTTTTAAAATGAAATAAGTGTAAATGTTATTTATCAGTACATACATTTTCATCTAACTTTTTCAATATTTTTTTATACCCTATTTTTATAATTTGATTATCATACAATTGTTCATATTTTATTTTATCTATATCCATCTTTAATATGCTTTTATAATTATCCCCATAAATTTTATGAAGTAGCAATTCACAGTCTCTAATAATTAAATTATAACTATTATTATCATTAAGTTTATAGTTCTTAATATGTTCATTTATGATTTCAATAATTCCATATAGCTGATATATATAACTCATTTCTTTTAAGTCAAATCTATTAGTTAAAGAAGCCACAATCTTTGAATAGTCTCTGTTTAGTAGTATAGGATTCATGCTTAAATAATTTTCTTTTGAAAAATCATTTAAATTCCTTATACTTTGAAAAATGGCTGTGCATATATCTAATCTTATTATATTTATGTTCTCGCAGATTTTACTCATCTTTTGAATTTCTTCGTATTTTCTATTATCTTCTACAATTTTGTTTTCCACATTCATGTTCTCTTTAATAGAGTGCTTCATTGTAATCCAGCTGCAGGTAGCTCCAATAAGTGAACCAATAATAACCGCTGTAGCTGAAATCATGGGAGTTATAAATTTATCTGGTATATCAAATAAACACACAAAATTAAGGTCTCCTTTCAATTACAAAATTAATTAGAAATCTATAATTATACTTTCTCAAATATGAAATATTATTCTAAAGTATACTTTATTTCTAAAACATGGTATAATTCTTTGGAACATTTTCAGATTTAAAATTATGCAAGGAGGTATTTTATGGATAAATCTAAACAACTTGAAACAGGAAGTATTAGTAGCCTCCTATTGAAATTTTCTGTACCTGCAATAATTGGAATGTTAGTAAATGCTTTTTACAACTTAGTTGATAGAATATATATAGGTAATATGGGACAAGGAATAGGTGAAAAAGCTTTAGCTGGACTTGGAATTACTATGCCAATTATGACTACAATTATGGCTTTTGGTATGTTAGTTGGTATAGGATCCTCAACTATTGTATCTTTAAAGCTTGGAGAAAAAAATAAGGACAAGGCTGAAGAAATTCTCGGACTAGCTGTATTACTAAACTTCACTATCTCCATATTAATTTCAATTATTGGGTTACTATTTATTACACCTATACTAAAAATTTTTGGTGCCGATGCAGATAGTATTTTTTATGCAAAACAATACATTATTGTAATTCTCTCTTGCACAGTATTCCAGAACATGGGTTTTGGAATTAACAATATAATTCGTTCAGAAGGCAACCCCAAAATTGCAATGAGAACAATGCTAGTAGGAGCATTTCTGAATATTATTCTAGACCCAATTTTTATTTTTGACTTTGGATTAGGACTCGGTATAAAAGGTGCAGCTATAGCTACAGTAATTTCTCAAATCATAAATACCCTATTGGTATTACATTATTTTACCAGCAAAAATAGCGGAAGTATCTTAAAATTAAAAAAATCCAATCTAAAGTTTAATTACAATCTTATGCTTGATATTTTCTCAATAGGTCTTTCACCATTTACAATGCAGCTTGCTGCTAGTTGTGTATCCATTCTTTATAATAAGGGATTATTAAAATATGGTGGCAACTCAGCTGTTGCCGCAATGAGTATTATTGTAAGTATTTCTATGATAATCTTCATGCCAATTTTCGGTATAAATCAAGGAGTTCAGCCGATACTGGGATATAATTATGGAGCTAAACAATACGCTAGAGTAAAAAAAGCCCTTAGATTAGCAATTTTATCTGGTATTTTCATAGCTTCATTAGGCTTTATTGCTATTGAATTTTTCCCTAAACTTATTTTTAAAGTTTTTGCAAAAGATGCACCTGAACTGATAGAACTAGGCTCTAGAGGCATAAGAATAGACCTTATGTTTTTGCCAATCATAGGTTATCAAGTAATTGCTTCAAACTATTTTCAAGCCATTGGGAAAGCTAAAATTTCCCTTTTCTTAAGCTTCTTGAGACAAGTAATAGTTTTGATTCCAATAATATTAATTCTGCCTAATTTTTTGGGGCTAACTGGTCTTTGGCTATCTCAGCCTATAGCAGATGTTGTAGCAGCAATATTGACAAGTTTCTTTTTATACAAGGGAATGAAGGAATTAAAACAGTTAGAAAAACTAGAATTATCTAAAATACAAACAAATGGAATTATCTCAAAATAAGATAATTCCATTTAAAAGCTTGCTAGAAATCTTTGATTTTGTGCAAGCTTTTATTCATCAGCTTAGCTGAGTGAGTTTCCTGTTATTATTTTCTATATAGGAAAGCTAACTTTAAAGGCTATATTATCCTCTTCACATTCAGCCCAAATCTTCCCCCCTTGAAGTTCAACAATATTTTTTGAAATTGCTAGTCCTAGCCCTGTTCCTCCGCTTTCAGAATTTCTGGATTTATCCATCCTGTAAAATCTTTCAAATAGGTAAGGCAGCTCTTCTTTAGGTATATGCTCCCCTTTATTTTGAATCTCTATTATTATATTATTTTCTTGCTTGTATAAACTTACCGTTATAGTTCCTGGCTTAGTGCTGTATTTTATTGCATTCATCAACAAATTATCGAAAACTCTAACGGTTTTGTCAGTATCAAGATTTAAAATAAACTTTTCATTTGGAATTTGTTTAGATATTTCTAAAGAGTTTTCCTCCACTACAGGTATAAATTCTTCTATAAGCTGTTCTAGCAATTCATTAATTACTATATCTTTTTTATTTAACCTTATTACCTTGTTAGACACTTTTGTATATTCAAACAAGTCTTCTATTAATACCTTCAATTTTTCAGATTTATTAAAAGCTATATTTACAAATTCAGTTAATTGTTCTTCTCCATCATACTTTTTCTCTTTTATTAATCCCAAGTACCCCATAATTGAAGTTAACGGTGTTCTTAAATCATGAGATACATTTGTTATCAATTGATTTTTTGTTTCTTCCGCCCTTCTTTCCTCTTGGATAGTACTTTCCAAATCCTTTGTCATGTTATTGATATTTGATGCAAGGGAACTTAACTCATCATAACCTCTAATTTCTACTCTATGACTTAGATTTCCTTGTGATATTTCCTTTAAACTATTTGTTATTTCTTCAAAATACAACATCTTATTTCTAGTAAAAAGTAGAAAAGCAATTATAAATACTACTACAGCTAAGACAAATCCTACCAATGATGAAAAACCACTAGTACTATAATATTCTATCCTACCTTCCGGTATAGCCTTTACAATTAAATAGGCTCTATCCTCCTTAAAATTTATTGGATAGAAGCTTACATATTCTTTTCTTTCATATAATATACTTGAATCCTTTCTACTCATTGAATTCTTAATTATACTGTAAATATCTATGATACTTTCCTCTGCACCTTTACTTTTGTATATTACTTTACCATCTAAATCAGTAATTAATATTTTTTCAATTGCTCTACCTTCTTCTATATACTCATTCATTAAATTCTCTATTTTTTCTTTTTCCTTTATACTTAAATCACTATTGGAAATTGAATTAACAAGAAATTCAACCCTATTTTCAATTTCAATAATACCACTATTGTAGTTAATTACAGCTGTTCTATTATATTTACCAACAGCTCTTTGAATAAATATTAAAGAAACAAATGCAATGATTATACAGATTCCAAAGGTCACTAATAACTCTACTCTTATACTTCTATTAACTCTATTTTTAATGGATGTATATAGATTTTTTATTCTATTTCTTGTCTTCCTAAAGGGTCTAAATCTTGGAAATAATTTAAGCTTCAACCTTATATCCCACTCCCCATACAGTTTTTATGTATTTTGGCTTCCTAGAATCCTCTTCAATTTTTTCTCTTATTTTTCTTATATGTACCATAACAGTGTTGGTAGACTCGTAAAAATCCTCTTTCCATACCTGTTCATATATTTTTTCAATGCTAAATACTATACCTTTATTTCTAGCTAAAAGCTCTAAAATATCAAATTCTCTTGGCGTAAGCTTTACTTCTTTGCCATCTATCTTTACTTCATGAGTATCTGTGTCTATACTTAATCCATCCAGCTGAATAATGGATTTATTTATTACATCATTATTATTTAGTTTCATATATCTTCTTAATTGAGACTTAATTCTAGCAACCAGCTCTAAAGGGTTAAAGGGTTTAGTTACATAATCATCTGCTCCTGTTGTAAGTCCCAATATTTTATCCATATCTTCACTTTTAGCAGATAGCATTATAATAGGCATATTTTTATCTTCTCTTATTTTTAAACATGCCTCTATTCCATCCATTTTAGGCATCATTATATCTAAAACTATAAGATGAACTTCATTCCTCTCTAATATTTTTAATGCTTCCTCCCCATTTCCTGCAAGCAAAGTATTGTAGCCTTCACTATTTAAATAAATTTCAATTAACCTTCTAATTTCTTTTTCATCATCGACCACGAGAATTGTTTCTTTTTCCATAGAACTCCCTCCCTATATATTCCTAGCATCGAAATAGCAAATACTGTTTCACCTAAAATAATTCCTGATAACAAATCTAAGATAACGTGTTGTTTTACAAATTGAGTAGAAATTATAATTAAAATTCCAATTATATTAACAAGCTTTAATATAAGCTTATTATCCGTAGCAATCTGTACTCCCTTCATCACAATAAATGTAGTTATAACATGAACGCTTGGAAAACAATTATATGGATTATCATTATTGTATATAATTTTTACAATGCTCGAAAAAATATCGTTCCCAGCAACCTCCGGCCTAATTACTGTGGTCTGGTAAAAATAAAATATTACATAGCAAATAATTAATCCTAAATTTAAACTTATAAGTGTTCTATAATATGCTTTTTTATCTTTAAAACAAATATATATCATAAAAATAAATATGAATGGATACCAAATTATATATGGTATAATAAATTCCTTTATAAAAGGAATTTTACTATCAAATTCTGTACTTAAACTATATACTCCTCTTTCTGATGTGTTTAATATTTTATAAAAAATATTTGAAATAGGAATAGTTAACATAAATAGTAATGGAATATACGTTTCTTTGAGCTTTTTCATAAGGTTTCTCCCTTCTGCAAAGAGTTTTTATATTGTATATTATAAGGAATACATCTTAACAAAAGCTTATAGAAAATATTAAGAATTTCTTAAATATTAATATAATATTATATTTTAACTTTATAAATCATATCTTCTATATTATCATAAAATTAATAGAAATAAATTTTCAAAGGAGTGACATATTATTTGGAAGACTTTATTTTAGAATTAGCTTCAAAGCTCCAAACTACTAGTGTTTTATCAAAATTACTTATAACTCTAATTCTGTTCGTTGCTTTATATTTAATTAATAAAAGCATCTGTACTTTTTTGAATAAGCTTGATTTTAGTTCACAACATACAATTAAAATAAAAAAAATGGCATCAATTTTCATTAAATTGCTTTTTTTTATTGTGGCAATACCTATTTGGATGTATGATCATCAAGACATTTTCACTTTTCTAGGCTTATTTTCTGCTGGTCTTGCTTTTGCTTTTAAAGATGTACTTGGAAACTTTTTGGGCTGGATTATTATAAGTACTCAAAAGCCCTTTGAAATTGGAGATAGAATTAAAATTGATGATAGTATTGGAGACGTAATTGAAGTTGATTGGTTTTATACAACAATTATTGAAGTAGTTGAAAGTAATAGTAATACTTACGGTCAAAGTACAGGACGCCTTACCCATATTCCTAATATAAAAATACTAACTGAGCACCTTATAAATGAGACAAACTCCTTTCCTTTTACCTGGCATGAAATTGACATAGTAGTAGACAGTACAAGCAATTGGAAAAAAACTAAGGATATTATAATAACTGTTGCTGATGATATTCTAGGAAATATAGAAAGTGAAGCTAAAGAATCCTTAAATATTGTTTCTAAAACCCTCCCTATTTATTATGAAAATCTCTCACATACTATATATACTTCCTTAGAAAATGGCAAGATTGTTTTATCTCTAAGATTTATTTGTAAAGCAAGAAATTTTAGAAACTTACATCATGATTTAATCGAAAATATTTTAACTGAATCATCCAAGCATAAAGATATACATTTTGTATAAAAAAAATTACTACTGAGTTTATATCCCAGTAGTAATTTTTACTATTTTAAACTTAATATTAACTCTTCAATTTTCTCTCTACATCTTTTAGCTCCACACTCACCTGTACCAGCACCTGTTTTTTCTTGAACCTTTTCAAAGGAATTCGCACCATTAATTATTGCCTTTTTTACTTTATCCCTAGTTATACTTTTACAAATGCATATCTTTGTTAATTTATCTAATATATCCTTGTTTATATTTTCTTCCATAAGTCTATCCTCTCTTTCCCTTAATTATTCTTCTGTAATTAATAATAAAAATAGCATGAATCCAGCAAATATTTTTCATTGTACTTTATAGCTAATTTCCTTGAGTTCCAGTTTTCTTGGATTTATCACTATCAAAGTAGTGTACCTTTAGTTCCCCATCTTTTTCTTCCCAGGTTGAAAAAACTTCCTCATTTATCATATGAAAAATTTTTTAAAGCAAATCTTCTATTTTTTTATATCTGCTAGCTACAGGAATACAGGCATATCCTATTTTCATCTAAAGCTCTCCTCGTCTTAAATACTATGCTTAAAGTCTTCAATATACAAAAAATATTATACTATTTCTTTTAATAAAAAAAGAGGATAAATTTCCTCTTTTTATCTGTTATCTAATGGTATATATTTTTCGTCTAACTTAATATTTTTATATGCTGGTCTTATTATTTTAGGTTCACTAGCCACCTGTTCAATTCTATGAGCACACCAGCCTGCAACTCTTGAAGTAGCAAAAAGTGGTGTATACAATTCCCTTGGAATATTTAACGTATCATAAACAAATCCAGAATAAAAATCCACATTAGCTGATATACTGTCATTTCCTCTTAATTCTGCGAAAATGTCCTTGGAAATTTCTTCTATATTATTGTACAAATTAAACTCATCTAATCTGTCTTTTTCTATTGCTAGTTTTTTTGCCTTTTCCTTTAATAGTACAGCTCTTGGATCTGATAAGGTATAAATCGCATGTCCCATTCCATAAATCAAACCTGAACCATTATTAGCCTTTTTATTAAGAATCTTTATAAGATAATCTCTAATTTCTGCAGTGTTATCCCAGGCCTTAATGTTTTCCTTAATATTATCCACCATATTCATAACTTCTAAATTTGCACCACCATGCTTTGGTCCCTTTAGTGAGCCAACTGCCGCAGCTATGGCAGAATAAGTATCAGTACCTGAAGAAGATACTACGTGTGTAGCAAAAGCTGAATTATTACCTCCTCCATGCTCTGCATGAAGAACTAATGCTAAATCTAATATTTCTGCCTCTGTTTTTGTATATTGATTATCTGACCTTATCATATATAATATATTTTCTGCAGTACTAAGTTCTTGCTTAGGAATATGCAAAAATAAGCTTTGATTTCCATGATAATGAGCCTTAGCTTGATATCCATAAGAAATCATAGTAGGAAATCTAGCTATTAATTCAATACTCTGCCTCAAAATATTTTTTATGCTAGTATCATCTGGATTACTATCAAAAGAATATGTTGCAAGAATAGTTCTTTGAAGTTTGTTCATTATATTATTACTTGGAAATTTTAATATCATGTCTTCAGTAAAACCATCTGGAAGAATTCTACATTCACCAAGAAGGTATTTAAATTCTTCAAGTCTTTTTTTACTAGGAAGCTCCCCAAATAGCAATAAATAAGCTACTTCTTCAAATCCATATCTGCTTTCAGTTTGAAAGCCTTCAACTATTTTCATTATATCAATGCCTCTATATTCAAGCCTTCCTTGATCCGGAATCCTTTTGCCATCACTTGTTGTATACCCATGAACATTTCCTATTTCTGTTAAGCCTACTAGAACCCCAGTACCATTCTCATTTCTCAGCCCTCTTTTTACATCATATTTGCTATAATACATTGGGTCTATATAATTATTCTTCTCTGCAATTATGGAAAGTTCATTTAATAAATTTTCATTGAATATGTTTCCTTTGAAAGTGTCACTAGTAAAATTATTAATCATTGCCCCGTTTCCCCCCAATTAAAAAACCATTAAAACTAAGTATAGTATATTTTATCATATTATTCATGCATAATAAACATAAATAATTTTATTTCTGAATTAAATTGTTTGTGTTATTTCATTTTCAGTGCCAACTTAATGGTATTAAAGCAAGAATTATATATTATATTATATATTTTTCATAAAAAATGCAATTATTATTTTTAATAATTCATATTTATATTCATATTTATTCATCAATTATGGATTTTAATTCATTTAAAGTAGCTTCTATGGATGAAAAATTGTCGAAATCTTTATACAATACTATAGCTTCAAATGCATAGGTCCAATGCAATAAGTAGTTAGCCATGCTCCCAATGGTTTTTAAATTAAGTTTACTTTCTATATTATATTGTAAATAGTTCTCTATAAAATATTGAACTTTCTCATTTGTTTCAATATATTCTTTATTAATACTTTCTGTATACAAAAACTTTAATTCCTGTAAAATATCCTGCAAAATATATTCAATCTCTATTGGATTTATTCCTTTTAAATAAAATTCTAAGCCTATACTATTCATAAAATATTTGCTTATAAGATCCATATCTTGCAAGGAATTATATTTATTCACTAAATAAAATAAATCATAAATATTCTTATATAACTTATCTTTTTTAAATTTTTCAATTCCTATAGTATTTACAGCAAAAACCATTAACTTCCCTGCCATTAAAGCATGAGGGGTTATGCAATTAGGCTCATAATTTAGTTTTAGACCCAAAACATAAGCATTCTTTACCTTATTTGTCTCAATTTTTTTTATATTTACATGCAAAAAATCAATTTTCAAAAGTGCTCTTTTATTTTTTTTGTTTTCTTTAAAAATAAATGGAAGTGATACAAGAAATGTAGTTATAGGCATTTTATTTTTAACATCTCTAACACCCTTTGGTATATATTCTCTTATGCTTGTTTTTAACTTACTTTGATTAAATTCTTTTCCTAGAGAGGATAATTCCGTCCTAAGCTTATTTGGAGTTAAACTTGTATATAAATCTAAATCTTCCGTACATCTCTGCTTTTCTAATGGTATATACAATTGAGCACAGGCTCCTCCTTTTAAAATACAATTATCTTTTAGCCTGCTTTGAAGTTGGGAATGTATTTCATAAATCCATATATGACGTTCTAAAATGCTTTTATTGTAAATGCCATAATAATTTGCCTCACTGGCAATAGTATCTTCTAAGAAAGAGGAATATTTATGTTTAAGTAAAGACATTCGTTTTAAGTTATTTGTTTTCACTAATTATCCCTCCAAATATTAAAGGTATCAAAAATATTTATAAGTTAACTATTAATTTATCCTAATGTAACAAAGTATATACGGCAGCAAAAAAATTTAAGAAACTGTTAAGATTAAAAGAGTAGTTTTAGCATAAAAAATAATATATAATAATATAACAAAATATGTTTTTAGGGGCAATGTTTGTATTATTTATTTTACATATTTTAAATAAATTACAATGCATTATAAAGGGGGAGCTTATGTTTAAAAATAATTCGCACAGAAAACTCAGTACAAAAATAATTGTTTCATTCACAGTAACCATACTAGTAATTATCTCTGTTCTTTTTTACATTAGCTATTCTAGGAGTTATAAAATGTTAACCACTAGTCTTGGAAATATAGCTTGTGAAATAGCAAAATCTGCTGCTGAAAAAATCCCTGTTGAAGAATATAAGCAGTATAAGACCGTAGAAGATACAAATAAAGAATCCTATCAAAATCTTTTAAATGAATTCTCTGATTTAAGAAAAGTTTCTGGTTCAAAATATCTATATGTTATTCAAAAAAATGATCAAGGTAAATATATATATATATTAGATGGTTCTGAAGAAGCCGCCGAATTTGGAGATGAAGAAAAGCCATATGAAGATTTTGAAAATGTTTACAAAGGAACACCTTTCATATCTGACGAAATTGAAATTGACGAGTATGGAACATTAATTTCTGCATATTATCCAATAAAAGATAGCAGCGGTAGCGTCCTTGGATTTGTTGGAGTGGATTATGATGTAAGTAATGGATATGAAGCTTTAAATAAATTCCGTAACAGTATTATTTTGGTATCCATTATAGTTCTTGTCTTATCAATCATAATAGCAATTATACTTTCAAAATATATAACAAAGCCAATTGAGAAAGTGTCTAAGGTAGCTCAAAAGATTTCTGATTATGATTTAACAGTTGACAAAGTAACTGTAGATTCAAAAGATGAAATAGGAGTTTTAGCTAAAACCTTTAATATAATGCTTGATAGTATTTCAAATTTAATAAAAGAAATTTCTCTGTCTAGTGAAAGCTTACACAACACCTCAGAATCCCTTTCAGAAATGGCTAACAATACTACCTTAGCAACTGATGAAGTATCTAAAAGTATTAACGAAATCGCTTCATCAACAAATAAGCAGACGAGTTTCCTATCTGATGGTACTGAAAAAACTAATAAACTCGCTGACAGTATTAATGAAGTTTCCTCGTCAATACAAAGAGTTACTTATTCAGTAAGCGATTTAAATAATTTAAATAGACAAGGTATTTCAACAGTTAATTTATTAATTGATAAATCTAAAGAAAGTTCTTCTGCAAGTGAAGAAGTTGGAAATGTAATCTTAGAAGTTGATAAGAGTTCCCATGAAATAGGTGTTATTGTTGATACAATTAATAAAATTGCAGCACAAACTCAGCTTTTAGCTTTAAATGCTAGTATAGAATCTGCTAGAGCTGGAGAACATGGGAAAGGATTCGCTGTAGTAGCCGAAGAGGTTCGAAAACTCTCTGAACAATCAGCTTCAGCCACTGAAAACATTAGTAAATTAATAGAAGGAATTCAATTTAAATCTGCAAAAGCAGTAAGTTCTATGAAAAGAGCAGCTGAAATTAATTTAGAGCAAGGAAAAATTATGAATGAAACTGAGGTAATACTAACCTCTCTCTCAAATAAAGTGAAAGATTTAATAAATGATATACAAATAATTAAAACTCAAAATGATGATATGACAAGTAAGAAAGAAGCCATTGTATTAGTTATGAATGAGATACTTAAATTAGCTGAAGAAAACGGTTATAGCACAGAAGAGACAATAGCTGCTACAGAAGAGCTTCTTTCATCAGTAAGTGAATTTACTAGTTACGCTAATAATTTAAACACTTTATCTGAAAAACTGATTCAAGAAGTAGAACGTTTTAAAACTAACTAAGTCACTAAAGTGGAATCATCCGAATATATCCCATTATATCGGTTTTCAGCTTTTTATGGACCTTCAGAATGAACCTTTTGGATATTTCAATATAATACTTTATTTTATTCCAAAAAGGATATATAATAGATAGTACAGATTTAAGTTTAAGGGGTGTATCCATAATCATGAAAACCCATTTTAAAAGAAAATTACTCCTATGCTGTTTGATTTTTCTTTTAATATTTAGAATTTCTACTTTACGTGAAAATGTTAAATATTTTTATAGTTCAAATACTCAATCGAAAAACCATGCATTGATAGAATATGAAATAAGTACAAATTCTATGGCATTTGCCGGTAAACGAGTACTAGATTTTAAATTTATTCCAAGCATTATACCTAATATTCTTAAGGTAATTTGCAGTTGTCTTTTAGCTCTTATTATAATTCGATTTTTCTATAAACCTATCTTTGATTTAAGGCGAAAAATATCTTACTTAAATGTAATTTATTTTAACGGAGGTAAATATAAGACTATATCTTCTTTTAATTAGCTCTTCATGAAATTAAAAGGAGGAAAATTAAATGTCTGATAAATATATTTATACAATACCTAATCAATCTGGTGGATGGGATAATATCGATAATATAACTGGCGAAATAATAAGTCATCATAGAACAAAAAGCAATGCGATAGTAAAAGGAAGAAGGCAAGCTAAAAAGAGAGAAGCAGATTATATAATATACAATCTAGACGGTAAAATTGGTCAAAGGCTTGTTTATGTAGATACTACTTTATGTAGAGTTGAGTTCTAAAATATACAAGAGGATAATAGTTAGTAACTCTTATCCTCAAATTTTTATTCAATATTAAATATTTCTAAGCTTCTATTTAAAATTCCTGTTAAAAATGCTAATAAAATTCCATAATTAGTAATAGGGATATTCTGCTCTCTGCAAATCCTAATTCTGCTTTCAACAGTTTTCTTGTTTACCATACATGCACCGCAGTGAATTACTAAATCATATCCAGCTAAATCCTCCGGGAAATCATGCCCTGCTTTAAATTGAAAGTCAAACTTTTTATCAGTAAATTTCTCCATTAAATTAGGTATTTTCACTCTACCAATATCTTCATGTGTACTATTATGAGTGCAGCTCTCGCCTATTAAAATTTTTGCACCATCTTTTAAATTTTTAACTGCACTTACACCTTTAACAAACTCTAACAGTTCTCCTTTTGTTCTTGAAAAAAGAATAGAAAATGATGTTAACTTTATGTTATTAGGTACTATTTCATTTACTTTTTTAAATGCTTGAGAATCTGTAACTACTAAATCTATGTCTTTTAGGTCTTCAATAGCTGCTTCAAGCTCTGTATCCCTAACTACGTAGCTTTTTATTCCATTGTCTA
This sequence comes from Clostridium homopropionicum DSM 5847, assembly GCF_001263795.1. Classification (GTDB taxonomy): domain Bacteria; phylum Bacillota; class Clostridia; order Clostridiales; family Clostridiaceae; genus Clostridium_H; species Clostridium_H homopropionicum. The sequence continues at coordinate 188,721 of NZ_LHUR01000005.1, forward strand.
AGCAATCTCTAATAACTTGAACCTGCGGAAGAATAATTCTTCCCTTTGGAGCTTCTGAGTCAATAGGTACAACTAATATAACCTTACCATTGTAAGGAACTAAGTCTCCTATTAAAGGAGTTTCCTTTTCCAAGTTGTCTTGGATTTTTTTTATGATACTTTGTTTTAATAATTCAATATCCTTTTCATTGTTAGTTGATATGAAAATGCAATTCTTATATAAATTTTTCAACTCACTTATTTTTTCTTTTGATACCGTATCTATTTTGTTAATTACAGTTATATAAGGAATATTAAATCTTTTAAAATATAGTAGAGTTTTCTTATATATTTCTTCATCTAAATCGTTAATATCCATTAAGTAAAGAGCTAGTTCTGTCTTTTGAATAACCTTTAAACTCTTTTCTACTCTTAAATTTCCTAACTCCCCTTCATCATCCAATCCTGCGGTATCAATAAATAGCACAGGTCCTATAGGAATTAATTCCATTGGTTTATTTACCGGATCTGTAGTTGTACCCTTTATATTTGACACAAGAGATGTTTCTTGACCAACTATTGCATTTAATAAAGATGATTTACCCGCATTTCTTTTTCCATAAATCCCTATGTGTATTCTGTTAGAATTAGGTGTATTGTTCAAAGCAAATTACCTCCGTTTATTTCTTAAGTTTATTTAATAATTATATTATAAAACAATAATAATTAGTAGATATAAATACTTATCATAAAAAACTTCTTATTAATAACTTAATGATAATAATTAATTATTTTAACTCTGCTAAGCTATTAAAATTATCCATCAGCTTATCTATTACGCTGCTTACATTCTGGCTACTACTTCCCCCTAACTTTGTCAGCTTCAGTGCAGAATCTGAAGTTTTTACAAGTGAAGTCAGATAGTTACAATACTTTTCATGGAACAGCTTCAATTTGCTTGAATGTTTCAAAGAAAGCACTTCTTCTTCATATTTATGTAAATTTTCACTTTCAAGAGATATAATATCTACATTTTCCTGCTTAGTAGGATTCCCAGCGGCTTTTTTAATATTTCCTACAGAAGTTTTTATTTTCTCAGAGTAGTCTTTTATATTTTTAGTATAGCTTATATCTGTTTTATAACTATTCACTTCATCTATTGGCGAAACCCCTTTTATTACAATATTGTATAGGGAAATTCCAATGATAATCATTATAACCAGAGTCATTAACTTAAATGCCTTTTTTATTAATGATGTAATAAATAATATAACCAGAATTCCTATTAATCCGTAAAATAAATAATTTGGTGCATCCATGAACTAGCTCTCCTCTATTCTATAATTTTTTTATTTATAAAAATAATAATAATATGTTAAATACAGTTGAATTAACAATATTGCTGGAATACCAACTATAAATTTTAAATGTTTAGTTTTGTGCTTAAAAGCTTTCATCCCTCAAATTACACCTATACCTCCAAAAAATAACGCTACTAAGAAAATCGATTTCTCAGATATTCTCCATTTTCTTTCTTTTGCTCTTTTTTTGTCTATATACATAATGTATATTCCATATAAATTGATTATAATCAAGTATAAAATTACGTATTTCATATCTTCATCCCCTCTAGTAAAATATAATTAGTAATATAAGAATTTTACGATGTAAAATTCTTGAGGTACTAGATGCTAGGTTCTAGGTACTAGTGAAGGATGTTTTGCTTTTGCAAAACTAAACTTTAGCTTAGAAGCAAAGCTTCTATCGCATATTGTAGCTTGCTACAATGGCGGATTTATAATTAAGCTATGCTTAATTATTTCATTTCCTAGTACCTAGCACCTCGTAACTAGTACCTAAGAAAAATGCCTCACATTTTTCTTCTATTATACACAAAAAAGAATATGATGAATATAAATGGCAATAATTTATAGTATAATTTTTATTATGCAAGGAGTTATAAGCATGGAAAAAACTTTAGTTTTAATTAAACCTGATGCAACAGAAAGAAATATTATTGGAAGTATTATTAGTTTTTATGAAAAGCAAGGACTAAAAATATCCCAAATGCAGATGATGGAGGCTTCAGTTGAAAAAGCAACATTGCATTATTCTGAACATATTGGAAGACCTTATTTTGATGAACTAATATCCTATATAACAAGAAGCCCTCTTTGTGCTTTAGTTATTGAAGGTGAAGATGCTATCAATAAGGTTAGAAAAATTAATGGGAATACCGACCCTGAAAAAGCAGATAAAAATACCATACGAGGAAGCTTCGGACTTTCAAAAACAGAAAATTCCGTTCATGCTTCAGACTGCTCTGAAAATGCTCAAAGGGAAATTAAAATTTGGTTTTCATAATTTTTTATTAACATAATTTTCTTCCTTTGAGCAAGAGCATGCTACAAGATTTACTTACTTATATGCCATGGAGAAAGATGATTAAATTTTAATTATTAAACCCTCTTAAAAATAAAGAGGGCTTAATTTATCTTATTTAATTAATCTGCTTTAAAAGATTTTTTCTATTATTATCTTATCTTCAACAACATCTAATGAAGCCTTTCCTCCCTTTGAAAGTTTACCAAAAAGAACTTCGTCAACAAAATACGGTTTAACCTCCTGTTGTACTACACGAATTATCTCCCTTGCACCATAAGCAGAAGATAGACCTTTTAATCCAATCCATTTATAGCAGCTTTCAGAAACCATAAGTTCAATATTTTTTGATAGAAGCTTCTTCTCAAACTCACATAAAGTTTTACGTGCAATAAGATAAGCCATTTCCTTATTCATTCTATTAAATACTACTATCTCATCTAATCTATTTCTGAATTCTGGTGAAAATACTCTATCTACTTCTTTATTAATGGCATCATCTTCAACAATCCTGGACCCAAATCCCATCATAGTTTTTCCTACTTCTCGCGCCCCAGCATTTGAAGTCATTATAACTATAACATTTCTAAAATCAGCCTTTTTACCATTGTTGTCAGTTAAGGTTGCATAATCCATAATTTGAAGTAAGACATTTAAAATATCTCCATGAGCTTTTTCAATTTCATCTAAAAGCAGTACTGCATAAGGAGTTTTTCTAATTGCATCTGTTAAAAGACCTCCTTCTTCATATCCTACATATCCTGGAGGAGCTCCTATTAGTCTTGCTACGGTATGTTTTTCTTGATATTCACTCATATCGAATCTTATTAAAGGTATACTTAGGGTCTCTGAAAGTTTTCTTGCAATTTCAGTTTTTCCAACTCCTGTTTGTCCTACAAATAGAAAACTAGCAACAGGCTTTTGTTCTTCATTAAATCCTGCCCTTGATCTTTTTATTGCCCTAACTATGGTATCAATAGCTTCATCTTGTCCGTAAATATTTTTCTTTAATTCAGCCTCTAGATTTTTTAGTCTATCTAGCTCATTGATGGATATATTATTTTGAGGTATTTTTGCCATTGAAGAAATTATTTTTTCTACTTCCTTTTCGGTTATTGTTACCTTAGCATCACTTTTTTCTCTTAACCTAGCAAAAGCGCCAACCTCATCAATCACATCTATAGCTTTATCTGGAAGGTACTTTTCATTGATGTATTTTGAAGATAGCTCTACTGCAGATTTTAATGCCTCCTCAGTGTAAACAACATTATGATACTGTTCATAATTTTCTTTTAAACCCATAAGAATTTTAAAAGTATCCTCTTTAGAAGTCTCTGGAATCTCAATCTTTTGAAACCTTCTTGATAAAGCTCTATCTTTTTCAAAATACTTTTTATATTCTTCATAAGTTGTTGAACCAATAAATCTAAGCTTTCCATCAGTTAAAAATGGTTTTAAAATATTTGCTGCATCCATGGCACCACCGGAAACTGCTCCTGAACCTACTATAGTATGAATTTCATCAATATATACTATAGCTTTTCCCTGTGCCTTTATTTTCAATAAAACCTTTTTTATTCTTTCTTCAAAATCTCCCCTATATTTAGCTCCTGCTAAAAGGCTTGCCATGTCTAAAGAATATATTTTAAAGCCCTTTAGAATGCTTGGAACTTTATTTTTAACAATTAATTGAGCAAGTCCCTCAGTTATTGCAGTTTTACCAACCCCAGGATCGCCAACATGCACAGGATTGTTTTTAAGTCTTCTAGATAATATTTGAAGTGTTCTATTTAATATATCCTCTCTTCCGATTAATGGATCTAATTCACCTTTTCTAGCTCTTTCAGTTAGTTCCACTGTAAAACTCTTTAGTAGATAGCTGCTATTTTTATCTTCCTCTTCTGAATATGTATCTTCCTCATCCTCATCATCAGAATCATAAGAAATTTCCTCTGTAAAATCATCCATATGCTTATTGCCATGAGAAATATATCTTAAAATATCAATCTTACGAATACCTTGCTTCTTTATTAAGAAACCTCCATAGGATTCATCTCCATCATAAAGTGCAACTATCAAATCAGAAACTTTTATTTCTTTTCTTCCAGAATTAACAACCTGAGCACTGGCAGTAGATAAAATTCTTTGAACCCCTACTGTTTGAATAGGTTCTACTTCTTCATCTAATTTAGGAATATACTTGTTAAAATACCCTTCTAAATCTTTTTTTAATTCCTCCACATTTCCCCCACATCCCTTAATAATATCCTTACCTTCTTTAAAGAACATAGCTGCATAAAGTATATGTTCTGGAGTGTAATACTCATGTTTATGCTTATTGGCTTGATTATAGGCAAATATTAATATTTCGCTTAAAACTTTATCTAAATTCATAATTACTCCTCTTCAATTGTTAATTTTAGTGGAAAACCCTCTTGTTCAGATAATATTTCTACCTGTTTAATTTTAGTCATAGCAATATCATATGTATAAACTCCTGCAATTCCAATTCCTTTCTTATGCACATCCAACATAATCTTTGTAGCTTCTTCATTACTTTTTCTGAATATATTTACTAAAATAAATACTACAAATTCCATTGTTGTGTAATCATCATTATGCAGAAGAACCTTGTACATATTCGGATTTTTTAAAATTATTTTATTTTTTTCCTGAATACTAATCTGTTCCTTCAATTTTAACAACTCCAAATTTTATGTATTATTTAATAATTATATCAAAATTTACCCTACATATAAAACTCTAAAATGGATAATATAATATCATCAGAATTTCTAACCGTTGTTGGTATATTTATTAATGGATATTACAGAAGTGTTCATTAATAAATCAACAACTTTAACATCTTCTGATCATATAGATGAAAGGTAGGTGCCTTGTCACCTACCTTTATCTATTACACTATATTGAAGACTTTTTTAGCAATTTGTACTGCCTCTTGTGCATCCTTAGCATAGTAATCAGCATTAATCATTTTTGCATATTCTGGATTCAATACTGCTCCCCCAACAATAGTTTCACACTGCACATTATTTTCCTTAAGTGATTTTATTGTTTCTTCCATACTTTTTACTGTAGTTGTCATTAAGGCACTTAGTCCTACTAACTTAACATCCTCCTCTTGAGCCGTTTTAACTACTTTCTCTATTGGAACATCTTTTCCAAGGTCAATTATTTGAAAACCGTAATTTTCCAAAATAACTTTTACAATATTTTTCCCAATATCGTGTATATCCCCTTTTACTGTGGCAAGTATTATCTTTCCTTTAGAAACGCCTTTTTTATTCTCTAATAATTCTTTTTCCTTAATAACTGCAAAGGAATTCTTTACTGTTTCAGCTGATTGAATAAGCTGAGGAAGGAAAATTTCTCCTCTTTCAAACTTTCCTCCAACCACATCTAATGCTGGTATTAAATAATTATCCACTATTGTCAAGCTGTCGTTTGTCTTTAATAATTCTTTTGTAATCTGAGTCGCTTCTTCCTTAATACCCTTTATTATTATATCTTTTAAATCACCTTTGTTGGTTGTCTGTACCTCCTGTTTCACTTCTACATTAGAATTTACTTCTATATATTCTTTAGCTTCCTTATCTATATTAGCTAGCACCTTAAAACTCTTTATTACATCCATTATAGCTTTATTATTTGGATTTAAAATAGGTGCATCTAATCCCTGCACTAAAGCCATAGAAAGAAAAGTCTGATTAAGTAGTTCCCTATTAGGAAGTCCAAAGGACACGTTACTAACTCCTAGAAGAGTTTTTACCCCTAGTTTTTCCTTTACAAGTCTAACTGCCTTTAAGGTTTCCATTACTTCTTCCTGCTGAGCAGAAGCTGTAAGTACAAGACAATCTATTAATATATTTTCTTTTTTAATTCCATATTCCTTAGCTGTACTTACGATTTTTTCAGCAATTTTAAATCTATCCTCTGCCTTTGATGGTATTCCGCTGTCATCTAGAGTAAGTCCTACTACACAGGCGCCATACTTCTTTGCAATAGGGAACACCTCTTTCATAATCTGGTCTTTTCCGTTAACAGAATTTATAATTGCCTTTCCATTGTAAATTCTTGCAGCAGCCTCTATAACCTCTGGGCTTGAGCTATCTATTTGAAGAGGTAAATTAATTATTGACTGAATCTCCTTTATAACTCTTACCATCATTTCAGTTTCATTTATTTCAGGTAATCCTACATTAACATCTAGAATATCAGCTCCAGCTTCCATTTGATTAATAGCTTCTGTAAGAATATAGTCAATATTATTATTTTTTAATGCCTCTTTAAATTTCTTTTTGCCTGTAGGATTAATTCTTTCACCAATAACCTTTACTCCATTTCCTAGAATTACTGTTTTTGAAGGAGAACATACAGAAGTGTATTCTTTATTTTCTAGAGCCTTTGGAGTTTTATAGTTTAACTTTGATACTACTTTTTTTATAAATTTTTCATTAGTTCCACAGCAGCCTCCTAATATACAGGCTCCTTTTTCAGCCATAGTTTGAACGTGATTAGAAAACTCCTCTTCTGAAATATTATATACGGTTTTTCCATCAATAATTTTAGGTAAACCTGCATTTGGCTGCACCATTACAGGAATTGATGAGTACTTTAAAATTTCCTCTACAATAGGAAGAAGTTCTCCTGGTCCTAAGGAGCAGTTTACCCCTAAAGCATCTACTCCTAAGCCTTCAAGTAAAGTAACCATGGTAATTGGATCAGTTCCAGTAAAGGTTCTTCCATCTTCTTCAAAGGTCATTGTACAGAATACTGGCAAATCTGAGTTCTCTTTTGCAGCAATAATTGCAGCTTTTGCCTCATATAAATCTGATATGGTTTCGATTAAAATCACATCGCAACCAGCCTTTACACCAGCAACCACTTGTCTTTTAATTATTTCATAGGCTCTTTCAAAATTTAGGGTTCCAATTGGTTCAAGCATTTGCCCAATAGGTCCAATATCAAGAGCAACATACTTTTCTCCTTTAGCCCCTTTTGCTATCTTTACTGCGTTTGTTACTATTTCTTCCACAGAATAGCCTGTATTTTTAAGCTTTAATTCATTTGCTCCAAAGGTATTGGTTGTTATTATATTAGCCCCTGCTTCTATATATTCTTCGTGAATTTCCTTTATTATTTCCGGATGTAGGATATTATAGGTTTCTGGAATCTCTCCAGTTTTAAGGCCCCTTTGCTGAAGCATAGTTCCCATAGCCCCATCGAAAAATATGAATTCCTTTGTAATCAAGTCCCTAATTGCCACAGTAATTGCCCCCTTTTTTTAACTGGCACCATTTAGAATTATTACAAGTTCTGCACCCCGGATGAATACTTATAATATTTTTATCTTGAAAGCCTATAATTGCAGTTACTGATTTTCTTGGAATCAAAATATTTGTTTCCGTAACTGTAAGGCCTATTTTTTTCTGAGCTTCAAGTGCATTTATTATTTCCGGTTGAATATCTATTGCAAAGTCCCCATATCCTGGACTATACCTGTAAGTAATACCAAGATCATAATTATTCAATGCTTCTTCTTTAATTTTATTACTAGCTTCATCACATACCCACTCTATAGCAGTAGATGCACAAGCATCTAGAATAAGAGCTTTTGTAAGATTTGTTTTTTCATATAACTTAATCTTAGTATCAACTAAGCTGCCAAGGGTCACTCCTAAAACAGCACACATGGTTGAATCTTTTAGATGGTGTGAAATATCTGAACCCTTTAGGATTAAATTACTATTTAAGAGCTCTATCTCTTCTTCTAATTGCTTAATTTCGAAAAGTTTATAAGTGTATTTGTAATTTGAATACTTTTTTATTTCTTCAATACATTCATCTATTAATTGAGATATACTTTCTCCAATATTCCCCTTTTTGTATCCTAAATACCTTAGTACTTCATTCCTGTTTACTTCCAAGTTTATCACCTCAAAAACATCTATCTGTAAAACTCGGTGCTAAACCCTTTTTCTAAAACATACTTAGAATATTCCTTAGCTCCAAATAATGATAAATCCCTATAATTTCCGCATTGAAGATCATTAGCCGCTGGTACTTCTTTAGCTTCTAATACTTGTTTTAATGATGTTTCAAGAGCAGTTTTAATATCCTTTGGATCTACATCTCCCCAAATTGTCAAATAAAATCCTGTTCTGCAGCCCATAGGTGATAAATCAATAATTCCTTCTAAATTTTCTCTTAAAAATCCTGCAAGCAGATGTTCTAAGGCATGAATTGATGCTGTAGGCATCTCTTCCTTATTGGGCTGTAAAAATCTTAAATCAAATTTTGAAACTATATCGCCCTTTTTACCTTCAAGTGTACAGCACTTTCTCACGTATGGTGCAACAACTTTCCTATGATCTAATTGAAAACTTTCAACTTCTGACATTTTAATTTCCTCCTTAAAATATTATTTTTCTCCATTTGAATTATTTAATGCAGTAACTATTGATGATATATTATGAACTATTTTTTCTGCTACCTCTGGATTATTCATTGTGTAAATATGAATACCAGATACCCCAGATGATATTAAATCAATAATTTGCTCCGTTGCATAAGCAATTCCAGCATCCTTTAATGCTTCTTTATTATCAATATATCTATCTAAAATTTTAACAAATTTTTCTGGAATATGAGCACCACACAAGGATGCTATTCTTCTTATTTGATTAGAATTTATTACTGGCATTACTCCTACTTCAATTGGTACATCTATTCCTATAATATCAGTTTTCTCTTTGAAACTATAGAAAAGATTATTATCAAAAAATAACTGTGTAATTAAGAAATCTGTCCCCGCATCTACCTTTCTCTTTAAATACACTATATCGTCCTTCATGCTTTTAGCTTCAATATGACCTTCTGGATAACAGGTTCCTGCTACAGAGAAATAATTATCCTTCTTAATATGCTGTACTAAATCTATTGCATGAGTAAAATGAAGAGGATTTGGAAACTTAAAATCTGGATCCTGAGGGAAATCTCCTCTTAGTGCAAGTATATTTTGAATATTATTTTCTTTTAATTGCTGAAGGATAATATTAATATCCTCTTTGGTAGAAGCTATACAGGTTAAGTGTGCTAGTGCCTCAATATTGTATTTATTTTTAATTATTGATGCAATTTCAACTGTGCTGTTCTTGCTTGTGCTGCCCCCTGCACCGTAAGTTACACTAATATAGTCTGGGTTTAGTGGTGCTAAAGCATCTATTGTTTTATAAATGCTATCAATAGAAGTATCTTTCTTTGGAGGAAAGATTTCAAAGGAAATAACCGTTTTTTTCTGAGAAAATAAATCTTTTATAAACATTGCTAACCCCCCCTAAAATAACAAAAGCTGCCTTTCTATAAGAAAAGCAGCTTCAATCTACACATACATTTTTATTTCCGCTTACCTTCTTATCTCTCAAAATCAAAGATTTTGCAGGATTTGACACCGCTGTATTACTAATACCGGTTGTCGGGCTTCAAAGGGCCAGTCCCTCCACCTCTCATGATAAGAACAATTTTTAATTATAATAATAAACATTTTAATACTATAAATATGCTGTGTCAATAAAAAGTTATTATTAGGGAAATATATATTTACATACGAACTTACGTTTGATAAAATATAAGTATTATATTACTTAGGAGATCAATTATGGAAATACAAGAAAAATTAAAAATATTATCAGCTGCTGCTAAATATGATGTTTCCTGTTCCTCAAGTGGAAGTAATCGAAAAAATACTCCTGGTGGTCTTGGAAATGCTAGCGAAAGTGGTATATGCCATAGTTTTGCAGCGGATGGAAGATGTATATCTCTATTGAAAATTTTAATGACAAATTACTGCTGCTACGATTGTGCTTATTGTGTAAACAGGTTTTCAAATGATCTTCCAAGAGCTATGTTTACTCCTGATGAAATTGTCTCCTTAACAATTAACTTTTATAAGAGGAACTACATTGAAGGCCTTTTCTTAAGCTCAGCTGTTTATAAAAATCCAAATTACACTATGGAATTATTAATAGAGATAGTATCTAAGCTAAGAAAAAAAGAAAATTTTAACGGTTACATTCACATTAAAGCTATTCCTGGAGCAGATTCTGCTTTAATAAAGAAAGCTGGAGAACTGGTAGATAGAATGAGCGTTAATATTGAACTACCATCATCTTCTAGCCTAAAGCTTTTAGCACCGCAAAAAACTAAAGAAAACATTTTAAAGCCTATGTCTTATATAGGTTCTCAAATCAATGCTTCAAAGTATGAAAAAGGAATTTATAGAAATGCTCCTTCTTTTGTTCCTGCTGGTCAAAGTAGTCAGCTTATAATTGGAGCAACCCCTGAAAGCGATTTTCAAATACTCAGGCTTTCAGAAAAACTATATAAAAATTTTGGATTAAAAAGAGTTTACTACTCGGCCTACGTTCCAGTTTCTAACAATCCGAAGCTTCCTGCTTTAAATAATCCTCCGCTTCTTCGAGAGCATAGGTTGTATCAAGCAGATTGGCTTCTTAGATTTTATGATTTTTCTTCAGAAGATTTATTAAATGAAAAAAATCCAAACTTTGATACTCATTTAGATCCCAAAACTGATTGGGCCATAAGAAATATTGACAAATTTCCTATAGAAATAAATAAGGCATCTACAAGAGAGTTAATGAAGACACCTGGTATTGGTGTTAGATCCGTTAGAAAAATTGCTTCTGCTAGACGAGTTCGTTCATTAGATTTTGATGACCTTAGAAAACTTGGTGTAGTATTAAAAAGAGCTCAATACTTTATAACCTGTAAGGGAAAATATTATGGCTCTGTAAGCTTTAATGATCAACTTATAAAAGAAACTCTTAAAAATAATGTTAACTCCAAATTTATATATAATTCTATACCTTCAACTAATTATGAGCAGTTGTCCTTTTTAACTTCACCTCCTTCTGTATATATTCCTTCTGATTCTTATACTAGCATTTCAGGTGAATTATAGGAGGTATTCAAATGGTTGTTTATATTTATGATGGAAGCTTTGAAGGATTACTTACTTCTATTTATGATGCTTATTACTCTAAAGAAAAGCCAGAGGAAATTATAAAAAATGAAGAGTATGTTCCTTCACTTATCTCTAATCCAATATGTATTTCTAATGATAATATAAAAGCTTCAAAGGTTTCAAAGGCAATACAGGAGAAAATTTCACTAACTTCTCTTAAATATATATATTACGCCTACCTCTCTGATGCTAAAGGTAACGGAACCCTAATTTACCACTATGTAAAACTCGGTTTTAAATTAGGAAAGAATTTGGATTTACATTTAACGGAAAATTCCGTACTAAAAATTCATCAGTTAGTGAAAAAAGTTACATTTGAATATCATAGATTTTTAGGCTTTGTCAGATTTAAAAAGATTAAAAATAGATTTCTTTATGCACCAATAGAACCAGACCATAATATTCTATCTCTTATTACAGAACACTTTATTCAGCGTCTTTCTAATGAATACTTTATTATCCATGATTTAAAAAGAAATATTGCAGCTATTTACAATAAAAACCAATGGGTTATTTATAACCTCACTAAGGAAGAAAGTGAAAATTTAATTCAATGTCAAGAGGAAATATTTTATGAAGGCTTGTGGAAGGACTATTTTGAAGCTATAGCTATTAATGATAGGCTAAATCCAAAGCTTCAGAAGAAAATGATGCCAAAACGTTATTGGAAGCACCTCACAGAAATTAGGTAAAAAATAAATTTTTTATTATCTTAACAAAGTTAGACAAATATTGTATAATTATTCCTATGATAACATTTACACAATATTTTGTATTGGAGGAATTTTAATGTCCGATAATGATAGCATAATTTTAGAGAATATCTGCCAAGCACTTCCACTGTTAAATGCAATAACAAGAGATGATATGTCCTTTACAGTAACTAACCTTGAAAAATACATAGCTTACGCTCCAGCAAATAGCTTTAACTTAGATATAAATGTTGGAGAGTCCTTCAATAGTTCAAAGGCAATAAAAAACTGCATTTCTTCTGGAAAACTTATAATTCAAAATGCGCGTGATAGAGCCTCTGGAGTAGAAATTAAGGTTTTTTCAAATCCCATTAAAAATTCTCAAGGAAAGATCATCGGCAGCATAAACTCCGCAGTTAACTTAAATGAAAGCTACCAATTAATGAACGGAATTAATGAACTTTCTAATTCAACTAAGCAAGCAAATGAAAGTATTGAACAAGTTGCTGCAAGTGCTACTATTTTAGCAAAATCGGGTCAAACTGCTACTGAAAAGGTTCAGGATACATTAAAAAAAGCAGCCCAAACTGATGAAGCTCTAGAACTAATCAAAAATATAGCAACACAGATTAATCTTCTCGGTCTAAATGCTGCTATCGAAGCTGCTAGAGCCGGTGATCAAGGTAGAGGTTTTGGTGTTGTTGCCAGTGAAATACGTAAACTAGCTAATCAAAGTCAAGAATCAGTAACAAAAATCAAAAAAATACTTGAGGATATTAATACCTCAGTTAATCAGATAAGTGCAGATATAGATAGCGTTGCATCCATTAGTCAAGAACAGGCTGCATCAACAGAAGAAATGGCTTCTGCTTTGGAAAACATCCACAATGCTACCTTGCAGTTAGAAATTTTTTCAAAAAAATTTACTTAACAAAAATAAAGGTGATATTTAGATTTTCTAACATCACCTTTTAATTTTTATCTATAATCATTTTTATATTTTTGGAAGTTCCAATTCCCGAGAAATTTCTCAGCACTTTTATATCCTGCTTCAAATAATTGAAGTGCTTTTTCTTTTTTTAAGCTAAAATCTGTAGTTTCTACACCTAATGTCGGAATACTAATAGTTCTTACCCAATCCTTATCCTTAACATAAATTTCTTCATTTTTATTTAGCATAGCACTAATTATATCTAAAGAATAAGAAACAATATCTGTTCTCTTTCTAGATGTGTAACTTTTATTTTCATCTACAAGCTTCATTCCAAAGGTTGGCCACCTGGGAGTTCCTTGTACATCAAATATCCATATGGGATAATTGCTTAAGATTCCTCCATCTACCACATAACTTATTTCATCATTATATTTTATCTTTACTGGTTTAAAAAAGAATGGAATGCTAATACTCATCCTTACAGCCTTAGAAATTTCAAATTCCATTGGATCGATATCATACTTAACTAGATCGTCTGGAAGTATAAGCATATCTCCCTTTGTAATATCTGATGCAATTATCTTCAGTGGTGACTTACCATTTACGCTAATATGCTTGAATTTCACTTTTCCCTTCTTTATCAATAGCTGTTTAAGATATTCTTCAATAGGATCTCCAGAATAAATTCCTTTATCTTTTAATAATCTAATTATATTTTCTGGAATATATATGGGCATAAAATCTTTAAATTTTTTCTTATCTAAAAAAACTTCATAATCCATATTTAATATAATTTTGCTTAATTCATTCCCCTTATACCCTGCTGCTAAAAGTGCAGCTATCATTGCACCAGCAGAAGAGCCAGCATAGTTTTGAATTTCATATCCCCTATCTTCAAGGCAGCATACAGCACCCAATAGCCCAATTCCTTTTACTCCCCCACCTTCAAATACAGCATCTATCTTCACCCTATTTCCTCCCTCACAATTACTATTTTCGACCGTGTCACTTTTCTCCTTTCTCCGGTGCCTGGCACCATATACATTATACACATTATAAAATAATATATTATTTCTATTGACTTTTAAGAATTATAAAAATATAATTTAGTAAAAGAAAATATGTGAATTATTGCAGGGGTGCCTTTAGGCTGAGAAGAAGAAATTCTAACCCTTAGAACCTGAACCTAGATTATACTAGCGTAGGAAGCAATGAAGAAGTTTATATGCTTTATATAGCTCCTTTTGCTTTGTGCAAAGGAGCTTTTAATTTATTTAAAAGCTTCGTTTCTAAGCATTCATGCAATAATATCTGTATGAATGTTTTTTATTTTCTAATGAAAGGATGGTTCTATGAAAAAAGTGCTTACTATTGCAGGCTCTGATAGCTGTGGAGGGGCAGGTATTCAAGCTGATTTGAAGACCATCAGTGCCCTTGGAGCGTACGGAATGAGTGTAATATGTGCAGTAACAGCTCAAAATACTTTAGGTGTAACAGCGGTTCAAGAAATTTCTAAAGAGATTGTTGAAGCACAAATAAGAGCTATTTTCGATGATATTTCAGTAGATTCCGTAAAAATAGGTATGGTTTCTAACTCAGAAATAATCAAAACAATAAAAGCTCTTTTAGTAGAGTATGAAGTTACAAATATTATTTTAGATCCTGTTATGATATCGAAAAGCGGCTACTACCTTTTAAGACCTGAAGCCATAGATGCTCTAAAGGATTTAATTGGAATAGCTCATATTGTAACTCCAAATATTCCTGAAGCTGAAGAACTTACAGGAATGAAAATTTCCTGTGAACAAGATATGAAAAATGCTGCTATAAAAATTGCTGAACTTGGTGCAAAAAATGTTTTGATAAAAGGAGGCCATTGCCCAACTAATTCAACAGATATTCTTTACTATAATGGTGAATCTATTAGTTTTGAAAGTAAAAGAATTGAAACTATAAATACTCATGGCACAGGTTGTACTCTCTCCTCTGCAATTGCAACCTATATTGCAAAAGGATATTCCACTGCGCATTCAGTTAAACTGGGAAAAGAGTATATTAATACGACTATTGAAAATTCATTTTCTATAGGTCACGGTGTTGGTCCAGTAGGACATTTTATAAATTTATACAAAAAGGCTGGTGTAAAATATGATTAATGATGTTTCTAAAATAATAACTAATGTAAGAACAACTACTCCACTAATTCATGCTATTACAAATTATGTTACCATTAATGACTGTGCAAACATACTTCTTTCCTATGGTGCCTCTCCTGCTATGGCTGAAGCTTATGATGAAACCTATGATTTTGCATCTATTTCTTCTGCCCTATACATAAACATAGGCACCCTTACAAAAGAACAGGAACAAGCTATCATAATGGCTGTCATATCAGCAAAAAACTATAACGTTCCTGTAGTACTAGATCCTGTTGCCTGTGGTGCTATAAAGAGAAAAATGGATGTTATAAACAGAATTTTCCAATTAGGTAAGGTGGATATTATAAAAGGCAACCTAGGAGAAATTAAATATCTTGCAGGCTACGAGTCTAAATCAAGAGGAGTTGACTCCATTGATGATGGTAATAATTCTGTAGAAGCTTGTGAAAGTCTTGCTTTAAAATATAACTGCACTGTTATTGCTACTGGAGCAGAAGATATAGTTACTGATGGAAAAAGGACAGCAATAATTAAAAATGGAACAAAGCTTTTAACTCTTATAACTGGTGCTGGATGTATGGTTGGAGCTTTAACCGCTGCGACTGCAGCAGCTGAGAAAGATAAATTTATTGCAGGAATAGCTTCCGTTCTTGCGATGAATTTAGCCGGAGAACATGCTGAAAAACTTACAAAAGCCCCTGGAAGCTTTAGAGTTAAGCTTATTGACGAAATATATAACCTAAAAGAAGAAGATTTCCTAAAGGAAGGTAAAGTAACATGGTTGTAGATTATAGTTTATATTTAATTACTGATAGAAGCTTTTTAAATGGAAGATCTCTTGCTAATTGTGTAAGAGAAGCAATAGAAGGAGGCGTAACTTTAATACAGGTTAGAGAAAAAGATATATCCACAAGAGAATTTTTTAAAGTTGCTAAAGAGGTTAAAGAAGTCACAACTAAATATAATATTCCATTGATAATTAACGATAGAATAGACATCGCTCTTGCAATTGATGCTGATGGAATACATCTTGGACAAAG
Organism: Clostridium homopropionicum DSM 5847; assembly: GCF_001263795.1. GTDB lineage: Bacteria > Bacillota > Clostridia > Clostridiales > Clostridiaceae > Clostridium_H > Clostridium_H homopropionicum. Next base: position 204,971 of record NZ_LHUR01000005.1, read on the forward strand.
TGATATGCCCATTGAAATTGCTAGAAAGATTCTTGGGAAGGATAAGATTATAGGTATTTCTGCTGGCAGCATATCTGAAGCTCTAGAAGCAGAAAAGAACGGTGCCGATTACTTAGGCATTGGTACTGTTTTCTTCACTGGAACTAAAAAAGATATAGAAGAGCCTATTGGAATTGAAGGTCTTAAAGAGATTGTAAATAAAATTAAAATACCTTCTGTAGCTATTGGTGGAATTAATAAAAACAATTGTGAAGAGGTTATGAAAGCCGGGGTTAATGGTATTTCATTAATATCTGCTATTTTAGCAAATGACAATATTGAAAATTCTTCTAGAAATTTAAGAAATGTTATTAACAATTATACAAAATAATTATTGATTTCAATATTTTAATAATTTTAGTAAAAGTCTATTGACTTTTCCATTAAATAACTATATACTAATAAAGGAAAATAAATGAAAATATTTTAAAGGAGGTAGAGTTATGTTTATGTTAGTTAATGCATACAGTTTAAAAACTTCATATAATAAATGTGTTTTTAGCTCTACCATAAAGAATATTTAATTAATCTATTAGAATTTTTAATTATTTATTGATGTTTAAAATGGCCATGGGTTAAAACACCCATGGCTTTATATATTTTAAATTAAATTACTCTGTTTTAAAGCTGTGGAAATCCACAGCTTTTTATTAAATTTTGTATTAAATATCAAAGAAAGGAGAAAGTGGAAATGATAGTAAAAACAAATGACTTAACTTTATTAACAAAACAATCAGTATTAGGAGGTAATATGCATGTTAAAGCCCGGAGTAAATTCTCATCCATTAGGGTCTAATTTAGAGCTTTTTAAAACAAATAATAAGATACATGAAATAAATGACTACTGTAAATCTGAAAGAATAAATCTTGCTCATTATATTTATCTTTTAGATGCTCATAAAGAAACTTCTAAAATAAAAAATAAAAATATTCTTTTACCTATAAGCAGTTTAGTACTTATTTCGTTATTTATCAGTTTTTTATATATTATAAATTAATATTAAAGGATTGTTTTGCCATAATGGCAAAACAATCCTTTTTCTTTCATACAACTTCCCATTAGTAACAATTGTTTTCATTTTATTAAAATCTTATTTTATTTACTCATCTAAGATTATCTGTTAAAATTAATATTATGATAAATATCTACTTTAAATTACAATATTTATCGACATACAAATCTGATTTTTCTAATAAATAATAAATGAGAGTAGGTAAAATAATGAACAATAAAAGTAAATTTTCAAATAAATTTAGTAACTTGGAAAGCATGGAAGATACTCAAAAATATATAAAAGAAATGCACGAAATGTCTGATAGAAATGCTAGGATAACAAATATAACTTTCGCTGCTGTTGGAATACCACTTTTAATAATTTTTACTCTGACAATTATACAAATGTTCTCTTTTACTATTAATTTAGCAAAAGGTAGTATTGATGATTCAAAACCTGAAATTGTTTCAACTTCGGGAAATACTTCAAATGACACCTCTGCAAAAGATAGCAATGCCAACACAGGTAATACTTCTAATACTCAAGGTACTGTACAAGTTACCTCTGAAAAATTAAATTCAAAATTATATACATATTTGACAGATTCAAAAAATAGAACATCATCTCTTAATAAGGCTACATCTTTAAACAAAGGAAATAGTAAAGGTCTTGCAACAACATTTATAGCACAAATCTTAAGAGATAATGGATACACTATTAGTGATAAGATAATAAACACAGATTCCCTTGTAAAGCAACTTGAAAAGGATGGCTGGGAAAAAATTACCGATTACAATAAGCTAGAACCAGGAGATGTGTGCTTTACAGTTAAATCAACTTCTGGCGCTCCTTCTCATACCTATATATTTATGGGTTGGGTACAAGCAGGTAAAACTGATAATGGATATATTGTAGATAGTCAAGTTTCTGAATATAAGGACACCTACCATCAAAGAAATATATCCGTTTCAACACCTAAAAAAGATAAATTTGATTTCTTTATGAGAAAAAAAATAGACTAGATTACTTCTAGTCAGGCTGTTGGTAAATTATGTTTATCAACAGCCTGAAATAAGGTCATGAAAGGTTCATGACCTTATTTCATTATAACCATCTGAATTGTATCCCGTCTAAATCTTCTTCTCTTACAACAACTCCATTTACACTACTTTCAATTTCCGATTTTTGTTTTATTACTCCTTCATTGATGACTTTATTTGATACTTCACCTTTTCTATAATCCAATGGATGTGCTGAAGGTATATCATTTAGTTTATTTTTATAAAAAATATTATTTTGTGACATACTAAGCCTCCTTATTTTATTATTAACTTAAAGAGTAACATTAGTATTCACATTTAAAATCATTATTATTTATATATCCTTTTCATTTAGCCAATTTTCTATATCACTTATTATATTTTTATCATAAATCTCATTTAACATCTCTAGCTTTTGTAAAATTTCTAGCTTTTCAAATTTAATGCCCTGTATGGACTTTTCCATATCCTTTATCAGCTTATAGTCCATAGCATCAGAAAATATAGCAATGCTCATTACTTCTCCGTCTCTTAAATTAAGGTTAATGTCTAAATCCCCCCAGGAGAACCTGTTATAAAAGCTTATCTGAAAGTTTGGAGTCTCTCCATATCTCCATTTCCAAGAGGAGTATTTATCATAAAGCTCTTTAAACTCAGAGGTATCACCAGACATAATAGCGTTTTCACTTATGCTGCTGTTATAAACCTCTTGAAAGCTAATTTCTAAAGCTTCACTAAGTTTTTTAATATCTATAGAAGTATTAATCTCCTTAAGGTTTATAACTCTTGCCTGAACTGATTTAATTCCTTTAGATTCCATCTTCTCCTTGCTAACCTTAAGGTATTGGCAAAGCTTGCTAATATCAGAGTCTACTAAAAGAGTACCATGATGGTAGCATCTACCTTCATCAGAGTAGAAGGCATTTCCTGAAAATTTCTTTCCTTCCACTAGTATATCGTTTCTTCCTGAAAACTCAGCATTTATTCCTAGCTTTTTTACACCATTTATTATAACTTGAAGCTGCTTTTCTACATTGTATAAGCTTTCTTTCATAATAAATGTGAAGTTCATATTACCTAAATCGTGATAAACAGCACCTCCACCAGAAAGCCTCCTAGCAAGCTTCCCTTCATCCCTTTCAAGCTCAGTATATCTACATTCTCTCCAAGGATTTTGGTTTCTTCCAATTACAACTGTATTATCATTTTGCCATAGATAAAATATTATCTCATTGTCTTCCGCCTTATTAAAAAGATGTTCTTCAAGAGCTAAATTGTACCAAGGATCATAACTTGTGGATTTTACAAGCTTTAGTGTATAGTTATTCTGCAAAATGTAATGCTCCCCCTTCAACAGATAATACTCCTTCGTGAATTACCTCAGCAGTAGTAGGATGTGCAAAGATAGTCTCTATTATCTGTTCTGTTGTTAAGCCATTTCTAATTGCTATGGTTAATGGCGAGATTAAATCTGCTGAATTTATTCCAATGATGCTGGCTCCCACTATCTTTCTTGTAGCTTTGTCTTTTATTATTTTAATAAAGCCTCTTTCATCTCCCATAGTAAGTGCCTTACCATTAGCCGCATAAGGAAACTTTCCAATCTCAATATTTAGTCCCTTTTCTTTAGCTATTTTTTCTGTTAAACCAACTGTAGCTATTTCTGGGTGAGTAAATATTGCGCTTGGAACAGCACTATAATCCATTTCCATATCCTTGCCCATTATATTTTCAACAGCTACTAGCCCTTGGTGAGATGCCACATGAGCTAATTGAATAATATTTGTAGCATCACCTATAGCATATATATTAGACACATTAGTGTTCATTTTTAAGCTTACTTTTATTCCTTTTTTATTGTCATTTAATTCTACCCCAGCATTTTCTAATGATAAATTATCTAAATAAGGCTTTCTTCCAACAGCCATAAGAACTTTATGGATCGATATATATTTTGCCTCTCCATTTTTAGTGAACTTTAATATGCTCTTATTATCTTCTGTATCAATTATTTCTTCCACCTTAGAGCCTGTATAAAGAGTGATTCCTTTTTTCTTAGCTGCAGCTGTGATTTCATGTATTACATCTTGGTCTAACATTTGAAGTATATTGTCTAAAAATTCTACTACAGATACCTTTACTCCAAAGGATGCAAAAATAAATGCAAATTCCATTCCTATAACTCCGCCGCCGATTATAGCTAAGCTTTCTGGAAGCTCTTTTAAATCTAAAATTTCTTTGCTTGTTAGAACATTTTTAGATTTTGCTCCTGGTATAGGTAAATATACAGTTTCTGAACCAGTTGCTAAAATTACATTTTTACTGTGTATTTGTATTTTTTTATCCTCTGTTTCCGCTTCTACTGTATTTTTGTCTAAAAACTTTCCATTGCCTTTTATAACTTTAATACTGTTTTTATCCATTAAATATTCTATACCCTGAACTAATCGAGATACTATAGAATTTTTTCTTTCTATTACTTTTGCCATGTCTACCTTAAATTCTTTTGCGGTTATGCCAAAGGCATCAGCCTCTCTAATGCTATCATACACTTCTGCAGAACGGACAAGAGCCTTTGTAGGTATACAGCCACAGTTTAAACATGTACCTCCTAAGAATTCTTTTTCTACAAGAACAACCTTTGCTCCCATCTTAGAAGCTTTAATTGCAGCTACATATCCACCAGGACCACCACCAATGACTGTTATTTCACTTTCTATTTTTTCCACTGGCTTTATCTTTTCTTCATTTTTACTTGAATTATTTTCTTCTTGAACCTCTCTTACCTTTAAAAGAACTTGCGCAACTTTTACTTCCATACCTTCTTCAACTTCAATAGATTCTACAATTCCATTACATGTAGCTTTTATTACTGCATTTCCCTTCTTAGTTTCCATTGTTAAGAGTTCTTGTCCTGCTGCAATCTTGCTGCCCACCTGTACATTAATTTTACCTATACTTCCTAATCTTGTAGCTTTAACTTCTGTAATCATGATTTACCTCCAAAATAAATAATAAAAAGAATCAAAGGAAAACTAACAATTCTAGTTTCCCTTAAAAATAGGTTTTATTTTTCAATTGTAATTTTGGCTTTGTCCAGTTTTACACCATTACCTATAGAGTCTCCAACAGGACACCTTTTTTCAATGAACTCTACAAATTCCTTAATTGTCTCCTCTGAAGCATCACTCTTTATATGCATATTAAATCTAATATTTGAATAGCCCATTCTAACATCTGCAAGTCCTAAGAAACCATCTGTATCTAAATCTCCTTCTACTTCTACCCAAAAATCTTCTAAGTTGATACCAAATTCTCCTGCAAAAGCTGATGCAACTATTGTTTGGCATGCACCAAGACTGCAAAGTAATAATTCAACTGGATTCATTCCTCTGTTTGTTCCACCTAGTTCTTCTGGTTCGTCTATTAATACTTTAAAATCTCTAGCTTCAGCTTCTACTGCTAAGCCTTCTTTTTTTCTTGCTATTGCTTTAAACGTTGTCATTGGCATAATAAACACTCCTTTATAAATTTATTTTTGTTTCACTATCTCTTAGTAATTGTTAATATTTTAATTATTGTAACAGCAATGATTGCTGTTACAATAATTAGTATAGCAACTATTATGGAAAATAACAACGCCTGAAAAAGGCGTTTTTTATTAATAAAATTTTATATTTCTTTTGAATCCACGTTATTTGTAATTTTATCTAGTACATGCTTAAATATTCTTATCTCTTCATCATTTAATCCTTCTCTTACTATTAAACTCATCTTTTCTCCTTCTGGTAAAAGTTCCGTCCTCAAATTACTTCCTTTCTTTGTTAAAGATATGAAGATTACTCTTCTATCTTCTAAACTTCTTTCCCTGATTATATATTCTTCCCTTTCCATTCTATCTAAAAGCCTTACTACTGTTGATGCTTTTATATTCATAAGATTTGCCAGCTCAGCCTGAGTTAATTTGTTATGCTTACCAATATAATAAAGTGCCATCCATTGAACTCGTGTAATTCCTTTTTTTGTTAATATTTCATTGAAATAATCTGCAACTTTTTTTGCTGTAACTCCTGTGATGAAAGCTAAACATGTATCTATATCAAACATTAAATTATACCCCCTATTAAAATACTTACTTTTAATATATTATGACAAATTTTCTTAAAGTTCAATATGCATATGATAAAATGCCATATTAATAACTCATTTGTCTTAAAAAAGCATTTTTAATATTTCTATTTTACAAATTCTCAACCTTATTTTTTGATAAAATACGATATTTTCTTTTATAAAGATATTATATTATCACCAAATTATCTATATTATTGACAAATTAATAATTTAAAATTAAAATGATAGAGTGTGTTTAAAATATAAAATATGGGGGGAACTTAATTATGGGATTAAACGGAGCAGATATGTCTTTTGTTATCTTCTCAGCAGCACTAGTTATGTTAATGGTACCTGGACTAGCACTTTTTTATGGAGGTATGGTAAAAAGTAAGAATGTTCTTGGTACAACTATGCACAGCTATGCTGCATTAATAATAATATCTATTCAATGGATATTGATTGGATATTCTCTTGCCTTTGGACCTGATATAAAAGGGTTTATTGGCAGTTTGGATTGGTCTTTTTTGCATAATGTTGGCTTTGAAGCTGATGGAGTTTATTCCACATCAATTCCACATTTATTATTTGCTGTTTTTCAAATGATGTTCGCTGCTATCACAGTAGCAGTTATTTCAGGATCTTTTGCTGAACGTATGAGATTTCCTGCTTTTATTATATTTGTAATCTTATGGAGCACATTTGTGTATGACCCTATCGCTCACTGGGTATGGGGAAGTGCAAATGGAAACTTTGGTTGGTTAAAAAATTTAGGTGTTCTAGACTTTGCTGGAGGAAACGTTGTTGAAATAAATTCAGGTATTTCTGGTCTTGTTGCTGCCCTTGTAATTGGTAGAAGAAAAAAAACTAAGCCAGAACCTCATCATATTCCTATGGCAATCTTAGGTGGAGGTTTACTATGGTTCGGATGGTTTGGATTTAATGCTGGAAGTGCTCTTGCAGCCAATGGTGTCGCAGTAAATGCCTTTTTAACTACTAACACTTCTGCAGCTGCCGGAGCTATTTCTTGGGCTGCTTGCGAATGGATAATCAATAAAAAGCCAACAGTACTTGGAACAGTAACTGGTGCAGTAGCAGGTCTTGTTGCTATAACTCAAGGTGCTGGATATGTTACTCCAACATCAGCAATTTTCATAGGATTAGTCGGAGGAATAGCAAGCTTTTTCGCCATTGCATTCTTAAAAGTTAAACTTGGATATGACGATACATTAGATGCATTTGGATGCCATGGAGTTGCTGGATTTTGGGGAGCAATAGCAACTGCAATATTTGCAACAACAAAAGTAAACCCTGCAGGTGCAGATGGTGTTTTATACGGAAATTTTGAGCTTCTAAAAGTTCACCTGATATCAGCTCTAAGTTGTGCTCTTTATGCAGCAATAGTGACCTTTGTAATATTAAAAGTTATTGGGGTATTTGTAAAGATAAGAACTGATGAGGAAGAAGAAAGTGTAGGTTTAGACGTATCTCTTCATGGTGAAGAAGCTTATGCAAATAGCGGTCTTGATTTATAGATTAATTCCTTATAATTAACATTTTAACATTGTCTAAAGCTTGTTATAGCTTTTATTCAGAATCTATGTTATTATACTTCTATATATCTGAATGTAATAATTATTTAGGTACAAGGGGGCATGTTTATGAACACAAAAATGACCAAAATAGATATAATTACACGTCCAAATAAGTTTGAAGAATTGAAAGAAGAATTACGAAAAATAGGAATCACTGGTATGACTGTTTCTAATGTTCTAGGATGTGGAATGCAAAAGGGTTACACTGAATATTATCGTGGTGTACCTGTAGACATTAACTTAATTCCAAAGGTAAAAGTAGAAATTGTAGTTTGCGAAGTCCCTGTTGACTTAGTTGTGAAAACTGCAGAAAAAGTACTTAGAACTGGTAAAATTGGTGATGGAAAGATATTTATTTATGATGTAGCTAATGTAGTAAAAATTAGAACTGGCGAAGAAGGTAGAGATGCCTTACAGGATCATGAATAATCATTAGTTTTTATGCAAATAAGGCACAATGATGGAATTAACCATTATTGTGCCTTATTTTAATTACAATATTTTCTTAACTATTCTTGCTACTTCAAATCCTAAGATTTTGTGACTTTCTTCATCTAGATGAACTCCATCTATAGAACTTGTTTTGATAATTTCGTTTGAATCAAATAAAATAACTTCACTATTTTCGAATACTTTATTAAATTCACAAGGTAACCTTTGGCTTTTTTCTTCTGCACCAAAAAAGGCTCCCTTTGGCTCATCTAGATTTCCAATCTTTGTAGGTATAATAACAAGTATTTTGGGTGTCTTTTCTCCAACACCAGTTTTACTTTCTCTTGTTATATTAACTAGAGTTTCAATAGATTTTGCAATATCGTAAGCTGTTACATTAAATCTATATTTTAAATCATTTGCTCCTAAATAAAATATAATTAAATCAATTGGCTTATGACTATGAATACATGGGATAAGATATGTCTTTCCGTTTTTAAATTCTCCTTCAATAGGATCATTCCACACTGTTGTTCTTCCATTTAACCCTTCAGTTATTACTTTATAGTCTTCTCCTAATTCCTTTTCAAGAATACTGCTCCATCTTATTCCTTCATTATACTTTTTCTTTGTTCTAGGATTATAACCCCATGTATTAGAATCTCCATAACATAATACAGTTTTCATAATCTCACCCTTATCTTAAAGTTATTTCATATTACAGTGGATAAAATATTATAAGAATAATATTGCTACACCTACTATTGTAACCATTGAACCAAACAGCTCTTTTGAAGTTAACTTTTCTTTAAATAAAATTACTGCAGGAGGTATTATTAATACTGGTATAATAGCGGTTATAGTAGAAGTTACACCTGCTGAAGTGTACTGCAGGGATAAAAGTTGAAAGGAAACTCCTAAAAATGGTCCAAATAGTGCACCTACAGAAATTCTCTTAAGTGCTTCCTTATTTTTAAATGCTAAAGCTAAATTTCCCCATCTTTTCATAATAAAAAACAAGACTGTAAATCCAAATAATCCAGCAATGATTCTTATTTGAGTAGCTGCAAAAGGATTATAATTCTGCATTCCAAATTTACTAATAACCATTCCTGTAGCTTGACCTACAGCTCCTAAAAAAGCAAAAAATAAGCCTTTAGCAGAATGTGCGAATTGTACCTTTCCTTCTTCTCCTTCTTTTTTCTTCAATACAACTAGTGCAATTCCTAGTACTGTTATAGTCATCCCTAAAATATTTACTTTAGTTAGTTTTTCACCTAGAACAAAATAACTTAAAATAGCCGTTAGTGGAGGTACAGAAGACATTATAAGCATAGAGATTCTAGCTCCAATTTCAACATACGCTTGGAATAGAAATAAGTCTCCTAACACAAACCCTACTAAACCAGATATAAGCAGCCAAACCCAAGTACTTGTACTGGCGTCAACAGGTAAAAATAACCCTCTTGAAATAAGTGTGTATATACTAATAAATATGAATGCAAACATAAGTCTAATATAATTTACTTGAAGTGAACCAACTTTTTTACCTGCAGATTCAAAAACCATTGCAGTAGTTGTCCAAAAAAATGCTGTTAATAGTGCTGCAAACTCTCCTATGTGTGATTGAAACATTATTTTTCCCCCAAACTATGATGTTATTTGTCTATTTCTTTACTTGCTAAGTATAACAAAAATGCACATTATAAAACAATAGCTCTTGCTTCTTCTCCTATAATTTTAATTCCTCTCTCCATTTCTTCCATAGATGCCCTACCAAAACTCAATCTAATAGTATCCTCTCCCCTACCATCAGTATAGAATATATCTCCTGGCATAAATATGACTCCTCTTTTATAGCATCTTTGAAGCAGTTCCTTAGAATTTATATTATCCAGCTTTATAAATAAGTATAATCCCCCATCTCCTATTATCTCTTTATAAGGTATATACTTTTCTACTAAAGTTCTGCAGTACTTATATTTTTCCCTATATGTACTCCTTACTTTCTTTACATATCTTTCAAATACACCACTATTCATATATTCATAGAGAATTCCCTGATCTAAAAATGAGGTATGTATATTTTTGCTTCTTTTAATACTTTCAAGTATTTCTATAAGCCTTTTATCCCCAAATACCCATCCTATTCTGAGACCAGGAAAAAGTATCTTGGATAAACTCCCAATATAAATTACTGAATTTTCTTCTCCACAAATAGCTGCCATAGGAGAAATATGACTCCCAAGATGCTGTAACTCTTCGTTAAAACCATCTTCAATGATTGGAATATTTTCTTTCCTTAATATATCATACATAACTTCTCTGTTTTCATAAGGCATAACCATTCCTGTAGGATTATGATATGAAGGAATTATATAAGCTGCTTTTATTTTATTGTTCTTAAGCTTACTTTCTAACTGTTTAAAATCAACTCCATCACTGTTTATATTAATTCCTATAATATCAAGTTCATGAAGCTTCATTAATTTTATAGCAGTATTATGAGTTGGGTTTTCACAAATTATCTTATCCCCTTTCTCTGCAATAGCTGAAAGAACTATATCAAAACCTTCAGTGAAACCATTAGTGATTAATATATCTTTATTTTTTATATTTACTCCTTTGTTTTTCATATACTTCATCATAAAATCGATTAAGGGCTTATATCCTTTAGCATATCCATAATTTAAAAGCTTTTCTCCCTCAATGGATATACGATTTAGAAATGCTCTCTTTACCTCTTCTAAATCAAATAACTTTTCGTCTGGAGCTATACTTTTAAAAGAAATCATTCCCTTCTTATATTGTTCTCCATGTTTCATTATATCTAACGATTCTGCCTTTTTTGCATAAGAAGTACAATTTCTTACCCAATCTATATTCCATTCATTAGACTTTTTTAAGGGAACCTTTGATACAAAAGTTCCCTTTCCTTGTGCAGTATAAACTAATCCCTTATCTTGAAGTAATTCATAGCCCTTAATTACTGTAGTTCTACTTACTTTTAACATTATCCCCATTTCTCTCGTTGAAGGAAGCTTACTTTCATATGGAAGCATACCATTTTCAATCATATTTTTTATATAATTATAAACTTGAATAAATATTGCTTCCTTTTCATTTATTTTAAAATTAGAAAACATTAAAACACCTCAAATCTTATTGTTACTCTCTCTAATAGATATGTTAATTATTTCATCTAAAAGTTCACTAAAACTAAGCCCTTGAGCTTCAGAGCTTTTAGGAAATAGGCTATTTTTTGTCATCCCCGGAAGAGTATTTATTTCTAAAACATATACTTCTTCATCCTTTATTATCATATCAATTCTAGCGTATACTTTCAAATTAAAAACATCCCAGCATTTACTAACAATATCTTCAACCTTATGCTTTAAAGTCTCGCTAAGTTCAATAATTTCTTCAACGGTATTTCCCTCTTTATACTTTGAATTAAAATCAAAAAATTTTGACTTGTGCTGAATAGAAATTACAGGAAGGAGCTTTCCATCTAAAAGGCAACAGGTTATCTCTTGTCCTTTTATAAATTCTTCAACTAAAATTCCTTTGTGATATTTCAATAAGCTATCTAATGCTAATTGAAACTCTTCTTTATTATTAACGACAGCTATATCTATACTTGAGCCTCCATTGTTTGGTTTAAGAATTAGCGGGTAACCTATAGCTTTAAGTTCATCATAATTACATTTCTTTTCCCTGCTTATATAAGCCCATTTAGGGGTTAAAATGTTTTCTCCCATAAATATTTTTTTACTCATATGCTTGTTCATGCATAAGGAACTTGCTAATATACCACTTCCCGAATAAGGTATCTGAAAAGCTTCAAGAATTGCTTGCACTTCCCCGTCCTCACCAAAGCTTCCATGAAGAGCTAAGAAGGCAAAATCTAAGCATTTTGCTCTATCTATTAGTTGATATTTTGAATCTATAGGTACAGGCAAAATCTCATACTTGCTCTTATCTAAATTATCTATAATTTCTTTTCCAGTTAAAATAGAAATTTCCTTTTCATTTGATACTCCACCCATTACAACTCCAACCTGCATATACATACCTCCACTAGATTTCTTAATATTATTCTATTCTCTAGCTAGGTTAAGTTAAATATCCAGTGCTTCGCAATTTTAAACTCTAGGTGGTATTTATAAATAAAAAAGAAGCACTAAAATTTTTATTTTAGTGCTTCTTTTTATTAACCCGGCGGCGACCTACTCTTCCACACCGTCACCAGTGCAGTACCATCGGCGCTTTGAAGCTTAACCTTCGTGTTCGGAATGGGAACGGGTGTTACCTTCAAGCCATAACCACCAGATAGCCAGACATCCAAAATCTTCGATTTTGTGATGGTCGGCTACTCATGAGCTTCTGCTCAAGAGTGTCATTAATCAGTACTCCTCAGCTCTGCTGAGTGAGTTTCCTTTGAAAGAACTTTGTTCTCTCAAAATTGCACAGTGAATTAATATTGATCAAGTCCTCGACCTATTAGTATTAGTCAGCTGAGTACATTACTGCACTTACACCTCTAACCTATCAACCTGATGGTCTTTCAGGGGTCTTACT
>NZ_LHUR01000006.1 GCF_001263795.1 Clostridium homopropionicum DSM 5847
TGTGTGCGTCCGTAAGGACATAAAAATATCGCCCCACAGGGGTTATAGACTGGAGAGTTGTCTATATGGTTACTTGACTGACCTTTGAGGGAAACCAAATATAAGGGAACACAGCACGTCAAGAAAGCACATACTTTGAATAAATTGGTTGACAGGGTGATGTGCGAAACCAAGTGTAATATGGCTAAGGCTGAATTGTTTGAACCTAGTTTCTTGTCCATAAAAGAGTTGGGTATGTGAAAACCAATTGATACACATACGAGAAACATTACAGAGATTAAGGCAGTCAATTTCTGTAATCTCCATGATTTCTCAAGCACATCAGCGATGTGTTAAAGGAACGAAAGGGAGCCTAAGTTACACTAATATATTTTTATGACTAAACGGAGATAGCCTAAGTGGTTTTAATCATATGGCTACGGAGTTTTCGTAGTAGTCAGAGGTAGGGAAAGCCTACTACAGGGCGAAGGAAAACAGGTTGTTTGATTGAAAAATTATGGAGGTATGCGAAATGCAAAAAGCTGAAGTGGTTTTATCAATACTAAAAGAAAATTCTAGAAAAGATGAAGCCTATGTATTTGACAGACTTTATAGAAATTTATTTAATGAAGATTTTTTCTTAAATGCTTACAGGGAAGTATATGCAAAAGAAGGTAATATGACTAAGGGAACTGACGGAAATACAATTGATGGATTTGGCTATAATCTTATTGAAGAATTAATTGAAAAGTTAAAAAGTGAAACCTATTATCCTAATCCAGTAAGAAGAACCTATATTCCGAAGAAGAAGGGAGGAAAACGACCGTTAGGTATACCATCTTTTCAAGATAAATTGGTTCAAGAAGTAGTAAAGCAAATAATTGAAAGTATATATGAGCCTATATTTAGTGATACATCTCATGGATTTAGACCTAAAAGAAGTTGTCATACCGCACTTTATCAAATAAAAGAAAGGTGCAAAGGAGTAAATTGGTTTATAGAAGGTGATATTAAAGGCTTTTTCGATAACATGAACCAAGAAATATTAATTGGGATATTAAAGAAAAAAATAAAAGATGGTAGACTTATAGAATTGATTAATAGGTTTCTTAAAGCTGGATATCTTGAATTTAATGAAGTTCAAGAGTCACTAACTGGAACACCTCAAGGTGGAATTATTAGTCCGATATTATCCAATATTTATCTACATGAGCTAGATAAGTTTATGGAAAGTCTGCAAAAAGAATATAACACTAAATGTGAAAAAAATAGGAATCCTGAATATCATAGAACAAGAACTCTGAGGGACTATCATAAGAAAAAAGGAAATATTGATAGAGCAAAAGAGTTGGCAGCAAAACTTAGAAAAATACCTGCTCAAGACCCTTTTGACAAAGAATTTAAAAGAGTTATTTATGTAAGATATGCAGATGATTTCATAGTTGGTATTAGTGGTAATAAGAAATTTGCAGAAGAAATAAGGGATAGGATAAAGCTGTTTTTACAAGATAATCTAAAATTGCAGTTGAGTATGGAAAAAACGCTTATAACACACACAGTAAAAGAAAGAGCCAAATTCCTAGGTTATGAAATAAATAAAGCAATAAATAATGATAAGTTAGTCAAAAATACCAGAGGATTTAAAACAAGGGCAGTAAATGGAAAAATACAATTATTAGTACCTCAAGAGGTAGTGAATAATAAGATAAAACCTTTCAGAAAAAATAATAAGCCACACCAAAGAAATGACAGAGTTTATCTTGATGTTAAGGAAATAATTTCAAAATACAATGATGAAATTAGAGGATTGTATAATTATTACTGTCTTGCAACAGATGTAAGCACAAAACTTTATAAATTCAAGTACTATCACTATTACAGTATGGTGAGAACTATAGCAAAAAAAGAAAGGATATCAATAAAAAAAGTTGTAGCTAAATATGGAATAGAAGTTCCAAGAAAAGAAGGTACAGGAACAACAAGGGTTGTAGGTATTAGATATAATAACAGCAGTGGGATGAAGTTAATGACATATTTTAATGATTCATTAACTAAAGTAAGGAAACCTCTTACAATAGTAGATGATACTATAAAAGTAAAAGGTGAAGAAATAATAAAAAGACTAAACTCTAATACCTGTGAATTATGTGGATTTAAGAGCAACAACAGAAACGATTTTGGTGTCCACCATGTTAGAAAGCTAAAAGAGGTACTTGAAAAATATAAAAAGCCTAGTATTATTCCACCAATGTGGGTTTTAGTAATGCAAGGTATCAGAAGAAAAACTTTAGTGGTATGTAAAGAATGTCATAAGGAAATTCATAAAATAGAATAATTTTTTTTTAGAAACAACTGGCGAGCCGAATACATTGAAAGGTGTACGTTCGGTTCTGAGGGAGGGCTATATAAATCTACCTATAAGGAAAGGCGATATAGTTCTACCCTAC
>NZ_LHUR01000007.1 GCF_001263795.1 Clostridium homopropionicum DSM 5847
TCTATTTAACTTATAAAGCAAGAGAATTTGACTATCATACAAGGCTTATAGAAACAGCTGGTGAAATAAATGATTTCATGCCAGAGTTTGTTGTAGATAATACAATGAAGCTATTAAATGAACAAAAGAAGGCAATGAATGGATCAAAGGTTCTTTTAATGGGAGTAGCCTATAAAAAGGACATTGATGACATGAGAGAGTCTCCAGCACTTAAGGTTATTGAACATTTAGAGAAAAATGGAGCAGAAGTTATATACAATGATCCATATGTACCAGAGTTTAAACACAATGGAAAAGAATATAGATCAGTGGAATGGGAAAAAGCTATAGATGATGCAGATATAGTTTTAATAACAACGAATCACAGCTGTTATAATTATGAACAAGTGGTTAAAAGAGCTAAAATATTCTACGATACAAGGAACGCATCTAAGGATGTTAAGAATAATAGAGAAAAAATACACAAACTATAATTAGTAAGGTGATTTAAATGAATAATTTACATTTTATACACGAGGGATTATATGAAAGTAAATTTATAAGTTTTATAAACAATAATAAACTAAATGAAACTAATAAATTCCTTGTATTTGAAACTAAAAATTCTCTTGCAAATATGGAAAAATTCACAAATGTTATAATGGAAAACATAAATTTTAAAAAAGAATATTTTACTATAAAGAAAATATGCAAGAACGCTGACAAAATATATTTACATGGATTATTTTCGAAAAAATGGGTATTGTTTTTTTATTTAAATCCTCATTTGTTGAAAAAGACTAATTGGGTTATATGGGGAGGGGATCTTTATTACTATAAGTACGCTATTAATTCTATGAAATCAAAAATATATGAGTTTATTAGAAAAAAAGTTATAAAAAATTTATCGGAGATAACAGCTTTCATAAAAGGTGACTATGAGATAGCACAAAAAATTTATAATACAAAAGCAAAATATAACTATGCATTTTATCCAAATCCAATAGATTTTGATTCTTTAGACAAAGTATTAGCTTCTATAGATAAGGAAAAATATACAACAACTATACAAATAGGAAACTCAGCTGATCCTACCAATGAACATATAGAAATATTAAATATTTTATCAGTACATAAAAATAAAAATATAAAAATAATATGCCCTCTTTCATATGGCAACAAGGAGCATGCTAATAGAGTCATACAATACGGAAATAAAATATTTGGGGATAAATTTCAACCACTAACAGAATATATGCCACCAGAAGAATATTCTAAAATACTAGCTAACATTGACATTGCAATCTTTAACCATCAAAGACAACAAGCTCTTGGAAATATTATAGGTTTGCTATATTTAGGTAAAAAAGTTTATATAAGAAGTGATATAACCCCTTGGGAATATTTTGATAATTTTGGTGTGAAATTATATGATACAAAAAACATTAAAAATAATAAATTTGAAGGTTTAATAAGCTTTGATGATAGTGTAGGACAAGCTAATAAAAAAATAGTTGCAAAAGAATTTTCAGAAGAACATTGCGTTCAGCTTTGGAGGAAAGTTCTTTATGAAGGAGAATAAATATGGCAGAAACATCTAAACAATTTCTAAAGAGATTTTTAGGCTTTTCTATTGGTCCATTAGTATCAGCTTTAATAGGATTTATTACAGTTCCTATAACTACATATTTGGTTTCTCCAACTGATTTTGGTAAATCTGCTATGTATACAATGGGTTACTCTATAAGTTCTTTATTCATTTTTTTAGGTTTAGATCAAGCATTTGTTAGAGAATACAATGATGAAAAAAATAAGAAAAATTTATTTTGGAATTCATTAATTGTACCCTTAGTTTTTTCTATAATTATTGGTGCTATTTATATTATATTTTACAAGCCGGTTTCTATTCTAATGTTTGATAGTATTGAAAAATATATAATTATGATTTTAGCTTTTTCTCTTCCTTTTGCAGTAATAGATAGGTTTAATATGCTTGTTATAAGGATGCAGGAAAAGGCAAAATTATATTCCTTATTTAATATTTTTAATAAGTTATTTGTTTTAATTATAATGATACCTTATCTAAAATTTATCGATAATAGTTTTAAAGGAATCATTAATGCAAACTTTATAAGCTTAATTTTATTATGTTTATTAGAGATATATTTTGTTAAAGAAAACTGGAAAACTAAGTTTTGCATAGATAAAAAGTTGTTAACCAATTTATTTGAATTTGGATTACCTCTTATTCCAGCATCTATTATAACTTGGTTTTTTAGTTCTATGGATAGGATAGCTTTAAGGCAATGGTCTACTTTTGAACAAATAGGAATTTATTCTGCTGCTTTTAAAATAGTAATGGTTTTAGGTATAGTTCAGCAAGCCTTTTGCACTTTTTGGACACCTACAGCGTATAGATGGCATAAACAAGAAGTAGGCAATAAAAAATATATGGAAGTAAGTGATATTCTCATAACTATAATGGTAATATTATTTTCATTCATAGTATTATTTAAAGATATAATAATTAAGATTTTATCAGAAAGTTATGCTGATGCAGCAGTTGTTGTGCCATTTTTATTATTTCTTCCTATAATGTATACAGTATCGGAAACTACTACTTTAGGCATTTCTTTTTCAAAAAAAACATCATATAATATTTTAATTTCAATAGTAGCAGCTGGTACTAATTATATTGGGAATTTCATGTTAGTACCTAGAATGGGAGCGTTAGGAGCTTCTATATCTACAGGAGTTTCATATATAGTTTTTTTCTGGATGAGAACTTTAATATCTAGAAAATTGTGGTATAAGTTTGATTTAAATATTTATATTGTAAACATAATACTAATGTTACTTCTATCTATAACTAGTATTATATTTAATAAAGTATATATGAATTTGATAATCATTTTAATCGTTATTATATATAATAAAAAACATGTTATGAACATCTTAAGTTTTTGCAAGGCTACCCTAGGAGGAATGAAAAATGAAAGGTATAATTTTAGCAGGAGGTTCAGGGACTAGACTTTATCCTATGACAAAAGCAGTTTCTAAACAAATATTACCGATATATGATAAGCCTATGATATACTATCCCTTGTCTGTTTTAATGTTATCTGGTATAAAAGACATACTAATAATATCTACACCAAGAGATATCACTTTATATAAAGAATTATTTGAAGATGGCAGTCAACTTGGATTAAAAATATCTTATGAAATTCAAGATAAACCAAGAGGACTTGCGGATGCTTTTGTGGTAGGAGAAGAATTTATAGGAGATAGTTCAGTTGCACTTATATTAGGTGATAATATTTTCTATGGACATGAATTTATAAGTGTATTAAAAGAAGCTGTAACTAAAGAGGATGGAGCAACAATATTTGGATATTATGTAAATAATCCTTTTGAGTTTGGTGTAGTAGAATTTGATGAGGATTATAATGTAATATCTATAGAAGAAAAGCCTAAAAATCCTAAATCTAATTTTGCAGTACCAGGATTATATTTCTATGATAATGATGTAATAGAAATTGCAAAAAATGTAAAACCATCTGCGAGAGGTGAGGTGGAAATTACATCTGTAAATAATGAGTATTTAAAAAGAGGAAAACTAAAAGTAAAATTATTTGGAAGAGGTATGGCCTGGCTTGATACAGGAACTCAAAATGGTTTGCTAGATGCTTCAAATTTTGTCCAAGCTATACAAAAAAGACAGGGTTTATATATAGCATGTATTGAAGAAATTTCATACAGAATGAAGTATATTAATAAAGAACAATTATTAAAATTAATAAAGCCATTAGAGAAGACTGAATATGGTAATTACTTGAAAAATATAGTTGATAAAAATATTTAAATAAGAAGGGGCTTAAGAATGGAAACTTATTTAATTACAGGTGGAGCTGGATTTATAGGATCAAATTTTATCCAATACATGCTCAAGAAATATCAAAATATAAAAATTATAAATATAGATAAATTAACTTATGCAGGAAATTTAGAGAATCTTAAATCAATAGAAAATAATGAAAAATATAATTTTATACAAGCTGATATTTGTGATAAAACTGCAATAAGTAAAATATTTATAGAAAATGATATAGATTATGTTGTTAACTTTGCAGCAGAATCTCATGTTGATAGAAGCATTAAAGAGCCAGAAGTATTTGTTAAAGCAAATGTTTTGGGTACAGTAACCCTATTAAATGCTGCTAAAGATACATGGAAAACAGAAAATGGATTTAAGGAATATAAGAAATATATTCAAATATCTACAGATGAGGTATATGGTTCATTAGGAGAAACAGGATATTTTACTGAGACTACACCACTTGATCCACATAGTCCGTATTCTTCAAGTAAGGCATCTGCTGATTTAATAGTTAAGGCATATTATGATACATATAAAATGCCAATAAATATTACTAGATGTTCAAATAATTATGGACCATATCAATTTCCAGAAAAACTAATACCTCTTATTATAAATAACTGTTTAAACAATAAAGAGTTGCCGGTGTATGGGGACGGATTGAATATTAGGGATTGGTTATATGTGGAGGATCATTGTGAAGCAATTGATTTAGTAGTACAAAAGGGTAGAATAGGAGAAGTATACAATATAGGTGGACATAATGAAAGAACAAACATACATATTGTTAAAACTATAATAGATTATATTAAAGAAAATATAGATGATATAATAACTTATGACTTAATTAAACATGTAGAAGACAGAAAGGGTCATGATAGAAGGTATGGGATAGATCCAACTAAAATAAAAAAGGAATTGGGATGGGAACCTAAAACTACTTTCGAAGAAGGAATTATAAAGACAATTAAATGGTACTTGGAAAACGGAAAATGGATGAACAATGTTACGAATGGTGAATATCAAGAATATTATAAGAAGATGTATAATAAATAAATTTAAATTATAACTTGGGAGAAGGTTTATATATGATTAACGTTACTAAGACATATTTACCTGATGTAGAAAAATACAAAAGTTATGTTGAAGAGATATTTAAGTCTGGCTGGTTAACTAATAATGGTCAATTTGTACAAGCATTACAGAAAAGACTTGAAGAATACTTAGATGTAAAACATTTAGTATTAGTTTCAAATGGAACTTTGGCACTTCAAATTGCTTATAGGGCTTTAGAAATAAAAGGTGAGGTTATTACAACCCCATTTACTTTTGTTGCAACTACAAGTACTCTTGTCTGGGAAGGATTGCAGCCTAAGTTTGTAGATATTGATAAAGAAACTTTTAATATAGACTATTCTAAAATTGAAGATGCAATTACGAAAGATACTTCTGCTATAGTACCAGTTCATGTATTTGGTAATCCTTGTGAAGTTGAAAAAATCAATGAAATTGCCCAAGAATATAATCTTAAAGTCATATATGATGCAGCTCATGCCTTTGGAGTAAAATATGGAGAAACGAATGTTTTAAATTATGGAGACATTTCAACATTAAGCTTTCATAGCACAAAGGTTTTTCATACTATTGAAGGTGGAGCTATAATAGTTAAAGATGATAATTTGTATGAGAAAATAAGAAAAATTATTAACTTTGGAATAAATAGTCCAGATAAAATAGATTGTTTAGGCATAAATTCTAAAATGAATGAATTTCAAGCTGCTATGGGTTTATGTATACTGGATGATATGGATAAGATATTTGAAGGAAGAAAAAAAGTATTTGATTATTATATGAATAACTTGCCTAAAGAGCTACAACTACAAAAGTATAGTGAAGATTGCACAAAAAATTATGCTTATTTTCCTGTAGTATTTGAGAATGAAGAAATTTTATTAAAGATTAAAGAGGAATTAAATAAAAATGATATATATCCAAGAAGATATTTTTATCCATCATTAGAATCATTACCTTACATAAACGATATACAAGATATGCCTAATTCTAAGAGCATATCTAGGAGAATATTATGCTTACCTATGTATGATTCTTTAAATGAATACGAACTAAAGAAAATCATAAATATCTTAAGTAGCAGATAATATAGGAGGTTATAATGTTAAATTCTTTTTATTCTAAAGAGGAACTAAATAATATAGGTTTTCAAAAGGTTGGAACCAATGTTTTAATAAGTCGAAAAGCAAGTATTTACTCACCGAAATATATTTCATTAGGAAATAATGTTAGAATAGATGACTTTTGTGTTTTAAGTGGAAAGATTGATATTAAAGATTTTGTTCATATTGCATGTTTTTGCTGTTTATTTGGAGGAGATGAAGGGATTTATATAGGCAACTACACTACTTTATCCAGTAGAATAAGTGTTTATGCCAAAACAGATGATTATAGTGGGGAATTTATGGTTAATCCTATGATTCCTAAAGAATATACAAATATAATTTCAAAGAAAGTATTTATAGGAGACAATGTTATTATTGGAACGGGTAGTGTAATATTGCCTGGAGTTAATATCCATGATGGTGTAGCTTGTGGGGCTTTAACTTTAGTAAATAGAGATTTGGAATCTTGGAGCATAAATGTCGGTATACCTGTCAGGAAATCTAAAAATAGATCAAAAAAACTTTTAAATTTGGAAACAGAATTTTTAGATAAATTATTAATAAAGTAAATTTGAAACAAAAAATTAGTTAGAAGTCAATTTGACTTCTAACTAATTTTTTATTACTGTATAACTTCAAAAGCATCAACATGTAAGTGAGTACCTAGAGCACTAGGGTTTTTAGTGCCAGTAACTTCAATTTTAATAGTGTGTTGTCCATAAGTTAAGTTATCTTTAGTATAAGCAACCTTTTTATATTGAGTAGTACTACTATAAGTGTCGATATTTTCAGAAACACCATCAATAGTAACCTTTGCTATACCTCTATATTGGTTAGCTAAATAAAGCCATTTGATACCAGTTCCAGTGAAAGTAAATTCTACATAAGAACCTGTAACGTTAGAATATTTAGCAGAAGCACCACTATTATTAGCATTACTATCTAAAGTCCAACCAGTACTAAATTTAACATTAGTATCTGTTTCTTCAAATCTTGTTATAGTTGGTTGAGGTGCGGTTATAACTTCAAAAGCATCAACATGTAAGTGAGTACCTAAAGCACTAGGGTTTTTAGTGCCAGTAACTTCAATTTTAATAGTGTGCTGTCCATAAGTTAAGTTATCTTTAGTATAAGCAACCTTTTTATATTGAGTAGTACTACTATAAGTGTCGATATTTTCAGAAACACCATCAATAGTAACCTTTGCTAAACCTCTATACTGGTTAGCTAAATAAAGCCATTTGATACCAGTTCCAGTGAAAGTAAATTCTACATAAGAACTGGTAACGTTAGAATATTTAGCAGAAGCACCACTATTATTAGCATTACTATCTAAAGTCCACCCAGAACTAAATTTAACATTAGTATCTGTTTCTTCAAATCTTGTTATAGTTGGTTGCGGTGTGGTTATAACTTCAAAAGCATCAACATGTAAGTGAGTACCTAGAGCACTAGGGTTCTTAGTGCTAGTAACTTCAATTTTAATAGTGTGTTGTCCATAAGTTAAGTTATCTTTAGTATAAGCAACCTTTTTATATTGAGTAGTACTACTATAAGTGTCGACATTTTCAGAAACACCATCAATAGTAACCTTTGCTATACCTCTATATTGGTTAGCTAAATAAAGCCATTTGATACCAGTTCCAGTGAAAGTAAATTCTACATATGAACCAGTAACGTTAGAATATTTAGCAGAAGCGCCGCTATTATTAGCATTACTATCTAAAGTCCAACCAGTACTAAATTTAACATTAGCGTCTGTTTCTTCAACTCTCGTTACCGTCGTTCCTCCACCAGCTTGCCCCAATATCTCCACTTCATTAGAAGCTCCAGATTCAAGCTTAGCATAGTTAACAGCACTAATAGTGTAGTAATAAGTCTTAGTTGCATCAACAGAGCTATCAGTAAATTTCAAGTCACCAACTAAAGCTGTATTTATCTGAGTTCCTTTAGCTCCTTTTGTTTCAGAACGGTAAACATTATATCCAGCAACATCTATTTCAGAATTGTCATTCCATGTTAAGTTTACATTTGAGTCATCCTTTGCAGCCTTTAGTGTACTAGGAGCTGCAGGAGGTGTAGTTTGTAAATCTTCAATATCCATTCCGTCAAACATTACCTTACCTGATAAGCATTCAATAGTCCAAGTGTCACCTTCTACTCTAGGAGTACTATACAGACGAATAGAGGTAGCGTCTGGGTATTGACTTAAATCTAGATCCCAGAAGAATCCGAAAGATGAAGTAATCCTAACTGTACCCATACCAGGTCCACCGT
This sequence comes from Clostridium homopropionicum DSM 5847, assembly GCF_001263795.1. Lineage (GTDB taxonomy): Bacteria > Bacillota > Clostridia > Clostridiales > Clostridiaceae > Clostridium_H > Clostridium_H homopropionicum. The sequence goes on from NZ_LHUR01000007.1 coordinate 8,314, forward strand.
AGAATTTAAAGCCAAGGTTGTAGCCAGTGAATGGAAGTGATGCTTTTGCACCTGCTTGGGTAGTTGAGTGAACTTTATCTTTATATGCTCCGATCTTGTTTTCTTCTGTCCAAGCACCTGTATAGGTAATATGGTTACTTGAATCGTCAATAGTAAATTTACTATTTCCAACTATAGGTCTATCCTGAACCACATCTGAGAAATCGGATTCAATTCCAAGAGGGTTTTCAGTAGTAATTTTGTAATAATATAGTTTATCCTGTAAATCTCTATCAAGATAATGGGCATCAGGTGCAGAGACAGGTCTTGAATCAATTTTAGTGAAATCTACTCCATTTTCAGAACGATATACATTAAACTTTATTGCATTATAGTCTTGAATAAAGAAGACTATATTTACAGCATTTAAGAATCTCTCAGTTGTTAAGCTTTGAGGAGCCATTGGCTTATTGATGTTAGCAACCTCGATACTGTCAACATTTATTGCAGTGTAAGTCTTTCTTTTAGCTGCTTTGTCCCATCTTCCTGTCCATTGTATCTCTAAAGTGTGATGACCATATGGAAGATCAGCAGTAAATAATTCTTGATTAAATTCTTTAGTTATGCTGTATAAACTTACTGCACCTCTATTTTGTCCATCGATTAATACATTTGCAATACCTTGGTTAGGGCCTTTAAATCCCTTCCAAGTTACTTTAGAACCTGTAAAAGGTAATATCATAGTTCCAGAACTATTTAACGTCTTTGCTGAACCCTTATAGTGATTTTCTGATAAATCATCTGTCCATTTACCAATGAAAGCTAATAGTGGATCCTTATCATCAAATACAATATTTCCAGCTTTCTCATAGCTTAAAGTGTAGTCTCCAGCACCTGAGTAAGCATATGCATCTATATAGTAAACTCCAGGATGTGTTGCAGTAAAGGTAATACTTTCTGTACTGCCTATATTTTCAGAGGATGCTAATAACCCATAGGCAGTATTTACTGTTGTAGCCATTCCATCGTATATGTGTAAGTCAAAGTCTGTATTAGGGTCTCCAGTTAATGTGAAGGTAATCATTTCTCCCATATCTAGATTAAAGCTATACACATCATCTAAGTCAGATGTTTCATCTAAGGTTCCAACTACAGGTGATTGAGGAAGAGGTAAGCCAGGAATATCATCATCAGCTTGGAAATCTGCTAGGGCTAAAGCTGCATCTGCTCTTACTAAACCACATGTACCTACATAGCCAATTAAACTAGGGAGGAATTGTGAGCTTTTCATTATTTTACTCTTTAATTCCAATGGATTTTGAGTAAGGTTTTTGCTCAATAGTAATGCTGCAACACCTGTAACGTGAGGTGTAGCCATGGAAGTACCATTGTAATAATCATAAGCATTACTGTAATCTGGATCACCAGGATAATTTAAAACTATCTGTCCTATAGGATCTGATGGTTCTAAATAGTCTATATACAAACTAGGCATAAGAGGATATAGACTTCCTGCAAATGCTGTATTAGGTAATCCTGCTACTGTAGGTCTTCCTTCACCTTCATCTTCATAAGCTAAATTTGCATGAAGATAGGTATTTATAAATGGTAAAGAATTTGTATCAAAAGCAGCTTCTTTACTTGCAAGGAATAGATTTCCACCTTGGTTTAAATAATTAGATAAGTTTGTTCTGTCAGCAGCTCTGAGTGCTCCTTCAAATGGCATACTAGACCAACCAAAGCCATCTCCTGTAAACCATATTACAAGCTTATACTGATTAAGGACAGCAGCATCAGGTCCAGCAGAATTATATCCTACAGTTTGTGTATCTACAGTAAATCCAACTGTAGGAACTAAGACATCTAAAGGATTCTTGTAGGCTGCAAAATAATTTGGAAAAACTGCAGGTGCATCATGTTCATCATCTTGAACAAGTAATATCTTATCTCCAGAGGTAATTCCAAAGTAATTTAGAACTTTAGACATATAATCTTCTGCTAAAGGTGGTATAGCTATGGATTCTAAACCAAAGCCTTGATATAAGGTCTTATAGGTACCGTTACTGCTTCCGATTGCAGCACCTAAATCGTAATTCTTTGGAACTGTGCTTAATATAGATACTCCAGGAGCAGCTACATCAACAGTTGCTGGTCCATAGTTTGAAAAACCTGCAAGAGTACCATCATTTTCAACAGCAGCTACTGAAAGTATGTTGTTGCTATCATAAGAAGCTGGGTAAGAATTGTACATATCATTATTATTTGACTCATTTCCAGCAGCTGCAACAAAAAGGCTGTTGGAGTTCTCAATAGCTTCCTTTAGAAGAGGATCATAGCCTCCACCGCCCCAGCTGTTGTTTGTAATTTTTATTCCCATATTAGCTGCATAATTGATAGCTTCTATAGCAGCCATGGTGTCACCGCCATCAGGACCTATGAATTTTAAAGGCATTATTTGAACGTTTGGAGCAACTCCAACAACGCCCACATCATTCATCGATGCAGCTATTGTACCAGCTACATGTGTTCCGTGAAAGTCTCCATCGTTAATATCAAAAACAGAATTATCATTGTTATAAAAATCCCAGCCATGTACATCGTCAATATATCCATTATTATCGTCATCAACACCATTCATAGGGGTTTCCCCAGGATTTGTCCATACTTTGTCTATTAAATCTGGATGCTTATAGTCAACACCAGTGTCTATTATACCTACAACTAAATTGCTGTCACCTTTAGTTACATTCCAAGCAGTCGGTGCATTTATATCTATATCAGGAGCTCCAGATACTCCATTAATTGCTTGACCTACATTTTCAAGCCCCCATAATTCTGAAGAACGTGGATCACTAGATATTGTTGCATCAGATGGGTAGTAAAGGTAGTTTGGTTGAACAGACTCTACATTTGAATTTGCTTTTAAAAACTTTGTAGCTTGTTCTACAGTAGTACCTTTTGGAAGCTCTACTAAGCTAGTATTTAAAGCCTTAATATTCTTTTTGCTCTTTAGGTTATTTTTACTGTAAATTGAGTTCTTAACAGTATCGGTTGTACCATTTTTAAATTTAATAATCAATTGATTTGAAACTGAAGTTGGTCTAAGCTTATTCTTTGCGTTTTTAATTTTATCCTGGGCAGTTTCCTTTGGATTAGTTGAAGTTGGTTTTTGAATAGAGCCACTGTTGTTAGCAGTACCTTTTAGTTGGCTTTTTCTAGCCTTGGTAACCTTTGAGCCGCTGGCAGTAGTACTAGAGGATGCACTAACACTAGTGTTTGAACTTGATGAAGCACTTGATGAGCCTTGTTTTAAATACTGCAATTTGCCATTATTCTCAACGTAAGCTACTGACTTGACAGTGCTGCTTGTGGATGGCTGAGTAGTAATAACTGATTGAGTTATGGCCATTACATTTTGCGGTATAAGCAGCAAGGCTGAAAGACTAAGTGATAGAATTGTTAAACGACGTTTTTTCAAAATAAAAATCCCCCCTGTATAAATTATTTTTTTATTAGTCCACAAAAATAAAAGTATAACATTACCATATATACCTTTGAATGTAAAAATATACCTTTATATTTAATTACATTATATGATAATATGGTATTATTTTCAATGGAAAAGGTGCCTGGCACCGGAGAAAAGAGAAAACAAAATTAATATACTAAAACTCAGTAGTTTTAAAATAAAGCTGCTGAGTTTTTTAGCATTAAATCTAAAAATAAAATACCAGTGTAAAAAACTAAGCAATTTGATATAATTAAGATAGGAACTAAAGGAGTGATAAAGTGGAATACAACATGTCATGAAACTCCTCTTCCTTCTAGTCAGAGGAGTAAGCGACCATCAACAAATTATAAATTTGGGATGTCTGCTTATGAACATGATGTAGGCTATAAGCATATATTTTCACATAAAGGTACTTTTTTAGAATTTTTACGAAGTTTTACTAAAAAAGAATGGGCAAAACTAATAAATGAGGAAGATTTGATTTTAGTTGATAAATCCTATGTACTTTCAGATTTCGAAGAAGAGGAATCAGACATATTATATAAAGTAAATATAAATGGAGAAGAAGTAATATTTTATATTCTGCTAGAATTTCAATCAAAAGTAGATTTCCAGATGCCAATAAGATTATTGTTTTATATGACAGAAATATGGAGAGATATGCTAAAAAATACTGATAAAAAGGAAAGTAAGAGAAAGAGTTTTAAACTACCAGCCATTATTCCTATAGTATTATATAACGGTAAAAATAAATGGACAGCACATACAAGGTTTAAAGAGGTATTAAGCGGGCAAGATTTATTTGAAGATAACATACTAGATTTTAATTATATGCTATTTGATATAAATAGATATTCAGAAGAAGAATTATACAATATATCAAACTTAGTATCAGCCATATTTTTCCTAGATCAAGAAATGAGCGAGGAAGAATTAGTAAGAAGACTAAGAAAAATTATATATATACTAAAGAAAATATCACCAGAACAGTTTACTGTGTTTAAACAGTGGCTAAAGAAAATAGTAAAACCAAGATTGAAAAAAGATTTGCAAAAGGAAATAGATGATGTTTTAGATAAGTCAAATCAAGAGGAGGTTGATGTTATGGTTCATAATTTAGAGAAGACCTTAGATAATATAGAAAAAAGAGGAATAGAAAAAGGAATAGAAAGAGGAATAGAAAGAGGAAGAGAGGAAGGTAAAATTGAAGTAGCAAGGAATTTTTTGAAAATGGGATTGACTGTAGAGCAGGTAGCTGCAGGTACAGGGCTAACAATAGAAGAGGTTAGAAGATTAAAGAGTGATATAGTGATGTAATAGCAAGGAACTTACTTCCAGTCATTTCCTAAGAGGTCGGTTCTCGAGCAAGAATCTGGAAGATGAAGCAAGCGGAGTCCCATTAGTGCTCCGCAAATTTGACAGTCACTTGTCGAAAAAAACGGAAACTGGTGAACAAATTTTAATTTGTGACGGATGTAAAAGAATATCGCAGGTTAAGAAAAGTTTAATGGAACTTGAATAGCAAAAACACAAAAATAAATGAATTTATATAAGAATAATGAGCAAAGACAGTAAATGAAGTGTGGCGGATCCAGAGAAATATAATATATAAGTAGAAGTTAACTTATATGAGCAGTGAAGTTAATGAGATTAATGCAAGAATATGAATATTGATAAAGCTTGTATGTTAATAATATAAATATTATAATAAACTTAAACTATTGAATGAGTGCATATAAAATATAGTTATTTAAGCTAGAAAGCAATTTTGAGGTGATATTTTGGATAATGAAATTAAAGATATGCTCATTAAGTTATTAGAAGGTCAAACAATGCTTGAAACTCAAATAAGTGGAGTTAAAAACGATATAAGAAATAATTCAATTAAACTTGAAGCTATAGAAAAAAAGATAGATATAATTGCAGAAGTACAAACATCACATAAAGAGCAAAATGAAAAATCATTTAAAAATACAGATTCAGTAATAGAAGATAAAACAAGTTTAATCGAAATATCAGTAAAAAATATTTCAAAAGATGTAAAGGAAGTAAAAGAAAGTATAGAAGTTTTAAAAGATATGACAGGAAGACATGAAGTAGATATTAATATATTAAAACGCAGACCAGTATAATTTAACTCAGTAGCTCAAAGAAAAGCTACTGAGTTTTTTCACGCTAAAATAAAGATTTAGCGAAGTTATTGTTTAAGAAAAGCATAAGCTGGTATATAATATTAATATAGAGTAATTAAATTATTGTTGAGAGCAATTATAGCTTACTATTGAGTAAAATAAGCAGGCAATGGTGACAATCACCTGTTGAGGTATTTGTTGAATAAGGAGATGAGATTAATTGCCACTACTAGAAGTTGGGGATAGAAAATATGAACAATGTAGTTATAATCAGCTTTCGCCCATGCATGCCATTAATATGGAATTAGAAAATATAAAGAAACAAATAATAGAGAAGTATGAACCAAGGGAGATAATACTATTTGGTTCTGTGGCAAAAGGAACTTTTAAGGCTAATAGTGATATAGATTTATGTATTATTAAAGATACAAATGATAAAAAAAGGCTATTAACAGAGATGTATATAAATATAGATAGTAGCGTTCCTTTTGATTTAGTTTTATATACAGTTGAAGAGTGGAATAAATGTATTGCTGATAAAAATTGTTTTGCATACATTATAAAAAGTACAGGGGTGAAACTTTATGGTTGATACTTTACGATATAAAGAGTGGATTGAAAAGGCTGAAAGAGATATCAAATCTGCAAAAATATTAAAAGAGCATGACTGTGGAAATGATGTTGTAGCATTTCACTGTCAACAATCAGTTGAAAAGTCATTAAAAGCTTACTTGATATCAAAAGGTGAGGGGATAGTTAGCGGACATAGTCTTATATACTTGTGTAAATTAAGTGAAAAACATAATAGTGAGTTTAAGAAATATATTAAGGATTGTGGTTTTTTGAATCAATATTATATAGAAACTAGATATCCAGCAGATAATCCTCTTATTGTAAGTGATTATGAAGCAGAAGAATGTATTGATATAGCAGAGAAAGTTTGTAAAACTGTTATAGATTTAATATATAACTAGAAGTTAACTCAGTAGCCCAAAGAAAAGCTGCTGAGTTTTTTAGCATTAAATCTAAAATAAAATACCCGTGTAAAAGCCTAAGCAATTTGATATAATTAAGATAGGAACTAAAGGAGTGATAAAGTGGAATACAACATGTCATGAAACTCCTCTTCCTTCTAGTCAGAGGAGTAAGCGACCATCAACAAATTATAAATTTGGGATGTCTGCTTATGAACATGATGTAGGCTATAAGCATATATTTTCACATAAGGGTACTTTTTTAGAATTTTTGAGAAGTTTCACTAAAAAAGAATGGGCAAAACTAATAAATGAGGAAGATTTGATTTTAGTTGATAAATCCTACGTACTTTCAGATTTCGAAGAAGAGGAATCAGACATATTATATAAAGTAAATATAAATGGACAGCACATACAAGGTTTAAAGAGGTATTAAGCGGGCAAGGTTTATTTGAAGATAACATACTAGACTTTAATTATATGCTATTTGATATAAATAGATATTCAGAGCAAGAATTATACAATATATCAAATTTAGTATCAGCCATATTTTTCCTAGATCAAGAAATGAGCGAGGGAGAATTAGTAAGAAGACTAAGAAAAATCATATATATACTAAAGAAAATATCACCAGAACAGTTTACTGTGTTTAAACAGTGGCTAAAGAAAATAGTAAAACCAAGATTGAAAAAAGATTTGCAAAAGGAAATAGATGATGTTTTAGATAAGTCAAATCAAGAGGAGGTTGATGTTATGGTTCATAATTTAGAAAAAACCTTAGATAATATAGAAAAGAAGGCAACAGAAAGAGGTATGCAGAAAGGTATACAAAAAGGGATAGAAAAAGGAAGAGAGGAAGGTAAAATTGAAGTAGCAAGGAATTTTTTGAAAATGGGATTGACTGTAGAACAGGTAGCTGCAGGTACAGGGCTAACAATAGAAGAGGTTAGAAGATTAAAAAGTGATATAGTTATGTGAAATAGTTTCTTTAGGTGCTTTCCACAGTCGAAAAGAGAATTGTAAGCTAATAATGAAAATCAAATTTAACTCAGTAGATAGAAAATGAAGAGCTGCTAAGTTTTTTTATTTTTATTAAAATTTAGAATCAGACAACGATAATATTGTAGAAGCTATCATTAAACTATCTTAAGTAAAACGTGAAATAAATCAAGGAGAGAAAGTAGTTATGAAAAAATATTTAGTTACAGGTGGAGCAGGATTTATTGGAGCGAATTTTATATTGTACATGCTAAATAAATATAAAGATATAGAAATTATAAATTTAGATAAATTAACTTATGCAGGAAATAAAGAAAATCTCCAATCGGTTGAAAATACTAAAAGATATACATTTTTTAAAGGGGATATTTGTGACAAAAAATTAGTTTCAAGTTTATTTAAAAAGTATAATATAAACTATGTTGTTCACTTTGCAGCAGAATCACATGTGGACAGAAGCATAATAGAGCCGGAAATATTTGCTAAGACAAATATACTTGGAACAGTAAATATGCTTAATTGTGCAAAAAACGCATGGGAAACAGAAAATGGATTCAAAGAAGGAGTTAAATTTATTCATATATCTACAGATGAAGTTTATGGATCACTGGGAAATGAAGGATTTTTTACAGAAACAACATCTCTAGATCCACATAGCCCATATTCATCAAGTAAGGCTGCATCAGATTTAATGGTTAAGGCTTATTATGATACATACAAAATGCCAGTAAATATAACAAGAAGCTCAAATAATTATGGACCTTTTCAATTTCCAGAAAAATTAATACCATTATTAATAAGTAATTGTTTAAAACACAAAGAATTACCTATTTACGGAGATGGATTAAATATAAGAGACTGGCTATATGTAGAAGACCATGTTAAGGCAATTGATATGATAATAAATAAAGGAAAACTTGGACAAGTTTATAATATAGGTGGGAATAACGAGAGAACTAATATAGAAATAGCTAAAACAATTATTAGTTATATAAATGAAAACGTTGATAGTGGAGTTACTTATAATTTAATTAAGTATGTTGAAGATAGAAAAGGACACGATAGAAGATATGCAATAGCTCCAGATAAGATAAAATCAGAATTAGGATGGTATCCAGAGACTACTTTTGAAGTTGGGATTAGGAGGACTATTAAGTGGTATATAGATAATTATAAGGTGCTTAATTATAAGGTGCCTGGCACTGTCGAAAAGAGAATCGAAATGAAAATATAATTTAAACTTTAGTTTACTCAGTAGCTTAAGAAGGTTACTGAGTTTTTATATTAAAATAAAATTTAGATAAGTTATAATTACAGCGAAGTAAGAAATTTCATAATGGATAAGTAAATAGTGTATCATTAAATGGAAAAATATGGTATAATTGTTTGAAATAGAAGTCTTTTAATAGAGGTGTAGTATGTTCAGAGTTATAAAAGCATTTGTAACAGTAGACAATAAAACTTATTCATTGAATATTAATGTTAATGATCAAGAAATAAGTTATGAAGGAGAACCTATTAATATTAGTATTATAAATACTTCAGAAAAAATTATAGCTACTATTAACAATAATTCAGACAATGATGTAAATCTAAATAAAATAGAATTAGATCTATTTTATTTAGAGGCAAAATCATATAGCTCATTTATTTTAAATAACGAAAATTCTCAAGCTGATATAGATTTAAATATAATTAATAGTAATGCACTAAATCAATCGTATAAATCATATCTTTTTACGTTTTTGTCTGCTATGGACCATTATGAGAATATTTTTTTAGGATTTTTGAGCAGTCATATATCAAGAAATTACATAAAAATTAATGTCAATAGAGATAAAGTAACTGTTAGTAGTGTATTTGATTTTGTAAATCATTGTTTGAAAAGTGGAGAGAAACTAAAGTTAGATGAAATATATTTAGATTTTAATAAACAAATGATTGAAAGCTTTAATATCTATGGTAATTTAATTAATAGTGAATGTTTCGGTAAGTGTAAAGGATTCCATGAAATATATAATGAAGGGGAACTAAAAACTGAAGAGTCATTTCATATTTTATTTGAAAATGAAGCATCGGAAGTATCTTTAGTTACAAACGGAAAGCCTTATAGTATTAAGCTTTCTGGAAAGAATACTTATCCTATTGATATTTCAAAAATAGAAGGGAAAAGTTTTGTAATGAATAAGTTAGAGGATTTCAGTGAAAAAGGTCATAAAAGTTTGTACATTAAAAATGTAATACCTTATATAAATACTGTAGTTCAGAGTAAAGCATTTAATCCCTATTATGAATTGAGTAACCTTTTAACTGAAATAAAAAGAGAATTTAATTCTATTTTAACCTTTGATGATTGTCCACTTGGAATTGCTATTAATAACATGAATGTTATTGAAAGTAGTTTTGAGTTAAAACCTTTAAAAGATGAATCGCTATTAAGACTAATAAAAAGAAAGAAGAATAATCATAATTTAAATTATAATTTAATATTAAAAACTATTTTATATGGAGGATTGTTTTTGAATAATTCAAAATTCATAGCTTCTAATTTAAAGATTATACAAGCTATGGATATTGTAACTCAGAATATAAATGCTTCTTCTTTAGATAATAAAAATATGCTTAATATGATTTTAGATATAAATAGAAACGAAAATAGTAATCTCATATCTCATATGGAAAAGGAGAATGTATTTTCAATACTTAGAGAAGGCAAAAATTCTAATTACATTGCAATATTCAATTTAACAGACAAATCTGCAAGATTCTATTGGGACATGTCAAAAGGTATCGATAAAAATCTTGATGGCAGTTCTGTAGATATTTTAAACAACAAAAATTATCTAATAGTTAATAATGTAATTTATATAAGAAATATACCTCCAATGGATTGTTGTTTAATTGTTAGGTAAAGAAGGTGCCAGGCACCGGAGAAAGGAGAATTTAAAAGCATTGAAGCGGACAAAATATGATATAATAATATTCAAGTGCGAGCTGCGAAGCAACACGCGAAAGCGTGAAGCTTCCTCTTGAAATGGAAGAAATTCTATTTCATTAGTAAGTTATTAATATATAGTGGGAAAATCCCATCAGGTAATACCTAACCAGTAGCCTGTACCTAGTTCCTT
>NZ_LHUR01000008.1 GCF_001263795.1 Clostridium homopropionicum DSM 5847
GGTTAATAGAAAAGCAAGAAGCCACTTTGTAAAATGAAAAGCCACCTTTGTAATCGACAACTAAATATTTGTAACCGAAACGCAGTTTTTGTATCCGTAATGCCTGTTTTGTAATCGAGAAGCAATTTTTGCAACCCAAATGCAGTTTGATTTTAAGCTTTTTCTGCGGTATGATAATATAAAACTGTATGCCAAACAGAGGTCGACTCTCTCTCGATTTTTTTGTAATCGGAGAATCCACCCCTATCTCTAACTATTTAACAGGTTAGTTGGCGGCATAATCTATATTATTTTTTGAGAAGAGCTGGTTTTAACATGATGTCACTGGCGGCAACCGGTGTGCACCCAAGTTTATGTAAAACTTCTTCTCCGTGATAAAAGCTGAATGTTTCGTATGGGGTACGGTTATTCAGCTTTTTTCTTTTGTAAGAATTGATATGATTCATCATCAGACTGATATCTTCCTGTGTCAAATGATTAAAGCTGCTTCCCTTAGGAAGGACTCTTCGGATCAGTTCATGATTGACTTCAATAGCACCTTTCTGATAAGGACGCCCTGCATCACAGTAAAATATCCTAGTTCTCAGTCCACCATACTTTTCAGCACCATATTCAACCGCTTTTGGATTCGAGAATTCACTGCCATTGTCCGTAAGGACGACTGGAAACAATCTCTTAAATGTTTCCTTTCCGATGGTTACTTCGAGGCTATTAAATATATCAATGACAGATTGTGAAGTATTGGCATCTCGAAGAAAGGCAAGCATGAAACTGGTGTCTACAAAATGAATGGTGAGAAGACATTTACCACCCTTGCTGCCAATGACCGAATCCATCTGAACAACTGAAGTATCGGGGCTTTTATCCAAAAATACATTAAAGTCCTCATAATTACGTCCAATACGGCAACCTTTATCAACCTTGAACTCAGGCTTTTTGTATCTCTCGCGGAACTTAACCTTACGTGGTAGGTCAATATTTCTTACATCGAACAGACAGGCATCAATGTAATTGTATATTGTTTTCTCGCTGCACATTAGTTCATCTTCGTGGGTAGCATAAACCTGATGAACAGACTGACCATTTTGAACCAGAGGAGAAATGATCGCATTAAGCCTTGCAATCTCATTTTCCGATACACAAAGACCACTTCTAGATTCTGATATCGTTTCATGTGCTTTAATATGGGCATGCTCCGCATCATAAATGTTTTTTAACAGGGAGCATTTCCCCAATGTTTCACAACCATTACAGACATAAGGAACCCTGAATCTGGCTGTACAGATTTCCTCTATAAAATCCGAACAGTTCATATTGCATGAAAAACAAAGTTTGCAATAGATGGTTGATTTTCTCGTACAGCTTTTACCACAAACGTCCTTTTTTCTGCAGGTGAAGCGGTTTTTACAAGAGTTATAAGGGAAACCGGGGTATCCAGTAGCAACCTCTGAACTGTATTTGCGCACTTCCCTTGAAATGGTCGTTGGGTTCTTACTTAATCTGCGGCTTATTTCTTTAAAGGAGAGACTTTCTTTTAGAAACTTTTGTAGCTCAAGTCTCTCTTCATAAGTAAAAAATTTAGACATATATCCTCCTTTTCTGCCGCCAACATTTATAGGATATATGATTTTAGGAATCAAGAAAATAAAAAGACTGGCTCATCACCAATCTTTTTGTAAACCAGGATGCAACCACCTGGGCATATGTAATTAATCTAACTTTATAGCTTAATTTAAATTCGGAAGGGTTGCATTTCGATTTTCAATTAAGG
>NZ_LHUR01000009.1 GCF_001263795.1 Clostridium homopropionicum DSM 5847
GAATAATGCCCGTATGTGAGCTTATTAAGAAAATTAATCTTAAGCTTAGAGGGCACTACCAGTATTATGGTGTAACTGATAATACAAGAAGTGTGAAAAGTTATCAAAATACAGTTAAATATCTGCTCTTTAAATGGCTAAATAGAAGAAGTCAAAAGAGGAGTTATACTCTAGAATCATTTTATAATGGTCTACTTAAAACTTTTCCACTATTAGAACCGACAATAAGCGTTAACTTATTCTATATATGATTTGAAATATGATGTGAAAAGCCGTATGCCTTAATAGGGCACGTACGGTTTTGTAGAGGAGCTTGGGCGGTGACGCTCTTGTTTACTCAAGAATGATATTTGCCTATGGGAGGAAGTATGATAAAGCAAAATTCTATTATAAGCAAAAATATTAAGCCCATAAAAAGGACAAGAGCTAGAATATTTTTAGGAAAATGCTTTTACACATTTAGAAGGCATATTCAATGGTACATGACTGGAAAAAAATATTGTAGGCTAATTGAAGAAGATTTATATACTAATGTATATTTTGAACATAAAACTCCGCTTATAAGAAAACTCAAGGATGTTGACATGTGGCTTCAGTATAATAAAATAAAAAATATAAAAATAGCGTTAAAAAAAATTAATGGAATTATCATTAAACCTGGAGAAACATTTTCCTATTGGCGATTGATAGGCAAGCCAACAGCGAAAAAAGGCTATACTGACGGAATGATTTTGTTTTATGGAGGATTTAAAGCTGGTATAGGTGGAGGTTTATGCCAATTATCTAATTTAATTTATTGGATTACATTACATACTCCACTTAAGGTAGTAGAAAGATATAGGCACAGCTATGATATATTCCCAGATTCTAATAGAACTCAGCCCTTTGGAAGTGGAGCCACTTGCGTGTATAATTATAGAGATTTACAAATATATAATGAGACACAACAGGCTTTTCAGCTAGCAGTTTATATTGAAGGCGAACATTTAGTTGGTAAATGGTTGACCATTAATGAGGGAAATCTAAAATATGAAGTTTATGAAAAAGATCACTATATGAAACAAGAATTTTGGGGAGGGTATAGCAGAAATAATATTTTACATAGAAAAATATTTTCTAGAGACGGAGAATTATTAGAAGATGAATATTTAACTGAAAATCATGCTATTATGATGTATGAACCGTTTTTAGAAGAATAGTTAGTTGGAAGGTGAAACAAATGAAAAAGTATAATACTGTTATTTTTGATTTAGATGGGACATTGTTAAATACACTTGAAGACCTTACTGACAGTGTAAATTATGCATTGGAGTTATATGGTTTTTCAGTTAGACAAGCGTCTGAGATAAGAAATTTTCTAGGCAATGGAATAGGGGATTTAGGGGCAGAAAGGTCTTGGAGCAAGAAGGAGCTGATTATATAATAGATAATCCAAAAGAGTTACTAAAAATAATTTATTGCTAGGCTTGTCAGAATAGAAAGGGAAATTATTACTTTTGCTTCAGAAAGGATTGAGTATAAATGAAAACAATTGGTTTAATAGGTGGTATGAGCTGGGAATCTTCAGTAGAATACTATAGAATAATTAATGAAACAGTAAAGGAAAAATTAGGCGGATTACATTCATCGAAATGCTTGATGTACTCTGTTGATTTTCATGAAATAGAAGTACTTCAGCATCAAGATAAGTGGGAAGAACTAACTGTTATGATGATAGATGCTGGAGAAAAGTTAAAAAGTGGAGGAGCAGATTTTATTGTAATTTGTACAAATACCATGCATAAAATGGCTGAAGATATTGAAAAAGCAGTAGGCTTAAAAGTACTACACATAGCAGAAGCAACTGGAGAAGAGATAATTAAAAGCAACATAAAAAAGGTTGGTTTAATCGGAACAAAATTTACTATGGAAGGTGACTTTTATAAAAAGGTTCTAAAAGATAAGTATAATATAGATGTAATTATACCAAGGGCTGAGGATAGAGAAATAATTCATAATGTAATTTATGATGAACTATGTAAAGGAGAAATAAATTCAGAATCTAAGGAAAAATATAAAAAGATTATTAGCAAACTGGCCGAAAATGGTGCTGAGGGAATAGTATTAGGCTGTACAGAAATTCCATTATTAATAAAACAACAGGATGTTAATATAAAGATATTTGATACAACAACAATTCATGGAATTTCTGCAGTTGAATTTGCCCTAAGTGATATTTAAAAAATATTTAATAAGGATGGATTAGAATGAAAATATTTATAAGTGCTGATATTGAAGGGACTACTGGCATAAATAGCTGGGATGAAACTGAAAAATCTAAGATAGATTACTCTATGTTTGCAGAACAAATGAACAGGGAAGTTTTAGCAGCCTGTAATGGAGCGATTAAAGCTGGAGCTAAAGAAATTTATATAAAAGATGCACATGATAGCGGAAGAAACCTAAATCCAGGGATATTTCCTAAGAATATAAAATTTATAAGAGGTTGGTCAGGGCATCCTTTTTCAATGGTTGAAGGGCTAGATGGTACTTTTGATGGAGTAGTATTCATTGGATATCATTCTGCAGCAGGTACAGGTTATAATCCTTTATCCCATACCATGAATCCTTTTAATATAGATTTTATTAAAATAAATGGGCAGCTTGCCAGTGAATTTACTCTTCATGCATATACAGCGGCATACTTAGGGGTTCCAGCTTTATTTTTAAGTGGAGATAAGGGTATCTGTGAAGAAGTTAAAACTATGAACAGCAGCATAAGAACTGTTGCTGTAAATGAGGGCGTCGGAGCATCAACCCTTAGTATTCATCCAGATCTAGCTGTAGAAGTTATTGAAAAATCTGTAGAGGAAGCTCTAAGATTCGATTTAAGCTTATGCAAGCTTAAGTTGCCTGAAGAATTCAATCTAGAAATAGGATATATAGTACATTCAAGAGCATATAAATCATCCTTTTATCCTGGAGCAAAGCTAATATCCCCAAAAATCATAAGCTTTAAAACTAAAGATTATTTTGAAGTATTAAGAGCCATATCCTTCTTGTGCTAAGCAGCGAACTCAAATCTCTGATTTGATGTAGAGATAACTTAAAATTATGTAGAAAGAAACGGAGAATTGTCGTATAATTATAGAATGAAATATCTAAGAATATTTCTAAAGTAGGAGGTATTTTATGAAACTATTAATTATTGATGATTCTGTTTTTTCCCAAAGAATGGTGGCAAGCTTAATAAAAAAGCATTTAGAAAATGCAGAATTATATTTTGCTAAAGATGGATATGAGGGTTTTCAGCAATATAAAAATATAAAACCAGATTATACCTTTGTAGACTTATTAATGCCTACTATAAGTGGTGGAGAATTAATAGCGCTAATAAAAGAATATGACTCAAATGCAAAAATAATAGTTGTTTCTGCTGATGTACAAAAGAGTGTTAAGGATGAGATAAGCGATTATGGCATAGTAGCATTTTTAAATAAACCATTCAATGATGAAAGAGCCAAATATATATGTGATATGATGAGGGATGATAGCAATGCTAGATAATATTTCTAGGGAAGATGTATTAAAAGAATTATTCAATATAAGTGTTGGCAAATCTGCAAGCATTTTATCAGAAATAATAGATAAAAAAATACTGCTGGATGTTCCTAATGTAAAAATAATAGATTTAAAAGATAAAGAAACATCATTAGAAGATCATTTACCTGAGATTCTAGATGGGACAATAATGATATCTTCAATTTCTTTTAAAGAAAAATTAACTGGTAAGGCTAATTTGATCTTTCCAGCTGATAAAATGAGAAAGTTTATAAATTTATGTATTAATGAAAGCAGCATGGATAATAACAACGATATGAACTTTACTGACATAGATTTTGATATTATAAAAGAAATTGGGAATATAATTTTAAATTCTTTAATAGGAGAAATCGGGAATTACCTTGATATAAAGCTGCATTATACAGTACCAGAAGTGAAAATATTTCATAAAAAAGACCTAAAGAATGACATTAAAAATACAGAGTATACAAATATCTTAATGCTATATATAACCTTCAATATAGATGGTTCTGAAATCTTTGGAGCCATAATTATTAATCTTACTCTAAATTCTCTAAATGAAATATTAAGTAAAATAGATATTTTAAGAGAGAATTTTCGTGTATAATATTTTATTTAGTGTACTTAATAGCATTAATGAGGGTGTAGTAATATTAAATGAGAATTTAGAGATATTGTTTTGGAACCACTATATGGAGTATTTAACTGGAATCAATAAAGAAAATGCTATAAATAATAATGTATATAAGATTTTAACTAGGCTAGAGAAAAGCTATTTTAAAGTTGCATTAGATAGTACTATTAAAGATGGACGAAAAATGTTTTTCTCAGCAGCTATGCATAAAAATTTAGTAAATGATAAGCAAAGGCTTAATCTAAAAATTAGTAAAATAGATAATGAGAAAATAAGCGTTGTGCTTTTAGAATTTATTGATGTTACAAATCAATTTGAAAGAATTGATCAGCTTAAAAATTATATTGATGAATTACATATTTTAAATGAAGAATTGAAGGAAAAAGAAAAAACTATAAATAGGCTTGCTTACTATGATGGACTTACAGGTCTAGCAAATAGAACATTATTCTATAAGATTGCAGATAAATTTATTAGTGAAGCAAGGAGGAATAAAAGCTTGCTAGGCTTAATGTTTATAGATGTAGATAAGTTCAAAAGTATTAATGACACTTATGGACATAAAAGAGGCGATGAGGTAATAATTCAAGTATCTAAGATATTATCTAATTCTGTTAGAGAAAGTGATACGATTTGCAGATTTGGAGGCGATGAGTTTGTTATATTGTTGCCTTTTATAAAAAGCTACGATGATTGCAAAGAAATTGTTTCAAGAATTATTAATGAAAAAGAAAAGATAATAAATAGTGAAAATGATTCTATTAATATAGGATTAAGTATAGGAATTAGTTTTTATCCCAAAGATGGAAGTATAGTTGATGAATTAATTTCAAAAGCTGATAAAGCCATGTATGTTGCAAAAAGCAAAGGAGGGAATAATCATTATTTCTTTGAATAAAATAATTTAAAAGGTGATTATATAAATAGACCTGTGTATTCTAAGTTTATACATTGGCCTTTTTTTTACTATTGGTAAAAGATTAGATCCACTATTAAAAAATAATGCTGAAATTATTGGTGGAATTGTATTAATAATCATTGGATTAAAAATTTTAAATGAGCATACTAATATTATACCTATATTAAATATTTTTTAGAAAGTTACAAGGAGATAAAACATGAAGACAATTGACTTTGCAATATTTTTTGATATGGATGGGACACTATTTAAAACTGAAAAAATTCTTGCAGGAGCTTTAAATAAAACCTTTGATTATTTAAAGAAAGAAGGAGAATGGGAAGGTGAACCTCCTTATGAAGAATGTAAAAAGCTTTTGGGATCAACCTTAGAGGAACTTTGGAGTAAATTACTTCCGAAAAGTAGTGAGGCTGTAAGAAAAGAAGCGGACAGATTATTTTTAGAAGGTATGATGGAGGAAATTAGATCAGGAAAAGGGGAAGTATTTCCTGGGGTAATAGAAACATTGAAGGAAATTAAAGGTATGGGAATTCCTACCTTTGTTGCCAGTAACGGCTTAGATGGATATATTCAGACAATAAATAAGTACTACGGTCTACATGAATACTTTACTGACTTTTATAGTTCTGGACGATTTAAATGCAGTTCTAAAGTAGAACTAGTGGCAAAACTTTTAGAGGATTATAAAATAAAAAATGCCATAATGGTAGGCGATAGAAAATCTGATATAGAGGCTGCAATTAAAAATAATATCTTATCCATAAGCTGCGATTTTGGCTTTGCAAGCTGTGATGAACTAAAAGGCGCCAGCTATCATGTGAATGAATTTAAAGAAATACTTCCTATAGTAAAAAAATACTTACAAAATAGTATTGAAAGTAAAGAATTTGCTACATACATATAAAATAATCCCTCAGAGCTTAATGCTCTAAGGGAGTGTAGTTTATTTGATTATATTTCATTTTGTGGAATATCCTCAAACTGCATATTATAAAGGTAAGCATATACTCCATCCATATCTATAAGTTCTTCATGTGTTCCTTTTTCCTTAACTCCTTCATCAGTAAGAACAATTATTTCATCCGCATTTCTAATTGTGCTTAACCTATGAGCAATGACTAGTGTAGTTCTATTTTTAGATAATTCTTCAAGCGAATTTTGTATGAATTTCTCACTTTCATTATCTAGAGCTGAAGTTGCCTCATCTAATATCAATATTGGAGGATTTTTAAGGAAAACTCTTGCAATGGATAATCTTTGCTTTTGTCCTCCAGATAGTTTAACCCCTCTTTCTCCCACATAAGTGTCATAGCCATCGCTAAGACTCATAATAAAGTCATGAATATTAGCTTTTTTAGCAGCTTCAAAAATTTCCTCATCAGAGGCGTCTGGTTTTCCATAAGCTATATTTTCTTTTACTGTACCTGCAAACATATATACATCTTGTTGAACTATTCCAATGGAATTTCTAAGAGATTTTAATCTTATATCTCTTATATCTGTGTTATCAATAGTAAGTGAACCTTCATTAATTTCGTAAAATCTAGGTATCAGGCTGCAGAAGGTTGTCTTACCGCCACCAGAAGGACCTACTAAGGCAATAGTTTTTCCAGATGGAATTTTAATGTTTAAATTATTTAATACAGTATGTTTATCGTTATAACTAAAAGATACATTTTTAAATTCTATATCTCCTTTAGGATTTGTAAGCTCTACAGTATTTTCTTTGTCTTCAATATCAGGTTTAGTATTTATTATTTCAAGAAATCTTTCAAAGCCAGTGATACCTCTTTGAAATTGTTCTGTGAAGTTTATAAGCTTTTCTATAGGATTTAGGAATATATTTATATAAAGTATATAAATAACAAGGTCAGAAGTTTTAAGAGTACCAAGACTTATGAAAATTCCTCCAAGCAGTATTACGGAAAGATAAAGAATGCCTTGAAAAAAGCTATTTCCACTAAAAAATTTTCCCATTATAAAATAGCTGTCTTCTTTTGTTTCTAAAAATTCTTCATTTCCTTTTTTAAATTTAGAGCTTTCAATATCTTCATTAGCAAAAGACTTTACAACCCTTATTCCTGAAAGGCTATCTTGTATTTGTGCATTTACATTGGCAATTTTTTCTCTATTTTTCTTAAAGACATTTCTCATTTTTATATTGTAGGAATATGAAAAAACGAGCATTGCAAAGGTAAAAAACAATAGAATAAGAGTAAGTTTAGCATTTATGCTTAAAAGGATTATAAATGAACCGGTTATTTTAACAATTGATATAAATACATCCTCAGGGCCATGGTGAGCTAGTTCTGATATATCAAATAAATCTGTAACTATTCTTGACATTAGCTTTCCTGTATTGTGTTCATCATAATAGGAAAAAGATAATTTTTGCAGATGATCAAAAATATCCTTTCTCATATCAGCTTCCATTTTGGCACCCATTATATGTCCCCAAGAGGTTATAAAATATTGACAGAAGTATCTTACTATATATAATACTAGTAGGATGCTGCCCACTAATAATACATAGTGAATTATTTTACTTCTATCAGGCATTGTGTATACATCATTTAGAAGATATCTTACTACTAAAGGAAATAAAAGATCAATTCCAGATAAGATTAAAGAGCAAAACATATCGGAAAAAAATAAAAATTTATACGGATTATAATAGCTAATAAATTTTTTAATACTGTTCATAATTATTCTATAAAAATAATTAAGCAATTGGATTAATTTATTTTTATAGATCTCACCAACCTTCCCCCATTATAATTTTATATACAAACTAAAATAACACTTTTTTGTAAATTAATCAACCTTTCCTAAGCATATCTTTACTGAAGTGTAATGATGGTACTGGAGATGTGGTGGATCTAATTGCAGATAGATTTATAGGATGTGGTGAATGTATTTATGAATGTAAGCATGAAGCATAGAAGTTATTTAAATTTAAATGAAAACATAATACATTTATGTTGGAAGTATAATGGACATACTGGCTTCGGCAGAGGAAATATCTGCTACAACTAAAGCTATAAATAATAAGGTTAGTGAATCTGCAAGCAGTTATAATAAACTTGTAAGCTAGGAAGAAGAGAAAATGAAAGCTGTAAAAAGCCAGTTAAAAAGACTTATGAACAGTATAAATTCAGCTGAAAATATATAAAGCTTTATCAGTGGAAAAACCTCATTAAAGGTATACCTTACATGAGGTTTTATTTGATGGATTTAGGATCAGTATAATTAAAATAAACCCAAGAATACATGATTCCAAAAACGATCATAATTGATGATCTAGTTTTGCGAATTAATTCATGATTAGGTATTACTTCAGTTAGTTCAACTAATCCTAGTAAAATCAAGGCAAGTCCTGCTAGAAAGTATAATGAGGGGAGAAAACTAAAAAATTTTTCTTTATCTGATATAGTTCTGTTATTTAAAAACATTATTGTTTTTCTTTTGAACTTTGAAATATACCATAATATCATTAAGAATACACCTAACAAAATTGTCATACTGTTTTTCCTTTCAATATAGTTTTTTATAAATTAAATTTGTATACACATAATAACATAATAACTTCTATGTGTAAACTGTGTAAAATAAAACCATGAAAATATTTTTGAGTATGTTATATGAAAATATAAGTATATAAGATATTGAAGATCAAGTGATAGGTGCAATAGATTATTTGGTTAGCCAAAAATAAGAAAGAATGAAAGCTGTAAAAAGCCAGTTAAAAAGACTTATGAACAGTATAAATTTAGAATCTTGACTTTAAGCATAAACTCATATATCATTTAGTTGATAAAGACTATAGGTATACTGTAAAAAGAGGAGAAAGCTATGAAACAGCATTTATTTTCAAGAACTGAGCTATTAATTGGCAAAGAAGGATTAGATAAATTAAACAAAAGTAAGGTGGTTGTTTTAGGACTTGGCGGAGTAGGAAGCTTTACCGTTGAAGCATTAGTTAGAGCTGGTGTTGGGAATATAATCTTAGTAGATGATGATACTGTTTGTTTAACAAATTTAAATAGACAAATACATGCAAATTTTGATACTATAAGTAAACCAAAGTCAGAAGTTATGAGAGAGAGAATTGCAAGAATAAATCCTAATTGTAATATCATTACTCATCAAACCTTTATAAAAGAAGATAATATTAGTCAGATAATTGATGAGGATGTAGATTTTGTAGTTGATGCAATTGATACTGTTTCTTCTAAGCTTTCCATTATTGTTTGGTGCAAGGAGATAGGGATCAATATTATAAGTTGTATGGGAACTGGTAATAAATTAGATCCTACTCAATTTAGAGTAGCAGACATATATAGCACAAAAATATGTCCATTAGCAAAAGTAATGAGAAGTGAATTAAGAAAAAGAGGGATAAAGGATTTAACCGTAGTGTACTCTGAGGAAAAGCCTTTTAAGCCTAAAAGTGAAGAAGTAGTAATCTGTAAGGAAGGATGCGTATGTACTGCTGGAAGCAGAAAGTGTTTAAACAAAAGACAAATTCCAGGCAGCATATCCTTTGTTCCTCCTGTTGCAGGCATGGTGCTGGCTAGTGAGGTAGTTAAGTCTATTTTAACGGAATAAATTTATAATTTAGATAGTCTATTGAAGTTCATAGTAATAAGTAAAATAGATTACTATGAACTTTTTATAAGGCTTAAATATACTCAACTATTATTTTCACAAATTGCTCAATATCTTTTAAATTATTTAATACTATATCATAAACTATAGCTCTATCAAGTTTTAGATAATCATGAACCAAAATGTTTCTAAAACCAGCCATATTGCTCAAGTTATCCTTTAGTCTTTCTTCTATTACATTATTCTCAAATAAAACTCTAAAGATGTCCTTATTGCTCTCAGGTTTTCTATATCTCATGTCAGAAATAACATGATTGCCAATATCAATCACACATTCTATAGCAAGATGTAGAAATCTTTCTGTGGAGGCATATATCATAGGATCATTAAGGTATTGTTCTTTTGTATAATTTTTCACGTAGCTAAGGTATTTTAGATATTCTTTTAGTTTATCTATTCTAGATAATACTACTTCTCTTTTAACCATTTTATCCCCTCCAAAAGTAATCTCCTGCCTTTATGCTATTGATAATAGCTTCATCATATATATCTGAGTAGTATTTAAAATCAAAATATTCCCTTAAAACTAATGATTCAAAGGTGGATCTCTCATAATTATCCTTAAGGACTATACCTTCTTTTACAATCTGATATTTTAGTAGTAAAGGTGCATTATTCAAAGATATTACATCAAAAGGCATATTAAAAAAAGTCATTCCATCTTCAGCTATATTCCCTCTAATGAAGGTTTCTTCCATTGGATCGTAGTCTTTTTCAAAAAATAATGCAATGTCTATATCGCTATTATTTTTGTTATCTCCCCTTGCCCTTGAGCCGAAGAGATAAGCAAATTTAATTTTATATTTTATTGATATATCATCTATAAATTTTATTAGCTTCATTTCTAATTTATCTAATTCCATTATAAAAACCGCCTTAGATTATTTACTTAATTATTAATATATTATATCATAAAAATTGTAAATATACTCTGATAACCAAATAGCTGATTATATTATCCGTTATGACAATTTTTAAGCAGATTAATTTAAATTTTTTATCAATAACTTGTTGACAACAGATAAATACTTTGATACTATTAATAACAATTTAATAATTAAAAGCTGAGATTGAGAGTAGTAGAGAGGAAGAAGTTTTATAGAGAGCAGGGATATGGTGAAAACCCGCAGATGTTGCCTTTTGAACTTGCTCATGAGCTGAAAGAGTAAAGGCTTTCCGGCAATATTTGTCGTTATTTTAATTAAGTATAATTTTGGATGGTACCGCGTAAATCGCTCCAAGCATGGAGAATTTAGGCGGTTTTTTTATATAATTTTTTAGGGGTGATATATAGATGGGGTTAAGAATGTAGACAGAAAAGTAATTGCAATATTGAAGCTTTATGGGATTATTTATATGCTGAATTATCCAAAGGGGCAAAAAATAATTCACTAAAATAACTAACCATAAGGGAGGATTTTATTAATGTTAAATTATAAAAAATATAAAAGATTTGAAACAATATGCTTTAAGGAAAGAACATGGCCTAATAAAACTATAACAAAAGCACCAATTTGGTGTTCTGTAGATTTAAGAGATGGTAATCAAGCACTTATTAATCCTATGACAATAGAAGAAAAGCTAGAAATGTTTAAGCTTTTAGTTGAGCTTGGCTTTAAGGAAATTGAAATAGGATTTCCTTCTGCATCACAAATTGAATATGATTTCTTAAGAGCTTTAGTTGATAATAACTTAATTCCAGAGGAGGTTACTGTTCAAGCACTTACACAGGCTAGACCTGAACTAATAAAAAGAACCTTTGAAGCTTTTAAGGGCGTGAAGAGAGCAATTCTTCATATGTATAATTCAACATCAGTGCTTCAAAGAGACGTAGTATTTAATATGAGTAAGGATGAAATAAAACAAATTGCTATAGATGGAGTTAATTTAGTAAAGGAACATGTAGCAGAATTTCCAGGGGAAATAATTCTTGAATATTCTCCAGAAAGCTTTACTGGTACAGAAGTAGAATATGCTTTAGAGGTTTGCGAAGCGGTATGTGATGCATGGGGAGCTACAAAGGATAAAAAGGTAATAATAAATCTTCCATCAACAGTAGAAATGGATACTCCAAATGTATATGCAGACCAAATTGAATGGATGTGTACTCATTTTAAAGATAGAGAAAGAGTTATAGTAAGTGTTCATCCACACAATGATAGAGGAACTTGTACTGCAGCAGCAGAGCTTGCTTTACTTGCAGGAGCTGATAGACTTGAAGGAACCTTACTAGGCAACGGAGAAAGAACAGGAAATTTAGACATATTGAATGTTGCTTATAATATGTTTGCTCAAGGAGTTAATCCTGAATTAAATATAGAAAACATTCAAAAAATAATTGATGTATATGAAAGATGCTGTAAAATTCCAGTTCCTATAAGACATCCATATGCAGGAGAATTAGTATTTACGGCTTTCTCTGGATCTCACCAAGATGCTATAAATAAAGGAATGACTAAGTATAAAGAAAAAAATAGTCAATATTGGGAAGTTCCATATTTATTAATAGACCCTAGAGATATAGGAAGAGAATATGAAGCTTTAGTTAGAATAAACAGCCAGTCTGGTAAGGGTGGAATTGCCTATGTAATGGAAGAATATTTTGGATATTCAATGCCTAAGCCAATGCATAAAGAATTTGCAGACGTAATTCAAAAATTATCTGAAGAAGTTGGAGAAATCCCTCCTCAGACTATTATGGATAAATTTAAAGAAGAGTATCTTGAAAATGAAGGAATATTTAAATTAGTAAAATGTAATGTCTCTGAACTTCCAGATAGTGCTGATAGTAATTCTGACACAATAGTAAATGTAGGCTTAATTTATAAGGGAAAAGAAATGAAGTTATCTGGAACAGGAAATGGTCCTATAAGTTCTTTAATAAAAGCTCTTTTAGGTGCTTCATTAGCTAATACTACTGTTCTAGGTTATTCAGAGCATTCTTTAGGAGATGGTTCTGAGGCCAATGCTGCAGCTTATATTCATTTGAAGAGAAATGATAATGGCAAAGATACCTTTGGTGTTGGAGTTAGTAGCAACATTACCCTTGCATCTGTTAAAGCTGTATTTAGTGCTTTAAATAGGCTTTATTAATATTAGAATCTAGAGTTCATAGCAATATGTACAGTATATGTTGCTATGAACTTTTTTATTTGCTGGCTTTAGGATCAGTATAGGATTAACTATAACAGAATTCTGTATGAATTATAGACACAATATAGTTTATATGGTATATTTATGAATAAAAGGAGGGTGATTATGGATGAATAGTAATATTATGACAACAAACGGTAATCAACTTAATGCTCAAGTAGACTTTACGTTTGATTTACTGTACAATGAGTTGGATGCAATTTACAATTATGATAAAGAAAGTGGTACATCTAAGATACTAGTAATGCCAGAAGAATTAGGTGAACCACAAAAAAAAGCCAAGCTTACAGATTTTTTTGCAGATTCAGTGGGTATTTTAAATTCTTTTGGTATTAATATTGATGTAAACAATATTAAAAGTAATTTAGAAAAAATTGATTTTTTTGATAAACTAGACGTAAAACTTGCAGAAGCATTTCTTTATGTAGAGAAAGGTAAAGAGGCTACTAAATCAGAATATGCCTTTTCAATAGCTATTGAAAAGGGGACAGAAGAACATACAGTTGAAGGGATTGCCTTTAAAAAATTAAGTTTAAATATTTGGAATACAGCAAGAAAAAGTATTTTAGAAAAAATGGACATGCTAAATATTGATGAAATATTAAATAACCATCAATAATGTAAGAATTTTGCGTCACAAAATTCTCAATTCAAAAAGATGTTGTGTCGCAAATTCTTATTTTTTCATTTACGAAAGGATAAGTAAAATGAACATAGGTGTTAATGGTGAATTTGAATATAAAGAAATTCTGTTTAAAGGAACCTTGTCATATGATAATAATTCATTAAATCTTATAGCAGAGTTAAAAGATTCACAAGAAACCTTTAAAGAAATACTTAGGAAGATTTCAAATGAGGTTTATTCACTTATTGATAGCTTTGGATTAGTAGAAATATTAGATTTTACACTAGATAGCCTTATTTTAGCCAAATATAAAAATTGTGAGTACTTTTTAGTAAGTATTGAAGGCGGTATATTTGGTATACAGATAGATAGGAATATAACAGTATTTCTTGGTCTTGATTTTGAAAAGGCACAATTTGCTATATTAACAGATATTTTTAATGTAGTTAAGAATTTAGTTACTATTAAAAATGTAACTTTTGCTTTTAGTAATGGTAATCTTGGAAGTATGAATAATAAGTTTATTAAAGATTTAATATCTATTGATGAAAAAAGTTTTAAACAAATTTCTGACAAGTCCAAAAGTAAGAATACATCAATAGAGCTAAGTAGATATGTAAATTATATAAATGGCTCTAAATTTTTGTTTGTTTCAGGGATAGAATTTAATAAGGATTCTTTACTTGGAAAAGTTTTGGGAAATGGTCTTTCAACAGAACTTAATATGATAATCTCTGTTACAGACTCAGAAGTTAAAGCTTTATTATTGCTTGAATTAGATATAGAAAATACATTAAATTTAACAGGGTGCATATTTATAAAAAGCACAGGAACGATAGGTATGGATGGACAAGTAACCTTGTTTTTAGATAAAGAACCAAATTCTTTATTAAGAAGACATATTATTTTCTCTGTTAATGGCATTATAACTTTTGACAGCATAAGTATTTCAGGCACATATAATAATATATTAGATTTTGGTGGAATAAGAATAGAGAATCTTGGAATTGCAATAGGATATTCGGCGGAGGAAATTCCAGTGTTTGGAGTGAAAGCTAATCTTTTTATTCCTTCAGGAAGAAGTGATTTTCATACCTTCTTTTGTATTTATTATGATAACGAAAATAGTATGATATCTGGAGCAATGAGTGATATCAGTATTACATCAATTATAGAATATCTAACAAATTCTAGCGTTAACATGGACTTTGAAATATTAAAAATAGGAGCATTAGTACCTTCAGTACAAGGTAAAAGACAAATATCAAAGGAAGACTTAGAAAATAAAAATTTTGATAAAATTTCAGAAATTTTTAAAGAAGATTATTCTTTTGATTTGCCCTCTGTTTCAAAAAAAGATTATTTATCAATACAGATAGATAAGGATTCAAGAGATGATACTATATGGTATTTAAGCGATAACGTCAATGCAAAGCACTATATAATTAAAAATGGAGTACCAAGTATAGAAGCCCAATTTTATTTATCAACTACAGAAATGAAGTTTGGTGAGTATAATATTTATCCAGGAATCTTCTTAGCATGCAGGCTAATTATTATGGATAAAATAAAAATTAATACTTTAGTTGACGTAAATATAAATAAAGGAATTAGAATACTAATAAACTTAAATGAAATTAATTTAGGTTTTTTAAAAATAAAAAAATCTGATAAAGAAACTGTTTTTATGAAAAAAATTGATCCACCCAGTATGTTAAAGCAATTTGTTGATGAAAACAATAGTGGACCTTTATTTTACTTATCCACTTATGTTGATGAGATGGCGCTATTTATTAGTTCACATATTGAAGTTTGTGGTTTAATTAAAGCTGATGCACTAATAAAATTTCAGGGAAGAACATTTTTATTTAATATAGAATATGATTTTTTTGGTATGAAAACTATAATAGGTGCTAATGCTGATTTTGAAAACTTATGGGAAGGATCTTTTGAAATTGGCTTTGTAATAGATGTAAATGAGTTTTATAATACTTTTAACGAAATTACAAATGAAGTGTCTTCGTTTTTTAAAAATAAAGTAAAAGATATACAATCGCTTATAAATAAAGTGAAAGAAGCAGAGAATAATCTATCAACATATGACAGACAAATATCGGGTAAAGAATCTGAAATACAAAATTTAAGAAATTTAATTAACAATACACCTTGGTATCAAGCATATATGATTCCATATTATCTTGGACAAATTGCATTTATTGGAACTGAAATTCTTGCTATAGAAGGGTATAAGGAAGCTCAAAGATTAATTCTTGAAGCGGCTCGAGGAGCTCTTGAACTAGCAAAGGGTACTGCTTCAAGTATAGGGTCAATTATTAATAAAATATCTTCAGTAGTCAATTGGTCAGTTCATCTAAATAGATTAGAAATGAGTGTTGGGAATGCAAAAAAACTGGATGAATTAGCTTTTCATTTTATGATTGATTGTACATTTTTGGGACAAAATGAAAAGTATGAACTTAACTCTTCATTGAATATTGGAGATATTATAACATCTATTGCAAAAGCAATAAAAGATTATATAATTGATAAATTGAAAAATATTGTATTTACAAATTCGAATGAATTACCACCTTATGAAAATATAAACAGAACTCCTTTTATTTTAGAGATGTATAATGAGAATTTAGAAAATTCCAATGAATATGTAAAGAATACATTATCATTAGTTAATAAAGTAGGAGAAATCTATAAGAATATTTACCAATATGAGTGCCATGAACATAATGATAATTTAATCCATTTGAAAACTAAATTAAATACTCATAAGTATAATTTAAATAAGATACAAGACTATTATGATGGATTAAAAATCCAAGAAGGCATTAAGGAAATCCAAGAAGATTATAAGAACAACTTAGGAAATACATTTAAAAAAGATGATTATTCAAAATTTGATACTTTACAAGAACAAGCAACTCAAGCTCAGGACATATTAAAAAAAGTAAAAGAAAATAAAAATTTGAAAGATATAGAGGAATTACTTTATAAACAAAATAACTCTTATGATAATAAGTTAGTAAATGAAAATAATGAAGATGATGATAAGGCCTTTCAGATTTTGCAACTGATATCATCAGAAGCTGAAAAAATAGAGAAATTTAACGAAGGAATTTTTTATGAGCTTATGGGCGATGCTTATAAGGAAAAGAATGATAAAAATTCTGCTAAATTGGAATATTCTAAAGCCATAAATATTTATAAAATACAGTATGATATCGAAAAAATAGATAATATAAAAATTTTCCATAAAAAATCCATAGAAAAAGTACAAGAAAAAATTCAAAGTTTATAAAATAAACTTAATTAATATTTGGAGGGATCTTAAGTATGTTGTTTTATAAAAGTAATAATACCTTACAAGTGGGAATGTCAATGAGTGCAGTATTTGACAATGCAAGAGCAAATACTCCTGAACCAATGCCTCAATTAGAATCTTGTAATAAAAAAATTTATGTTTATCAAAATGAAATGAAATTTATTGATATTAAATCTGAGAGAGAAAATCTTAGTGCTTTCGGATTAATTACCTGTGCATCAGTGGTTTTTGCAAGTGTTGGAAATGAAGATCCTGCCATAGTTTGTGTATACCATGCACCTTCAGGAGTATTAAGTAATAATATTATTCAAGATGCGGTAACAGGGCTTGGTAATCCAAATCTGAATAATCTATATGTAATATATGCCATAAACAATAAAAAAGATGAAAATTATATAGCTGAGGCTGGAAAACTTATTACCTTTGGAATTCCTAACGATAATATTGTTTTCATTGAACAAATTAATTCATCTTGCTTTGGTATAAATTCCCATGGACAAGTTGGTGTTTTTGGTTAAAATGAACTTTTTTATTTAATCAATTAAACTAAATCCAGCAGTAAGCAACAATAAGCTTTACTACTGGATTTCATTTATAACCTATTCTGATACATCTATTTTATGAAGTGACTGATCTTCTTCGTCCATGCTCTCGAAGTAAATTTTATCTCCAATTACATTTATCATCATAGCACTATAGCTTGTAATAGTATGCTTTGAAGATCCATCTAATTTAATTCTTTCTAACACTCCGTCCTGGCTAAAATTAGAATAGTAAATCCATCCGTCACTTACATTTAAGAAGTAAGAAGCTGCATTATTTAATCTTACCTTATCTTGTCCGTTTACTCTTACCTTATATACATTCATTAAGTCTGAACCATTAGAATAATAAATCCATCCATCTTGAACTTCAAAACATCCTACAATATCATTTATCAATTTTGTTTTTCCAGTTCCGTTGGTATTTATTTTCATTATAGGTTGTTCGCCGCTACCTTCTTCAACTTTTAGATAGTAGATAACACCATTTTCTACATTTATAAAACCAGAAGGTTCATCATTTAATTTAGTTCTTCCTGTTCCATCTGTTTTTATCTTATAAAGTTTGCTGCCATCGCTGGTGTTTGAATAATAGATCCAATCTTCATATAAAATTGTGAATTCTGAAAAGTCCTCATTTAGTTTGATTCTAGCTGTGCCATCTTTTTTCATTTTGTAGAGCTTTCCACCATCAGCAAAATTGGAATAATAAATCCAATCGCCTAAAACATTGATATATAAAGATGGATCATCACTTATCTTTGTATTCTCACTGCCATCTAGTTTTTCTCTATATATTTTGCCTTCATCATCATAATTAGAATAATATACCCAACCATTGTCATAAGAAACTATACCTAGGTTATTTATATTTCCATTAGTATTGGCTTTATTATCATCAACTGTTAATGTAAGCTTAGCTTTGCTATCATATCCTAATACTATTCCATTAAAAGTGTATTCTCCAAGCTTAGTTGTATTTGGTATACCATCCCAAGTAACTGCTTTATATACCTTTGTCCCATCTTCAAAAGTGGCAACAACAGTCATAGGTAATTTTAGATTAGAATTTTGTAACGCTATTAGATTTATATCTTCCACAGCAGTAATCTTTTTAACATCTGAATTTATTTTTATTGTTTTTAGCTTCCATCCATCATAGTTATTTTTAGAATCTGGACTTTTACCCCATATGTCTACTACATAAGTTCCTGATGGAATTTTGCTTAAATCATAGTTAATTTCACTTGCATAATCAGTTAAGTTTAATAACCATTTATTATTTACTACATCATATAAATGAAGCTTATATTGGGTAGTACTAGCTGCTCCTTCTACTCCCTTTATTATAAGCTGGTCATTTTTGGAGTATTCATCCTTATCTAGTAGCATTCTCCCATTTAGATCTATGTTAGAGTCATTAACTACTGTAAGGTTGAAGGGATAAGCATAATCATAATCTCCGTAGGCATTACTATATGTACCTTGGACACCTACTCTTTTTATTCTTATAGCAAATCTATAAAATTCAGGCTTTAGATTTAAGTGACTAATATTAACCTTTACTGCTTCTTTTGCATCAACAGATTTAGTCCATCCATTTTCCATACCCTCTGCTTCAATAAGCTGCCAATTAGTGCCCATAGTATTTTTACAAGTATAGAATAATTGATATTGAACTTGACCTGTATAATTTTTGCTTGTAATGTAAAAATCATTATTATCTCCCTCTTTAAAAGGAGTATGATCTAAGGATACTATACCAATTTCAGGAATAGTTTCTTCCTTTACATATATAGTTTGAAGTTTCCAACCTTCATATGTACTAGAACTATCTTTTCTTTTTCCCCAGACATCTACAAGATAAGCGCCAGGTGTAAGCTTATTTAAGCTGTAACTTATGTTTTCTCCATAATTAGTTAGATTAGTTATCCACTTATTATTTTTTACATCATATAAATGAAGTCTGTATTCTACATTTGAAGCTGCACCTTCAACTCCATTTATTTGAAGAGTGTCTGATTTAGTAAAGTCAGTCTTGTTTAAGGATAAATCTCCATTGAAATCAATATTTCCGCTTTTATAAACTGAAGTTTCAAAAGGGTAAGCACTATCATAATCTCCATATACATTACTATATTTGCCTTTTACGCCAACTCTTTTTACTCTTATGGCGAATCTATAATAGTCAGCTTTAAGATTTAAGCCAGTTATATCTATTTTTATTGGATCTTGAGCATTAACAGATTTTGTCCATCCATTAACCATTTGACTATTATTAATTAACTCCCAGCGAGTCCCCATGGCTTTGGGTGATGTATAAAATAATTGATACTGAACTTGTCCAGTATAGCCCTTTGATGCTACAAAGAATGCATTTTTATCTCCCTCAACATAAGGAGTGTGGTCTAAAGATACTACAGAAACCATTGGTAGTATTTCGGCAGCTTTAATTTCTGCAGTCTTAGGATTTGCTATTTCTAATAGGCTAAGCATCAAAGTAGCAATTAGAAATAATGAAAAGCTTCTTGCTCTAAATCTTTTGTGCATGTGTGATTCTCCTCCTAAACTTTTTCATTTATGAATATTATGTTAACTTGCGTGGATTTATTGTAGCATGGAAAAGAGAAACGGTTCCACAGGTATATGTTGGGGGTGTTGGAATTATAATAATTTTAGTTTTGTTTGACTCCACCCTAAGGGTGGAGTTTATAATGTAATAAAGGAGGGAGAAAGTGGATAATCAAATTAAAATAAGTGATTTTGTTAAATTAACTAGAAGTACATTAAAAACTGTTTTGTATTATCATAAAATTGGCTTATTGCAGGAACCAAAACGTTCAGTAAGTGGATATCGTTTGTATGGAGCAGAAGAACTTTCTCGAATGAGAATGATTAAACATTTAAAAAATTTAGGGCTAGATTTGAAACAAATAAAAGAAATATTAGGAGATTCAAAAAATCATAATATTAATTTAAGTGAAGTGCTAAAGTCATTGCAATATGAGCTTTTAGAAGAAAAAAAGAACATTGAAATTCAATTATCAAAGATAGAAGCATTATTAAAGCAGCAAACAGTACTTCTTGAAAAAGCTACCTTTGGATCTGAAGCATTTCAGATTGTTGCAGAAATACTGGAACCTGTTCAAGTTAAAAATAATGACCAATCATCTTCCGAACTATTTGAGCAAAGGAGTAATATGTTTGGTATCTTAGAAGATTTTCAATGGGGAGAAGGCTACAAAGAAAATTTTAGAGCAATAGCAGAATATTTTAAATTACATCCAGAACAATATGAAATGGCTTTAGAGTTTGGCAAA
This sequence comes from Clostridium homopropionicum DSM 5847, assembly GCF_001263795.1. Taxonomy (GTDB): domain Bacteria; phylum Bacillota; class Clostridia; order Clostridiales; family Clostridiaceae; genus Clostridium_H; species Clostridium_H homopropionicum. The sequence continues at coordinate 20,763 of NZ_LHUR01000009.1, forward strand.
CGGCTTACTAGATTAAAAGAAATGTCTGAAGAAGATCCAGAAGTTGAGACTTTAGCCAGGGAAGGTGCAGAATTTATAAAGAGCATACCTTTTCTCAAGGAAATTCTATATGATAAGTCTGGATTTGGAATAACCTATGAAAATTTGTTTAATGAGATGGCAAAGGTGGTTCTCTCACCAGCTCAAATGAAACATAAAAAGCTTATACAAAAATATCTTAATTATCGACCATATTATTATTTATTCCAGCAGGAACAATTAAATTTTGGGAAGCGTGGATTTTATGGTCAGGGTTTTCTACAATAACTTGTTTTATTGCAGTATATTTTGGGAAAAAGAATCCTGAATTTTTATCAAGAAGAGCAAAAGTTAAGGGAAAAGAAACTTCTAAAAAATCTCCTGCATTTTTAAAGCTATATTATTTTGGTTTTATTTTGCCTGGCATTGATTTTCGTTTCGCTTGGTCAAATGAACCAGTATGGTTTGTAATAGTATCAAACATTCTTGTTTTTGGAGCATACATTTTTATATTCATTGTTTTCAAGGAAAATGCTTATGCTTCAACTGTTATTCAAGTAGAGAATGAACAGCATGTGATTACAACTGGTCCTTACACAATAATTCGCCATCCCATGTATTTAGGAATGGTAATAATGTCATTATTTATGCCATTAGCACTTGGATCTTATTTTTCACTAATACCTATGCTTTTCGTAATACCTATAACTGTATTTAGAATAAAAAATGAAGAAGAAATTCTTTTAAAAGATCTTAAGGGATATAAAGATTATTGTTCTAAAACACCTTATAGACTTATTCCTTTAATTTGGTAAGTAAATTAATAATTTAATAACATAAAAATAAAATGGGGTAGCTTAGTGTTTAAGTTATCCCATTTTATTTTTATACTTTCATTTTAAGTAATCTCAGTCACGGTGTTGTTCAGCAGCTTCTGCATCTGCTTTAGTTACATGAACTGTACCATGTGGGTGCTGAGGTGGTGCATATATAGAGTATATTTTAAGAGGTTTGTCTCCAGTATTCATTACGTTATGCCATGTACCAGCAGGTATTAGGATTGCAAAGTCATCATAAACATTTCTTCTAAAATTCAGGTTAGTTTGACTTTTCCCCATCATGACAGTTCCTTGACCTTCTTCAACACGTAAGAATTGATCCACGTTAGGGTGAATCTCTAAACCTATTTCTCCTCCAACAGGGATGCTCATCAATGTAAGCTGTAAATGGTTTCCTGTCCATAATGCAGTACGAAAATTATTATTTTGCTTTGTAGCCTCATTAATATTAACTACATAGGGTTCTGGGCCATAATCCTTCAATACAATTAAACCAGCCTCATTTGATGATCGTGAAAAATCATATCTTTCACCATACTCCTTTTCATCAGTTGATGGATTATATTGAGCATCAAAGTCAGGGTTGTACATTGGTGCATAAGGGTTAGGAAACGTTCTATAAGCATTATACATATTGCCTAAGCTGCACATTGCGCTATTAGGACAATTAAGACATGGATACATGTTATAAGTATTATACATATTGCTCATTCCTTTTATAGAGTTACAACATTATTATATGCTAGTGGTTTAAAGTATGTGCATAAACAGAAGGATTTTAAGTTTATTTGTAGAATAAAAATAAATTATCAGATAAAATTATAGAATAGAGAATTATAAATGAAGAAACTGTAATAAAAATGAAAGAAAGACTAATGCAATTATTAGAGGAAGAAAACATAAACAACAGTGACAATATACATTTAAGCATATCTGTTGGATATTCTGTAGTCGTTGGTGATAGGATTAATATAAAAAAGATGATTAAAGAAGCTGACGATTATATGTATAGGCAAAAGCTTCAAAATAAACAAAGTACAAAAAATGATTTAGTTAAAATAATCACTAAAATGTTAGAAACCAGAGATTTTATTACTGAGGGTCATTGTGATAGACTGCAGTTTTTGGGAGTTTACCTTGCAAAAAAATAGGCTTGGAAGATAAGTACATCCAGGATATTTCACTGTTTTGTAAGTTTCATGACATTGGAAAGATTGGAATAAGCGATAATATTTTATTTAAGCCAGGAAAATTAACAACAGAAGAATTTGATGAGATGAAAAAAACATACTGAAATAGGATATAGAATTGCTAAAGCTTCTCCTGATATTGCCCACTTGGGAGAATATATTTTAAAACATCATGAATGGTGGAATGGAATGGGGTATCCATTCGGATTAAAAGGAGAAGATATACTTCTAAATTAGTGGATAAGTTCTGTGAAATGATAAATGAATTAGATATGAATAGTATTGATAGATTAGAGCTTGAATAGTGTGATGATTTATTCTTAATATTAATGGGAGGGTTAAATATGTATACATGTGCTATGTGTAGTGAAAATTATTGTAAAAAAGGAGAACTTGAAAAATTGCCCCGTAATTGTCCATGCAGTGAAAAAGAAGAACAGGAAAAAATAAAGGAATTATATACTGAAGAAGAAAATTACAATTTAGCATATAACTCAGCATTAGTTGAAGCAGAAGGATACTGTAAAAACACAAGACTTGAAGAGATAATGGATTTTGCAAATAAGTGTAATTTTAAAAAGTTAGGGGTAGCTTTCTGTGTAGGCTTAAATAAAGAAGCAAAAATATTATGTTCAATATTAAAAAATAATGGATTTGAGGTTAATTCAGTTGCATGTAAAAATGGAAGTATACCTAAAGGATTTTTGAATATTAAGGATAGTGAAAAAGTAAGCCCAGGTACTTACGAAGCAATGTGTAATCCTATAGGACAAGCGATGTTTTTAAATGGGTCTAAAACAGAACTCAATATAATATTAGGTTTATGCGTAGGTCATGATTCTTTGTTTATAAAGTATTCCAATGCACCCATAACCGTTTTTGCAGTAAAGGATAGAGTTTTAGGTCATAATCCATTAGCTGTAATTTATCAAGCAGAAGCGTACTATAAAAATAAATTATTTCAACAAAAATAAAGTTTAATAGAAGTATTTAGAGAGCATTTCTGCATCAATCAGAACTGCTTCTTTTTTATTATACCTTAATTGAAAATCGAAATGCAACCCTTCCGAATTTAAATTAAGCTATAAAGTTAGATTAATTACATATGCCCAGGTGGTTGCATCCTGGTTTACAAAAAGATTGGTGATGAGCCAGTCTTTTTAT
>NZ_LHUR01000010.1 GCF_001263795.1 Clostridium homopropionicum DSM 5847
CTTTCTTGACGTGCTGTGTTCCCTTATATTTGGTTTCCCTCAAAGGTCAGTCAAGTAACCATATAGACAACTCTCCAGTCTATAACCCCTGTGGGGCGATATTTTTATGTCCTTACGGACGCACACAATCCAAAGTATTCCTAGCAAAGCGGCTGATTGACTTAGTTATAACCATATCAATATTTCCTGCCATGCATTCCTCAATCATTCTATTAAACTCATCACGCTTTTTAGTATTAGTACCACTGATTCCATCATCTGCAAAAATACCTGCAAATGCCCACTCTGGATTCTTTTTAATAAATTCTGTATAATGCTCTATCTGCACTTCATAGCTGCTTGCCTGCTCATCACTATCGGTAGAAACTCTGCAATAAGCAGCAACACGAAGTTTTGGCTTTTCATCTACTATGTTATTTCCAACACGTTTTCTTGCGGGAATAACCATAACATTTCTACTGACTGCCATTCATAGCACCCTCTCTTTCTATTAAACTATAAGCATACTCTGCTTGTTTAAATGGGTTTATATATTTTTGTGTAACTTCTCCCACTATAAATTCTGTAGGAATATTTATCTTTCCTATTTCTTTTGGTTCAAAAATCCTGCCAAGTCTTTTTGCCCTTCTTAATCTTTCCTCTTCTGCCTTTTCAAAGGTTTCTTTATCAATAATTGATGGATAATAGTCATCTCCTAAATAACGCTTATTTCTTAACATTTTTCCTGCAGTTCCATGGTAAGTTTCAATTCCTGCCTCCTTTGCTGCTGCCGATAAAGATAAACCTTGTAAATAACCTTGGTATAGCTTTCTTACATTACTTGCCTTTTCTTCGTCAATAACTGCTATCCCGTTTTCTATTATATAACCGTAAGGTGTATGCCCCATTTTTTCACATCCTTTCTCTTAGCGTAATTCCACACTTTAATTGAAACCCTATCTCTGTTCTTGAAAAAACTACAATCTTTTCAACGTACTCACTAAATAACTCTCCGTCAAAGGCATTTAGCATTTCAGCTTTATTTGTAAACTTCAATAATCTACTAACTTCCTGCACCTTAGATAATTCTCCATTTATAGCATGGGTTAGCGTTTCTTGTTGCTGTCTATAGTTATCTGCCTCCATTTGCAGTTCATTATTTTCTTTATTAAAAAGAGCAGGTTCAAGATATCCCTTTGCCATAAGCTTTACAAGCATCTCTTTCTGCTCTGCATTTTTTTCTATTAATTTCTCTAACTCTTTTATCCTTAAAAGGCTATCTGATTTACTCATGCCACGCAATCCATCCAGTAATGGTTTTAGGATAAACTTCCTCCCAAAAATCAGCTTATTCATCATAGTTACAAATGCAAATTCTACATCTTTTTCTCTAGTAAATAGCATAGTACATTCTGCTGGCTGTGATAAATGCTTGGAGCAACACCATGCAATGTACTTGTTGTTTCCACAGCTATGAACCCTTCGCTTAAAGGTGCTGCCACATTCAGAGCATATTATTTTTCCTGAAAAAGGGTAACGGTTTTGATACTTATCACTGCCTTTTTCAATACCTTTTTCTTTTCCCCGTTGATTGATAAGCAACTCTACTGCATCAAAATCTTCTCTGCTGATAATTGCCTCATGATGGTTTTTAATATAATATTGGTCTTTCTCTCCTCGGTTGGTATGCCTGTTGAAATGGCTGTCAGTATAGGTTTTCTGTAAAATAACATCTCCTACATACTTTTCATTTGATAAAATGCCTCGAATAGTAGTAGATGTCCATTTGCCACCTCTTTTGGTAGGACTACCTCTTTGTATTAATTCCTCTGCAATCTTTTGTGTACCCTTACCAGATAGTACCTCAGAAAAAATTAATTTCACCACTTCGGCTTGCTCTTTATTTACCACCATTTCTCCATCTACATAATCATAACCATATGGCGGATATGATATCTTATAAGTCCCATTTTGAAATCGCCTTTGTACTGACCATTTATTATTTTCAGCAATTGATACTGACTCGCTTTCTGCTAAACCACTTAATATTGATAGCATTAATTCACTTTCCATTGATTTGGTGTTTAAATTCTCTTTTTCAAAATAAATATAAACTCCAAGATCAACTAATTTACGCACCAATTCCAAACAATCAGTGGTATTCCTTGCAAACCTACTTATAGACTTTGTAACAATAAAATCTATCTTTTTATGTTCACAATCTGATATCAGCCTTAGAAGTTCTGAACGTTTTTCCTTTTTTGTACCTGAGATACCTTCATCATAATATAGCCCTGCAAACTCCCAGTTAGGATTTGCTTTTATATAGGCCTCATAATGTAACTTCTGCGTTTCAAGGCTTACCAGTTGTTCTTCGCTATCTGTTGATACTCTGCAGTAAGCAGCTACTCGAAGTTTCTCTTTTAAAGCTGTACCTTCAGAACTTTTATCTATTCTTGTTATCTTTTTCATCGTCTCACCTCACTTTCGTTACGTCACATATTACCTCTACAGCCTTTATATATCAACGATTTAAGGGCATAATCTCCGCTAGAAATGGGGAGAAAGTTTTACGATTTAGTTCTGTTATTTTATTAAATTCAAAAGGAGTAATAAGCCCTTTTTCAAGCAAAGTTTTTAATAAGTTCTCTGCCCTAAAATAATCAAATTCTCTTTGCAATTGTTCTGTTGTAACTTCCCTTGTTGGAGTTGAATTTTCTATATGTTCCTCTATAATTTTTGTTACCTTCATGAATCAAACCTCCGTTTCTGCAAATATGCCTTGTACCTATATGCAAAAACTGGAGGTTAATCGAACCCTTAAAAGTATTAAAATTTTCAGTGCAAATAAAAAAAGCCTGAAGGAGCGATTAAACTCCAACAGGCAATTTATATCAGTTATTTATAAAATTCCTACTTATTAAATATCATAATTATAGCATCAAAGCCTGCTGCCTTTAACTTCTGAACTTGATTTTCAGCATTTTCTCTTACTGCGTATGAACCTGCCATAACTCTATAAATAGTTTCTCCACTTGCAGATTGTTTTGGTTCTGAAGGTTCAATATAATTAATACCTATGTGTGCTAATATTGCTTTTGTTAAAGCCTTTATTATTTCATTTCTCTTTGAATCAAATAAATTATTATCCCATGTGTTATCAATAAAACCTATCTCAACAAGAACTGCTGAAGCTTTGGTTTCCCTTAACACATGATAGTTAGCCTCTTTAACTCCTCTATCTGTAAAACCTAAGGCTACAAGTGATGTTTGTATCCTTTGAGCCAAACTTTTTGATTTTGCTCCTGGATTTAAATAAGTATAGGTTTCTACTCCTCTTGCTTGCTCTGGCTGAAAGGCATTTCTATGAAAAGATATGAAATAATCATAGGTATTTCTATTTTCAAAATTACTTCTATCATTAAGACTTACTGTAATATCTGAAGTTCTTGTTTCATCTACAGTAATCCCATGCCTTCTTACCTCTGCTGCTACAGCTCTGCCTATACTTAGAACATCATTGCTTTCCTTTCTCCCATTATAAGTTGCTCCTGGATCTTCTCCTCCATGTCCATAATCAAAACATAATCTAGCCATTAATCTCATCCTCCTTATTTAGCTGTTTTAAAACATACTTTAGTTTCTCTGGTATTGGCAGTCCAACCTTAGCTGAATTTTCTATAATACTTATACCTTCATTAGAAATGTAGAAAAAAATAACAGCAGTACGAATTGCACTACCGTTCTTAATCAAATGAACATCTATTATGTTCCCTATGCCTACCATTACAAAAATTAAAACCTTTTTAAATATCCCCCTAAATCCAACCTCACTTGATAGCTTTCTTTCCAGCACTGCTACCATGAGGCCTGTTACATAATCAATGACAACAAAGGTAATCAGTGCATACATAAAGCCATCAACCCCTCCTAAAAACCAGCCAATATAGCCTCCAATAGCAGCAAATACTGCTTGAATAAAATTAATTGAATTTTTCACTGTAAATCCCTCCACTCTAATAAAAATCTTCTCCATAGTTAATCAAATCTACCTCAAACATATACTGAACTTTCATTGTATTTGCTTCAGTTTTTTCAACAGGCTGTGCAAGCTTGGTATGTGCCCCAATAGGTCTGCTTGTTAAAAGGGCTTGGATAAACAAACAATTATAGGAACTACCCATATATCTGCTAATCCATCTATCTGTGCCTAAGATATTCTGATAGTAATAGTAACTATATCCGCTGGGAAAACTAAAATACATTTTATATGGCTCAAGCAAATTACCCTGAGGAGTAATTACTTGATAAAAACTTGTTCCTCCTTGAGTGCCGTTATAGTATAAATAGATTCTGTTAACACTTCTATAAAATGAGTGTATAAGGCATCTACGCTCAATATTTCCACTGTCCATCCCCATTTTCCCAAACCAAATAGAATTACCGATTTTCGGCTTTATGTTCATATCCTGAACCTTGTTACCTGCTGCATCTACTCTGATCCATCTATTGGTATAAACAGTTTCATTATACTGAGAGTCTGTTCTTGAAGTATATCCAACAATATCAATACAACCATCAAGATAAATCCCATCACTTGAAACAGTTCTGTAATTGAAAGGTACATTATAAGCTGTATCCTTAAAAGTTTGGCTCATATTTATATCAACAAAACTTAATTGAACTCCTACTTTTGTCCACTTATATATTCTCATATAGCTTTCACTATTTATACTGTAAAGGTAATACCCAATAAAAATAAGTTCTCCATCTGGCTGAATATATGGGCAGACGTAGGAAAGGCCATCATATTTTTTAACTGCATGATTACTATCAATATTAAGTGGGTTACCATCAGAATTTAATAATTTTACAACTTGATCCCATAGAACAATATCACTAGTGTTCAAATCAAAAGGCATCATCAGCCAGTGGTTCTTCAAACTTTCAGGAAAATGTAAATAACTTGTTTGCGTAACTCCTGTACTTCTTGAGTCTAAAAGCACCCATCCTTTTGTTGGCGATGTAAATTTTACAGTTCTAGCATTTGGAAACATAACTGTTGCCACCCAGTATCTTCTAGGACAGGCTATACTGTTAACTCCATAGTCAGTATCTCCACCTTCCCTTCCATATAAGGCAGCACCAGTGTAAAAGTAATCTTTATTATCTGGGTCGCTTTCTGCCCAGTAAATACTTTCAATTTTCCCATTTGCCGCATGGGTTGGAAAATCAAATACAAAATTCATCTTTATTTTAGAATCTGTAACTTCAAATTTTGATTCTGCTCTATTTATAGTTCCTCGCCTTGTGTCATTTCCAGAGTAAGTAGTATTTCTATGGGCAAAGCCTATAATATTTCCCATAACTCTTTGCTCATTAGCATTTTCCGGTTTGTCATTATCAGTTAAATATAAATATTCAAACCAGCTGTAATTATCACATCTTCTTGTATTTCCTGCACCCATAATACCTTGAACAAAATGTCCTAAGAATGTATCTTTGAAAAACAAATCTGGTATTAAATTTTCTGTGTATGCCTCTTTTATTTTCTCCTTAGTTTCTGCATTAAAAAGTTCTAATAAAACCTTTCCTTTAATGCCTCTCTGCCTCTTACTCTTTTTATTTTCAGAAATCTCACCTGAAAGCAAATCTTTATTGTAAGCAATACTTTCGTAAGGCTGTCCTTCAATAAACATATCATCACCCCTCAATTGTATAAAATTTTTATCTTCCTTAATTTGCACACATCATTTAAGGTTGGTTTATCTAAAATATAAGCAAACCTCAGTTTCCTTTTTTGAGCAATCATTGTATTTAAAGCTGCATAATCTAAGCTTGCAAGTATTGTAGGATTTATTCCGTTTACAAGAAATACGACAGAATCTGTAATATCAATATTTTCAAAGCTTGATGTATTAATATTATAGGTAAGCCAGCTTAATCCCGAATCAACACTTAAAGCCATTCTTATCTTTCCATTGGTTGTAACGTCATTTAGATTTGAATCTTTCTTAGTATACTGAACAATTGCTTCAAGTTTATTTATCTTTTTCTCATCATGTATGTTAAAATCATAGTTTTGAATAATTACCTTTGGCTTACTTGTTACTGTCTTTTCAATAACGAATCTATTGCTGTTTTTATTTGCCTTAACATCTGGATTATCAGTATAAATATAAAGATCAGGTGAAGTGCCTGAAAGTCCTGCCATAGATGCAGGCAGAGTATCAACGCCGTAGGTTTTAAACATTTCTTCTGTAAGAGGTAAATCTCCAATTTTAGTCCATGTGCTGCCTTGATAATTTTTAACTCCATTACTATCCACCATAAGAAATTTCGTTATGCATGGAATATATGAACCTTCCTGAACTGTGTAATTTTTGCCTGATAAATCAACTGGAGTAAAAATATATGATTTCCCTGCTGCTAATGTCAATGATTGCGTGCCTACATTTGGATTTACAAAACTATTTGTGCCGTTGTTAGGTATCTTCTCAACAACAATCCTTATTACTCCAGTTTCAAAAATAGAAAGTTCCCAAATAAGGTCATTACTGCCCCAACTGCTATAGGAACTGTTTCCTTCAAACCTTACCCTGAAAAGCTTCGTGCTGTATTCTACTTCACTGACATAATAAAGATTATTATAGCTGGCATCTCTTCTGTTAATACAAAGATGTTCTGTTGCCGAACCAAAGCCTACCCAGGTATTACCGCTTGTGTAAAGCTGTCTTATGGCTAAACCATTGTAATTAAAGTTAAAGCCTATATCAGGAAGAGTTACTGTACTATCATCATTTCTTGTACCATAAAGTGTCATACCTGCATTTCCCTTTGGAAGTGACATTTGATTTATAACCGGCATTATCATCTCCTCCTAACTTTGCTTAAGATATGCATTTATTGCAATCAAATCCTTATAAAGTGTTGTATCCGGCACATTTGCAGCATAAATTACGCCATTTCCTAAGTCCTCAATATATCCGCCTTCTCTTTTTAAAACAGGTTCTTTTATAGTAGCCCTATTATAAAAGTCATAAGTTCCATCTTTGTTTTTATCGTAATCAGAACTAAACTCAACCCAATCGGCGTCAAAAGCATAGCTGCTTGATTTACTGTTATTAAATTCTTCTATAATTCCCATTACATTTAAGGTTAACTTTGGGTTTCCATGAGATATAGTAGCAATATTAAATCTTGTATTGAAATTCTCAAGACTATAGCTATCTACTCCACTCACATTGTTGTCTAAATAATACTTAAAACTGTGTCCTGTATTAAAACTGTATGTTCCAATCTTGATATTGAACAAATTATAAAGAAAGGTATAAACAATTTCTGCTCTTGGTATACTTGCACTTAGTCCCCCCTCTAAATCTCTTCCCTCAATACTTACCTGCAGGTTATTCTTTTCAATGGTAAATATTCCATTTGAAACTTTCATCTCTACCATAAAAGTATGGTCTCCTGCTGTTACCTGCGGCATTGGAAGCGGCAATCCTATAACATTATCTCCTGATGCTAATTTTTGAATTGGTTTAAAATCATAGTATTTTCCATCTAAGGAAAACAGAATTGTTAATGTGCAGTCTACACTTGCCTTCCCAGTCATAGTAATATTACAATTTAAATTTGTATCTGCCTTTGCAGTTATTCCAACTATCATAGCAGGATAGCTGCTAGTACTGATTGTTATGGTATCACTGTTTTTCTTAATTATTACACTGCTTAAAGTACCGCTTATTGCACTGTTTATTTCCTCTAAAAGCTTACTGGTATCAAGCTTTTCGATAATTGTGTTTAAAGGATCACCAAGCTCTATTTTTGTATTTATAGGATTAATTAAATCTGTCTTCTTCTTTATAATCCTAAGGTCTGTTGTTACAGCTATCTTTTCATTTCTTACCTTTACAAAATCACCAACACTTACTTTAGTAAGATAACTATAATTTTTATACTCTTCTGTCTTACTTAGCTCCATAAAATCTATTGTTATAAATACCTTTGGACTTGCAGCCTTTTCAGCATATTCTTCAGCCCTTGCTCTAAGGCTTTCTACATCCTTGCACTCCTTAAACTCGACCCTTTTGGTTATGGGATAGGGAAGTAATTTTGCTCTTTCTCCCTCTACTTCTATATATCTTTCTGGCAGCAATAGATTATTTGCTCCTACTGCATATATCCTTGTAGCAAGCTCACTGGTATCCTCAATAACCTTCATTCCTTTTATGTTTTTGCCGTATTTTATTAAGATCCCGTTATTTTCACCAATAGACTCTTTTATCTCTATATTGAAGTTATCCCTAAAAAGTTCTCCACCATAAATTTCAATAAGTCTAAAAATAGCATCTACTGCATTAACCTCTTTAACAGCAAAAGGTGCTATATTTTCTTCCAATGCCTTAAATAAAAATAACCCTTGAAGTTCCGGAGGTATGCTTGCTTCAAGAGCTTCTTTCATATTTGCATTAAGCACCTTTGCTGATTCTATAAAATAAAAAGCAAGATCATAAAAAATATGTCTTGCCCATACCTTAACTTTACTTATTTTCTCTTGTATTCTCTCTACCTTGTATATCCTAAAAAGTTGTCCATCTGCTTTAATAATATTAAATTCTTCTAAATACTGCACCTTTCTTGATACAACTGGATATTCAAGTTCAAGGCTGTAATCTCCATTTAGTTCATGGGTTACTTCTGCTGTTATACATTCATCCAAAACTGCAAGGCCATTATTATCAAAGTTTCCTCTGCTTGTCTTTTTATCATATACATAAATCATCACAACCACCGCCAATTTGGAACTAATTCTATTTTAGTAACACTTCCAGTCCACTCAAATTTATTCGAGCCTGTTTTTAAAGTTATGAAATCACCATTTACCTTGTTGTTTAAGTTATCTCCTCCATCATTATAGGCATCTTGCAAAACTGAATCTAATATAATTTTTCCTGTTATATCATTTAAGTTCACAGTAGTTTCGTTAACTTTAAGGCTTATCTTCCCAGAACCATAGACTGATATTATTGGTTCACTTTTAAGAGTACCTGGATTTATTATTGAAACTCCATTTTCAGTAATAGTAAATATGTTATTCTGCACAGCATATTTAAAGGGTCTGCAATTAAATATTATTGGGAAAACAGATGTGTATTTGAATACTTGTTTAAAATCTATAGCATTAACTACTTGTGCTTTATATTTTTTATCATCTTGAAAACTAAATATTAAATCACTTTCTCCTACCCCAAATAGCCATGCCTTTATGTTATCTAGCTTTTCAGCTATGTTATTGCCTTTAATACTGCATTCTATTGCAATTGTTATATCTTCAAAAGTACCTTCATCATATCTCAAATTTGAATCTCTTCCTGGAATATCGATATAAGATACTCTTCTTTTTGGTGATGGCAGAGATGGTCTTTTAGAAATAATAATGCCATAATCACTATAACTATTTTTTCCACCAAAATTGAAACTAAGCATTAAGCACCACCCCTTCCCATTGCTACTCTCTGCCTGTAAAACTCTAGTTCATAAGCAAGCTGTTCTATGTCCTTATCTGAATTATTAATGAAGTTTTCTATGTGAAGTGCTAATCCTCCACCACCATTACTTCCTTTTACTTTTTCAATTGCCCTAGCCATAAGTTCATCAAGCCTGTCAATTGGAAGAACAGCTTCAGTTCCTGATTCTCCGACACCAATTATACTAGGTCTATTAAATATACCTCCCTTTGCATACCAATCAACTCCTAAGTGTGGTACACTTGGAGGCTTTAAGCTGAATTCACCTTTAATACTGAAGTGTGGCAGTTTTATATGTGGAAATTTAATATCCAATCTGTCAAAGAAACCTTTAATTTTATCTATCTGCTCCTTAACAAAATTCACTGCAGCATTGATTGGAGTCATTATTGCAGATTTAATATTATTCCATATACTAGTTGTAATTGACAAAATACTGCTCCATACATTAGATACAGTATTTTTAATGCCATTAACAGCATTTGTAAAAAGGCTTGATACTCCGCTCCACATACTTGAAAAGAAACTTGATATAGAGTTCCAAACAGATGTGGTGGTATTTTTTATTCCATTCCAAACTGCATTTAATGCTGATTGTATAGCATTCCATACAGTAGTTGTTACTGATTTTATGATATTCCAAGCTGTGGTTAAGGTGGACACTATGGTATTTATTATTGGGGTAATAAAATTCACTATTGAGTTCCAAACCGTATTTATTATTGATGAAACTGCATTAAACACCGTTGCTGTAACAGTTTTTATGTTATTCCATGCAGTAGTAATTGTATTTCCTATTGCTTGAATAATTGGATTTAGAAAACTGACTATACCATTCCAAACAGTACTTATCACTCCAGACACAGCATTCCACACAGTGGTTGTTGCGACTTGGATAAGTTGCCAAGCAACACTTATAACAGCAGTAACTATATTTATATAGGTTTGAACAATGGATGAAATAATAGTCCAAGCACTGATAAACATAGCTTTTATTACTTCCCATAAGAAAGCAAATCCCGTCTTTACACCCTCCCAGATAGTTTTAATAACATTTGCTATACCCTCAACTATTGGAAGAACCACAGCTTTTATTGATTCCCAAGTAGAAACTATTGCTGTTTTTATTGCAGTTACAGAATTACTAATGCTAGTTTTAAGCCATTCCCATATGCCGCTTATCGAAACTTTTATAGTATCCCAGTTTTTATATAAAAGAACTCCAACGGCAATAAGTCCAGCTATTGCAGCTATTGCAATTCCAACTGGACCAGTTAATGCTGTAAATACAGCACCAAGTGCTACTGAAGCACCTCCTGCTGCTGCCATTGCCCCTGATATACTTCCAATTAAAGTAGAAAGTGTTCCTGCTATGCTGATTACTTTACCTATTATTCCTATAATAGGTCCAACTGCTGCAACAACTAAACCTATTTTCACAATCATCTCCTGCTGCTCTTTAGATAAGCCTTGAAATTTATCCATTAAAGGTTTTACTATTCCTATTAGTTTTTCAAGTATAGGAATCAAAAGCTGTCCAAACTGAATACCTAATTGCTCTGCCTGTTCTTTCATTACTCTAAGTTTATTTGTAGGAGAATCCATGGTTCTTGCAAGGTCGCCTTGAGCATTTTTCGTAGATTCCATAATAACCCCATATCTTGCCATTACCTTCTGCTGTTCTGTTAAAGCTTCACCTTGTTTTGCAATTCCATGAGAATAAGCATAGGTTTTAATTGTATTATCATTAACTAAAATACCTAAGGCCTTAAGTGGCTCTGCTTCTCCACTTATACCAGACTTTAATTTTTCAAATGCCTCTTCTGGTTTTAAATTATAAAAGGAAGCCATATCATAGGAAAGCTGCGTTAATCCTTCTGACATCTTTAAGGATTCCTGTGAAGTTAACCCCATTGATGTTAGCATAGCATTATATGTAGCTACATTTTTTCTAACATTGTAGGCATTTAATCCTAAAGCTTTAGAGGTTTCCTCTGACCACTTCCTTGCATCACCAGCCATAGACCCCATTGCTACTTCAAAGAGGTTTTCTGATTCAACTGCATCCATAGCCATTTTTGTTGCAGCAGTTCCTATTCCAAGTAGAGGAAGTGTTACAGCAGTAGAAAGCTTACTTCCTACAGAAGACATCTTGTCTCCCACAGATTTCATCTTTTCACCTGCACTATTCATGCTTTGAGACAGCTTATACCAAGCTGAGCTTTTTTCCTTAAGTTCTCTTGTTGTTGCTTTCAGCTCATTCTCCATTTTATTAAGCTCTGCTGTAGCATAATTGAGTTTAATTTTAAGATTTTCAGTAGCCTTTGCATCTTCACCCTTTGTTTCTACACTCTTTTGATATGCTTTTTCTAATGCTGCAACTTTATCCTTTTGAAGCTCTATCTGTTTATTTAAAGTATCTGCTTTAAGCCTTAGACCTTCTTCAGATTTACCAAAATCACCAAGCTTAGAAGAAGCTGCTGCAAATTCACTTTGAACAAGTTTAAGTCCTCTTTGTATTTTTGCTACACCTTCCTGAAAACCTCTGTCATCAAGACCAACTCTTGCAACTACGGTATTTGCATCTCTTGCCATCATCTCACCTCCCTGCTAAAAAATAATGTTATCTATATAATCAAGCTCCTGTTCTTCCTCTATTCCATTTACTCTTTTGTAAACATTAAAAAGTGCTTGTAACTTCTTAGGTGTACTGTGCCAAAACTGCTCCTCTGTCATCTTTAAAAGGTTAGTCCCTAAATAAAAGAGCCATTCCCAATCCCACGATGTAGAATCAGAATGGCTTTCTATTCCCCCATGTTTTCAGTTACTTCTGGCATTGCTATTACCAATGCCTCATTAATAGCTGTACCTAATCTCTCCATATCATTTAAAGTAAGCATTTTTCCTACTTCTTTAAGAGTAACACTTTCATCTTCAGCTTTAATTGCTGAGTAGATCAGTGCTCTAATTGCTTTAATCTTTCTATTCTGTAAATCTTCAAAGGCTCTATTAATATCACCATAGACCTCTTCTAACTCACAGAAAGTGTTCATATCAAATTTAAGTTCATATTCTTTATCACTTAGCTTGAACTTTATTCCTTTATTTTTTAGTTCTGATGCTTTCAAATTTATCAACTCCATTCTGAATTTTAGGTACAAAAAAACAGGGATGTTTATTTCCCTGTTAGGTTGTAATATAAAAAAGCAAATTAAATTCGAATAAAGCTCATTTTATTTATTATGTTTATTAAATACATAAACAATATCTGAGTAACAACATGTACCTTTAGGATTATTAACAGCACAGTTACTATTTTTCATCGCACCTGTTACTTCTATTACTTTTTCAACTGTTGTTGCACCATTATTTATAGCATTTATAATATCTTGCTCTGTAACATGATTGCAATAACACACATACTCCCCAATTATCACTTTTTTACTTTCATCACAACAACAAGAACATTTTTTACTACTCATATCCTTTTACCTCCAACATAAATTAAAGATTAAATAAATAAGAATTATTTTACAATTTACTATCACTGTGTACTAACTGTATGCTAACTATATGCTTTATTATACCAAATAGTTCTTTGCCATTAAATCAATGTTCCAAAATAATTTTATGGTGTTTCCACTGGCTCACTAGGAACTGCAGTAAACCACCCACTAATAATTGTTGCATCTACTCCCTGAGCATCCTCATCACAGATAAATCTGTAATTTCCATCAAAGTCCCTTGAATAGAATTTACCCTTTAGCTTTGCACTCTGAGCCTTTGGCTTTTCTGCCTCTGTATCATATTCATCTGTTGCCAGTTCGAATTTACCCTTAAGTAGCCATACATATCTGTATTTTCCATTGTTTTTCTTTGATTTAAAGCCAAGTGCTATAGTTGGTGGCATATCATCCTTATTTTCTATAAGGACACCTTTTACAACCTTTGCTCCTTGAAGTTTTGCTCTGCTTGTAAGAGAAAGCTGATTAACTTCTATTTCAACATCTACTCCTTCAAAGGCAGTAATA
Source organism: Clostridium homopropionicum DSM 5847 (assembly GCF_001263795.1). GTDB lineage: Bacteria > Bacillota > Clostridia > Clostridiales > Clostridiaceae > Clostridium_H > Clostridium_H homopropionicum. The sequence goes on from NZ_LHUR01000010.1 coordinate 13,541, forward strand.
ATATCTTCCACCGCATCATCAGAATAAATATTATCTGAATTTGATTTTGGAGAAAGCTTTGCACTTATTGCTCTTTCTAACTTTTCCGGAGTGCTGTAAGTAACACCAGTACTGTCATCCTTTGTTAAAACAGCTATATGAATATCTTTTAATCCTATTTGTCTAGCCATTTGAATCACTCTCCATTTCTTCTAAATAATAAAATTTAAGACCCTTATGATAGATTTTTGTATCCACTTCATAAAGGTCTATTTCATTTAATCTTTTGAACCCTGCTTTAAGCAAAAGTTCTTTTATTGTTTTGACTATATCTGTATAATCACTCTTTGACCACACATCTACTTGGATATAATGTGCTGTTAAAGCTTCCTCATCATCTTCATACTTTTCACCTGCAGCTAAATACTCATGAAAAGTAATATATGTTTCTGCTTTTCCACTGTACTTTTGAAAGGCTACTGGAATTTTAAGAGGCTTTAAGGTGTCTATAATCAATTTATTTATCATTCCTCAAGTCCCCTTTGCAGTTCTTCCTTTATAATATTATTTATCTCTCTTTTATTCTCAAGGACAGAGTTCTCTGCCCAATGCTGTGCTGGCTGTGTACTTGTCCCCCACTCGCTGAATTTTGAATAAAAGAACTCTGAATTATCTCCTTTATTAGGACCAATCTCTACAAAATCCACTCCATTTTCTTTTTCTATATCTGAAACCTTTATATTATCAGCCATGTGTTTTTTACTTAATCTTGACCTTGGAGCCTTTTTCTCCATGCTTTCCTTAACTAGTTTTCCTGCTTTATCTAAAGTTTTCTTTTTTATAACTTCACCCTTAGCACCAAGTTTATTAACTCTATCTATAAGCTCCTGCATTCCTTCAAGTTCTATCTTAGCCACTACTATCAACCTCCATAGCCTTGATTTCTATAAATTTATTGGCATATTTTATGTTATCGATAGATGTTATATCGTACTGCTTTCCTTTAAATAAAATCCTCATTGCTGTTTCAATATTTGGCACATACCGTATAGTAAATTTAACAGTATTTTCAGCTTGAACAGCTGCTGCTTCAAAGTATTCTCTGCCATGAAGATTTGTAACAGCCGCCCATAACTCTTTAAAATCTGTCCATTCTTCAACTTCAAAACCATTATCATTTACTGTAGTTGAGAAAGTTTGAAGTGTTATTCTATGTTTTAACTCCTCTGATTTCATACAGGAATCACCCTATTCATAGAAAGAAGAGCATTTCTTGCTTCCTCTAATTTTGTTTTTTCCTCTGGCCTGTAGTCATCATATAAAAGCTTCATTTGAAGAATAATTGCCCACTTTATTGCTTCAGGCACTTTATCTCCACTATCTCCATAGCCTGCAACAACTCTAACTCTTACGGCATTTACAGATTGAAGTTCCACTATGGGCCAGTGCTTTCCTCTATTTAAAACAACTCTGCCTACAAAGCCATCTAAATCAGAAATATAATTGCTCTCATCAAATAAATATTCCTGTCTGTTTACAGCATAATACTTTATGCTTTCTACCTTTTGCACTGGGGAACAGTTATAAAAGATTATGGCATTCCCTTGTGGAAAGCTGTCAAGTACTAATTCCAAAGTCTGAGTTATATATTTTCTGTTTTGATAATCTTCACACCATTCTCTAGCCTGCTTTATAAGACTTTGTATAAGAAAGTCATCATCATTACCATCAACTCTCAAATGCTGTTTTGCTTCCTCTAAAGTAATTGGTTCAGCTACTGGAGGGGTTATCATTTTTATTGCCATTTTATCACCTCAAAAGAAAGAAGCCAAAAGGCTCCGAGTTTAATCAACAACTACAGATGAAGGGTTATCTCCTGCGTACTTACTGTCTAAAATGTAATCTGCAGATGCAAAATTAGTAGCTTGTGTGCTTGCCCCAATTCTTACATTAAGGCAAGTAAATCCTTCATTTATATCAAGCTTTGCAGGATCAATATGAAATACTACCTGCTTATTTTTTGCTGTATTTGCTACAGTGTAACTTACCCCGTCTGCTTTTCTTGTAAGTGAATCTCCTGAAGATACATCTTCATTTGCCCATACTGGAACAGTATTTGTTAAAGGTTTTGCATCAGTTCCTGAAACATCCTTTGCCTGATACAAGTAAACTTGAGTTGCGTGGCCTACTGCCTGAGTTAGGTTTACTACAACCGCTCCTCTTATTACATTTTTAAGACTTACATATGCCCCTGTTATCGCAGCATTAGTGGTCTTCGGCTCTACAGCCTGAACCACTTTATATTTTTCAACTAAAGTTGTTATCATTGCTTTCTACCTCCTATCTATCACCTAAAGTCACAAATGGGCTCAATGGATTTGCACCTTTGTAAGGCATTATTGGTTTATTCTTATATGGCATTCCATTGAACTTATAGATGAATCTAAATACCTGCTCATCATAAAGGAATCTTACATGAATAGAAACATCTGCTGATGGTGCTTTCTTATCTATTCCAATGTACTGAGTTGGATCTGCTAAGATTATATCTCCCTTTTTACCAAGAGGTGAGCACTGCTCTATTGGAATAATTGGTCTGTTAAGTAATGTGCTGTACTGAGAAGTTGCTGCACCACCAGAAGGCATAAACACTGGTGCTCCTCCAGTTCCAATATTAAGAGCCATAGTGTATAGCTGTGGTTCTATCTCTTGATTTATATACCATACTGCATTTGCTCTAAGTCTTGCAGGCATTGAACTCCACATTTTAAGTATATTTTCATACTTTATTGTTCCTGCCGCTTGGTCTTTTTCTTTAGGTACAGTTACAAGCGCATCCGAATTAAGTATTCCAAGAGGCATTCCAACACCAGTACCATTAATAATTGCATCATCAATCTTAAAACTCATTTCATCTGCATAGGCTTGCCTTACTATAGCTTCTAAAGCTGTAGTATCTTGAAGCAAATCATCAGTTACATAGCAAAGTGCTAAAAGTTTTTGAAGGGACATTTCAATCTCTTTAAACTTTGGTTTACTTTGAGCTGCTGTTTCAGCTTCTGCTACCCAGTAAGCTTGAACTCCACCCCATCTACTTCCGTTTGCTCTGCTATTTTCGTCAATTCCAAGTGCTCTAAGCCTATTGGTATTAGCTCCTATAGGAATCATTCTTATTCTGTTCGCCACTTGACTTTGAGTCATCATGGATTCAAACAAATCATTAATAAAGTCATTCTCAAGAAGGAAGCCACCTTCAGAAGCTACACTTTCATTTAAGCCTGTGGCTGAGTTCTGATAGGTTAATCTGTTGTCCATTCTTCCACCTGGAGATGAAGCCTTAGCAACAGCACCCAAAAACTCACCCATGCTCTTCCACTTCTTTTCATCATGGTTTTTAGGCTGAGCATATATTGGTTCATTTACTGGTGTTTGTGCTTGTTTTTGTCTTTCAGCATCCATTGCATCAATCTCTTTTTGTGCTTCAATCTTGGCTTTGTGAGCCTTTATCTCCGCAAGCTTTGCATTTATTTCATCAGCTGTAGCATCCTCTTTATTTATAAGTTTTTTAGATTCTGTTTCTAAATTTGATAACTGAGCTAATAATTCTTTCATTTTCTCTGACATATACATTACCTACCTTTCAAAATAATAGATGCCCTAAAGTTCACACTCTAAGGCAAGTTTTGATTTTAATAATTTAATTTTTTCTTCATCTTTATAGGTTTCTTTAAATCTTTGATTATACTGTTTTATAAAATCTCTAGTTCTGGTATTTAAACTATTTTGAATAGCAAATCTGCTAAACATAAAGGAATTTTCTACTGATCCTTCTTTATTTTCTGTATAAAGCATTCCATCTACAAAGCCTTCAGCTAGTGCTTTCTTAGCACTCATCCATGTTTCTTCATCCATCATCTGTGATATTTTTGCTCTGGATTTTTTCGTCTTAAGCTGATAAGCATTGATTATGGTTTCCTTTACTTCATCCAGCACATCAGCACCATGTCTTAAATCCTTAGCTTCACCCTGAAAGTTTCCCCAAGGGTTGTGAATCATCAATATTGAAGTTGGAGACATTAGAATTTCATCTCCTGCCATGGCTATAACTGAAGCTGCTGAAATTGCTACACCATCAATTTTTACTTTAACTTTTCCTTTATGCTCCTTTAAAGCAGTATAAATTCTTGAAGCTGCATAAACATCTCCACCATAGGAATTAATCCAAACATTTATATCTTTACCTTTGTACTGAGCAAGCTCTGAAATAAATCCCTTGGGAGTAACATTTTCTATACCAAATAGCAAGGACCAAAAATCATCATCCATGGCAATGTCACCATCAATTCTAAGTTCTATCTCCTCCTCATTTTCTTCATTATTTTTAAAATTCCAAAATGGCATTCTATCACTTCCTTTCACTTATTAAATTAAACACTTCTTCCCTTAAAGCCTTAAGCTGTTCCTGCTTTCCTGCTTCGCTCATATTGAGGGGCTCTAGATATCGGTCACCGTTCTCTATAGGGTTCATATTTTCAAGTCTTCTAATATCATTAACAGAAAGCCAACCCCATTGCCTTCCCTGTGCATAGGCTTCATATCTGGATTTAATATCTCCTCGAAGCAGTCCGCTAATATTGAATTCATAATATCTATTTTTTCTTCTTGATTCCTTTGATAATAGCTGTAGATTTAAATTCTCCTCCCACCGTTTAAACCAAGGAAGCATGGTGTAGACTATAAACTCAAGACTTTGGTGTTCAATATTGTTATTAGTGGATCTTGTTAAGTCCTGCACCAAGTGAAGAGGTATTCTAAATATCCTGCACACATCTTCTATTCTGAACCTCTTAGATTCTAAGAACTGTGCATCTGTTAGCTTCATGGTTATTTCTTTAAACTGTCCTCCCCCTTCAAGTATCATAGGAACTCCTGCATTTGAAAGACCTGTGTAATTTTTAGTTATATCCTTTTTAAGTCTTTGAAAAGCTTCATCTCCAAGTTCATTTGGATACTGAAATATTCCACTGGTAGAAGCTCTATTATGATAGAAATTTCTTTCAAATTTATCTTGAGATAGTCCAATATCAATAGTAAGTGCCGCATAACTAAGCGGTGTTATTCCTATATAACCGTCTAAAGTTAATCCTGGAATATGCAGAATTTCATCTCTTGTTTTAGGCTCTGTCTTCCCATCTATAAAATAAAGGAGCTTTCCAGTAGACTTATCTATATCAATCCTTACTCTGTCCCATGATATAGGTCTAAGCTCTAAAAGCTCTCCATGCATATTAAAAACCTTTTGTGCTATAAAGTTTCCACCAAGGTTTATATTTGTCATCCCAAACTCTTTAAATTGAACTGGAGTCATTTCTGCATTTGGTGCATAATGAAGCAAGCCATATTCAACAACGTCTGTAACTTGATGCCTATTTCCTTTATCATCTTTTTCATAAAGCATAATAGGACAGCTTGCCAATGTTTCTGATAAAACTCTATTGCAGGCAAATACTGCAGAAAAACTCATAGCTGTATCTGTATCAATTCTTAAATTGTTATCTGCAGGTACTTCTTCTCCACTTAAAAAGTCCTCAGAATATTTCTGAAGAACCTCAAATAATGCATTTTGTGGAGTCATAAATAATTTCATTCTATCTCTAAATTTCAAAGTATACCCCCCTAATCCAGTAAACTTCTCATACCACGTTTTTCATAGATATTTTCCTTAATTTCTTTTCTAATGGCTCTGTCTAAAGCCATAATAAGTGCAACCACTCCATCTATTTTTTCAGTGGATTTTTCTTTATCAGGCTTTATGTTTCCAGCAGGGTCAGTTCTAACATATACGTTATCCATCATCCAAGATAAAACTGGATGCCCTCCATGAGCTATTTTCTTTTCTAAGGTTATCTTCATAAGCTCTTTAGTTGGTGGACTCATATCTTTATACCCTTGACCAAAAGGAACTACAGTAAAGCCTAAGCCTTCAAGATTTTGAACCATCTGCACGGCTCCCCAGCGGTCAAAAGCTATTTGTTTTATGTTATATTTCTTTCCTAAGTCCTCTATAAAGCTTTCAATAAATCCATAATGAATAACATTTCCCTCTGTAGTTTTAAGAAACCCTTGCTTTGCCCACACATCATAAGGCACATGGTCACGTCTAACTCTAAGCTTTAAGTTTTCTTCTGGTATCCAAAAGAAAGGAAGTACATAATATTTATCATCTGTTGGTGTTGGTGGAAATATTAATACAAAGGCTGTAATATCATTGGTACTTGAAAGGTCAAGTCCACCATAACATTCCCTGCCTTTTAATTTATCTATATCAACAGCAAAAGAGCATTTATCCCATATATCCATAGGCATCCATCTTACTGATTGTTTTACCCACTGATTAAGTCTTAGCTGACGGAATATATTTTCTTCTGCTGGATTTTCCTTTGCACTATTAAAAGCATCTCTGACCTTTTCAATAGGTATGGTATGTCCAAGTGAAGGATTAGCTTTATACCAATTTTCCTCTAAGCTCCAATCATCCTCATCTTTAATTCCATAAATAACAGGATAAAAGGTTGGATCAAATTTTTTACCTCTCAGAATATCATCTGCCTTTTGATGTACTTCATAACATATAGAGTTTCTATCAGTACCTGCTGTAGTAATTAAAAAGAACAGCGGCTGCATTCTAGCATCTCCACTGCCCTTGGTCATAACATCATATAATTCTCTAGTAGGTTGTGCATGAAGCTCGTCAAATATAACTCCATGTACATTAAGTCCATGTTTTGAAAACGCCTCAGAGGATAGCACTTGATAAAAACTTCCTAAAGGCATATATACTAATCTCTTTTGAGATATTATAGGTTTTATCCTTTTCTTAAGTGCAGGGCATTGGTCAACCATATCTACAGCTACATCAAATACTATTGAAGCTTGCTGCCTGTCAGCTGCACAGCCATAAACCTCAGCTCCCCATTCACTATCTGCACAGGTAAGATAAAGTGCTATAGCTGCCGCAATTTCAGATTTACCATTCTTTTTAGGTATTTCAACATAGGCTGTGTTATATTGCCTAAATCCATTATCTTTAACAGTTCCAAATATATCTCTGATTATTTTATCCTGCCAAGGAAGTAAATCAAAAGGAACTCCATGCCATACTCCTTTGGTATGCTTAAGATTGTTTATAAAATTTACAGCTCTTTGAGCTTTTATTTCATCAAACATCACTTCACCACCCTAAGGATATCCTCCATTGGGTCCTCAGAACTTCCCTCTATTGTAGATACTGCTATTCTTGACCTTGCAGCAGGAGTAAGTCCAAACTCTGAGCAAAAGTCCTTCATAATTTTAAGATAAGTCTGAGCGATGGATACTTGAGGAACCTGCTGAATATATCCTGATGGAGTTTTAAAAATAGTGCCATGCTTTGATAAAAACTCTTCTGCTTCCTTCCACCTTGCATAGGCTTGGCAGTAACCTGCAAAAGCTGAGGCATCTACTTGAGTTAAGACACCTATAGCTTCTAGGGTTTTACTCATCCTTCTCCATTCCTTCTTAGCTTCTGTTTCAAGCCAAGTTGGACATTTTGGAGCCTTTTTCTCTGGTTTTGGTTCATTTTGATTAAGTGGTCTTTTCCCTGGATTTCCTTCAAGAACTTTAATTGCTGTAGGCTTTGGTTTTCTTCCTCTCTGTGCCATAGGTATCACCTCCTCTTTTGGCTAACTAAAAAAGAGCCTACAATCGTAGACCCTTAAACTCATTTTGTTTTTCCTTTTATCCCCTTGTAGTTGTAATTTCCTCTTTTAACTTCTTCATATTCAGCTTCTACAGCTTCTTTATAATCACTACGTTTCCTTTCCTTTTCCTTGCAGCTTAAGCAAATGCAATCCTCATTATACATTGACATTATTCTGCCCTCTTTTAAGCTTTCTCCACAGCGATCACAGGTTTTCTGAGTAAAAAATCTATCCATTTATTTCAGCACTTCCTTCCTGTTGTAATTTTCTAAAAGCACAACTGCCTTCAAGATTTGAAAGAAGTGTTTTCCTTATATCTTTATACTTACTTCCATTCATGCCAAGGCGAATGAGCCAAGTTCTGAATGCATATTTAGGGTTATCCTCCTGAGCCTGCTTAAAAGAGGTGTGTTTTAATTTTTGTGCGTTCACATTTATTAAAGATACAAGTTCTATAAATGCATATATTTTTTCATGGCTTAAGATTTCACCTAATAGCTTAAAGGTAAAGGTTCCTTTCTCAAAATCAAAGAATATGCCTTTGCAACCATCAGTTCCAACTTCAGTAATAGCATTTTGAAATTCTTCTAAAGTTTCTGTTCTCTTTAAATTCAAATTCTTTATAAAGGTTTTCTCAATAAAAGGTTCTTTTAATTCTAAGGTTTTAACAATTAACTGCTGTTTACTGTAAAGCATATTTAAAATATTCATTAGTGTTCTTCCTGTATGCTCTCCTAATGGAATTTCTAAATTAAAACTATCAATAGCTGTAGCCTCTATTTTTTCTTCAGAATCCTCTCCCTTTAAAATTTCGTTAAGTTTAACAAACCTACCTTGCGAAGTTATAATGGTTCCTTGCCTATCTATTGTGTAGATTTCCTTTTCCGTTTTAATTTCATAGGCAAAGCTTGGTGCTCCAAGATACTTTGCTTGAGAACCTAAGGCTTCACTTAAAATTTTAACTATTTCTTTTCTATCCATCTTCATTCCTCCCTGTGTTTTGGTAGTTACATATATCACTCTAAACACAGTTAATAGCAAGTACTTTGTATAAATATTTTAAGAAGAAAACAGGCCCTTCAGCCTGCTTCTGTCTAATTTTCAATCGCTGTGTACCTTGGGTAGGTGTAGCCTTCTGAATCTACTAAAATGCTTTTCTTTGTTTTTGTGTTCCTAACCCTTATGCATCTTAGCTCTCCTTTTTCGTTGCAACCACCATCTTCTTTGGTTATCCAAGGCTGGTCTTTGCAGAAGTCTTTTGCAAATTCTTTAAATTCCTCATCTCTTAGTTCAATTTCTTTTGTAACTTCGTAGGCTGTTCCTTTTACTCCATCCTTCTTAGCTTCTTTTGTAAGTTCTTTAAGTTCCTTTAAATTTAAAACCTTTCTTCCAAATAATGCTATCATTCTAAAACCTCCAAGTGTGTTTTTGTTATACTATATATCACTCTAAAACACACATATATCAAGCATTTCATTCACTTTTGGGTAAACTTTTAGCTACTGCAAAAGCAACATTTACAGTTACTGCATTGCCAGCTTGTTTATAAAGCTGAGCATCTGAATTAACAGCTTTAGCTTTTTCAAATAGTTCATCTGGGAAGCCTTGAAGCCTAAAGCATTCTTTAGGAGTTAGTCTGCGAATGCGATAATTACTATCAAGTGTTCCAACAGCACATGAAGTATCTAAAGTACCAGTAATCCCTTTGCCAACTCTACCTCTTCTAGTTGTACTATTAGGGAAATTCAAATATATACTATCACCAATATTTGCTTCTACATAACCTTTTTTAGTGGCATTTTTTATTGCAACTCCATGCCTATCTTGGCTTGTTAAAGTAAACATTGGCTCATCAGCGTTTTTCATTCTTCTGCCATTTTGTCTTTTATCATTTCTCTCTGGTGTAATAACAGGATAAGCTTCAAAAACAGCACTATTCATTGCAGTTCTGTTAACCACTCCTGCTGTATATCTTGAAGTTATACACCTTGAAGTTTCAGTCAGCTGTGGTTTGGTATTCGATTGATCTATAAAATATAATCCTGTTTTAGCACCTAACCCTCCACCATTTGCTGTTAAAGCAGGTGAAATTCCTTCTGAATTATAAACATTTCCACTTGCTCCATTGCCACTTGGGTTAATATTACCGATACAATAAAGACCAGTTTTAGCACCAACTCCTCCTGCACTACTTTGAATAGTACAAGAAACACCCTCAGCATCATATACTCTATATCCTTGACTTCCACCTATAATTTGCTTAAGAGCTGCTGTGTTTTCTCCTGTGATAGGTAATACTTCTCGTCTACCTCTGGTTCTAAGATTTGCAATAATGAACACGCGCTCTCGGTTTTGGGGAACTCCGAAGTCTTTAGAGTTAAGCACCTGCCAGATTGCATCATACCCTGTTTGGTCCAGTTCAGAGAGAACTGTGGCAAAGTCAAATCCATTATTAATTGATAGCAGGTTTTTAACGTTCTCAATAAGTAAGTATGTGGGTTTATCTTTTTCTTCTTTGCCTTTGATGAGGTCAATAATGCTGAAATAAATTCCACTTCTTTTTCCTCTGATTCCTCGCTGTTTTCCTGCCACTGAGATGTCTTGGCATGGGAATCCGAAGCACCAGATATCTGCTCTTGGGATTTCTTCTGGTCTGAGTTTTGTAACATCATCTGCATACCACTCTCCTTCTGTATCATACATAGCTCTATATGATTTAACTGCAAATTTATCTTTTTCACAAAATCCAATACATTTATGACCTGCTAATTCTAAACCTAATCTAAAGCCACCTATTCCAGCACAAAAATCAAGGAAGGTCATATTAATCACAACCTTCCTTTTTGATATCAGCATATTTTATTTTTTCACCATCTCTAATTAAGAAAACTCCATCTTCTCCAACAGCTTCAATGAATCTTTTAACAATAACATCACAATATTTTTCATCAAGTTCTACTGCATAGCATATCCTACCCGTCTGCTCACAGGCAATTAATGTAGAACCACTTCCTGCAAATGGCTCGTAAATAATGCAATTGGTCATACTGCTATTTTGTATTGGATAGGCCATTAAAGGTACTGGCTTCATAGTTGGATGATCGGGACTTTTTTTAGGTCTATCAAAATTCCAAACAGTTGTCTGTTTTCTATCTGAATACCACCTATGTTTTCCTGTTGGTTTCCAACCATAGAGCACTGGCTCATGTTGCCACTGATAATCGCTTCGCCCTAATACTAGGCTCTGTTTTACCCAAATACACACATTTGCTAAATGAAATCCTGCATCCTTAAAAGCTTTTCTAAAGTTAAGTCCTTCAGTATCAGCATGAAAAATATAAGCTCCAGCTCCATCATCTAAAACCTCAAAAGCATTTTTATATGCTGCAAGTAGAAAATCATAAAATTTACTGTCTTCCATATTATCATTTTTTATAACTCTCTCATTTTCTTTGCCTGCTGAGTAATTGACATTATAAGGCGGATCAGTAACACAAAGGTTTGCCTTTTTTCCTTCCATCAGCCTTTCAACATCTGAAAGCTTTGTACTATCACCACAAATAAGTCTATGCTTTCCTAAAAGCCAAATATCTCCTGCTTTAGATATTGGATTTTTAATTTCTTCAAGTACCTTATCTGTATCAAAGTCATCTTCCTTCACATCTTTATCATGAACCTTAGAAAATAGGTCATCTATTTCAGCAGCATCAAAACCTGTAAGCGATACATCAAACATTGATTTATCTAAGTCCTCTAAAAGTTCAGCAAGCTTTGGCATATCCCAATCACCACTTACTTTGTTTAAAGCAATATTTAATGCCTTTTCCTCAGCTTCATCCATTTCAACAACAACACATTCAACCTCTGCTACTCCCTGCTCCTTTAGAATTTTGAATCGTTGATGCCCTCCAACGATATGTCCTGTTTTCTTATTCCAAATTACTGGTTGAACATAGCCAAAGGTTTCAATTGACCTTTTAAGCTTTTCATATTCTGGATCACCCTTTTTTAAATCTTTACGTGGATTATATTTAGCTGGATTTAATTTCTCAACAGCTATTTTTTGAATATCCAATACTTTCACCATCCTTTATAAAAATCAATAAAAATACACCCTAAAAAGCCTATGTTTTAACATAACTTTTTTAAGGTGTAACACTTCTTAAACCTTTTAAATTCAATAGTTGTTTATATTCAACGTTGGTCTTATACCCCGCCCCTAGAATTATGCGATTTTTAGTACGAAGGGGACCGCCCGACGTAGGGTTTTTAGGCTGTAAGGAAATAGTACCCCCTCCCCTGCTAAAAAATTATCAACAGGTTGTCTACAGATTACCAACAAACTCTTGTTTATAACTCTAATAGGAGTAAACTCTTCCTTTCTTTCCCCATCTTCCATCTTCCTTAGCAGTCTTCTTATCATGACAGCACTTGCATAAAGCTTGCCAGTTACTCTCGTCCCAGAACAATCTTTCATCACCTTCATGAGGCTTAATGTGGTCAACCACTTCAGCAGCAGTAACAATACCCTTTCTTTTACATTCCTCACAAAGTGGGTGCTCGAGTAGGAACTGCTTGCGAAGCTTCCTCCACTTGCTTGTGTTATAAAGGTAGCTGTAAGGTCTACAGTTTTTATTGTAGCTTTGATCTATTTCCTTTTGATGTTTTTCACAGTACCTACCTTCTGTAAGCTCTGGACAGTTTGGGTAGCTACAAGGCTTCCTTGGTTTTCTTGGCATAGCTACTGTTCCTCCTAATCTATATTAAAAAGAGATGTAATACAATACTTTCTCCATATGTTATAACTCTTTGTAGCTTTATCTATGCTATAACCTTTAACTATAAGTTTTTTAATAGCAGTAGCTCTTTCTATTTTTTTCATACCTATAAAAAAGGTTATTTAACTGATTTTAGGTTAACATTTTCTCAACCCTCACTATAAAAGAAAGCCACCACAGTTCTACCTGCAATGACTTTGCTTTTTACTATATTTTTACTAACACCATTTTAACATAGGGGCTATGTGAACTCAACTGAACTCAACTGAACTTAGGTGAACTCTTTTTCTTACGAGAACAAAGTACTGCTTTAATAGCTGGAAGAAGTTTTGTTATATTAAGATTTATATTTTCTGTGGAAATCCTTATAACTTCATATCCATCACCTAATTTTTGTGATATAACTTCATCCCTTATAGTCTCCTTCTTATTTTTGTTGTGGTATATAGGACCATCAACTTCCAAGGCCACTTTTAAATCAGGAATAACAAAATCCACTTTATAATCATATACCTTAACTTGGTGATATGCTTTAATTCCCTGTTTTACTAGTTCAAGTGCCACCATTATCTCTTCCGTACTTTGATACCAACTTTTATTATTAAATCCTCTACGTACAAATGTAATTGCTTTTTTATAATCCTTAATATTTGCCACTTTTTCTATTCGCTTTAACGCATTCTGTAGCTTTTTCTCTTTTTTATCTACTGTTGAGTTACCTCTATATTCAAATTCTAATTTAACTAATTCTTTTCGGCAAGAATTACAAATATAGTTCGTGATACGGATATAAGACCAATTAGGTACAGGAGTGCCACAAATCTTACAAGGTGGATAGTACCAATTAAAACCCTTAGAATCTTTTTGAATAGGAATCTTATCTTCAATGGCTTCTTTATGACTCATGTTTAAACACTCCTTCCAAATCTTCTAATGCTTGACCGTGTAATTTATATATCCATCTTGTAGAATAAAACATACACTCTGCAATTCTATCCCACGATAATTTTTCAAAATATCGCTTAATTAAAACTGTTTGATGTTCAGTGTTTTCTATTTTACCTATAAGTTCTAAGAGAAACACTTTTCTCTCCTGTAAAGCTATCTCATCTTCCTTTATTTCTGACTCTATCATAATGGCTTTACAAATAGCCTCTGCCATAGTTGAACCTCCACCATTAGGGTTTCTTGGCATTCCGTTCATCACAGGAGAAGATGAAGTTTCAGCTAGTCTTCGCAATGCCTCAGCTCTTTGTTTCTTTGCATTTATAAAGGCTTCTGTTCTTGAAAGTTGCCTTAAGTATTCTTTTGCCGTCATTTTAAAACCTCCTGCCTAAGTTTTTTAATAAGTGTTTCACCATCTATATCAGTAAGTAATCTGCAATAGTTTGACCGAAAAAAACGTTCAAGTTTCCTTATTTCACTTGTCAGCATTCTATTATGAGGGGAAATTGATAGTTTTTTCAATGCTTTTCTATAATCTTGCACTGCCAATAAAACTATAGCATTAGCAAGTTCTTGATAATTATCAGTCATAATTCACCTCCAATATTAGCCTTTACTGCATCTATTAAATCTGATTGTACTTTTTCTTTTCGTTTTAAAGCTCTCATAATATCCTCATCAATAGTACCCTTAGTAATAATGTGGTGGATAACAACTGTTTCATTTTGTCCCTGCCTCCATAATCTTGCATTGGTTTGCTGATAAAGCTCTAAACTCCAAGTAAGCCCAAACCATATAAGAGTTGAACCTCCAGCTTGAAGGTTTAGTCCATGTCCTGCTGATGCAGGATGTATTACTGCTATTTCTATTTCACCATTATTCCAATCCTTAATATCTTTTGAGGTTTTGATTTCACGAACCTTAAACCTCTTTTTAATTCTTTCTAAATCATGATTAAACCAATAAGCAACAAGTACAGGCTTTCCATTTGCTGATTCTATTAAATCTTCTAGTACATCTAACTTTTTATCGTGTATCTCAAATATCTGCTTGTCCTCACCATACACAGCACCATTTGCCATCTGACAAAGCTTATTTGATAAAGCTGCAGCATTTACTGCATCTATTTCCTCATCTTTAATTGATATCACTAAATCTTGTTTTAAGCTGTTATAGGCTTTTTGTTCTTTTTCAGAAAGTGTTACAACAACCTCATTTATAACGCATTCTGGCATTTTCAAATAATCCGTACTTTTCATAGAAATGGTAATATCCGAAATAAGGCGATAAATTGCATCTTCAGCACCTGCTTTGGGTTTATAGCTAAACACCATCTGCTGATTTCTTTTATCAGGTTCAAATAAGTTATTACGGTAATGGGTTATAAATCTTCCAAGCCTTTCTCCCATATCAAGGATCCTAAACTCTGCCCATAAATCCATTAATCCGTTACTGCTTGGTGTTCCAGTAAGTCCCACAATTCGTTTTACTTTAGGTCTTACTTTTAATAAGCTTTTAAATCTCTTAGCACTATAGGACTTAAACGATGATAGCTCATCAATTACAACCATGTCATAATCAAAAGGAGTACCACTTTCATTTATCAGCCAGTCCACATTTTCACGATTAATAAGATAAATATTTACCTTCTGCATAAGTGCTGCTTTCCTTTGTATTTCACTGCCTACAGCTACTGAATAAGTAAGTCCATTAAGATGATCCCATTTTTTTATTTCTAAAGGCCATGTATCTCTAGCAACTCTAAGTGGTGCAATGACTAAAACCTTTGAAACTTCAAAGCTATCAAGACAAAGGTCAAATATGGCAGTAAGGGTTATAACACTCTTTCCTAAACCCATATCAAGTAGCACTGCTGCTATAGGATTTTCTAAAATGAAATTAGTTGCAAAACTTTGATAGTCATGAGGATTGTATTTCACTTAAAATGCCCCCAATCTGGCTAACATCATCTATGCAGTAAACCAAAAATCCGAGCTTTTCCAGCTGTCTTTTTCTCTTTACTTGCAGTGGTCTCATTTTCTTACCTTTTGCTTTTAATTCAACAAAGGCTACCTTGCCCTTTGGTAAAAGAACCAATCGATCTGGCACTCCATCAAATCCAGGAGATACAAACTTAGGACAAATGCCTCCCATCTTTTTTACTGTTTTAATGAGAACTTGTTCCACACGTTTTTCGGAATATACCACAGCCATAACCTCTCATCTCCATTCACTAAAGTAATAGTTTTAATTCCAAGCTTATCCTTTTCTGCTTTCACTTCATTCTTTGTCATACCTTTTTCATCTGCTTTTTTATAAACTTCTCTATACTCCATAAAATTATCTTGTAAAATATCTTCTAGGATCATATTTACCTCTTCCTTTCCTTTAGCAGACAACTATGACGAATTGACTGAATTTCCTATTACGCGCGATAAGACGTATTTTACTATTAATAGTATATAGTAACCTATAGATAGATTAATTCTTGTCTAACTCGTCATACTTTCCCTAAATGCTTTAATACCAACAGTTATGTTAATGACAATTTAAAAGACTACCAACAGACAAAGCTAACGCTTGTCAAAAATAGATAGCCAAGCTTTGCCGATTATTTAGACAATGTTCTGCTATAACTTCTTTGTTGTCCGTAAATTGAAAAGCTTCTCCTATCACCTTTATGCCATTCTCCAATTTTTCTCATAATAGCAGCAATAGCATAAGAATCTGCTGTTTTCATAGAAGATGCATCCTTGCCAAAACACTCACACCAAATTTCCATGTTGCAGACAAGGTTTCGTTTTACAGTACCTACACGGGTGCCACCTCCAAATTCGCTGCCTCCAAGGAAATTTCTGCGTTCATATAAAGACATTTTGTCCCAATCCTCTGGCAAAAGAGTATCAAGATAAGTACGCACCAAACCTTCACGCTCATCAGTTTCCATGGCATCAGCTTGCTCACCACTGGCAAGAATAGCATCATCACCTTCAAGGTAGAGTTTTTCACCTTTTTCATATAGATAAATAGCCTCTGCCCAAATCTGCTTCACTTCTTCAGTAGTAATTTGCCATGATTTTTTAGCAGAATTGCCGCTGATACGAACTGGCCAAAATCTACGGTTACCTGTAATATCACGCAAAAATCCATTCTCAGCATTAGTAGAACCAACAATAACACACTGTCTTGGATGGTTTTCTACATTAACTCCATAGCTTGCCCTATATTTATCATCTACTCTTGAAATAAAAGATTTAACAATTTCAACATCAGTTTTACGCATTCCAGCAAGTTCCCCTAGTTCTAAGATCCAATATCCCTGCAACTTTTCTGGACCTGACTTATCTTTCATATCTGTGATGGTTAAACTATCCGAAAACCATTCTCCAGCTAGTTTTGAAAAGAAGGTTGACTTACCAATACCCTGTGGGCCATTTAAGATAAGCACACTATCAAATTTTGTTCCTGGATTGTAAATGCGTGCTACTGCTGCCACCATCGTTTTTCTAATTACTGCTTTTGTATATGTGTTATCATCAGCACCGAAATAATCTATAAGAAGATTTTCTACACGGGTTACACCATCCCATTTTGGCAAATTATCAAGATACTCCTTGATGGGATGATACGCTCTTTCCGTAGCAACTGCCAAAACAGCATCTTTTGTTTTAGTAGGAGCATAAACTCCATATTTATTACTTAGATACACCTTTAAAGATGCGTTATCCGAATCATTCCAGCCACACTTTACTTGTTCCCAAGGTAAACCGCCTTTGGCATCTATACCATCACCATGGCAGTTAAAAGCTATATGTTTTAATTCATTATCATTGCGTAAAATCAGCACAATATTATCCAGAGTGTCCTTTACTTTGCCTTGTTTATCAAGTCCTAAAGCTGTCTGCCAATCATCCTCTGAAAATTCCTCCTCTGCCTGAGCTTGTCTTTCTTTTGCAAATTCTGCTTTTACTGCAGTATCCTTAATTGCAAACTCACACATTGCCACATAGGATGGAAGTTTACTTGCCGCTGTATTTGCAGATATCTTATCATCAAGAAAGCCAAACTTATGGATACGTACAAGGTCAAAGGCATTTAAAAGTAGACCACTTGCAGGGTCTGTAGCATGATGGCTATATGCAAATTTATCATCATAAATTATTACGCCTGCACTGCTATCAGCAGGAATATAATCATAGCGGCCTTCCATAGCTGATGGGGCATAAACATCATTTAAGAATTTTTCAATTGCATCACGAACCCCATAAGTACGGCAGAATGTCCCTATAACCCCCTCCTTTAAAAGGGGATCTGCTTGTTCTTTTAAACTTCTTTTTATAATCTCCGATTGACGTGAAGATACTGGCCATGTAGTTGTATCATGCCAGTTATCATATTTAGCAAGGTATAAATCTGGGTCAAGTAAAGCTCCATCATTTTCTTTATATACAAATACACCATTAGAAGAGGTAGATGGCCAGTACATAAGACGTTCTGCCTCATAGGTTGTATCATCAAAAAGGTCAATACCTATTTCTTTTGCTACCATACGAGACACAGCTGCATATTCTTCTTCACTAATTTCACGAGCAAGAGGAATAATTAAGCGAAGTCTTGGATTTTCTGGTGTATGTTTATGAGTTGAATATATGCAGCATTTAAAATCAAAAAGCATTGTAATCTGCTCCCACACATCTGATGTTGCATAATCCATATCTAGTGTTAAAAGTGACCGACAAAGCACATGATTTTTCTTACGTCTCCCCTCTTTTAAATGCCCTCCAACAAAACCACCTACATCTTTAATATCATCCTGCTGTCCTCTCTTTAGCTTGCGATATTCTTCTACGGTTTCTGTTGTTTTTTGAGTAGTCTTTACACGGGAGCAAAAATCCTCCCATGAGATATCAGTGTTCTTCCACTTTTTATCCATACGGCTATTACCGATTGCAATTTTCATAAACTGTCAACCTCCTGTAACTTCTCATTAAAATATCTGATTAACTGTTTGCGTTTCTTTGCCTTTGCAATTTCTTCTGCCATACCCTTTGAAATAATGTCACCAAATACCCATAGTTCATTGCATTTACCAAGCAAAACCATATTCATAAACATAGCTAGTTCCCGCTCCTGTGGAATGTCATCATCCATAAACTGAGGAAATAGCAGGTGAGGAGCAAGAGGAATACAATTTTTCTCCAGTGCAAACCTACAGAAAGCTCGTGCCTTTTTTACATTTATATCAATATCCCCTGAATAAGGAGAACAAATATATACAAGAGGTTTAAAGGCAGAATTTCTTTCTGCCTTCTCCTCTTTAATAACATTAGTAATTGCAGCATAAGGAGTGGGATCATAATAGCCCTCGGAATTAAATTTACTTATGGTCATAGCATTTTTCCTCTCTTACCTTTTTGCTACATTCACTGCAATAAACATTAGTACCGTATAAATCTGCATCACCATTACTAAATATTTCTGAAAGGTCAACATTAACTTCACAGCCACAACCAAGACAGGTGCAGAATACATTTTCATCATTTATTTCAACCACTATTTCCATAGCATCGCTAATTTTTTCTTTAACATAAAACATTGATTTTTCCCCCTTTTATATTTCCTTGTTCTTTAATTTTGTAACGTACCATTCAAGGTAACGCTTACGCTGCTCATAATCAGGTACAGCTACAAGCAAACCTACATCAACTTTTTGTAGGGTTTCAAGCATACTTATTTGCTCATCGCTCAGATATGGTCTAATGCTTTTCCCTTTTTCTATTCCGTTTGCCAGTCTGAACTGCTTTGCTGACATTCCAATTACAATGCGGTTTAGCATATCACACTCATTACTGAAGTGATAAGGTTTAGGATTGTCATGCAGCAGCTTGATGTTTTCCGTTAGTAATGGGAACTCCTTACGCGCAGAAACTAATGTTTTTATAAATTGCTCCATTTCATTAAATCTCTTGATGTATAGTTCCTTAAAACGCATTGCTTTTTGTCCTGTATATCCCATGACTAACATAGTGAACCCATCACGGGTCATGGCATAGGCCTTTTGCTTTCTGTTCCAACCATCTGTATATGAGGTCTGCTCAAAATTGAGCCGAGCAAATTCTTTACTCAATCCAGATTTGGAGTCAGTGATTTTGGCAATGTCACGTAGAACATTTTTATGTTCCTTCTCAAAGAAATCAGCTACAAACAAGCTATCCACTCTTGCGGTGTCCTTTGTGTCAACAAATATTCCATATTGGTCTTTGGGTATCAATTCTTTCATAAGAAAACCTCCTGTAATATAGTCCGAGGATTACTCCTCTGCCTATATGCAAAAAATCTGAAAGAATCGAACCCTCTAAATTGATACCTTCTTAATCTTTTCTATAAAATTCACACTCATAGCCATCAGCATTAAGAATCAGTCCTTTTGCCCATGTTGGTGTTTCACTCATAATCCTGCATACTTCTTCTATAGAAGATTTCGCTACTGGAACTTCAAGAACCACCTCATCATGAACGTGCATAACAATTTCAAATCCATGGGATGCTAATCTAAGCATTGCCTCCGCTAAAATATCACGGCTAATTGCTTGGACAATATTCTCTACAAACTTAGGACCATAACTTTCTATGCGTTCCCACTTTTTAGTGCCGCCAACACCTTCATAGGTAACAGACTCACCACCAAACCTGTTCTCTCCAATAAGTGGTTTTACATATGCAAGTCTTCTGCCGCTTGGCAGCCTAATAAATAGAATTCCGCTTTGATATATAAAATTAATACCTTGGCTTGTTGTTATAGTTCTTTCTTTAATGCTACTTTTAACTGCTTTATCAACATCCCACCATAAACGTACAATATTAGGATTAGACTTCCTCCATGCATTTACTAATGGTTGTAACTCTTCCTCAGTAAGTCCCATCTGAATTGCCCCCATTGCTTTTAATGCACCAACTGACCCTCCATAGCCACAGTTATGAACTAACACATTTGAAACAGTAAATCTGTGATTCTTGCCTGCATTTAATATGTCATAAACTCTAACCTTGCTTGGATTAGTCTCCAGTTCTTTCTCTGTTCTATAACTGCCATTTCTGCTTCTTTTATAATTTCTTCTCTTGTCATGCCATTGGATATCATCCTTGTAACAACACTTCTTGCATAGGGCCAATTTTCTTGTTTGAAATCTGGGATTACTGATATTCTTCTGTTGGCTTGATTTATACTTCTTGGAACAAAACGAATATTGCCCTCTTCGTAATTTCCATTGTTGTCTATCCTGTCCATCTCTAAATCTTGGCGTACATTTTCTACATTTTCCAATATCCATATTCCTGCACTGAGAACTGAGGGAAAATTGAATTTTATACCCCTTCCCCCATATAAATGGTAATTCCTTGCCTTTGGATTCTCGCAACGCTGCTTTGCGGCAGTAAGTCTTTTCTGTAGCCACAAAGGTATATTCCTTTGTTGAGAGCATCTCTGGCAGCCTTTTGATTTTCCAGATTTTAAGCTGTTTAAATTTTGCCACTGTATACTGTGACAACCTGTGCATTGTGTTAGGACATAGCAATGATTCATCTTTGCATTCCATCTCTTCTGTGCACTTATTATTTTCACCCAGCCATATCGCTCTCCTACCATTTCCGGTTTGTATGAGATGTGCTTTGCTGGTGGCAGCTTCTCCAAATTGTATTGGCCTCGATTTCCCTTCGACCCATACAAGATGATCTTTTGTAGCTGTAAGTCCTTCATAGGTTAAAACCTCCTTTTCACCTCTACAAATGACACCGTCATGTTTTACCCAGTCTTCACCATCCCAAAGTTTATGTTTGATTGTAATATCTTGAATTGGAACAAGTCCTTTGTCTGTTAACACAAGACTATCATGTGCTATACAAGCCAGTTCTGCCTGCTTACCTTTCTGCCTTAAATGTCCGTTAATACCATTCTTCTCAACAGGAACATTAAACATCTGTGATGCTGAAGCACAATAGATATCTCCACCATTTGCAAATACATCCATTCTCCACTGCTCCCCTGCAAGCCAAGCTATAACTCTAGCCTCAATTGCTGAAAAGTCCGCTACTATAAACCTACATCCACTCTTTGGTATAAAGGCTGTTCTAATTAATTCTGATAGCACATTTGGAATACTGTCATAGAGTAAATCTAAAGCTATAAAGTTCCCTAACTTCACTAGATCACGAGCCTGCTTTAAATCCCTCAGATGATTTTGAGGCAGGTTTTGTACCTGAATGAGCCTTCCTGAATAGCGCCCTGTTCTATTTGCACCATAAAACTGAATTAACCCTCTGGCTCTGCTATCACTACAAACCGCATTTTCCATTGCTGTATATTTCTTTACACTGCTTTTTGCAAGTTGCTGTCTAATTGAAAGTGCCTCATGTATTTCTCCATCTGCATTCACAAGAAGCTCTGATACTACTGCCTTGGAGAGAGAATCTGTTTCCATACCCTGCTCAAGAAGCCAATCCTTTAATTGTGCAGGAGAGTTAGGATTTTCAAGACCGGTTATTTCCTTTGCCTTCTCCATATTTTCTATTTTGAATTTCTCATCACAGGAAATTGCTTGCTTTACAAAATCCATATCAAGATTAATACCACGGTCATTGATTATTTGGTCCAAGTGGTAATTTTGCCACTCAGTCTTTGACACAGGAAATTTGGATAATTTATTTTGTATTGCCATTTCTGATTCCACATCACGTTTGTTATAAGAGATAAACATTTCCCATTTTTCTATGTCATGGTGTGGCAAATTACGAGTACGGCCACCATTAGTTTTTGTTGGAGAGCAAGGAATGCAAAAATATTTAATTAGATTTTTACCTTCTGACAGTTTCTGCTTTTCAAGACCTAGTACAGCTCCAACACCCTCAAGGGATAATGGTAGGCCTAAAGTTGCTGCCCAAATCATAGTGCAATGCCAGGACTTTGGAGAAAGATAAGTCCCAGTTGGTAAACCAATCCATTTTGATAAGCAGATTCTTTCAAACTGTGTGTTAAATGCCCATTTAATTACCGAATCATCTGTAAGTGCCGATATAATTTCCTGCGGAATTTTCTCACCTCTAGCAAGGTCAACCACCTGAACTTCTCCTCCATCTACCGAATATCCAAATAGCAATATTTCAAAATCCTCGCTCTCGGCATATCGATAAACTCCAGACTTTTGAAGATTTACACTGGAAAAGGTCTCAATATCTATTGAGATTGATTTCATATAAATACCATCCTTTCAAAAGCAAACAAGGCAGCAGAAGAATATCCTCCACCACCTTGTACTGTAGTTATTTAGTTCTTAAGCCAAGAAGTCATCATCTTCCACAGTTGTAAAGTCATCAGCTGCATTTGTTCTTCCACCTAAAGGCTCGCCATCCTTAATCTTTTGAATATTACCAAGTCCACAAGCAACACCCTTGTTGCCATTACTATTAAAAGCATAGAAGTTTAAAGACACCCTTGCATAGCAGCCGCTATATACTTCATTACGGTCAAGTATAGGTTTTACAGCCTTATCTACAATTTGAGGTGCAGTTGTACTATTGGCATTTATAAAATAATGTCCTTTGTATGCTTCATCTTCACGCTCAACATCACCATCTCTTAAAGGTAGTTTAATAGCTGCCTTATTTGGCTTTTTACCACCAAACTTTGCAATACCCTCTTCAATTGCTGCATCTATTGCGGCATTAATAGCATTTATAGTTTCTGTATCCGTCTTTGGGATAAGTACTGATACAGAATATTTCTCAGTACCTCCATTAATTGAAACTGGCTCCCAGCCGTGAAAATAGCTTAAACGAGTATTTACCCCTGTGATAACCTTAGTTCTGTTTACATTTGCCATAATTTTATTCCTCCTCAATTTCATTAAATTCATTTTTTGCATTTGACATATTCATTGCCACTCTTTTATCCGAAATTGGAACCAGTGTCGGCTTTCCCGGTGGTTTATAGATGAGGTCACCTAAGATTTCCTCAAATTGCTTTTTACCCATAAGTTTTTGCATTTCTGTAATTGTAATAAGGCTCTGGTGATAGATATCTTTATAACCATTTGCTTTAGCTGCCTTTACTACAGCATCTTCATCTTTATACTTGCGAATAGAACGTCCCTCTACTATCTTAAAACCTCTCCACTCTTTCCCATGATTAATAGCAGCATCCGTGGCATAAGCCAATATTTCATTTGCCCACTTAGTTAAGTCTGGTAGCTTGTGAAGAATTTCTTCTATCTCCATATCCGTTAAAAGTGGTGGCAGTTTAAATTCAGACTGTGCTAATTTCAACTTTTCTTCTGCTCTTGCACGACATTTTACTGATGCTTTGCAAAAACAACACCACTCTCCTGGAATATATTCCCCTTCACCGTTAATTGCCATTTGAGCCTTTGGCTTTAATTCATTCTCTGCCCAGTCCTTTAGTTCTTGTATTGGAATTGTCCATGTACTGATATTCTCCCTGCGTGGTTGAAATATGGTCATGGATACTTCCTTAATGTCATAAAGGCTATCATAAATTTCCAAAGCACCTAATGCATACAGTTTCATTTGAGGATTGCCTGCTGCATCAACTAAAACTCCCATACCATATTTAAAATCAATAATATGAAGTTTTTCATCAGCAATAATAATGCAGTCTCCTGTCCCAAAACCCTGTGGCACATAGCAAGAGAAATCTAGTTTCTGTTCTATAAGTACCAGTGGATCCTTGCAGGTTTGCTTTGCTATCTCTAACTGCTCCATTACAAAATCCACATAATTATCTGTATACTCTTCCATCTCATCAGAATCATAATTTGATATAGGTCTTTTACTCCTAAGCCTAAGAGCCTTTCGAAGTTTATGCTCACAAAGGGCGTGAGCGGCACTACCTTCAGCAACTACAGCAGTTTCCTTATTTTCAAATTCAAGTTCCAATATTGCCGATGGTAGGCAATTTAGCCATCTATGCGCCCCAGACGCAGAAAGTATCGCATGACTACCCATCTATAAGTCCCTCCGCATCTTTCAAAATAGCAGCATAATGCTTAGGCTCAATCTCACTTAGCTTGGTTGCTCCGTATTTTTGAATAATTTCACGCACCTTGGCCGTCATTCCAGCTTGGCTCTTTTCTGCTAGAACTGCCCTTACATCCTCCAGCTTGACTTCCTTAACCTCTGGCTTTGCTGGTCTCTTTTCTTCTGTTTCTTTTGCAGGAGCAGGTTTCTTATCTGCATCTGTAGGTTCATTTTCTACCATTGCATCACAAACAGCCTGTATACTATCTGCCAAAGAACGCATATCTGAAACTACATCGAGTAACAACTTAATCTTACTCACGGCTTTCACCTCTTTTAACTTCACGTATTTCCACAGTTTCAACCGAATCTCCAGGTGTAAGAACAAGTACATTTACTTTTTCTCCGAAAAGAAAATCTAATAATCTTTTGCGGATTTGCCTTGTACCACTCTCAATAATAGGGTTATGGTTGCCACTTGGATGTGCAATGTTGATACATACCTTATGTTTTAAACTCATAGGTTTCTCTCCTTTCTGAGGGTTTTTATTTACCCCTCTGTCCATATGCAAAAATCTTAATGAAATCGAACCTTCTTTTTTTAACTTTATTTAGGGGGATTTGCTCCCCCATTTTTAGATTTTTTTGCTAAGATTCTCATAAATCTTTTTAAGACGCTTTCTAATAGCAGCTTCCGTTACTCTTTCTTCTGCAGCTATAGAAACATTAGTGCGCTTTTCATAGAATACTTTTTTTATTAATTCCTTCTGCTGAGGCTTTAGAGTTTCAATCGCTGCTCTAAGCCTGTCTATCTTTTCCTCATACTCAGTTTCTTCAATAGACTTAATAATTCTTTCCAATGGATTAGAAGCATTATCAGTAAGATATGCATTACGGTCAGCTGCATCCTCTTCATTTTTGTCATGGTAAGCATCCATATGCACTGGCACATGGTACTTCTCACGTCTACCCGCATTGTATTCTTCATCATCAAAGCTATGTAGAGTGGCAATTATAGCATCTGTAACTCCATTCTCATTTGGTATAATTTTTATTGCCTGTCCATCAGCTGAGTAATAAATGTAATTGGTTCTGTTCTTTTTACTTGTTTTGTAATTTCTTAACATAAAAATACCCCTTTCTCATGCGAGAAAAGGGCATAACATTCAGCCAAAAAACTCGCCGTTTTTTTTAAACGGGAGCCTTTCGGCTACTCCTGGTTAGTGGTACACTATTAAACTAAATGAAATGGCTTCATAGGACATTTACCTCTGATAACTGAAATTTTGTTTAGTTGCTCCTGTGCGAGCAAGAAATTTGTTTAAACACCATGTAAAATGCCATTCTCTTCCTCCAGGAATTGACATGTACCAGTCATTATGTTATTGTGATTTTGTATAAATTGCTCTGAATTGTAATTAATTTAGTGGATATAAAAGCCACATCAGAGCCTCTAATAATAGTTTATAGATTTAGGATTTGAGGATAAATTGTATTGACTTTGGAGTTCATTTGTTAGGACTTTGAAGTTCATTTGAAGTAAATGTAAGGAGGCAATCAATGAAAAGATTATGTTTTGGAACTTACGCCTCAGTGCTTCGTTCGTGCATTCCAAAAAAGAAAACAAAACTTGTAACACCGCAGAAAAAATTCATTGGTATTGTTTTGATGTCACTCAATAGAGCATATGATATTACGGATAACGGATATATGACCACTCGTTTAGTTTCCTGCAATAACAGCTTGCCAGCAGATATAACGGAGAAGGCACAGGATGCTAACGTGAAGGTAGTAGCTGAATACTTCAAAAAGAAGGTAATTCCGATTTTAGACCCTAATAAAACAAAACTAGCTGTCCTCGCTATCCGCGATATAATAGCTTCCGATACCACAATAGATGGAGACACAGTTGTTGACTTAGTTAGCGACATAACCAAAAGCACCCTGCTTACTCAAAATGAGTTTGTATTAGAGGAATTCTTAGCTGGAGTATTCCTCTATACAGCAAGAGCTGTTGATAATACTGTAGGCAAGGATTTTGCAAAGGCTATAAACGATGGTTACGTAACAGGGTTTGATGGGGATAAGGATAAAATCAAGTTTGTCGATCATCTTTCAGAGGATATCCACATTCCCCTAAATATGGCTATCTTTACAGATCCACAACCTGTTGTTTCATCAAATTCCCTTAATCAACAGGTTGAAGAGTTAAATGAGATAATGCGAAACATAGCTGATGCTCTTGGCAAAAACCCTGTGAGACAAGCAACACATGAGGATTGGAATGAATTTTACTTTGCCTTAAAGGAAACTGTCCGATTGGGTAGGTCACAAAGCGAAGCCACTGGGGAATTAAAAACCTTTATAGACAACATCACGATTCTATTTAAAGATTGGGAAGAAGTAATGAGAAGGCGCAGTTTAAACATGCCTTTCAATAACACTAGCGAAGTGTTTAACAGAATAGTGAATGAAGTATACTATTATTTAACATTTAGTGAATATGCGGTAACTTCAGCTACACAAACACCAGTGAAAAAAATGAAACCCAATTTTTCTACGTATCTTCAAAATGCAAAAAGCAAATACAGCACGATTAAAACGCTGCTTTATAATGACCATCCTAAGCCATTTTATGACTTTTACGTTTGTAACAATATTGAACGCCGCATACCTGTTCCTGGAAAGTTTGGTACATCATATAAGCTATCCACAATCCAGAACGTAACAGTAAAATCACTTTCGGAATGCTCTCGCTTTGTAATCCTTGCTGGAACAGGTGGACTTGGTAAGTCAATGATGATGCGCCATTTATTATTAAACTCGGTGGAGAATTACGAGGAAATGCTAACCATTCCTGTTTTTATACCCCTAAAGGACTTTGATGAGACGGTTGATAGCTTGTTTGAATATGCATTTTCAAAAGTCACAAGTCTTTGCGGTGAAATCACAGAAGAGCAATTTGAAGATATTCTGAATAAAGGCAAATGTTTATTACTATTTGATGGGTTAGATGAAATCGGATCAGCTTATGCAAAGCGGTTTGAACGTGAGTTAGAAGTGTTTACAGACAAGTATCCTGAAAATTGTTTTGTTATATCTTCACGCCCCTATCAATCATTTATCTCTTATTCACGTTTTACGGTTTTGCAATTAAAGCCATTTTCAAAGATACAGGCTTTGAAGCTGATTGATAATTTAGAATTCAGACCTGATGAGCCTATTATTAAAGATAAATTTCGCAACGAATTGAACAACAACCTATATCGTACACACAGCACCTTCATAGAAAATCCTCTGCTGTTAACCATTATGCTATTAACTTTTGAGCAATATGCAGAAGTGCCATCAAAGATGCATGTATTTTATAGGGAGGCATTTGCTGCCCTGGCTGTAAAGCACGATGCAAGCAAAGGTGCATATAAACGCACACTAAAAACCGGATTGACCGCTGATAAATTTGCCGATTATTTTGCTGAACTCTGTTCACGCTCTTATTATGATGAGAAATTTGAATTAACCGAAGATGAGTTTGCGAAGTATTACAATTCATTAAAAGAACGGGAAAAAGCTAATGATAGGATAACCACTGCAAGCGATTATCTGTATGATCTTTGCTCTAATATGTGCCTTATGTACTTTGAAAGCGGAAAGTATCACTTCACCCACCGCTCATTTCAGGAATATTTTTGTGCCTTATATTTTTCAAAGCAAAAGGACAAGAACCTCAAAAGCATTGGAGATTTTTTTGAAAATCGACACAGTCGTATGTATGGAGACAAGACTTTCAACATGCTGTATGATATGATTCCTGATAAGGTGGAGGAGTACATCTTCATTCCATTTTTAACCAGACTTTATGAGTTATGCGATAATGAGGAGGGATACTGGACATTCCTCGAAACGATGTATCCTAGTCTGAGTTATGAAATTGGTGAAACCAATGAATTTGTATTGAATTCCCCAAAATCATACCTTTTCGATTTTATTAAACAGCTTAATGGAATATTGTCTGTCAATTGCAATGATTTCCCACACTACGACTCGTTGGTTAGGACTGAATATGTTTATGTTTTTGACGAGGATGAGAGTCAAACATTAGTTGATGCTGATGATGTAAACTGGGAATATAAGGATGAATATGGGACACCAGATCCTGTAGGCTGGGTATATGAGTTTGATGTTGAGGCTATACGTGAAGAACCAGAGGAATATAAAGAGTTGTTAGATTGCCTTGACAATGACGAATTCGTCTTGAAAGAGGAATATGTGAAGATAAGGCAGTACCTAGAAAAACTGCAAGCGAAGCAAAGACCTACTGGTGACAGCCTATTTGACTTGTTTTAACGTAAGTTCGATGAAATTTCATATGATAAACTTTGAAAAATCAATATTTTAATAATGCAATGTGATTTCAAGGAGTTTTACATAAATATTGATTAAACAAAGAAACACCTACATAGTACAATTGGCACATGTAGGTGTTTCTTTTTATGTTTCTTAAGGCAATTCCATTTTTATGCTATTTTTGAAGTTATTAAAGGTACTGAAATTTCTACTCTTACTTTTATATATCACTTACTCTATTGTTCTGTGATTTGAGTAGTTGCAATTTCTTTGTTATAGTCATCATTATATTCTTGTTTTAATTTTTCCTTTTCTATTATCTCATGCAACTTTCTTGCCATATGCTCTATTAAATTTACTACTAAAGCATTACCCATGCAAAAATATCTAAATGATTCTGTCATTCCTGTATCAGTCCAATTATCTGGAAATCCATTTATTCTTTCACATTCTAATGGGGTTAATAATCTTAGCTTTCCAGTTGCAATGTCAGAAACAACATGAGTACTTCTATTTTTGCTAGCCTCACTTGTCAACATAGTACGTGCTGGTTTATCTATAGGATCTGGAAATGCTATTCCACCCTCTCTAAACATATATTTATGACCTTCTTTAGAAGTTCTTTCAATTGCTTTTGGTCCTTTCATATAAGTCCATTTTTCTAAATCCTCATCAGATAAAATGTATTTTTCATCTACATATTTTTCCAAAACATCTTGTAATGTTATTTGATGTTCTGTTAACAAATTTTTAGGAATAGTTTCTACCGTATATATTACTCCATTTCTGTAAATACCAGAATTTTTAAAATCAAATTTAAAGCTATCTGAAATTTTAAGTGTATCCAATTTATATTTTTCTTCTATATCTATACTATTGATAAATTCTTGTGGAAAATTTTCTACATTAAATATAGAACTAAAAAATCCTGAATGTTGAAGTTCTTCATATACATCTTGCTTTCCTAATTCTTTATAATAATTAGTTGAATTATGCACTGCAAAAATGAATGTGCGTCTCCTTCTTTGCTGAAATCCATATTCAGCAGCATTTATGACTCTCCACTCAACAGAGTATCCTAATTTTCCAAGACAGTTTATTATAATTCCGAAATCACGCCCTCGCTGCGTTGCAGGTGATTTTAGTAATCTATCAACATTTTCTAAAAGCACAAATGGTGGTCTCTTAGCTTCTAAAATTCTTTCAATCTCCCACCAAAGCACCCCTTTTTTACCTTGTATCCCTTTGGCACCAGTACTAGCTACTGAATAATCCTGACATGGGAACCCTCCCACTAATACTGTGTGATTGGGAATATGATTTGCTGGAACTTGAGCAATATCTATATTACTAAATTCATCTATTCCACCAGAGGCTTGAAAATGGTGCTTATAACATTCAAATGCATATTGAACTTTTTTACTAGGTTCCCATTGGTTTGCCCAAACTGTTTTCCAATCTAAAGAACTCTTTTCAAATCCAACTCTAAACCCACCAACCCCAGCAAATAATTCACAAATCGTATATTCCATTAAATCTTACCTCCTCATATATAACGTATAGATTATACTATATGTTATCAAAAAAAGAAAGATCGATCTGAAAAAAAATATTAAATTTCCCAAAGAATTTTTATTTTTAAGCCCAACTATTGTATTATAAAAAATAGACTAAATTCCTTTTTCAATTTGCTCTTTTACATACTTAGCATTTAGCCAAAAACATTTTTTTCTTTCCATAGTACCTTGTGGTGTAGGTGCTAAATCATTTACATCTTGTCCCTTAGGTCTTATGTGTGCAATTTCTCCATCACTAATTTTTATAAAGTTATTATAATCACCATTTTTAATTTTATTTGTAGTGTCAACCCATACCTTGTACATACTATTATTTAAATCTAATATAGGCATGTTCCAAAACATCACTTTACAAAGTACCATATCATCTAAATTCAACTCTGATTGCTTTTCAAAATTAATTTTACTCTTAAATATTATCCATAAATGTTTCTTATTTTCAAACTTATCTTTTATAGTTGATGTTTCCCAGTCTTCATTTACTATTTCACAATAATTTATTTGCTCAAAAGACATAGATTCTTTTGGCATACCATTAGGTTTTAATAAAATAGTTTTAATTTCAATGTTGGCTTTTTTAAATTCATCAAAGTTATCAAGCTTATCTCCAAAAACTGCTTTACAAACATCATCTATTACAAGCCTTATAAAATTCTTAGCTTTTCTCTCTCTTTTAATTGAATACATATTTATAATTTCCTCAAGGTTTTTATTTAAAATTCCGTTAAAAACATTATAAATTTTTTCATCAAAAAGCATATCTTTATTACTTAAAACCTTAGCTGGCTTAAATTGTCTATACAGTTCTTTTCTCAGTAATTCTTCTATTATATAATCTACATATGACCTCTTATATGAAAATGCTCTCTGTTGTGCTAAAAGATTTGAATTAGGTTGATTTCTCATACTTTTTTCTGCAGTACTACCTTTAGTACATGCACCCAAATACATTGTGTCTCCTTCAGAAATCTCATGTGCTTTACCATTCTTAACTTTTGTAGCTATTGTATTCCAATCATTTTTAATAATATTCAAATCTTGTTCTGATGGAGTCCATAAACTAATAATCCTAAATATTAAATCTTCTTTAGCAACATCTTTTTCATACATATAAAACATCAAAAGAAGTTCTTTACATTTCTTCATTAATGAATTATTATCCCAGGTTTCATCATTTAATTTAAAATAGTCTATAATACTAAGTACTATTCTTTCCTTTGCTGAATATCCCATTTTTTCTCTTAAACTATCGGAAGTAGGCTTGGGTTTTATAGTCCTAAGAGGACATACTTTTAACTCTACTCCTACTTCATCAAAGTCAGCTTCTTGTCTACTATTAACTTTATATCCGAAGTACTCCTCTTCTATAGTTTGTCCTAATTTTCCTTTAGATTTTTCATTGTTGAACCTTGCATTTTCCGTATCAAAATGTAAATTATTTAAACTTTTATTAAGTAATCTTCGTGCATATTCTTCTATTGATTCTTTATTTTTTTTATCATATTTATAATGCATCTTATTTTCCCCCACCCCCATCTTCTATATTTTAGCTCCCGTGTAACCTCTTGTACTATAAGAATACACATCACTTGTATAATCAGGTTACATGATTCACCAATGTTTCACTCTTTTTAAAATTATCATAAAATCCCTTAACTCTATAAGTTTTATTAACGGTTAATTTCCTTACTATATTTTCTTCAAGAATGTATATTCAGCTATCATTCTATATAAAATATAAGGGTATTTACCTCCCACTTTCCAACCACACGTAAAATTTTAATCTTGAAGTAAACAACAATTCAAAACCTCTTTTTAATTTTAATAAAACGCTATATGCCAACTTAACTTTTAGCCATTTACTTAAAATAAAGATTAATATCTCTATAAATATCAAATCTCAGTAACCTAATAATCTTTCGTATTTATAAATATTCTACATTTAGTCTGACGATAAAAATGGAAATACACATCAATTTTTATTGAATATATTTCTTCTATTAATAGCTTAATTATAACATTTTAATTATTTTCTTACTATGTATTTTGTTGATATACAAAATTTTCCACTGAAAATTCTTGATTTATTATTGCTCAAACACCACTTAGCTCTTCGTAATTGTTATCCTAAAGTAACATTCCCTCAAACTTTTTTAATCTGAGAAAACATAAGACATACTCCAATATTAACTTCAAAGCCTTTAATATCATCTTATTTATGTACTGTCTTCACAACTGCCTCCACGTATATTATGGCCTTTTTAATATTACTAACATTTAAAGTCCCTATTCTACCCCCCATTCAACTCACCCACTCACCTTCTTTAACATCTATCCCATCTACTCAACCTCCCCAACATCTAACTTACCTACTCAACTATAAAAATACACTCCCCACCGATATTTTCCCTATAAATATAAAAATAAGGATTTCTAAATCAGAAGCACACCATCACAAAACTGATAGTTTTGCTCCCAATCTCAGAAACCCTTTATTTATCAGTGCTTTACACACTTTTATATTTATTTTTTTGTTATCAATGCTACCGTCTCAACGTGCCCAGTATGCGGGAACATATCCATTACCTTAACCTTCTCCACCTTATACCCTTCACTTATTAACACCTTTAAATCCTCAACTAAGCTCTTTGGATTGCAGGATACATACACAATATCCTTAGGATCAAATTTTGCAACGTACTTTAAGGCATCTGGATGTACACCTGGTCTTGGTGGATCTAGAATTATTATATCTGGTTTTTCTGTTACGTCCTTTATAACCTTTGCCACATCTCCTGCTATAAATTCGCAGTTTTCTATTCCATTTAGCTCTGCATTTTCTCTTGCAGCTATAACTGCTTCTTCTATAAGTTCTATTCCTATAACCTTCTTTGCATTATGAGCAGCTATTTGCCCTATGGTTCCTGTACCACAGTAAAGGTCAAAAACTGTCTTTGACTTAGCGTCTCCCATAAAATCTCTAACAATGCTGTAGAGCTTTTCTGCTCCTTTAGAGTTGGTTTGAAAGAAGGAAAAAGGTGATATTTTAAACTTTAAACCTAGTATCTCTTCAAAAATATAATCTCTTCCAAATAATATTTCGGTACTGTCTGCTTGAACTACATCGGATAGAGAATCATTTATTGTATGAATTATTCCTTTAAGATCTCCCATGTACTTTAGCGAAGTAAGCATTTCAGTGATTTCATCAAGGTTGAAGTTTATTTGAGAGGTAGTTACTATATTAATTAATATTTCTCCAGTATTTTTTCCTTTTCTCACAACTAGGTTTCTTAGATATCCTTCATGGCTCATTATTCTGTAATGAGGCAGGGCTTTCTCTCTAAAATAGTTTAAGACTTTATCTAGAATAATTCTAAAGTCTTCATCTACTATATGGCAAATGTTTGAAGTAACTATTCCAAAGCTTTTGCCTTTGGCGTGCATACCTAAGGTTAACTCTCCGCCCTTTTCAATATCTCCAAAGGTAAACTCCATTTTATTTCTATACTCAAAAACCTCAGGACTTCCTTCGATACCTAAGAATTCAAAGCCTTCTATATTTGCTTCTTTAAATAACTTTAATACTTGCTTCTCCTTATGCTCCAGCTGCATTTCATAGGGAATATATTGGTGACTGCAGCCACCGCAGAAATTAAAAATAGAACATTTCGGTTCTATTTTATAATCCACATCTTCTATGATTTTACTTAACCTTGCTTTAGCATATTCTGAAGTCTTTTTGTTTACAAAGGCTTCAACCTTTTGTCCTGGAAGAGCGTTTTTTATTAGCACCTTAGTGCCTTCATGATAGGCTACTCCAAAGCCAGGAAATTCTGTATCTTCTATATTAAACTCATAAAACTTTCTTTTTTTCATATGTAGTCTCCTAAATTATTATGCTCTAGTTACCTTTAATTTTAATAATCTTTTACCAATAGTCTCTCCTTTAGAGCTTTCCATAATACTTGTATATAATAATGAAACTATAACAAAAATAATTACTGAAAATGATACTTTTTCCTTTATATAATATCCAGCTGTAACTCTAAGTATAGCATCAATTAAAAACAGTCCAACCACAGTAGCTGCTGCTGTAACTGCTAAGTCAACTATTGATGAAGTAAAAGTATCCTTTAAGTTTATTTTAGTGCTATCCTTTTCTACAGCTTCTATTTCTTCATTATTTTCTACTTCAGCATTTACAGCTGTATCTTCTTCTACTTTTTCAATTTCAGTGACATTTTCATTTTCTACTTCAATATTTTCTTCTTTAATTTCAACATCCTTATCTACTTTTTCTTGTTCATTATTTGTCTCTAACATTTTTTTCCCTCCACTATTTTATTATCGCTAAAAACTATTATGCACTAGTATTTTACATCTGTAAAGTATTTCAAGATATATTAACAAAACATTTAAAATAGAAAAACCTCTGAATTGTATTCAGAGGTTTATTTTGCACCTTCTTCATAGGATTTTGCTACATTACTAAAACCACAACTTGTTAATGCTCCAACAACTATGGTACGTATTTCTGACCATTTTATCTTTTCTTCATAATTTTTCATAATTTCATTATTAATTTTTTCAGCTAAAATGTGAGTATCAGCTTCATTAAGTGGTTGATTTATATCATCGGATGCTCTCATTATGGATGTCTTTATCTTTTCTAATTGAAAATCTTGAAGATTGCCACTTTTTTTAATAACTAACATATATACAGCCCCCCTAATGTATCATTTTAACCAAAAGCAGGTCAATTGCCTTTAGGTCAACTGCCTGCTACTCCTCACGAACTTACAAATGTCAATTGCTTTTTAAGTCAACTGCCATTATAAGTGTAAATATTAAAGTGTAATGAATGTAAATATTTACACTGTTATAATACAACTTTTATTATCATATGTCAATAAAAAAAATCAATTTGTTTACCATTGTCATATATGATATATTTTTATGTGATATATTTTTTATCTAAAACTTACAATAAAGGATGTGTAATCATTGGAACTTACTAAAATAAAGGGAAATACCTATTATATAAATTCTCCTACCCGCATCGGAGTATATGTATTTAAAAATAAATTTTGTTTACTTATAGACAGTGGAATAAATAATTCATCTGCAAGAAAAATTCATGAGATACTAAAACAAAATAATCTTCATGTTAAATATATTATTAACACTCACAGTCATTTAGACCATTGTGGAGGAAATCATTTTTTTAAAGAAAATTATCCTGGAACTCTTGTATATACCTCTAGTAAAGAAAGAGTATGTATGGAAAATCCAGAGTTTAATTATATAAAAATATTTTCTTCAAGTCCAATGAAAAAATTAACTGAAAATATAAAGCCTTTTCAGGTTGATTTTACTTTAGATTATGGCATTACGAAAATCAACGATGAAAAATTTGAAATTCTACCTCTTGCAGGTCATTCTCAAGAAGATATAGGAATTATTACCCCTGAGAAGGTATGCTTTTTAGGAGATAGTGTTTTTAGCCATGAAACCTTAAAGAAATATCCTTTTCCCTTCCTATTTAATATAGAAACACAGATTAATTCCCTTAACAGCTTAAAGGATGTAGCTGCAGACTATTATATAACTGGCCATGGACAGGAAATTTACTCAAAGGATGAATTTAATATTTTAGTAGAAAAAAATTTTGAAAGCATTAATGAAAATATGGATTTTATTCTTGAACTTTTAGACCAGCCCTATACTAAAGAGGAGATTCTTGAAAATATCCTAGTCTACAATGATATTTCTCTAACCTTCAGAAGATATATGTTAGATTTAACCTCAATCTCAGCTTTTATTGCCTATCTATATGATAAAGAGCTAATTGACTCTTCCTTAGAGAATGGGAAATTATACTACTATAAAAAATAGAAATTTTAAAGGTGACTAACTTAGCAATCAATCTCTAAATTAGTCACCTTATTAATATTATTTGTTATTCTTTAACAACTTAGAATAAAATTCTTCTTTTCTATCTCTTTTATAAGGAAATTTATCCCTTATTCTAGATACTTCACTTATTTGGATTTCTTCTATAAGAAGCTCTTCTCTATTGTGTGAACTCTTTAAGATATTGCCTTTAGGATCAATAATCATTGAATCCCCACTATATTCAAGTCCATCTCCACTGCCAACCCGATTAACCCCTGCAATAAAGCATTGATTTTCTATTGCTCTAGCCTTTAATAGTGTTTTCCATGCATCACTTCTACTCTCTGGCCAATTGGCTATTACAATTATTAATTGAGCTTTTTTAGAAGCTATTTGAAATATTTCAGGAAATCTTAAATCATAACATATAAAGCTTGAAATGTCCGCATCCTGCAGCTTAAATAAATTAATCTCGTTTCCACCCTCATAGTATTTGTCTTCTCCACTATAAGAGAAAGGATGAATTTTGGTATAACTATTTATTATTTTCCCCTCTTTAGATATAACTGCAAGTTTGTTTTTCCCTTTTTCTTGTCCCTTTTCTACATATCCAAAGCAAGTACATATGTTATACTCTAAAGACTTATTTTTAAACCAATCTATTGTCTCTTCATTGGTTTCCCCAATTTTGCTTACAGCCTGTGAAAAACCTGTAAGAGTCATTTCTGGGAAGGCTATTATATCCACTGCAGCTTCCTTTGCCTTTTTTAAAAAGCCTTCACAGGTAATTTTATTTTTCTCTTTATCCTCCCAAAATACATCCATTTGAGCTAGTGCCAGCTTCATTAAATCATCTCCAAATACTTTTTATATTTATATTATATTATTTTTCAATAAGCTTAAAAGCACTTACAATTTCATTTAAATTATTTGAACTGTTATATAACACCTTTGAAGCTTGGTCAACATAAGCTAATTGATCTATCACAGATTTCATCATATTTAATATAGCTTCGCTTCTTCCTTCATTCTTTTCTGTATCTTTGTTTATTTTGTTTGCTATGCTTTCAGTACTTGTGGTAATATCATTAAGTTGTTTAGTCTGTTCATTAATTAATAAAGAAATTTCTCCAACATCCTTTGTTACACCAGCAATATGTTTTTGAATTTCTTCAAACATATTTATAGATAATCTTACAATATGGCTTACTTTATCAACCTCTAAGGATATTTCCTGAACATTTGCAATGGTATTTTCTGTTTCCTTTTGAACATTATTTATAAGCTCTCCAATAGAAACAGTAGCTTCGCTGGATTGATTAGCTAGATTTGAAACCTCTTGAGCTACCACTGAGAAGCCTTTCCCACTATCTCCTGCCCTAGCTGCCTCAATGGAAGCATTTAATGCAAGAAGTTTTGTCTGCCCACTTATTTCTTCTATTACATTTACAACCTTATAGATATCAGAAGAGTAATTTTTCAATACATTTACACTTCGTAGGGTTTTTTTCATCTCTTGTTCAAGAACTTCCATGGTTGAAAGAACTTCTTTAGAAGCTTCTCCATTTTTTATTACATTTACATTTGTTTCTTTTGTATTTTCGTTTATTTTACCTAATATATGGTCTATTTTTTTACCTTCTTCTGTAATCACCTTAAAATTCTTCTCTGTCTTTTGGAAAATTTCATTTTGAGCTTTAGAAAAGGTAACCATATCGAATATTTCTTTTTCTATTGCTACTGCACTGCTTTGAAATTCTTTCATAACTGATGATAAATTTTCTAAGGATTTTTCTGAGTCTTTAGAAGAGCTGCCTATTCTTTTTACTAAGGTCATTTGATTATTTAAAAACTTATTAAACCATCTAGCAACCTCTCCTATTTCATCATTAGAAAGCTGCCCTACTCTTTTTGTTAAATCTCCATCTCCTTCAGCTATTTCCTGAAGTATTTTTATAGTTCTTTTTAATGGTTTTTTTACTAGCTTATTAATTGCAAAAACTGAAATTAAAAAATTAATAA
Source organism: Clostridium homopropionicum DSM 5847 (assembly GCF_001263795.1). Taxonomy (GTDB): domain Bacteria; phylum Bacillota; class Clostridia; order Clostridiales; family Clostridiaceae; genus Clostridium_H; species Clostridium_H homopropionicum. The sequence goes on from NZ_LHUR01000010.1 coordinate 51,854, forward strand.
GAAAAATTGCAACTGTTGAAGGTATTCTTATATAATTATCAAAGTTCGCTAAAAAATAATTTATTCCATAGGATACTGCACTTATGCCTCCAAGAAGTAAAGGCAGCTTAAAATTAATACTTCTAAATTTATATATCTCTTCAATATCACCTTCGCATAGCATACCCCAAACTTCTTCGCAGTACTTTGGTTGAAAAATTATTCCCTTTCCGCCAACTAAAATATGTCTATAATCAGGATATCCCGGCCAAACTTCTAGGTGATCTTCGTTATTTATTGTATTTTGTACTCCCTTGTGTAAGCTATTAGTTGCTGGATCTTTAAAAATAATTTCAAACTCAGTATGTTTATTTATTTTAATAGTTCCCCATTTTTTTGTTTTTACACCACTTTTTAAGTTATCTCCTAAAGTAAAAGTGTCATCCTCAAATCTGCTTCTAGAAATAGCTGTCCCTGGTTCTATTCCTCTATTTGACTTTACCATAAATAGATAGTTGTCTCCAGAATCCTTATATATGTGGGTATCTTCCTCTTGAAGTACATCACTCATCACATCATTAGGAATTCTTCCACATAAAACTGCCTTTTTGCCTGTACTTTCATTATAAAATGGAAGTGAAAACATTAAGGTTACTTGATCAAAAAACTTTGAATTAGATTCTCCAATCTTTAAACTTTCTTCATCTATATAAGGTCCATACATTAAAGGTTTGCCTTCCATACCTCTTATATAATTTGGAAAATCTTTCAAGTCTTTGCCCATATTCGCTGTATAACTAGAAAAACTTACTTTACCTTGTGAATTTATGAAGAAAATTTCTGAAAAGTCCTTAAACTGCTCTTTCTTATCCGTTATTATCTCTAAAAGCTTTTCACTTTTTACCTCATCTTTGTCTAAATAAGCATTTATAGTATCTAACACAAGCTCTAACTCATTCCATCTATCCTCAAACCAGTTTTCAAGAGCTCTTTTTCTTCCTCTAACTATACCCTCAAATACTTTTTCTGACTCCTGCTGCAAATTACTATTAATAAAGTGTGAAATTTTAAGATTAATATCCATATTTCCTCCTTAGCTAATTACGTCTCCAATGGTTTGTCCCTATTTTTCCCTTAAAACTAGACATATTTATACTATTTTAATAACATAATACTATAATTTTATTATTATATCAATTATTTGCGCGAATTTATAATAATTTTATATTTATCCTTCAATAAAATGTAGAAAGCATTATAAAATTAAACTTTCCTTTGCTATTAGCCAAAGTTCAGTATATATTTTTATAATGCTTCAAATATAAATCTACTATTTAATTCTCTCCCAAGTAATATTATCTCCCCTGCCCATATCAACTTCAAAGCCAGCACTGTTAATTCTTCTTTCAATGCATCCTCTGCAGTGAGCAGCCTCATCTCCAGTGCATATTTTATTATCATATAAGGCGTATTTTTCTCTTACTGATCTTGGAGATAAATTTGGCATTACTACATTAGCTCCAGCCTTTAAGCCCATTTCTCTGCCTAATGGATTTATTGTTCCAAGGGCAGTAGTTGCTGGAAGAAGAACTTCTGGAAGAAGTAATCTTGTAAGCGCTAACATTAGTATAGTAGTTTCCAGTGTACCCTTACTTTCTTTTCCTAATGGAGTATCCTTCTGAGGAATAAAAGGTCCAATTCCAACCATATGTGGCTTTAATTCTTTTATAAAGCACAAATCCTTAGCATAGTATTCATTTCTTGCTCCTGGCAATCCTACCATAAAGCCAGCACCAACTTGATATCCTATTTCTTTTAAATTATATAGGCAATTTATTCTATTCTCAAAGCTCATATTAGGGTGAAGCTTATCATACAGCTCCTTTGAAGCAATCTCATGACGCAGCAGATATCTATCAGCACCTGCCTCATAAAACCTTTTATAGGACTCATAGGACTTCTCTCCTATGGAAAGGGTTATTGCGCACATTGGGAATTTACTTTTTATACTATTAATTATTTCAACAACTCTATCATCAATAAAATAGTCATCTTCTCCTCCTTGAAGTACATAGGTTCTATATCCCAATCTATATCCTTCTTCTGCTGCCTCCATAATTTCTTCTAAGGTTAACCTATACCTATCTGCATTCCTATTTAATGCTCTTATACCGCAATATACGCAGTTATTTTTACAATAATTTGTGAATTCAATTAAGCCTCTCATAAAGACTTTTTTACCATAGACTCTTTCTTTTGTATCTAAAGCCTTAGAAATAATATCTTCTGTATCTTCTTTATTTATATTATTAAGTAAATCCAATATCTCATTTTCTTCAAGATGGTTCTCTTTATAAAGCTTTTGGATTAATTCCTTCATATATATTCATCCTTTAATTATATTTTTATATTGCATGTAATCTAATATATATATTAATAATAATTATTAATTTGGTCAATGCTAAAAAGGTATAAAGCAATAATTAGCTCTATACCTTATATTTAGCATTTATATTTATTTGAAGTAGTTAACTCCTGCTTCAAATAATTTTTGGTCCTTTTCCCCTAGGATATTTTTGTAAACATTCTTTCCTATTCTCTCTGAGTGACCCATCTTTCCAAGTACTCTTCCATCTGGACTTGTTATACCTTCAATTGCAAAGGCTGAGCCATTAGGATTAAATTCAATGTCACAGGTTGGATTTCCGTCAAAGTCAACATATTGAGTAGTTACTTGACCTTTCTTAAATAATTCTTCACCTAGTTCATTTGAGCAAACAAATCTTCCTTCTCCATGTGAAAGAGCTATGCTGTGAACATCGCCTAAAGTTACATTGTTAAACCAAGGTGAAAGGTTTGATACAACCTTTGTATTAACTATCTTAGACATATGTCTTCCAATTTTGTTATAAGTTAAGGTTGGGCAGCTTTCATCGATATCTCTGATTTCTCCGTATGGAACTAAGCCAAGCTTAATTAACACTTGGAAGCCGTTACAAATTCCCAGCATCAAGCCGTCTCTCTTGTTTAAAAGCTCCATAACTGCATTCTTAACCTTAGGATTTCTAAAGGCTGTTGCTATGAATTTACCTGAACCCTCTGGTTCATCTCCAGCACTAAAGCCTCCTGGAAGCATTATTATTTGAGAAGAACTAATGCCCTTTACCATAGCTTCTACAGACTCTTCAATATCTCCTGCTGTAAGGTTTCTGAATACGCCTATTTCTGTTTCTGCTCCTGCATTTCTAAAGGCTTTTTCTACATCATATTCACAATTTGTACCTGGGAATACTGGAATGAACACCTTAGGTTTTGCGAGTTTTATAGCAGGTGCTTTAGCAGATTTATTATCGTATAGCTTTAATTGAATTTCACCCTTTATTTCTTCTGCTTTTGTAGGGAATACTTTTTCAAGTGTGCCTTCCCATTTAGCTAAAATTTCTTCTAAGCCTATTTCTTCGTTTTGTATTTTTATTATAGGAGCTCCCTTTGTAAAGCCAATTAATGAGTAGTTTACATCCTTAAACTCTTCTTTGATTTCTACCTTATCATCTATTTCAAGGATTATTGAACCATAATCTTCTGTAAATAAGTCTTTTGCTTTAACATTATTTGAAAAACTCATACCAATTTTGTTTCCAAAGCACATTTTAGTAATTGCTTCTGCAATACCACCCATTTTAACAGTATGAGCAGAAAGGACTAAACCTTCATTTATAAGCTTATTTACTACCTGATAATTTTTCTTTAATTCATCAAATTTAGGAAGATTGTATTCATCTCTATTTGCCTTTAATAAAATTACTCTTGTTCCTTTTTTCTTAAACTCAGGAGAAATAACCTTGTCAGTATTTGCTACATCTACAGCAAAAGCTACTAAAGTTGGTGGAACATTTATGTCCTTAAAGGTTCCTGACATACTATCCTTTCCGCCTATTGCCGGAATTTCCAGCATCTTTTGAGCATAAAAGGCTCCAAGTAATGCACTTAATGGTTTTCCCCACTTAACTGGATCATTACCAAGTTTTTCAAAGTACTCTTGAAGAGTTAATCTTATATTTTTATAATCCCCTCCAGCTGCTACTATTTTAGTTACAGCTTCGATTACTGCATAAAGTGCTCCATGGAATGGACTCCATTTACCTATCTTTGGATTATATCCGTAAGACATTAAGGTTCCTGTAGTAGTTTCACCCTCTAAAACTGGCACTTTAAAGCACATAGCTTCAGTTGGAGTACTTTCATATTTTCCTCCAAAAGGCATTAATACTGTTCCTGCTCCAATAGAGTTATCAAATCTTTCAACTAAGCCTTTTTGACTGCAGACATTTAAGTCAGCCATAGTTTCAAGCCATTTAGCCTTTATATCTTCACAAATCTCTTTTTCAAAATAAGATTCTTCAGAAGGACTTGTTATATTAACGTTGATTCTTTGTTTTACACCATTAGTGTCAAGGAAATCTCTGCTTATATCAACAATTGTCTTATCTCTCCAAGTCATTTTAAGTCTTCTGTTATCTGTAACCCTCGCAACTTCAATAGCTTCTAAGTTTTCCTCTTTAGAGTACTCTATAAACTTTTCAGCATCTTCCTTGCTTACAACTACAGCCATTCTTTCTTGTGATTCAGAAATTGCAAGCTCAGTTCCATCTAAGCCTTCATATTTTTTAGAAACTAAGTCTAAATTTATATCTAGTCCTTCGCTAAGTTCTCCAATGGCAACTGAAACTCCACCAGCACCAAAGTCATTACATCTTTTAATTATCTTGCTTACCTTCGGATTTCTGAATAATCTTTGAAGCTTTCTTTCTGTTGGAGGATTTCCTTTTTGTACTTCAGCACCACAGTTTAGTATTGAGGTTTCATCGTGCTCCTTTGAAGAACCTGTAGCTCCACCGCAGCCGTCTCTTCCTGTTCTTCCGCCGACTAAAATTATTGAATCTCCCTTTTCAGGAACTAAACGAATTACATTTTCTTTAGGTGCAGCTGCAATTACTGCTCCAATTTCCATTCTCTTAGCCACAAAATCTTCATCATAAACTTCACCAACATAACCAGTAGCAAGTCCTATTTGATTTCCATAAGAACTGTAACCATGAGCAGCCTTTATAGTAATTTGTCTTTGTGGAAGTTTCCCTGGAATAGTTTCCTCTACAGGCTTTCTTGGATCAGCACTTCCTGTTACTCTCATTGCCCCGTAAACATAGGATCTTCCTGATAACGGGTCACGGATTGCTCCTCCAAGACATGTAGCTGCTCCTCCAAAAGGCTCAATTTCAGTTGGATGATTGTGAGTTTCATTTTTAAACATTATAAGATATTTTTCAAGTTTACCATCTATCTCTACGTCACATTCTACGCTGCAGGCATTAATTTCATCTGAAACCTCTAAATCATCTAGAAGTCCTCTTTTTCTTAATTCCTTCATACCCATTACAGCAATGTCCATAAGGCATACATCTTTTTCTCTATCTCCATATACGTAGTTTCTTGAAGCTAAATATTCTTCATAAGCAGTTTTAATTGGAGTAGTATACTTTCCTTCTTCAAACTTTACATCCTCGATTTTTGTTTGGAAGGTTGTATGTCTACAGTGATCTGACCAATAGGTGTCTATAACCTTAATTTCAGTTAAAGAAGGATTTCTTTTTTCAGTTTCTTTAAAATACCCTTGACAGAACTTTAAATCTTCAAAGCTCATGGCAAGGCCTAACTGTTCCATAAGCTTTAAAAGTTCCTCTTCTGTCTTATCTGTAAAGCCGTCTAGTATTTCAACATCCTTTGGAACTTCCCATTCCATTTCTAAGGTTAAAGGTTTTTCAAGGGAAGCTTCCATAGAATCTACTGTATTTATATAGTAATCCTTGATTTTTACTAGCTCTTCTTCATTAACCTTTCCTTTAAGGATAATAACCTTTGCACATTTAACAATAGGTTTTTCACTTTGAGTTAATATCTGAATACATTGAGCAGCTGAGTCTGCTCTTTGGTCATATTGTCCTGGAAGATATTCTACTGCAAATACCTTTTCATCAGCATTTATTTTAATTTCTTCATCATAAACAGAGTCAACTACAGGCTCTGAAAAAATAGTGCCCTTGGCCTTAGAGTATTCTTCTTCTGATATTCCAGATACATCATAACGATTTAAAATTCTTAAGTCCTCTATTGAGACAATATTAAGGTTTTCTCTTATTTCTTTTAACAATCCTTTTGCTTCAACATCAAAAGGAGATTTTTTCTCTACAAATATTCTTTTAACTGTTGTTTTCATGTACCTGTCTCCTTACCAAATTTATTTTATAGACTCTTCTTTACGCCTATATCTCTTCTGTAATAAATTCCATCAAAGTTTACTTTTTCTATTTCTCTATATGCTATTTCTCTAGCCTTATCTAATGTTTCTCCTACTGCAACTATATTTAAAACTCTTCCACCAGAAGTTAAAAGCTTTCCGTCCTTTTCTTTTGCTCCTGCAACAAATACTTTGCAGTCTACATTTTCTATTCCCTTGATTTCAAAGCCCTTTTCGTAGCTTCCTGGATAGCCCTTTGAAACAGCTGTTACACAACAAGCATGAGCATCTTTCCATTTAACAGTATATCCTTCAAGTTCTTTGTCTATAGCTTTTAGTATAAGCTCTACATAATCACTTTCCATAAGAGATAAAACTCCTTGAGTTTCAGGGTCTCCCATTCTTACATTGTATTCTAGAAGATAAACTCCCTTTTTAGTTATCATAATTCCAAAGAAGATTGTTCCTATATAATCCATATTTTCAGTTTGAATTCCCTTAAGAGTAGTTTCTAGAATCTCTTTATTAAAGCTTTCTAGTACTTCCTCAGAACAGTAGAAGTTTGGAGCTATAACTCCCATTCCTCCAGTGTTTGGTCCCTTATCATTGTCGTATATTTGCTTGTGATCCTTGCTTGATATAAATGGTATTATGGTTTTCCCATCAGTTATAGAAAGAATAGAAGCTTCAACACCCTCTAAAAATTCTTCAATAACTATTCTAAGACCTGCACCAGCAAAAATGTCTTTTACCATAAAATCATTTATAGCAGCTTCTGCTTCTTCCTTATTTGCACATATTACAACGCCTTTTCCTGCAGCTAATCCATCTGCCTTAACTACTGTAGGATAAGGACACTCATTTAAATATTCAAGGGCTTTATTTACATCTTCAAAAACTTCGTATTCAGCAGTTTTAACACCGTATTTTTTCATAAAGTCTTTAGAGAAGCTTTTACTTCCTTCAAGAGCTGCTGCTATTTTAGATGGTCCAAAGATTTTTAAGTTATGCTCTCTGAACATGTCAACTATACCATCAACTAACGGAGTTTCTGGCCCTACTATTGTAAGGTCTATTTTATTATCCTTTGCAAAATTTAAAACATCTACATTATTTTCTAAATTAACATTTTCGCACTTTTCTTCTTTATCAGTACCACCGTTTCCTGGAGCAATATAAATTTTATCTACTAAATTGCTTTGAGATACCTTCCAAGCAATTGCATGTTCACGACCACCTGAGCCAACTATTAAAACCTTCACAGTTCCACACTCCTTATTAATATTTAAATTGTATTTTCAGTAAATTTTAGAGAGTCTACAAAGTTTACCTTGTAAACCCTAAACTCTCTAAAAAAATGATTAATGCTTAAAGTGTCTAATTCCTGTAAACACCATTGCTATATTATTTTCATTACATGCCTTAATAGAATCTTCATCTCTTACAGAACCGCCTGGTTGGATAATAGCCTTAATTCCCCACTTAGCAGCTTCTGTTACCACATCATCAAATGGGAAGAAAGCATCTGATGCTAATACTCCACCATTTTTTGCTCTTTCAAGAGCTTCAGTTGCAGCCCAAATTCTATTAACTTGGCCTCCGCCTATTCCAGTAGCCATGCCATCCTTAGCAACAACAATAGCATTTGATTTTACATATTTACATACCTTCATAGCAAATTCTAAGTCTCTTAATTCTTCTTTAGAAGGTTTTTTCTCTGTAACAACTTCCATCTTTTCTGCAAATAATGTATCTTCGCTTTGAACTAAAATTCCACCGTCAACCTTTGCAAGATTGAATTTGTCTTCTGGTTTAATATTGCATTTAATTACTCTTAAGTTCTTCTTTTGTTTTAATACTTCTAAAGCATCCTCATCGTAGTCTGGTGCAATTACTATTTCTAAGAAAATTTCTGCCATTTTTTCTGCTGTTTTCTTATCTACCTTGCTGTTTACTGCAACTATTCCACCAAAAATTGAAACAGGGTCACAAGAATAAGCTTTTTCATATACATCATAAACATTGTCTCCAATGGCAACTCCACATGGAGTATTGTGCTTAAGTCCACAGCAGGCAATTTCGTCGAACTCCCAAACTGTTTTCCATGCTATGTCCATATCTTTAATATTATTGTAGGAAAGCTGCTTTCCATTTAAAATTTCAAAGTTATTAATTGCTCCTGTACCATTTGTTGCTGTGTAGTAAGCAGCACTTTGGTGAGAATTTTCACCATATCTTAAATCCATTGATTTTTTATATGATAGAGATAAATACTCTGGATATTCTTCATCTTCTAAAAGGAAGTTACTAATTGCTGCATCATAAGCTGACATTAGGTTAAATACTTTTCCTGCAAGTCTCTTTCTTGTATTGTAGTCTACATCTCCATTTGTTTCAATTTGCTCCATTACATTTTTATAATCCTTTGTATCTGTAAGAACAATAACATCCTTAAAGTTTTTAGATGCTGCTCTTATCATTGTAGGACCACCAATATCTATAAACTCAACCTTTTCTTCGAATTCTAAATCTTCCTTAACCTTTTCAAAGAAAGGATATAAATTTACAACAACCATGTCAATTGGTTCTATTCCCTTATTCTGAATAGTTTCCATATGCTTAGGATTTTCTCTTATAGCAAGTATTCCACCATGAATAATAGGATGAAGAGTCTTAACTCTTCCATCTAATATTTCATCAAAGCCTGTAACTTCATTTACTTCAGTAACAGGAATATTATTTTCCTTAAGGTGTCTGTATGTACCACCTGTAGATATTACTTCTACTCCTCTATTTACTAAGAATTTTGCAAGGTCTAATATACCTTCTTTATCGAAAACGCTTATTAATGCTCTCTTTAACATTTGGTACCTCCTTAAAAATTATTGCTCACCAACAACTCTTCTTCCCTTGAAGCTTATCTTTCCCTCTGAAAGTAATTTTATAGCCTCTGGTAAAGCCTTATGTTCTTCAACTAACACTCTCTTTTGCAAGGATTCTGGTGTATCATCATCTTCTACTTTTACAGCCTTTTGAATTATTATGCTTCCTGTATCTGTACCTTCATCAACAAAGTGAACTGTACATCCAGTAACCTTAACCCCATATTCTAAAGCCTTTTCATGAACCTTTAATCCGTACATTCCATTTCCGCAAAAGGCTGGTATAAGAGACGGATGAATGTTAATTATTCTATCCTTAAACTTTTTTAGAAGATCTCCCTTTAAAATTGAGAGATATCCTGCAAGTACTAGTAAATCAACCTTTCCGTCAATTATCTCAAGTATTTTATCTGAAAGTGAATCCTTATATTGTTTTTTATCTAATTCATAAGTTTTAATATTGTTATTTTTCGCTCTCTCTATTCCAAAAGCCCCCACTTTATCACTTATAACATATTCTATACTGCAATTTTCAAGGTACTTGTTATTGATACTATCAATTATAGATTGCAGATTTGTCCCGCCCCCGGAAATTAGAACTGCTATTTTATACATACCCCTTTGCCTCCAGCCTCTACATATCCTATTTCATAAGCCTTATTGCCCATAGCTTCAATATCCTTTATCATAGAAGCAGCATCTTTTTTGTTAATACAAATAACAAAGCCTATTCCCATGTTAAAGGTATTAAACATATGCTCTTCCTCAACACCTAAAGACATTAAGTGCTTAAATATAGGTAAAATTTCAAAGCTATTTTTATTAATTACAGCCTTAAAGTCACCTTTGAACATTCTTGGAATGTTCTCATAAAAACCGCCCCCAGTTATATGAGCCATTCCTTTTATTTTATATTTTTTCATTAATTCCAATACTGTTTTTACATATATCTTAGTAGGAGTTAAAAGTACGTTTCCTATCTTTTCTCCGTTAAAATCTGCTTGTAGGTCTGTTATTAGCTTTCTTATTAATGAAAAACCATTGCTATGAGCACCAGAAGAAGCTATTCCAATAAGTGCATCTCCTTCTTCTATTGTACTTCCGTCAATTATCTCATCTTTTTCTACAACTCCTACGCAAAAGCCAGCTACATCATAGTCACCCGCTTTGTAGAAACCTGGCATTTCGGCAGTTTCACCACCAATTAGTGAACATGCTGAATCTAAGCAGCCGTCACTTACCCCTTTTACTAAATCCGCTGCTTGCTCTGAATCTAATTTTCCGCAAGCTATATAATCTAAGAAAAATAAAGGTGTTGCACCATGACAAAGAACGTCATTAACGCACATTGCTACACAGTCTATCCCAACTGTATCATATTTTCCCATATCAAAAGCTACCTTCAGCTTTGTTCCAACTCCATCAGTACCGGAAACAAGCACAGGATTTTTTAATTTAGGAAGTTCATACATACCAGCAAAGCTTCCAAGGTTATTTAATACAGCTGAACTGTATGTTTTAGTTGCATGCTCCTTCATCAAGTTTACAGCTTTGTAGCCTTCTTCTATATTTACACCAGCTTCTTTATAAGTTGCCATATTAGTACCTACCTTTCTAAACTTTCTTTAGAGTGTTCAATTGGAGCTGACATTGGGTACTCTCCACTAAAGCAACCAAGGCAAAAACCTTGTTTCCCTTTTAAACTGCTTAATAATCCATCAGTACTTAAATATCCAAGGCTATCTGCCCCTATAAGTTCTCTTATTTGTTCAACAGTTTTCTGTGCTCCAATTAGGTCTTTTCTGTAAGGTGTATCTATTCCAAAATAGCATGGATATTTAACTATTGGAGAACATACTCTAAAATGTACTTCTTTTGCCCCTGCTCTGCGTAGAATTTCAACAAGTCTTTTACTTGTAGTTCCTCTTACAATAGAGTCATCAATAAGCACTACTCTTTTGCCTTCTACATTCACTTTTAAAACGTTTAATTTAACTGTTACAGCTCTTTCCCTCATCTTTTGATTTGGAGCTATAAAGGTTCTGCCTACATATTTATTTTTAATCAAACCAATTCCGTATGGTATTCCTGAAGCCTTTGCATATCCTACTGCTGCAGGTATTCCTGAATCTGGTACTCCAATTACTAAATCCGCATCCACTGGAGATTCATGATATAAATGTCCACCTGCTTCAACTCTTGCTTCATATACGCTAATACCATCTATTGTACTGTCAGGTCTTGCAAAATATATATATTCAAAAGAACAAGTCATGCATTTTGTCTTTTCAGCAAACTGAATAGATTTTAATCCATCTTCATCAATTATTACTACTTCTCCTGGTTCTACGTCTCTTACAAATTCAGCGCCTACAGAATCTAGTGCACAGCTTTCTGAACACATAATATAGTCTTCTCCAATTTTCCCTATACACATAGGTCTTATTCCATATGGATCTCTTATTCCAATTAATTTATCTCCTGTAAGCATAACAATTGCATAAGAACCTTTCACTGCTTGAACAGCATCAACAACTGCAGCTTCTATTCCTTTTTTAGCTTTTCTAGCAATTAAATTTAAAATTACTTCAGTATCTATTGAAGTTTGAAATAGTACTCCACCATCTTCTAAAAGCTCTCTTATAACATCTGCATTAACTAAATTTCCATTGTGAGCAATTGCAATGGAACCAAGCTTAAATTCACTAACTAGCGGTTGTGCGTTTCCAGCTCTGCTGCCTCCTGTAGTGGAATATCTAACGTGTCCAATAGCAGATTTACCCTTCATACCTTCAAGAACTGAATCTCTAAACACTTCAGAAACTAGTCCCATATCTTTGTGGCAAATAATTTTTTCTCCATCTGACACAGCTATTCCAGCACTTTCTTGTCCTCTATGTTGAAGTGCATAAAGGCCATAATAAGTTAAGGTAGCTACATCTAAACCTGATTTAGAGTAAACTCCAAAAACGCCGCATTCTTCTTTAAATTTATCCGCTTCTAAATCAAAAATTTCATTTTCTAAATTTATCATTTTATCCTCCAATTAGTTCACTATTTTACATTGGATATTCTGTTTAATATTTCTACATAAGCTTCTTCAACATTTCCTAAATCTCTTCTGAATCTATCTTTATCTAATTTTTCATTTGTTGTTGCATCCCATAGTCTGCAAGTGTCTGGTGAAATTTCATCAGCTAATATTATTTCTCCGTTGAATCTTCCAAATTCTAATTTGAAATCTATTAATTTAATGTTTTGCTTTAAGAAGAATTCTTTTAAAACTTCATTGATTTTTGCTGTAGCTGCATAAATTTGCTCTAACTCATCAAATGTTGCAAGTCCTATTGCTACTGCGTGATAGTCGTTTATTAATGGATCTCCAAGTTCATCATTTTTATAGCATATTTCAAAAATAGTTGTTTTTAGTGCAGTTCCTTCTTCAATTCCAAGTCTTTTTGCCATGCTTCCTGCTGCTACATTTCTAACTATTACTTCTACAGGAACAATCTCAACTTTTTTACATAATTGTTCTCTATCGCTTAGCTTTTTAATGAAATGTGTTTTTATTCCGTTCTTATGAAGCATTTCAAATATTGCTGAAGTTATACTATTGTTTAAAATTCCTTTATGATCTATTTGTGATTTTTTTGCTCCATTAAATGCTGTAGCATCATCCTTGTAATAAATGATAACCTCATCAGCTTTTTCTGTTTCAAATACTCTTTTTGCTTTTCCTTCGTATAACATTTTGTTTTCCATTATTATAATTCCACCCCTTCTGAATTTTCTTCTATAAATTGTTTTTTCATATTTTTTCTATATTCTATTAATTGTTCTTTAACTTGTGGGTATTTTAAAGCCAAAATTTGGATTGCAAGCATTCCAGCATTAAAGCTATTGTTGATTGCAACTGTTGCCACTGGAATTGGCTTTGGCATTTGCACAATTGCTAAGAGTGCATCAAGTCCATTTACTGCTGCATCTATTGGAACACCTATAACTGGAAGAATAGTCTGAGAAGCAATAACACCAGGAAGATGAGCAGCAAGTCCAGCTCCTGCAATTATACATTCATAACCATCATCCTCAAGATTTCTTAAAGTCTTAGATAATTCCTCAGGAACTCTGTGAGCTGATAATACAAAAGCTTTGTACTCCACATTAAATTCTTTAAGTATATTTGCTGCGTTCTTCATTTTGCTAGTGTCAGATTTACTTCCAAAAATAATAGCAACTTTCATTAAAAAATACACCCCCGAAATTTTTATTTCTATAAAAACTATACCACCAGAATAAGAGTAAATCTGATGGTATAAAAATGTCCGCATGGAACTTAACATGACAATAAACTTCTATCATCATGCCCCATATAGATTCACCCATAGACAAAGGATTTACGGCCCTTTCGTAGAAACTCCCAAACCATATTATTAGGATTATATAGATGAAATTATTCAATTTTTGTTAGTTTCATGTTACCACCAGGATTATTAAAAGTCAATATATTTTTACTTAGTAAGAGAATAATATTCGCATTGACTAAGGAGAATGACTCCGAAAAATAGTTCTAAAGTTCGTTACGTGCAGAATTTTATTTGAATTATAATTGACTTTCATAATTTTGCTCCAGCAGAAAATAACAAAATTTCAATAAAAAAATGAGGCTTCTAGATAAATTTAATCTAAAATCCTCATTTATTCGAAAGCAATTGGCAGGCTTTTTCTTGGTAAACTTACTATATTCATAATGTCGATTTCTGCCTTTAAAATATCATCAACTTGAATCTTTGTTTTATAATTTAACATTTCTTTTGCCACTAGAATAAAATCATTAAAATTGCAATTCCCCGTTCTTTCTCCAATACCTCCAAAGGTACAATCTATATATTTTGCTCCACCTTTTACTGCTGCTATGGAATTGGCAATTGCCATACCAAAATCATTATGAGCATGGATTCCTATTTCTATACCAGTTTCCGCCTTTATTCTTTTGATCTCTTCGTAGGTTCTTTTTGGATACAAAATTCCAACTGTATCAGCATACCTTATTCTATCTGCGCCTTCCTTTTTAGCAATATTGCTAAGATTTATTAAAAAATTTATATCCGCTCTTGAAGCATCCTCAAAACCTATAGTAACTTCAATACTTTTATTCTTTACATAACTTATACATCTTCTCACATTTTCAACAATCCAATGCTTATCTTTGTTTAATTTTGATTTAATTTGAACATCTGACGAAGGTACAGATATATGAATTATATCAACGCCACAATCAATTGAATCATTAATATCTTCAATATTCATTCTATTCCAAGTTGAAATTTTACTTTTTAACCCCAACTCCACAATATTTTTTATGCTTTTTTTCTCATCTCCCCCCATGGATGGAATACCAGCTTCAATTTGATAAATTCCTACTTTATCTAAAATTTTAGCTATCTGAATTTTATCTTTAATAGATAATGCTATTCCAGCCTTCTGTTCTCCATCTCGTAAAGTAGTGTCTACAATTTTTATATCCATATTTATCACCTGCAATTCATAGATAATTTAATTAACTCCTCATCTATAATTTCTCCTTTAAGCTGGATACTTCTCTCCCTTATTTCCTCCAGCAGTGCTTTGATGTTTATTTTTTCATAATTTATATTAAGCTCTCTAAGCTTTTTCATAACCGATACAGAGCCAGAGTGTTTACCAATTATCATTTTTCTGCTTTGTCCAACATCCTTTGGATCATAAGGCTCATAAGTATTTGGACTCTTATCTATACCATCTGCATGAATGCCAGATTCATATTTGAAGATATCTTTTCCTAAAATCGGTTTTGAACCTGGTATTATATTTCCAGTAACATCTTGGTATTCTTTACTTAGCTCTGAAAAAAGGCAAGTATTTCCTCCTAAATTATAGCCGTATATCTTGTTTAATGCCAAAATTACTTCTTCCATAGCTGCAAACCCATATTTATCTCCATTTCCTAGAAAGCTCATAGTTATAGAGTCAGTATCCTCATTAAATGCTTCTAAGGCAACAGCTGTAGCCATTTTAAATTTATTTCCCGGGCAAACATCAATTTTCATATTAAAATTATTTTTAAGAGTACCTATCGTGCTTTCCCAATCCCCTAGAATACTTTTACTTAATCCGTTAATTCTTATATAACTTTCATTATTTAATTTTAAAATATCCTTTACAAATTTAAGTTTTTGGCTTGTAATATCTATACATAATTCTTCTTTATCTTTTATTTTCTTCAAATCATCTATATCAACTTCAAAAATTATTTTCATTTCTTTAAGCTTATAAATATCCTTTAGCTTGAAATTTAAAAAATCATTCACTCTAATAACCACGTGCTTAAAATTCTTTAGCAGGTTTCTTGTAATAATCTCTTGTTTTTTTATTCTGTAAATGAAGTTTAAATCCTTAGGCAATTTTTCTATTATTTTAAGTACATCACTATCTATCTCTATTAAATTTACCCCTACTTCATTTAATAAATAAGAAAATTTAATAAGCTTACTTTGGCTTACGTAGGGATTTTTTTTTAATATTTCTGGAATTGTTCTATCTATTATTAATTTTTTATTTTTATTATTAACTAATTCCACTTTAATCCCCCCCTAATTAATCTAGGTAGGAATATATGTTCAATAAAAGCTTAACTGAATTATTATCTATTCCTACCTTCAAAAGTTAACACAATTTTTATTTCTCCATCCAAATTTTAAATTAACAACCTCTTTACTATCTTCCCATTTTCAATATGAGATTCTATAATTTCCTCTACATCATCTTCACTTACAGCACCATACCAAACTCCTTGAGGATAAACTACAACTATTGGTCCATCATTGCATATCCCAAAACAACCTGTATTTGTAATCATAACCTCTCCACCTAAATCTCGGTCTTCTATTTCCTCCATAAATTTAGTTGTAATATCTACAGATCCTTTTGTATGACAATATCCTTTTTGTTGACCATTTATTCTACAGCTAGTACATACGAAAATATGATATTTAGGTTTTAACATCTATCTCCACTCCTTAATTATTCTTAAATTCTTAAATTCTTTAGCTGGCTTCTAATAGTTCTATAGCTTTTTCAATTCCCTTATTTATTCCTTCATACATCTGGAATATTTTAATTCCATTGTCTTCAAGCTTCTTCGCAGGTTCAAAGCCTACTCTTAAAGTTAGTACAGCATTGCAATCTTTCACAAGTTTTATTATCTTTGTGATTTTGTCCTCGTGCTCATCGTCACATTCCTCTGCCCCGCTGCAATACTTATTAACAATTCTTTTTTCTAAAAACTTCACATTTCCATCTACATAATCATAAATATAAAGCTCTTCAGCATGTCCAAAATGTTGGTCAATGTTAACACCACTCTTAGAAGAAATAGCGAACTTATATTGTTTTTTCTTCACCTCTACAGCTTTAACACTACTGCATCCTGCACCGCCACAGCCAGTTTTTCTAAAATCAATGGAGCAATCATGTGAAAGAGTTCCTATGGCATCAGCTCTACATTGTTTGCAGTGATACATTTGTTTTAGATCAACTTCACATTTTTTCCTCATCTCATTTAATTCAATATTACTTACAAGAGGCATATTTTCAAAGACGCTTCCTGAAGCTGGTATCATTTGCATTATATTTGTCATAAATGCTCCATGCTCCTTAACAGTCTTAACAACTTCTTCTATAGCTTCATCATTTACACCCTTAACCATTACAATATTAACCTTGCATATTATACCTCTTGATGAAAGATACTTAAGTCCATATAATTGATTATTTAATAGTATAGTAGCACCTGTCTCTCCAGTGAACTTAGTTCCTAAATAATTAACCTCTTTATAAAGTTTTGCTCCTATTTTTGGATCAACAGTGTTAATTGTAATAGTGACATGTGAAACTCCAAGGTCTATTATTTCATTTGCATAGAAAGGAAGCATTAATCCGTTTGTAGATAAACAGAAAGTGGTTCCTGGGCATTCATTTTTAATTAATTCTATAGATTTTTTTGTTTCTTCAAAATTTGCTAATGCATCTCCAGGTCCTGCAATTCCCACTACAGTTAGGTTTTCCATTTTGCTTTTCACTAATTTGAATTTTTCTAGTGCTTCTTCTGGTTTTAATACTTCACTGGTTACTCCCGGTCTGCTTTCATTTACACAATCATATTTTCTATTACAATAATTACAACTTATATTACACTTCGGAGCTACAGGTATGTGCATTCTAGCATATTTATGAGCTCCTTCACTATAACATGGATGGAATGCTGTTTTATCCTTATTATCCATAGATTCTTCCTCCATTTTTATTTCTTTATAATAATCATTCAAAGCTGTTTTTCTAAAGCTTTTTTCTGCAATTTCAAGTATGGAATTAGCAATTTCATCTATTAAAGAGATAGAACCAGAGTATCCAGTAAATACTT
This sequence comes from Clostridium homopropionicum DSM 5847, assembly GCF_001263795.1. GTDB lineage: Bacteria > Bacillota > Clostridia > Clostridiales > Clostridiaceae > Clostridium_H > Clostridium_H homopropionicum. Next base: position 69,471 of record NZ_LHUR01000010.1, read on the forward strand.
TTCTTTGAGCACCAACTCTATCATGAACTGGGAACCCAATACGAATCAAAGGAATTTCTAGTTTTTCTTCTATTCTTCTTCCATCAGAATTTCCTATCATAAGATTAGCCTTAAGCTCTTTTGCATATTTTTCTATAGTTTCAAAATCCGTGTCATCTAATATCAATACTTTATCTTCTAAATTTGAAGTAATTTCTTCAAGATAGCTTTTTAATCTAAAATTTTTAGCTCCAGTTGCTATTAATAGAGGAGTTACTCCATTTTCTAAGCAAATATCTGAAATGGCTAATACTAGTTCTGGTTCACCATAAATAATCGCTCTTGCTTCTCCATTATATTTATGGGAATCTATCATAGCATCTAAAAATCTATTTCTCTGGAGTTTATATTTATCCGGAATTGATTTTCCACTTATCTCTGAAATTAATTTTAAAAATTTATCTGTATTTTTAATTCCTATAGGAATAGGGCATTTATGAAGCGGTACTCCAAATACCTCCTCTAAATATTCTCCTGGAGATTCGCTGTCCGAAATGGTTAATCCCATTTCAATAGTAGCAGCTGCTCCTGCCATAATTTTAATATCGCTGTATTTTGTCCCACCCTCTGGTATTCTTTTATATTCCTTTAAGTATGGTGCATCTAATGTATCTGAAACATCAGGCAGTAGTATATATTCAACACCAAAATCTTCTAATATTTCTTTGATATTTCTAACATCACCAGGGTTTAAGTTTGCACATATAATATTTATCTTTTCATTTGGACTATTGTCTTCACTATAGGTTTCTACTATTTTTCTTAGGGTTTTGTAGTACCCTTCCGCTTGCGTGCCGCCGTAACCTGGTAAAGCTACTGGTAGGATTTTTAAATTTTTATATTCATCATCTTTTTCAACCTCTTCATAGAATTCACCTACAATTCTTTGTATATCCTCACCAATTGTCTCTGCAAGGCAGGTTGTAAAAACTCCAATGATTTCTGGATTATATAACTTAACAACATTTTTTATTCCTTTTTTTAAGTTTTCTGCTCCTCCAAAAACCGTACCTTGTTCTGTCAAGGATGAAGAAGCAATATCTATTGGCTCATTATAATGTGTTGCCATATGTCTTCTAATATAAGTACTGCAGCCTTGAGAGCCGTGCAATATAACCATGCTATTCTCTATTCCCTTTAGGGCCATAACCCCTCCCATAGGCATACACATTTTACATGGATTTATATTCATATTTACAAAATTTCTACTTTTCATTTCAATCACCCTCCATATTAAAGCATATCCCATATAGGACTATTCACAGTTAAATGAATCTCTTTAGCAAAATTAAGTGCTCCCTGAAAGCCGCAAAGTGGTATCTTTCTCTCATGGTTATGGTCACAAAATCCAACACCAAGCTTATACGCAAGAGGTCTCTCCTTAACCCCTCCAACAAGAATATCTGCCTCTTTCTCTTTAATGAATTTTTCCAACTCATATGGATTAGAGTCATCTAAAATAATCGTACCTTCGTCACTTATATTTCTAATAACTTCATAATCATCTTCTTTTCCAGTCTGAGTCCCTACCATTACTGTTTCCATCCCTAGATCTTTAAACTGTTTTATAAGAGAAATGGCTTTAAAGCCTCCTCCAACATAAATTGCAGCTTTTTTCCCTTTTAGCTTTTCTCTATAAAAATCAAGTTTATTACCTAATTCTTTTTCCATCTTCTCAATTAATTCTTCCGCTCTTCTTACAATATTCTTATTCCCAGTAGCTTCAGCAATCATCATCAGTGATAATTTCGTGTCTTCAACTCCGAAAAAACTTACTTTTATATATGGTATTCTATATAAGCTTTCCATATTTTTTGCTAAATAAGTCATAGAACCTGCACATTGCACAATATTAAATTTAGCCTTAGGAGCATTCTTTATTTCTTCGCACCTTCCATCACCGGTTATTTTTGCAACTACATTTATTCCCATTTGTTTTAAATAATCTTGTATAATCCACATTTCACCGGCTAAATTGAAATCTCCTAAAAAGTTTACTCCATCAATTTCTTCTCCATTATTATCTTCCATAAGCTCAATTAATGCATTACATGCAGCTTTATATCCCATAGACTTATTCCCTGCAAATCCTGGAGACTTAACAGATATAACTCTAATGGAGTGCTTTATTTCAGCTTGTTTACATACTGCTTCAACGTCATCACCTATAACTCCTACTATACAAGTAGAATATACAAAGATAACTTTAGGTGAAAACTTCTCAACAATTTCATCTATTGCAGCTGCTAATTTTTTCTCTCCACCAAAAATCACATCATTTTCTCTTATATCTGTGGAAAAACTATTTCTATAGGTTTCTGGTCCGCTGCTTAAGCTTCCCCTAATATCCCAGGTATAACTTGCGCAGCCTATAGGTCCATGAACAATATGAAAAGCATCTGCTATTGGATTTAAAACTACCCTAGCACCACAATATACGCAAGCTCTTTGACTTACGGATCCTGAAACACTATCTGCATCACATCTAATCTTAGAGTTGTCACCTTTTGAATTGTAACAAACAAATCCTTGTCTCTCTTTAATTAGATTTTTATCATTTATTATTTCATGTTTTAGTTTGCTTCCACTTTCGAAACTTTTCATATTTTCAACCCCTTTTATCATTAATTTATTATTAAAATTTTGTGATAGAGCAGTTTAATTGGCTCTATCACTAAAAATATAACTTCATTTGAAATTTACATTACTAACTCAAAATCTTCATCTTCAGCATCTCTATCAATTCTATCCATAATTGCATTAGCAATCATTTCAACTAATCTAATTGCTCCTTTGTATCCTGTTGTTGGGAAATAATGATGAGCAAATCTATCTAAGATTGGGAAACCGAATCTTACAAAAGGAATATCTTCTGCCTTCGCAATATACTTTCCATAGGTATTTCCAATTAGTAAGTCTACAGGTTCATTTTTTATCCATTGATGAAGTTCGAATAAATCTCCAGCATTTTTAACTATGCTGTCTTTAATTCCTGCTTTTTCAAGCATTTCTCCAATCTCTTTATCAAAGCTGTCACCAGGAGTTCCTGTTACTACATATTTAGGAATCATTCCAAGACTGATAATGAACTCTGTTAGGCTTATTACTGTATCAGGATCACCAAATACAGCTACTTTTTTACCGAAGAAATAAGAATGGCTGTCTAACATCAAGTCTACCAATTGACCTCTTTCTTCTTCAATTTCATAAGGTACTTCTTTACCAGTAATTTTACTTAACTCTGTAATAAATTTATCAACTGCTTCTATTCCTAATGGTATATTCATTACTTCCATAGGCACTTTACACTTTTTCTCTAAAGCTACAGCACCTGCTTCTGATGAAAATTTACCTAAAGCCAAGGTATAATTTGAATTTCCAGCATCAATTATATCTTTAATTTTAGTACCACCTTTAGGATACATTTCAAATGTACCTGTCATAGGTGTATCAACAACTTCGCTAGTGTCTGGAAGCATTATAAAAGGTATATCCATTACATTTAAAATTCTCTTTATTTCTCTCATATCACCAGGGCTAATAAATCCAGGAAGAACATTTATTTTTCCATTTGCTTCTCCAGTATTTTGAGAAAGGTAGGTAACAGCACCCTTTATCATATTTGAGAATCCAGTAATATGTGACCCTACATAACTTGGTGTATTAGCGTGGATAACATATTTTCCTTCTGGAACTTCGCTTTCCGCTTGGCTAATGATTGTTCTAAGATCATCTCCTATGGTCTCAGAAAGACAAGTTGTGTGTACAGCTATCATATCTGGTTCATATATTGAAAATACATTCTTTATCGCTGTTTTAAGGTTACTTCCTCCTCCAAAAACTGAAGAACCTTCTGTAAAAGAACTAGTTGAAGCCATTATAGGATCTTTGAAGTGTCTAGTAAGCTGCATTCTGTGGTAAGAACAACAACCTTGTGATCCATGACTGTGAGGTAAGCATTTATGAATACCTAAAGCAGCATACATAGCTCCGATTGGCTGACAAGTTTTAGCTGGGTTTATTCTTAATGCTTTTCTTTCATACAATTCCTTTGGTGTTTTATCTAACATGCTGCTCCCTCCTTTTCTATTGTCCCTTCAATTAATGGTTCTGTTTTCCAAGGTGGAGTTACATATCTCCAGCCTGGAGTATATACGCCTGCAAGTACATCCTTTGCAAATATAACTGCTCCTTTAAATCCAGCATATGGTCCAGAATAATCATAAGAATGAAGTTGTTTTGACATTACACCCATCTTTTGCACAGCATATTTATCTTTTATTCCTGAGAAGAACATATCTGGTTTTAGTACTTTTATAAAGGTTTCTGTTTCATAATGATTTAAATCGTCAATTATGATGTTGTTATTTTTTGATTCCTTTATAAGTCCAGCATAGTTTCCTAAGCTTGGTACATCCTTCTTTAATTTTTCATATCTTTCTTCTGATAAAATAATTCTGTAGTTTTCTTCATCCTTCTCAACTTTTAATTCCTCAATATTCTTACTATCTGCATCCGGCTTAATTGTAGGAATAACATCTCTTCCTTCGTAGTCATCACGGTGAGCAAATTCATATCCTGAAAGTACTGTTTCCACACCGAAAGTAGCAAGAAGATTTTGATAGTGATGTGATCTTGATCCACCAACATATAAGAAAGCCGTTTTGCCTTCAAGCCTTTGTTTTAAATAAACTAATTCACCCTCTATTGCAGCTACTTCTTCTGCTATAACTTCCTCAGTTCTCTTAGTTAATTCAGGATCATCATAAATTTTAGCCATATCCCTTAAAGTTTGAATAGTAGCATCTATTCCTATAAAATTAACTTTTACCCAAGGTATTCCATATTTTGTTTCTATCATTTCAGCAATATAGTTTATTGATCTGTGACATTGAACTAAGTTTAGATTAGCTTTGTGAGCATTTCTAATATTCTCAATAGATCCGTCACCTGTTAAAGTTGCTACAACATTGTAACCTATTTTCTTTAAAATTCTTTCTATCTCCCAAGTATCTCCACCGATGTTGTACTCACCAAGTAAGTTTATATTCCATTTTTTATCGTATTTTCTTTCACCTTTTCCAATAACATTTTTTATAAAATTGTTATTTGCAATATGATGTCCGGCTGATTGGCTTACTCCTTTGTATCCTTCACAATTGAAAGCTAGAACTTGGATTCCATATTCTTTTTCTGCTTCTGCAGCAACCGCATTTATATCGTCACCAATAAGTCCTACAGGACAAGTTGCAGATATAGAAATAGCTTTTGGATTAAATAGATCCATTGCCTCTTTAATTGCTTGTCTAAGTTTCTTTTCTCCACCGAATACTATATCGCTCTCTTGCATATCTGTTGAAAAACAATACTGAATAAAATTATCTTCTCCATCTTCTGCCTTTGCCTTATTTCTTCTTGTTCCCCAAGCATAATAAGAGCAGCCTATAGGTCCATGAACTATATGAACCATATCTTTAATAGGTCCAACAACAACACCCTTACATCCAGCATAACAACATCCTCTGTTAGTTATTATACCTGGAATAGTTCTTGTATTTGCCTCTATTTGTGGTATTTCATAAGAATCATCCTTAACTATAATATGCTTTTTCCTTGTTTTAAAGGTTTTTGCAGGATACTTTTCTAACACTTTATCTACTATTTTCTTCACTCTTGTCACCTCTCTTCAATATTTTAAATTGCCTCTTCGTTAACTTCTCCAGTTCTAATTCTGATAGTTTCTGGAATATCCATAACAAATATTTTTCCATCTCCAGGATTTCCTGTGATATTTATATCAATAATAGTTTTAACTACTTTTTCAGCATCTTCATCATTAACAACTAGTGATATCATTCTCTTAGGTATAAGCCTTTGAGTTTCTACAATTTCACCAACTATATTTGATGAAGCCAAATCTTCAACATTTAAAGAAGTATCAAATATTGAGAAATCTACTTTTTTCTTACCTCTTCCCATTACTTTTCTACAGTAGAATGATGGAAAACCTTCCTTTAATAATGCATCTTTTGTTTTGTTTATCATGTTCATTCTAATTATAGCCATTATTTCTTTCATAACTGATCCTCCTATAGTCCTTTAGTATTTGAACTAATAGTGTAAGCCTCTTTTACTTCTGTTATGAATATTTTTCCGTCTCCAAAAGCACCTTTTTCTCCAGTTTTTGCATTTCTTACTATTAAACTTATTAAGTCATCCTTATCTTCATCCTTGATTACTATCATTAACATATCTTTTGGTATTTCATCATAATGAATGTCTCCAACCTTTACTCCTCTTTGCTTTCCTCTTCCTACAACATCAATTTTTGTTACAGCTGGGAAACCTGCATCTGAAAGTTCTGAAAGTATGTGCTCAACTCTTTCTGGTCTTACGATTGCTCTAATCATTAACATATTAATTAACCCCCTATTTTTTAATATTTTAAATATTATTTTGGTTAAATATCCATAAGTCCATGTGCCATTAAGATTTCTTCTAGTCTGTCTTGAGTCATTGGTTTTGGAATAACAAACATTTTATTTTCTTCTATCTTTTTAGCAAGTGCTCTATACTCATCAGCTTGTTCAGCTTCTGGAGAGAAATCTATAACAGTCTTTTTATGAATTTCTGCTCTTTGAACTTGATTGTCACGTGGTACAAAATGAATTAATTGACTTCCTAATTCAGTTGCAAAAGCTTCTAATAATTCTCTCTCGTTATCAACTTTTCTACTGTTGCAAATAATTCCACCTAATCTAACTCCACCTGTATTTGCGTATTTTTGAATACCTTTTGCAATATTGTTGGCAGCATATAATGCCATCATTTCTCCACTGGCTACTATATAAATTTCTTGAGCCTTACCTTCACGGATCGGCATTGCAAATCCTCCACATACAACGTCTCCTAATACATCATAAAAAACATAATCTAAATCAGCTTCATAAGCTCCTAAATTTTCGAGCATACTGATTGAAGTTATTATACCTCTACCTGCACATCCAACTCCTGGTTCAGGTCCACCTGATTCAACACATTTTATTGAACCATAGCCTTCCTTCAATATTGCATCTAATTCAATATCATCGCCTTCTTCTCTTAAGGTATCTAATACAGTCTTTTGTGCTAGTCCACCTAAAAGAAGTCTTGTTGAGTCTGCTTTAGGGTCACAGCCTACTACCATTACTTTTTTTCCCATTTCAGCTAAACCTGCTGTTAAATTTTGTGTTGTGGTTGATTTTCCAATTCCACCTTTTCCATAAATAGCTACTTGTCTCATAATATTTCCTCCTCCTTGATTTAAAGTAATAAGTTAATATTTTAAAATTTTGATATCCTAACATTCCTAATAAAAATATCAAAATTCATTAGCTTTATTTGTTATAAAGAATATATCATTTTCAAGAAACAATAGCAAGAGGTTTTTTGATAATTTATCATTTTTTATATTATATTATTGATAAATCGATAATTATGTGCCTATTTTTTTAATAGTTTATTATGAAAATGAATTATTTAGAACTTGATAATTCATAAATAAATTCCCAAAATCATGTTTAAGCCAACGTTTACAAAAACAAAATAAGGGTTAATATTCGTTCCATCACGAATATTAACCCTTATTATTGAATTTATTATAATATATTAATTATTTCGTTATTTCATTTTCAATTCTTTAAAAAACTGCCTTGTCTCACTAACTATGATTCCACTTAGTCCTACAATTGCAATTAAGTTTGGTATTGCCATTAGTCCATTAACAATATCTGCAAGTATCCATATAAGATCAAGTTTTAGAAATGCACCTACAGCAACAAGTCCAATATAAATTATTCTATAAGGTATAATACCTTTTACTCCAAAAAGATAAACAGCACATCTTTCTCCGTAATAATTCCATCCTAAGATTGTTGTAAAGGCAAAGAATATAAGTCCTACTGTAACAATCAATTCTCCTATATAAGGCATTGAAGATAATCCTGTTCTAAAGGCTTGATTTGTCATAGCTGCTCCCTTTAATCCAGAATTCCACACTCCAGTAGAAATTAACACAAGTCCTGTCATGGTACAAATTACAATAGTGTCAAAAAATGTACCAGTCATAGATATAAGTCCTTGACGAACACAAGATTTTGTTTTAGCCGCTGCTGCTGCAATCGGTGCACTACCAAGTCCTGATTCATTAGAAAATACGCCTCTTGCAACACCACTTCTTATAGCAAGCATTACTCCTGCTCCAGCAAAACCTCCTGCTGCTGCAGTTGTAGTAAACGCTCCCTCTATTACCATTTTAATTGTTTCAGGTAAAGCTCCTGCGTTAGCAATTAATATTGTAATAGATCCAACAATATAAAATATGGCCATAAGCGGAACAATCTTTTCTGAAACAGCTGCTATACTTTTAATACCACCTAAAGTAACTAAAGCTACTATAATTGTTATTACTAAAGCTGTAATAATAATAGGTATATTAAAGGTAAGTTTTACACCCTGAGTTATAGCATTTATTTGCGGGAATGTTCCTATCCCAAAGAAGGCTACTGCTACCCCAAAAATAGCAAACATTTTAGCCAGCCATTTGTTTCCAAGACCTCTTTCTATATAGTACATAGGTCCACCAGCCATTTGTCCATTTTCATCAGTAACTCTAAATCTGATGGCAAGTAACCCTTCTGCATATTTAGTGGCCATACCAAAAAAAGCAGCCATCCACATCCAAAATAATGCTCCTGGTCCCCCTACTTGAATTGCTGTTGCAACTCCTACTATATTACCTGTTCCTATAGTAGCTGATAAAGCAGTACACAAAGCACCAAAACTAGAAACATCCCCCTCTTCCTCCAGCTCATCATCTTTTCCAAAGACATATTTTAAGGCTAAAGGTAATCTAATAACTTGTAATAAACCAAGTCTAATGGTTAAGTAAATACCTGTACCAACTAATAGAATTAATAGAGGTGGTCCCCATACAACTGAATCAATTTTGTTAAAAACTTCTAGTAATTTTGACATAAAAAATTCCTCCTGATAATTATTATTAATTAGAACGGAGGAGAACTTGAATTATTCTCTAATAATTCTATCCTCTGTCCTTTTACCTGAGAGTTTCAACAGCATCATACATTAATGCTGTTTTTCTCCTTCGGTGCCCAACTAAATGGATCTCTCCAGAGGCTCGTCCAATAACGGTCATCAGTTAAATAAACTACCTGAAAGTTTTTCCTCTTCGGTGGATGAAAAATTCATCTCTCTCCCGTTATTATCATCCGAACTCATATTTAGTTTTAGATTAATCGTTTACTATTATAATAAAATTATAATAGCAATACAATGGTGACTTTAAATAAATCTTCTTTTCCCAAAGAAAGTTATTATTAATAAAGCAAGTATGATCATTATAAATATGTTACTGTATTGTTCATAACTACCCATTAATCCAACAAAAGCCATTATTAGTATACAAATACCTAAAATAATACTAGTGAACTTTTCCCACTTTATTAGTCCCTCTATATCCTTCACTTTTTGTGATGAGTATTTATTTCTAGTGAATTTATCCATGTTAATTCCTAATACTATTTCTATTATTCCTAAAGCTACTAGTGCATAATTCATTGCTACATCCATAATAACCTCTCCTTTTCTGTAGATAGATTTATAAAACCACTATATATAATTATATATTAAAATTTATTTTTTTAAATAGTAAAATTAAAATTCCTCTATACTTAGCAATAAAATTACCTTTTTCATTTTACATAACCCTGTCTTTTTTTATTAATAATATTTATTATATTTATATTATAACAGTAATTTTAATAAACTAAAATTGATTCTATTCATATAAATAATATTGAAGGAAAGTTTTAAAATTCTTACCTCTATTACTTATAGCTTCATTAATGTAGCTATAACAAACTATTAAAATGGAGGTGGAACTAGTGGAAAGTGAATTAATAAAACTTGCTTCATCTCAAGGTGTTTGGGCTGCTCTATCGGTAGCGCTTATATTCTATATATTAAAAGCTCAGGAAAAGCGTGACCTAAAGCAAGAAGAAAGAGAGAAAAATTATCAAAATATAATTGAAGAACTCACAGAAAAATTTACCTTAATAGAAGAAGTAAGAAAAGATGTTAAGGATATAAAAGAACAAATAACTCCCAAAAATCAAAATGACAAAGTATAAAACAATTCAAGTTTTATCCAAAATATAAAAAACTCTTAAGCTTCAATAGGGGTTCTTATCCTATTTGAAGCTTAAGAATAATAATTATAATTTATGATAAGTTGCATTCTTAGCTTTTTCAAATTTGTCTATACCAATATGACAGTAACCTCCAGGGTCTTTATCCAAATACTTTTGGTGATATTCCTCTGCTTTATAGTAGTTTTTAAGCGGCAAAACCTCTATTGCAATAGGATTATGGTACCTTTTTTGAAGTTCTCTAACGGACTCTATTATTGTTTCTCCATCATCTATATCTACATATTTTACTTATTCGTACATAAACGAATACTACCTTTTATTCTAAGGTAGTATTTGTTATTTTCTATTTATTATTCTACAGGCTTATTTAGTTCTATGCTTTTATCAAGTTTTTCATTTTCATTGCTGCAACAGCTTCTTTTCTTATTATTTCCAAGCATCATTGGTATCATTGCTAGCATCATCAATGGACATATAAACGGCGCTATTGATCCAAGCCCTTTAGCAACTGTAGGACTGAACCTAGCAACTAATGGCAGAACTCCTATTATAACTATAGGTAACCCGCAGCATAGAATCATATGCAGCATATGCTTTAATGGACTATGATTGTGAGCACCTTGTTTTCCTTTATTATCTGAATGACAATTCATACTAATCCCTCCAATATGTCTACTTCATTTTAAAGCTAATGCTTTAAATAAATTTTACATAATTCTTATGAAGAACATATGAAGAAAACAGAAAAGCCTGAAATATTTATTTCAGACTTTTAAAAGATAATTATAGGTTTTCTATTCCAACTACATCATATCCTGCATCATCAACAGCAAATTTAATTTCTTCATCTTTTACATCTAGGTTAGATTCAAGTATAGCTGTCTTTGAATCTAAATTTACATCTACATTTGTAACACCATTAAGTTCACTTAATGCATCCTTAACGTGTTTAACACAATGTCCGCAGCTCATACCTTCAATTAATATTTTCTTTTTCATTTTTTACTCCTCCTAAAAGTTATTTATTTAAATAATTTATTTTGACTAATTTGGTCTAAATCCCTTTAATCTTAAAGCATTTAATAAAACGGATACTGAGCTAAAACTCATTGCTGCTGCTGCTATAATTGGGTTTAGAAGTGGTCCTCCAAATATATATAGTATTCCCATAGCTACAGGTATGCCCAGAGTGTTATATCCAAATGCCCAAAATAAGTTTTCTTTAATGTTTAATATAGTTTTCTTACTTAATTGTATAGCTGTTGGAACATCCATAAGATCACTTCTCATAAGAACTATATCAGCGGATTCCATGGCAACATCTGTACCTGAGCCTATCGCAATACCTATATCTGCTTGTGCTAGAGCTGGAGCATCATTTATACCATCCCCAACCATAGCAACTTTATTACCTTCCCCTTGAAGTATTTTCACTTGATTTGCTTTATCTTGTGGAAGAACTTCAGCTAATATTCTATCAATTCCAACCTGCTTTCCTATAGCTTCTGCAGTTCTCTTGTTATCTCCAGTAATCATGGCAACTTCAATACCCATTTTATGAAGCTTATCGATAGCCTTTTTGCTATTTTCTTTTACTATATCAGCTACTGCAATAATTCCTGCCATCTTACCGTCAATAGCTACATACATTGGAGTCTTACCCTCTTCAGCTAGCTTATGTGAAGTTTCTTCTAGATTTTCAAATGATATATTGCTTTCAGCTATAAGTTTTCTATTTCCCAATAGTATAGTTTTGCCATCTATCTTAACTTCAATTCCATGCCCTGGTATAGCTTTAAAGAAGTCAAGCTTCTTGAATTCTACCTCTTTTTCTTCAGCCTCTTTTACAATAGCTTCTCCAAGAGGATGTTCTGAACCTTTTTCTGCTGATGCAGCTAATTGTAATAAATATTCTTTAGTTATTTCCTCTGTAACAACTATATCTGTTACTTTCGGCTTACCCTCAGTAATAGTACCTGTTTTATCAAATACAATAGTTTTTATTTTATAAGCAGTTTCTAATGCCACACCGCTCTTTATTAGAATTCCATATTCTGCACCCTTACCTGTACCAACCATAATAGCTGTTGGAGTTGCAAGTCCCAATGCACATGGACATGCAATAACAAGTACTGAAATAAATATTGTTAGAGAAAATACTCCAGTTTCTCCTGACATATACCAAGCAAATGCTGAAATAAGAGCAATGCTTATAACTACAGGAACAAAGTACCCAGAAATAATATCAGCCATTTTTGCAATTGGAGCTTTAGACCCTTGAGCATCCTCTACTAGTTTTATAATTTGAGCTAAAGCAGTATCTTTACCAACTCTAGTAGCTTTATACTTAATTGAACCATTCTTATTTATACTTGCACCTATTATTTTATCTCCTACATTCTTTTCTACAGGTATACTCTCTCCAGTTAGCATTGATTCATCTACAGAGGTCATACCTTCTATCACTTCACCATCAACAGGCATCTTTTCACCTGGTTTAACAAGTATTATATCTCCAACCTCAACTTCTTCAATAGGAGTCTCTACTTCTTTACCGTCTCTTATTATTATGGCTGTTTTGGGTGCAAGTCCCATGAGCTTCTTTATTGCTTCAGAAGTTTTTCCTTTTGTAACAGCTTCTAAATATTTACCCAGTGTAATAAGAGTAATAATTACTGCTGCTGATTCAAAATATAAATCATAAGCATAGTCTATATTACCTTTAAAAATCTGTACTATAGCAAATATTCCATACAAGAATGCTGCGCTGGTACCCATAGCAATTAAAGAATCCATATTAGGACTTCTTCTAATTAAAGATTTAAAACCAACTGTAAAAAATCTATGCCCAGCTATAATAACCGGCAATACAAGAATCAATTGTACTATAGCAAAGGTCCTTGGATTCATCATTGGATCTATGAACTGCGGAAGTTGAAATCCAATAGCTTCACCAAACATATGCCCCATTGTTATAACTAGAAGTGGTACTGAAAAAATCACAGAAATAATAAACTTTTTCCAAAGCAACTTTATTTCTTTCTCTTTCATTTCCTTATCTGTATCTACATTTACTTCTTCTTCAATAGCTTTATATCCAGCCTTTTCTACTGCTTTTTTAATATCTGAAACTCTAACTTTAGAAGGCTCATAGGTTATATTTAGTTTTTCAGTTGCATAATTTACATTTGATTCTACAACACCATCTAATTTTTTTGTAACTCTTTCGATATTCTTAGCACAAGCAGCACAGGTCATTCCTTCTATTTTTAATGATTTTATATTTGCTTCAACAAGAGCCTTGTAACCTGCTTTTTCAATAGCAGCCTGAATATCTGGTATAGAAACTTTTGTTTCATCAAAATTTATAGTAAGTTTTTCTGTAGCAAAGTTAACATTTGCTTCATTAACACCTTGTAACTTCTTAGATGCTCTTTCTACAGCCTTTGCGCAGGCCGCACAAGTCATTCCTTCTATTTTAAGATTTTTATCCAAAACCTCCACCTCTTTTTGGTTATTTACCACTATTATTTTGTTTCTTTACTGCATTATTTGCTCTATTCAAATCACAACAATCCATTTTACCATTACCAAAAGTTTTACTATTTTCTTCTGCCATTTTTTTTATAGATTTTTTAAAATAGTTTTTTAAAGAATCTAACATAGTACATTACCTCCCTAAAATTTATTTTTTAATAATTTTTTCTAAAATATCTATTATTTCATCTATCTTTTCATCAGCTTTATCTTCCTTTACAGCATCTTTTACACAATGATGCATATGCTGCTTTAAGATTAGCATATTTGCCTTTTTTAACAGAGCCTGCGCTGCAATAATTTGATTAGAAATATCAACACAATATCTACCGTCTTCGAGCATTTTGATGATTCCCTCTATTTGTCCCTTAGCAGTCTTTAATGATACCAGGGCTTTCTTTTTTTCTTCGTTCATAAATATCCTCCTCCACTACCACCCCCTCCCTATGTGGGGGTGGTATACTTATAATATATTCCCTTCATCAAAAACTGTCAAGAGAAATATTTATAATATTTAAAAGGTAAATATTTTTATTTCTTTATATCAAAAATCTTTACTATTTGGTCTGGATTTGGTCCTATGCCCATATCATCATTACTTGCTTCCTTAAATACCCATCCACTTCCTTGAAGTTTATTTATGTCTAATCCTGCTTTTACAAGCGGCTCAGCTTTAAGAACAAATATCATATCTGCATCATTTAATCCCATGGTTTCAGTCCATTGTACCTCATTTCCATCTCCAAGCTTTAATCCATAATGTTGTTGATTTTTATGATACTTTACAATGTTTGGATCAACCTTTAAAAGTCTTCTCATAGAATCCTCTGATCCATTGGAAGCTTCCTTTTTATCACTTACGTTAAATGGCTTAATTAAGCGGTTTGGTAAATCTTGTCCTTTATCATCTTTACCAGCTGGTTCATATAACCATTCATTCTTATCAAGTTTATTTACATCTAATCCTGCTTTAATTAATGGATCTGCAAGCATTACCATTGCAAAATCTGCTTTGTTTGATGACATATCCTTGCTCCATTCAAACTTTTCTCCTGTTGGAAGTTTAAAGCCCCAGTGCTGCAATGCACTATGAAAACCCTTATTTTCTGGGTAAGCTTTAACAATTTCGTTAAAAGCTGTTAAAGCATTGTCTGCTTCTTTACTTCCAGTTATCCTTCTATTGCAACCTGCTAAGGATAGTAATACTATTGAAGCAACAATTATTGCTACTATTTTTTTAGTTTTCTTCATATAATCAAACTCCTTAAACTATTTTATTTTTTCTATAGATACATAATAATTAAATTATATGAAGATTATATGAAGATTTTTATACTATCTTAACATTTATATTAATTGTAATATATGTACTGGAAAAACATTTATCTAATTTGAGAACGTAGACATATTTGTACTTTCACAAATCCACCTACGTTCTATTACTTTTTCAAAGGCTTTAGGCTCATTTCATTATGCATTATAATTTACTTAGTTACCATTATAAGCTATTACATACTTGCCATGTTTTTGCATTCTGTTGCACATTGTCTACAGGTATCTGCACAAGCTTTACAATGTTGATCACTAAAAATATCACATTCAGTAGCACATCTATCACATATTGTAGAACATACATTGCATATTGCTTTTATACTTCCACTTCCTCTTGACATAAAGCAAGCAGCTGTTGAACAAATTTCAGCACAATCTTGAAGACTTTTAATACAATCCTTTCTTGCTTTTACATCAGCTTCTAATAGACATAAATCAAAACATTCTTCACATATTTGAGCGCATTTCATGCATGCATCAATACAAGCTTGATAAGGATTACCACCTGATATAAGTGATACTGTTGGCATATTCATTGTAACTGGCATAATTTCTTCCTCCTAAAAATTTATTTTTTGTCCCAAAACTTATTATTTACTTTAGAATTTAAATTATTACAAAAAAATATTTCTAAAATTTTAATAAACCTATAGTAATTTCTTATAAGTGCAAAAAAAAGAGACAGAAAATATTCTGTCCCTCTATCTTATGATTCTCCTAGCTGTTATATAGTCTGCTCTTCCATAGGATGAAATTTTAATAACCTCTCCTGTTCTTGGAGCATGTATGTACATTCCGTTGCCAATATAAATACCCATATGGCTTGGCACTCCACCTTTCCCATAAAAAACCAAATCTCCCGGTTGAAGCTGATCTCTTGAAACTCCAACACCATCGTATATTTGATCCTTTGTAGTTCTTCCTAAGGATATTCCAAAATGCTTGTACACATATTGAGTAAATCCAGAACAATCAAAACCTTCTGGTGTTGTTCCGCCCCACAAATATGGTGTACCTAAAAATTTTGATGCATAAGCTATTATTTCGCTACTAGAAACTCCTGTGCCTCCTCTTGATAACCTAACCTTAGCTTCTGATGCCTTTTTATTAGACATTATACCTTGTAAAGTTTTATCAACTTGGCTTTGACTTGCCTCAAAAGAAGCTGCATTTAACCTGTCTTGTCTTTCTGCTTCTGCAATTAGGTTCTTCTGTTCATTCTTTTTAGTTTTTAAATTATTTAATTTTTCATTATTTTCCTTATTCAATTCTACTAGCTCATCCTGCTGCTTATTTAATTCATCTCTTTTACTCTTTAAATATTCCTGTTTTTCTTTTAATTCTTGAACTAATTCTTTATCCAACTGAGTTATCTTTTTAACAGCCTCAATTTTTTGAAATAGGTCACTTAGGTTTTCTGCACCAAGAATTACATCTAAATATCCTACAGATCCATTCATGTACATAACTCGTATTCTTTCATTATATAATTCTTGCTCATTTCTAACTTCTTCTTCTGCCTTCTCAAATTCTGCTTCTGTAGATTTTTTATTTTCCTGTATCCTAGCAATTTTATCATTATTCTCTTTTATTTTACCCATCACTTCTTCTATTTGCATATCTAGCTTCTCGATATTTTGTTCTATTTCAAATCTTTGATTCCCTCTTTGTTCAGCTGGCGGGTCAGCTAAAACTGGTTTATGTAGTGAAATTGCTAAAATAAAAACTAAAATAAAGCATCTCAGAAGTTTTTTCATCAGTATCCTTTTCATTCCTTCCTCCTTTTAATGTTTAAGTTTTTAATAGAATGCTTGTAATATAATATCAATTTATTATGAAGAACATATGAAGATATAGTAATATAAAATTTAAGGATCATATGAATAGAAGTGTTTTATTCTCAAATGACCCTTTTAAAAGATTTTTATTTTATTTAGTTTCTTCTTTTAATTCTTCAACTTTGGGTGGATATCTTTCTCTCAATCTTTTTCATGTTTTTATTTAAGATTTCAGAAAAGGATATATTCTCATTATTAGAATTATCCTTCTTAGGTTTAAACTCGATTTCTCCTCTGTGTTCATAATGTTTATTCATTTCTATTATTTTATTTACTCTCATATTTACCCCTCCCCATTTTATATACGTGAGGCTAGCGATAATTAATGGGGTATAAAAAACACTTGGAAGCTTCTTTATTAGCTCCAAGTGCTGATTTTAGTTTTGTGCTCTTTTAAAATTCCTTAAGAAGTCTAATTTTTCTATCACTTTCCATAAGGAAAAGATTAGAACTGTCTGTATAGGCAGCATTATAATTGTTTTTATTAGTCTTGGATACAAAATTACCTTTGCTGCTTTTCCTGTAATTATAGTAAGCCAATAAGTATTCATAAACAAGTCTATAATTACAATGATAACTACAACTGCTATGGTGCTTCTAAATAATGATATAGGCTTCTTATAAAAAGCAATACCATATATCAATCCACTAACAAAAGCACTTACAGTAAATCCAGGAAAATATGCTCCCTTTGGGAAAATCATCATTCCTAAAATATCTGCTATAGCTGCTGCAATTCCGGCCCAAAGTGGTCCTAATAATATACCTGCAGCTGCAATTGGCAAAAACCCAAAGCCTACCCTAATAATCGGTGTCTGTATAGATAAAAATCTAGTAAAGATAACCTCTAAGCATATGAGCAGCCCTAAATAGACTATTTTATTGACCTTGTTCAAAATAACACCCTCCTTTCTTAAATGCAATATGCCAAAAAGAGGGTAATACTTGTCCCTTTAATGGCAGCGGAATGCAATATATGTACCGCAAATGGAAACTCCATTTTTCGTCAAGTAGACAACTTCCCGTTCTACCAGCACTTAACGCACATATACCTACTCTGCCTGAATTGCAAAAATATTTTTAATTAATTATAGTAAAATAATTAAATTTTTGCAAGCAAAAAAAATAAAACACATACCTTCAAAGGTTGTGTTTTCAATATGCGACTAAACCTATAAGCCGAGTTCTGTATTAGACGGTCATCTATCTAGGTCTATTGTTACCAATAGACTCAAGCGATCTTACCCGAAGACGGGACGGGCAGCCCCTTACGTCTTCCTATTCGATCTTGCTCCAGATGGGGTTTACATAGCCGCACAGTCGCCAGTGCGCTGGTGAGCTCTTACCTCGCCTTTCCACCCTTACCTAAGTGACACTCCAAATCTATGATTTGGCTTGTGGAACTTATGCATTCTAACTTGTTAGAATGTATTCCTATAAACTTAGGCGGTATATCTCTGTTGCACTTTCCTTGAAGTTGCCTTCACTGGGTGTTACCCAGCACCCTGCCCTATGGAGCTCGGACTTTCCTCTCCTGCTTTTATGCAGCAGCGACCATCTGGCTTACTCGCAAAATTCATATTAACATAATATAATATAAAAATCAAATTATTTTTAATTCCAGGCTAGTAATAATTTGCATAATTACGTTTAAAATAATATTTACTAAATGATGTTGTAAGGTTCTTTATTTATATTTGAAAAGATAATCTGATTACTAAATCCCATATCTTTTAGCTTTTCACTAATAATAACTCCTATTTTTTTATAAGGCAGCCATTCAGTTCCGAAGTGTCCTGCATCTATTATTCCAATGCCTTCTTCTCTAAAGTCACTTACATAATGATATGTAGTATCCCCAGTAATGATGCAGTCAACTCCTAGTTTTTTAGCAAGATGAAAATAATCTTGTCCGCTTCCATTAATTATTGCCACTTTATTTATTTCTAAAGATTCTTTACCACTATACCTTACAAAGGGCAGCTCTAAGGTTTCCTTAATTTTTTTACTTAATTCTAATAAGGTAGTAGGTTTGTTTAAAACAGCTATTCTTCCAATACCACTTTTCTCTTCCTGCGAGTTTATATTTTTAGAAATCTCAATTATATCATATTGCTCAAATCCTAAAATCTTCATTAAGCTGTCGTTAATTCCGCCCTCTACAGAATCTAAATTTGTATGTGCTGAATATAAATTAATATTATTTTTTATAAGCTGTATTACCTTCTTACCTGTTAAGGTTTCTGTAGTTATTGTAGATGGTTTTATAAATAGCAAAGGATGATGAGTTATAATTAAGCTGCATTTCTTTGCTATTGCCTCTTCTATAACCTCTAAAGTACAATCTAAGGCTATAAGGATAGAAGTAACCTCTGCATCTAAATCTCCTACCATAAGTCCAACATTATCATAACTTTCCTTTAATCTTACAGGAGCAAATCCTTCAATAATATTTTTTATATCCTTAACTTTTAAAGGCATTCTAGCTTCTCCTCCAGTTTATTTATCTTATGCTTTAATTGTATCTTTCTCTCATCAGCTAAAGCTGTGTCTTCAGATATATAGCTTAAAATATTATTATATTTATTTATTTTAAAATCAATATACTCTTTTATGAGAGGATGTTTCCTTTCAATTAATTTACTGCTAATTTCATAGTATATAGGATCGGGTTTCTGTGATTTTTCACCATATTTGACTTTAATAATTTCATAGTATTTATTTTCATCAATACATAGTTCTTCTTCTATAATTTCATATCCACTGTCATAAATATATTTTCTAAGTACATCTGGATTTTGAACAGGCTGTAGTATTAAATACTGTAGACTTTTAAATACTTCTTTATCTTGTTCAATTATATCTCTTATTAAATTTCCACCCATCCCAGCAATAATAGCACAATCCACCTCATGTGGTTTTATTGTCTTCATTCCTGGACCTAGTCTGCAGGAAATATTATCTTCTAAGCCTTCTTTTACGATATTTTCCTTTGCTCTTTCAACAGGCCCTTTATTTATATCAGATGCAATAGCTTTTTTACAAACGTGATTTTCTATTAAATATATTGGTAAATATCCATGGTCTGTCCCAATATCAGCAAGCTTATCACATTTATCCACAAGTGATGCTATAGCCTTAAGTCTAGTGCTTATATTCATTTATTAATCTCCTATATAACAAACCTAAAAATAGTCTTAATTAACATTAAAAAAAATACTGATGAGACTGCTAAGGATACATATATATATGTTTGAGCAGTTTTCCTATCATATTTTGCATGGAAATGAGCTGCGTAGTACATGCAAAGTAAGATAGCCATATTTAATACTCCATATGTTGTTTGCTTTGAAGCAAATTGTCTTGCAGTTCCCATTTTCAGCGGCTGGAATTGATCATTAAAGCTTAAAGGGATTTCATTTGGAAGTAATCCTTTTATGTATAAAATTAAAGGTATTAGGGTTTGCAGCACTATAATTATACTTACTAATATAAAAGGAAGCATAAAGCGTCTATCCTTATGCAAACTTACTTCTTTCTTCTTAACATTTTCCCAATCAACCTTAGGTATATTTTTCTTTTCTAAAGCTTTTGTAAACCTTTCCATTTCTTCAGGTGATACTCCAAAATTAATTTCTTCCGCCTTTAGGTAAACCACTGTTTGATTATTCGTTACAAACATTCTAGTGGTTCCTATTTTATCTAAAACGTATCTTCCAAAGGCAAATTTATTTTTCCCTATACCTGACAGCTTTACTCCATTTAGTATACCAAGAGAGGATTTATAAGCTTCTATCTTATTAAAAGGTATGATAACTTTTTTTAAACCCCATATGCCTATAATGGATAAGCTTTCATCATCAATCTTATACTTTAAAGAAATAGCTAAAAGGAAATAGTAGATTGCATAAATATTAAATACTATGAGAAATATTTTTATTAGAGATAATATTACATATAAATCAATTAATTTACTAAGCAATAAAATTCCTAAATTTGAAACTATTATTAGTAGAACAACGAAAAAATGTCCTATACCTTTGCTTGCTCTAAATATTTCCACTCTATCACCTCTTTAAAATATTATATCATAAAAAAGGAGCAAAGTTAACCTCTACTCCTTTTATATAAATTAATCTAAATAGTCTTTTAGCTTTTTGCTTCTGCTCGGATGTCTCAGCTTTCTTAAGGCTTTAGCCTCTATTTGTCTTATTCTTTCTCTTGTAACATTAAATTCTTTACCAACCTCTTCTAAAGTTCTAGCTCTTCCATCATCAAGACCAAATCTCAATCTTAATACTTTTTCCTCCCTTGGAGTAAGTGTATCAAGTACATTTATAAGTTGTTCCTTTAACATGGTAAAAGCTGCTGCTTCCGCTGGTGCTGGTGCTTCATCATCAGGAATAAAATCGCCTAAGTGGCTATCTTCTTCTTCGCCTATAGGAGTTTCTAAAGAAACAGGTTCTTGAGCTATTTTCATAATTTCTCTAACCTTATCTACAGGCATTTCCATTATCTCAGCAACTTCTTCTGGCAAAGGTTCACGACCTAGCTCTTGAAGCAGTTGTCTTGAAACTCTAATTAGTTTGTTTATTGTTTCAACCATGTGAACAGGAATTCTAATAGTTCTTGCTTGATCTGCAATGGCTCTAGTTATTGCCTGCCTAATCCACCAAGTTGCATAAGTACTAAATTTATACCCTTTTCTATAATCGAATTTTTCTACTGCTTTAATTAAACCTAAATTTCCTTCTTGAATTAGGTCTAAAAATAGCATTCCTCTTCCTACATACCTTTTAGCTATACTAACAACTAATCTTAAATTAGCTTCAGCCAATTTCTTTTTGGAACTCATATCTCCATTTTCTATTTTTTTAGCAAGTTCAATTTCCTCTTCTGGAGAAAGTAGGGGTACTTTACCTATTTCTTTTAAATACATTCTTACAGGATCATCAATAGAGATACCTTCTGGAACAGAAAGATCAATCTCTTCTTCTACTTCTACTTCTATCTCCATATCCTTCATGTCGCCAATTATCTCTATGTCCATAGATTCAAGTACAGTATAAATTTTTTCTATTTGATCAGGATTTAATTCTACACTGTCTAATTCATCCATGATTTCTTTGTAGGATAAACTTCCATTTTTCTTTCCTCTATCAATTAGATTCTTTATTATTTTCATTTTTTCACTGTTGTCTTTTATATTGACCTTCTTAGAATTATCAATCTTTTTGTTTTCTACCATGCTGCTACCTCCTCTCTGTAAGACTTATTTCCATTATTGCCTTTTGTATTAAATCGAGTTCTTTTACAAGTCGCAAAGATTCTTTAAACAAACCTTGGTCCTCATATTCCTTAATTTTAATCATGATTTCCTTCTTCGACTCCTCTAGCTTAGATTTTTTTATTTCTCTAATATAATCTCTAATCAATTCTCTATAATTATCGCCATATAAAACTTCTGAATGTCGAATACTAATCCATTCTTTTGAACTTTCTAAAGTATTGCAATTTGCTTCAATATGTTCACTTATATTCTCAACATCTTCTTCAATAAATTGTTTTATCAAGCTGAATATTTTCTTATGAGCATCTAATATTAAATCATCTTCATTAATATTTTCTATAACATAAGTGTAGTTATTTATATTTTCAAGCATCATTTTAAGTAAATTTCGTTCCGCTTTAATATAAGCCGGTTCTAAATATAAATTTTGTCCAATTTTATCCATAATATACGTTTTTTTCAGTTTATTTACATTTTTTTTGTTTCTTTCATTTAGTAAGTCGTAAATTGCCTGCTCTTTTATACCTGTTTCTTCTGAAGCTTTTTTAATATATACATCCCTTTCAATTGGATCTAAGTCAGATACTATTTCGCATACTTTTTCCATATATTTTATCATCATTTCTTTATTTCTTAAATCCAGGCCATTTCTTGCAGCTTTAATTTTATACTCTAAAAATGGTATAGAATTATTTATCAAAGTTAAGAAAGCTTCTTTCCCATTATTTCTAATATATTCATCCGGATCTTTGCCTTCCGGAAGTAATAATACATTTATTTCAAAGCCTTCTTTCCTTAATATTTCTAATCCTCTACTTGTTGCACTTTGTCCTGCTAAATCAGAATCATAGGAAATTATAATTTTGTCAGCATACCTTTTTAAAAGCTTTGCTTGTTCAACGGTTAATGCAGTTCCTAGTGAAGCTACAACATTAGTTATTTCATATTGATGTAAAGATATACAATCCATATAGCCTTCTACAATAATCATAGTTCTATCTTTATTATCTTTAATTGCAAAGTTTAAAGCATATAGATTTATACCCTTTTTAAAAACCTCAGTCTCTGGAGAATTTAAATATTTAGGCTTAGAATCGTCTAAAACTCTTCCCCCAAAACCTATGACCCTTCCTTTAATATCAAATACCGGGAAAATAACCCTGCTTCTAAATCTGTCATAATAAGAATTATTATTACCCTTAATGATTAACCCAGCATTCAGTAAATCTAATTCAGTATAACCCTTTTTTTTCAAATAAAATATAAGATTTTTCCACCCTTCTTCAGCATATCCTAATCCAAATTTCCTTATGGTTTTATTAACTAATCCTCTTCTCATAAAATACTCTATAACTTTTTTATTTCCTTGCAAATTTTTAAAATAAAATTTTGCAGCTTCTGTATTTATTTCATAGAGTCTTAAATTCTTCTCTTTAATTTTAGGATTTTCTTTACCATAAGTAGACTCAATATTTATATTTGCTTTCTCTGCTAAATATTTTACTGCTTCAATAAAGGGTAGATTTTTAGTTTTCATTATAAAGGTAATAGAATTACCTACTTCTCCACACCCAAAACATTTATAAATTTGTTTTTCTTGAGAAACACTAAAAGAAGGAGTTTTTTCATGATGAAATGGACAAAGTCCTAAATAGTTTCTCCCGGCTTTTTTTAACTTAACAGTTTCTGATACTACATCAACTATGTCATTTTCATCTTTAATTCTCTGAATTATTTCTTCACTTATCAATGAAGCATTACCACCTGTTTAATAATTTTTACACGAACCTTATTTATATTCGACAAAAAAACTTATTTTCCTTCTTTAATATATATATTTTTTTATTGCCTTATATTCATCTTTTATTATATTCTTTATAAAATACAAATATCCTTCAATTTTTTATATTCTTTAATTACTATTGACAAATATATTTTACCTATACTTGTAAATATTATACTTTAAATTAGAAAATAACCAATTTAGGCACAAATAAATCATTAAATAAGCATAAACAGTAGTCATCACTCATACCTGCAATATAATCAGTTACTCCTGTGTAAAGCCCTTCTTCTTCAACTATACTTCTATAAAACTCCGGCATTTTATTTGGATTATTTAAAAAGTATAAATATACCTGTTCCAGTACAAATTTGGCTTTATCTCGTTCCTTTTTTAGAATTTCTCCATTGTATATATTCTTAAACATAAAGTTTCTCAATCCAGAAAGACAATTCTCAATTTCATCACTTAGTGAAACTTGTATTTTGTTATTCTCAATATTATTTAAAGTATTGTATATACAATCTTCAACTAGCTTTCCTATTCTCTCTCCATGAGTTTTTCCAAGAGTCTTTACATATTCCTCTGGAATAGAATTTTCATTAAGTAAGCCTGCTCTTATAGAATCATCAATATCATGATTTACATATGCAATTTTATCACTATATCTAACCACTTGTCCTTCAAGTGTAAATGCCTTATTAGATAATTTAGAAAAACCACTGTGGTGTAAGATACCATCTAATACTTCCGAGGTTAAGTTAAGCCCTATTCCTCCCTTTTCTATTTTAGTGAGAACTCTTACACTATTTTCATTGTGTCTAAATCCATTTGGATTAAGCTTATTTAATACATCTTCTCCATTATGCGCAAAAGGAACATGGCCAATATCATGCCCTAAAGCAATTGCTTCTATCAGATCCTCATTTAGACCTATACCCTTCCCAATGGTCTTTGCAATTTGGGCTACCTCTAAAGTATGTGTAAGTCTAGTTCTATAATGGTCTCCAAAAGTTTTTATATATACTTGTGTCTTATGCTTTAATCTTCTAAAAGATTTGCTATGTATAATTCTATCTCTATCAATCATAAATACTGTTCTTATATCATCTTCTTTTTCCTTTACTTTTCTTCCTAAACTACTATTAGAAAAGGTTGCATACTTTATTAAGGTTAGTTTTTCATTATTTTGGATTCTCTCTCGTACTTTCATCTAGAAACTCCTCCTAAATTATAAAGCCTCTAATTTATCCTATATTTTAGTATTTCTATATTAACAAGATAAATCCTTTTTAATTTAATGTATATTATATAAACTTTTATAATATCTTTATAATGAGATTTCTATTAAGTGAGGTGTTGTTATGCCCTTACCCGCTAATTCCTATGATGTTAATTTATTATCTGAGGAAAATGTAAAAATAAATATTCTTCCTTACTATAATCTAGAAAATTCTAAGGTTACAGCAATAAAATTTAAAGATACTGATAAGCAAAGAGCTGTTTATAAAATCACCTCTTCTAATGGTGATTTTTGCTTAAAAAAAGTGTATTTTGACAAAGATGAACTTCTTTTTGTTTATTCAGCCATCGAATGGCTTTATAGAAACAATATATATGTCCCTAGAATACTCCCAAATAAAGATAAGGGACGCTTTGTTGAATATGAAGATATGCTTTTTATATTAACTCCATGGATTGATGGCCCTAAATGTAATTATTCCTCAAAGAACCAGACTCTATATTCCTATAAAAATTTAGCCAATATGCACTTTTTATCTAAAGGTTTTTTCCCTGTTAGTGGAAGTACTTATAGAAAAGGATGTAACAATTTATTTTTATCCATAAATAAGCACTTTGAAAATCTGCTTATAAACTCAAATTTAGCTTTTAAAGAAAAAGACATGTTTTCTAAAATATACTTAAATTATTTTGAAAAAGCTCTATACTTAGCTAATGCTTCCTTGGCATCGCTAAACTTAACGGATTTTGATAAATTAAGTATCTCTCTTTGTCATATGGATTATGTAAGTAAAAATTTAATTTATGATAAAAACGATAACTTATGGACAATAGATTTTGATAAATGTAGAATCGATTACTGTATTTACGATTTATCTTATTCTTTAAGAAGAGTTTTAAGACGTGAACGAAGTAGTTGGAATATAGACATTCTTTTAGAATGTCTGAAAGCCTATGAAGAAATAAAGCCTTTGAATGTTAATGAATACAGCTATTTATTAGGTTATCTAGCCTTCCCCCAAAAATACTGGAAAATATCTAGAGATTACTATAAAAACATAAATAAATGCAATAAGAAAAGTTTTATAAATATTCTAAGTAAATCACTAAGGGACATTGATGATCAAATTAAGTTTGTAGATTCCTTTAACCAATATATTAATAATAAATTTAGTATAAAATAAAGCCACCTATATTGGTGACTTTATTTTATACTTATTTCTTTTTAAGTTTATCTTGGATTTCTAATTTGTGCTTGTGCAGCAGCAAGTCTTGCTATAGGTACTCTAAATGGAGAACAAGATACATAGTTTAATCCAACATTGTGACAGAATTCAACTGATGAAGGATCTCCACCATGCTCACCACAGATTCCTAACTTAATATTTTCTCTAGCACTCTTACCTAGCTTAACTGCCATTTCAACAAGTTTTCCTACTCCAGTTTGATCTAGTTTTTGGAATGGATCTGATTCATAAATGTTCTTTTCATAGTAGCTATTTAAGAACTTACCAGCATCGTCTCTTGAGAAGCCAAAAGTCATTTGAGTCAAATCATTTGTTCCAAAAGAGAAGAACTCAGCTTCTTTTGCAATATCATCTGCTGTTAGAGCAGCTCTTGGTATTTCTATCATAGTTCCTACTAAATATTTTAAATCTATTCCTTCTGAAGCTATAATTTCATTTGCAGTTTTAACTACAATATCTTTAACATATTTTAATTCTTTAACCTCACCAACTAAAGGAATCATTATTTCTGGAACTATGTTATATCCCTTATCCTTCTTAACCTTGATTGCTGCTTCAATTACAGCTCTTGTTTGCATTTCAGCTATTTCAGGATATGAAACAGTAAGACGACAGCCTCTGTGTCCCATCATAGGGTTAAATTCGTGTAAAGATTCAATAGTTGATTTTAAATGTTCAAAACTGATTCCCATTTCCTTAGCTAAATCCTGAATGTCTTCTTCCTCTGTAGGTAAGAATTCATGTAGTGGTGGATCAAGGAATCTTATTGTAACCGGTCTATACTCCATAACTTCGTATATTCCGATAAAATCTTCTCTTTGCATTGGCAATAGCTTAGCAAGAGCTTTTCTTCTTTGTTCTTCATTTTCTGATACAATCATTTCACGTACAGCTGGAATTCTAGCTTCATCAAAGAACATATGCTCTGTTCTGCATAGTCCTATTCCTTCTGCACCAAAGCCTATAGCTTGCTTTGCATCCCTAGGAGTGTCAGCATTAGTTCTAACCTTTAACTTTCTAATTTCATCTGCCCACGCCATAAATGTACCAAAATATCCTGTAATTTCAGGAGCTACTGTTTTAATAGCAGTTCCATATACATTTCCAGTACTTCCATCTAGAGAAATATAATCTCCTTCTTTATATGTCACTCCATTAGCTATAAATACTTTATTTTCTTCATCTATTTTTATTTCACCGCAGCCTGCAACACAGCAAGTACCCATTCCTCTAGCAACAACTGCAGCGTGAGATGTCATTCCACCTCTTCCAGTTAAAATACCTTCAGCGGCTACCATTCCTTCAATATCTTCTGGTGAAGTTTCAAGTCTTACTAAAACTACTTTTTCACCTTTTTCGTGTTTTTCCTTTGCATCTTGAGCAGTGAAGTATACCTTTCCACATGCTGCTCCTGGTGAAGCAGGTAATCCTTTAGCTATTGGAACTGCTTTTTTAAGTTCATCTGCATCAAAAGCAGGATGAAGTAATGTATCTAATTGTTTTGGTTCTACCTTTAAGAGAGCTTCTTCTTTAGTTAAAACCCCTTCTTCAACTAAATTAACTGCAATTTTTAATGCAGCTGGTGCTGTTCTTTTACCATTTCTAGTTTGAAGGAAATATAATTTACCTTGTTCGATAGTAAATTCCATGTCCTGCATATCTTTATAATGAGCTTCAAGTCTATTAGCTATTGACATAAATTCTCTATAACATTCTGGTAATTCTTTTTCAAGTTTAGTTATAGGTTGTGGTGTTCTTATACCAGCAACAACGTCTTCACCTTGGGCGTTAATTAAGTACTCACCGAAAATTATTTTTTCTCCAGTTGCAGGATCTCTTGTAAATGCAACACCTGTACCTGAGTTATCTCCCATGTTACCAAAAACCATAGATTGTACATTTACTGCTGTTCCCCAGCTAGAAGGTATGTCATTTAATCTTCTGTAAACTATAGCCCTTGGATTATTCCAAGACTTAAACACAGCTTTAACTGCATCCATTAATTGTTCTTTTGGATCTTGTGGGAATTCTTTACCCATTTCTTTAAGGAATAATTCTTTATATCTTTGCACAACTTTCTTTAAGTCTTCAGAATCTAATTCTGTATCATATTGGACGCCTTTTAATTCTTTTATTTCTTCTAAAATATTTTCAAATTTTCTTTTTTCAATATCAATTGCAACATCTGAAAACATTTGAATAAATCTTCTATAAGAGTCATAAGCAAATCTTTCGTTTCCAGTTAATTTTGCGACTCCTTCAACAGTTTTATCATTTAGACCTAAATTCAAAATAGTATCCATCATTCCAGGCATAGATGCTCTTGCTCCAGATCTTACAGACACTAGAAGAGGATTGTTAAAATCTCCAAATTTTTTTCCAGTAATCTCTTCTGTTTTTGCAAGAGCTTGCATTATTTGCTCAACTATTACATTGGAAATTACTTCTCCATCTTCATAATATTTTGTACATGCCTCTGTAGTAATTGTAAATCCTTGAGGAACAGGTATTCCTAAATTAGTCATCTCTGCAAGGTTTGCACCTTTACCCCCAAGGAGATTTTTCATTTCTGCATTTCCTTCACTAAAAAGGTAAACAAATTTATTATCCATCCTGAAACTCCCCTTTTGCAATAATAATATTTATATTTGTTTCGGGTCACCCCATTTAAAATAGAACCAAATCCCAAATCGTCCAACAAATTTCTAGGTGTTTTCACTGAGTTTTAGAAATAAACGAGTTATATTAGTTTTAGATAGTTTTCCAATAACCTTTACCTTATCCCCGTTTCCTTCTGAAATTCTTTCAATAACTGGAAGACTGTCTACTTCCCTTTCAATAATCTTTTTAGCAGCTTCATAAGCTGAATCTTCTGGTTCTACAAATACTATGTTAGGCATCCTAGTCATAATAATACCAACAGGAACCTTATTAATATCAGTACCACCAATAGCAGTTTTAAGGAAGTCTTTTCTTGATACTGCTCCGACTAAATAACCATTGTTTTCAATAAATATTGTACCCACATCATTTAAGAACAAATTTACTATAGCGTTATACACTGTAGTTTGCTCATCAATGGTAACTGGTTTAGTCATGACATCTTTAACTTTTATCTTTCGTATGTAGTCGTAAATCAAACTTGAGGAGGACTTTTGAGAACATATATACCCAACCTTAGGTCTCGCTTCAAGTATTCCTGTCATAGTAAGAATAGCTAGGTCTGGTCTTAATGCCGCTCTTGTAACACCAATTTTACTTGCTAATTGCTCACTTGTTATAGGCTGATTTGCTTTAACTAACTCAATAATATCTTTTTGTCTAGTTGATAAATTAATTTTTTTCACCTTCCTTTTACCCACCTTCATAATTATATCAAAAACTTTTTAAATAGTATAGCACTTTTTATCAAATTATATATCATTTTTACTAATTTTTCAGGTGAATAATATACTAATTAGTCATTATGCGTTGTTAAAAACAAAAACGACAGTATTATCTGCCGTCTTGTTTATTATCTTCTTCCCTTTTGTCCATATCATCAAAAGTAACTGTATATTTATATACAGTTTCCTCTTTATTTGATGATTCAACCTTTTTATCAAATTTGTCTTTTACATCAGAGGTAATATCTTCAACTTTTTCTTTCACGTCAGATCTAAAATCATCAACCTTTTCCTTTACATCATAAGTCATATTTTCAACTTTAACTTTTGCATCCTTAGCCTTATCTTTTATAATTTTGTTTACAATTTCTACAGAACCATCACTTTTAACTATTTCTATAGTTATTTTTGTAAATACCGCTGTTACAACTCCTAAAGCTAGGATAGGCGGCCATATAAGAGCAACTACTCCTGCTGCTAAACCAGCATTTACAGGAATATCTGTTAAAACTTTATTGTCTTTCTTAATTCTTATTCTTGTTACATTTCCTTTATTTACAACATCTTTAATCCATTTAACAAATTCATCTTTAGTAGTATACAAATCATCTCTTGAAACTTTTTGCTTATTTTCAATGTAAATAAGAGCATCTACTACGTTTCCATCACATTCTTCTAATGCCTCTTTAGCTTCTGTGTAAGTAACTTCTGTTCTTTCTCTTATTATGTCGATTTTTTCTAAGGATATTTCACCCATTTTATTCACTCCCTTTTAAATAGTTTAGTATTTCTAGGCTACTTGGCTTCTTTGAATAACATTGAGAAATAAATATACTTAAAATTTTAGATATTTCCTTTTTTATTTCTTCTGTTACATTAAGCCTAGGTATATTTTCTATTGTGACCCTATCTAAAAATTTTAATACATTATAGGAACCATAGCTCAAATTTAGCCCATTTAACTTATTGCACTCACTACAGGTTCCACCATGATATTGTATGCTTAAATAATTAGATTTATTTATTGTTTTATTGCAAATACAGCATTTATCGAAATTAAATCCATATCCTGTAGATTTTAATATTCTCAGTTCAAAAGCTCTTGCAAGAATCTCCAAATCTACTGCATTATTTAAAATTAGATAAAATGATTTAATAAGATCCTTAAACAACTCTCTATCACTTTCTTCTTCCTGTAATGCAATTATTATTAGTTCGCAAAGATAGGTACCATATGTAATTGAATTTATATCCTTTAGTATACCTTGAAAAGAATCAATTATTTCCACTTCATTTATAGTATATAAATTCTTTCCTCTGAATAAAATAAATTCTCCAAAACAAAAGGGTTGAGTGGATGATAGAAATTTGCTTTTACTTCGTTTTGCACCTCGTGCAATAGCAGATACTTTTCCTAGTTTATCAGTAAAAATCCATACTAACTTATCATTTTCTTTATAGTCTTGAGTTTTAAGTACAATAGCATTGGTTTTAAATATTGACAGACTACCATCCCCTAATTATATTATAACCTAATATTAGGAATAAATAACTAAATTATTTGATTCTTTTTTACTTTTCCTTATAACCAAGTTCCTTCAAAAGAAAGCTACTATCTCTCCATTCTTTTTTAACCTTTACCCAAACTTGAAGGTTTACCTTTGCTCCAAGGAACTTTTCCATATCTTGTCTTGAATAGGTAGAAATACGTTTAAGCATTTGACCTCCCTTACCAATTATTATTCCTTTATGTGAATCTTTTTCACATAATATATTTGCATCTATATTATACATACCTTTAGAATCTTTTTTCATTGTTAGTATCTCTATAGCTATTCCATGTGGGACTTCTTCTGATAATAACTTTAAGGCTTTTTCTCTAATGATTTCTGAAATTACAAATCTTTCTTGCTGATCTGTTATCATATCCTCTGGATAGTACTTAGGTCCCTCAGGCATATATTTAACCATTAAGTCTACAAGTAAATCAATATTTTTTGACTTCTTTGCAGAAATAGGAATTACCTCAGCAAAATTCATATATTGAGAGTATACTTGAAGAGTTTTAGCAACTAATTCTGGAGGATTTTCATCTATTTTATTAATTATTAAGAATACTGGCTTATTAGTATTTCTTAATCCTTCTAGAATCCTTTCATCTCCTTTTCCAATCTCTTCTTGTGGATTAGTCATAAATGCAATTAAATCCACTTCTCCTACAGTATCCTCTGCACTTTTAACCATGTATTCTCCAAGCTTATGTCTCGGTTTATGAATACCAGGAGTATCCACAAATATAATTTGAAAATCTTCCTTTGTAAGCATTGCTCTTATATTATTTCTTGTAGTCTGAGGCTTACAAGACACTATAGAAAGTTTTTCTCCAATAATGCTATTTATTAGTGTAGACTTACCTACATTTGGTCTTCCTAAGACAGTAATAAATCCTGATTTAAACATATTTCCTCCTTATTTCTCCAAATCCTCTTTAGTAAATGCCTTCGGCAGCATATCTTCTAACTTTTTTATTATATAGTCTTCTTCACTTTTTACTAAAATAATATCTGTATCTTTACTTCCAAACTCACTAATCACTTGTCTGCATATACCACAAGGTGATGTATATGTTGATAAATCTCCAACCACAGCTATTGCCTTTAATTTTTTATTTCCTTCAGCTACTGCTTTAAATATGGCAGTTCTTTCAGCACAATTTGTTGCACCAAAAGAAGCATTTTCTATGTTGCATCCACCATATATATTTTCGTCCTCCATAAGAACTGCTGCCCCAACCTTGAATTTAGAATAGGGCACATAAGCTCTCTCTCTATATTTTAAGGCTTCTTTTATTAATTTATTATATTTCATATTTTTCCTCCACAGGATAATTTATTAAATATACTAAGTGTATAAATTATACCATGTATTTAGTCCATTTCAAAATATTATAATATTTTGAATATAAGCAATGTAAGTAAGGAACCAAATATTCCCCCAACTAATACTTCCAATATGGAGTGAACCTCTGAATCTACTCTACTTTGTGCAACTATAAAAGCCATAATGTAACTAAGTATAATAACTGTAGGATCTTCTGTTAGCAATGCTATTGTTGTAGCTATAGAAAAGGCTATAGCACTATGGCCGCTTGGCATTCCCCCTTTAAGAGGAGTACCTTCCCCAAATATAGCCTTCACAATAACCGTTGCTAAAGAAACTATCACCAAGCTTAAAAAAATCATATATGGATTTGAATCCTTCACTTTTCTGATAACAATAAAAGTAAAGGGCATTAATCTATCTCCAAATATAATATACCCAACAAGAACAGAATTTATTGCAGTAATTAATACAGCTCCAGCAGCCACATTCTTAGCTATTTTAGCCAAGGGATGGTAGTAATTTGTTGTCGAGTCTATTGCACACTCTACAGCAGTATTAATCATTTCTGCTAATAATACCATTGTTATTGTTAAGGTAATTACTAACAGTTCAACTTTACTTAAATCGTAAAAAAAACATGCACTAAGTACTATCAATGACACAATTATATGTATTTTCATATTTCTTTGAGTTCTAGCAGCATATATTATTCCTTGAATAGCATAGTTAAAACTATCTACAAGTTTTTTTACTTTTTTAATTTAGATCACTACCTTCTTATATTAAAGTTTTCTAGTATTTCTTCCTCTCTAGGCCTCATTTTAGCCTTATCCTCTTCAGCCATATGGTCGTACCCTAATAAATGAAGTATAGAATGGACAGTAAGATAGGATACCTCTCTTAAAAATGAGTGCCCAAATTCTTCACTTTGTTCTTTTGCCTTTT
The DNA here is from genome assembly GCF_001263795.1 of Clostridium homopropionicum DSM 5847. Classification (GTDB taxonomy): domain Bacteria; phylum Bacillota; class Clostridia; order Clostridiales; family Clostridiaceae; genus Clostridium_H; species Clostridium_H homopropionicum. Next base: position 103,204 of record NZ_LHUR01000010.1, read on the forward strand.
CTAAAGAAATTACAACATCTCCTAGAATTAGTTCGCCTTCATTCAAGTCTTCAGTTCCAAATTTAAAGTCTAAATATACTTCCTTATATACCTTACCCTTTGGATAATGGAGCATTGGAAAGGATAACACATCCGTCACCTTATTAATCCCTCTTTGTTCTCCATTAATTTTCATAATTTTCTCATTATCAATAAATATTACACTTATTTCTGTTTTAATATTAACTTGTTCTTTATCTAGAGTATATTCAATTATTTTTTCTACATTCTGAATTAATTCTTCTCCTACCGGTATCTTATTTTGTCTATTGTCTATATAAATCATTTCAAAAATATCTCCTTTTATTTCTCTGTAGGATACTCTATTCTTTGATGATAAATTCCAGAAAGTGCCTTTAGAAAAGCTTCTCTAATATTATTTAAATCTTTTAATGTAAGATCACAATTATCTAATTGTCCTTCGTTTAACCTTGCCTTTATTATGTTATTAACCATTTCCTCAACCTTACCTTTTGTTGGCTCACTTATTGATCTTACAGCCGCTTCCACCGCATCAGCTAGCATTAAGATAGCTATTTCTTTACTCGTAGGAATTGGGCCAGGATATCTAAAATCATCCTCTTTTACTTCTTCAGGTTTATCACTATTATTCTTTGCAGTAATATAAAAATACTTTACAAGAGAAGTCCCATGGTGCTGTTGTATAGCATCTCTTATTTCCTTTGGAAGTTTATATTCTTTTGCAATCTCAACCCCATCTTTAATATGAGAGGTAATTATAAGAGTGCTTAAATTAGAATTAATTTTATCATGAGGATTGTCTTTTGTTACTTGATTTTCTTTAAAGAACATTGGTCTTCTTATCTTTCCGATATCATGATAATATGCACAGACTCTAGCAAGTACAGGATTTCCTCCTACCTTTTCAGTAGCCACCTCTGCAAGATTTGCAACTAAAACACTGTGATGATATGTACCTGGTGCCTCTAAAAGTAATCTCTTTTGAACCGGATGATTAGGGTTAGATAGCTCTAGAAGCTTTATAGTAGTTACAATATTAAATGTACTTTCAAATATAGGTAAAAAGCCTATTGTAAAAATCGCTGCAGTTATGCTTCCTGCAAAGGAATATCCTGCTTTTTTTAATACTTCAATAGCATTATTGCTAAGTAAAAATCCTACGCTTAAGGTTAAAATTACATTCATTACTCCTACAAATAATGCTGCATATAAAATATCATTTCTTTGCTGAAGCTTTTTTAAAGCTACTGCTCCAAGAATACTATTAATTATTGCTAACAAAGTTATTTCAATATTAAATTGTACTACAGCACTAATTAAAATACAGTTGATAATGTTTGAGGTGACTGAAACCTTATAATTAATTAGCAGTGTAAAAAGCATAGGAACACATGCTAAAGGAATTAAAAAAGGTGAAATAATAGCTATAGTTCTAGCCAGCAAAATAGATAAACAAGTTAAAATGCTGATTAGAATCATGTTGTTTGAGTCTAAATAAATTTCTCTATAGTATCTATAAAGATAAAACCATTGTAAAAACAGAGATAATAATACTAGTACTGCAACAGAGATATAAGTAAATTTATTGTCATTATTATCAAGAAGGCCTAAATCTCTTAATATTATCAAATCTCTTTCTGTTACTGGTTCTCCTTCTTTAACAATAATTTGCCCCTTTTTAATAGTAATTGGTTGAACAGACTTTTTAGCATCTGCCTTTAACTCATTAGTTTTTTCTTCATCATAAAAAAAGTTTGGCTTAATTTCTAGAGTACCAATCCTTATTCCTAAATCTCTAAGGCTTCTTGAAAGCTTTGAACTATTGAAATTTACGGAAATAGCATCTTGAGCTTTTTTCAAATCCTCTTCATTATCTTTTCTAATATCTAAATCTAATACCTTATCCATAATATTATTCAAGTTTTCTTGTAGTGTTTTTAGCTGAGCTTTATTAAGACTTACCAAAACCCTTAGTTCATCTTCAGATAAATTAACTTGAGTTTCTTTTTTTAATTGTTCAATTTTTGCATCTTCACTTAAAGTAGTATCAATTAGCTTGTTTGCTTTAAAAAAAAGATTATCTAACTGGTCAATAGCTTGATTCTTTATTTCTAAATTTTTATTATATTGCAATGGTACAGCTTCTGCCTTTTGTTGCTGCTTTTCTTCAGTCTTTAAAGTGTCTGTAACTTCTTTTGTTGCTTTTATATCAACCTTTGCAATATCGCCTTCTTTTAAGGCGTATTTTTTAGTAACAAGGGAAGTGACTATTATTGCTGATAAAAAAATAAAAGTAAAAATAAAGGTGAGTATTCTCTTAAAATGATTTCTTTCAATAGTATCTCTAATTTTAATCATCTTATATCACGTCCTTAAATTTTATCCTTTTCTCAAGTTTAATTTAGATTAGTTAGTTTTTATGTTTTCATTACTTTCCGTATTATTTTCAAGTTTTTTTGATTCTGCAATATTTTCCTCAACAATTAATACTACTCGAACTTTATACTTATCTTCTTCAAATTTTGAATCTATAACCTTATCTACTATTCTAACAGATTTATCTAATTTTACAATTATGTTATCTAAAAGTTCTTTTGATACCGCATCTATTATTTCCTTTTCATCTAGTTTTTTTGTCTTTTCTTCCAATTCATAATATATATTTTCTTTTATAAAAAACTTATTTGCTTCTACTTTATCATATATTTTAAATTTATTTTTAGCTTTTTTTATAAAAATGTTCTTACCGAATAAGTTTACATATATTTCTTTTTCTTCATTACCGGTTCTTTTCTTTTCCTTAATTACTGTATTTACATATGCTACTTCCTCATAGAAAGTCCTTGCTATTACATCTGCTTCTGCATGTACTAAATAAGTTTTACCTTCTGCACCCTGTTCTCCTTTGACTAAAACATCTCCTTTTTTTACAATATCTCCATTCTTTACTACAGCTGTTCCTGCTTTGCTATAAACTCTAACAATTTCTCCATCTTTATTAGCAACTATATTACTCGGTGTATTTTCATTCTCTACTTCTGGAGGTCCTTGCCTTTCTGCAAGCTTAATATTTAATGAAGTCCCTTCAATTCTTGCTCTTACCCACATAATATCTGAATTTTCCATTACAAGCTTCTCTTCTAGTTTATAAACATCTATCTTGTCCTTATAAATTCCAGACCTTATTCCTAGATTTTTTAATTGGCTTCTTATCTCATAAGGAGAAATGTTTTTTTCTGTTTCAATATTTATTCTCCAAATAAAATTTGAAAGATAATAAATTATTGCAGCAAATAATATTGCACCTATAATAAGAGTTTGTCTTTTTTTAGTTTTGAGTATAAAAAAGGATATGCCTCTTCTATTTAATATTATAATTCTTGTTCCAGTTTTTTTAGCTATTTCACTTATAGTGCTGTAGTCCTTTAAGTTACTGTCAAAATGAACAGTAGTAATATCTTTTTTATTTATATTCCTTAGATTAACATTATTCTTCCATAAAAGGTTAATAAATTTTTCTGGCATTATTGATTTAATTTCTATTTTGATAATACCTTTTTTATATTTGCTAAAGCTGAAATTTTTCATAAACTATTCCCCTCATAAATAATATCTTTGAACTTTCCTCCGATGATAATAGTGCTTCCACCAATAAATATTATTTCTAACTTTTTCCCTCGAAGCGATACTACCCCAACATTGGAGTTTATTTTTATTTCATTTTCTTCAAATATTATTATACCTTTATGGTTTTCGATAACTATTTCACTATCCCCAGTAATAATAATTTTGGGTATGTTCAAAACAACATCTCTAGGAAGCCCCAGCTTTTCTGCAAAGTTTTCCTTTGTATTATAAAATTTGCCTCTCATTTATGTTCCCCTTATTAATTGTTACATAATAATTTATGAATCTAATTAATAATAAATTACTAAATTAAGGCAAAATAAAAGACCCAGTTTACACTGGATCTTATACAAGCTATACAGCTATTATATTAACTTAAATTCTGTTTTACCAATAAGCTTACAAGGGAGCCATCTGCACGACCTTTTAGTCTTGTCATAGCAAGTGACATCACTTTTCCCATATCTTTTATACTATTCGCCCCGGTCTCGTAAATTACTTGTTGAACTATATCAGCAATTTCTTCTTGGGTCAACTGCTTAGGAAGGTACTCCAATAAAATCTCTATTTCAGAATTAGTTTGATCAACTAAGTCTTGTCGATTTGCCTTTTCAAATTCGGCAACGGCTTCTTTTCTGCGTTTTACTTCCCTAGAGAGAACTTCAATAATTTCTTCATCATCTAAAGTTCTATTGTCAACTTTTTCGGACTGCAAAACTGCAGCTTTTGCCATAGTTATAGTACTGGCTCTCAATTTATCTTTGTTTTTCATTGAGACTTTCCAATCCTCTTGTAATTTTTCTTTAAGAGACATACCTGAGCTACCCTCTTTCAATAATTCTTATCTTACCTTTGTCTTTCTTCTTCTTGCTGCTTCTGATTTTTTCTTTCTTTTTACGCTTGGTTTTTCATAATGTTCTCTTTTTCTAACTTCTGATAAAACCCCTGCTTTTGCACAAGATCTTTTAAATCTCTTTAATGCACTTTCTAATGTTTCATTCTCTCTTAATTTAACTTCTGACACCGATTATCCCTCCCTCCATAGCAGTATTAAAACCTAAGTACTTTGAAGTGTACGAGGGCAAAATAGCACATTGGTAATTATACAACATAATTTTACAAGCTGTCAACTGTTTTCAGCACTTTACTAAATTTTCATATTATTAACCTGGTGGCCAATTCAATTTTCTTCCACCGATTATATGAAAATGAATATGTGGTACTTCTTGTCCTCCGTCTTTGCCACAATTTAGTACAACTCTATATCCGTTTTCTTTGATATTCATTTGCTTTGCAATATCTTTTATAACTCCTAAAGAATGAGCCATTAAATTCAAATCCTCATTAGCAATCTCATTTATATCCTTTATGTGCTTTTTAGGTATTAGGAGAACATGAATTGGAGCTGTTGGATTAATATCTTCAAAACCAAGTACCATATCATCTTCATATATTTTTTTACATGGTATCTCACCTTTTATGATTTTGCAAAAGATACAATCTTCCATGTTTATCACCTCCTTAACTACTTATCTTATATTCAACATTATAATAGATTTTCCTTCTAAAAAGGACTATTTTTATAAAATTATTTCTCCTAAAATAAAATCTTCTTTTACTTCTTTAAGAATAACATTTATAACTTTTCCAGTTAAATCTTCCTTACTTTCTGCAACTACTTTAATATAATTTGGAGTATACCCTTCATAAGAGTTCTCCATATAATTACTTCCTTGTTCAAAAAGTACGCTCATTTCTCTTCCAATAAATTTATTCATAAACTCTTTCTCATTTTCTTCATTGAGCTTTATAAGCCTTTTGCTTCTTTCTTCTTTTACCTTTCCATCAACTTGATCTTCAAACACAGCAGCTCTTGTTCCAGTTCTTGGACTAAACTTAAATATGTGCATTTTAGATAACTTGATCTCTTTTAAAAATTCATAGGTTCTATTAAACTCTTCTTCAGTCTCTCCTGGAAAACCTACAATAATATCTGTTGTAATAGAAACGTCTTTAACGTTCTTTCTAAGAGAATCTACTATTATCTTATATTGTTCTGTATTATATTTTCTATTCATTCTTTTTAAAGTTTCATCACAAGCACTTTGAAGAGATAAGTGAAAATGAGGACACAGTTTTTTTAGCTTACCTATATTACCTATTACTTCTTGACTAAAAAATTCAGGACCTATAGAACCAATTCTAATCCTATTTATTCCTTGAATTTTTTCAATTTCTTGTAGAACCTTCAATAGATTCCAGTTACCTTCTAAATCAACTCCATAGGAAGAAATATCAATACCAGATAAAATAATTTCTTTAAATCCATGTATTGCAAGTTCTTTTACCTCATTTATTATAGTTTCTGGATTTTTACTACATACTGCTCCTCTAGCAAAAGGAATAAGACAATAAGAGCAAAAATTATTACATCCATCTTGAATTTTTAAGAAAGCTCTAGTTTTTTCTTGATAATTTTCTATTCTCAGGTCTTCAAATACTTTATCTTTTAATACCTCATTAACCATTACAATTGATTTATTTTCTTCTCTTGCTCTATTAACCCAGTAAACTATTTCTCCTTTGTTTCTAGTTCCTAAAATAACATCCACATCTCCTATTTCAGAAACCTTTTCTGGAGCTATTTGAGTATAACACCCTACAGCAGCAATAATTGCATCACTGTTTCTTCGTTTTGCCCTAGAAATCATTTGACGAGATTTTTTATCACTCATATTTGTAACCGTACAGGTATTAATAACATAAACATCTGCAGCATCTTCAAAATCAACAATTTCGTATCCGCTTTTTATAAATTTTTCAGCCATTGCTTCAGATTCGTATTGATTTACTCTGCAACCTAATGTAGCAAAAGCAACCTTCATTAAAGTTTTCCTCCTAAATCTCCTAATTCGTACATAATTAAGCCTAAACAGATAAAACCAGCAGTCTCAGTTCTCAATATTCTAGGACCTAAGGTTATAATATTAGCACCTGTAGCTTTAAGTGAAGCTATCTCTTCCTCTTCAAAGCCGCCTTCAGGACCGATTACTATAGCAACTCTTTTAACTTCTTTTATTATACTATTAACCATTTGCTTAATTCCATAACCTTCTGCATTTTCATAAGGAACTACTACTAAATCCATGTACTTTAGCTGATTAATAAGTTCCTTAAAATCTATAACATCATTAATAACTGGAACAATGGTCCTTTTGCTTTGTTTGCAAGCTTCAAAGGCGATTTTATTCCACCTATCCAACTTTTTAGTGTCTTTATTAATTTCCCCTAAAGAGGACAGCACACGTTTTGTAATCACTGGAGTAATTTCTTTTACCCCTAATTCTGTGCACTTTTGAGAAATTAAATCCATTTTAGGCCCCTTAGGGAATCCTTGGTAAAGATAAACTTCAATTGGGCTTTCATTATTGATTTCTAATTTATCTATCAGTTTTACCTGTACACTATTTTTATTAATATCAATTATTTCTCCAATAAATTCTTCTCCTTGGCAATTGTTTATGTTTACTTTTTCTCCTTCTTTAAGCCTCAAAACCTTATATATATGTTTTACATCTTCGCCTTCTATAACTGCTATATCATCATCTATATTATCTTGGCTTACAAAAAATTTATGCATAGTACTTCTCCTTTTCTAAGCCTTTGCAATAATACAGCACCATTCTCCGTCTGTATTGATTTCTTCAATAGTGAATCCTAACTGCTCTAATTTATTTATAACATCATCTTTTCTGCTTAATATAATTCCAGAAGATATGAAATAGCCTCCTTTTTCAATGAACTTTTTCACATCATCAGAGAGTATTATGATTATATCAGCAAGAATATTAGCAACTATAATATTAGCCTTTCCTTCTACTACATCCATCAAATTTCCATATAATATTTCAATATTTTCTAAATTATTAAGCTTAACATTTTCTCTTGCAGAATCTACTGCTACAGGGTCTAGATCAACTCCGATAACTTTTTTTGCATTCAGTTTACCAGCAGTAATTGCAAGTATTCCAGAACCTGTTCCTATATCAAATATAGTTGAATTGCTGTTTACATACTTTTCCAAGGCCTGAATGCAAAGTCTAGTTGTTTCATGAGTTCCTGTTCCAAAGGCCATACCTGGATCTAATTCAACAATTACTTCCCCTTCAGATTTTTCGTATTTTTCCCATACAGGTTTAATAATTATATTTTCCCCTACTCTTGTTGTTTTATAATATGCCTTCCAATTATTTTCCCAATCCTCTTCATCAACTCTTTTTACAGTTACTGTTCCTTCACCCTTATCAAAACCGAATTTATCTAAATTCATTAAACTTTCTTTTATGTATTGTAAATAACCATTGAATTTTTCATCTTCTTTATAATAGGCCTTTATTACTGCTCCTTCTACTCTATCTAAAAAGTCCACCTCTACCCAGTCAAAGCCATCGTTACTCTCTTTCTTTTCTTTAATATCTTGAGCATCTAAAATCGCAACACCATGCACTCCAGTATTATACAATATTCCAGTCACCGCTTCTGCTGCTTCACTACTAGTAACGATTTCTACCTCTAACCATACTTTATCCATCCAAGTATCTCTCCTTTTATCCTCATATCTTCTCAATATTCGATATTAACTTATTATAATTCAACTGACCTTATATGTAAACTTAAAAAACTTGTTTCTCTCATAAGGAGAGAAACAAGTTTTTTACTTAAAATTTTTCTTAATTTTATCAACAAAAGACTCCTTATTGTTACCTTCAGAAACCTTTTCTCCAGTAGCTTCCATAAATGCTATTAGTGCTTCTCTTTGCTTATCATCTAAGTTTTTAGGAACATCCACAATCAATTTAACATATTGATCTCCTCTTCCATGTCCATTGACTTTTGGAACACCTTTACCCTTTAATCTAAAAATAGTTCCTGGTTGTGTTCCTGCTGGTACTTTATATTTTACATCTCCATCAATAGTAGGAACCCTTATCTCAGTTCCTAAAGCTGCCTTACCAAAACTAATGTGTTCTTCGATGGATATGTCAAATCCTTTTCTTGAAAATACTTGATGTGGAGCTACTCTAATATTTACATATAAATCTCCACTTGGTCCACCATTTTTACCTGGTTCACCTTGTCCCCTAAGAGGAAGTACATTGCCTGTATCTACTCCAGCTGGTACCTTTATTTTTATCTTTTTATTTTTTCTTACAGTTCCCTTACCGTGGCAACTAGTACAAGGACTATCAATAATATTTCCCTTTCCTCCACACTTATCACAGGTACTCGTTGTTACAAAGCTGCCTAATGGAGTACTTCTTTGATATTTTACTTGACCAGTTCCACCACATTTATCACAGGTTTTTGGACTTGTGCCTGGCTTTGCTCCTGTTCCATTACAAGTATCACAATTTTCATTTTTGGATATAGATATTTCCTTTTCCACACCAAAAACCGCTTCTTCAAAAGTAAGACTTATTGTATACTCTAAATCTGCTCCTCTTTCTGGACCATTTCTTCTTCTCTGAGAAGAAAATCCTCCAAAGAAAGAGTCAAATATATCTTCAAATCCTCCCATTCCTGAGAAATCAAAACCACCAGCTCCGCCAGCTCCACTAAAATCAGTAGTTCCAAATTGATCATATTGAGCTTTTTTCTGAGGATCTGAAAGTACTTGGTATGCTTCATTTATGTCCTTAAACTTTTCTTCTGCCTCTTTATTGCCTTGATTTCTATCTGGATGGTATTGCATAGCAAGCTTTCTATATGCCTTTTTAATTTCATCTTCACTTGCACCTTTTGGTATTCCTAAAACATCGTAGAAGTTTTTATTAGCCATCCTTTTTTCACCACCTACTGCTTTCTAAAACTTAAATTAAGGGAAGGTTAAAAACCATCCCCTTAATATCTTGCCTTTTCTAGTATACACAATTTATTTGTCATCTTCAACCTTGAAATCAGCATCAACTACGTTATCATCTTTTTTCTCTGCACCAGCACTACCAGCATTTCCTCCCATATCTCCCATGTTAGGACCAGCTTCTGCACCTGGTTGTTGATATATCTTAGATGATATTGCATAAAATACTTGTGTTAAATCTTCTGTAGCTTTCTTAATAGCTTCAGTATCAGTTCCATCTTTCACTTTCTTTAATGCTTCTAGTTTTTCTTCAACTTGATGTTTATCTTCAGCAGATACTTTATCTCCTAATTCTTTTAAAGTCTTTTCAGTTTGATATGCTACTGAGTCTGCATTATTTTTAACTTCTACTGATTCTTTTCTCTTTTCATCTTCAGCAGCAAACATTTCTGCTTCTTTAACTGCCTTATCAATTTCAGAATCATTTAAGTTTGTTGAAGCTGTAATTGTTATATTAGCCTCTTTTCCTGTTCCCTTATCTTTAGCTGAAACATTTAAAATTCCATTAGCATCAATGTCAAAAGTTACTTCAATTTGAGGAATTCCTCTTGGAGCAGCTGGAATTTCACTTAATTGGAATCTTCCTAGAGTTTTATTGTCTCCAGCCATTTTTCTTTCACCTTGAACTATGTGAATTTCAACTGAAGTTTGACCATCTGCTGCAGTTGAGAAAATTTGGCTCTTTCTTGTAGGAATTGTTGTATTTCTTTCAATAAGTGGAGTTGCAACTCCTCCCATTGTTTCAATTCCAAGTGTAAGAGGTGTAACATCTAATAGCAAAATATCTTTAACATCTCCAGTTAAAACACCTGCTTGTATTGCAGCACCCATAGCAACAACTTCATCTGGGTTTACTCCCTTTGAAGGTTCTTTACCTGTAAACTTTTTAACAGCTTCTTGAACAGCTGGAATTCTAGTTGAACCTCCAACTAATACAACTTTGTCTATATCGCTTATAGTTAAGCCTGCATCACTTAAAGCCTTTCTCATTGGCTCGATTGTAGCTTCTACTAGGTCTGATGTAATTTCATCAAATTTAGCTCTCGTAAGATCCATATCAATATGCTTTGGACCTGTAGCATCTGCAGTGATAAATGGTAAATTAATGTTAGTCTTTGTTGATGAAGATAATTCAATTTTTGCTTTTTCAGCTGCTTCTTTTAATCTTTGAAGAGCCATTTTGTCATTTCTTAAATCTATACCATAGTTAGCTTTAAAATCTTCTGCTATATAATTCATTATTTTATCATCGAAGTCGTCTCCACCAAGCTTTGTATTTCCGTTAGTAGCTTTTACTTCAAATACTCCATCACCAAGTTCAAGAATTGATACGTCAAAAGTACCGCCACCTAAGTCATATACAAATATTTTGTGGTTTTTATCCATTTTATCAAGACCATAAGCAAGAGCTGCTGCTGTTGGCTCATTAATTATTCTCTTTACTTCAAGTCCTGCAATCTTTCCAGCATTTTTTGTTGCTTGTCTTTGGCTATCATTAAAATATGCTGGAACTGTAATAACTGCTTCTGTTATAGTTTCCCCTAGATATGCTTCAGCATCCGCCTTTAGCTTTTGAAGAATCATTGCAGAAATTTCTTCCGGAGAATACTTCTTGCCATCTATGTTTACTCTATAATCTGTTCCCATATGTCTTTTTATAGAAATTATTGTTTTATCTGGATTTGTTATCGCTTGTCTTTTTGCTACTTGACCAACTAATCTTTCACCATTTTCTTTAAATGCTACAACTGATGGAGTAGTTCTTGATCCTTCAGCATTAGCTATAACAACTGGATTTCCACCTTCCATAACTGATACACATGAATTCGTAGTTCCTAAATCAATACCTATAACTTTTCCCATTTTTTTACCTCCTAAAATATATGTGATTTAATTAAAAATATATTAAATAAGTTAATTTGCAACTTTAACTAAGCTAAATCTTAAAACCTTATCGCCTTTTTTATAACCCTTTTGAAATACTTCTACAATATGATTTTTTCCATAACTCTCATCTTCAATATGCATAATTGCATTATGATAATTTGGATCAAAACCTTCTTCTATTTTTATTTCTTCTACATCTAGCTTATTTAATGCATCTTCAAATTGTTTTAAAGTTATCTCTATTCCTTTTTTCAAGTCTTCTGCATTTCCTTCAGCAGCGGCAGCTCTCTCTAAATTGTCTAAAACAGGGAACATATACTTTAAAACATCAGAGCATGCATCTGTATACAATGCTTTCTTTTCTTTTTCTGTTCTTTTTCTAAAATTTTCATACTCAGCATTTATTCTTAGAAGTCTATCTTTTAATGTTTCTACTTCATTTGATAATTTCTTATTTTCTTCTGCCAAGCTTTTATTTTGAGAAGTCAATCCTTCTATTTCACTTTCAGTTTTATCCTTTTGATCTAATTGTTCAAACTCAATATCTTCATTTACTTCTGACTCCTCAAGAGTTTCTTCAACCATATTATCCTCTTCATTTATTGCTTCTTCTTTAATTTCATTTAAATTTTCGTCATTTACCATTTTTTCACTCCTACCTATCATCCGAATATTTTTTATCTACACTCTTATTTATCGTCATAACCATATTAGTCAATAGTGAAATAACTTTAGAGTAGTGCATTCTAGTTGGTCCTATAACACCTATTGTCCCCATAGGTTTACTGCCAATACTGTAGACCGCAGAAATTATGCTGCAATTTTGAGCATTTTCTATAGAATTTTCTTTACCAATTTTTATGGTAAAACTCATTCCATCGTTTATATTTTCTAAGCTATTAAAAATTAATTGCTTCAATACATCTTTGTTATCAATTAATGATAAGAATTCTCTTGCTCTATCTATATCGTTATATTCAGGGTAGTTAAAAATATTTGATGCACCTTCATAATATATTTCTGAATTATCAGCTTTTGTTAGTGATTCATAAAGCACAGTAATAATAGCATCAAAAATATCCTCATATCCTGTTAAATCTCTTTTAAGTTCGTTTATTACTTTTAGATTTATTTCCTCAATAGTTAGATTTGATAATCTATTATTCAAAAGCAATGAAATTCTTTGTAATACTTGATTATTTATAGGCTTATTAAGTCTTATTATCTTATTGTCAACAATACCATTTTGAGTAACTATTACAGCTACTATATTGTTTGAATCAATAAACAGTAACTGAATTAGTTTAATTGAACTGTTTCTAACTGAAGGAGTATTTACTACACAAGTTAATTTTGTAAGCTCTGATAAAAGGTGAATAGATTTCTTTAGTATTTTATCTACCTCATAAAGAGCCTCTCCAATAAGCTCATTTTTTATCATTAGTTCTTCTTGCTTTGTTAATTTAGGCAGCTTAATAAGCTTATCAACGTATAACCTATATCCACTATCAGAAGGCTTTCTACCAGATGAAGTATGAAGCTGTTCAATTAGCCCCATCTCTTCTAAATCTGACATTTCATTTCTAATAGTAGCTGAACTTATACCTAAATCATATTTTTTTGATATTGTCCTTGAACCTACCGGTTCTCCAGTTGAAATGTAATCATTAATAATAGCCTGAAGTATCTTGATTTTCCTATCATCTATTCCAAAAAAGTTATCCACCTAAATCACCTCTTTATTAGCACTCATATCAACTGAGTGCTAATAACTACGATTTAAAGTTATCACTCTACTATTTTTTTGTCAACTTTATATAATTTAGAAAATTATTTATTATATCCAAATTTAATAAACAATTATATGTTTTCTTTATAATTCTCTTTTTTTCTAAGCTTTTGTATACATATTATCGGTCTTGTATAAAATCACTCATAATCACATTGGAAATTTCAATACCCTTTTGCGAAAGCGCCAAATATCCTTCTTTTTCAATTAACAAACCATTATTTTTATATTTTTCTATTATATCTCCGTATATTTTATAGATTGACATATGAAATCTACCTGAAAATTCCTCCAATAAAATTCCTTGAATTTTCCTTAGTCCCATAAAAATAAACTCTTCCATATCAGCTTGAACTGTATTCTTCGATCTATCAATTATAGCATCTCCATTTTTATTTATTAGTCTAATATAATCCTCTATTTTATTATGATTACTGTATCTATATCCTTCATAATAAGAATGGGCTGCTGAACCACATCCAATATATTCTTGAAGATTCCAATAAACCATATTGTGTCTACATTGGAAATTGCTCTTAGCAAAATTTGAAATCTCATATTGTCCATAGCCTTTTTTATTTAAGTATTCTAAGGTATACCAATACATCTCTCTTTCAATATCTTCACTAGGCAAAATAATTTTGTCTAACTTTTCTAATTCATAAAAAGCTGTACCTTCTTCAATTATTAAGCTATAACAAGAAATGTGCTCAGGGCTCAGACAAGTAACTTCTTTTAAGGTTTCCTTCCATTGTTCCAAGCTTTGATTAGGTATTCCAAAAATTAAATCAATATTTACGTTATTAAAGCCAAAATCTCTAACTAGAGTAAAAGTATCCAAAAATTCTTTGTAGGAATGTATTCTGCCAAGCTGTTTTAAATGCTCATCTTGCACTGCTTGAAGTCCTATACTTAATCTATTGACTCCCATTGACTTAAATAACGACAATTTATCTTTATCTATAGTTCCTGGGTTACATTCTACAGTAAACTCTGTTTCCTTATCCTTCTTTAAACAATCAATACTTTTTTTAATAATATTCCACGCTTCTAAAGATAAATAGGTGGGAGTCCCCCCACCTATAAAAATTGTCTTCATGTTCATGTCTCTTAAACTATCTATTTCCTTAGAAAGAGCTTTTGCATAGCTTAGCATCAGGTTTTCCTTACACCCATAGGATGGGAAATCACAATACAAACACTTTTGCTTGCAAAATGGAATATGTATATACAAAGAAATATCTCTTTTCATACTACGCTCCATTCTAAATTTTTTAATCTACTTTCAAAATAGACATAAATGCTTCTTGTGGTACTTCTACACTACCAATTTGACGCATTCTCTTTTTACCTTCCTTTTGCTTTTCAAGAAGCTTTCTCTTTCTTGAAATGTCTCCACCATAGCATTTTGCAAGAACGTCCTTTCTCATTGCCTTTACTGTTTCTCTAGCAATAATTTTAGCTCCTACAGCAGCCTGAATTGGAATTTCAAACATTTGTCTTGGAATTACCTCTTTTAGCTTCTCAGCAATAGCTCTGCCCTTATTATATGCCTTTTCAGATGGCACAATCATAGAAAGAGCATCTACAACATCTCCGTTAAGCAGCATATCTAGTTTAACAAGATTAGCTTGTTTATATCCGCTTAATTCATAGTCCAAGGATGCATAACCTCTTGTTTTAGATTTTAACATATCAAAAAAGTCATATATTATTTCGTTTAATGGAATATAATAATTTAACACTACTCTAGTTGTTTCAATATATTCCATATCTATAAATACGCCTCTTCTATTTTGACAAAGCTCCATAACCGATCCAACGTAATCAGAAGGAGATATAATAGCTGCTTTTACTACAGGCTCCTCCATTTTTTCTATCTCAGTTGGATCAGGTAAATTAGTTGGATTTGTAATCTCCAGCATTTCTCCACTTCTTTTATATATTTTATATATAACAGAAGGAGCTGTGGTAATAATGTCTAAGTTAAATTCGCGCTCTATTCTTTCCTGTATTATCTCCATGTGAAGTAATCCAAGGAAACCGCATCTAAATCCAAAGCCCAAAGCAATAGAAGTTTCCGGCTCAAAAGCTAGGGCAGCATCGTTTATTCTTAGCTTTTCCAAGGCTTCTTTCAGTTCATCATATTTTGCTCCATCAACAGGATAAATACCACTGTATACCATAGGCACTGCTGGTCTGTACCCTTCCAGAGGCTCACTTGCTGGCCTTAATGCTTCCGTAATAGTATCACCTACAGCTGCGTCTCTAAGATTTTTAATTGAAGCAGTTATATAACCAACTTCCCCAGCACTTAACTGAGGCATTGATAAAAATCCTGGGGTAAAAACTCCAACCTCTGTTACTTCATACTCTTTTTTACTCGCCATAAATTTAATCTTTGTTCCTACTTTTACAGTACCCTCCATTATTCTTACATAGGATACTACGCCCTTATAGCTATCATAATAAGAATCAAATATTAATGCCTTTAGAGGTGCTTCTTCATCACCAGCTGGTGCTGGTACCTTATCTACAACAGCTTCTAATACATCCTTTATATTCAATCCTGTTTTAGCCGAAACTAAAGGAGCATCATGAGCTTCTATTCCTATAACATCCTCAATTTCCTGAATAACTTCATTTGGTCTTGCACTTGGTAAATCTATTTTATTGATTACTGGAACTATTTCAAGATCATGATCAAGAGCAAGATAACAGTTTGCAAGAGTTTGAGCTTGAATACCCTGAGTAGCATCTACTACAAGAATAGCACCTTCGCATGCTGCAAGACTTCTTGAAACTTCGTAGTTAAAATCTACATGCCCTGGAGTATCAATTAAGTTCAATATGTATTCTTCTCCATTATCCCTTTTATAAACTAGTCTTGCTGCCTGTGACTTTATTGTAATTCCACGTTCTCTCTCTAATTCCATATTATCTAGAACTTGATTTTCCATCTCTCTGTCAGTTAAAGTACCAGTTGCCTCTAACAATCTGTCTGCAAGAGTTGATTTCCCATGATCTATATGAGCTACTATAGAAAAATTTCTTATATATTTCTTCCTATCCTTCTGCATTGTAATTTTACCCCCATTGCACGTAATAAATCCTATAAATTATAACATATTATTCTAGATATGTGTCAACTATACTTAATGCTTTACCTTTAATATTTTCTATTACATTGCCATTAATAAAGAAAGTATACTTATTTGTATCTATTCTAAAGTCAAAGGGAGATGAATTATACAGAATTCTCACTTTTGGAATTACAACTTTTTCTTCTGTTTCACGATCTTTTAAACTTATTTTTTCTATCTGGTATTTTTCTGGATATGTAAGCACATCAGCCATCATATCTAAATCTCTTGACTTATTCTTATTATCATAAGCTTTATTTTCATCCTTTATATCTTCTAAAATTCCTGAATATATTTGTCTATTTAAATTATAATTTACTACCGCAAGCCCAGTAACAGTTACAAATATAAATAATACAAATGGTATTATAATAGCTTTCCTTTTATACATAAAAAAGTACCTCCTTTTATTCATTATTAAGGATGTACTTTTTGTTGCTACTTTATTCATTTCTTTCCATTAATCTCTTCAGCAAATATTCTAGCTAAATATTTTGCTGATGCTTTTGCTTCATCTAGAGTATTAACATGGGAACCTACCTCTATTAAAACAGAATTTTTCGTTGAGTCTTGATTGAAATATTTTCTTCCATAATTATAATAGAATGTCCCTTTATTAAAGCTTGAATTTTTTTTATCTCCAGGGTACAGTTTATTTGATATATCTCTAATTTTTTCTACAAGCTTGCTATTTTCATTAAAGTTCGGACTTTTCTTAGCCATAACAAACATAAACCTTGCAACATTTTCTCCATTGATGGTAGTTGTAACTGCCTCTTTATTTTCTATAGAATCTCTATGCATGTCAATAACAAGTTTAAAGTCTTTGGTTTCTTTTAAATATTTATCTAATGTAACTCTAGATCTTTCATAACTTTTATCATATGTATCCAGATCATGAATTGTAGTATCATGAATGGTTGAAATTCCGTATTTCTCAAGTTCCTTTTTTAGTTCTTCGCCTACAGCCGTTATATTTTTGTCTTTGTCCACAATATTCGTTCCATATGGTTTATAGCTTTCGCAAGTATGTGTATGATAAATAAGAACCTCCGGCTTTTTTGACATTTCTTTTTTTAATTCTGGATTAAATGCCGTTACCGAACTCATATCTACTGAATTGCTTGTCTTATTTTCCTCTTCTAATACTTGGTCATCTTTAAGAACAAACCTATCAAATTGATGTTCACCATAATCAATATTAAAATTATTATTTTCATTTATATAAGGGGATAAAGTAGAAATTTCTCTCCCAATGATATTTAATGTATTCTCTCTTAGTATATTATTTAATAAATTATTGCCCACATTAAGTTCATTGCTATCCCCTATACTTTCATTATTTTTTATTGGAAGACTTAATTCTAAAATCCCCTTATAAAATTTATCCTTTATATTTATATTATCATAAAAAAGTTTTGCTCCATTTAGTGCAAATATAATAACTATTACTGAAATACATAATAAAATTATTAGTATTTTACTTTTCTCATTTTTCTGATAGTGCATAATTATCCCTCCCTTGTTTGTAAATATATATGAGAGGTTATTAAAACTATATTACTAATTTATATATTTATTTATATCTTCAAGCCCTAAAGCTGGTTGAAGTGCTATATTTATTCCATTAGCAACGATCTTTGATACAACATCTATAACTAAATCAATTTCTTTTGGAGTTACAATCATATTTCCTAGTTGTGGATATAAAACTTCATTTATTAGATTTTGTTTTTCTTCTCTGTCTAAATTCTTTAGCATAGTATAGAATTCAGACCCCTTTGTGGATTTATTAATTAGCTCATCTAAGGCAATATCAATAGCATCGTTGGCTAAGGTAGATGCATGGACTACTGTAGGAACTCCTATTGCAATTACAGGTATTCCCAGACTTTTTTCGCTTATTTCCATCCTTCTATTTCCTATTCCTGAGCCTGGTGATATACCTGTATTCCCTACTTGTATAGTTTTATTTACTCTTTCAGCTTTTCTTGAGGCAAGAGCATCTATACATATAATTAGATTAGGTCGTATTTTATCTGCTAAAGACTTTATTATTTCTCCAGTTTCAATTCCGGTTAAACCTAAAACTCCTGGAGATATTGCACAAACAGGTCTTATATTTTCATCAATCTTATCTGGAACTAATTCTTTTAGGTGTCTTGTAATCATAAGCCTAGAAACTACTTTTGGTCCTAAAGCATCTGGAGTTACGTTCCAATTTCCAAGACCTACTACTAAAGCTGTCATACTTTTATCTAATTTTACTACTTCTGAAAGACTTTTTGAAAATACTTTACTTACATCATCCATTACATCCTTGTCATGCATAAAGGTTTCTGGCATCTCTAAGGTTATGTATTTTCCTATAGGTTTACCCATATTTCTTTCCCCAATTTCATCTAAGATATTCACATCTGTAATTTTTACTCCACTTTCAAAGTATTCATTTATCTTTATTCCCTGCATTTCTTCTTTATTTTGTTCATCATATAATTCCTTTGCTTCTACTGCTAAATCTGTTCTGATGTTTCTCATGAATACACTTCCTTTCAAAATTCATTAATGCTTATACTATAAAACTATTTTTACCTAGTTTTGTTTTATAATTCATCAACTAAAATTTAATATATTAAATTTTAGAAATTTTCTACTTGAAGTGCCTAGTAAATAATGCTATAATATCATTTGTTGAGTAAGGCAATTCAAATATGAATTCCCCAAAGCTGCTTAACCCTACTAAAATAGCAAGGGGGTGAAAATGAGATGGCAAACATAAAATCAGCTAAGAAGAGAATTAAAGTTATTGAAACAAAAACTCTTAGAAATAAAATAATTAAATCAGCATTAAAAACAAAGATAAAGAAATTTGAAGCTGCTATCGCTAATAATGACGTAGTTGAGGCAAAAGTTGCTTATACTACAGTAGTTAAAGCTTTAGATATGGCAACATCAAAAGGTATCTTACATAAGAACAAGGCTTCAAGAAAAAAATCAAGACTAGCTGCAAAATTAAATGGTTTAAGCGCTTAATTAAATAAACCGGTGATAACACCGGTTTTTATTTATATTTTTATTGTTGTACTTTTAAGTATTAAAAGCTCCATTTCTAATTTAGAATCAACTGACTTACTTTTTAAAATCCTTTCAGTTTCCAAGGATGCTTCTACATTTTGTTTCAATTGATTTAATGTGAACTTACTGCTTTGCTGCATCATCTTTTCGCAAATAAATGGATTCAGCTTTAATTCGCTTGATAACTGTTCTTTACTTTTCCCGGTTTCTATACCAAGCTTAATTATGAAGAGCAATTTAAACTGTCTTTGTATCATTCTGAGTATTGATGTTTCAATTTCCCCTTTAAATATAAGCTCATTTAAAATATCTAAAGATTTCTGAGGCTTTCTTTGAGATATAAAATCTACTAAGTTAAATATGTCATTATCATTTTTCTTAGTAATAATATCTAATATATCTTTTCCAGTTATTTCTCTATCTATTGTATAACAATACAATTTTTCCAATTCGTTTTCTATTATATCCAAATTATTTTCAACATTATTACAAAGTATAGCTAAATCGGATTTGTTTATATCTTTACCCTTATCCTTTAAAATATCAGTTACCTTTTTGCTTAGACTATTTCCCTTGAGCTTTGACATCTTTATTGCTAATACTGCTTTTTCTAATTTTCTAACTTTATTACTTTCTTTTTCCCTGTCGTTTTCAAAAATATAATACATTATTAATATACATTCTGATGGTATGTTATTAATATACTGCATTATTTCCTTTGAAGAGCTTTCTAATGCTTTATCTACTTTATCTCTTAAAAAATTTGCTCTATAAATTACTACAGCTTTTTTTTCACTCATAAAAGGTAGTGTCTCACAGGCATTTCTTACATTATCAATGTTTGCATTTAAACCATCAATTTCAGAATAGTTAAAGTCTAAAAAATCTTTATTGACAAATTTAGCTACTATTTTATTTATATAATTTTTTATGCTGTGTTCGTCACTGCCACAAAAAATATAACAGTTACTCATACGATTTTTACTTAATTGTTCTTCTAGATATAAGACATCCTTCAAAATAAATTCCCTCTCTTTTTATAGTCTGTATTATTTATTATAACACTTTGAAGACTATTATTATATAAGTGATTATCAAAGGGAAATATTTTAGGTTTTCATAGCCTCTTTTAATAAATATAAATGTAAGAAATATTATTAACATATATATTCCATGAAAAAAATTATATTTTACTACATTAGGAGAAAGTATTTTCAATAATTTAGTAGCTCCATCAATTGATGTTAAAATAGAATATAATAAATATGAATTAATATTAAATAAAAAATCTACCTTATATAAAATCATACCTAAATTTCCCAGTAGTATAATCATTGAATATATAGGTAATAAAATTAAATTTGCAGGTAGAAAAAATAAACTAACATTATTTAAAGTACACATTACATACGGCATCGAGAATACTTGGGCACTTAAGGTTATACTTACCGAATCATTTATTTTTTTAGGTAATTTATAAAAAATTTTTTGAAGCTTTTTATTGAATAGTATAATTCCAAGGGTTGCAAGAAAAGATAAATTGAAGCCTAAATCTAAAATATAATAAGGCTTAACTAGTATTAATACTAAACCTGCAAAGCAAAGAGCAGATAGACTATCATAATTTCTGTATACAATTTTAGAACCCTTTAGTATCACTATCATTATAAATGCACGAATAGTTGCTGCTTCTGCCCCAGTAAAAATAGCATATAAAAATGTCATAATTATCGAAGTACTTGTTCCTAAAAACATTTCTAAAAACTTATACACAACTGCAATATGAAAACCTGATACACTTATAATATGTGATAGTCCTAAAGAATTATATTCGTTCTTCTGATCATAGGATAAATATCTAGTATCTCCAAAACAAATTGCCATAATTACTGCTGTTTTCTTTTCATCTAGTATTTTATTATATTTTTTATAAAGCTTTTCCCTAAACTCGTAAAGTCTTTGAATAAAATCCATATTTAGCTCTGCATAATTTTCACCAATATATTGCCCAATTGTACCTTTTAAATAATCTTTCTGCCTATTAAATTTACCTTCTAATTCTACCCTCGATCCACTGTTCAAGCTATTATTATTTATATAAACTTGAAGCTTTCTCCCTTTATATTCTCCTAAATAATACCCTCTTTTTTTCTCAATAATTCTTACTTCAGCTTTATTTCCTAAATTTACATTATAATACAACGATAAACTAACACTTCCAAGAATAAAAAAGCTCACAAGTATTATAAATTTCTTTTTATTTTCATTAAAATAAAATACTCCTAAAAAAATACCAACAAGCAATGTACACAATAGGTAATTATACTGAAAAACCACTAAAACAAGAGCCCCTATATATGTTGAAATAAAATAATATACTAAAGGTCTTTCCACCGCATTTCTCCTTTAAAATTAGTAAATAAAAAATACACTTTAGCATATGATTATAGCCACATATGTCAAAGTGTATTCAATATCAATTTCTTAATATTTCTTATCTAGTTCTTTAGTAAAAGCTACTATTATAATCTGTATTATTATCATAGGTATTATTAATTTTAAATCCCATATTATATTTGATAAATTTATCTGGTTATTCATATATATTAGAGCAAAAAATCCTGAAAATACAATAAAATTAATTATCAGAAAAATTGTAGACATTTTACTCTTTAAAAGCTTCTTTATCTCTACAAAATACATAGAAAATATTATAGGGCTAAGACTAATTAAAATAGAAGCATTCATTTCTCCTAAGGCTGTATTTTTATTGATACCAAAGTATAAAGCTACTACCATCTCTATAATTACAGCTGCAATGTAAATAATCATACCTGTGGTATATTTTCCTAAAATATTCTTATCTATTTCTAACTTTTCATTTCTGTTGCCAATAATGTTATTATGTTCTGAAAATATTAATAATGAACTGAAGGCTAATATTATAAAATTAGTTAAAATAATTACATCTGATTTTATAGAATTATGACTCAAAGTATTAGCAAGAATAATAAACATCATCTCTATTATAGCAATTACTAAATTAAAAGTAATAATATGTTTTATACTAAGAACTGCTTTTCGGCCCTCATTCATTAAATTTAAAATTTTATTTAATCCTTTTTCATTTACATAAATATCGCTCAATTTTTTTGCCATGTTAGTACATTCTGTGCCAACAGCAATACCTAAATCCGCCATTTTAAAACTAGGTAAGTCAGTAAATCTATCACCAGTAACTATTGTTTTATAACCTAACCTTTTAAAACTTTCTACAATTTTTAATTTATTTTGTGAGGATATTCTAGAGTAGACTCCTACCCTTTCAACATATTTTTCTATTTCATCCTCCTCCATATTATCAAGCTCTACACCAGAAAGCACCAAATCATTTTTATTTAGCACTTTAATTCTTTCCCCAAGAACAGTAGCAACTATTTTATTATCTTCGGTAATTATAACTGGCTTTATAGCTAGAGCTTTACAATATCTAATGTATCCTTGAATGTTTTCATGAATTGGATTATAAAAGCCTATAAGTCCTACAAAAACAAGATTACTTTCAATGTTTTCATTTACACTAGGTTCATAACTAAAATTCCTGTATGCAAAAGCTATAGCATGTAGATAGTTCATTGAAAGCTTCAAATCTGCATTTTTAATTTCCTCAATATCTTTTAAAGAAATTTCTACCTCTATGCCATTTCTCATTACATGAGTACATCTTTCAAGCAGCTTATCTACTGATCCTACTATACTGGCTCTATATTTATCATCAATTTTATTCAAAGTAGTTCTTATTCTCTTATCTACATCATATGGTATTTGAAATACTCTTGGCTGTTCTAGATCTACTGCCTTCTTGTTAATACCTAAATCCATACCTTGTTTTATTATTGCCTTTTCAATAAGAGTTCCTTTAGAAAATTCATCTTCACTATTAATTTTTGCGTCATTGCAAGCAAGTCCAATTTTAATAATTCTATCAATGTTGTCCATATTTTCTTCTATATCAATAGAGTTTACTTCAAACAGCTTGCCATTTGTAAAAAAATTGTTTACATACATTTTTTCTTCAGTTAGAAAGCCTATCTTATCAAAAATCATTACGTCTATATCAGATAATAACTTCATAGTAGATAATCCTTCAAGCTGTATTCCTTCGTTGTGCTTAACCTTATTTATTATAAAGGAAATAAATCCAACAGATAACAAAATCTCAAGAGGGACGATTATAAAATAACTTAAAGATATTAACTTTAAGGTAGCTTGTATGCTATCTTTAACAGAATAACTGTAAGCAGAAAATAAAACCGCCCATAAGATAAAAAGCCTTGTTAGGGAATTTGCTATTTTGCTAATGCTTTCTTCTAAAACATTTACTGTTAAATTATCTTCAAGCAAGCTCTTAGTAATCATACCAATTTCAGTGTTATCTCCTACATTGATTACAATTCCTTTAGCATCACCTTCAATTATAAATGATGACTTGAATACAATATTTTTCATTTCACTTAAAGATATTTCTCTGTCTTCTATTTTAGTTTCATATTTATCAATTATCTCTTTGTCACCAGTAATAGCAGATTCCTTTACCTTTAAACAATTACATTCAATTAGTCTTATATCTGCTGGAACAATGTCCCCCTTTTCTAAATAAACTATATCTCCTACAACAATTTCATCAGTATTTAAAGTACTAGTTCTTTTGTTTCTTACAACTACAGCCTTTTTCGGAGTTATGCTTCTCAATTGATTTAGCTTTTCTTCTTTCCTATATTCCTTAAATGCATACAAAATTGAACAAAATATAATAATACTAAGTATTATTATAGAAATATTCAATTCTTTAAAGTAAAATAACCCGAGGCAAATTATAATTCCTACAATAGAATAAAATTTTAATAATTGTTTTATAAATATTCTGATAAAACCTTTATTATTTACTTCAATGGTTTTATTATCTCCAAAATCTTTTCTTCGTTGTTCTACCATTTCATCTGAAAGACCATAAATTACATCACTATTTAATTCTTTTATAACCTCATTCCAGCTGAGATTGTAAAAAGTCTTCATAATTTATACCTCATTCTCTAAGTACTTTAAAATTCTAAAAATATAATCGAAAAATTCAACAAATACTTTAATAAATCCTATATCAGATGTATATAAAAAGCGAGCCTAAGTCTCTCTTTTAGGCTCACTTCATATATCCTATTTATTTTTAAAATAATTAGATAAGAAATATTTTTTTTCTCCGTTATCATCTTCAATTAAATACATAACAACATTGTTAACTGATGGTTTTATTTCATATTGAGCTGGAACCTTTACACTTAGCAAATCATACTCTTTTCCTTTTGTCAAATTAACTTTTACTCCTAATTCTTCTTGAGTATTATTCCAAAATATGACTTTTTTAATAGGCTTAATATTTTCTATTGTTTGTTCCATCTTTATTACTCCTTCTCATTAATTATTAAATGTTCATATAGTTAGCATAGATAGTATTATACCATTTTTGTATTATTAATTCAAAATATAATATCATCTTACCTGTATTTTATCTCTAATCTTTTCCAAGGTTTTAGGACCAATTCTATCAATATTTGTTAATTCTTCTATAGATTTAAAACCTCCTTCACTTTCCCTGTAATCAATAATCTTTTGTGCTGTTACATCTCCGATGCCTGGAATACTATTCAATTCTTCCTTTGAAGCAGTATTTATATTTATCTTTCCTCCATCAGCTTTAGTATTTTCATTCCTTCTACTAATTGAATTATTTATACCTATGTTTTTTTCTTCATTTTTATTATATATGATTATACAATCCTCGTCCTTCAGCTTCATTGAGCTATTAACGCTCATTACATCAGCTTCATCTGTAAAGCCTCCAGCTTTCTTTATCAAATCATTTACCCTACTATTATAGTCCATTATATATACATTAGGGTTTTTTACTTCCCCTTTTATTTCAACTATAATTTTTTTAAATTCATCTGAATTACTGTTTTCAGAATTACTATCATCTAATTTTCCAGAGACTTGAGCTGCTCTATTGTCCTTATATTGAATTTTATTCTCTAATAAAATCTCTTCTTCATTTGTTGATTTAGGTTGTGATAAAATATATCCTACTATTAAAAAGATACTACATCCTATTAGCATTACCATGGAGCCAATAATTTTATCTCTTTTATCCATCGTATTCCCTCCTGGAAAAGTTAAATTTCTATTTGTCAATTAATTATTACCATTTATTCGAAAAACATAACTAAACTTTAACTTTTATTCTCTTTACGCTTTGATATAATAAATATTTTCTGATATACTATTGCTATTAATAATAGGAGGTTGACAATGCGTAAAATAGTGACTTTTATAATTATTTTTACTATTACTCTAGGAATTTTCTCCGAAATTGCTTTTGCTCAAAATTCAGTAAATAATATTTCTGCAGATGGTGTTATACTTATGGATTACACTACTGGTGAAATAATTTACTCAAAAAATATAGATACTCCATACCCCCCAGCATCAACTACTAAGACTATGACTGCCCTATTAACACTTGAAAAATGCAAGTTAGATGATGAAGTTGTGGTTGGTAAAAAACCTCCTTTTGTAGATGGAAGTAAAATATATCTTTATGAAGGAGAAAAGTTAACCGTAAAAGATTTATTATATGCTCTTCTTCTTCAATCAGCTAATGACGCAGCAGAAGCTTTAGCAGAACATATTTCCGGATCTACTGATGAATTTGTTAAATTAATGAACAGCCGTGCTAAAGAATTAGGAGCTTTAAACACAAATTTTGTGAATCCTCATGGATTGTATGATGAAAATCATAGAACAACTGCGCGAGATTTAGCATTAATTTTAAGAGAGCTTTCTAAACACCCAGAATATAAAGAAATAGCTACAACTAATATGTATTATATAAAACCAACAAATAAAAGCGACAAAGAGCGTCCTATATGGAATAAAAATAGATTAGTTCAAAAAAATTCCAAAAATTACTATGAAGGCTGTGAGGGAGGCAAAACAGGATATACCGTTCAATCGAAACATTCTTACGTAGCTGTTGCCTCAAAAAATGGTCAAAAATTAATTGCAGTACTTCTTCATGATTCAAAATATACTTATTGGACAGATGTTAAAGTTCTATTTGATTATGGATTTAACAATTTCACTTTGAATCATTTATATTTAAAGGGTGATTTAGTAGGTAATTATTCAGTGAAATCTGGAGTAGAAATACCTTTGCTGGCAGCAGAAGATTTTTATTATATTAAAGAAAAAAAATCAACCTCCATTCCTAAAGTAGATATTGAAAATAAAGATTTAAGCAAAACCTCTTTTCAAAGAGGGGATAACATACTAAATGGAAATGTAATGTTGGATGGTAAAAAAATTGGAGTTATTAAACTAGCCAGCGGTGAAAAATATTCAGCCATGAATTTTATACCTACTTTATCTAAAAATTCCGATGGTAAGCAAAGTTCAATCGGGAAGACTTTTTTATACATATTTTCATTTGCAGCTTTCTCAGTTGTTTTATTGAGGATTAGAAAACTTAGATTGCGAAAAAACTTCAAAAATAGGCACTAAAGTAATTTAACTTTAGTGCCTATTTTTAAATTTTATTTTTTAAGTTTATCTATTAAATCTCTCATATCCTTTGGGATATTACTCTCAAGTTTAATAATTTTATCAGTAGTAGGATGAGGAAATTCTAGTCTGTAAGCGTGAAGCGCTTGTCTTGTTATATACTCCTTTTCTTCTTGACCATATAAGGCATCACCATATATCGGATGTCCAATACTGCTTAAGTGTACTCTAATTTGGTGGGTTCTTCCCGTAAGTAAAGTCAGTTTAACTAGATCAGCTTCCTTAAAACTTTCCACTACTTCATATTTAGTAATACTCCTCTGCCCTCTTTCATCAATTATTCTTTTAATTGTTCCCTCTCCTACTCTATATATAGGTTTATCAATAATTCCATTTTCCTCTTTTATATTTTCATGAACAATAGCTAGATAACTTTTAACGAATTCATCTTTAACCATATCCCTAGATAAAGACATGTGACTATATGAATTTTTAGCAACTAATATTAAACCTGAAGTATCCATATCTAATCTATTTACTAATCTTACTATATTATTTGAACCCTTTTCTTGAAAATAATATAACAGTCCATTAGCAAGGGTTCCATTTAAATGTCTTTTAGTTGGATGTACAACCATACCATTTGGTTTGTCTACAACTATAATATCTTCATCTTCATATATTATATTTAAATCAATTTTTTCTGGAATAATATCTTGATGCTCTTCCCTATTTATTTTAATATCAATAATGTCTCCAGCTTTTAATACATAAGATAAAGTAAGCTTTTGATGATTTACTCTAATTCTATCTTCCTTTACTGCTTTAGTTACAAATCTGCTAGACAACTGAGCTGTTATTTTTAAATATTCCTTTAGCTTAAATCCATTCTCTTTTTCACTTACTATAAATCTTAGGGTGTTATCTTTATTACTCAATTGCAGCAACTACCTCAATTTCTACCAATGCATCCTTTGGAAGTTTAGCTGCTTGAAAGCAGGATCTAGCTGGTTGTTCATTAGTGAAATACTTTCCATATATCTCATTTACCTTTTGAAAATCATTCATATCATTAAGCAAAATAGTTGTTTTGACAACATTTTCAAGGGTTGTCCCTGCCTCCTCCAATATAGCTTTAATATTCTCCATTACTCTTTCAGTTGCCATAGCTATATCATCATTAACAAGCTCTCCAGTGGCTGGATTAATTGGTATTTGTCCAGAGGTAAATAATAAATTCCCTATTATAACTCCTTGTGAATAAGGTCCTATTGCAGCTGGTGCATTTTTTGTATATACTATTTGCTTTCTCATATCTCATCCTCCTATGAATTACTGTATATTAATTTTAATATTAATGGCTAAAATACTCCAGTTTTATTACGAATTTTAT
Source organism: Clostridium homopropionicum DSM 5847 (assembly GCF_001263795.1). GTDB lineage: Bacteria > Bacillota > Clostridia > Clostridiales > Clostridiaceae > Clostridium_H > Clostridium_H homopropionicum. Next base: position 131,673 of record NZ_LHUR01000010.1, read on the forward strand.
CCATTATTTTTTTGTTATAATCTTCATCATAAATAAAATATGATATACCTTTAATGAATTTATCGTGTCCTTTTAGTGTCACCATTTCAATCTTTGATGCTTTTACAAAGCTAAATCCATATTTTATTATTTCATCAGGAGTCATATTTGTTTCACTATATTTAGGTAAAGTCATTAAGATACCTGGGATCTTCGGAATAATCCAAGGGCTTTTTACTTTATCTATAACTTCTGAAATGAAATAATGTTGGTTTTCTATCCTCCCTATATCTCCTTCTAATAAGCCTGTTCCATTGTTATTTTTTCTCCATCTAAAAAATTCTTCTGCTTTTTCTCCATCTAAATGGACAATTTCACCCTTTTTAAAATGTATATGTAAATCTTGTTCAAAGTCATCATAGTCCATATCATTATTTATTTTTACATCAACCCCTCCGATAGAATCTATGATTTTTCTGAAACCTTCATAATTTACTTTACCATAATAATTTATTTTAATGTCCAAAAGCTTTTCCACAGCTTCTATTGAGGAGCTGACTCCTCCTACTGCATGAGCAGCATTAATCTTAGCATTTTTCCCATTTATTTTTATTAAGGTATCTCTAGGTATGGATATGACTTGAACTTCTTTTGTTTCTGCATTATAATGCATCAACATCATAGTGTCTGTCCTCTTAGGGTCTTTTTCGCTTTTAGATCCAGGAGTTCCTATATCTACTCCTAAAGCTAAAATATTTATACTCTGACTATTGTCACTTTCTTCTGCTTCAACACTATTTCTAACAGAATTATAATCATTTAATTCTGTATTTTTACTTAACTTAGAAAGTCCTTGGTAGAAATAAACTGAAGCTGCTATTACTAATAGTAAAAGTATTATGAAAACCTTTATTATAACCCTAAAAGCTCTTCTTAATGTCATATTATACCCACCTATCTATTACTAAGTATATAATTCCTAGCCTCTATAGTGTTTTTATGTAAAAGCTGACCTTTTTTTATTATGTACTTTATAGTGTTATCAAAACTCATAAGTAAGGCTTTGTCTATATTTCCAGAATACACAAATTTTCTAACAGCTTCTAATTCTTGAAAGTTTCTTAGAGGCTCAATATAATCTGCTATGTATATTATCTTTTCTAAAATGCTCATATTTTTTCTTCCAATAGTATGGTATTCTATAGCATTTAAAATCTCCTTATCCTCTATTCCCATAACATTTTTTGCTACGTAGGCACCAACTGGTCCATGTAAAGTTTGTGGTATCATAAATGATTCGTCATTAGTATTATAACCAGATTTTTTCATAATATTTATCATTTCATTACTACTCATATTTTTAGCACAATCATGAATAAGCCCTGCTATCCTTGCCTTATTAGAATCACAATGGTATATTTCAGCTAACTTTATTGCGGTATCCATTACACTAAGACTATGCTGCAATCTTGAATTTTTAAGATTTTTCTTTAAATATTCTATCATTCTACCTTCATCCCACATTTTTATCCCCCCATTAAATTACTACTTATATAGCTTCATTTCATTCAAAATATATTCTACTTTTTTAGGAACTAAGTAACTAATTTCCTTGGACTCTTTTATTTTATTTCTTATTTCTGTTGAAGATATATCAATTACAGGTATATCTAAATAAATTATTGAAGTTCCATATTCCTTTTCGATATTATTCTTTTGTTCAATCACCTTTTTCTTAAAGTAACCGCTTCTATTAAACACTACAAATTTGCATGATTTAAAAATCCTGTCTATATTTTTCCAGGTCCTAATGTCCATTAGACAATCTGTTCCAGTAATAAAGTACCATTCAGTATCAGGTTCTAAAGCTTTATAATATTCTAATGTTTCATAAGTATAGCTTAATCCTAACTTCTCAATTTCATAGCTACTTATAGTAAACTTATTCTCCTTATCTATTGCAGCCTTCACTAATTCAATCCTAATTTTAGGGTCTGTTATAATCTTATTAGTTTTATGAGGGGGTTTCCCTGAAGGCATAAATATAATCATATCTAATTTTAATCTATATAATGCCTCATAGGCTATGTGCAAGTGTCCGTTATGTATAGGGTCAAAAGTACCTCCAAATATTCCCTTCCTTTTAATCATAAAGCACCTATCCTTATAAATAATTTTAAAACAATATTCTATTCCATGAAAAGTATATCATAAAAAAATAAAAATAAAAGGCATTTTATTTGCCCTCTATTTTTTCTCACTTACATTTATAAAGTCTAAGTCATCATTACCGGACTCAATTTCTATTTTAACATCTACAAATAAATCTGTTTTTTCAATGACATTACTAATTTGTTCTTTAGGATATTTTCTTTCAAATTCTTCTGTTATATCAAAAATGTCGATACCTTTTTCTTTATATTCTTCAAATATATGATAGCAGGCTTTCTTTATATTATCTTGTGCTACCTCTTTTATTTCATTTAAACTCTGCTTGGTAATATCAAGCCCTTCTTGAACTTCTGCAATAGCTGTTTTTACCTTTATATTTTTATTTACTATCAATCTTCCATTTTCTAATCTTAATTTTGTATCGGTTTTGGATTTTAATATTTCCAAGGTAATAAACTCATTAGGAAAGTTCGGATTAGTAACTTCAAGGGTTCCTGACTTTACATTATTTAATAAAAAGTTAAAACCTTTCCCCATTTCTCTAGGTATCTCTGATACCATCTTGTCATTTTTTACAACAGCAGAACCATTTATTATAATTTTTTTATCTCCACCTACATCCTGTTTTACTTCAATTATAGGAATTATATTTGCTTTATCTCCTACAAGTCTTTGATTCAAATACTCGTTTATGGTTATGTGTGTTGCTCTAGAAGATGCTCCTACATTATCTAATAGTCTCTTTAAAAAATCACCTATATATTTATTTTCTTTTATTTCTACATTTGTTAGATTTTCAATTTCTCCTTTGTAAATACAAATATATTGTCTATTAAGAAATTCTTGGTCTCTGTGATAGAAATCAATAAATTTATCTATCCCAACTTCTGCAGCTTTAGTTGTAAAAATAAGTGCTTTATTTTGTGTTACGTTGAATTTAAAACTAGTTCCTAAATTAATATTTCTAAGTGCTTCGAAGTTAGTTTTGCCTCTTCCTCGAAAAATAAGTCTTTGACCGGTTTCAGTTCCTTCTACAGCCTTAAAGGCTTCAATGTATATTATAGGCTGTTTTTCTTCATTTACATCTACAATTACAGCAGTGGCAAAAAGCAATTTATTTATATCTCTGTAGTTAAAACAGCTTGTAAAAATTAACATGCATATAACTAGATATAAAATACCTATGATTTTCTTCATTTTATATCATCCTCATTAAATAAGTTATCAGATATTTCGTCTAAATCTTCTCTTTGTATTAAATCTCTATACTTTAAAGTTTCAATTGAACCTAGTGGATATAAATAAGGATACCCACAGCTTTGTATTGAAGATAGATGAGCAACGAATATAAAAAAGCCTAGATAAAATCCTGGCAATCCAAGTACTGATGAAAAAATAATAATAACTATATTCCAAACAGAAATGGCTCTATATAAAGTTGGAACTAGAAAAGTTGCAATAGACGAAACTGAAACAATTACTATTGTGGCTCTTGACGCTAAACCAGCTCCTACTGCTGCATCCCCTAATATAAGTGCTCCTACAATACTCATTGTTTGCCCTGTAGGCTCCGGTAATCTTACACCCGCCTCTCTGAGCAGTTGAAAGAAAAATATCATTAAGATTACTTCTATTACGGTAGGAAATGGAACCCCAGCTCTAGAAATAGATAATCTAAAAACAAAAAGTGGAGGTATAAGGGAAAAGTGATAGGTTGTTATTGCAATATAAATTCCTGGAAGAAATACGGCTAAAAAAAATGCTATCCACCTTTGAATTCTAATAATATTTGCAAAATATTTATTTGAATAATAATCCTCAGATGCCATTAAAGCTTCCACAAAGAATGAAGGTGCTACTATAACTTCAGGAGTTCCTTCTACTAATATAAGAATTCTCCCTTCAAATAATTTTGATGCTGCTGTATCAGGTCTTTCTGTAAAACCTATAGAATCAAATAGAGTATTTTTTTCTTTTAACAATTCCTCTATAGCATTTGTACCCAGCAAAAAATCATTGTCTATACTAACAATTTTATCTTTAATACTTTTTACGAAACTATCTTTGGCTACTCCTTTTATATATGCTATTGCAACAGTTGTATTAGATTCTTTTCCTAAAACTAAGCTTTCAAAAACTAAATTTTCATTTTTAACTCTTTTTCTTATTAAACCAATACTATCTACTATTATTTCATTAAATGCTTCATGAGGTCCTTTTATTGTTTTCTCTCGTTTTGCATCACTAATATCCCTTTTAGGATAACTTTTAGCTTCACAAAATATCATAGAATTCCAAAAATCAAAGAGAATTATCACATCTCCAGATAATATATGATTTAGTGCCTCTTCTTTTGTATTCACATCTCCAACTATATTAGCATATAATACTTCTGTTTTTACATATTCTATGTTAGTATATATCTTATTTTCAGTTAAAGGAGAAACTATATATTCACTTATAAATTTACTATTACTTAAATTATCTATAAATATAATATAAATTGTCCCTAGGGCACTATTAACTTCTCTAATCTTAGTATCAAAACTCTTTTCTAATTTTTCTTTAAAATAGTTAATATAATTATCACTCATATAAATCACCATTTATAGTGTCTGTAACTTTTAGAATATTATTCTCTATCTTTGTTGATAATATTATTATTAGGAAAATTTATCTTCAAATAGCTAAAGTTAACTAGGGAGGATATATGGGAAAGTTAAACGCTAGACAATTTATTTTTATTATACTTGGAACTTCAATAGTATCTTTTAAAACATATCCTAATATCGTAATAAAATATGGCAAAAACGATTCTTGGATTGCTGCTATTATAGCTTCAATTTTTATTATTATATTATTTACTTATATGCTCAGGATAAGTTTAAAAACTAACAAATTTAATTTATATGAAATATATACTAATTCTTGTGGAGATATTGTAGGAAACATTCTTTATGTACTACTGATTTTAACTTTTCTCCTAACCTTAGTAGAAAGTTCTTCTGTGGAATCTAATTCAATGCATCAGAATATGCTGCTAGAGACCCCAGCATGGTTTATTCTAATTTTTTTTATAATTGCCGCAGCTTATTCAGTAAATAAGGGATTGCGACCTTTAGTTATCATTACAATTATAGGAATATTTTTTGTAATGCTAGCTGGTACAAATCTCAGCATTTTAACAGCTAATTATAAAAAAAATAAGTATCTATACCCAATCCTAGCAAATGGATTTAATAAAGACTTATTTATTGCTAGCATAAAATCCCTAGGATTTTACGCTAGCATCGGATTAACTTTACCTTATCTAAATGAAATAAAAAATAAAAAAGACTTATTAACAACTTCTTTAGTAGCTCTAATCATCATAATACAGATGGAAGTATATTCAACTATAGGAGTAATAACTACTTTTGGTTATGAAAGAGCTTTAACAATATATTATCCAAAATTGCTTCAGACTCAAATGGTTAGCCACCTTGATTTTTTAGAAAGTGGAGAATTATTTGTAATGCTCCAAATAATAGGAGGATGGTTTTTAAAATATTGTCTGACTTTTTATGGATTATTAAAGCTATTAGAGTCCTTTGGGAACAAATCAAATATGAAAGCAATTATAATAATCTCTATATTGGTTTTTATTTTTTCCTTTTTTACATCTAAAAATGGATTTTTACTTTTATCTTTTCTAACATATTATAATTATATTTCATTGATAAATTTATTAATTATTCCAGCGATTGTTTTCACAATTCATGGTATTAAAAAATGAAGGTAGCTTTATACCTTCATTTTTATGGCAATTCTATTTTAGATTTGTTTTTAGATCTTTTATAAAGTACAAATATGCTTCCAATGGCCTGAACACCTTCGCAGCCTATTTCTTCACATATAATGTCCGATGCTTCTCTCGCTGTAATTCCGCTATTATTTAATACTTTTAGCTTAATAAGTTCTCTTGCCTCCAAGGCATCTATTACTTGCTTTAGAAACGGATCATCTATTCCATTCTTACCTACATGAAATATTGGCTCAAGTGTATTAGCCAATCCTCTTAAATAGCTTCTTTGTTTACTACTTATCATATTTTTCCTCCTATAATAAGAACTCAAATTCAAAATCATTAAGCCTTACAATATCCCCATCTTGAATTCCAAGTCCAATAAGTTCATCCATTATACCCTTATTTTTTAATACCTTGTGGAAATATCTTAAAGAATCAGGATCATTAACATTTACGCTAGCAAGAAGTCTGTCTACAAAGCTTCCTGTAATTGTATATATTCCTTCCTCAACAGAAATTTCATAAGTAAATTTCTTTTCTTCTTCTATAAACAATTCTTCTGGGGCTATTTCCAATTCTTTTTCAGGTATAGTACTTAATACTCTAGCTGCTTCCTTGATTAGTTCATCTACCCCTTCTCTAGTAGCAGCTGAGATTCTAAATACACTATCATATCCCATTTTATTTACTGCATCCTTAAATTTATCAAATACCTCCTCTTCATACAACATATCGCTTTTATTTGCTACTACAATTTGAGGTCTTTGACTTAATTTTTCACTATAATTTTTTAACTCTTCATTTATCTTAATAAAATCTTCTATAGGATTCCTTCCTTCTACCCCAGATATATCTACTACATGAATCAAAAGCCTAGTTCTTTCAATGTGTCTTAAGAAGTCAAAACCAAGTCCTACACCCTCAGAGGCACCTTCAATTAATCCTGGTATATCTGCCATAACAAAGGATGGAGCTCCTTCAATCTTTACTACTCCTAAATTAGGTTTTAAAGTTGTAAAATGATAGTTTGCTATCTTAGGCTTAGCTTTACTTACCATGGACAATAAAGTTGACTTGCCTACATTGGGAAAACCAATTAAACCTACATCAGCTATGAGTTTAATTTCAAGCAATACGGATCTTTCTTCCCCAGGCATACCTGGTTCTGCAAAGCTTGGCGCTTGCCTTGTAGGTGTAGCAAAGTGATAATTTCCTTTTCCACCTTTTCCACCCTTAGCTACTATATAACTATCTCCATCCTTTGATAAATCCTTCATAATTTTATTAGTTTCTGCATCTCTTATAATGGTTCCCATTGGAACCTTTATATATAAGTCTTCTCCCTTTTTACCAAAGCATTTAGAACCTGATCCATCCTCTCCATTAGCGGCTACATATTTTTTTCTGTATGTAAAATCTAAAAGAGTATTTAAATTTCTATCTGCTTGAATTATTACACTCCCACCATTTCCCCCATCTCCTCCATCTGGTCCACCTAGAGGAGCATATTTTTCTCTTCTAAAGGCAATAGCTCCGTTACCTCCATTGCCTGACTTTACATATATCTTTGCTAAATCTATAAACATGAAATCACCTAACCTTATCTAAATTTATAAATTAATATTAGTATTTAATTGAAAGTTAATCTATATGCTTTTTTTTCATTATTAAAATACTTATGAATAATTATATCTCCTAATTCTGCTTGAATTTCTTCCCAATCCTCCATCCAGTCAAGCTCATTTACACAAGCTTCGCTATTACATATCAATAAACTTTCACCTAATTCATCTTGAAAAAGATATATATAAACAAATTTAAATTTGCTGTTTTCCATCTCTTTAAATATAGTATTTACTATATTGCTTTTTTTATGGTATTCATTTAAAAACATCTCCTTAGAGAGAGATTCTATTTCCAAATCTACTTCTACAAGAAATCCTTTTTTCCATAAATTCTTTATCTCTATTTCCAACGAAAATGCTAAGCTTTTATCTCCTAAAGCATATAATTTACTTATATTTTGATTTTCACCAGCAATTTTTTCAATGTATTTTAAAGCTTCATCCTTCTTATCTATTTGTAAATATCCATAGATTACTTGTACATTATTCATAAAATCATGTCTTTGCTCTCGAAGCATATCTATAAAATTATGAAGTTCTTCCATATTAATCCCCCATCAACGAATTTTAAAAAAGCACCCTTATGGGTGCCTTTTACTATTCTGCTACTTTTTCTAATTCTACTGGATAAACACTTGCTTGTTTTTTATCTCTTCCTACTCTTTCGTATTTAACTACGCCGTCAATTTTAGCGAAAAGAGTATCATCTCCACCTCTACCAACATTATTACCTGGGTGGATTTTAGTTCCTCTTTGTCTTACTAAGATATTTCCTGCAAGAACAAATTGTCCGTCTCCACATTTTGTTCCAAGTCTCTTAGATTCAGAGTCTCTACCGTTCTTTGAACTACCTACTCCTTTTTTATGAGCAAATAATTGAAGGTTTATTAGTAACATAAACTACACCTCCTCTACTTTCACATTTATATAATCACCGTAAGATATCTGGATGTTTTCAAGTCCAAGCAACATAGTCTTGAGTAAAACCTGACATTTATCAATTTCATCCATGGATTTCTCTTCTAAACTTAAACTTAAAAAACCATCTTCAATACAATATTTTGCTTCTACTTTTAAAACTTCTAAAATGCCAATTAAAGTGGTTTGTGATACCATAGAAATAGCACTGCATATGATATCTCTATTAAAATCATCAAACCCTGAATGCCCTTCTATTTTAAAAGCAATTAGTCTTTCATCTTTTCTTTTAAAAATAACATTAGTCATAATTAAGCTTCAATCTTTTCGATTTGTAACTTTGTATAAGGTTGTCTGTGTCCATTTTTCTTTCTTGAATCTTTCTTTGGCTTGTATTTAAACACGATTACTTTTTTAGCTTTACCTTGTTTAAGTACTTTAGCAACAACCTTAGCTCCTTCAACAACTGGAGCTCCTATAAGTAATTCACCATTCTTATTTACAGCCATTACTTCTGTTAATTCAACATTTGAATCAACTTCAGCGTTTAACTTTTCAACAAAAACAACGTCTCCTTCTTGAACTTTGTATTGTTTTCCACCAGTTTGAATTATAGCGTACATTAAAACACCTCCTTTTAGAGTCTCGCCGCCATCGGTACACAAAATTTGTGATTTAAAACCTTATGCGTGCGGTTACAAATGCCATTTTATCATATATGCATTTATTTGTAAAGAAAAATCAGCCATATATCTTTATATTCTCAAATTTTTTAATTTGACTTGCAAATAATAAAGCTTCTACTTTAAAATACTCTAAATTGCTGATGAAGCTAACATAGACTCTTTTATCCAAGGCTTCAATTTCATTAATAAACTCTATTACATTTCCAAGGATATCCTTTTTATAGATCTCATCAATTTCAATATGTATATCTTTAAATTCATATTCTTTACTTATTTTTATAATTTCATTTTTAATTAGATTGTTTAAATAAGTTAGCTTTATCTTTTTTCCTTTACCCCTACATAGACTACAATCATCTTCAATATAATCATATATAGATTTACCTCTTCTTTTTCTTGCTATTTGAACTAGATTTAATTGAGTAAAAGGATACACAATAGTTTTTTTCTTATCATTTTTGAAAGCTTCTTTTAAGGTTTGAATTATTCTCTTTCTCTTTTCATTACTTTCAATATCTATAAAATCAATAACAATAATGCCTCCCAAATTTCTTAACATTATTTGCCTTGCAATTTCTTTTGCAGCCTCTAAATCAGTTGAAAATGCAGTTTTATCTATTGAAGTTTCCTTAGTATTTTTGCTTGAATTTACATCTATTACATACATTGCTTCCGTTTTTTCTATTATAATGTTTCCTCCACTTGGTAATACAACTTTACTATTTCTTAGAGAAAGCAGTTCCTTTTCAATATTATATAAGCTAAAAATACTTTGGGGATCTTTATGTAGTTCTAGACTTAAATTTATATCTGATTTGTTTTTTATAAATCTTTCAATATGACCATAGTCCTCTTGACTATTAACTATTATTTTACTAGTATCTTCATTGATTACATCTATTAATAATCTTCCTAAAGCACCCCCTCCATTATATAGAAGCCCCAGCTTTAATGAGTGCTTTCCCTGTTTCAATATTCTCAAATAGCTATCATATAATTCTTCAAGTTCTCTGTTTATATCTTCTATAGTACTATTTAGAGCATTAGTTCTCACCATTACTCCAACATCAGAAGGCTTATTGATATTCTCATGAACATACTCTATAAATTGAGTATTCCCTTCTATTTTCTTTGAGAAGTTTATCTTATTATTATGTGAAATTAAGATTACATACCTTCCTGGGACACTAATTTGACTTGTTACCTTAGCACCTTTTTCACCAGTAGCTTCTTTCATTATCTCAACTATAACTTCATCGCCAACTTTAATTTTATCATTGTCAAATTTATGATGTAGCAACATATAGGCATTTTTCTTACACCCAATATCTATAAATGCACACTTTATAGATGCAACAATATTTTTAACTACCCCTTTATAAAGTTCTCCTGGTGATGGTTCTGAATTATCTTCTTCAATAAGACATTCCTTTAAACTTCCATTTTCTTTTATGGCAATTCTTAAAGAATCCTTCTCTCTTTCAATAAATATCTCTTCCAAATTTCTCACCTCAATTGATAAATCTAAAAAAATTTTAGATTTTTATCATTTATCGTATATCCATCTATAAACATTTTATTTATAATATCCATTAGTGCCTTACTATCTGATAATGCCCTATGTCTATCGTTAATAGGTATTTTTAGAAAGGTCAAAGCTTTATCTAGTGAAATATTTTGATTAAAATTATAAAATTCTACAAACTCTTTTGATAAGTCCATGTAATCATCTTTGAGTAAAGGTATAGCTATACCCTCATTTCTACATACCATTTTTAATGTATCATATTCAGCTTTTCCCCAAGAAATCCAAATTGTTTCCTTAGGAATATATATTTTTTTAATTTTTTCAAATACTTCACGTAAATCCATTCCCTTTTCTATATCTAGATGATTGAATCTGTCAGAATAAATACTATGTCTATTTTTATTCTTACATTTCAAAAACTCATTTGGTCTAACAAGACTAGTAAATTCCTTTACCATATTCTCACTTCTAAATATAAGTCCTACTTCTACAATTTCTTGTATATACTTTTTAGCCTTATTATTTATTGTTTTTGTAGTAATAAACTCAAAGTCTACTGCTAACAAATTATATGGAACAAAAATCTCTTTATCCTCATGCGTAAAATATAAGCTCATTAAAAAAATTATTCTCCTTAGAATATATAATTTTAATTCTATAGAACGCGATTTAAGGGAACTAATTTTTTCCCTTTAAAGGCATACATTTCTTGCCTTTCTATATCAATAAAGGCTTCCTTATTTATATCATGAATATTATTTCTAAAATATTCTCCAAGCAATTGTGCAGAAAGATTTTCTTTACTTCCGCATGCAACTAATACTTCTAAAATCAGAAGATTATCTACGATTCTATAATCTATGTCTTTAATAAGTTCCTTTATATTCACTGTCTTTTCTTCTTTTTTTCCCTTCTTTGTGGCAAGCCATTCTTTAAGATTTAATATATCTTTTATCTCCTCTTCTATTTTTGTTGCATCCACTAACTTAAACTTTAATATGTATCTGGCAGCTTCTACAGCCGCCATAGCCTGAGGAACTTTTTTATCTTCTTCCTTTATCTTTTTTGCATCTAAGAACCTAATGGTACTTGGAGCATTTTTATTTAAAGCTTCCTCTATATATTTTTCTTCTATTTCTTCATTAAAATGAACATCCATATACTCGCCCTTTGAATATACTCCTACAGCTAGAGGTTGGGCAATAGATAGTGCCATATGAGGATTAAATCCTCTAGAATACTCAACAGGAAGCTCTGATCTTCTGATTATTCTTTGAATAGTTCTCATTAATTCTAAATGGGAGACATATTTAATGTCACTACCTTTCGTATATTTAATTAAATATCGCATTCTCAAAACACGCTCCCTCTTTAAAATTTTCTCTTGAGTTCATGCCGCAATTTGCACAACCTAATCTGCAATCAGGAGTAACTTCTGCTTTTTTAGCTTTTTCATTCTCTTTTATTAGGAATTCCTTTGAAACTCCAATATCTATGAAATCCCATGGCAATACTTCATCATAATCTCTTTCACGGAATGTGTAAAAGTCACCTTCTACTCCACACTCTTTCATGGCTTCAAGCCAAATGTCAAAATTGAAATATTCTCCCCATCCGTCAAACTTTGCTCCCTTTTGGAAGGCTTTAATAATAACATCACAAAGCTTTCTGTCTCCCCTTGCAATGACAGCTTCCATATAGCTGACAGGAGTTTCATGCCAGTTGTAAGAAATTTGCTTACTCTTAATTGAACTTCTTAAGGTTTTTATTTTTTCTCTAACAGTTTCCATTCTATCTTGAGCTGCCCATTGGAATGGTGTAAAAGGCTTAGGTACGAAAATTGATGTGCTTAAAGTAACCTTTAATCCTTTTTTTCTAACTTCCTTAGGGACTTTATAATATTCACTAACTACCTTTTGTCCTAGATCAGCAATTCCAGCAACATCTTTCATAGTCTCATATGGCAGACCAATCATAAAGTAAAGCTTAATAGTTGACCAGCCAGATTTAAACGCATTAGATACCGAATCCATTAAATTTTCTTCAGTAACTCCCTTATTTATTATATCTCTCATTCTCTGGCTTCCAGCTTCTGGAGCAAAGGTTAAGCCAGTTTTTCTTACCTTTTGAATTTCATTTATTAAATCCACTGAAAAAGAATCTATTCTAATAGAAGGCAAGGATACTCCTACCTTTTTATCATTATATTTTTCTATTATCGACCTTATTAGCCTCTGTATATCAGAGTAATCACAAATACTCAAGGATATTAATGATACTTCTTCATATCCAGTAGCTTTTAAAAGTTTATCAACCTGTTCCATTAATTTATCAGTGGTTTTTTCTCTAACAGGTCTATATACCATTCCAGCTTGGCAAAATCTGCATCCTCTAGTACAACCTCTAAAGGTTTCAATAGTTACTCTATCATGAACTATCTCTCCATACGGAACTAGAAGCTTATCAGGGAAATCTACTTCTTCAAAATTCCTTACTAATGCTTTATGAACTACCCTTGGCACATCTTCATACTTTGGCTTAAACTCCCTTATAGTTCCATCCTCTTTATAGCTTACTTCATAAAGACTTGGAACATATATTCCTCTGCTTCCTGCAGCTTTCCTTAAAAATTCCTTTTTATTAAGCCCATTTTTCTTACATTTCTTATATAAATCCATTAAATAATTAAGCTGTTCTTCTCCTTCTCCAATTGCAAATATTTCTGCAATATCATAAAGAGGCTCTGGATTATATGCACAAGGACCGCCGCAAATTACAATAGGATCTTCCTCTTTTCTTTCCGAAGCTCTTATAGGAATTCCCGCCATATCCAGCATATTCAGAATGTTCGTATAGCTCATCTCGTATTGAAGGGTAAAGCCTACAAAATCAAATTCCTTCAAGGAATCTTTAGTTTCTAAGGTATACATAGGAATATTATGCTCCCTCATTTGTTTCTCCATATCCGGCCAAGGGGCAAAAGCTCTCTCACAAAAGGTATCTTCTCTTTTATTTAAAGTATAATAAAGTATCTTTGTTCCTAGATGAGACATTCCTACTTCATAAACATCAGGAAAACAAAAGGCAAATCTTATTTCAACAGCTTTTTTATCTTTATTAAATGAATTTAATTCTCCACCAGTATATCTAGCAGGCTTTTCAACCTTATATAATATATCATCTGAAATTTTGTTCATGTACTTTCCTCCTAAGTTAATTGGCATAATTGAATCACTACATTTTACCATAAAATTATATAAAAATAAATTGCATGATTATATATCTTTATTACATTCATTGTTCCAACTATTCCATTGATCAATTGTCTTTTTCGCAAATTTGTCCATTTTGTCTATTTCATCGGTATTTTTTAAATATTCTTCTATACTTATATTCCCATAGATCTTAATAGCTTCAATAAGCTCACCTTCATATATAACATTTACAGCTTTCATTTCACTATTAAGTATTATAAATATATTATACTTATTTTTATCAATAATACTCAAAGCTTCTAATAAGCTCTTTTTTAAGTGCATTGATATACTTCTATTTTCAATATACCCTTTTTTGTTAAATTTATATTTCTTATTAATTATATCTCCCATAATCAAATAAACTATCCTTTCTTTTTCTTTATAAGAAGCAATAATTATAAATACTCCTAGTACCATCATGCTTATGCTTCTTTTGTCGAATATAAGCAATATCAGTGAATATAATGTTATTAGTACTCCAAGAACAATGCTAATTTTAACAGTAATTTTATTAGCATTTTTATAATATGTCTTAAAAGAAAATAAATCTCTTACTATCCTTCCTCCATCTAACGGAAAAGCCGGTATAAGATTAAATATACCTAATGCTAGATTACTCATAACTAGATATTCATAATAATAGTTGTAATGGAACTTACTTATTAAATAAAAAATAGCCGCTAAAAATAAATTAAATAAGGGTCCACTTAAAGAAATAATCATATCTTCTTTAGGATCTGCTTCGTCTAAATCTTTTAATCTAAGCACAGCTCCTATAGGAAGGATTTCTATATAAAATCCTTTAAAACCCAATTTCTTTGCGACTATAAAATGTACTAATTCATGAAGAAATACAAGAATAAACGATATTAGTAATTTCCCTTTGAAGCCAATGATAATTAAAAGTATTATATAAGGAAAAAATAATTTACTTATTTTTATTACTAACTCATGTCTTTTTTTCATATTTTTAATTATAGTTTCCTATAATACTTTCTAATCCATTGTTTTGTCCCATGAAAAGCACCTGAAAATGTACATAGTTTTCAGAAGCATTACTCATACCTATGGCTTCACCTTTTTTTACTACATTACCATTTTGAACTTGAATAGATCCTAAGTTTGAATAAACAGTTTCTATTCCTTCACCATGATCCATTATGATATATTTCCCTAACTTATCATCTTCACCGCATTCCTTGACTTTTCCCTGAAAGCTTGCAAAAACTTTCTCTGATTTATTGGCTGTAATGTCAATTCCGTCTTTGCCTTTGCTTATTATCTCTCCCTTTATTGGTAAAGAAAACTGATTTTTTATCTTTTCTCTAATAGTTTCTCCTCCAGTTATTTTTGATTTCAAATTATCAATGACTTCTATAGCCTTATCATGTAAATTATCTCCCGTACTGATAAGCTTTATCTGATCTATTATTCTTACGTAATCCACATTATTACTAACTATACTCTTTGAAAAACTATAAACTGCCTGAGTTTGAGGTGTTTCATATACCCTGCAAAATATTAGCAGCATAGCCATTAATAGCACTCCAAGTAATTCTTGAGTCAATCGTCTTGCTATCCAATTTTCCTTCTTACTTCCGCTAAAGCTACTATTTAATGAATTTACATTACTATTTCTTTTGTTAACTATTGAATTATAGTAGCTCTCATATTGAGAATTATAGTGTCCCATTATACTCCCCCTAGAAATTTATCACTATAATATATATTTATTTAATTTCTTTTGTATTACATTTATTCTAAAAACTTAGTATTAGAGGCAAAAAAAGAGCAGCATTTTTTTGCTACTCTTTTTTATCTAATAGATTTAATATATTCCTTTAGAATTTAGGTAATTCTTATATTTAGTATCTGTTTTAAGTATGTGATTTTCTATCCAATCAGCAATAAAAACTAAAATATCCATAGATACTTTATGTTGATTTTCATCAATATCCTTCTTTGATAATTCTAATATCTTATCGAAAAATTCTCTGTGTTTTTTTACATGACTATCATACTCTTCATAGCCGTTGTTTTTCATCAGCTTTTCTTCAAAATCAAAATGGTATATAGCATACTTTTGAAGTTCAAATAAAGAACTCATTATCTCATCGTAATGATCAAATCCATCCTTAATTGACACAATATCGTATACCTTTTCTCCCAATTCAAATAATCTTTTATGCTGAGAATCAATCTCAGCAATGTTGCAGCTATAAGCATCTTTCCACTTAAACATTATTCCCCAACTCCTCAAATATTTATTCCCCATTTTATTTTAAAGACAATTATAGCATAATATATGTTAACTTTGCCGCAAACTTTAGAGCTTTACAATAATTTAACAAAGAATAAATATTTCTGAGTTTCAATCTATTTTAATGAACTTAAATAAATTTTCAAAACATCTTCTTCATATAATTTTTTGAAATTTCCCTGTGGTCCTCTCTTTGTAGCCTTCGCTGCCATTTCTTTTAGTTTATCTTCTCCTATGCCTACTTCTGTTAATGTAGACGGAATTCCCAAGCTTATGAAAAACTCCTTAGTCCTTTTAATAGCATCTCTAGCAATAGTAATCTTTTCTTGTGTTTTATCTATATCCCATACGTTCACACCATATTCAACAAATTTATCTAAAGTTGAATCATCTAATACATATGTCATCCAGTTTGGAGTAAGTATTGCAAGACCAACTCCATGAGTAATATCATAAATTGCACTTAGCTCATGTTCCATTCCATGGGTAGCCCAATCAGTTACTTTTCCATAAGTCAATAAATTATTTAAAGCTAACGTAGAAACCCACATTAAGTTTGCTCTTGCTTCATAATTTTCCGGATCATTAATAGCTATAGGTCCATATTTTATACATGTTTTAAGCAACGCTTCTGCCATTCTATCTTGTATGTAAGCACCTTCTGTAGTGCTAAAATACTGTTCAAAAATATGGCTCATTATATCTGCTGTTCCTGCGGCAGTCTGTGTTTTTGGCACAGTAAAAGTATTAACTGGATCCAATATTGAAAACTTTGGTTTTAATGCTTCTCCATAGGTTAAAAGCTTTTCTTCTGTATCAACATTACTTATTACTGCATTCCCATTCATTTCTGAACCTGTTGCAGCTAAAGTAACCACTGTACCTAATGGTAAAGCGTTCTTAATCCTTGCCTTACCAATAAAGAAATCCCAAGGATCTCCATCATAATAACAGCCTGCTGCAATGGTTTTACTGCAGTCTATTACACTTCCTCCACCTAAAGCTAAAATAAAGTCCACATTGTTTTCTTTGCAAATTTTTATTCCTTCTCTTACAGTTGTTACTCTTGGATTAGGATCTACGCCACCTAGTTCAAAATATTCTATATTATTTTCTTTTAATAAATTAACTACTTTGTCATAAATTCCATTAGACTTTATACTTCCGCCACCGTAAGTCATTAGAATTTTTGATCCATATTGCTTGATAAGCTTTGGAAGGTTATCCATTTTCCCCTTTCCAAAATAAATATTTGTTGGAATTGAATAATTAAAGTTTAACATGTCTGTTCCTCCTAATTAAAAAAATTTTTTCTTAAGCTTTTTATAAGCTATATATATATGAGTTATTAATTCTTTATCTAATACTTATACCATATATTTTTGTCTAATTGTAGTGGTTTAATAAATTTTTTAATAAAAATATTTATACCCCTAGATATTATTTCTAAGGGTATAAATACTTTTACTATAATTGATTTATTATTTGATTAAATGTAGTATACATAAATGTCTGCTCTTCTATAATATGCTCTAATAAAGTCTGCCATACCTTATCTTCTGTACCATAAGCCTTAACTTCCATTAAGACTCTAAGGAAATACTCATCTCTTCTTAAAAATTCATACACAGTTCTTTTTACTTGTTGTACATAATAGAAATTCATGAAATTAAAAGCCGATCTATTTCTTAATTCTTTGGTTTCTTCATTTAAATCTTTAAAAATCTTGTTTACATTATTAAGATTATCTATTATGTTCTTAGGTAAATCTTTGTTTGTTAGTTTTGCCACCGTTTGAATAAAGATAGGATGTTCACTAGAAATCTCAGTCCATAATAACAATTCATTAATAACACAGTTAATTCCACTTACATAAGTATAGCAATACAAGGTTTTACCTCCAAATAATAATACACAATAATATAATATTGAATTCAATAAATTAGGTGAAAACTTATTATAAAAAATATAAAAAAAGCTCTCTTAGTATATAAAATACCAAGAAAGCTTTATATTTGGGATATCCATTAATTATACTAGTTTTCTATTATGCTTGTCATCTGTAATGTATAATCAGCATTTTTACTTGCTCTCTTATTATACTTATTAAGAATAAAATAAGAAATAGCCAAAGCTAAAATTCCAACTAAGAAACTTAATAGCTCATAATTTGCAAACCCCATGGATTGAAATATCTTTGTTCCAATACTTATTCCAAGAGCTAACATAATAAGAGGAAATACATATACCCATAGAAGCATTGTATTAAAAGCCTTTTGATTCATCTCAACCTTTACTTTATCTCCTGTTTTTGCTCCAAGAGTATTCTTTATATCAGTAGTAACAGAGGATACCTCACATCCAGCTTTACAGTGAGCACAATTTTCTCCGCAACCAGATCTTCTTTGAAAAACTACAGATGCATATTCTCCATGAATAGACGCTACATATCCGATTTCTGTCATATTATCAACTCCTAAATAACATTTTGTATAATTAATTATACCATAATCGTAGGATTTTTTACATTTTATTAAGAATTTTTTATTTTGAACATTTTGTTAATCTACGCTAAAATACCTTAGTAGACCATTCTTCACAATTCCAAACCTCAGTTACTACATCTTCATAGAATTCTGGTTCATGGGATACTAAAAGAATGCTTCCCTTATATTCCTTCAAGGCTCTTTTTAATTCTTCTTTTGCATCAACATCAAGATGATTTGTAGGCTCATCAAGAATCAATATATTAGTTTCTTTATTTATTAGCTTCGCCAATCTTACCTTTGCCTGTTCTCCACCACTTAAAACCATTACTTTGCTCTCAATGTGTTTAGTAGTAAGTCCACATTTAGCTAAAGCAGCTCGAACCTCATACTGTGTATATCCTTGAAATTCACTCCAAAACTCTTCGATACATGTATGTTTATTATTTTTGCTTCCTTCTTGTTCAAAATATCCAATATATTGATATTCCCCTTTATGAACCTTACCACCTAATGGGTTTATATCACCTATTAAACTCTTTAATAAGGTAGTCTTACCAATTCCATTAGAACCACGAAGAGCAATTTTTTGACCTCTCTCCATTCTCAAATTTAATGGTTTAGACAAAGGCTCATTATATCCTATAACTAAGTCTGTTGTCTCAAAAATTATTTTTCCTGAGGCTCTAGCAGATTTAAAGTTAAATTGTGGCTTTGGTTTCTCCTCCGGAAGTTCTATAACATCCATTTTATCAAGCACCTTCTGTCTTGATTTGGCTCTACCTGTAGTAGATATTCTTGCTTTATTTCTTGCAATAAAATCCTCTAATTTTTCTATTTCCTGCTGCTGTCTTTTATAAGCTGCCTCTAATTGTCTCTTGTTGGCTTCATATATTCTTAGAAAATTATCATAATCTCCAACATATCTTGTTAATTCCTTATTTTCCACATGATATATTAGATTAATAACACTATTTAAAAAAGGTATATCGTGAGAAATTAATATAAAGGCATTTTCATAATCTTGAAGATATCTTTTAAGCCAAACTATATGCTCCTCATCTAAATAATTTGTAGGCTCATCTAGTAATAGTATATCCGGTTTTTCAAGTAACAACTTTGCAAGCAATACCTTAGTTCTTTGCCCTCCACTTAGTTCTGTTACATCTCTATCTAATCCAATATCCTTAAGTCCTAAACCTCCTGCTATTTCTTCAACCTTTGACTCAATTGAGTAAAAGTCATTATTATCCAGCATATCTTGAATGTTTCCCATCTCTTCAAGTAGCTTTTCTAATTCCTCTGGAGTAGCATCTCCCATTTTATCAGTAATTTTAAGCATTTCTTCTTCCAAATCAAAAAGGTATTTAAAGGCTCCCTTTAATACATCACGAATAGACTGCCCTTTCTCTAACACTGCATGCTGATCTAAATATCCAACTCTAACCTTATTTGACCATTGGATTTCACCTTCATCTGGCATAAGCTTATTAGTTATAATGTTCATAAAGGTAGATTTTCCTTCCCCATTAGCACCAATAAAACCAACGTGTTCTCCTTTTAAAAGTCTGAAAGATACATTTTCAAAAATCGCTCTATCTCCAAAGCCATGACTCATATTTTTAACTGTTAATATACTCATTTTTTCTCTCCTTAAAGATGAATAATTTAAAGCTTTATTCCATAACAAAGTATATTTTAAGGTATATTTGTATGGCTTGTCAAAAGAAAAAAAGCAGCACTATAAATTTATTATAGTACTGCTTTTTTTATATTTTATACTATTCCTTGAGCCATCATTGCTTCCGCAACTTTTATGAATCCAGCTATATTTGCTCCTACTACATAATTATCTTCAAATCCGTATTTTTTAGCTGCTTTAACTGAGTTTTCATATATATTTTTCATTATATTCTTTAATTTTGCATCTACTTCTTCAAAAGTCCAAGAATATCTCATGCTATTTTGAGACATTTCTAAGGCAGAAACAGCAACTCCACCAGCGTTAGCAGCCTTTGCAGGTCCAAATAATACTTTATTATTTAGGAACACATCTATTGCTTCTAGTGTAGATGGCATATTAGCTCCTTCACCAACAGCTATTACTCCATTCTTAACTAATGTTTTAGCATCTTCTTCATTAATTTCATTTTGAGTTGCACATGGAAGAGCTATATCACATGGTATACTCCATACACCCTTACCTTCAGTGTATTTAGCTTGTGGATGATATTTAACGTATTCAGTTAATCTCTTTCTCTCAACTTCTTTAATCTTCTTTAATGTATCTAAGTTGATTCCGTTTTCATCGTAAATATATCCATTAGAATCACTACAAGTTATTACTTTTCCACCTAATTGATGAACTTTTTCTATAGCATAAATAGCAACATTGCCAGCTCCTGATACAACTACTGTTTTGCCTTCAAAGTTTTTGCCTTTTCCTTTTAACATTTCATCAACAAAGTAAACTAATCCATATCCAGTTGCTTCTGTTCTTACAAGACTTCCACCATAAGTTAATCCTTTTCCTGTTAAAACGCCTTCATAAGAGGTTTTCAATCTTTTGTATTGCCCATACATATATCCAATTTCTCTTCCACCTACTCCAATATCCCCTGCAGGCACATCCATATCTTGTCCTATGTATTTAGAAAGTTCAGTCATAAAGCTTTGACAAAATCTCATTATTTCTCTATCAGATTTTCCTTTAGGATCAAAATCTGAACCACCTTTTCCTCCACCTATAGGAAGTCCAGTAAGAGAATTTTTAAATATTTGCTCAAAGCCTAAGAATTTTATAATACTTAAGTTTACGCTTGGATGGAATCTTAATCCTCCCTTGTAAGGTCCTATGGCACTATTAAATTGAACTCTAAACCCCCTATTAACTTGTACGTTTCCCTTGTCATCTGTCCAAGGAACTCTAAACATTAATTGTCTCTCTGGTTCAACAATTCTTTCTAAAATTCCATTTTCAACGTACTCAGGATGCTTTTCAAATACTGAAATTAAAGAATTAAAAACTTCTTTTGCTGCCTGATGAAATTCTACTTGCCCCTCATTTCTTTTTAATAAATCTTCATAGACTTTTTCTACATATTGTTTTGCTTGCATTAAATAGCCCCCCTAAATAATTATTATTATGCTTTATATAATAACACAATTTTTTGTTATTTTTTATAACTTTTTAAAATAACTGGGGGTAAAATTGTCATTTTAATAATAAAACATACCTAATTTCTCAAAATTCATAAAGTTTTACATCTAAGATGTTAATTCGCTAACTTTTTCTCAATAAAATTATGAATTTGCTAAAAATTTCATTGCTTTTAACTAAAATGGTATCTAAATTACACTTTTTAATACAATTATAAAAATATTCCTTCATAAATCTGACCAACTTCTTTAGAGATGTTTTTATCCAAAATTATTTCATTATTTATACATTTTATCTTTTCTTTAGGTATTGAATAAATATCTTTAATTTGACTTTTTAAATATTCACTTGATACTATTATTTTTTTTGCTTCATAAACAAGTGTCCACTCTGTAGAAGAAATAAATCTTCTACTGTCAGTATTAATTGATCCATTTCTTTCAAACTCAGTGGAATGTACATTACACACTAACGGAATATTATATGCCCACTTAATTGTTTTAGCTGCAAATGAAGTATGCCAGTCATGAGCATGAATTAAATCTGGTTTTCCGTATTTTTCAATAATTCTGATACATTCTTCAAGCATAGAAAAGTTTACTTGTAAAACCCATTTTGTGTAATCTTCTGTATATGGGAAAGATGCTTTTACTCTAGCTATAAAAATTCCATTCTGATCTTCTTTTATTGGGCACATATTATTTTCAATGGTTATTAAGTGGATTTCATGTCCCAAATCAATTAATCCTTTAGCTAAAAAATACACATAATCTGAAATGCTCCCAGTACATGGAGGATATTTAAAAGTAAGCATTATAATTTTCATAAACATTTTCTCCTCTAAAACAATTTAATTCCTAATACTATATTATAATCCATTTTATGTAAAATAACTATAAAAATAAAGCTAGTATTTTTCTCTACTAGCTTTATTTTTCTCATATTATGAGTGTTTTAGTAGTTATTATAAATCTAGAATTGTTTTCGATATTATACGAACTCAACTATCTCTTAAAATATAGCCTATTTTTCTTTTTTTAACATTTCTGCAATTGCTGCGATGCTGCCAAGTGATGATACTGTTTCATTTGGAAGTATCAACTTATTAGCTGGGGATTTAGCCATCTCTATTAAGGCTTCCACCTGTTTTAAAGCAATAACCGTTTCATTTGTTCCTGATTCTAAAATTGCCTTGTTTACTCTATTTATTGCTTCTGCTTCTGCATTAGCAATAATTTCTATTGCCCTAGCTTTACCTTCAGCTTCAAGTAATTGTGATTCACGAAGACCTTCTGCACGTCTTATATTAGCCTCTTTTTCTGCTTCTGCTTGAAGAATAACAGCTCTCTTTTCACCTTCAGCTCTTTCAATTTCACTTTGTTTTTGTCCTTCTGCTTGTAGAATTGTAGCTCTCTTATCTCTTTCTGCCTTCATTTGTTTTTCCATAGCCATTTGGATTTCATTTGGAGGCATTATATTTTTAATTTCTACTGATAATATTTTTATTCCATAAGCATCTGTAATTTCATCTATAATCTGAAGAAGCTTTAAATTAATTTTGTCTCTACCTGATAAAACCTCATCAAGTGTCATATCTCCCACAATATTTCTCATATTGGTTATAGTTGAATATACTATACCTGATGTATAATCTTCAATGTTATATACAGCGTCTTTTGAATTCAAAATTTTATAAAAAATAACATTATCAATAGATATTTTAACATTATCCTTTGTAATAACCGATTGAGGTTCAATATCAAGAATTTGTTGCTTTGTAGAAATTTTGCGTCTAACAAAGTCTGCAAATGGGATTGTAAAATGCCAACCTGGCTCAAGGGTTCTGTGATATTGCCCAAATCTTTCAACAATATACACGTTACCAGTATTTACTACCTTAATACTTGACAACACTGCCGCTAAAACAATAATTAGCAAAATAATTCCTATAATACTTATAATACTTGGCATACTTAACACCATACCTTTCTTTTATTAATTAATTTTTTTAATTACAAGTCTATTTCCTTCAATTCCAATTATTTTTACCTTATCACCTTTTTTTATTTCTTCTCCCTCATTCTTAACTGTCCAATAAATTCCCTGGAACTTTATAGTTGCTTTTTCATTTACATCTGAATCTGCATGAAATTCATCGCCAATATATTTTTCTTCCATAGTTGGAGTTATAGGAACTGTTTTCTGTATTGTTCTTTTTACAATGGGATAACCTATAGCCATAAGAACAGAGCTTATTCCGATGAAAGTAATTAATTGAATTGAAAATGTATAGTTAAATAAAGCTAATACTGTTGCTACAATTCCACCTACTGTAAACCAGACAAATAAGAAGCTACTAGTTATTAAATCAATCGCTAAGGCTATGGCAGCAATTATTATCCATAATAACACATATTGCCACATTTCATTTCCTCCCCCCATATATTGTTTAAATTACTTCATATCTATTATACTATAAAATCAGCTTAAATAACATCATATATAATTTTTTCCATAATTTAAGAATTCTACGACGTAAAATTCTTGAGGTACTAGGTTCTAGTAATTGAAATAATTAAGCAGAGCTTAATTATGAAATCCCCAATTGTAGCAAGCTACAATATGCGATAGTAGTTTCGCCTAAGCAAAACATCTTTCACTAGTACCTAGAACCTCGCACCTAGTACCTAAGAAAAATGCATCGCATTTTTCTTAAATTGTAATTAAGTATAATCTCAAGAATCGTTGACAAAATATATTCTTAAGAGTTAAAGTTTAATAGTAAAATTTAATTAAATTAACATATGGAGAGTGAAACTAATGAATTATATTAGAGTGTCCGCTGCATGTCCCGTTACAAAAGTTGGAAATATTTCTTTTAATTTAACTAATATAAAAGAATGTATAGATAATTCTATAAAAGAAAATTCAAAACTCATTGTTTTTCCTGAGCTATCAATAACTTCATATACTTGTGCAGATCTATTTCTGCAACAGCACTTAATTGATGAAAGTATGAAAGCAATAAAGGATCTTTGTGATTTTTCTATAAATAAAGATATATTAATAGCTGTTGGTGCTCCTCTAATGAAAAACTATTGTTTATATAATTGTGCTTATATAATTTATAGTGGTAAAATTCTTGGAATTGTACCTAAAAGCTATATTCCTAACTACACTGAATTTTACGAAAAACGTTGGTTTACTCCTGGGAAAGATATTATAGATGATATAATAAACTTGTCTTTTCAAGATAACATTCCATTCGGTGTAAACTTAATATTTGAAAGTGGCGCCTTTAAATTTGCTTTTGAAGTCTGTGAAGACTTATGGACAGTAATTCCACCAAGTTCATATTTAAGTCTATTAGGTGCTAATATAATTGGAAACTTATCTGCATCTAACGAGTTAGTTTCTAAAGCCAATTATAGAACATCTATTGTAGAATCTCAAAGTGCTAGATGCATGTGTTCTTATGTTTATTCATCCTGTGGAGTATTCGAATCTACTACTGATTTAGTATTTAGCGGACACTTGTTAATTAGTGAATATGGCAGAATTTTAAATGAAAATAAAAGATTTCAAAGAGAAAATGAAATTATTTCTTATATAATAGATGTAGATAAGCTAAATAATGAAAGAATTAAAAATATAAGCTTTAGAGATAGTGCCAATATAAGCACATATAAGGCAAAAGTAATTAACTTTAATTTTGAAAATACACTTCCAATAAATTTTGATAAGTTTATTGATAAACATCCTTTTGTTCCTTCAAATCCTTACGAAAGAGAGGAACGTTCTAGAGAAATATTTAATATTCAAGCTGCTGGTTTAGCAAAAAGACTAACTCATACAGGAATTGAAAAAGCAGTTATTGGTATTTCTGGTGGGCTTGATTCAACCTTAGCTTTACTTGTTGCAGTAAAAACTTTGGATATGCTTAATTTGCCTCGAAAAAATATTATAGCTATTACTATGCCAGGGTTTGGAACCACAGACAGAACTTATAATAATGCTATTTCTCTTTGCACTGAACTAGGCGTTGAAATTAGAGAAATAAATATAGTAGAAGCTTGCCTTAAGCACTTTAAAGATATTGGTCATGCAGCTGAAATTCATGATGTAACCTATGAAAATGTTCAAGCAAGAGAAAGAACTCAAATATTAATGGATTTATCTAATAAAGAAAATGCCTTATTGGTTGGTACTGGTGATTTATCTGAGCTTGCTTTAGGATGGGCTACTTATAACGGAGACCATATGTCCATGTACTCAGTAAATTGTTCAGTACCTAAAACTCTTGTTAGATATTTAGTAAAGTATGTGGCTGAAAAGGAAGTAAATAAGGAAGCTAGCGCAGTACTTTTAGACATTTTAGATACTCCTGTAAGTCCTGAACTTCTTCCCAAAGATACTAGTGGAGAAATATCTCAAAAAACTGAAGATATAGTTGGTCCTTACGAACTTCATGATTTCTTCTTATATTATTTTATAAGACAAAATGCTTCACCTGAGAAAATAATGTTTTTAGCAAAAGAAGCTTTTAAATATGACTACGATACTGAAACTATAAATAAATGGTTTAATAAATTTATAAGGAGATTCTTTACTCAGCAATTTAAACGCTCTGCTATACCTGATGGTCCAAAGGTCGGTACCATTAGTCTTTCTCCTAGAGGAGATTGGAGAATGCCTTCAGATGCAGATTATTCACTTTGGCTTCCTTAAAAATAATAAGGAATAAATCATTAACCTATGATTTATTCCTTATTATTTTACTTGTATATATCTACAACAAGTCCAGTAATTTCATCAATAGTGCTTGCAATGGCCAGGTTGTCCTTCTCTTCATTTAAAAGCATTTGTGTTAACTCCTCGAGCTTAGCATCTATAGTTTCAACTGTAATGAAGTACTGTGTTTGCCAAAAGCTAATATCCTTCTTTATCCCATACATATAATAAAGTACTGATTCCAAATACTCTCTAATCATTCTTTTATATGCAGCTACATCCCCATAACATTTAGAAACTGTTAACCTATTTCCCTTCTTTTTAATATTTTCAATCATTTCTTTAAGTTGCTGTTCGGATTTTCTTTGGTGGGCAAAGCTGAAGCTTTGTGAAAAATCTTTTTTGCTTGAAATTATTTTTTTTTCTGAACTTACTTGAGAACCTCGCCTTATCCTAGATATTTCCATCAATTCACCTCCAAATAACAACTTTACTTATATTATATAGCATATTACTGCAAAAACAAAGCATCCTTTACTAATGACATTTGCTTGTAACTTAATATAGGATTATAATAATGTAAGCAATAAAAAGTTTAAAGGGTGATCTCATGAAAAAATTACTAATTATGTTTATTAGCTTTTTTAAAATAGGAGCCTTTACTTTTGGTGGTGGATACGCTATGATCCCCATAATTGAAGCAGAGGTAGTAAATAAAAAACGATGGCTAGAAAAAGAAGAATTCCTTGATATACTTGCAATTTCCCAAAGCTTTCCCGGGGCTCTTGCAGTGAATTCTTCAATATTTATTGGGTATAAAATTGGTGGTATCTTAGGTGGAATTCTAGCTCTACTAGGTGTTGTACTTCCATCATTTTTCATAATACTAATCGTAGCAATATTCTTCCAACAATTTAGAAATAATCCAACTGTTGAATTAGTATTTAAAGGAATATCTGCTGCAGTGCCAATGTTAGTTTTAGTTGCAGTAATTAGCCTTTCAAAGTCAGTAAATAAAAATTTAATAAATTTAGCAATTGTTCTTTTCACAGTAATAGCCATTTCTTTTTTAAAGATACATCCTATTCTAGTAATAATCCTCTCCGCACTGTATGGTCTAATTTTTTTAGGAAAGAAGGTTAACTAATGAAATTACTAATAAACCTTTACCTTACCTTTTTAAAAATTGGAATGTTTAGCTTCGGAGGCGGTTACGCAATGCTCCCTTTTATTGAAAAGGAGGTTCTAATTAATCACAAATGGATTGATTCAAAAACATTTATAGATATAATCGGAATATCTCAAATGACCCCTGGTCCCGTAGCAATAAATTCAGCTACTTTTATCGGATATAGAATGAGTGGGATATTGGGCAGCATAGCTGCAACCTTAGGTGTAGTAAGTTTTTCCTTTTTATTAGTATCTATAGCTAGTCATTATGTAATAAAATTCAAGAAATCTAAACATTTAAAAGCAGCTCTTCTTGGGATGAGACCTGCTCTAATTGGTCTTATTATTTCTGCATTCTTATCCTTGGCTAAAATATCTTATAATATAAAAGATTTTAAAAGCATAATCATTGGGACTATTATAGGATTTTTTCTTTTTAAAACAAAACTTCATCCAATTTTAATAATATTATTATCTGGTTTTTTGGGAATTATATTTTGGTACTAAAAATATATTTAAGAAGTAATGATTAAAAGTAATATTTTCATTGCCAGTATAGAATAATAAGAACGAGGTGATTTTTATGTTTTATTCAGAGAAAACTGAGCAGATTATACAAGACTTTAAAACCAATTCTTCAAATGGACTTACTACTTCAGAAGTAGAACAAAGAAGGAAAGAATACGGTTTAAATAAACTAGCAACTGAAAAAAAACAAACTATAATTCAAAGATTTTTTGCTCAAATAAATGATATTCTTATATATATTCTAATTGCTGCAGCAATTATTTCTGCCCTTGTAGGTGAAATTAGTGATTCAGTTATTATAGGAATAATAATATTATTAAATGCCATCATAGGAATAATTCAGGAATCTAAAGCTGAAAAATCTTTAGAAGCCTTAAAAAGCTTATCCACTCCAAAAGCTCTTGTAAAAAGAGATATGGAATTAAAGGAGATATCTTCTGAGGATATTGTTCCTGGAGATATTGTAATTATTGATGCTGGAAGATATGTTCCTTGTGACTTAAGACTTATTGAATCTGCTAATCTTAAAATTGAAGAATCATCTCTTACAGGTGAATCTATACCCGTTGATAAAAATGCTGATTTAGTATTGGAGAATTTAAACACCCCTTTAGGCGATCAAAAAAATATGGCATTTATGTCTACTCTTGTTAGCAACGGTCGTGGTGTTGGAATAGCAGTAAATACAGGAATGAAAACTGAAATAGGTAAAATTGCCTCAATGTTAAAGGAAAACAAAAATGAATTGACTCCTCTTCAAAAGAGATTAGAGCAGCTAGGTAAAATACTAGGTATTGCAGCCATTTGCATTTGTACTATTATATTTATAATTGGGCTTATTCAAGGTAGAGATTTATTTGAACTTTTTTTAACATCAATTAGTTTAGCAGTTGCCGCTATTCCAGAGGGAATGCCAGCAATTGTTACTATTGTTCTTGCTCTTGGAGTTCAAAGAATGATAAAGGAAAATGCCATAATAAGAAAATTACCTGCAGTTGAAACTTTAGGTTCAGTAAATATTGTATGTTCAGATAAAACTGGCACTTTAACTCAAAACAAAATGACAGTAACAAAATTTTATTCAGATAATAGTTTAAATGATATTGAACAGCTAGACTACTCAAATCCTGTTCACAGATTACTTTTAGAAAACATAGTCTTATGTAATGATGCAACTTCTTCAAAAAACAATGCTACAGGTGATCCTACAGAAATAGCACTATTAAATGCTGGTTTAGCACATAACATTTTTAAGGAAGATTTAGAAAGAAACCATAAAAGAATAGATGAAATTCCTTTTGATTCAGATAGGAAGTTAATGACAACTGTTAATACTTATGATAATAAATATTATGTAATGACTAAAGGAGCTATGGATAATTTATTAAGGCTTTGTAATACTGTATATATACATGGTGAAATTATTCCATTAACAGAAGATCAGAAAAATCAAATTCTCTCCTCTGCCTCATTAATGTCAAAGGAGGCTCTAAGGGTTCTGGGATCAGCTTTTAAGATACTATCAAATTCCCATGTAGAAATAGATGCTCTAGAAAAAGATTTAACTTTTATAGGCTTAGTTGGAATGATAGATCCTCCAAGACTAGAAGTTAAAGACTCTATAGCTCTATGTAAAAAAGCAGGAATTTCTACAGTCATGATAACTGGTGATCACAAGGACACAGCCTTTGCTATTGCTAAAACTTTAGATATAACCAAAGATAAGGAAAAAATTATTTCAGGCTCAGAGCTTGACAGTTTGTCTGAAGAAGAACTTAATGAGATAATCCCAAACATAAGGGTTTTCGCAAGAGTATCTCCAGAACACAAGGTTAAAATAGTAAAAGCCTTTAAGTCAAAAGGAAATATAGTATCCATGACCGGAGATGGTGTAAATGATGCCCCTTCCTTAAAAATAGCTGATATAGGAGTTGCTATGGGTATTACAGGCACTGATGTGGCAAAAGGTGCTTCAGATATGATACTGACAGATGATAACTTTTCAACAATAATATCTGCCATTGAAGAAGGAAGAAATATATATAGAAATATTAAAAAATCCATATTGTTTCTACTATCTTGCAACATGGGAGAAATAATTGCAATATTTATATCCATACTAATAGGATGGTCTTCTCCTTTAAGACCTATACATATTTTATGGATAAATCTTGTAACTGACTCCCTTCCTGCACTAGCCCTAGGAGTTGACCCAAAAGATGTTAGTGTTATGAATGATACACCTAGAAGTCCCAAAGAAAGTATCTTCCATGGAGTATTATGGAATCTTGCTTTTAATGGATTACTAATTGGTTCTCTTACCTTAATTGCCTTCTATATTGGGAGGATTAGATATTCAAATTCTCTATTGCATGCACAAACTATGGCATTCATGGTAATGAGTATCTCTGAATTAGTTCACTCCTTAAATGTAAGAAGTACAGACAAATCTATTTTCAAACTTGGTTTTTTTACTAACAAATTACTATTAGGTTCCATTTTAATAGGAATATTATTGCAAACTATGATTTTATTTATTCCTATACTAAGAAATATTTTTAGTGTTTATATGCTTAACCTATATGATTGGTCCTGGATAATCGCTCTAAGCTTAACACCTCTAGTAGTAAATGAAATAGTAAAACTATTTAAAAACTCAAAGTAAATCTTAATTTTTTAAACCAGTAACTAGTACTAACAAACTAACTAATTACTGGTTTAATATTATTTTATATATTCTTTAGATACTTTAATATACAGCTTTTCAATTTATTTTTACCTTATCTTATAACAGTTCCAAATCATACACTAGCATCCTCATATGTGAATAATTTACTTGATTCATAGAAAAGTTTACTATATAATACTATATGTAGTGTGTCATTTCATATTGTTCACTATATGTAGTACCTTAAAGGAGGATTAAAATGGATTCCATAAAAAAAATACTTATTAGATATTATACTAAGGAATTGGAAAAGGATAGTTCAAAAACAGTTTATGATTTGTTTCAATGGAAAAAAGTAGATGTAATATTAAAAGATTATAAAACTGGTGAAACCTTAACCGATATGAGAAGCTTAGAATTTCCTATAAATTTCTCTCAAAACGCATGTGATATCATAGCTTCAAAATATTTTAGGCGTACCGGTGTTCCAAATAAGCTTGGTTATGAGAACAGCATGAAAATGGTAGCTCATAGATTAGTAAACTTTTGGCTTGAGGCTCTAAAGGATGAAAAAATAATCACCACAGAGGAAGAAGCTAAAATTTATTACGATGAGATGGTTTATGGACTATTGAGCCAAATGTATGCACCAAATTCTCCTCAATGGTTTAATACTGGGTTATCCCTATCATACGGAATAAAGGGCTCAAAACAAGGAAATTATTATTATAGCGAAAAAGATAATTCAGTAGTTGAGAGCTTAGATGCCTATTCAAGAACCCAAGCATCTGCCTGCTTTATTTTATCTATTGAAGATAAGCTTCTAGGACCACATTCCATTTCAGAGCAATACGTAACTGAAACAAGACTATTTAAAGGTGGTTCTGGTACTGGTACTAATTTTTCTCACCTTAGAGCTAAAGGAGAGCCTCTTTCTGGAGGTGGCTTTTCATCAGGTCTTATGAGTTTCTTAAAAGGACTTGATAGAAATGCTGGTGCTATAAAGTCTGGGGGAACAACAAGACGTGCTGCTAAAATGCTTTGCCTTGATGTAGATCATCCTGAAATTATGGACTTTATAACCTGGAAGGCTAAAGAAGAGGATAAGGTTAGAGCTTTAGGTAAGATGGGCTATGACATTAGCTTTGAGGGAGAAGCTTATGAAACTGTTTCCGGTCAAAATGGAAATAACTCAGTAAGATTTTCTGATGATTTCATGAGAAAAGTAAATAATCTTTCTATTAACTCTGACGCTAAAATAGAACTAAAAGGCAGAGTAAGTAACATAGTAAATAAAACCCTACTTGTATCTGAGTTATGGGATGCCTTTAATAAATCTGCTTATGAATGTGCCGACCCTGCACCTCAATTTGATGACATTTTTAATGCTTGGCATACTTGTCCATCAGGAGAAGATGGTGTATTTAATGCTCCATACAATAGGATAAATTCAACAAATCCTTGCGGAGAATATGCATTTTTAGATGATACTTCATGTAATCTTGCTTCCATTAATATTTTTAATTTCTACAATATAAATAAAAAAGAATTTGATTTGGATGGATACATACATATGGTAGGGCTTATTCAATTAGCTTTAGAAGCATCTATCCATTGGGGACAGTTTCCAACTGAAGATATAGCAAGAAAAACATATCTTTTTAGAACAACAGGCCTTGGTATAGCCAACTTAGCTTCACTATTTATGGCAATTGGATACCCTTATGATTCCGATGAAGCCAGAGCCCTTGCTTCTGCCTTAATAGGAATACTAACTGGTTATTCATATTATATTTCTTCATTAATGGCTAAGGAGGTTGGAAGTTTTAATAAGTATGAAATAAACAAGGAACATATGTTAAGAGTTATTAGAAACCATTCTAGAGTAGCCGGCGCTCTTGATTCAGCTTATGAAAACTTAAATTACGAACCTATTAAAGTTGATCATAACTTACTTAATAATAAAAACCATAGTAAATTAAGTGTTACTTTAAAGGAAATTTGGAAAAATGCTCTTAAATCTGGTGAAAAATACGGCTACAGAAATGCCCAGGTATCGGTTATGGCTCCAACCGGAACTATCTCCCTTGCTATGGATTCTGGTGCTACATCCATTGAACCTTTCTTTAGTCATGTAGTTTATAAAAAGCTCTCGGGTGGTGGCTTTATGACTATTGTAAATCCTGTTTTAGAAGTATCGCTTAAGAATCTTGGATACACTGATCAGGAGATTGATGACATTGTAAACTATATTATGCGAAAAGAAACTATAGAAGAAAATGGATTTGAATATGAAAAAATAGTTGATGGAAAAATTGAAGGAGCCCCTCATTTAAAAGAAGAACATCTCCCAATTTTTGATACTGCCAATAAGTGCGGAAGTGGTAAAAGGTATATTGCCCCAATGGGTCATGTTAAATTAGTTGCAGCTATTACCCCACTTATTTCTGGAGCAGTTTCAAAAACTGTAAATCTTCCTAAAACGGCAACTATTGATGAATTTAAATCGGTAACTCTTAATTCATGGTGCCTAGGAGTTAAGGGAATAACTCTATATAGAGATGGTTCCAAAGCTAGCCAGCCTCTAAATACAAGTCTTTCAGAGGATGGAAGTAAAAGAATTGAAGATTTGAATTATTATGAGCTATTAGATAAAGTTCGAGACCTTCAATCTAAACATCATTATTCTAAGAGGGATAAACTAATAGGAATAAGACAAGGTACTACTCATCCTGCTCAAATTGATGATGTTAAAATATATACTACTGTTAATAGAAATACTGAAGGGGAAATTTCAGAAATATATATAACTACTGATAGAGAAGGAACTATAATTACTGGATTATTAAATTCTCTTTCAAAATCAATTTCCGTAATGCTTCAATACCATGTAGCACCGCAAGACATCGCTAGAATGCTTAGAGGACAAAAATATGAACCATATGGTTATGTAAAGAAGCATCCGTATATAAAATACGTAACATCTATTTCAGACTTAATTAGTAAAATAATTGATATAGAACTTGGGGATTTTACAAGGTGTCAAGTAAAAGATGAAGAGTATATGGCAAAAACCTTAAATGCTAATTTTAGAAATTCTTATACTGCTCCTAAACCAGAAGATATTAGTCAGGAGGGAGAACGTCTATATGATAGTATTTGCCCAACCTGTTCAAGTACCCGAATGGTTAAAAACGGTACTTGTAAAGTTTGTCTTGATTGCGGCTCCACAACAGGATGCAGCTAAAGATACTATTAATTCATAAGTAATAAATAGATTGAAAATCACTACTTAAACCCAAAATTAAGTAGTGATTTTTTAATATTAGTATCTTATTATCTATAAAATATATATCTAACAAATATCTTCTATATAAGATATCCTAATCAATTAATGTTATTCCTAACTTTTTATAAAATTGATAGTCTACATTATGACTTATAGTTAGGTTATTATCTTTTCTAAACTTTATTACATATTCTTTCATGCCTTCTCCATATATTCCATCTAAATGCCCTGGATAATATCCTTTTTCCTTCATCTTTCTCTGTACCTCATAAACTGCTGAACCTCTGTCTCCAGGTTTTAGTGTAATCAAACCCTTTTCGAAAGGCCCAAAAGGGCCTGCATAAATTGATACTATCATTCCATATGTCACATATTCATACAACTCCTCAACATCCTTATTAAACATTCTAATACAGCCATGTGAAGCTTCTGATCCAATTGTATGTGGCTTATTGGTTCCATGAATTCCAAACTTTCCCCAGGGTACATTTATTCCAATCCACCTTGTTCCAAAGCCTCCGCTCCATTTCCCCATACTCACTACTTTCCAGGTACCGATGGGCGAAGGAGTTTCTAATTTGCCACTAGCTATACTATATTTTTTTACTATTATGTTGTTATCTTTATCTACTAAATAAAGTCTTTCTTCATTAAGATCTACTAATATAGCAAGATTCTTCTTAGAATTTTCAATAGGTGCTGCATTTACAGTATATTCACTAATATTAAAAATAAATAAGATGATTAGATATAAAATCATAGTCTTCCTTTTAAGCCTTATCTTAACCAGCTATAACACCTCATTTCATATCAAAACAAATCTAAAAAGTCCCTTTATTATGATTTGATATTTTAAAGATAAAAATACCGAGAAAAAATAAAAATCCTATAAGAATAAAATGGGACATCTTAAAAATTAGATATCCCATTTTATTCTTAATGTGCAAATTCAATTTTTCTATTTTTATAATAGACTGCTCTTAAATTGCAATAATCAATAATATCCTTTGCAAGTTCAAAATTCTTACCTATATCTTCTGGTCTATGTGCATCAGAGCCTAAAGTCACATATTTGCCACCTAAATCAAAATAATTCTTATATATTTTTATTAAATTTTCTACGGCTTTCTTATCTCCAAGCCTTCTTGTGTTCAATTCTAAACACATTCCCATATGAATTACTTTTCGCAATACTTCATTTATATATTCTCTATACTCTTCATAATACATCTCTTTATCATTATAGACTGCACACCTTGAAATGTAATCAATATGGCCTAAACTATCTACAAAAGAATGCTCTTCTAGGCAATTTATTATTTGCTTAAAATACTCAATGTAAAGTTCTTTTTTACTTATGCTTTTATAAATTTTTTCAGCCTCATACAAATCTGTGTCATACATTTCATGAAGAGAACCTATTACATAATCAAATGGATAGTCCGTAGATATTGCCCTATTTTCCTTAGAATATCTATTACTCATGCCAATCTCTACTCCAAGTAAAAGGTTTTCTCCTCTATATGATCCATATTCATTAAAATAGTCCTTTATATTAAAGTTAAATTGACTTTTATCCTTATAATTTAAATCTATATGCTCAGTTACTATAATTCCAATTTGATTATTCTTAATTTTATTTATAGCCTCTTCTATATTCATTTTAGAATCCGTAGAATACTTTGTATGTAAATGTGTATCAAACATCTTTTCTCTCCCTTTAAAAAAACAGCAAAACATCTTTATGTTTTGCTTAATTTAACCTATTTCTTTTTTCTAGTTTTACTCTTAGCTGATATTACTTCCATAGAACCATCTTTTATTCTATTTGGCTTTGCTTTAGCCTTTATAACTCCATTACGTGTTTCAACTTTTGGCTTTTTCTTTGCTCCTTTTCCGTATAATCCAATCAAATCCATAAACCATAAAAAGAAAATTAAGAATACGCCCATATGAAGGTATTGCCATACACCTACTATTTTACCACTCCAAATTATATTTGGAACTGCAAAGATTACCGCAGCAATAACAAGTATTACCCATTTATTTACCTTAATATTATCAAAAACAAAAATCTTTAGTGCATTATAAACTAGTAAAATTATAATGACCATTATTAACATTGGTATAAATGCCTTTAAAAACTCCATTGTGTTTCCTCCTCATAGTCTAATTGTGTACATTATTATTATACATATATATTTCTATATTTATCAAGGTTAATCTACATTAACCTCCCATTTATTATGAATAAATATTATTTTCAGTAATTATCTTTATGCTATATATTATTTTTAAAGTTATGTTATAAAATCATAATATATTTTATGAATAATTATAATATTGATAAAAAAACGTTAAATTTCTAATAATTAATCAATAAAATATGTAATAAAAAAATATTTTCATAATATATTAATAATTACTATTGTTTTTTTTGATAAATTATTAATAATTCTGTTATAATGTTATTAAATATATTATCTCTTGAGGTGGTTTCTATGGATTTAAAAATAAACGGACTTGATGATCTAGATATTCAGATATTAGAAATATTAATAAGAGATTCTAGAACTCCATACTTGGAAATAGCAAGAAAATGTCACGTTAGTGGCGGTACTATTCATGTTAGAATGAAAAAAATGGAGGATATGGGTATCATAAGGGGGACTAAGCTTATCTTAGACAATAGTAAGCTTGGTTATGATGTATGTTGTTTTATAGGTATATATTTAGACAAGGCTGCTTCCTATGTAAGCGTCCTATCAGAGCTTGAAAAAATAAGTGAAGTAGTAGAATTACATTATACTACTGGAGAATACTCTGTGTTTATGAAAGTTATTTGTAAAAGCATAGGAGACTTACAAAATTTGCTAATGAACAAAATTCAAGCTATTCCTGAAATTCAAAGAACAGATACATTAATTTCATTATCACAGCCTATTGAAAGAAATGTTCAACTTTAATACATATAGTATTTCCTTAAATTAAAGCTGTACTGATTGTGCTTTTCAGTATAGCTTTTCATATTTTTACTATTTGGTTTATTTATTAGTTAATATTTTTTTATTAATTGCTAATAATATTTTTGTAAAAATATTTTATAAAGGAGATGTAACTTCTTATGAGAACATTTGATGCAATTGCACTTATCTTAGTTGTTATAGGCGCAATTAACTGGGGACTTATCGGTTTTTTTAGATATGATCTTGTTGCTTCAATATTTGGAGATTTCTCAGGACTTACTAGAACTATATATGCTTTAGTTGGTATTGCTGGACTTTATGCTATTTCTTTCTTTGGTAGAGATAGAGAACCTAGAGAAACAAAATAGAAAAATTAAAAAAAATCTCAAATATTTTAAAATATTTGAGATTTTTTTTAATTTTTCTATTGACTTTATCACTTTATTACATTAAAATAAATTCAATAGTTTGTTTTCAAAATCTTTGATCAGGAATAGTAACTTTAGGATTTAGTTTCAGAGAGTTGAGGATGGTGGGATCTCAATACGATAACCTTTAGTGAATGGACCTGTTAGATGTAAACCGAAATCTTTTTAGAGAGTAGTATTTACCGTGATTCGCTCGTTACAGCGATAGGATATGTATGTATCTGAAATGAGATATGAATGAAGCTTTTCTTTATACACTTTATTCATAATTTAGGTGGCAACGCGAATGATACTTCGCCCTATAATTAGGGCGGAGTTTTTTTATTTTTAGAAAAGGTGGTGAGTTATTATGGCTTGAAAGGAACTATCCTCAAATTGGTTATATAATACACAACTTGCAAATTGCAATTATAACAATTTTTATTTAAGAAGGGATGAATTAATTATGAAATTAAATGTAAAAAAGCTTATCATTAACTCACTATTACTAGCTGTAGGATTGATACTACATGAAATAACACCACCGATTATTATGGGAATGAAGCCCGATCTTGCATTAATAATGTTATTTATAGTAATTTTAATTAATGATGATTATCAAACTGCTTTAACTTCTGGAATTGTTTGTGGAATTCTGACTGCGCTAACTACAGGCTTTCCAAATGGACAAGTTCCAAACATCATAGATAAAATAGTGACTTCACATGCTGTATACTTAATGTTATTACCAATTAGAAACAAATTAAATTCACAAGTAAAAGCTGTTGTTATTACTATAATTGGAACTATCATTAGTGGTTCAGTTTTCCTAGGATCAGCTGCCATTTTAGCAGGATTACCTGGAGGAGCTTCCTTTAAAGCTTTATTTATAGGTGTAGTACTTCCAGCAACTTTAATTAACGCTATTGGAGGAGTTATCCTTTACAATATAATAAATATTTCTTTAAAAAGATCAAACTCAAAAGTATATTAATTTATAATATGCTGACTTTAATACTGATAGTAAAAAAACATGCAGGACCCCCTCCTGCATGTTTTTACTATCTTTTTATTTTATTTGTTAGATATTCTTCTTAATTCCTCTTTTTAAAGTATTTTTGTAATCAATAAATTCGTATACATCTTTATCGAAAAGAATACTAAATTTTTTCATTTCCTCTAAATTTAGTTCTTCAATAGCCTTATTATTTTCTTCACAATACAACACTATAGAGCCAATAACCCCATGAGCATCTCTAAAGGCCATTCCTTTATTAACAAGATAATCTGCAGCTTCTGTAGCATTTAAAAAGCCTTTTTTCACGCTATTGTACATATTTGCTTCTTTAATCTTTAATCCAGCTAACATGCCATTCATAACCTTTAAGCTTTTTAATACAGTGTCTAAACCATCAAAAAATCTTTCCTTATCTTCTTGCATATCCTTATTATAAGCTAGAGGAATTCCTTTCATAGTTGTTAATAGAGACATCAAAGCCCCATAAACTCTTCCTGTTTTTCCTCTAATAAGCTCTGCGGCATCTGGATTTTTCTTTTGAGGCATAATACTGCTTCCAGTAGAAAACTCATCGCTAATAGAAATAAAATCAAACTCTTTACTGCTCCATAATATTAACTCTTCACTAAGTCTGCTTAAATGCATCATTATTATAGAGAAAGAGGATAATAGACTTATTAGATAATCTCTATCACTTACACCATCCATAAAATTATCTACAGGCTTTTTAAAGCCTAATTCTTTTGCTGTAAGCTCTCTATCTATATTGTAGGTAGTGCCTGCTAAGGCACCGCACCCTAAAGGACTTTCATCTAAAATTTCAATATCACTTAAAATCCTCTTTTTATCTCTTATAAGCATGCTGTAGTAAGCTATCATATGGTGTTTGAAAGTTACTACCTGAGCTCTTTGAAGATGAGTATAACCAGGCATTATAACATTATTATTTTCACCTAATGTCTTAATAGTATTTAAAAGCTCATCTATGTTTTCAATAACTTCATAAGCCTTAGCTTTTGCATACATTCTCATATCTACTGCTACTTGGTCATTTCTACTTCTTCCAGTATGAAGCTTTTTACCTAATTCGCCAATTCTACCTATAAGATTAACTTCTACAAAGCTGTGAATATCCTCATAATCCCCTTCAATTAGAAGATTTTCTTCTTCTATGTCATTTAGTATGGACTTTAATCCTTCTGCAATTTTATTGCCCTCTTCTTCTGTCAAAATACCGCACTTAGCAAGCATTTTAACATGAGCCATACTTCCTGTAATATCTTCTTTATATAATCGTTTATCAAAGCTTAGAGAACTATTAAAGTCCTCCATAAGCTTGCTTTCTTCATTTTTAAATCTTCCACCCCAAAGCTTCATTAAATCACTCCGTTCTTTTAATAGCTAACCTCTAGTCACT
Source organism: Clostridium homopropionicum DSM 5847 (assembly GCF_001263795.1). Classification (GTDB taxonomy): domain Bacteria; phylum Bacillota; class Clostridia; order Clostridiales; family Clostridiaceae; genus Clostridium_H; species Clostridium_H homopropionicum. The sequence goes on from NZ_LHUR01000010.1 coordinate 171,725, forward strand.
AATCGCTAATCTCTACTTATTTCTGGAGAATAGAGATTAGTGACTAGCGATTAGTGATTATATTTTCCTAGAACCTAGAACCCAGTACCTATTTCTTATTGCCATTAAGCATTGCATTTATTTTGTATGGAAGACCAAATAAGTTTATAAAGCCTTCAGCATCTTTATGGTCATACAAGTCGCTAGCTCCAAAAGAAGAAATAGTCTCTTCATAAAGTGCATAAGGTGATTCCATTCCTGCAAACATGATATTTCCCTTATATAATTTTAACCTTACGCTTCCTGTTACCTTTTCTTGTGTTTTATCTACAAAAGCATCAAGAGCTTCTTTTATTGTTGTATACCAAAGTCCGTTATACACTAATTCACCGTATTTTTGAGATACCATTTCTTTAAAGTGGAAAGCTTCCTTCTCAACAGTTAAATATTCTAACTCTCTATGTGCTGCATATAGTATTGATCCACCTGGAGTTTCATATACTCCTCTAGACTTCATGCCTACAAGTCTGTTTTCTAAAAGATCAACAACACCGATTCCATTTTCTCCGCCTATCTTATTTAATTTATTTACTAATTCTACTGGACTTATTTCTTCTCCGTTTAATTTTTTAGCTATACCTTTTTCAAAGTAAATTTCTACATATGTAGGCTCATCTTTAGCTTTTTCAGGTGGAACTGTCATAAGGTACATTTCTCCCTTATGTTCATTTTTTAAGTTTTCTAAATCTCCACCTTCATGGCTTGTATGCCATATGTTCCTATCTCTTGAATAAATCTTTTCTTTAGTTACTGGAACATCTATTCCATTTTCATTAGCATAATCTATAGCATCTTCTCTTGATTTTATATTCCAAATTCTCCAAGGAGCTATTATCTTTATAGAAGGATCTAATGATGCAATTCCAACTTCAAAACGAACTTGGTCATTTCCTTTTCCTGTACATCCGTGGCAAATATACTTGGCTCCTTCCAATTGAGCTATTTTTACAAGAGTTTTAGCTATTAATGGTCTTGCAAAAGAAGTTCCTAATAAATATTTTCCCTCATAAACTGCATTTGCTTTAACTCCTTTAAAAAGAAAATCAGTTACAAATTCTTCTGTTACATCTTCTACATATATTTTTGAAGCACCAGACTTTATAGCCTTTTTCTTAATTTCTTCAAAATCCTCATCTTGACCAACATTAACGCAGCAAGCTATAACATCTAAATCGTAATTTTCCCTTAACCAATGTATTATAATTGAAGTGTCCAATCCACCTGAGTAAGCTAATACTACTTTTTCTTTCATTTTATTCTCCTCCTATATATTTAATTAAAATTAATCCAGTTAAAATAATCACTACCATTTTTAATAATTATACAAATATTTTTATATTTATGCAATACTTTTTTACACTTTTATCTTTACACAAATACACTAAAAATATAAGTTTAATATATATACTACTAAAATTGATCCGAATACAACTACTATCATATTCACTTTTTTCAATACTAAAATGCTTGCGAAAACCCCTCCAATTACAGCAGTAAGCTTATTCCCCGTTGAATATATTATTTCAGGAAATAGAAGTCCTCCAAGGGCTGCATAGGGTATGTATTCTAAAAAAGATTTAATAAATTTACTTGGTTCCTTTCCTTTATGCAAAACTAAAGGTAAAGCTCTTAGTAAATATGTAACTACACTGACCAATAGTACCCAAGCCAAAACCTTAGTCATATGTTTCACCTTCTTCTTGAGGCATAAATTTTGCCCCTATTAATGAAGCAATAATAATAGATATTATTATTCTCCAATTACCAATAACCTTATTTAATATTGGAATCCAATATATTAATGAACTTATAAGCATGGCTATAACAGCAACTAAAGTTACTTTTAATGACCCTTTCATAGCAGGGAGAAGCAATGCAATAAACATAATATATATAGCAATTCCTATACTTCTAGTAATGCTCTCTGGCAATATACTCGCTAATACAACTCCTGTTAAAGTTCCTAAGGCCCATCCTACATAGGATATGAGCTCAGTACCAAGGACAAAAGATTGATCTAGATTTTCCTTAGTCATTGAAACAACAAAAACCTCATCAGTTACTCCAAAGGATAGCAAGGCTTTAACTTTATAACCAACTGTACTTTTAAGTTTATTTGCCATGCAAAAGGACATTAGTAAGTATCTTGCATTAATCATAAAGGTAGTAAGTACAATATTACTTAAGCTCATTCCTTGAGAAATCATATTTACTCCAATAAATTGAGTAGCACCTGTAAAATTTAACATAGATACTAATACAGCTAATACTCCTGATATTCCTGAAGATTTAGCAATTAATCCGAAGGTAATGGATATAGGAAAATAGCCCATAAAGATCGGAATACCTGCTTTCAATCCTTCTTTGAACTCCTCCTTACTATACCCTCTAATATTAGCTTCCATAAAAAGCCCCCTCATTTAGTAAAAAATAATATAAAAGATGTATAGATAAAAAATCTACACATCTTTTTAGAATATATAATAACTTATTTATAGGTTTCTTATAATTTCTTCAGCAAATTCCATAGTCTTTGCATTTCCTCCTAAGTCAGAGGTTATTACTTTTCCCTCCTCCAATACCTTAGCTAATGCAATGTCGATTCTATCCGCTGCTTCATATTCACCTAAATATCTTAACATCATGACCCCGCTAAGTATTGATGCTATTGGATTAGCAATATTTTTCCCAGCTATATCAGGTGCTGAGCCATGGACTGCTTCAAATACTGCTACATCATCACCAATATTAGCACCTGGAACTACTCCAAGTCCTCCAACAAGTCCAGCACATAAATCTGAAAGTATATCTCCATATAAATTTGGCATAAGAATAACATCGTATTTTTCAGGATTTTGTACTAATTTCATACTCATGGCATCCACAATCATATCATCAAACTGAATATCTTTATTTCTTTCAGCCACTTCTTTTGCACATTTTAAAAATAGCCCATCTGATAATTTCATTATATTTGCTTTATGAACTACCGTAATCCTCTTTCTGTCTTCTTTTCTCGCCATCTTAAATGCAAACTCTGCTATTCGTTCACTAGCTGCTCTAGTTATTATTTTTATACTTTCAGCAGCTACATCTCCAATGCTGTGTTCAATACCTGCATATAAATCTTCAGTATTCTCCCTTACTATAATAAGATTTACATCATCGTATCTAGATTTTATACCAGCATAGGTTTTAACAGGTCTAACGTTAGCATAAAGATTCAGAGCCTGCCTAAGACCTACATTTACACTTCTAAAGCCTTCACCAATTGGAGTTGTTATAGGGCCCTTAATTGCAACTTTATTCTTTTTAATACTATCAATAACGTAATTCGGAAGTGGTGTCCCAAATTCATCAATAACTTTCCTTCCTGCCTCTACAATCTCCCAGCTAATATCCACTTCACTTGCGTCTATAACAGCTCTAGTGGCTATCATTACCTCTGGTCCTATTCCATCACCTGGAATTAAAGTTACACAGTGCGTCATTGTCCTACCTCCCGAACTTAAATATTATTTATCTTTAATAGTATTGATTAATCCACCCTTAAGTATCATTTCCTTTTGTCTTTCAGAAAGTACTAAGTTCATAGGATATTCTTCATTTTTAGTCTTATTTTTAACTGTTATTTTTCCTTCTTCAACACCTGCTAAAGCATTTTCTATTACTAGTTCATCAAATTCATCTATCTTATCATAGTCTCCAGCATTATTAAATACTAAAGGCATTATTCCATTATTAATTAAATTTGCCATGTGTATTCTAGCAAAAGATTTTGCAAGTACAGCCTTAATTCCAAGGTAAAGTGGAGCCAAAGCCGCATGCTCTCTACTTGATCCTTGACCATAGTTAGAACCACCTATAATGAAGCCGCCTCCATTTTCCTTTGCTCTCTTTGGAAATTCTGGATTACATGGAGCTAAGCAGTAATCTGATAAATAAGGTATATTAGATCTAAATGGTAATAGTTTTGCATTTGAAGGCATTATATGGTCAGTAGTTATATTGTCTCCTACTTTTATTAATGCTTTTCCTTCAATTTTCTCCTTTAAAGCTTCAGCTTTTGGGAAAGGTTTTATATTCGGACCTCTTACTATTTCCACTTTGCTGCCATCCTCTGCTGGGCTTACAATTAAATTATCATTTATTAAAAATTCCTTTGGCATTTCAATTTCAGGAGCTTTTCCAAACTCTCTAGGATCAGTTATATATCCTGTTAACGCTGAAACTGCAGCAACTTCTGGACTTACAAGATATACTCCAGCTGTAGCTGTTCCGCATCTTCCTTCAAAGTTTCTATTAATTGTTCTAAGTGAAACTGCTCCATTTGCAGGTGCTTGACCCATACCTATACACGGACCGCAGCCTGATTCTATAATTCTAGCTCCAGCACCTATCATTTTAGCAAGAGCCCCATTTGCTGCAAGCATATTTAATACTTGCTTTGATCCTGGTCCAATTACTAAAGATACATCTTCATGGATAGTTTTTCCATCTAAAATTTCTGCTACTTTCATCATATCAACATAAGATGAATTAGTACAGCTTCCGATAGTAATTTGATTTACTTTTACTCCTTTAAGTTCACTAACCTTAACAACATTATCTGGGCTGTGTGGGCAAGCAACTTGAGGTTCTAATTGATTTAAATCAATTACTACTACCTCATCATAAGTAGCATCTTCATCAGCCTTTATTTCAGTATAATCTTGTTCTCTTCCTTGTGCTTTTAAGAACTGTAAAGTTGTTTCATCACTTGGGAAAATTGAAGTAGTTGCACCAAGCTCTGCTCCCATATTTGTTATAGTAGCTCTATCAGGTACAGAAAGAGTCTTAACTCCCTCTCCTGCATATTCAAATACTGTATCAACTCCACCCTTTACAGTAAGTCTTCTTAATAATTCAAGAATTATATCCTTTGCTGTAACCCATGGATTAAGAACTCCTTTTAATTCAACTTTTACAACCTTAGGAGTTTTAATATAATATTCTCCACCACCCATAGCTACTGCAACATCAAGTCCACCAGCACCTATTCCAATCATTCCAATACCTCCAGCAGTTGGAGTATGGCTATCTGATCCTACTAGAGTTTGTCCTGGAACACCAAATCTCTCTAAATGAACCTGATGGCAAATCCCATTACCAGGCTTTGAGAAATATATTCCATGTTTTTTAGTAACTGTTTGAATATATGCGTGGTCATCTGCATTTTCAGGACCTGTTTGAAGCATATTATGGTCAATATAGGCAACTGAACGCTTTGTTTTAACTTTATCTACACCAAGGGCTTCAAATTGAAGATAAGCCATTGTTCCTGTAGAATCTTGAGTTAAGGTTTGATCTATTCTAATACCTATTTCACTACCTTTTTTCATTTCACCAACAACTAAATGGTTCATTAATATTTTTTCTACTATGTTGTACCCCATTCTGTTCAACCCCTTCAATTAATCTATAACACATTTATTCAAAATTATATCATAATTATGCATTCTTAGTAAAGACAATTGCATAAAGCTGAATGTATTATTCTTATGCAAAATTATATTTTAGATTTTCACTATTTAACAACAAGTCTTGCCTTAATCACTTTCGTATTAACCCTAACAACTAAAATACTATATTTTTTTTCTTTTATTTCTTTATTAAAAATTCTTATAATATCTTTATCTAGCTCACCAATAATCTCACCATTTTTATTAATAATCAAATTCTTATTACCATTTTTCCCAACAAAAAGATTATCCCACTCCTTAAGATTATGTTTTTGTACATGAAATACAAGAAAAATACCTCTTTCTTTAACTATTCTATATAAACTATTAAATTTATCAGTCAATAAAGTTTCATCTAGCTTTTCGTGCTCCAAAATACTTTTTCTCTGTAAAAGAATCTCTTCTTTTTGTTCAATTTCCTCTTTAAGCATTTCTATAGTCTTTGCTAAGCTTTGAATTTCTTTTTCTTTATTTTTTACATAATTTTTTAAGGATGAAGGTGCATTCTCATTCACTACTCAATCTCTCCTTGCAAAACAGTTTATTATATACTTACTTAACATACATATGGTAAAATAATCTTAGGTGATTAAATGGATATTTTTAGATTAATATTATCAATATTTAAAAGCTTTATCAATTTATTCTTTAATTTTATAAAAAGCTGTAATTGTTTCTTTAAAAACATATACGAAAATATAAGTTTTTCCCATAGTAAGAAAATAACAATAAATAAAATGTATGAACCCTTGCTAAAAGACAAGCATATGCAGATTAGGCAGCTTAACTCTAAGCTTTCTAATGTAAAAACACAAACCCAAAAGCTTGATTCTGAACTCAAATTAATTCATTTAAAAAACGAAACTTTAAAAAGAGATGTAGAAATACTTCAAAATCTAATAATAAATAATTTTAACGAATAAAAGTGTAGAGGAATATATAATCTACACTTCTTTTAATTTATTATCAATTTCATTTCTAACCAGCTCTGCTAATTCTTTCTGTTCTTCTTTAGAAATTTGGTCAATATATATTGGTTTGCCAAATACTACTTTAATAGTTCCTTTTTCTAATCTTCCATTATTCTCTTCAAATATTTTATAACTTCCATCTAAAGCAACTGGAACTATAGGAACATTTGCCTTAACAGCCATCTTTAAGCTTCCCTTTTTAAATTCTCCCAGTTCGCTGCTTTTACTTCTTGTACCTTCTGGGAAAATAACCATTGAATTTCCATTTTTTAGATTATCTGCACCTTGATTAATTGCTTTTAAAGATTCTCTAACATTTTCCCTATCAATAAATACGCATTTCATCTCATTCATCCACCAAGGTATGATTGGCAATTTATTAATTTCTTTTTTTGCAATAAAGCCAATAGGTCTACCAACTACTGAAAGCAAAGCAAATATATCAAAGTTTCCTTGGTGATTTGCAACAAAGCAACAAGCTTCACTAGGTATATTTTCATTTCCTTCTGAAATAACCTTTATTCCAGCTTTATTTAGAAAATCTCTAGCCCATTTCATTGCTATTCCATGCAAATATTGTTGAGCTTCTTTTTCTCCTTGCTTATTCTTAATATTTGTATAGTTTATTTTTAAAAAGTTTTTTCTTATTACTAGAAAAAATAAATATATGAATAAATAAATAGTTCTCATAATAATTTTTCCACCTCCATATTCTGCTACGCAAATAATATTATACTTTTGAATAAAAATTTATTCAATAAATACTTTTAAAATATATTTTATGGTTATATTTTCTTAAAATAATGTCATCATTATAATACATGCACAATAATGTAGAATGGAGTAACTATGATAATATTTAAGAGACATTTTAAAATTTATGCTGTAATTTCTTTATTAATATTTATACTTGTCCTCTGTATACTTTATAAACTCCCTGTAAAGAATTCTTTAAGTGAATTGAAACCTAATCAATTAAGAATTCATTACATTGATGTTGGTCAAGGAGATGCTGCTTTAATTCAAATAAATAATAAAAATTTGCTAATTGATTCAGGTCCTGATAAAAAAGCTTACTTATACTTAAGAAAGCTAGGTATAAAAACCCTCGATTATGTGATAATTACTCATCCACACGAGGATCATATTGGAGGTCTTAATTATATTATAAAGAACATCAATACTAAAACATATTATTTACCTAATGTAATAAGTAGTTCAGAAAGCTTTAAAAATGTGCTACAATCATTACGTAGCAAAAATTTCAACGTCTCTACAGGTAAAGCAGGAATAAAAATAGATCTGGATAAAAATTTAAGTCTATTAATGCTTTCCCCAGTAAATAACCTATATACAGAAATTAACCATTATTCCATAGTCCTTAAGCTGAATTTTATGGAAACAAGTTTTTTATTCTGTGGTGATTCAGAAATCATAAATGAGGAAGAAATTCTCTCAAAGGGTTATAATATTGATTCTGATATAATTAAAATTGCTCATCACGGAAGTAATTCCTCTACCTCTGAAAATTTCTTAAACGAGGTAAGCCCTAAGGTTGCTGTTATTAGCGTAGGTAAAGATAATGAATATGGGCATCCTCATAAAGAAACATTGTTAAAACTAAAAAACAAAAATATCCAACTTTTTAGAACAGATTTACAAGGTACAATAGTTTTAGAAAGCGATGGATATAAAATTTTAAGAAGGAAGTGATTTTTTGAATCCAATTGCATTTAATCTTTTTGGTCTCCCTATCGCATGGTATGGAATTATAATTAGCTTTGCTATCATTGTGGGGTACTTTGTAGGTCAACTTCAAAGTAAACTATATGATATGGATTTTGATAAAATAACAGATGTGTTTATCGTGGCTTTACCAATTTCAGTAATATGCGCAAGACTTTATTATGTAATATTTGAGTGGTCTTATTACAAGAACGATCTTATGGAAATACTAAATATTAGAGGCGGCGGACTTGCAATTCATGGTGGAATACTGGGTGCTATTCTTAGCGGATATCTTATGGCAAGATATAAAAAAATAGATTTTCTTAAATTACTTGATGTAGTCGGTCCACCTTTTATTATTGCTCAAGCTATTGGACGTTGGGGAAATTTCTTTAATTCAGAGGCTCATGGAGGAGAAGTATCCAAAGAATTTATTTCTCATTTCCCAAGTTTTATACAGAAGGGTATGTACATTGATGGTGCTTATTATCATCCTACATTCTTATATGAGTCTTCTTGGAATTTGATGGTTTTTATTTTTCTTATGATTATCAGTAGAAAAGTAAAATTATATAAGGGATCTATTTTCTTCTTATATTTAATGCTGTATTCTATTGGAAGATTTTTTATAGAAGGTCTTAGAACTGACAGTTTAATGATTGGCCCATTTAGAATGGCTCAATTAATTAGCTTAATATTTATATTTGCAGCATTAATATTCTTAATTGTATTAAACAAAAGAAAAACAACAAAATATATTTAAAATAAAAAGAGCACATGATTATAATATTATAATTATGTGCTCCATTAATTCTCACAAAAAATAAAAAATGGCTCCGCGAAAAGGATTCGAACCTTCAACCTATCGGTTAACAGCCGAGTGCTCCACCGTTGAGCTATCGCGGAACAATATCCGGCGGTGACCTACTCTTCCACACCGTCACCAGTGCAGTACCATCGGCGCTTTGAAGCTTAACCTTCGTGTTCGGAATGGGAACGGGTGTTACCTTCAAGCCATAACCACCAGATAGCCAGACATCCAAAATCTTCGATTTTGTGATGGCCGGCTACTCATGAGCTTCTGCTCAAGAGTGTCATTAATCAGTACTCCTCAGCTCTGCTGAGTGAGTTTCCTTTGAAAGAAATTTATTCTCTCAAAATTGCACAGTGAATTAATATTGATCAAGTCCTCGACCTATTAGTATTAGTCAGCTGAGTACATTACTGCACTTACACCTCTAACCTATCAACCTGATGGTCTTTCAGGGGTCTT
>NZ_LHUR01000011.1 GCF_001263795.1 Clostridium homopropionicum DSM 5847
TTAAAAGAACAATTAGCTATATTAAGAGGTAAGCTATACTCCAATGTATAGCCATCCTCTATAAAGATATGTATTTAAAGTAAAAATGCGTTAGTGTAAGGGTTTAGAGGCTCTTATCACTAGATATAGAAAGGAGTGATTTTATAATGAGAAAAAAGAATAGTAAGGCATTAACAGAGCAACAGGCACAGGAGCAAATATTAAACATTATAAACCAACAAACACAGGAGAAAACCCAAGAAACAACCCCAGCAATTATACAGACAACCCCACAGCAAACGGAAGATAATAAGAAGGTACAATTACAAGAGCAAGCTCCAGAAAATGCGGCAGGCGGCAAAATAGTTGAAACTAAAAAGCCAGAAACTAATAAGAAAAAGCAAATTGAACCATCTATACAAAAGATGTTTGATAAAATGATTGCTTACATGGTGGACAAGGGTTGTAGTACAAAAGAAACTCCAGCTTATACAGGGCTTAAGTGCGGCAGACATAATATCGCCGAAATATATTTACAGAAAAAAGGCATAAGGCTTCATGTAAACAGCCAAAGCCTATCCGCTGAAAATATAGATTTATGCAAGGTTGTACCCGATACTTATGGCTGGACACTTGATTGTATTTACAAAGTAACCGACCAGCAAACCTATGATAAAGCGATTGAAATATTAGAACAGGGATTTGTATTTAGAAATAAAGGAATTGATATAAATGGATAAAACTAAAAAAAGATTTATGCAAACAAAAGATGAAATAAAAATAACATTTGTTCCCCAGTGCACAAAGTGCAAACATAATATAAATTATAATTCATGCCACATATTTAAAGAAAAGCCGATTTCATACATGAAAAATGAAAAAGAATGCCCTAAAAAGGAAGGTAGATAATGCCTTCCTCTTTACTTTATTTAGGATAAAAAGCTCAACTTTAATATTCAATAATTTTTACTATATATTAGGTAGGAAAATTTTAAAGGAGTGAAAAAACTTATGACACTTATAAAAGTAGCTTGTTATTGTAGAGTTTCAACAGATAGCAAAGACCAAGCCAATTCATTCGAGAACCAGCAAACATATTTTCTAAATGTGCTGGAACATAGTAAAGATTGTAAACTAATTAATATATATGCTGACCAAGGATTAACAGGTACAAAGTTAAGCAATAGACCAGAATTTAATAAAATGCTCGAAGATGCTGGAATTGATATTATAGAACAATTTACAAGCAAAGACCGAAGACTTAAGAAAAAACACATACTTTATGAAATTACAGAGCGACCTCCCATATTCAATGAAATATGGATTAAAAATACTTCGAGATTTGCACGAAATACTTTATCCTTTGAAATTATCAACCTTTTAAGAAATAAGGGTGTGCATATTAAATTTATAGAGCAAAACATTAATACAAAGGATATATCAAGTGATTTTCTACTAAAATTATTTCAATTATTTGATGAACAAGAAAGCCGAGATAAGTCTTCAAAGGTAAGTTTCGGGATAAGGGAAGGAGCAAGGAAAGGAACAATAAATGCAAATAGCCGCCTATATGGTTATAACTATATACAGGCAGAAAACAGACTTGAAATAATACCCAGCGAAGCGTCTGTAATTAAAACCATATATAAACTATATAGCCAAGGACAAGGCATAAGGAGAATTATAAATTACCTAAATGACAATACTATTATGACACGAGAGAAGAAACCATTTTGTAAAAGCACTATAAAGCGAATTTTAACTAATGAAAAATATGCAGGTATTAATGCTCGACTAAAATATGATACTGGCAAGGTATTTAATAAATATAGTTACCCACAAGTTAAGCCAAAAGACCAATGGATAATTCAAGAGAGTGATAAAATACCTTCTATTATAAGTAAGGAATTATTTTATTCAGTTCAAACAATGTTACAAAGTAAAGTTAATCATAAAAACCAAGTTGGAATATATAAAGGGATTACCGATTATGCAGGAATTATACTATGTGGTAAGTGTGGAAACCCCTATATAAGCAATATGGACAGGGGAAGGCGATTCTATAATTGTAAGACTAAAAAGTTGAAAGGAACTGGGGCTTGTAATAATAAAAATATTAGTGAAAATAAATTAAATACCTATATAACCAGTGAAAATTATAGACGAGCAATTTATAAATATAAGGTAATGTATAAATCAGTATTAGAGGACATGGTGTTACAACTACAACAGAGGATAAATACCAATAGTAATTTACAGGCTCAACAGTTAGGGCAGGAATTAAACAAGTACAAGGCACAGCAAAGCAAACTTTTAAACAGTTATTTAGAAAGTATTATAGATGAAAGCATTTTTAAGCAAGCGGCGGCAGAGCTTAAGAACAAGATTACAGAAACTGAATATAAAATTAAGGAACTAACAAAGCCAAACAATGAAATAATGAACGATATTGCATATATACAAAATACTATTAATGATATAGATAGCCTTGAAATAAAAGAGCAATATACAAGAGATGAAATAATTGCAGGTATTGAAAAGATTATAATTAGTGATGATAAAGTTAAAGTTTATTACAAGGTAGCGGCAAATATTAGGCAGTTAGTTAAAAAGCATGACCTTGAAAATTACTTTAATAAGTTATTAGGTGAATAAAATTAACCCCAGTGGACAATAATTCAGCTGGGGTTAAATAATACCTTGTTTATGTACTATAATACAATTATGTTTGGGCCACCGGGCTGTGGTAAAACAATGATAGCAAGAAGAATACCTTCTATTTTACCAAAGCTTAATTATAAGGAAGCCTTGGATGTAACAAAAATATATAGCATAAGTGATAAATTAGGCAGTGAAGGATTTATTACTGAAAGACCTTTTAGAAGTCCTCATCATTCTGCCTCCATAACTTCTCTTGTAGGCGGTGGAAGTAAGCTTACACCAGGAGAGGTTACTTTATCACATAATGGGGTGTTGTTTCTAGATGAAATTCTTGAGTTTGATAAAAAAACTTTAGATGCCTTAAGACAACCTCTTGAAGATAGATGTATTAAAATAAGTAAATATTCTGGCAGTGTAGATTATCCTGCTAACTTTATGCTTGTAGGGGCAATGAACCCATGTAAATGCGGTTATTACGGAAGTAATATTAGAGAATGTATATGTAATGATTATGAAAGGAAAAGATATTTAAATAAACTAACAAGACCAATATTAGATAGAATTGACTTATTTATAAATGTAAAAGGAGTATCATATAAAGAATTGAATGCTGGGAAGGGAGAAAAATCTAAACATATAAGAGCTAGAGTTGAGATGGCAAGAAAAATTCAAAAGGAGAGATTTAAAGAGGAGAGTATTTTTTGTAATGCAGAAATGAATGAAAGCCTTATTAAAAAATATTGTAAATTGAATAAAAGTGATAATGAATTTTTGGAGAAAGTGTATTATAAGTATGCATTAAGTAGAAGGAGTTATTCAAGAATACTAAAAATATCCAGGAGCATAGCTGATTTAAAAAATAAAAAGAATATTGAAAAGGAAGATTTAATTGAAGCATTAAACTATAGAAAATTCTTAGATACAAAAATAATTTAAAATTAAAATATGCAGTAGTATATCATAAGGAGAAATTATAGCATGAATGAATATGAAATTTGGTTTGCAATTTCAAAATTACCTTACAGTATTAAAAATAATTTAGTAAAACAGTTTGGAAACGTGGCTAGAATATGGCATCATACTATAAGCTATGAAAAACATAGCTTGATAAATGATAAAATAATATTAGCTTTAAAAGAAGCGTGGGATATGGAACTGATAAAATATATAAGTAAAAAAATTTTATCTGAAGGTATAAATACTGTTGTAATTACGGACGAAATGTATCCAAATAGGTTAAAAGAGTACGATGATTCACCATATATGCTTTTTTATAAGGGAGATATTACTAAATTGAATGATCCTTATAATATTTCTATAGTAGGATCAAGAACTTGCACAAGTTATGGGATTAATGTTACAAATATAATTTGTGAGCATATGAATAATAATAAAGTTAATATAATTAGTGGAATGGCTAGGGGAATAGATTCAATAGCTCATGAGAATTGTATAAAGAACAATTCTTATACCTGCGCCGTACTAGGTTCAGGAATTGATGTGGTATATCCAAAGGAAAATTATTCTTTATATAAAAATATAATAAAAAATGGCTGTGTTATATCTCAGTTTTTACCAGGAACAAAGCCATATGCATATAATTTTCCAATAAGAAATAAAATAATTAGTGCTTTAGGCGATGTTCTTATAGTTGTAGAAGCTAATGATAAAAGTGGATCTCTTATAACTGCTACATATGCAATAGAACAGGGAAAAGAAGTTTTAGCTGTTCCTGGAAACATATTTTCATCTCAAAGCAAAGGGACAAACAAATTAATAAAAGAAGGAGCTAATATTTTTACAAATATAGAACAAATTTTTGATATTTTACATATAAAAAATAACATACAAGAAACTAAATTTTCAAAATCTATGAAACCTTTAGAGAAAACAGTTTATGAGAAAATAGACAATACTCCTTTACATTTTGATGATATTTTAAGAGCAACAAAGATTGACATCAAACAATTATATGAGGTATTATTTGAATTGCAGTTAAAAGATGAAATAATGTGCATAAGTGGTAATTATTTTGTAAAAAACAACAAAAAAGTGTAAACTTATTAAATATAATATACAATGGCAATTTAATAAGACAAAACGTTAATCGGAGGGGATAATATGGGTCAAAAACTTGTTATAGTAGAATCTCCAGCTAAAGCAAAAACTATAGAAAAATATTTAGGCAAGAATTATATTGTAAGAGCTTCTATGGGCCATATAAGGGATTTACCAAAAAGTCAATTAGGTGTTGATACAGAAAATAATTATAATCCTAGATATATTACAATCCGTGGAAAAGGAGATTTGCTAAATAATCTTAGAAAAGAAGCTAAAAAGTGCGAACAAGTCTATCTAGCAACGGACCCTGATAGAGAAGGTGAGGCAATTTCTTGGCATCTTGCAGAAGCTTTGAAACTTGATGAGTCTGAAAAATGTAGAATAGAGTTTAATGAAATTACAAAAAATGCTGTTAAGGCTGCAATAAAAAGTCCTCGAATAATAAACATGAATTTAGTAGATGCACAACAAGCAAGAAGGGTATTAGATAGATTAGTTGGATATAAAATAAGTCCTATTTTATGGAGAAAGGTAAAATGGGGTTTAAGTGCTGGTAGAGTTCAATCTGTAGCTTTAAGATTAATTTGTGATAGAGAAGAAGAAATAAATAAATTTGAATCTAAAGAATATTGGACAATAGAGTGTGAACTAGAAACATCAGAAGATAAAAAAAACTTCTGGGTAAAACTATATAGCAAGGATAATAAAAAAATAGAAATAGAAAGTAAAGATGCGAGTGACAAAATTGAAAAGGAACTAAAGAAAAATAGGTTTATCGTTGAAGATATTAAAACTGCCACTAAACACCGTAAACCTCTTCCACCTTTTACAACTAGTACATTTCAACAGGATTCATATAAGAAATTAAATTTTTCAACAAAAAAATCTATGTCTATAGCTCAACAATTATACGAAGGTGTTGATGTAAAAGGGCATGGATCGATAGGATTAATAACTTATATGAGAACAGATTCTGTACGTATTTCTAAGGAAGCACAAGAAAGTGCTAAAAAATATGTTCTAGAAGCTTTCGGAGAGGATTATGCACCAAAAGAATTCCGAGATTTTAAAGGTAAAAAAAATATTCAGGATGCACATGAAGCTATTAGGCCGACTTATGTAGAACTATCACCTGAAAAAATAAAAGATAGCTTAAAGCCTGAACAGTATAAAGTATATAATCTTATTTGGAAAAGATTTCTTGCAAGTCAAATGTCTGATTGCATTATGAATACTATATCTGCCAATGTTATTAATGGACCATATCTCCTTAGAGCAGTTGGTTCTAATATAGTTTTTGATGGATTTATGAAAGTATATGATTACACCTTAGATGAAGATGAGGAAGCAACAAAAGTACCTAACCTGACAAAAGGCGAATTATTACAAAGTAAAAGTATTAAACCTATTCAGCATTTTACACAACCACCTGCAAGATTTTCTGAAGCTACTTTAGTTAAAACTTTAGAAGACAATGGAATAGGTAGACCAAGTACCTATGCCCCTATAGTATCTACATTAATTGATAGAAAGTATGTAGAAAGAGAGAAAAAGACATTAATTCCTACTGAGTTAGGCTTCATAGTAAATAACATTGTAAGTGAATACTTTACTAAAATTGTAGATGTTGAATTTACGGCTGAAATGGAAAATAAGCTAGATTTCATTGGAGAAGGAAAGGAAGATTGGAAAAAGGTTGTACATGAGTTTTATAATCCATTGATACATTATATAGAAATAGCTGAAAAAGAAATTTCTAAGGTTACAATTGAAGACAAACCTACAGATATTAAATGTGATAAATGTGGAAGATTTATGGTTATAAAACACGGAAGGTTTGGGGATTTCCTGGCATGTCCCGGATATCCTGAATGTAAAAATACTAAGCCTATGGTGGAAGAACTAGATGTTAGTTGCCCTAAATGTAACGGGAAAATATTATTAAGGAAAAGTAAAAAGGGTAGAAAATTTTATGGCTGCAGTAATTATCCAAATTGTGATTTTGCAAGTTGGTTTGAACCATCTGAAAAGAAGTGTCCAAAATGTGGTAACTTTATGGTAATAAAATTCAATAAGAAAAACGGAAAATTTTTAGAATGCTCGAACAAAGAATGTAAAACCATAATTCATGAATAAATAATATTACTGGAGAAATGATAAATATTAATTGAAATATTATTACTACTATGCTATGATTGTTGTAAGAAGTTAAAATTATTTAAATATTTAAAAAAAGATAACAATTTAAATGAAAAATTTTCAAAGTGTTTTAAAGGAGAGATACAATGGCTTCAGAATTATTAAAAAAGGTCAGAAGGATTAATAAAATACTTCAAAAAACAGGAGCTGAACCAGTTGTATTTGAGGACATATGTGGTTCACTTAGTGAAATTTTAGAATGTAACGTGTATCTTATTAATAAAAAAGGCAAAATTTTAGGTTATAGATTTTATAATGGACTAGAATGTGAAAGCATAAAAGAAAAAGTATTAAATGAAAAAAAATTTCCTGATAATTTCAATAATAAACTGCTCAGCATGGATGAAACCGTTTCTAATATTGAAAATGATGGGAAGTCTAGTTTTGATGATACAAAGCCGGCTGAAATTGAAGGAAAGTTATCTACTATTGTTCCAATTGTAGGCAACAGAGAAAGACTAGGAACCCTGTTTTTAACTAGATTTGACGAAAAATTTACAGATGAAGATTTGGTGTTAGCTGAGTATAGTGCCACAATTGTTGGTCTAGAAATTTTAAGATCTAAGAATGATGAATTAGAAGAAGAAGCACGTAGAAAAGCTGTAGTTCAATTAGCTATAGGAACTCTATCATATTCTGAGTTAGAAGCAGTTGAGCATGTATTTAATGAGCTGGATGGTAATGAAGGATTATTAGTAGCTTCTAAAATTGCTGATAAGGTAGGTATTACCCGTTCTGTTATAGTTAATGCATTAAGAAAGTTTGAAAGTGCAGGTGTGATTGAGTCTAGATCACTAGGAATGAAAGGCACTCATATAAAAATACTTAATGAAAAGCTTATTGATGAATTAAAAAAAATTAAATAGTAAATAATTATAAAGAATAGGTCAAAACCTATTCTTTTTTAGTGATTTCACCAGAAATTTAATAAGTTTTTAATAAATATTGTTGAACCACTAATATTCATGTGATATACTACATAAGGAAGAAAAACACACATTGTCTAATTTTATGAGATGGTGCCTTTTATTAAGGTTTAATCATAACAGGACAATGGAGGTAAAAACCAATTAGGAGGTAATATTAATGTCAGTAATTTCAATGAAACAATTATTAGAAGCTGGTGTTCATTTCGGACATCAAACAAGAAGATGGAACCCTAAAATGGCTCCATATATATTCACAGAAAGAAATGGGATCTACATCATCGATTTACAAAAAACAGTAAAGAAAGTTGAAGATGCTTATGATTTCATAAGAAGTGTTGCTTTAGATGGAAAAGATGTTCTTTTTGTAGGAACTAAAAAACAAGCACAAGAAGCTATTCAAGAAGAAAGTATTAGATCAGGCATGCACTTTGTAAATAATAGATGGTTAGGTGGAATGCTTACAAACTTTAAAACTATCAAAACAAGAATTAGCAGACTTGAAGAATTAGAAAACATGGAACAAGATGGAACATTTGAAGTTCTACCTAAAAAAGAAGTTATTAAATTAAGAGGCGAAAAAGAAAAATTAGAAAAAAATCTTGGTGGAATAAAAGAAATGAATGCTAGCAACATTGGTGCATTATTTGTAGTTGATCCAAGAAAAGAAAAGAACGCATTAGCTGAAGCAAAAACTTTAGGAATACCAGTTGTTGCTATAGTAGATACAAACTGTGATCCAGATGAAGTTGATTATGTAATACCAGGAAATGATGATGCTATTAGAGCTGTAAGATTAATTACTGCTAAAATAGCTGATGCAATAATAGAAGGAAGACAAGGTGAACAATTAGCTGAATAGCTTTAATATACTTGTTTAGGAGGGAAAAAAATGATTACTGCAAAAATGGTTAAAGATTTAAGAGAAAAAACTGGTGCAGGAATGATGGACTGTAAAAAAGCTTTAGCAGAATCTAATGGAGATGAAGAAAAAGCTATAGAATATTTAAGAGAAAAAGGATTAGCTGCTGCTGCTAAGAAATCAGGAAGAATAGCTGCAGAAGGTATTGTTACAACACAAATAAGTGAAGACAGCAAAACAGCTGTAATTTTAGAAGTAAACTGTGAAACTGACTTTGTTGCTATTAATGAAGCTTTTGTTGAATTTTCAAATGCTGTAGCTAAACAAATAGTAAACAGCAATGTGGCTACTGTAGAAGAATTATTAGAATCTAAATTTATAAATGATGAGAATCTTACTGTAAAAGATGCTTTAACAGCTTTAATTGCAAAGCTTGGTGAAAATATGAATATTAGAAGATTCGAAAAATTAGCTGTTGAAAATGGTGGAATAAGCAGTTATATCCATGGTGACGGCAAAATTGGAGTTTTAGTTCAATTAGATTGTGCTACTTCAAATAGTGAACTTTTAGCAGTTGCTAAGGATATTGCTATGCAAGTTGCTGCTACAAATCCATTATTTCTTGATGAAAACAATGTAGATCATGCAATGTTAGATAAAGAAAGAGAAATATATAGAGTTCAAGCTTTAAATGAAGGTAAGCCAGAAAAAATAGTTGATAAAATGGTAGAAGGCAGAATTCAAAAATATTTAAAAGAAGTTTGTTTAATTGATCAAGTTTGGGTAAAGAACTCTGATCTTACTATTAAACAATTATTAAATGAGAAATCAAAACAAATAGGTTCACCTATTACTCTTTCTAAGTTTGTAAGATTTGAAAGAGGAGAAGGTATTGAAAAGAAAGAAGAGAACTTTGCAGAAGAAGTTCAAAGACAGATTAAAAAATAGTGAATAAAAGTTAATAAAGAGAACACATAGTGTTCTCTTTTTTTAAGGCTGTGATGATAAATATGTTAAAAAAAGTATGTAATTTTAGGAATTCAGGAGGTATAATATTATTATGAATTCATCTAAGTATAAAAGAATAATGTTAAAATTATCAGGAGAAGCTTTAAGTGGAGAAGCTGGTTATGGTATTGACTTTAACGTTACAAAGAGAATTTCTGAAGAAATTAAGGAATTAGTAGACATGGGAATTGAAGTTGGCGCAGTTGTTGGTGGAGGAAATATATGGCGTGGTAGAAATGGTGAAGAGATGGATAGAACTACAGCTGACTATATGGGCATGCTAGCCACTTGCATAAACGCTTTAGCTTTACAAGATTCTCTAGAAAACATTGGTGTGGATACAAGAGTTCAAACTGCCATTGCTATGCACCAAGTTGCTGAGCCATATATAAGAAGAAGAGCAATGAGACATTTAGAGAAAAAAAGAGTAGTAATTTTTGCTGCTGGAACTGGAAATCCTTATTTTTCTACAGATACAACTGCAGCCTTAAGAGCAGCGGAAATAGAAGCTGATGCAATATTATTAGCAAAAAAGGTTGATGGAGTATACGATAAAGATCCAAATAAATATTCTGATGCTAAAAAATTTGATAAGCTTAGCTATATTGAAGTTTTAGAAAAGGGACTTCAGGTGATGGATTCTACAGCAACATCTTTATGTATGGATAATAACATTCCAATAGTGGTTTTTGGACTAGAAACTCCTAATAATATAAAAAGAGTTATTATGGGAGAAAAAATTGGTACTATAGTATCTAAATAAAAAGGAGGTAACCTAATGATTAAGGAAATTATTCAAAAGTCAGAAGAAAAAATGGATAAAACCATAAGCATATTGAAAAAAGAGCTTGCAACAATGAAAGCAGGAAAAGCAAATCCAACAATGCTTGACAGAATCAGTGTTGAATATTACGGCAGTGAAACACCTATTAATCAATTAGCAGGTATTTCCTCTCCAGAACCTAGGGTGTTACTTATTCAACCATGGGATAAAGCATCCTTAAAAAGCATTGAAAAAGCTATATTACAATCTGATTTAGGTATAAATCCTTCAAATGATGGAAATGTAATTAGACTTATTGTTCCTGAGTTAACAGAAGAAACCAGAAAACAAATTGTTAAGAAGGTTAAAAAGTCAGGAGAAGATGGAAAAGTAGCAATTAGATCTATAAGAAGAGATGCTAATGATAAAATTAAAAATCTCAAAAAAGAAAATGAAATTACTGAAGATGAAGCACAAAGCGCTGAAGAATCTATGCAAAAATTAACTGATAAGTTTATAAAGAAAATAGATGAAGTTGTAATAGAAAAAGAAAAAGAAGTAATGTCAGTATGATTACATACGCTTTTAAAATACCTGCGTTTACGCAGGTATTTTAAAAATATAACAATTGAATGGAGTAATAAGTTATGAAAAATATATTTGGTGTTAATACAGGTTCAGAAGACACAAATATTGAAATAGATTTAAATAATATTCCTAAGCATATAGCTATAATAATGGATGGTAATGGAAGATGGGCTAAACAGAAAAAGTTACCAAGAACCTTTGGTCATAAAGCTGGTGTTGAAGCTATAAGGGAAATAGTTAAGGAAAGTAGTAGATTAGGTGTTAAATATCTAACTTTATATGCTTTCTCTACAGAAAATTGGAAAAGACCTAAAGAAGAAGTAAATACTTTAATGAAGCTACTTGTTGAATATTTGAAAAAAGAGTTTAATGAGCTTAATGCTCAAAATGTTATTATCAGAAGCATAGGAGACATTTCTAAACTGCCAATAATTTGTCAAGAGCAGTTAATTGATGCCTATAATAATACTAAAAATAATAGTGGATTAGTACTAAATTTGGCTCTGAATTATGGCGGTAGAAGTGAAATAGTAAGTGCTTTAAAAAATATTTATAAAGAACTTCAAGAAGGTAAAATTTCTTTAGATGAAGTTAACGAAGATATAATAGAAAATTATTTATACACTAAAGGAATGCCTGATCCAGATATAATAATAAGAACTGCAGGAGAACAAAGGTTAAGCAACTTTCTCTTATGGCAATGTGCTTATTCAGAGTTCTGGTATACAAATGTAAAATGGCCTGATTTTAAAAAAGAACATTTGAATATGGCTATTTATGATTATCAAAATAGAGATAGACGCTATGGCGGTATAAAATAGGAGAGAAAGTATGGATAAACGTTATTTGGGAGCAGTAATCTTGTCACCTCTTATTATAGTATTATTTATTGGTGGCATTTATTTAAAAGTGCTAGTTGCAATTGTTTCCCTCCTTGGGATTTATGAATTTTTTAATATTATGAAAATAAAAGATTACAAACCTTTGACAGCTATTGCTATAGTATTGACTTTGTTTTATTACCTTTTACTGATTTTTAATAATTCTAGCTTAAATAATATTTTTTTAATTTTAGCATTCTCATTATTTATAATGCTTAGTATACCAGTACTAAATGATAAATATAATTTCATAGATGTAGCTATAACCTTGTTAGGATTTTTTTATGTATCAGTATTTTTTAGTTTCATTGTTTTAGTTAGTGAAAAAGATTTTGGAAAATATATAGTATGGACAATATTTATTTCTGCATGGATGTGCGATACTGTTGCATATTACTCTGGAAAGTTTTTTGGGAAGAATAAACTATGTCCTAAAGTTAGTCCTAAAAAAACCATAGAAGGATCTATAGGAGGATTAATTGGAAGCACTGTTGGCTGCATGGGTTTTGGTATTTTCATCAATCATATAGGAGTATCTATTCCATTATTTAATTTTATTTTAATTGGCTTTATTAGCGGTATATTTAGCCAGATGGGTGATTTAGTTGCCTCTTCAATTAAACGATTTATTGGAGTAAAAGATTATAGTAATTTAATTCCAGGACATGGAGGAATATTAGATAGATTTGATAGCATACTTTTCTCATCAGTTGTAGTATATTATTATGTAACAATAATAATGGGGATGTAGTTTTTTGATAAAAATAAATCATTTATATTTAAAGCTGTATAAATCTTTTATTTTATTAGTGATATTTGTTTTAGTAAGTTTGTTGATTAAGCATTATTTTACTGCCTTTTTTATTATTTTTTTTATGTACTTTCTCAGCAAACCTGTTTATGAATTTCTTTCAAAGATAAAAATATTTAATAAAAATCTCAATGCAGTAATAAGCTTAGTAATAATTAATTTAATTATTTTTTTTATAATTTTCTATATTGGCAAAATTTTTATTAATGAAGCATATTTTTTATTTAAGAAAAATTATACCAATTTTATTCAAGGTATGGAGAATGCTATTCAAGTAATATATAATTTTTTCAATATAGATTTATTTGACTTAAATAATAAAATTAAAAACTTTTATTTAACTTTATCTTATGAAAGTTTTATAAAAAAAGGTGCTGTTTATACTACTGAGAGTATTCTAGACTATTTTATTAGCAATATAGCAGTATACTTTATTTTAGTAGATAAGTATGTTATATTGAATTCGATTCTGAAAATAATTTCTGATAATAAACTAAAGCGTATAAATGAAAAGATAGATGAAATAAATAAATATTTAAAAATACAATTAATAATTATAATATTGACAACTTTAGTTACTTTTTTAGGGTTTATATCACTAAATATTAAAAGCTCACTTCAGCTAGCTATATTTTGTGGCGTTTTAGATTTAGTCCCTTATATAGGAACAATTGTTATATTCGTTCCACTGATAATTTATAAATTTATTACTAACAATAAAATCATTGCATTCGGCATAATTATTTTATACATATTAATACAAATAGTTAGGCAGATTGCTGAAGCAAAATTTGTTAGCAATAAACTAAATGTTCATCCTTTAGCAATGCTATTAGGAACATATGTAGGTGTAAAGATTTTGGGTATAGTTGGCTTATTTACAACACCTTTATACATTTTAGTAACTAAAGAAATATTATTTTCAACATATGATAGGAGTTAAGGTTATGAAAAAAATATGTATTCTTGGGGCTACAGGCTCTATTGGGGAACAAACTTTAGAGGTTATAAGGGGACAAAAGGATGATTTTAAATTAATTTCTTTCTCATCACATAAAAATTACGAAAAAACAATTAGAATAATTAAAGAATTTAACCCTAAATATGTAGCTATAACAGATCATGATAACTTTAAAAAGGTCATAGAATATTGTAAAGAAAATTCACTGGAAATTGAATTATTAGAAGGAGTAAATGGATTAACCACTATATCAACTTTAGATGAAATTGAAATAGTGGTAACAGCTGTTGTTGGAATGATAGGACTTGTACCAACCTTAGAGGCAATAAAAGCAGGAAAGGATATTGCTTTAGCAAATAAAGAAACTCTTGTTACTGGAGGAGAACTTGTAATAAATGCTGCTGAAAAATATGGAATTAAAATTTTGCCAGTAGATTCAGAGCATGGTGCAATTTTTCAATGTATACAAGGTAATGAAATGAGCAATATTAATAAAATCTTATTAACTGCTTCTGGAGGCCCTTTTAGAGGTAAAAATAAATCTCACTTGCTGCAGGTTACTCCTAAGGAAGCTATAAGCCATCCAAAATGGAATATGGGTAAAAAAATATCTGTTGACTCATCTACTTTAGTAAATAAAGGCTTAGAAGTTATAGAAGCTCATTGGTTATTTAATATTGAGTATAAAAATATAGAAGTTGTAATACATCCAGAGAGTATTATTCACTCTATGGTTGAATACAAGGATGGAAGTGTTCTAGCACAGCTTTCAAATCCAGATATGAAGTTGCCAATTCAATATGCATTAAATTATCCTAAAAGAGGTAATTTAATAATAAATCAGCTGGATCTATTTAAGGTAAGTAAACTTACTTTTGAAAAACCTGATTTAAAAACCTTTGAAGGATTGAAGCTTGCTTATGATGCTGGTATATCAGGTGGAATTATGCCAACAGTATATAATGTAGCAAACGAAGTATCTGTGAATTTGTTTTTAAACAATAAGATAAAATATCTAGAAATAGTAGATATAATTAAAGATTGTCTAAGTGCTTTTAAAAATGAGCCGATTACTAGTGTTGAAACTATTCTCGAGGCAGAAACAAATGTAAAAAAATATATTGAAGCTAAGAGAAATCTAAGGGAGGTATAGATTATTGCCTATTATAATGAATATTATTTTTGTAATTATGTCCTTTAGTATTTTGGTAATTATCCATGAACTAGGACATTTCTGTATGGCTAAGTTTAATGATGTGAAGGTTTTGGAGTTTGCTATAGGAATGGGACCTAAAATATTTAGTATTAATGGAAAAGAAACTACTTATTCTATTAGGGCAGTTCCTATTGGGGGATATGTTAGAATGCTTGGGGAAGAGGGAGAAACTACAGATATAAGAGCATTTTCCAATAAATCACCCTTAAGAAGATTAAGTATTGTTGCAGCTGGTCCAATAATGAATTTTATTTTAGCTATTGTGTTGTTTTCAATAGTTAGTTCATTAAAAGGGTATCTAATACCAATAGTAAGCAAAGTTGTTCCTGAAAGTCCAGCTATGGTTTCAGGAATTAAACCTGGAGATAAAATTCTTCAAGTTAATAATTCTAAGATTAAAACTTGGGAAGACTTTGTTACACAAGTTAATATATCAAAGGGAAATTCTTTAAATGTAATTTTAGAAAGAGATAATGAGAAAAAATCCTTAGTCATTACTCCTAAAAAGGATGAAAAGGATGGAACATATAAAGTTGGTGTATATTCTACATTTATTGAGAAGCCAACAGTATTTCAATCTGTTGCTTATGGATTAGATGAAACTGGATCAACTATAAAACAAACTATCTTGTCTTTAGGTATGATATTTAAAGGAGAAGCTAGTAAGAATGATATTGGTGGGCCAGTAACAATAATGAGGGTTACATGGGAAGTATCTAAGGCAGGCTTGATAAATCTCATCGCTTTTTCAGCTTTTATTAGTATACAACTTGGTATATTTAATCTATTGCCATTCCCAGCCCTTGATGGATTTTGGATATTCGTATCTCTATATCAAATTATTACGCGAAAAGAAGTGGATAAAAATAAAATTGGGGTAATAAATACAATCGGCTTTGCATTGCTATTACTGTTAATGGTTTTAGTTACAATTAAAGACGTATTGTATCCAATTAAATTATAAAAATTAGGTGAAGTTTATGGAAAGAAAAAAAACAAAAAAAATAAAAGTGGGTAATATTTACATCGGAGGAGACTCTAAAATAACTATTCAATCTATGAATAACACTGATACTAGAGATATTCAAGGAACAATTAAGCAAATACTTGCTTTTGAAAATGCTGGTTGTGATATAACCCGTTGTGCTGTTCCAGATTTAGAGGCTGCTGAAGCTATAAAGAAAATTGTAAAAAATATTAATATTCCTTTAGTAGCTGATATACACTTTGATTATAAGCTAGCACTTAAATCTATTGAAAATGGTGTATCTGCTTTAAGAATAAATCCTGGTAATATTGGGGGAGAAACTAGAGTTAATGCTGTAGCAAGAGCTGCAAAGGGAAAAAATATTCCAATTAGAGTAGGTGTTAATTCTGGTTCAGTTGAAAAAGAGCTACTAGAAAAATACGGAGGAGTATGTCCAGAGGCGCTAGTAGAAAGTGCTCTTAAGCATGTGAATTTATTAGAAAAAGCAAACTTTTATGATATAGTAATTTCTATTAAATCCTCAAATGTTATTCAAATGATAGAAAGCTATAGAATGATTTCTTCAAAGGTTGAATATCCTCTACATATTGGAGTTACTGAAGCTGGAACCCCATGGAGAGGCACAATTAAATCTAGTATAGGAATTGGTGCACTTCTAGCAGAAGGCATTGGTGACACTATAAGAGTTTCTCTAACTGGAGATCCTCTAGAAGAAATTAGAGTTGGAAAACAAATTCTAAAATCTCTTGGATACAGAAATGAGGGAATAGAATTTATTTCTTGTCCTACTTGTGGAAGAACAAAAGTGAATTTAATAGATCTTGCAAATAAAATAGAAGAAAAGTTGGGAAATTGTAATAAAAATATTAAGGTTGCAATAATGGGCTGTGTAGTAAATGGTCCTGGTGAAGCTAGAGAAGCTGACATTGGTGTTGCAGGAGGAAATGGAGAATTTTTGATATTTAAAAAAGGTAAAATTCTTAGAAAAACAAAAGAAGAAAATTTAATTGATGAATTAATAAATGAAATAAGTAAAATGTAGGCTATGAATTTCATAGCCTTTTGTTTAAGAATTTTTATACTTTTAAGGATGAATAGGAGGAGCTTCAATGAATTTAAGTTTAGTTCAAGTATTAAACGATGAGTTAGGCTCTAATGGAGTAATAATAGAAGAAGGAATTGAGATAATTAAAGTTCAATATTTAAGTAAAAGCAATAAACTTAAAGTTGTGATAAAATCTGTTTCAGAATTAGATTCGGATTGTAAAAAAAATATTGAAAGACTTATCCTAAAAAAGTTAATTTATTTTGAAAATATTGATCTAATTTGCTATAGAAAGATGTTAAATGTAAATCTAGAGCAGATTGTTAAGGAACACTGGATTGAAGTTGTGGAAAATATATCTATTAATGTTCCTTTAAGTAAGCAGTTGCTAGCAAAATCTCATAGAAAGATTAATAATGGAATTATAGAAATTAGCTTAAATAATGAATTTACCTGTAAACTCTTAAAAAACAAAAATATAGAAAAAATAATTAGCCATACAATTAAAGATATGTTCGGAGTTAAGTATAATGTATCAGTTAATTATAATGAAGAAATTGCCTGTGAAAGTTATTTCTTGGATAAGGATAAAGAAGAAAAAAATATAATAAAATCAGTTTTAGAAAACAAACCTGCTGCAAATAGTATTAAGGAGGATAAAACCGAGAAAAAACCAAAAAGCATTAAAACTGGTGAAAAAGAATTTACATATAATAAGCAAGCTAAAAATCCAAATAGTATATTTGGAAGAGATGCTTCTGGAGACATAACACCTATGGCAGACATTGATGATACTGCGGGAATGGTAACAATTTGTGGAGATATATTCAAAATAAATATTATTGAAACAAAATCAGGTAGAAAAATAGTTACATTCTATATAACTGATTATACAAGTTCTATTACAGTAAAATGTTTTCCTAAGCCAAAGGAAACTGATGAACTTATTGAAAATCTTAAAGTCGGATTATATTGTAAGGTACGTGGAGAAGCTGTATTAGATACTTATGCTAAGGAATTAGTTATAATGGCTAGAGATATTGTAAAAACTACTAAAATAGATAGAATGGATACAGCTGAAGAGAAGAGAGTAGAACTTCACTTACATACTCAAATGAGTTCAATGGACGGTATGACTTCAGCATCAGCATTAATTGAAAGGGCATCAAAATGGGGGCATAGTGCTATAGCAATTACTGATCACGGAGTAGCTCAAGCTTTTCCGGAAGCAATGGATGCTGGGAAAAAGCATAAAATTAAAGTTATTTACGGAGTAGAAGCATACTTGGTGAATGATGGAATACCCATCGCTACCAATGTTACTGAGCAATCTATTGATGATACCTTTGTAGTTTTCGACTTAGAAACCACAGGATTTTCAAGTGCTAATGACAAAATTATTGAAATAGGAGCAGTTAAGATTAGTCGTGGAGAAGTCATTGATAAATTTAGTTATTTTGTTAATCCTAAGATGAATATTCCTTATAAGATTACTGAACTTACAGGAATAACTACAGATATGGTAAGAGAGGCAAAAACAATTGATGAGGTTCTACCTAAATTTATTGATTTTTGTAAAGGAACTATACTTGTAGCTCACAATGCGGCTTTTGATACGTCATTTATTAGAAAGAATTGTAAGGATCTAAATATTGCTTATGAATTTCCTGTTATGGATACTATTCCTTTAGCTAAATACTTATTTCCAGAGTTAAGTAAATACAAATTGAATGTTATAGCAAAGCATTTAGGCGTATCTCTTGAAAATCATCATAGAGCAGTAGATGATGCAAAAGCTACAGCCGATATACTACTTAAATGTTTTGAGCTATTAAGAGAAAGAAAGATACTAACATTAAAGGATTTAAATAAGGAGTATCTAAGTAAACAAGATATAAAAAAATTACCTACTTATCATCTTATTATCTTAGCTAAAGATATGATAGGCTTAAAGAATTTATATAAATTAATATCTTTTTCTAATTTAGATTATTTTTATAGGAAGCCTAGAATGCCTAAAAGCTTAATTGAACAATATAGAGAAGGATTAATTATAGGCTCAGCTTGTGAAGCTGGAGAAGTGTATAAGGCTGTTTTAGAAGGTAAGAGTGAAGAAGATTTAAATAACTTAATTAAATTTTATGATTATCTAGAAATTCAACCTTTATCAAATAATGAGTTCTTAATTCATAACGGAAATGTGAAGAATAATGAACAATTGATGGAAATTAATAAGTTTATATATGATCTAGGTAAGGAAAATAACATGCCTGTTATTGCAACCGGTGATGTTCATTTTCTCGATGAAAAGGATAAGAAATTTAGAGAAATTTTAATGCAGGCACAAGGGTTTAGTGATGCGAAGAATCAACCACCGCTTTTTTTTAAAACTACAAATGAAATGTTGAATGAATTTAAATATCTTGGGGAAGAAGCTGCAATGGAAGTTGTAGTTTATAATACTCAAAAGATAGCAGAACAGGTTGAAAATATCAAGCCTATTCCTGATGAAACCTTTCCTCCAAAAATTGAGGGAGCAGATGAGGAAATAAGACAAATGACACTGGGTAAAGCATATAGCATTTATGGTAATCCATTACCTGAAATTGTTAAGAAAAGACTTGAAAAAGAGCTAAATTCAATAATTAGCAATGGGTATGCAGTTTTGTATTTAATAGCACAAAAATTAGTAGCAAAGTCTCTGGCTGATGGTTATTTAGTTGGTTCAAGAGGTTCCGTTGGATCTTCTTTAGTTGCAACAATGTGTAACATTACTGAAGTTAACGGACTTCCTCCTCATTATGTTTGTCCTAATTGTAAGCATAGCGAATTTTTTACTGATGGTTCAGTTTCATCTGGGGCTGATTTACCTAACAAATCTTGCCCAGAATGTGGTGCAGAATATATAAGAGATGGTCATGATATTCCATTTGAAACATTCTTAGGATTCGATGGAGATAAGGAACCTGATATCGATTTGAACTTTTCTGGGGATAACCAAGCTGATATACATAGATATACAGAAGTTCTTTTTGGAAAAGGGCATACCTTTAGAGCTGGTACGATTGGTACAATTGCTGATAAGACAGCTTATGGATTTGTAAAAAAATATATTGACGAAAATAATATGATAGTAACACAAGCTGAAATTGAAAGGCTTACTCAAGGATGTACTGGAGTAAAAAGAACTTCTGGACAGCATCCAGGTGGAATAATGGTAGTTCCTAGTGATAATGAAATTTTTAATTTTTGTCCAATACAGCATCCAGCAGACGATAACGATACAGACATTATTACAACTCATTTTGATTATCATTCCATTAGTGGAAGACTTCTAAAGCTTGATATACTAGGTCATGACGATCCTACTGTACTTAGAATGTTAAAGGATATAACAGGTATAGAACCAACTAAGCTTCCCTTAGGAGATGAAAATGTTATTAGTTTATTTACTTCTCCAGATGCCCTTGGCGTATCTGCAGATGAATTAGGTTGTCCTGTAGGCAGCTATGGTTTACCTGAATTTGGAACAAAGTTTGTTAGGCAAATGCTTGTAGATACCCAGCCAAAAACTTTTTCTGATTTAGTTAGAATATCTGGATTATCTCATGGTACAGATGTTTGGCTTAACAATGCTCAATATTATATAAAAGAAGGATATACAACACTTAAAGATTGTATTGCTACCAGAGATGATATCATGGTGTATCTAATTTACAGAGGGCTTCCACCAAAAGAAGCTTTTACTATAATGGAAAAAGTAAGAAAAGGTAAAGGCTTATCAGAAGAAAATGAAAAATTAATGAGGGATAATCAAGTTCCTGAATGGTATATTGAATCTTGCAAAAAAATAAAATACATGTTCCCTAAAGGGCATGCTGTAGCATATGTAATGATGGCAGTGAGAATAGCTTATTATAAGGTATATTACCCACAAGCTTATTATGCAGTATATTTTACTGTAAGAGGTATAGATGATTTTGATGCAGAATTAATTGTTAAGGGCCAGGAAGCTATCAAAATGAAAATGGATGAGATAAATTCAATGGGTAATAATGCAACTCAAAAAGACAAAGGACTACTTACTAACTTAGAAATTGCATATGAAATGTATAAAAGAGGTATAAAATTTTTAAAAGTGGATATATATAAATCTGATGCTACAAAATTTATTATCGAGGGAAATGATTTAAGACCTCCACTAAGTTCTCTAATTGGAGTTGGGGCAAATGCTGCTAAAAGTATTTGCGAAGTAAGAAAAAGTGATGGATTTATTTCAAAGGAAGATTTAAGAGTAAGGACAAAAGTTTCTAAAACTGTAATTGAAGCATTAGATGAACACGGATGTTTAGAAGGATTACCTGATACTAATCAGTTATCATTATTTTGATTAAAATCCATATGCGTTAATTCTTTTTCCATTTTTACTTGAAATAACTTTTTTAGTGTGCTAAAATAAAAAGGAATGATTTGCAGATATATTTTAGCTAAAGAGTGGGTTTGAAGCCCACTCTTTATATTTGTGAAAACGCAACTATTTTGTTGCGTTTTTCGTTAATGTATGACTATTTATAATTAAATTGAGAAAAATAATAAGTAAGGAGGGGTAGATATGCAAAATAATATAATTGTTGATAGACTGACTGAGTTAATTGAACCTATAGTATTAAGTTTAAATTATGAGCTATACTATTTAGAATATATTAAAGAGCAAAATGAATATTATCTTAGAGCGTATATAGATAAACCCGAGGGAATATCTTTAGAAGACTGTGAAAAAGTAAGTAGAAAAATAAGCGAAATGCTTGATGAAAAAGATCCTATTAGTGATGCTTATTACTTGGAAGTATCATCACCAGGAATCGAAAGAATTCTATATAACGATAAACATTTAAAAAAATATTTAAATAACGCTGTTATTGTTAAACTGGCGAAGCTAGTTAATGGGAAAAGAGTTTACGAAGGTAATTTACTAAGCTTTGATGAGAATTCAGTGAGTATAGAAACAGAAGGATTAAATTTAATTATTGAAAGAAATAAAATTAAAAAGATCATTTTAAAAGGGGAGTTTTAGGAGGTCTTACTATGAATGCAGAGTTTATAGAAGCATTAAAAGAAATTGTAAAAGAAAAAGGTATAAGTGAAGATTTACTTTTTGATACTGTTGAGGATGCATTAGTATCGGCCTATAAAAAGAATTACGCAAAGGTAGGCGGAAATCTTCAAAATGTTAAGGTTACCATCAATAGGGAAAACGGAGAATTACACGTTTATACACAGAGAAAAGTTGTTGAAGAACCTACTAATATAAATGAAATTTCGCTTGAAGAAGCTAGAAGAGTTAATCCAAAATATCAGCTAGAGGATACTGTTGATTTAGAAGCTACTCCAAAAAGTTTTGGAAGAATAGCGGCACAGACTGCTAAACAAGTTGTTATTCAAAGAATAAAGGAAGCTGAAAGAAAAGTAATATATAATGAATTTATATCTAAAGAATATGATATAATTACAGGTACTGTTATAAGAAAAGATAAAGGAAACGTATTTGTAGATTTAGAAAAAATTGAAGCAGTTCTAGGTCCAAATGAACAAATGCCAGGCGAAGAGTACAACTTTAATGATAAGCTAAAACTATATATAGTAGAAGTTAAAAACACCACAAAAGGTCCTCAAATTGTTGTTTCAAGAACTCATCCTGGACTTGTAAAAAGATTATTTGAATTAGAAGTACCTGAAATTTATACAGGGATAGTCGAAATAAAGAGTATTGCTAGAGAAGCTGGGTCTAGATCTAAAATAGCAGTTCATTCTAATGATGAAACTGTAGATGCAACAGGAGCTTGCGTTGGGCCAAAAGGAATGAGAGTGCAAAATATTGTAACAGAGCTTAAAAATGAAAAAATTGATATAATTAAATGGGATAAGTTACCTGAAAAATACATAGCAAATGCACTAAGTCCTGCTAAGGTACTAGATGTAGAAATAGATGAACAAAATAAGGTAGCTAAAATTGTAGTTGAAGATAATCAATTATCTCTTGCTATAGGTAAAGAAGGCCAGAATGTAAGATTGGCAGCAAAATTAACAGGATGGAAAATAGATATTAAAACCCAATCTCAGGTTGCACAATAGTTTCTTTGTAAAGGTGGTAGTATTTATGAAGGTAAGAAAAGTACCTCAAAGAATGTGTACTGGTTGCTCTGAAATGAAACCTAAAAAAGAATTAATTAGGGTCGTTAAAAATAATGAGGATTTAATTTCTATGGATTTAACAGGTAAAAAACCAGGCAGAGGAGCATATATTTGCAAAAACATAAAATGCCTTGAGCAAGCTTTTAAAACTAAGCGCCTTGAAAAAAACCTAGGAGTTAAAATTGATGATGAAATATATAATAACCTAAGGGATGAGATAACTAATAGTGATTGTAAAGTATTATAAGAAAATAAACGGGGGTGAATGTTTTGGCTAAGACAAGAGTATATGAATTAGCAAAAGAACTAAACATTTCTAGCAAAGAATTGATCGACATTCTCGCAAGTGAATTTAGTATTAAAGTAAAAAATCATATGAGTGTTTTAGATGAAGAAGATGCAGAGTTAATTAAAGAAATTTTTGTTGAAAATGAAGAAAGTGATGTAGTTGAATCTTCTAAAAATGCCAAGAAAAGCATTGTAGATGAGTACGAAGAAGAAATTGATAATTCAATAAAGGTAAAAAATAAGAAAAAAAATAACAAGAAGCAATCTGAAGAAGAGAATAATAAGGAAGAAATTAATGAAGAAGTAGTTATAGAAATGAAAGATACTATAACTGTTAAAGAATTAGCAGATAAGCTGAATAAACCTATAACAGAAGTAATAAAGCAACTTATGTTTATGGGAATAATGGCTGCAATTAATCAAGAAATTGATTTTAATACTGCAGAAAAATTGGCTGAAAAGTTCAATGCCGTTGCAATTCAAAAGGATAAAGAAACTTCACTAGAATCTGATGAAACTGAAGATGCTTCTGAAAATGAATCTTATGTAAAAAGACCTCCAGTTGTAACTATTATGGGTCACGTTGACCACGGTAAAACTTCTATTTTAGATGCTATAAAAAAATCAAAAGTTACTTCTACTGAAGCTGGCGGTATAACACAACATATTGGTGCTTATACTGTTGAAATTAACGGTGAAAAGATTACATTTTTAGATACGCCTGGGCATGAAGCATTTACTACAATGAGATCTAGAGGTGCTCAAATTACTGATATAGTAATACTTGTTGTTGCAGCTGATGATGGAATAATGCCTCAAACTGTTGAAGCTATAAACCACTGTAAGGCTGCAGATGTACCTATTATTGTTGCAATAAATAAGATTGATAAGCCTGGAGCTAATATTGATAAGGTTAAACAAGAATTAACTGAATACAATCTTTTAGCAGAAGATTGGGGTGGAAACATAATTACAGTTCCTGTATCTGCCCATACAAAAGAAGGCCTTGATACTTTATTAGAAATGATATTATTGACTGCCGAAATGGAAGAATTAATAGCAGATCCTACTAGAAAGGCAAAAGGAACTGTTATTGAAGCTCAACTAGATAAAGGAAGGGGACCTGTTGCTTCATTATTAGTACAAAACGGTACTCTTAATGTGGGGGATTCAATAATTGTGGGTTCTACCTATGGAAGAATAAGAGCTATGTTTGATGACAAGGGCAACAAAATTAATTCAGCTGGGCCATCAATACCAGTTGAAATATTAGGCCTTTCTGAAGTTCCAGATGCAGGTGACAGATTTAATGTTGTTAAAGACGAAAAAACTGCAAGAAATATGGCTGAAGCTAGAAAAGCTAAGTTAAGAGAAGAAAGAATTGTATCAACAAACAGAGTATCATTAGAAGATTTATATAGCCAAATACAAGAAGGTAAAGTTAAAGAATTAGATGTTATTGTTAAAGCAGATGTTCAAGGTTCTGTGGAAGCAGTAAGCCAATCTTTAGAAAAATTATCTAACGATTCAGTAAAAGTTAGAGTAATTCATGGTGCTGTAGGTGCTATAACTGAGACAGATGTTACCTTAGCAACTGCATCAAATGCAATAATTATTGGATTTAATGTAAGACCATCAAGTACTGCATCAACCTTAGCCGAAAAGGAAGGCGTAAATATTAGAACTTATAGGGTTATTTACGATGCAATTGATGATGTTAAATCTGCAATGGTAGGAATGCTTGACCCTGAATATAAAGAAGTTGTTTTAGGAACTGCAGAAGTTAGAGTTACCTATAAAATTTCCAATGTTGGTACAATAGCTGGTTGCTATGTTTTAAATGGAAAAATTACTAGAAACAGCAGTATAAGAGTTGTAAGAGATGGAATAGTAATATTTGAATCAGAAATTTCATCTTTAAAGAGATTTAAAGATGATGTAAAAGAAGTAGCTGCTGGTTATGAATGTGGTATTACTATTGAAAAATTTAATGATGTTAAAGAAGGAGATCAGTTTGAGGCTTTTATAATGGAAGAAATAAAGCCAAAAACTATGTAATGCAGTCTTAAAGGAGGTTTTTCTTAATGGCTAAACATAGGCTAGGAAGAATAAATGAAGAAATTAAAAAAGAAATAAGTAGTATTATTCGTGATGAAATTAATGATCCTAGACTTACTGCTATGGTTAGTATAACTAAGGTTGAAGTAACTAATGATTTAAGATATGCTAAAGTTTTTGTTAGTTTATTTGGTAAAGATGAATCACAAAAAGAAAGCTTTGAAGCATTAAAAAGTTCTACTAGTTATTTAAGAAGAGAAATAGGGCATAGAATTAACTTAAGGTATACACCAGAAATTATTCTTGAGTTGGATAATAGTATTGAGCAAGGGATCCATATTAGCCATCTACTAAATGACATAAAGGATAAAAAGTAAAAATGGCAATTAGAGATATAGTAGATAAGCTAATTGAATGCAATAAAGTTGGTATTACTTGTCACGTATCTCCTGATGGAGATTCTTTAGGAAGTTCACTTGCTTTTCTGCAAGTGCTTCTTAAATTAGGCAAGGATGCCTATATAATCTCTAAGGAGCCTTTGCCTAAAGACTTTTCTTATTTGCCCTATTCAAATGAATTTTATAAGCAAAATAATACGGTTTTAGAAAATACTGATGTAGTAATTGTGTTAGACTGCGGTAATATAGACAGAATTAATGGTAATTTAAACTATGAAGATAAACAGTATACTTTGATTAACATAGATCATCATTTATCAAATGATTTATATGGAGATATGAATTATATTGATATAAAAGCTGCTGCAGTAGCAGAAATAGTATATGAAATTTTAACAGCTTTAAACATAGAACTGGATAAAAACATTGCAACTTGTCTTTATACTTCTTTAGTTACTGATACTGGTTCCTTTAGACACTCTAATACAACCTTAAACACACATAGAATTGCGGGTATATTAATTACAACAGGAATTGATTTTACTGAAATTCATAGAATATTATTCGAAAATAAATCTGTATCTAGAGTTAAGCTATATGGTAAAGTAATTGATGGTATGGAAATGTATCTCAATAATAAATTATGTATAATGCATCTTAATAAAAATATTTTAGGTGATCCTGAAGAAAATAAGGGCGACACCTCTGATATTATTACTATTGGCACTCAAATTGATTCAGTTGAAGTGACAGCACTAATCAAAGACACAGAACAAGGAACTAAAGTAAGTTTAAGATCTAAGAATGTGGTTGATGTGAGAAAAATTGCAGAAGAATTTCAGGGTGGAGGACACGTTAGAGCAGCCGGGTTCTCTATTAATGAAAACGCTGAAACAATAAAGAGCATATTAATTAATAAACTGGAAAATGAGTTGATTTAATGGATGGAGTAATTAATATTAATAAACCACAAGGAATTACTTCCTTTGACGTTATAAGAAAAATAAAAAAAATAACTGGTTTAAAACGGATAGGACATACTGGAACTCTAGATCCATTAGCTTCAGGTGTATTACCAATTTGCATTGGCAAAGCTACTAAAGCTGTAGAATATATTATGAATGATTTTAAGATATATAAAGCAGAGTTGAAGCTTGGAGTAATCACTGATACTTATGATCAAGAAGGAAAAGTATTAGAAACTCATAATGTTGATGTTACTGAAAATGAAATAGTAAGCTGCATTAAATCTTTTATTGGAGTAAATTCTCAGATTCCACCTAAGTTTTCTGCAATAAAAATCAATGGGAAAAGAGCTTATGATTTAGCAAGAAAAGGTATTGATGTAGATATAGAAGCAAGAGAAGTAAATATTTATGAAATTAATATTCTAGATATTCAAGTACCTTATGTATCCTTCACTGTTAATTGTTCAAAAGGTACTTATATTCGCAGTTTATGTTATGATATTGGATTGAGATTAAATTGTGGAGCAACTATGTGGAATTTAGAAAGGATACAAAGTGGAAACTTCTCAATAGAAAATTCAGTAAATCTTGAAGAATTAAATGTTGATAATATTAAAAATTATTTAGTTCCTATTGATCAAGTATTAAATATATATGAGGCCTATACAGTAGATAAAAACTTTGAAAGGCTATTAATTAATGGAGTTTGTGTTGGAGACAAGCGCCTGTTAAAAAACCTTTCAGAGGACAAAGTTTACAGGGTGTACAATGAAGAAAAGATTTTTTTAGGCTTAGGTAAAATGATAAAAAACGGATTTAAGCTTGAGAAAATATTTATCTAGAGTGTTTTTGGAGTTGATTATATGGTTATTTATGAAGATAATTTTAAGGAAACAATATATGATAAAACATATATAGCTTTGGGTAGTTTTGATGGCCTTCATATGGGACATTTAAGCCTCATAAATAAAACTATTGAGCTTGCAAAAGAAAATAACATTAAGAGTATGGTATTTACTTTTAAGAACCATCCTTTAACTGTGATTAATAGTGATATAGCACCCAAATTAATTATTTCTAATGATGAAAAAACTAGACTTCTTAAGAATTTAGGTATAGATATTTTAAATTATGCTGAGTTTAACAACAAGTTTATGAAAATAAGCCCAGAGGATTTTATATGTAATTTAATAAAACATTATAATGCTAAAGGCTTTGTAGTAGGTTTTAATTACAGATTTGGATATAAAAATTTAGGTGACGTTGATCTTTTACAAAGTCTAAGCGAAAAATATAATTTTCATACTTACATAGTAAAACCAGTTAAGGTAAATGGAGAAGTTATAAGCAGCTCAAAAATTAGGCACCTGATTTCTGAAGGTGATATTACAAAAGCAAATTACTTTTTAACAAGACCATTCATGTTAGAAGGGAAAGTAATTAAAGGTAAACAATTAGGAAGGAAAATAAATTTTCCTACTATTAATTTAGATTATGATAAAAGCATTGTATTACCTAAAGGTGGAGTATATTTTACTTCTATTGAATATAAAAACGAGAAATTCAAGAGTATCACTAACATAGGATATAATCCTACTGTAAGAGATAAAAAATTAAGTATAGAAACTCACATATTGAATTTTAATGAAGATATATATAATGAAAAAGTTAAAGTATTCTTTCACAAAAGAATAAGAGATGAGAAGAAGTTTGAATCTATAGAAAAGTTGGCTGAACAATTATCAAAAGATAAAGAGTTTGCAATTAACCAAAGTATTTAACTTAGAGAAATATATGTAAAAAATAATTTACTTTTTTTTATTTATTTGTTATAATACATTAGAACCATATCCTATGTATACTGACTGGCCGGCGGTATTCATGGAATATCGGGGATTACAAAATCGGAGGTGCTTTTTAATGGAAAAGGCTAGAAAACAAGAAATTATTAATCAATACGCAACACACGAAGGAGATACAGGCTCTCCAGAAGTACAAGTAGCATTATTAACTGAGAGAATTAATCATTTAAATGACCATCTTAAAGAACATAAAAAAGATCATCACTCAAGAAGAGGTCTTTTAATGATGGTTGGTAAGAGAAGAGGTCTTTTAAATTACTTAAAAGATCAAGACATTGAAAGATATCGTACTTTAGTTAAAAACTTAAATTTAAGAAAATAGTGAGAGCGGGCTAGCACCGCTCTATTATTTTAAAAATTTATAATTTATTAAATAATAAAGAATTTTAATGGGAAACAATATAATAATGTAATAGATTGAAAGGAGGATATACAAAATGAGAGAAGCTAAAACATTCGAAACTATTGTCGCTGGAAGAAAGCTTAAAGGTGAAATAGGCAAGGTTGGTATGCTTTCAGATTGTGCCTTAATATTAAGTTATGGTGAAACTGTAATACTAATAAATGCAAATGCCTCAGAAGAGCCAAAGGAAGGAATTGACTTTTTCCCTTTGAGTATTGAATATCAAGAAAGACTTTACTCTGTTGGAAAGATACCAGGAGGTTTCATTAAAAGAGAAGGGAGACCTTCAGATAAGGCTATCCTAAATGCAAGAGCAATTGACAGACCATTAAGACCTTTATTTCCAGATGGATATAGAAATGATGTTCAAGTAGTTTGTACAGTATTATCAGTAGATCAAGATAATCTACCAAATATACTTGCAATGAATGGAGCTTCATTTGCTTTATGTTTATCAAGTATTCCATTTACAAATCCAGTAGGTACCGTAGCAGTTGGTTTAATTGATGGAGAATTCATAATTAATCCTACTTCAAAGCAAAGAGAGCAAAGCATTTTAGACTTAACTGTATGTGCTACAAAAGATAGAGTAATGATGATAGAAGCTGGTGGTAATGAGATACCAGAAGACGTAATGTATGATGCTATTATGTTTGGTTTTGAAGAGTGTAAAAAGATTGCTGATTTCCAAGAAAAAGTTATGAAAGAATACGGAAAACAAAAGGCTGAAACAAAACTTTATGAAGTAAATAAAGAAGTAGAAAAAGAAGTAGAAGATTTTGCTTTCCATATGATTAAAGAAGCTATGTATATAACTGATAAAGATTTAAGAAATAAAGCAATTGATGAAATTAAAGAAAAAGTAAACAATGAATTTAGTGAGAAGTACCCTGATAATTTAATGGATATTTCCGAAACAGTTTATCATATGCAAAAATCAGTAGTAAGAAATATGATATTAAAAGAAAAAAGAAGACCAGATGCTAGAGACTTTAAACAAATAAGAGAATTGGATGCTGAGGTTTCAATACTTCCAAGGACACATGGAAGTGGAATTTTTACTAGGGGAATGACTCAAGTAATGAGTGTTGCTACTTTAGGTTCAATTAGTGAAGTTCAAATATTAGATGGAATAGGTGAAGAAACATCAAAGAGATATATGCATCACTACAATTTCCCATCTTATAGTGTTGGTGAAGTAAAGCCATTAAGAGGACCTAATAGAAGAGAAATAGGTCATGGAGCTTTAGCTGAAAAGGCAATTGAGCCATTAATACCGAGTGAAGAAGAATTCCCATATGCAATTAGATTAGTTTCTGAAGTTTTAAGTTCAAATGGTTCCACTTCTCAAGCTAGTGTTTGCGGAAGTACTCTTGCTTTATTAGATGCAGGTGTTCCAATTAAAAGACCTGCTGCAGGAATAGCTATGGGTCTTGTTACAAGTGAAGGCTTAACAGAAGAAGCAATTTTAACTGATATTCAAGGAATAGAAGACTTCTTTGGAGATATGGATTTTAAAGTAGCTGGAACAGAAAAAGGAATTACTGCAATTCAAGTAGATACTAAAATTGAAGGATTATCAAATGAATGTATAAAAAATGCTATAGAAGATGCAAGAGAAGCTAGATTAAAAATTTTAGAGGTAATGAATAATTGTATTTCAAAACCTAGAGAAGAAGTTTCAGTATATGCTCCTAAGGTATTCACAATCAAAATAAACCCAGCAAAAATCAAAGACGTTATTGGTGCTGGCGGAAAAACTATCAATAAAATTATTGATGAAACAGGAGTAAAAATAGATATTAAAGATGATGGTTCTGTTTTTGTAACTGCTGAAGATTATGAATCTGGTAAAAAAGCTTTAGCAATGATTGATGGATATACTAGGGAAGTTAAAGAAGGAGAAATTTACTTAGGAAAAGTAACTAAGATTTCTAATTTCGGGGCTTTTGTAGAAATTCTTCCTGGTAAAGAAGGTTTAGTTCATATTTCTAAGCTTGACGTTAAACGTGTAAATAAAGTTGAAGATGTAGTTTCTGTAGGAGATGAAATCTTAGTAAAAGTAACAGAAATAGATTCTATGGGAAGAGTAAATCTATCAAGAAAAGATGCTATTAAAGACTCAGAAGCAGAGCAAAAAGAAGAAATAGATAATTAGAGTAGAAGGGCAGTGATGCCTTTTTATTTTATCTTAATCAGGAGGAAAAATGTATAATTCATTTAAGTTAAACAATGGTGTAAAAGTCGTTTTAGAAAGTATTGATTATGTTAACTCTGTTACAGTTGGAATTTGGATTAAAAATGGTTCCAGGAATGAAAATAAGTATAATAACGGTATTTCTCATTTTATAGAGCATATGCTATTTAAAGGAACTAAAACAAAATCTGCTAAAGAGATTGTTGAATGTATAGAAGATGTAGGAGGACAACTTAATGCATTTACTGGGAAAGAGGCAACTTGCTTTTATATAAAAATTTTAGATACTCATTTAGAATTAGCTTTAGATATTTTATCTGATATGTTGTTTAATAGTTTATTTTTAGAAGAAGATATTGAAAAAGAAAAAAAAGTAATTATTGAAGAAATAAAAATGAACATTGATAACCCAGAAGATATGTTAATGGATTTATATAGTAAAGCTGCCTATGGAGAAGATTCTCTTTCGTTGCCAATTTTAGGTGAAATTCAAACAGTAAAATCGTTTAATAGAAATAGTATTATTGAATACATTAATAATATGTATTCACCTGAAAACACAGTGATTTCAATCAGTGGAAAAGTAGATAGTAACTCAATTGAAAAAATAATAGAAAGATATTTTGGCCATTGGGAGAATAAAAATTTAAATAATCCTGAGATAAAATCACAAGGCTATTCTTATCCTATATTAAATAAATCTCATCTGTTTCTAAATAAAAAAATTGAACAGTTACATATGAATTTGGGAATGAGTGGATTAGTTTTAGGTGATGATAACATGTATGCATTAATGTTACTAAACACATATTTTGGAGGAGGAGCTTCATCCATTTTATTTCAAAAGATTAGAGAAGAATTAGGTATGTGCTATACAATTTATTCTTATATATCCTCCTATGTTAATTCTGGAACTCTAAATATATATACTAGTATGAATCCTAAAAGTTCTTTAAAAGCTATTAAATATATAAAAAATGAATTAGAAAATTTTAAAGTTGATAATTTATTAAAAGAAAGAGATAAAATATTTAAATTGAAAGAACAATTAAAAGGAAATTTTATTTTAGGTTTAGAAAGTACCAGCAGCAGAATGTTTAGAAATGGCAGAATTGCTTTATTTTTCGATAAGATAATACCACCAGAAGAAATACTAAATAAAATTGATGAAGTTAACACTGATAAGCTTAATTATGTTATGGAAAATACTTTTTCTAACGGAATTGAAAATTCTGCTTTTGTAGGAGAAAATTTCGACGAGGATAAAATTATAAGAATCTTTACTCCGGATAAAGTGGCTTTTAAAAATTCAAAAAAAGTTGAATTATAATAATGACTCCTTAATATATATTAATATTATTAATATATATTAAGGAGGAAATTATTTTGGAGGAAAAATTCAGAAGATATAGCGAAATAGAAAAATATGAAATAATAAATATAAATAATGGA
Organism: Clostridium homopropionicum DSM 5847; assembly: GCF_001263795.1. Classification (GTDB taxonomy): domain Bacteria; phylum Bacillota; class Clostridia; order Clostridiales; family Clostridiaceae; genus Clostridium_H; species Clostridium_H homopropionicum. The sequence goes on from NZ_LHUR01000011.1 coordinate 32,768, forward strand.
GAAAAATACGGGTTTTTAATGAATAATGATATATTAATTGACGAAAATGGATCTTTAAAATTTCTTATAGTAAATAAATCTAATCAGCATTTTAGTTTTTTAAAAGGTAGCGACTTTCTTGAACTACCTTGGGAGTGTGTAAATAAGATCGGTTCTAAAACTATAATACTCGATGTTGAAGAAGAAGATATTAAAAAATCTTATAAATAACTTGGAGGAAATTATGAAAATTTTAGTTCAAAAATTCGGTGGTACTTCAGTATCTACTTATGAAAGAAGAAAATTAGTAGTGAGTAAAATTCTTAAAGCAAAAGAATTGGGTTTTCACCCAGTAGTGGTTGTTTCCGCTATGGGAAGGAAAGGAGAGCCATACGCGACTGATACATTGCTGTCTACTTTAACTGAAGATTTTAAAAACTCATGTAAACTAGCTGTTGATTTATTAATGAGCTGCGGGGAGATAATAAGCTCGGTAATTATGTGCAATGAGCTTTATAAAAAAAATATACAAGCATTGCCGCTTACCGGTGGACAGGCCGGAATAAAAACTGATAATAATTTTGGAAATGCAAATGTAAAGCATGTAGATGATAAAGTTATTTTAGGTTTATTGGAGAAAAATATCGTGCCTGTTGTTTCAGGTTTTCAAGGTATTGATGAGGAGGGTTTTATTACTACTTTAGGCAGAGGAGGAAGTGATGTTACTGCTTCTTTGCTAGGAGTAGCTTTAAGAGCAGAAGGAATCGAAATTTATACTGACGTAGATGGTATAATGACAGCAGATCCAAGAATAGTTGAAGATGCAAAGCTAATAAAAGAAATTAGCTATAATGAAGTATTTCAATTTGCTGATCAGGGAGCTAAAGTTATTCATCCTAGAGCAGTTGAAGTAGCAATGAAAGGTAATATTCCTTTATTAATAAAAAATACCATGAGTGAATGCGATGGAACAGTTATTGATAATTTTGGAGATTCAGAATCAAAAAATGTTATCACTGGAATAACACATATCGACAATAGAACTCAGATAATAGTTCAATTAAGTGAAAACATTGAGAATGAAAATTATTTTGATATTTTACCTGTTTTAGCCGAAAACTATATTAGTATTGATCTAATTAATGTATTTCCAAATCAAAAGATTTTCACTATAGATGATAAAGATTTCGAAAACTTCAATAACATAATGAATTCTTTAGGATTAAAATATTCTTTTAAAGATAAATGTAGTAAAATTGCTGTTATTGGTTCGAGAATGCGAGGTATACCTGGTGTAATGGCTAAAATATTAAAATCTTTAATTAAAGAAAAAATTGAAGTTTTGCAAACAGCAGATTCTCATATAACAATTTGGTGTTTAGTAGAATCTAAGTATGCAGTAGATGCTATCAAAGCTTTACACAAAGAATTTGAATTAGATAACAACTAAAATGAATAGTCCCTTTCTATTAAGCAAACACTAATTGCAAATAGGAGGAGATTATTATGTGTGATGAAATATCCAGAACAGAAAATAATAAAAATAATTTAGACAATATAAAAGAACTAGGAGTCTCAAAAACCAGCAGCATGAATCAGCGATTTCAGATACTCCCAATAATTGGACAGATAGAAGGGCATTCAGTATTACCACCACAGTCTAAATCAACAAAATATGAACATTTAATTCCTCAATTAGTTTCTATTGAAACAGATTCAACAGTTGAAGGGGTTTTAATTATTTTAAATACAGTTGGAGGAGATGTAGAGGCTGGACTAGCAATTTCTGAAATGATAAATAGTTTAAGTAAGCCAACTGTATCCTTAGTGATTGGAGGAAGTCACTCCATTGGTGTTCCCTTAGCAACCTGTTCTAAATACTCTTTTATTTCTCCTTCTGCCACAATGATAATTCATCCAATTAGAATGAATGGATTGGTATTAGGAGTACCACAGACCTTTGAATATTTTAATAAAATGCAGGAGAGAATAATAGAATTTATAGGGCGCACATCAAAAGTTGATAAAGGTGTTCTAAGAAAGCTTATGTTACAAACAGATGAATTATTAAATGATATGGGAACAATATTGATTGGAAAACAGGCAGTAGATTATGGTATAATAGATGAAGTTGGTGGTTTAAGCGATGCAATCAAAAAACTAGATCAGATGATTGATGAAGTAAAAAAGCAAAACTAGCTAAGATTTTCTTTAGCTAGTTTTATTTTTTAATAAAAAGGATAATTAAATCCTATGTAGAAAATAAACATAGAGGTGATATTAAAGTGGCAAGAAAAAATAGCAAAAGTAATAAAAAAACACCTGAAAGCACTAACAGATTTGGTAATGATATTAAAGGAATATTATTAATTACTGTTGGAGTTCTTATGCTATTAAGTGTTTTTATTACAAATTCATCAGGATTAATTGGAATAACAATTAAAAAGACTTTTATTGCCCTTATGGGATTAGGATCATATTTTTTTCCATTAATAATAATTTTAACTGGAGTTAGCTATATAATCAAAAATGGCAAGGTAATATTTAATAATAGATTTTATGGAATAATTTTGTTTATAACTAATTCACTAATGTTAATTCAAATGATAAACATAAATAAATATTATATAAATAATGATATACTACAAGGAATAAAAAAAATATATAGCAATCCTAGTATCTTTCACGGAGGAATAATTACATATTTAATAGATATACCTTTGTACAAATTATTTGGAAGTATTGGTTCATACTTTATAATGACAGCTATATATATAATATCCATAGTATTAATAGTAGAAATTAATATTAAAGATATATTTATGTATTTTAGAACACCTAATAAGGACGAAGAATCCATTAAACAAAATAATAAACTTGAAAGTAAAATAGAAGATAACCAATCTTCCTTTATAAAAAATATAAATCATAAAATTAAAATGGTAAACTTTATGAAATCAACTGAGGGAGATGTTAGTAAAGATAATGTTGAAAATAGGGAAATAAAAGTATTTGAGCCAAGAGTAGCCTTCAGTAAGAACAATGAGAATCTTAAGGAAAAATCAACTAAAGTCCTTGATAAAAATTCAGATAAATCTGAAGAGGGGTTAAGTGAGGAATTAAATAAAGAAATTAATGAAGGATTAACTAAAAATGAGGTAGCCTATATCTTCCCTCCACTTCAGCTTTTAAACTATAATGAAAATATCACAACTAATAAGAGCAGTAAAAAAGAATTGATAAATATTGCTTCTAAACTTGAAGAAACCTTAAGCAGTTTTGGAGTTGAAGCAAAGGTAATGCAGGTTACCAAAGGACCATCCGTTACAAGGTTTGAACTTCAACCAAGTGCAGGAGTTAAGGTAAGTAAAATAACTCATTTATCAGATGATATTGCATTAAGCTTAGCTGCATCATCTATTAGAATTGAAGCTCCTATTCCAGGTAAAAGCGCTGTTGGAATTGAAATTCCAAATAAGGAGACATTACCGGTATTTTTAAAAGAGGTAATTGAATCAGAAGAGTTTAGAAACTTTAATAAAAATATAGCTTTTGCAATTGGAAAAGACATTGGAGGAAAGTGTGTAGTAGCTGATTTATCTAAAATGCCTCATCTATTAATTGCAGGAGCTACTGGATCTGGTAAAAGTGTATGTATCAACACGTTAATTGTGAGCTTATTATATAAATATACACCAGAAGAGGTAAAACTATTATTAGTAGATCCAAAGGTTGTTGAATTAAACATATATAATAATATACCTCATCTATTAATTCCAGTAGTTACAAATCCTAAAAAAGCTGCTGGAGCATTAAATTGGGCAGTTACTGAAATGTCAAGAAGGTATAACCTTTTTGCGGAGAATAGCGTAAGAAATATTGAAGGATATAATGAACTATATAATAAAGGTAAAATAGAAAGTAAGTTACCATGGGTAGTAATTATCATTGATGAGCTTGCTGATTTAATGATGGTTTGTCCGGGAGAAGTTGAAGAATATATAGCTAGGCTTGCCCAAATGGCAAGAGCAGCTGGCATGCATCTTGTAATTGCAACTCAAAGGCCTTCTGTTGATGTAATTACAGGAGTAATAAAGGCAAATATTCCTTCAAGAATTTCATTTGCAGTATCAAGCCAGATTGATTCTAGAACTATAATAGATTCAGCTGGTGCAGAAAAATTATTAGGAAAAGGTGATATGCTTTATTATCCTGTAGGTGAATCTAAACCTATTAGGATACAAGGAGCATTTATATCTGAAGAAGAAGTAGAAAAAATAGTAAACTTTATTAAATCCCAAAAGAGTGAAGTTACTTATGAAGAGGGGATTATCGATGAAATTAATTCTTCTGTAGAAAAAGGTGATTCTGAAAGTGATGATTTATTAGATGAAGCCATTGAAATAGTATTAGAAAGTGGTCAAATATCTACTTCTTTTCTACAAAGAAGATTAAGGATAGGGTATAATAGAGCAGCAAGAATAATTGAACAGCTTGAAGATAAAGGAATAATATCTGGTAAAAATGGTACTAAGCCTAGACAAGTGCTGCTAGAAAATGATAGTTTAAAAAATAATAAGTAAATAAATATATATTTTACTTGTTAAAATCAATTATTCCATTTAAAATTAATTTTGTGATAATTAACGTTCTTAAGGAGGAAATTTAGTGACTAAATATAAAATTGGACTAATAAGTTTAGGTTGCGATAAAAATAGAATAGATTCAGAAATTATTCTAGGTAATCTTTCAGGAAATAATGAAATAGTCAACGACCCGAACAAAGCCGACATAATTATAGTAAATACATGCGGCTTTATCGAAAGCTCTAAGGAAGAATCAATAAATACAATTCTTGAAATGGCACAATACAAAAGAGGCAAGTGTAAAATGCTAATTGCTACAGGATGTTTAACACAAAGATATTCAAAAGAATTGCAGAAGCTAGTACCTGAAATAGATATTATGCTAGGAGTAAATGATTATGCTAGAATGCAAGAACATATTGCATGTTTCTTTAATAACGAAAATCAAAATATAATTGAATGTAATTATAGTGATCAAATTATCAATGAGGGTAATAGGATTTTAACTACTGAAGGTCATGTGGCATATTTAAGAATTTCTGAAGGCTGTGATAATCTATGTACTTATTGTATAATTCCTAAAATAAGGGGTAAATATAGGAGCAGAAGAATTGAGAGTATAGTAGATGAAGCCGAAAAATTAGCTTCTATTGGTGTAAAAGAGATAATATTAGTAGGGCAAGATACGTCTATCTATGGTACAGATATATATAATGAAAATAAATTACACGAACTTATTAAAGAACTTTCAAAAATTGAAAAAATACAATGGATAAGAGTTATGTATTCATATCCGGAGAAAATAACTGAAGAGTTTATTGATGAGATGGCGTCTAACAATAAAGTATGCAAATACCTTGATATGCCAATACAGCATATTAGCAACTCAATTTTGAAAAAAATGAATAGAAAATCTAGTAAAGAGTTAATAATTAATAATATAAATAAACTACGAAGCAAGGTAAAAGATATAACTTTAAGAACTTCAATTATAGTAGGTTTTCCAGGAGAAACAGAAGAAGATTTTAATGAACTTAAAGAATTTATAAAGGAAATTAAATTTGATAAGCTAGGAGTATTTAAATATTCACAAGAAGAAGACACCCCTGCTGCCAAAATGGATAATCAAATTGATGAGAATATAAAGGAGTCTAGATTAGAAGAGTTAATGCTTACTCAACAAGCTATTTCTAGAGAAATAAATAAAAAGAAAATAGGAAAAACCTATAAAGCAATTGTGGAAGGCTTAAAAAATGAACTATATTATGGTAGAAGTTATGAAATGGCACCAGAAATAGATGGTGAAATCATGTTTAAGTGTGATAAAATATTAAATATAGGTGATTTTACTGAGGTACTAATTACAGATGCCTCCGAATACGATTTATTAGGAGTTGTTAACTATGAATCTTGCAAATAAACTTACATTAGCTAGAATAGTGTTAGTTCCTTTCTTTTTGATTTTTATTTCATTTAATTCAAAATATACATTAATTATTGCAACTTCAATTTTCATTATAGCAGCTCTTACGGACAAGTTAGATGGGTATATTGCTAGAAGCAGAAATCAAATAACTAACTTTGGAAAATTTATGGATCCTTTAGCAGATAAATTACTTGTTACTTCTGCACTTATATCTCTTGTGGAATATCAAATAATACCTACTTGGGTTGCTATGATTATTATTGGAAGAGAATTTGCGGTAACAGGACTTAGAACTATTGCCGCTTCAGAAGGATTAGTAATTGCAGCTAGTTGGTGGGGTAAGACAAAAACTGTAACACAAATAGTGGCAATTATATCTGCATTGGTTTATCTAATAAGTAATTCTATCTATATTGAGTATTTAACATATCTATCATTATTTTTAGCTGTATTAGCTACTATTATTTCAGGCTTTGATTATTTTATAAAGAACAGAAAAGTACTCAGCTCAATTAGATGATTATTAGTGAAAATATTGGGCATAATCATAAAAAGTTCCTATAAAGTTTAATATAGGAACTTTTATCGTATGCTATTGACCTGCATAACGATATATTGTATAATTTAGTAGAACAAATGTTCGAAATGTATGTAACCTGAAAGGGGTAATAAAATATGAATAATGAAAAATTAAAAGCTCTTCAAGCAGCTTTAACTCAAATTGAAAAACAGTTTGGAAAAGGTTCTGTAATGAAATTAGGAGAAAGTGAAGTAATAAATGTAGAAGCAATTTCTACAGGAAGCTTATCACTAGATATTGCATTAGGTATAGGTGGAATTCCAAGAGGAAGGGTTATTGAAATATTCGGACCTGAATCTTCAGGCAAAACTACTGTTGCTCTACATATCATTGCAGAGGCACAAAAAAATGGAGGAACAGCAGCATTTATAGATGCTGAACATGCTTTAGATCCAGTTTACGCTAAAGCTTTAGGGGTTGATGTTGATAATCTTGTATTATCTCAACCTGACACTGGAGAACAGGCTTTAGAAATATGCGAAGCTTTAGTAAGATCAGGTGCAATTGATGTCATTGTAATTGACTCAGTAGCAGCTTTAGTTCCAAAGGCTGAAATTGAAGGTGAAATGGGAGATTCTCATGTAGGATTACAAGCTAGACTTATGTCACAAGCTTTAAGAAAATTAACTGGTTCTATTAATAAATCAAAATGCGCTACTATATTCATTAATCAATTAAGAGAAAAGGTTGGCGTTATGTTTGGAAATCCTGAGACTACTCCAGGTGGAAGAGCATTAAAGTTCTATGCATCCGTAAGATTAGATGTAAGAAAAGTAGATACAATTAAGCAAGGTGATGAGTTCTTAGGAAGTAGAACAAGAGTAAAAGTAGTAAAAAATAAAGTTGCTCCACCTTTTAAGCAAGCTGAATTTGATATTATGTATGGTACAGGTATCTCTACAGAAGGAAACATTCTTGATGTTGGTGTTGAAGAAGAAATAGTTCAAAAAAGCGGTTCTTGGTTTTCTTACAACGATATTAGGTTAGGCCAAGGTAGAGAAAATGCTAAGCAATTTTTAAAAGAAAATGAAAATATTTTAAAAGAAATTGAAAATCAAATTAGAATCAAACATAATCTTCCTTTATCTAAAAAAGTAGAATCTGATGTTAAGGAAAATGATGCTAAATAATTCTAACAATATTTGCAAAAACTTGACATGAATTTAAAAATAATATAAAATGAATACAATTACTGGTTTAACAAAATACTGATTGATATATAAACAAATGTAACACCTTTTCTAAACTTAAATGACGCTTGTTTACTAATTCCAAATAGGATAGAGTAAGGAGGTGTTGATTTGCGAGAAAATTTGAATATGTATTTGGTACTTTTATTAGCAGTGATTCTTGTACTTGTTTGTATTTTTGTGATTATATATGTGAGGAAAAATATTTCGCAGGCAAAAATTGCAGATGCTGAATTAAAGGCAAAACAACTAGTTGAAGATGCTGAAAAAAGTGCAGAATCTATAAAAAAGGAATCGATTTTAGAAGCAAAAGAAGAAGTTCATAAACTAAGAAATGATTTTGAAAAAGAGTCAAGAGAAAGAAGAAACGAAATTCAAAGACTTGAAAGAAGAATTATACAAAGAGAAGAAATACTCGACAAGAAAAGCGAAGCTATTGAAAATAAAGAAGAAGCTCTTAATAAGAAGCAACAAGAAATAATAGAAAAAGAAGCTAGTGTTGATGAGTTATATGAAAGTCAAAGACAAGAACTTGAAAAACTATCAAATCTATCTTCTGAAGAAGCTCGAGAATTATTATTAGAGGAAACAAGAAAAGAAATCAAACACGACGTTGCAGTAATGATAAAAGACATGGAGAATAAAGCAAAGGAAGAATCAGATAAAAAAGCAAGAGAAATAATTTCCTGTGCTATTCAAAGATGTGCTGCTGATCATGTAGCTGAAAGTACTGTATACGTTGTTTCCTTACCTAACGATGAAATGAAGGGTAGAATAATTGGAAGAGAAGGAAGAAACATAAGGGCTTTAGAAACATTAACTGGAGTTGATCTAATAATTGACGATACACCTGAAGCTGTAATACTTTCGGGATTTGATCCGATTAGAAGACAAATAGCTAGAATAGCTTTAGAAAAGCTTATTATTGACGGAAGGATACATCCTGCAAGAATAGAGGAAATGGTAGAAAAAGCCAAGAAAGAAGTTGAAAATGATATAAAAGAAGAAGGAGAGCAAGCAACCTTTGAAACTGGAGTACATGGTCTTCATCAAGAAATAATAAAATTATTAGGAAGACTTAAATATCGTACTAGTTACGGTCAGAATGTTTTAAAGCATTCCATAGAAGTTGCTTATTTAGCAGGCTTAATGGCTTCTGAATTGGGTATGGACCCGACTTTAGCTAAAAGAGCTGGTTTGCTTCACGATATAGGTAAAGCTGTAGATCATGAAGTAGAAGGGCCTCATGCTTTAATAGGATCAGAAATGGCTAAAAAATATCATGAATCTCAAGTCATCGTTAATGCGATTGCAGCACATCATGGAGATGTTGAATCTGAATCAATTGAGGCTATACTTGTTCAGGCTGCTGATGCTATATCTGCTGCTAGACCAGGTGCTAGAAGAGAAACAATAGAAGCGTACATTAAAAGATTAGAAAAGCTTGAAGAAATAGCAAACTCTTATGAAGGTGTAGATAAATCTTATGCTATACAAGCAGGAAGAGAAGTTAGGATAATGGTTAAACCAGAAATAGTTGATGACCTTGGATGTGTTGAGATGGCGAGAAATATTGTAAAAACTATCGAAAATGAATTAGAATATCCAGGTCAGATTAAAGTTAATATTATAAGAGAAGTAAGATCAATTGAATATGCAAAATAGTTTATGATATTAAGAAATCCTTTTTTATTCTAATTTTATTAGATATAGAAAGGATTTTTAATTTGATTGTAGAATATAATAAGGATATATCTTATATACATTTACAATCATTACTTAGGGGGTCTATCATGGAAGTATTAAAAGTATCATCAAAATCAAGTCCAAACTCTGTAGCAGGGGCGCTAACAGGAGTACTAAAAGAAATTGGCTCTGCAGAAATTCAAGCTATTGGAGCAGGTGCTCTGAATCAAGCAATTAAAGCAGTGGCAATTGCTAGAGGCTTTGTAGCTCCTAGTGGAATAGATTTAGTTTGTGTACCCGCTTTTACAGATATTGAAATTGATGGGGAAGAAAGAACTGCAATTAAACTGATTGTTCAACCAAGATAGCAATATTATCGAATATTTTAGGGCTTTAAATTGAGTCTTCAAAAAATAATCGAGATAATTTAATATATAATTTCTTAAATGTAAAGGAAGGGTGAAGAATAATGATTTTATCAGAAAAGGCAAAGCAAATTTCACCTTCATTGACTTTAGCAATAACAGCAAAAGCTAAGCAAATGAAAAATGAAGGAATCGATGTTATTAGTTTTGGTGCGGGAGAACCAGATTTTGATACACCTAAAAATATTCAAGAGGCTGCAAAAAAAGCTATAGAAGCAGGCTTAACAAGGTATACTCCAGCTTCAGGAATAAATGAATTAAAAGAGGCTATAGTACAAAAATTTAAAAAAGATAATGATTTAACTTATACTATGGATCAAGTTATAATTTCAACTGGTGGTAAGCAGTGTTTATCAAATGTATTTCAGTCTATATTAAATCCTGGGGATGAAGTATTAGTCCCAATTCCTTACTGGGTTAGTTATCCTGAATTGATTAAGCTTTCGGATGGAAAACCAGTTTATGTAGAAAATAAGAAAGAAAATGATTATAAATATACTTTAGATTCTCTCGAGAAGGCTATAAGCAAAAAAACAAAAGCAATTATATTAAATAGCCCAAATAATCCTGCTGGTTCTATATATTCACATAAAGAGCTAATGGAAATAGCTGATTTTGCCCAAAAGTATGATTTAATAATTATTTCTGATGAAATATACGAAAAATTAATATATGGTAATAAAACTCATGTTAGCATTGCAAGCTTAAGTGAAGATACTTTTAATAGAACAATTGTGATTAACGCTGTTTCTAAGTCTTATGCAATGACTGGATGGAGAATTGGTTATGCTGCTGGACCAAAAGAGATAATAAAGCTTATGTCTAGTATACAAAGTCATACTACATCTAATCCTACTTCTATTTCTCAATATGCTGCACTTGAAGCGCTTACTGGGCCACAAGATGATTTAGATTTTATGGTTAAACAATTTGCTCAAAGGCGAGACTATATGGTTTCAAGAATAAAGGCAAATCCAAAGTTATCTTGCATTGAGCCAGAAGGAGCATTTTACATTATGCTTAACGTATCTAGTGTATACGGTAAAAAGGTAAATGGGAATACTATATCTAATTCAATGGAATTTTCTGATATGATTTTAGATGTAGAAAAGGTTGCAGTAATCCCAGGAGTAGCTTTTGGTTTAGATGAATATGTAAGATTATCTTATGCTACTTCTCTTGAAAAAATTACAGAAGGATTAGATAGAATTGAGAGGTTTATGGATAAATTTAATTAATTTTTAGATAGTCTAATGATATAATTAAATTATTATATAAATTTAATGATTAATTTGAGGTGGTTGAATATGATAAAAAAAGAGGCTATTATTAGAGCATCTACTGGATTACATGCAAGATCTGCTACATTATTGGTAAGAAAAGCATCCTCATTTAAATCTGATATTTACTTAGACTTTGAAGACAAAAAAGCCAACGCTAAAAGTTTAATTAATGTATTATCTTTGGGTGTTAGAAAAGGGTCTAAGATTTCTATAACAGCCAACGGAGATGATGAAACTTTAGCTGCAGAAGAAATGTATAAATTAATTGAAGATTTAAAAGAATAAATAAAAGGCTATATGCCTTTTATTTATTTTATAGTTCTTTAGATTTACACTTAAACAATAATACCAATACATTTAGAGATGATAATCCTACTAAAATATATATAATTTTTTCTAACAAAGGAAGAGAATTAAGCAAAAGGTTAATAAGATTTAATTGAAATAATCCTATTATTCCCCAGTTTATGCCGCCTAAAATCATCATAATAATAGAAAATTTATCAATTGGACTCATTTTATACATATATTGTACCTCCTAGTTTAATAATTTGTTTTAGTAGATTATATTATTATAATTCTTAAATAGAACTTTTTTTTAATTTATTAAATCCGAACAAAATACTTACTATCATAAATAATATATGTTATAATATGAATGAATGAAAAACATATAAAGTATAATATATGTATACGGAGGGGAAAAATGAATAGAACAACATACAATACACCTTTAAATAGCAGATATGCATCTCCTGAAATGTCATATTTATTTTCTGAGGAAAAAAAGTTTAAAACTTGGAGAAAGTTATGGGTTGCCCTTGCAGAAAGCGAGAAAGAACTAGGTTTAGATATTACTGACGAACAAATTAATGAACTAAAAACAAATATTGATGATATAAATTACGAAGTAGCTCAAGCTAAAGAAAAAGAAATTCGTCACGATGTTATGAGTCATGTATACGCATATGGTTTACAATGTCCTGCTGCTAAGGGAATAATACATTTAGGAGCAACTAGCTGCTATGTTGGAGATAATACCGATTTAATAATAATGAGAGAAGCTTTAACTATAATAAAAAATAAACTTATAAATATATTAGATAACCTTTCAAAGTTTGCTCTTAAATATAAGTCCTTACCTACTCTAGGATTTACTCATTTACAACCAGCTCAACTTACAACAGTAGGTAAAAGAGCGACCCTTTGGATGCAAGATTTAGTATTAGATATTGAAAACATCGATTTTGTTATCAATAATTTGAAACTAAGAGGAGCAAAAGGTACTACTGGAACTCAAGCAAGTTTTATGAGTTTATTTAATAATGATGAGGAATTAGTAGTTAAACTTGATTCCTTAATAGCAAGTAAAATGGGATTTGACAAAACTTATGATGTTACTGGTCAAACATACCCTAGAAAAGTTGATTCAATAGTTTTAAATACTTTATCTGAAGTTGCTCAAAGTGCTTACAAGTTCAGTAACGATTTAAGAATTCTTCAAAACATGAAGGAAATGGAAGAACCATTTGAAAAAAATCAAGTTGGATCTTCAGCTATGGCATATAAGAGAAATCCAATGAGGTCTGAAAGAATAAGTGCTCTTAGTAGATTTGTAATTGTAAATTCACTTAATCCTGCTATAACTGCAGGTACTCAATGGTTTGAAAGAACACTAGATGACTCAGCTAACAAGAGATTGTCTGTTTCAGAATGTTTCCTTGCTTTAGATGGAGTATTGAACCTTTATATAAACGTAACAGAAAATATGGTAGTATATGAAAAAGTAATTAGAACTCATGTTGATAGTGAACTTCCTTTCATGGCTACTGAAACTATCCTTATGGAAGCTGTAAAAAGAGGAGGGGACAGGCAGGAGTTACACGAAAAAATTAGAGTCTTATCTATGGAAGCTGCAAAAAGAGTTAAAGAAGAAGGATTAAACAACGATTTAATCGAAAGAATAATTAACGACAATTCCTTCTTTATGAGCAGAGAAGAAATTCTATCAATAATGGATCCTGTAAAGTTTACAGGAAGAGCTTCAGGTCAGGTTGATGATTTTGTAAATAATGTAATCAACCCTATCATAGCAAAAAATAAATCAAGTTTAGGTGTAAATGTAAGTATAAATGTATAATTATCTAAATGTATATGTATTCACTTTAACTAATAAGTATAAAATATTTAATTTGGATTGTATTAAAAAATCAAACTTCAAAATTTCTTTCATGATATATTATAACTATTTAATAAAACTAAAATTGTATTTTTCATATAATTCCACATATTTAATTTAGATTTATTTTTACTATTTATTACCGGAAACTATTATTTTAAATTCATATATAGTATAATATTATTAAGTAGTGATTCTTCGGAATTGCTACTTAAAATATACAATTATAACTTCGCTAAATGTAAATTTAGCGAAGTTACATCATCAAAATAGGAGGGAACAATGAATTATAATCTTAACAGTGTTTTCGATCCTTGTTTGCCTGAATGTTTAAATGATTTCTTAAATTATTTAGGAACTATCAGGGGTAAATCCCTAAATACTATTGCTGCATATAAATGGGACTTAAGTATGTTTTTTAGATTTTTAAAGCTTTACAAAGGTTATATCAAAGATAAAGATAAGATTGATTTTAATTCTATTCCCATCAGTGATATAGATACAGAATTTATTAAAAAAATAAAACTTTCAGATCTTTATGCTTTTATTGCTTTTGCAGAAAATTATAGAAACAATAGCAACTATGCTAGAGCTAGAAAAGTAGCTGCATTAAAATCTTTATTTAAATTTTTGCATGGTAAAGCAAAAATTATAGAAGAAAATCCAGCCACTGAATTAGAAACCCCAAAAATCAATAAGAGAAATCCTGTATATCTAACCTTAGATGAAAGCAAAAAGCTTCTCTCTTCTATTGACGGTAATAATAAAGAAAGAGATTATTGTATCATAACACTTTTCTTAAATTGCGGTTTAAGACTTTCTGAACTGTGCAGTATTGATATATCAAGAATTAAAGATGATACTCTAACTATCATCGGAAAAGGTAATAAAGAAAGAACAATATATTTAAATAGCGCTTGCTTGAAATCAATTAACAGCTACCTTTACGTAAGAAGGTCTTATAATGATAAAGTAGATTCTAAAGATAAAGATGCTCTTTTCATAAGTAAGAATTACAAAAGAATAAATAAAAGAAGTGTAGAACTTATTGTAAAGAAATATATTGAAAAATCCGGCCTTGAAGCTAAAAGATACTCACCTCACAAATTAAGACATACAGCTGCAACACTTATGTATAAATATGGTAACGTTGATATACGTAGTTTGCAGATGGTCCTCGGTCACGAAAATGTATCTACAACTCAAATATACACTCATGTTGATGATGATACTTTAAGGCATGCAGTTAGCTTAAATCCCCTAAGTGAAGAATGAAAAACAGCTTTACTTGCTGAATTAGCGAAGTAAAGCTGTTTATAAAATTATTTCTTAGTTTTATTTGGATTAACTACTATTAGACCAGGAAACACTTCATTTAATAGATTATTACCAGCACTCTCTTCATTTAAAGCATCTTCCAACCCCTCTATATCTTCAATATAATCTTCTTTAAAATCTGATTCTTTTATTTCCTTATTAAGAGATGCTAAATATTCAATATCCAGCTTTTTATAATCTTCTGCTATTTGAAAATTTTCTTCAACATCACTTTCTGTATCTAAAATTTCCTCTATGTTAACTATCTTGGAATCATATCCTTCTAAATTTAGACATTCTCCACAATTATTACATGTTTTCTTAGGATCTAAATCGCAGGTATCACAATCCCCGCAATGGGTACATTCCTTTTCAATCTTGAAAACACAGAATTTCTTCATTTTATTCCCTCCCCTTTTTCACCTAAGTATTATATCAAAAGAAAATGCAATAATCAATATTTATAGAACATTTGTTTGATATATCCCTATATATATGATATAATTCAAAATATAGGATAAGAGGAGTGTATAGAATGAGTGATAATAAAAAAGATAAACAATCTGAAATATATGAATTTATTAAAAATCAAATAATTCAAAAGGGCTACCCACCATCAGTTAGAGAAATATGCAAGGGTGTTGGTCTTAGTTCAACTTCAACAGTTCATGGCCATTTAGAGAGACTAGAGAAAAAAGGATTAATACGAAGAGACTCAACAAAGCCAAGAACTATTGAAATTCTTAAGGATCCTGTAATCAATAAAGAGATGTTAAACATCCCTATTGTTGGGAAGATTACAGCTGGAGAACCTATTTTAGCTGTAGAAAACATTGAAGATACTTTCCCTATATCTTTAAATTTCATGCCAAAAAATAAAGATTTATTTATATTAAATGTATCTGGAGAAAGTATGATTGAAGCAGGTATACATAATGGTGATTTAGCAATAATTGAAAAAACAAACTATGCTGAAAATGGAGAAATCGTAGTTGCTTTAATCGAAAATGAAGCTACTTTAAAAACTTTTTATAAGGAGAAAGATCATATTAGGCTTCAACCTGAAAACAAGACAATGAATCCTATTATTGTAGATGATTGCATTATTGTAGGAAAATTAGTAGGCTTATTTAGAAAATACTAAAGTATAAAGAGTAAATGATTTATTGTTAATCACTTACTCTTGTTTTTATATCTATTTCAAAATTCTTCCTAATGCTATTAAAATTCCTATTTTAGCATGATCAAAAGTAAGTCCTCCCTGTAGATATGCAATGTAAGGCTCTCTAATTGGAGCATCACATGATAATTCAATAGATGATCCTTGAATAAATGAGCCTGCTGCCATTATTACTTGATCTGCATATCCTGGCATATCCCAAGGTTCACAAGCTACAAAAGAATCAATTGGAGAACCTATTTGTATCCCCTTGCAAAATTCTATAAGTTTTTCTTTGTCATTAAATTTGATGGCTTGAATTATATCGCTTCTTTTATCATCAAACTTCGGTAATACATTTAAACCAGCAAGTTCCATTATTCTTGAACAGAATACTGCACTTTTTAAAGCCTCCATTGTTATGTGTGGAGCAAGGAATAATCCTTGAAACATGGTTCTCATTACTCCAAAAGTAGAACCACACTCCCCTCCTATTCCTGGAACAGTTAATCTATAAGATGCTCTCTCTACACATTCTTTAGTTCCTGCTATATATCCTCCTGTAGGAGTAATACCTCCTCCGATGTTCTTAATTAATGATCCAACTACCAAGTCAGCTCCAACATCTGTAGGTTCGTAAATATCTATGAATTCTCCGTAGCAATTATCTACGAAGCATATAATATCTTTCTTAAGTGCTTTAACACATTCAATTATTTCTTTAATATCATTAATTAGTAAAGCATTTCTCCAACCATAACCTGTGGACCTTTGAATATGAACTAATTTTATTGATGGATCTTCAGATAATATTTTCTTAATGTCTATGTAATTTGGTTTTCCTTCCTCAGTTAATTCTAATTGTTTGTGATTAACGCCATATTCCTTAAGTGATCCCATATTATTTCCTTTACCTATTCCAATGACTTCATGAAGAGTATCATATGGAGTTCCACAAACTGAAAGCATTGTATCACCAGGTCTTAAGTTTCCGAATAAGGCAGTTCCTAAGGCATGAGTACCATTTACAAAATGAGGTCTAACAAGTGCACTTTCACAATTAAATATTCTAGCATAAACCTTATCTAAAGAATCTCTACCCATATCGTTATATCCATAGCCAGTGGAAAAAGTAAAATGAGAATCACTAATTCTCTCTTCCTGAAAAGCTTTTAGAACTTTAAGTTGATTAAATTCTCTTATTTCATCTAATGAATTACATACTTCTTCAACATCTTTAATAGCTTTTTCATATAGCTCTAATACTTTATTGCTAATTTTATATTGATTAACTAGTAATTCTTTTGTATTTTGAATCATAATAAGTCCCCCAAAATCTAAAATTATTAATTATTAATTATTTTAAACATTAATTATATTAACACATATAAAAAAAATAGGCAAACTATTGCCTATTTTAATCGTTATCTTCTTGAACAAACAAAATTGGTTTTGCCGGAATAATGGTAGAAACTGCATGCTTATATACCATCATCTGTTTTCCATCATTGTCTAAAATTACAGTAAAATTATCAAATCCTTTAACAAGACCTTTTAGCTGAAATCCATTCGTTAGATATATGACAACGTGTATTTTGTTCCTTCTTGCATTATTTAGAAATAAATCTTGTAGATTGCTAGGTGGTTTATTCATAATGTTTCCCTCCAACTTGTGATATTTAAAATTATTCTATAAAAATAAGTAAAATCCTTTATTTTTTTATTATTTATTTATTAATTTTTAATTCATAAAACTTGCTTTTAATATATTCTACTATTTCATCACTATCTTTAAATTTATCTTTATCTACCCAAATAACTCTCTTATCTTTTCTAAACCATGTTAATTGACGCTTAGCATAATTCCTACTACCCTTTTTAATCATTTCAATAGCTTCACTAAGAGAGATATTACCATCAAGATAACTTAGTATCTCTTTATAACCAATCCCCTTCATAGATTGCATATCTGCAGTGCAGCCCATCTCTTTAAGTTTACAAACCTCATCTACAAGACCTTGTTCCATCATAATATCTACTCTTAGATTGATTCTTTCATATAATCTGTCTCTATTCATATTTAATACAAAATAATAAACATTATATGGAATATCATGAATATTTTGTTCGGCATTAAACTGACTTAGGGTTTTCCCAGTTAGTTTATAAACCTCTAAAGCTCTAATAATTCTTTTTAAATCATTTGAAAATAATCTTTTATACGATTCTTCGTCAACTTCTTTTAGAAGATTATGAACATATTCATTTCCTTTTTCCACAGCTAATTCTTTTAAGCTTTCTCTATAGCTTTCATCTTTTTCTACTGATGCAAAATCATAGTTAAATACTAGAGAATCTATGTAAAATCCCGTTCCACCAACAACCAAAGGTAATTTCCCTTTTGAATAAATTTCATTTATTGCTTCAATAGCTTTTTCTTTAAACTCAGCTACACTAAATTCTAATCGTGGATCTAAAAAGTCCAAAAGATAGTGTTTTACATTTTGCATTTCTTCTGGCTTTATTTTTGCTGAACCAATATCCATATTCTTATAAATTTGCATAGAATCAGCAGAAATAATTTCTCCATTTAACCTTTTAGCTAGTTCAATAGATGTTTCTGTTTTTCCTATAGCTGTTGGTCCAGCTAAAATGAATAAGTCTTTTTTCATTAGCGATCTCCTTACAATATTTAAATAAATACACATCTTATTACTTATGTTCTTTTAAATCTTTTTTCTATATCTTTAACATCCATAGTAATAATCGTCGGTCTACCATGAGGACAATTAAAAGGTTCATTAATGTATCTGAGTTCATCAATTAAAGCCGCCATCTCCAATTTAGATAACTGATGACTAGCTTTAATTGCAGCTTTACAGGCTATAGAAGCTATTGTATCATATTTTACTTCAATAGTTTTCCCAGAACCCATATTTTTTATATTATCTAGAATGTCTATAAATAAATTCTTAATTCCTACTTTACCTAAAAATATTGGAATTTCTCTGATGCTTATAGTATTATCTCCAAATAAATCTATAGAAAATCCTGCTTGAATAAAAATGTTTATATTTTCATTATAATAACTATAATCCTCGTGACTTAACTCCATAAGTATTGGAGTAATAAGTATTTGTGAAACTACCTTACTTTTTATAATATCGTTTTTATATTTTTCAAATAATATTTTTTCATGTGCTGCATGCTGATCTATCATATACAAGGTACCGTTGCATTCAGCTAAAATATAAGTATTATTAAATTGCCCTATAATATCTAAAGCAGGGAATTTAGGTTCAATTGCTTCTTTAATTGAAGCTTCAGTCTTATTTAAGTAATTAGGAATTTCTTCTTTAATAGAAGTATCATCCTGTTTACTATTATGATTATCAAAAGCATATTCTGAATTTTTAAACTTTGATACTTGGTTCTCTTTTTCTTCCTTAAGGTCTATGGGAAGCTGTACTAATTTTGGTTCTATATCTTCTACCTTAGGAACTTCTTTATTTATAAAAGGTAAATCAAGCTCTTCCTCTTTATTAAATGTACCTTTTACATAATCCCTTAAAGCTGAATGAACTGATTCAAACACTAATTTATAGATGATTCTCTCATCCTGAAACTTAACTTCTGATTTTGTAGGATGCACATTAACATCTATTAATTCAGGAAATATTTCTATAAAAAGCACAAAGAAAGGATATCTATTTATAGTTAAGAAAGATTTAAAAGCATTTTCTACAGCAGCAGTAATAAGGCCGCTTTTTATATAGCGTTTATTTACAAAAATACTCTGATTATTTCTACTCCCTCTGCTTATTTCAGAATTTCCTATATATCCATGTACAGATGCAATATCAGTACATCCTTCAAATTGGATTAAATTATTATATACATTATTACCGTATATATTTCTTATTGTATCCTTTGAATCTTCAGTAGCAAAAGTTATTAGTGATTTTTTATCGTTTATGTAGTATTTAAAAGAGATATTGTGATTAGCAAGAGCAAGTCTAGTAACTATATTACTTATTAACGAGCCTTCCCTTTGGTCCGATTTTAAAAATTTTTGTCTTGCAGGCACATTAAAAAATAAATTCTGAACTAATATTGTTGTACCAACGTTTGATCCTATATCCTCGATAAGTTCTATTTTACCACCACTTAAATGTATTTCTTTTCCGAAAGGATTTCCTTCCATACGACTTATTAAATTAACCTTAGATACAGATGCTATACTAGGTAAAGCTTCTCCCCTAAATCCAAAGGTATTTACAGAAAATAAATCTTCAACTTTTTTTATTTTACTAGTCCCGTGAGGCATAAATGCTTTTTCAATATCATCGGGATGAATACCAGTTCCATTATCAGTGATTTTTATACTTTTTTGACCACTCTCTTCAATTTCTATAGTAATATTTTTAGCATTTGCATCAATACTATTTTCTACAAGCTCTTTAACTACTGAAGCAGGTCTCTCTACAACCTCTCCGGCTGCAATTTTATTTGATATTTCTTCATCTAACAGATTAATTCTGTTCAAAGTATCACCTTCTATAGAGATTTTACTCTTTTAATTATATCATACAGTTTATTAAATCCCTCCATAGGAGTCATATTTAATATATCTATTGCTTGTAATTCATTTAATATATTTTCCTTTTCAATATCAATAAAGCCTACTTGTTTAATAGTTTTCTTAGAATTCTTAGTATTTTCTACTTTTTGTTTAGGTTCTTCTACAAAATTTTGTATTGATGCTTCTTTTGAATCCTCATACTTCTTGCCTTTGCTTTCTAAAGTATGTAATATTTCTTTTGCCCTATTTGTTACTTCCTCAGGTATTCCGGCTAATTTAGCAACTTCAATACCATAGGATTCATCTGCTCCACCTTCAATAATCTTTCTTAAAAATACTATATCATTTTGTACTTTTTTAACTGCTACGGAATAGTTTTTAACACCATTTATTTTACCTTCAAGGGAAGTTAATTCGTGATAGTGAGTAGCAAATAATGTTTTACATTTGATTTTTTCATTTGAGCAGATATATTCTATAACGGACCAGGCAATACTTAACCCATCATAGGTACTAGTACCTCTCCCCACTTCGTCTAAAATAATTAAACTATTCTTAGTAGCATTTTTCAATATATTAGAGACTTCCCACATCTCAACCATAAAGGTACTCTTACCGCCAGCTAAATCATCAGAAGCTCCTATTCTAGTAAAAATTTTATCACATATAGCAATTGAAGCTTTCTTAGCAGGAACAAAGCTTCCTATTTGTGCTAAAATATTAATTAGTGCAACCTGCCTCATATAGGTTGATTTTCCTGCCATATTAGGACCAGTAATTAGAATCAGCTGTTTACTCTCATTATCTAAGTGAGTATCATTTGCCACAAAACTATTTCTTGGAATAACCTTTTCTACAATTGGGTGCCTGCCTTCAATAATTACAAGCTCCCCTTCAGCTTTGATTTCTGGTTTGCAATAATTATTTTCTTTTGCCACCAACGCAAGCGAGCAAAGACAATCTACTTCAGATATTAATTTTGCACTATTTTGCATTCTATCTATCTGTTTTTCTACTAAATCTCTAATTTCCACAAAAACAGAATACTCAAGTTCAATTAACTTTTCTTGCGCTCCTAATACCTTTTCCTCTATTTCCTTAAGTTCTGGAGTAATATACCTTTCACAATTTGCTAAGGTTTGCTTTCTAATATATCTGTTTTCAGGAATTGAACCGAAATTTGACTTTGTAACTTCAATGTAATAACCAAATACTTTATTATAACCAACCTTTAAAGACTTAATCCCAGTTACATCTCTTTCTTGATGTTCTAAAGATGCTATCCATTCTCTACCGTTAGTTTTTGCTCTTCTTAATTCATCAATTTCTTCATTATATCCATTTTTGATAATTCCTCCTTCTTTTATTGAAAAGGAAGGATTTTCAATTATAGACTTGTGAATTACTTCATAAACATCTTGAAGACAATCAAGGTTATGGTAAATACCTTTAAGAAGATTAGATTTAAAATTGCTTAGAAGTTCTTTTATTCTTGGGATTTTTTCTATAGAAGCTTTAAGTGCTAAAAGTTCCTTCGCATTTACACTTTTTGAAGATATTTTGCCAACTAGCCTTTCTATATCATAAATATCCTTAAGATTTAATTTCAAATCTTCATATAGCTGATAATTATTCATTATTTCTTCTATTGCATCTAATCTATCTACAATTTTATCTTTTTTAATCAGTGGCTGTTCAAGCCATTTTCTTAATAGTCTAGCACCCATAGCAGTATTAGTCTTATCTAATACCCATAATAAAGATCCTTTTTTAGACTTATCTTTTAAAGTTTCAGTAATTTCTAAGTTCCTTCTAGAATTTATATCTATACTTAAATAATCATATGAATTATAAAAGCTAATTTGATTTATATGAGATAATACTATCTTTTGAGTTTCCATTATGTATTTTAGCAGTCCATTAGCGCCTTTTTGAAGGATACTATCGAAGCCTTCTATTGAACAATCCTTAAATTGAGTCTTAAGATTTTCTAAAGCGTCAGCTATAAAGTACTTCTTATCCGTTTTAGTAATTAGTATTGAAAATCGTTCAGTAATTGAATTCAATAATCTATCTGGAATACCCTCAACTAATATAATTTCCTTAGGCAAAAACTTAGAAATTTCATCTAATATATTTGATATTTCATGCTTCACTAAAGTACATTGAAAGTCTCCAGTTGAAACATCTGCAAAACATAAAGCTGCATTATCACTTTCTATATATAAACTCATTAAATAGTTATTTCTTGTATCTTCAAGAAAAGATGAATCTGAATAGGTACCAGGGGTTATTATCTTTATAACATCTCTTCTAACTATTCCCTTTGCTTCTGATGGATCTTCTAATTGTTCACAAATTGCGACCTTATAACCCTTTGTTACCAACTTATTTATATAGGAACTAGATGCATGATAAGGGATTCCGCACATGGGAGCTCTTTTCTCAAGACCGCAATCTCTACCGGTTAAAACTAGCTCTAATTCTCTTGATGCAATTTCTGCATCTTCAAAAAACATTTCATAAAAATCTCCAAGCCTAAAAAATAGAATACACTCTTTATTTTTTTCTTTAACTTCTAAATATTGCTGCATCATTGGAGTAAGTGCCATTCTAATTCCTCCTTATTAAATATAGTAAAAAAGCCCTCAAAAGAGCTTTTATACTATTTCCCCTACTAGTGAAAAGGATTGAGCTTTAGTTATTTTCACTTTTACTAACTTTCCAACTAAATCTATACTTCCATCAAAGTTTACAAGCTTGCTTGTTCTGGTTCTTCCCATAAGCTTTGTATCATCATTTTTACTAGGTCCTTCAACTAAGATTTCAACAATTTTGTCTTCGTATTCTTTGTTTTTCTTAGCCATGGAATCATTAACTACCTTTACTAATCTATTAAATCTATCATGTTTAACACTGTCTGGTATTTGATCCTCATACTTTGCAGCTGGAGTACCTTCACGTTTAGAATATATGAAAGTAAAAGCAGAATCAAATTGAACTTGCTCTGCAAGAGTTAAGGTATCCATAAAATCCTCTTCTGTTTCTCCAGGATATCCTACTATTATATCAGTAGTAATTGCAACATCAGGTACAGCCTTTCTTAATCTAACCACAAGATTTAAATAATCTTCTCTAGTATATTTTCTATTCATTGCTTCTAGAATTTTTGTTGATCCAGATTGAAGTGCAAAATGTCCATGTTCACAAACTTTATCACATTCTGCCATTGCTAAAATCAAATCATCTGAAACATCCTTAGGATGAGAAGTCATAAATCTAATTCTTTCAAGACCTTCTATTTCATTTACCTTTCTTAAAAGTTCTGCAAAGGAAATCTCAGGGTTAAGCCCCTTGCCGTAAGAATTTACATTTTGACCTAATAAGGTAATTTCTTTATAACCTTTAGAAATTAAATCTTTAATCTCATTTATTATATTTTCAGGTTCCCTGCTTCTTTCTCTTCCCCTAACGTGAGGAACAATGCAATATGAACAGAAGTTATTGCAGCCATACATTATTGTAACAAAAGCCTTTACATCGCTTTTTCTATCCACTGGCAGTCCTTCAATAATATCTTTTTCCTTATCCCATACTTCAACTATAGAATTCCCTTCTGTTTTTACTCTTTCAATATACTCAGGGAGCTTATATGAATTATAACTACCTGCAATAATATCTACATGAGGGAATTTACTCATAACCTTATCTGGCATTCCCTTTTGTTGCATCATGCAGCCAGTTACAACTATTATTAAATCAGGATTTTTCCTTTTTAGTGCTTTTAGAGCTCCAAGATGCCCAAATACTTTCAGCTCAGCGTTTTCTCTAACGCAGCAAGTATTAAATATTATTATATCTGATTCCTCTCTATTTTCAGTTCGAATATAGCCAATTCCTTTAAGTAAGCCAGATATCTTCTCAGAATCTTCTTCATTCATCTGACATCCCCAAGTATCTATATAGTATTTCTTATTTACTTTATTCATGTGTTTTCTCCTCATCTAAAATAACTTTGGTAAACTTTTATAAATTTCTTATACAATTATTTATTATATATAATTTGCACTTAATTTAAAAGAACTTTTATATTGTTTTGCAATTTATAATGAAAAATACAAAAATTTATGAAATTTATTAATTAAATTTGATTATTTTGCAAAGAATATAACAAAAGGGAGTGTGATACTATGTATGATGCAAAAGATAATAATGTAAAAAGTAATCATACAACCAATAATTTAAAAAATGGGTGTATTGGAGATAGAAGTTATTTCATGAATGTCCAAAAGGAAAGTTTGATGAATTTTAAATCTTCCTATATTCCAACAGAAAAAATAATTAAAATGGAATAAGTTCAAAAGAGCATTAACTACATATGTAGTTAATGATGATACTACATATGTAAATTAATGCTCTTTTAAATTCACAGCTATTTCTTTAAATACCAATTAGAGTACTCTTCTATTTCTCTAAATCCTAAATTTTTATACATTGCAATTGCTGAATAATTAAATAAATCAACCTTTATTCTGGCTCTATTATATCCTTTTGAATGTATTAGATTTAATAAATTTTTTATAAACATACTTCCAAATCCCTTATTTTGAAAGTTATTTAAAACGCCGAAATTAATTATTTGAGGAATGTCCTCCTTAAGTATCACTTGGCCATATCCAATAAAGATTTCATTTAATTTCATAAAAATAGAGCCATCCTCAAGATAATGGTCCTGCATTTCATCATAATATATATCTCCAATATCTAAAGGAATTCTATCTTCGCTTTTAAATATTTCATTTTGTAGATGTAACCGCAGATTTTCATCTTTTCCTTTTATTAATTGTTTAAAGCTTATTCCCTCAGATAAATTTAATTTCAAAGGCTCATTAATTAAGACTTCCATTTCCATATAGCCTTTTATTCTATTAAATCCTAAAGATTCTAAAACATAATAATTGTAAGGATTTTTTATGCAGTCATAAGAAATAAGTGATGGACTTTTTATAGAATCTAATAAATATTTGTATCCCTCAATTGTGTTCTCATTTTCCAAAACACTCATTGAATTGATCTTAATAATGTTTTTAGAACTATTCTCAATCCATATATATCCCCTAAATTCATGATTCTTTTTTAATAATTTTATTCTTTTTCTTAACAGTAATTGATGAATTGAATTAGAATCAGAATATAAAGATATAAAATCCTTATTTAATTTATTAAATTTTTTTCTGGAATTATTTAATTTTAGAAAAGGCTTTATATCATTTTTATTTAAATTATATACTTTATACATATAGTTACCTTCTTTATTATGGTATTAAAGAAATAATTAATTTAAATTTTATCTAAATAAGCTAGAAAATCCTCAGTAAATTTTTCTTCTAGCTCCATATTTGCTATGATCTTTTTTAATTTATGATTAAATTTTTGTTCACTCCAATGCTTGCATTTAATATATCTTTTTCGTCCTAATTTCCAAAAGGTATGAGGAAATATTATGATTGCAAGCATAACTTCCAATTGAGGTTTATCAAGCTTTTTAATAGTACTGTAAGCTTCTATAATTTTTAATGCCTTAGAAAAATCCCACTTATAGCTTTTCTTACTCATTAATCGCCTTATAAATTTCCCTAAGTCTTTAATTTGTAAATCTATAACAATACTATCTAAATCAATTATATAATATTCATCATCTTTTTTTATTACATTTTGATAATAAAAGCTATCATGGCAAAGAGTATTACCTTTTGAGTTTGATGTAATTTTATAATACTCTGAGGTATTTAGAATTTTAAGTGATAACATGGCCCTGTTTAAGAAAAAATTAATGTTCTCTTTAAAATATATATCGAAGGAAGTTGGAATTTTTTTATTAGCAATTATCTTTTCATAATTTTTTATATCGTATACTTTCTTTTTATAGACTTCAGGCCAACTTTTAATATTATTTCTTATATTAAATTTATTAGCCTCCACGTTACTAGTAGCTTTGTGAAAATTTGCTAGCAATCTAGCACAAGCTTCTACTTCTTTTATTTCATCAAGATTGCACTCTTTTCCATCTATCCATTCTGTTAAGTAAAAGTATAAACCTTTATATTTGATAAATAAATTGTTCTCTTTTGTTTTATAATACTTTGGAACCTGATTAAATCCATTCCTTTCTAATAAATTTACCAACTCATTGCCATTTTCAGCTTTGTTTTTGCCATGTTTAAGTCTTTTAAGACAAAGGTTGCCGGAAGCAGTTTTTATTTTATACACGCTTCTAACCTTTTCAATATTAAGAGCTGATATATCGAAGTTTTTTAATATTTTATTTATTATCCTTGCTTCCTTCTCAGAAAGTTCAGTATCATTCTTTAGCAATCTACCATCCTTCACTTAGAAACTCCCCCTATGGCCATATTACTAAATTATATACTATATGCTAAAGTAAATATTACATATTATTTAAAAAATAAAAATAAAAACTGGAGAAGATTTTTACTTTCTCCAGCTTATTTAGTCAACAATTTTTATTCAGTCTCTTTTATGCTTAAACTTATCTTTTTCTCTTCTTTATTAACATTAATTATTTTAGCTTTTACTTGTTCTCCTAATGTTAATACTTCACTTGGTTTATTGATTCTTTTATAGCTAATTTCTGAAATGTGCACCAACCCGTCAACTCCTGGCTCTAATTCAACAAAAGCTCCAAAATCGGCAAATCTAACTACTTTTCCTAATACTACATTTCCAACAGGATATTTGTTTTCAATATTATTCCATGGGTTTTCAATAAGTTTTTTAATGCTTAAAGATAATTTTTTATTTTCTTTATCTAATTCTAATATATAAACTTTAACAATATCATTTACTTTCAAAATATCTTGTGGTTTTTCTACTCTTCCCCAAGAAATTTCTGATACATGAAGTAATCCATCTATACCATTAACTTCAACAAATGCTCCAAAATTTGTAAGTCTTTTCACTTGACCTTCAACGATTTGCCCTTTTTCTAAGGAATTCCATGCATTTTCTTCATTTTCTAATTTTTCTTTAGTTAATATAGCTTTTCTTGAACCAACAATTTTGCTTCCTCTTCTTTGAATCTTATATTCAATAATATTTACTTCCATTGTTTTACCAATATAATCTGCTAAATTTTCAATATGGAAAAGTTCTATATGAGATGCTGGAATAAATATTCTTACACCTTTAAATCTTCCTATTATTCCACCTTTAACAGCTTCCTTAATTTCAACAGTTATTGTTGTATTATTTTCAAAGGCTTGTTGAATTTCATCATATGCCTTTTCTCTTTCTATCTCTACTTTTGAAAGAACTACATATCCATCATTATTCTTTAAACTTATAACCTTTGCTTCAACTTCATCTCCTACTCTAAATAAGTCATTAATTGAAGCATTATCATCTCTTGAAGCTTCTTGTAAAGGAATTACTGCATCAGTTTTATAACCTATATTAACAAATGCTTCCTTTTCATTTAATGAAATTATTGTCCCCTTTACCATATCTCCTACTGCAATTTGAACATCGTTTTGCTCCATGTAAGCTAGCTGTTCGTTAAATTCTAATTCCTTGTTTTCACTCATTTTATTTATTGCCTCCTTTATTATCCAGTCAGGTGTAGAAGCACCAGCTGTAATACCTATTCTTTTACCATTTTTTATTATCTCATCAGGTATTTCACCTGCATTTTCAACATAAATAGTATTACTGCAATTTCCCTTACATATTTCATATAATTTTGCTGTATTAGAGCTGTGAATACCTCCAATTACAACCATTGTATCTACATTTTTAGAAAGTTCCATTGCTGATTTTTGCCTAACATCAGTTGCATTACATATAGTATTAAAAGACACTACTTCGCTGCATTTTTCTTTTACTTTTTTAAGAACCTTTTCCCAGTTTTCTTGCTTTTCTGTGGTTTGAGAAACTAAGCAAACTTTTTCAGGTAGTTCATCTACATTAGATCCATCCTTTGAAACTATAGCTTCATCATTACACCATCCATTAATACCTATTACTTCTGGATGAGAACTATCACCTACAATTACTATACCATAACCTAGATTATAATATTCTTTTACTTTTTTATGTATATGAGCTACATAAGGGCAAGTTGCATCAGCTATTATAAGCTTTTTGTCTTCTAGCATTTTTATAATTTTAGGTGAAACTCCATGGGATCTAATAATTATAATATCATTTTCCTTAAGAGAATCTATATTATTAATTTCAATTGGGTGTATTCCTTTAGAATTTAAAAGTTCAACTACATCGTTATTATGAATAAGTTGTCCAAGGGTATATATATCTTTATTTGATTTTTCACGATAATTTAATGCAGTATCTACGGCACGTTTTACTCCAAAACAAAAGCCTGACTTTTCAGCTAATAAAATTTCTTTCATATATTATCACTACCTTATTTTTTATATAATTGTTTAGAAATATGACTGCAAATTTTATTTATTACCTCTTCGATGGTGAGGTTTGTAGTATCAATTTCTATTGCATCTTCAGCCTTTCTTAAAGGGTTGATTTTCCGATTTGAATCAATATAATCTCTTTCTTTAATTTCTTCTAAAATCTTATTATATTGAACATCTAAATTTTTGTTTTTTAATTCTGTATACCTTCTATTAGCTCTTTCTTCTGGAGAGGCTGTTAAATAAAATTTAAAAGGTGCATCCTTTAAAACCACAGTTCCAATATCTCTTCCATCCATAATTACATTATATCTTTCTGACATTTTTCTTTGAAGAAAAACTAATTTTTCTCTAACCTCAGGAACTGCAGCATATTCAGAAACGTTTTGACTGATAATAGGCATGGTTATTTTATCTTCTACATTTTCACCATTGAGAATAAGCTTGTTATTTTCAAAATGCATTTCTAATCTATCTATTAAGTTACATAAAGCTTGGATATTGTTTGAAGAAATTTTCATTTCCATTGCTTTAAGTGTAATTGCCCTATACATCGCTCCAGTATTTATGTACATAAGATTAAACTTATTACCTACCATTTTTGCAATTGTACTTTTGCCTGCACCAGCTGGTCCATCTATAGCTACAGTAATTCTCAAAATAATACCGCCTTTCTTAAATGAAACATAAATATTATATTCTAGGTAAAATATTAAAATCCTCTAAATTAATATATAGTATTGTATTAATCTATTATACTGCTGCCTGCAAGATAACCAGTTGACAAAGCAATTTGAATATTAAAGCCACCAGTATAGGCATCAACATCAATAAGCTCTCCTGCAAAATATAGATTATCTACAATTTTAGATTTCATAGTAGAAGGGTCTATTTCTTTTGTGTTAATTCCTCCAGAAGTAATTATAGCTTCTGCAATTGGTCTTAATCCTTTTATTTCAAGCTTAAAATTCTGTAGTAAATCAACTAAAGCTTTTCTTTCTTCTTTTGTTATAGAATTTACTTTTTTATTTTCATCTATATTGCTAAGTTTTATAATAGTATTTATTAACTTTTGAGGTAACAAGTCATTTAAAGAATTTTTAAAATCTTTATTAGAATACTTTATGAAATCTTTTTGTATTCTTTTATCTAATTCCTCTTTGGTTAAAGCCGGTTTTAAATTTATTACAGCCTTAAGATTTTTTCTATTGTTTACTACTCTACTGGCACTAAGAACAATTGGACCTGATATGCCAAAATGGGTAAATAACATTTCACCAAATTCTTTATACAAAGTTTTCTCATTTTCTTTTATTGATAACTCTACATTAACTAGTGATAACCCTTGCAAATCTTTTATATATTGTTCTTTTACCTCAATTGGAACTAGTGCAGCTTTTGGTTCAACAACACTGTGGCCTAATTCTTTAGAAAATCTATAACCATCTCCAGTGGAACCTGTCTGTGGATAAGATACTCCCCCTGTTGCAAAGATGAAGTAATCTCCATATATCTTATTTCCATTTTCTAAAGTTAAGTAATTAATTTTATTTTCACTTTTATTTAATTCAACTATATTTGAATTTAGTAGAACTTCTACTTTTTTATTAGCTAATTCCTTTTCAAGAGCTTTTATTATGTCTGAAGACTTATCAGACTTTGGGAAAACTCTATTGCCCCGTTCAACTTTTAGCTCAACACCAAGTTTGTTAAAAAAATCTATAGTATTCTCATTTGTAAAAGTATATAAACTGCTGTATAAGAAAGTTGGATTTACAGGTATATTATCAAAAAACTCAGATATATCTTTGCTATTTGTTACATTACATCTACCTTTTCCAGTAATAAATAATTTCTTACCGAGTTTAGGATTTTTTTCAATTAAAGTTACTTTATTTTTATTTGCTGCCGAGATAGCTGCCATCATGCCAGCAGGACCTCCACCTACAACTATTACTCTAGACATTTTCTTCCTCCTATATTTAAGGAAAATAATTATATTCTTACTAATATAATTTAATATAATAAACTATTTTATTCAAGCATATATAAACAATTATATTTCCATAAAAAAAGCAAGAAATTACATATAATTTCTTACTCTAGTTTTCTATTCTTCCTTTTTATAAGAATATACTTGATATTCTTCCCAAATTGTCTCAAGCTCTTTAAATAAATTTGAAATATAATCTTTTTCTCTTAGTCCTACAGCTACAATTAAAGCATTTATAACACTTAATGGAGCAACTAATGAATCTACAAAGGATGCCATATTACTTTGAGCGATTAAAGTATATTCTGCTCTAGTAGCAAGCGGAGAAAGAAGACTATCTGTTATTGCAACAACCTTTGTCCCTTTGCTCTGAGCAAAAGAAAGTGCTTCAACAGTTCTTGCAGCATATCTTGGGAAACCTATTCCGATTACCAAGTCATCTTTTGTAACATTAATCATTTGATCAAATACATCACTTATTCCATGCTTTACTACCTTTACATTGTCTAATATCATGTTTAGATAGAATCCTAAGAATTCTGCTAATACTGTTGAGCTTCTAAGCCCAATTATGTAAATTTTTTTTGCTTTAAAAATATTATCTACAACTTCTTCAAAATCCTTATGATTTATTTTCTCTAAGGTTGAACGAATATTTTCCATATCGGCTTTTAATACACCCTTAAGTGCATTTTCTTGATTTATAAGACTATTTGATATTTCTATTCTTTGAACTGTTGTAAGCTTATTTTTAATTAAGTCATGAAGTGCCTTTTGCAATTTTGGATACCCACTAAATCCAAGTTCATTGGCAAACCTTACAACAGTAGATTCACTTACACCAACACTTGTTCCTAATTTTGCAGCAGTCATAAAAGCTGCTTTATCATAATGCTTTAATATATATTCTGCTATTAACTTTTGGCCCTTACTTAACCTTGGGAATTTCATTTGAATGGTTCTCATTAAATCCTGATTGTTTTCATCCATAAGTATCTAATCCTTTCTCAACTTGCAGAAAAATGAAATTTTTATTTCATTTTAACATCAATTAAAATACTAATCAATATAAAATGCATAATTAGTAATCTATTTATTCATAAAATCTATCCTAAACTTTTTAAATATTCAACTTCTTCCCTATCTAAATTTCTCCACTTTCCCTTTTCCAGTGTACCTAGATTTATCTTCCCTACTGCTACTCTTTTTAAGGCAATAACAGGATGACCTATTACATCACACATTTTTCTTATTTGCCTGTTTTTACCTTCGTGTATAGTAATTTTCACCTTGCATTTATCATTTAATTCTTCAAGAATTCTAAAATTAGCCTTTGCAGTAATATACCCGCCAATATCAACACCATTGCAAAATTGGTAAATTGAGTCCTTACTAGGAATTCCTTTTATAACAGCAATATAAATTTTGTTCACTTCTTCTCTTGGATGAATTAGCTTATTATATACATCTCCATCATTAGTAAGTAAAATTAGTCCTGAAGTATTATAGTCCAGCCTTCCAATAGGATAAACTCTTTCTTCCACATCAACTAAATCAATTATAGTTTTTCTATTTCGCTCGTCCTTTACAGTAGAAACTACTCCTTCAGGTTTATGCAGGGCAATATAAACTTTCTTTTCCTCTAAAAAAATAGGCTTTGAATCTACTAAAACTTCATCTGAACCTGGAGTTACTTTAAAGCCTAATTCTCTAATTACCTCTCCATTAACTCTTACTCTTCCTTCTAGAATTATTTCTTCACACTTTCTTCTAGATGCAACACCACAAGTTGCCATATATTTTTGAAGTCTTTCTTCCATATGTATCCCCTTTGTTTATTTTTAAAATTATTATATAGTCTTTTCATTTTTTAATCAAACTTATCCTGTGCTGTTAGTATAGCTTACCGCCCATGATTATTCTTATAATTTCAATTTTTTTATATCCCTTTTTATATTTATTTAGCTTTGATTGTAACCTTTTAGCTTGAAAAGGATTAATCTTTATATTATCAATGATTTCTTCTATTGTATAATAGTCCTTATTTAATATTTCCATTAAATAATCCTGCATTTTCTTTTTATATAGTAAGTCTACTTCTCTATTTTTATGAGGTCCTTCCTCTTCTCTATGATGATATGGGCATAATTCTATGTAATTGCAAGGTATATCAAAACCACCTTGGTTTTTGTATACTATATGATGACGTTCACTTGATTTACCACAAATAACACAGTAACACATTTTATCTTCTCCAAATATTTTAATATTTAATATATAATATACACATTTATTTAAAAATTTTCTATAATATAAGTTTTATTGTATTTTAAAATAACAAATGATATATTATAATAAGCTAAATTTATAAGAGAGGAAGAGTTCTATTGGCTAATTATGAAATTGTAGCTACAACTGCTTTCGGAATAGAAGCTATTGCAGCAAAAGAGATAAAAAAGCTTGGCTATAAGGATTTACTTGTGGAAAATGGTAAGATAACCTATAAGGGAGACGAGGAATGTATTTGTAAGTCCAACCTTTGGTTAAGATGTGCAGACAGAATTTATATTAAATTAGCAGAATTTAAGGCTACCAGCTTTGAAGAGCTTTTTCAAGGTTCTAAAGCTATAGATTGGGCTGAATACTTACCTGAAGATGCAAACTTTATAATAAATGCAAAATCCGTAAAATCTCAATTATTTAGTCTATCTGATATACAGGCAATCGTAAAAAAATCAATAGTTGAAAAATTGAAGGAAACTTATGAAATTGAATGGTTTGAAGAAACTGGCGGTAAATATCCTATTTTGGTTTCCATATTAAATGATAAGGTTACTATTTTACTTGATACAAGTGGAGAAGCTTTACACAAAAGAGGTTATAGAGAAATAGGAAGTGCAGCTCCTTTAAAAGAAACTTTGGCAGCAGCTCTTGTTATTATCAGCAATTGGAGGTATGACAGATATTTTATTGATCCTTTCTGTGGTTCTGGTACTATTCCAATAGAGGCTGCATTAATTGCAAAAAATATTGCTCCAGGACTTAACAGAAGCTTTGTTTGTGAAGAATGGGATTTTATCATTTCTAGTCTTACTTGGAAAAAGGTTAGAAAAGAAGCTTACGAAGCAATTATTCAAGATAAAGAGTTTAAAATCTTTGGATATGATATTGATCCAGAAGTTATAAGAATCGCTAGACAAAACGCTGTAAAAGCTGGAGTAGATGATATAATTCACTTTCAAACTCAACCAGTTCAAGAGTTAACTACTAGTAAGGAATATGGAACTATTGTTTGCAACCCACCTTATGGGGAAAGACTTAGTGAAAAAAAAGAAATAGAAAAGCTATATCAAGAAATGGGCTTAGTCTTCAAAAAATTAGTTAATTGGTCATATTTTATTATCACTTCTTTTGAAGAATTCGAAAAATTCTTTGGCAAGAAATCTGATAAAAACAGAAAATTATTTAATGGAAGAATTCAATGTTATTACTATCAATACATCGGGCCAAAGCCGCCTAAAAAAGTATAAAACTTTATGTAAAGGACTATTGTTTTCCAAGCAATAGTCCTCTTTAGAATTATTTAGTTTTTTGATAAACATTACTAACCGCAGAAACTAAATCGTGAGTAAAATTTGCTCCCCTAGATATTAAAATACCTGTTAAGATAACTCCTGAATAAGGTATAATTGTGTTAATTCCTATATATGAGAATATATCGGTGCCAGTTGTAAATGCTAAAAAAATACCTATAATTAATGCTCCTATTCTATCTTTGCATAATTTACCCTTTTGCCAAGTCATCTTTAAAGTTTCCCATAGAGCTTCTCCCACCATAGAAATTACTATTAATGATAACAGATTCATTAATTTCCCTTCCCAAAATTGATCTCAAACTATTCTACTATACTTCTTTATTAAATATATCTGTTAATCCTAGATTTTCAATTCTTTTTTTGATTACTTCTTTGTCAATAGTATATAAGCCTAATTCCTTCATTCTATTGAAATAAACTGATCCAGCAAAGGTAAATCTACTCTTTTTATCATTTTCTTCTAAAAATCTTTGGTTCGAAAAATTAATAATATCTCCTATTACAGTCTCATTAGGAAGTACAATTAATTCTTTACCTTTAAATAATCTAACTGCATTATTTCCTGCAAGAGAACCTGTACATATTGCTTCAGTATGCCCTACAAATAAACCTGCCTTTTCCCCTGCACAGAATAAATTATCAATTCCCTTAACCTTCATTGTGTTATCTCTTGGAGTAATTGCCAAATACCTTATAGAATTGCCCTTGCCACCAGCATATGGATCTATATATTTTGCATGTTCAAAACCTTTTATTTTTCTAAGTTTATCCAAAGGGTAATATGAAGTCATTAGCTTTGCATGTCCTGTATCAAGAAGAACGATATTCTCTGCAAACTCTTTCAAAGCATATTGTTGGCATACTTTTATTTTAAGTTTATCCAAATTAATATCCTCATCAGGTATCTTAACTACCACTACCCCCTTTTCTTCTAATTCATCAATAATATCCTTGTCAATACTTTCTTTACTTAGCTTACAAGACCCGCTAAAAGCTCCATAGACTTCATCTGCCCTTTCTCCCTTTAGATCCTCAATTCCTGCTCTTTGGCTAATACTTATTCTTGGACCAAAAGCTGGACATCTAAGTACGCACATGGAACATCCATTTCCATATCTTAAGCAGTTTCCCATAGGTCCTGTTGTACCAGTTGTTTCAATAAAAACATCGCCTTCTTCATAGGAGCCGTCGCTTAGGTATATACCTTTTATAGTATCTTTATCTTTTTTTACATTTACAACCCTTGAAGATAGTCTTAGCTTAATGCCCATTCCAAGCAAATATTCACTTACTTCTGATTCTATTCTATTTACATCATAAAGCCATGCATGTTCATGACCAGGAAATTCTATATCTTTATGAAGGCTATTTTCGTCAGTTAATTTTATTAAGTCTCCTGCTCCAAGAGCAATTAATTCTTCGCTGGCAGTATATCTTCCGTTATTTCTCATTATGCCCCCAACATTTCCAAGCCCTAATAACATATCAGTCTTTTCAAAAATGGTTACATCTGCACCAGCCTTTTTTGCTGTAACAGCTGCGGCGCAGCCGGACCAACCGCCCCCGATTACTATTATTTTCATATAAGTCTCCTCCCCTCAAATAAGTATTTAGGTTCTACTTGAAGCTTGCAAAGACGTTTAATAACGTGTCCTTTAAATCTTACCGTACATGCACCGCAAACTCCCTCACCGCAGCACATCTTCGCATTGTTGCAACAAGAATAATTCTGCTCATCTCCTAATAATTCTAAAATTTTATAAATTAATATATCTGCACCTGCACAATGGATTAGATTAGGATTTTTTTCTTTTATTAGATCATGTAATAGTTTTTTAAACTCATTGGTTAACTCTCCAGCTTCAAAGGTAGAAATTTCAATTAGCTCTATATTGTATTTTTTTAAATATTCTTTAGTAAAAATCTCCTTGTATTCGGCTTTGTCAATAATAACTGTAACTTTATTTTCATTACTATATAACTTTTTTAATACAGGCAGCATAGGTGCAAGACCAATTGATCTTGCAATTATTATTGAGTTTCCCTTACTAGCTTTTAATATATTTCTAAGGCCTAAAACACCATTCCAATAAGGTCCTCTTACCATTATGTTATCTTCTATATTTAATTCTTCAATTTTTTTTGTTTTAACTCCATTTATCTCTATAGCAAAAGTTATTGTATTATTATCAGAATCAATATCCATTATTGAAATTGGAGCATCAAAATATTCTTTAAAATTAGGATTTCTTAAGAATACATAGCTACCAGGATGCACTAGTGGTTGAATTAAATCCTGAGAAGCTTCTATGGATATAATTAGCAATTTGTCATCGATTAATGTCTTGTTTACTATTTTACATAAGTAGCTTTTTCTATCTTCTTTAGCCTTATTTCCATTCCAAATAAATTCTTGATATATACAAGTTCCTTTCCAATTAATGCAATCACAAAAGGTTTTATTACAAAGCTCAGAACATAAAATGCAGTCCCCGGTTTCAGCAAGATGGCAAGGACAATATTCAGTTCCAGCATCAATACAATCAACTATCTCATACTTCATACATGCGCCTCCTTAACCACTATACTATTAAAATATTTTAAGTTAATGCCTTTTGTTACACAGTTGACGAATAAAATAAAGGTTTCCCAAAAGTAATATCTTACCTTTAGGAAACCTTCATGTTTGAATTTTTCTAAGCTAAAAATAATATTTTATAAGCTTATTAGATTTTAAAATAGAATTTCCATGGATCTCAAATCCTCTGCCAAAATCTCTCTATCTAAAATTTTAATTTTTGTTACTTCGATCTTTTTAGTATTCATTAGATATTTAATTATTTTTAAGTAATTTAAGCTGCTTATTACTTTTGATGTCTCTTCCTCACTCAGCACCTCTTTAACACCATTTTTATAATTTAGTGCTAGTCTCATTTTATTCCCTCCATTTATTTGCTCTAATATAATTTATATTCTATTAAAAATAAAAAATACTCATTTAAATAATAAATTATATTTTTTCATAAACAAAAAGAAGCCTTATAATTAAGACTTCTCCTTAGTTTTGTTGATTTGAAATTTATTTTTTAGTTTATTCAATAGATTTTTGTTTTTATACTCTATATTGTTATTAATATAGAGGTTTTCACTATAAATTATTGTATTATCTTTACTTACAGTTATTTTTCCATATGCATCTCCTTTTGAGATTTTGTCCGGAATTATTTTAGGTTTAATTATGTTTATATTGTATTTTTCATTGTTTTTCATTGGGATTATTATATCTTTTTTTGCAGCTAATTCTATTATATTGTCTTTATTAATTTCAATGCTTTCAACTTTATCATCTTTTGTAGCTACTTTAGTAAAGTTGTAGTTTTTATTTACATGATTATAAATCTTTTCTGTTTCATTCCATCTATTGCTGCAATTTAAAGTTACAATAATAATGTCATTCTCTCCTTGATGGATTGAGGTTACTAAGCATTTACCTGCATCTCCAGTATATCCAGTTTTTACTCCATCTGCTGCTGGAATTTTATATAATATCTTATTTATATTATTATAGCTTCTTGTAAAACCATAATCTTCTGCTTTAACTTCCTTTGCACTTACTATCTTATTAAATAGGTCATACTCTTTTGCTTTTGCTGTGATTAAGGCTAAATCGTAAGCAGTAGAATAATGATATTGACTGTCAAGTCCATGTGGAGATTCAAAATGAGTATTTAGTGCTCCTAATTTATAGGCCTGTTCGTTCATTAACTTGCAGAACTCTTCTACGCTTCCACTAATACCTTCTGCAATAGCAATGGCTGCATCATTTCCTGATCTTAACATTAGCCCATATAATAATTCTTTTATTGAAATATTTTCACCTTTTTTATAATCAACCACAGATCCCTTAATATGTGATGCCTTTTCAGAAATTTCAACTTTTTTATCTAAGTCACCATAGTTAAGGACTACTAATGCTGTCATAATCTTCGTTGTGCTTGCAATAGGAACAATCATATCCGAATTTTTTTCATACATTATACATTTTGATTTGCTATCCATTGCTATGGCACTTCTAGCGTTTACATAAATTTTCATAGGTTCTGCATTAACTTTTACGGAAAAGAAGCCTTGAAATAACATTATTAAAGTTATTAAGTAAATAGGTTTTCTCCTCATACAGAAACTTTCACCTACCTTTCATATATATTTTTTTCAAAATAATAATTAATACTCAAGAAATCTTTTCCGATTAATAATATCTATTTTTTAGAAAATTCCATATATAATTATAAAAATCTCGATTTATGTTAATAATAGTATATTATAAATATTTTGGAGGGAATTTTGTGATAATCGCATTTATAGTTATTTTATTGCTCTTGTTTTTTATTCCCCTTCCCTTATATCTCAAGTTTTTCTTTAGAGATAATAAACTATCCGTTTTTGTATATAATTTCAAGATATATCCTAGAAGAAGTGTAAAAGAACTAATAGAAGAACCAAAAGAACATACCTTTTATCCTAAGCTTGTATACATTAATATTCTTCAAAATATATATAATAAATCAGGTTATTTTTTGTATAAGTCTGCACTAAAAATAAATTTTGATATTACATATGGACTTAATGATGCCTATACCACAGCTATGTCATATGGGCTTTTACAAGCTTTTATAAATAGCGGATACTATTTTTTTAATAAACTCTTTAGAATTATTTCTTACAAACCAAACATTAAATTAAAATATGATGAATTTTTTCTTGAATTTACAGTTAAAAGTATAATTTATATAAATTTAGCTAAAATTATCTATATCACTTTACTAATTTATATATCTTTTAGGAAAGGCGCAAAAGAAAATTTAAATCCCAAGGAGGCTGTTTAAATGGATTCTCATCCTATTGAACAATTAATGAAAAGTACTTTAGAAAATCTTAAAGCAATGGTAGATGTAAACACAGTTGTTGGTGAACCAATTAAATCTCATGATGGTACCACAATAATACCTATTTCAAAAGTAACTTTAGGTTTTGCATCTGGTGGAACTGAATTTTTATCAAATAGGTCAAGTAGAGAGGAAGATGATAAATTACCCTTTGGGGGAGGCTCCAGTTCAGGTGTATCTGTAAAGCCCATAGCCTTCTTGGTGATAAAAGAAGGTAATGTTCGTTTAATACCTGTAGATCAAATGAACATAAATATTTTTGATAGAATCATTGATCAAATCCCAAGTATACTTAATCTTTTTACAAAGGATTCTTGTAAAGATAAAGAAAAGCCCTGTAAAGAAGAAAAAAGAGAAATAGAGGAAGAATAAGCACTATTCTTCTTCTATTTCTCTGTCTAGAAATTCTTCTAAGGAAG
Organism: Clostridium homopropionicum DSM 5847; assembly: GCF_001263795.1. Lineage (GTDB taxonomy): Bacteria > Bacillota > Clostridia > Clostridiales > Clostridiaceae > Clostridium_H > Clostridium_H homopropionicum. The sequence continues at coordinate 72,561 of NZ_LHUR01000011.1, forward strand.
GCATAGCTTCTAAATTTTCTAAGCCAAAATTCTTCAAAAATTCTTCTGTTGTAACATACATAATTGGTCTTCCTGGAACCTTTTTTCTGCCTGATTCTTTTATTAAATTTCTTTCTTGTAAGGTTTGAAAAGCCTTATCACTTTTTACCCCACGTATTTCATCTACTTGAATTCTTGTTATAGGTTGTCTATATACTATAATTGCTAAAGTTTCTAATGCCGCCTTTGACAAGGATTGTCTACTATTTGTTTTTAATAATTTATGTATATAATCACTATTTTGAGATTTTGTAGCTAACATATATTCATCATTAGTGTTTATTAATATTATACCTCTTTCTTCTTCTTCATATTTAATCCTAAGCTCCTTTAAAAGGTCTAGAGTATATTCTTCACTACATTCAATTATAGAAGCAATATTCTTTAAGTTAAGTGCTTCCCCGCTTACAAATAGCAGTGCTTCAATTATAGAAAAATATCTTAACTTTTTAGATGCAGCTTCTATTTCTAATTGATTTATGTTATTTTCCTTCATCAATATTTACTCCTTCGATATATATTTCTGAGAAGATTTCATCCTGAACAACTGATACAGCTCTCAATCTAATTAATTCTAATAAGGCTAAAAAAGTTACAACCATCTCCATTTTGCTTTCACATTCATAAATAATTTTAGAAAAATATAGATTCCTTTCTTTCTTTACTCTTATAGATAATTCATCTATTTTATCTTCCACAGTGAATTTGTCTACCGGAATTTCTTTATTCAACACATTAAATTTATTTTGTTTACTAATATAATTATTTATTAATTCATTGTATAGATGAAACAACTGTATTATTGTTACATCTTTTAGAATATCTTTATTTTGATGTTTATTATCTTCTATTATTTCAGGTTTTTTAGAAAACATGATTCCTACATTTTCTTCTTTTTCCTTTAAATAGTTAGCAACCATTTTAAATTTTTTATATTCTAATAACTTTGATATTAATTCTTCTCTTAGATCTTCTTCCTCTTCTTCATTACTTTCTTTTGGTAGAAGCATCTTTGATTTTATTTCTAAAAGAGTAGCTGCTATAAGTATAAATTCAGATGTTACTTCTAAATCTATTTCCTTCATATTTTCTAAGACTTTTAAATACTGATTTGTAATATCGTATATTTTTATATCATATATATCCATCTGATTTTTTTTGATAAGGTGTAACAATAAATCAAAGGGGCCTTCAAAATTATCTATCTTTATATTCAATGACATTTAAAATCTCTCCTAAGTTATTAGTCAAATAATTCTTTTCATCAATTATTCCTGTATTTAATTTTAGTCTTAATAAGTAATTAAGTATGCTGCTATACAATCTTAAATTAGATATTCCTAATTCAGAAATGTGCTCTCCTTTAACGTTTAATGCTGTGTTTTTCATTTTTATTATATAGTTATAAAGCTTATAGAACAATTTTTTATTATAGCTAAGAAGTTTAATCTCATTAATGCTTAATTTGTTTAAATTTATATATAAATCATAATTATCCATGGATTTTTCTAATTTCCTCTTAGTAACATCAATTAATTTAGAGTAATTTTTAAATGCGGATCTTTGCTCTTTATGTAAAATTGAATTATTACAAAATATTTCCCTGAAATTTTCATCTATAATACTTACAAATAAGTTAATAAGCCTATCATTTAAAGTTTCATAATTACACATACTGTTCTCTGCTGATAATATTGAATGTTGAATTTTAAAAATACCATATTCTTCACAAGAAACAATGTTATTTATCCAACACTCTTCTTGACACAATAAAGTAATTTCTCTAATTATTCTATCATTGCTGATGCTATCTAACGCTTTTTGTGAAATTGCATTTTTTATGCTTTCTTTATCATAAATAGAAAAACCATATCTATTAGCATATTTAAAAGCTCTAAAAATTCTTGTTGGATCCTCTAAATAACTTTCACTATGAACAGATTTTATAATCTTATTTTCTATGTGATTTATACCATCAAAGGGATCAATTAATTTTCCCTTTAATATATCATAGGCAATTGCATTAATAGTAAAGTCTCTTCTATATAAGTCTTCATTTATAGTTGCTGGCGTGATTTCAGGTAATGAACCATTAGTATTGTATACTTCTTTTCTACAGGTAATTAAATCGATTTTAACATAATTATTAAATAATATAGTGCTGGTTTGAAATTTATCATAGTATATATACTCTTTTACATCTCCTAATAAAGGAATTATATCTTTAGGATTTCCTTCAATGCAAATATCTATATCATGACAATCTCTATTAATAAGAATATCCCTTACTACTCCGCCTACTAAGAAAACATCAATATTCTTTTTCTTACATTCTTCAGATATGGCATTTATAACCTTTTGTTCATCAAATTTAAATTTTTCAATTAAATTCATTATTTAACTCCCAATTTGTAGAATTATTTATAATATTATAATATTGTAAGCAAAAAGTCTACAGTAAGGATACTGTAGACCTTTTATTAAATAGCATTATCAAATAAATTACTTAAATTATTCTTTATATTATAAAATATTGAGTAGGTCCTTACATCCCTATCACTGTAAACATCAACCTTGCCCATAAGTTTGTCATTTACGTATATTTCACAATATCCTATAACTTCGTTCTTTTTAAATTCCTTTCTACTTTCATTTAAGATGCATTTTTTAGTGATCTTATTTTCTTTTCCTCTCTCAAGAATAATATTTAAATCATCCTTTGCTTTTACAAAATAGAACTTTGTTCCTTTTTTATTTAAATTAATTTTTTCAACATCACTATTCTTTTCTATAGCTTTTTTAGCTTCAAACTTTGAAAATCCATAATTCATAAGCATGCTTGCATCTCTATTTCTTACCTTATAAGTTGGTGCACCCATAATTACTGTCAGCATTCTTATATTATCTCTAGTGGCAGTAGCTGAAATACAATACTTAGCTTCACTAGTGAAGCCTGTTTTTAAACCATCACAGCCTTTATAAAATCTAACCAATTTATTATGATTTACAAGTTCAATTGGTTGTTTTCTTCCCTCAGAAATTGTCTCCATATAAGTCCCTGAATATTTTAGAATCTTATCATGTTTTAGTAATTCCTTAGACATTACCGCAATATCATAAGCACTTGTTAAATGACCTTCAGCTGATAAACCGTGACAATTTTTAAAGGTAGTGTCTTTCATACCTAATTCTTCAGCCCTTTTATTCATTAAATTAACAAAAGCATCTTCACTACCAGAAATGTATTCTGCTAAAGCCACTGCAGCATCATTTCCTGATGCTATGGCAACACCTTTTATTAGCTCTTCAACAGTTCTAACCTCACCTGTATCTAGAAGCATACTACTACTTCCATTTCCGCCCATCTTCTTTGCGTTCTCACTTACTACTACTTTATCATTCATTTTAATTTTTCCTGTATCTACTGCTTCCATTGTAAGCAGCATAGTCATAATCTTTGTTACAGATGCTGGCGCAAATTTTTCATGTATATTTTTTTCAAATATAATTTTACCTGTAGTAGGCTCCATTAGTAATCCTGATTTAGCTTCCACATCCAAACCTAGTTCTTCTCCTTTTACGGATAAGCTATGAAACTGTGTAAAAAACATTGAACATAAAATAATTAATACTATTGCTTTACTTTTTATTTTCATATGTATCTCCTTTCTTTTCTCTTAATGTAATCTTAGTTTTACCAATTTAGATAAGATTATCACATAATTATCTTAAAAATAAAAAAACACATCTGTGCATTTTATGCTTTAGATGTGCTCTAGTATAATTTATAGATCGAAAAATTTATACAATAAGTATAAATATCTATTTAAAATCATATCGTTATAGTTTAAAAAATTAAAAACAAAGGTACTATTCTTATTATTAAATTTATAAATTAGTTCTTTAATTAGAATCTCAATAATTTTAGGAAATATCAATCCAAGGGTTAATATAATGAGATAACACTTAATTAATAAGATTAAAACATTATATTTATCTGATTTGTCACTCATTATTCTACCCCTTTACACTAATATTTTAAGCATATTGGGAGTAAAATAAATTTCAATAATAAATCCTAAAATCATTATAATAACTAAGAAAGCATAGATACTTGAATAAGATATTATTTGAATTAAATTACCTTCCCTGTTCATTGATTTATTCTTTAATAAAGAAATAGAAAATTCTATTGCAAGAACAGAAGAAATTATTATGCAAGGTAAATATATAAGATTTTGAGGAAAAATTGCCAATAAATTTAATAGCACTCCTTTAGTTCCAAATCCGCTAATTATAATGCTTGAAGTAAAGCCTATAGTATACCCCTTAATAATATCTACTACTAAAATAAGAGGAGATCCTAGAAGAGTTAATCCTAAAAACCAGATTACTAATATAATAGAAAAATTATTTTTTAAAGCATTATATAAAATATATTTCTTATCAATACTTTCTGAATTTAAACTACTAGAACAACTCATTAAAAACTTTACCAATTCTGTCTTAACTGAAACATCCATATATTTTACAGAATATACGCCAATAACTATCCCAATACACATAAATAACAATGTTATGGCGTATAAAAATAAATTTCTATTAAAATGTTCTGTAAACCCTTGCAGTAATTTTATGTTTTTCATATCTCATTCCTCCCCTTGCTTTAATATCATTAATATTTATGTTTGCAAAAGGAGATATATGCAAAACGAAATTAACTTACTTTATTTTTTAATCTTAATTTATCAGCAACCATAGCTATGAACTCTGAATTAGTTGGTTTTCCCTTTCCGTTATGTATTGTATAACCAAATATTTTATTTATTGTTTCAACTTGTCCTCTGCTCCATGCTACTTCAATAGCATGTCTTATAGCTCTTTCTACTCTACTTGCAGTTGTGTTATATTTTTTTGCAATTGAAGGATATAATTCCTTAGTAACTGCTGATAATAGCTCTACATCATTTACTACCATACTAATAGCTTCTCTTAAATACATGTATCCTTTTATGTGTGCTGGTACTCCAATTTCATGAATAATGCTAGTTATTTCAGATTCTAAGTCTACAGGTTCATTTCTTTTAAACTTTATTTCTTCATTATCTACAATAGAAACGGTTTTCTTTACTTGATCACTTGAAATTGTATTATTAAACATTTGTCTTATTCTTTTTGTAAATACATCCATGTCAAATGGTTTTACTACATAGTAATCTGCTCCTAATGTAATTGCCCTTTGAGTTATTTTATCTTGTCCAACTGCAGAAAGCACTATTATTCTAGGCATAGGGTCTAATTTCATAGTGTTCATTTTTTCAAGAACTCCTAATCCATCAAGATGAGGCATAATTATATCAAGAACTACAAGATCTGGCTTTTTTTCTTGAATTAAACTTAAAGCTTCTAAACCATCTTTAGCTACCCCTGTAACTACTATATCTCTTTGATTTAATAAATAGTCGTTAAGGATATTACAAAATTCCTTATTATCATCTGCTATTAATACACTTATTTTGTTGTTTTCCATTACTTTATCTCTCCTTTAAATTTTATTCCATTTATTAACAATTACTTATTCGACAAAAGGCTAATAATTCCTTCTTTATTAGGAATTTTTTCTAAAATAAGGATACATTTTTTAAAATAAAAGATAGCTAATGCTATCTTTTATAATTATATATTCTATTTTACTATTTTTTAGATACAATTACTAGATTATTTTCCTAAAATATCTGCATCTTTTAACATCCATTCTATATAAATGCCATATCCAACATCAGGTTTATTTATTAGTACATGAGTTACTGCCCCAACTAACCTATTATCTTGAATTATTGGACTTCCACTCATTCCTTGAACAATTCCACCAGTTTTTTTAATAAGCTCTGGATCAGTTATTTTAATAACCATGCTTTTGGGTCCTGGTTTTTCTTGAGATAATAATTTTTCTATTCTTATATCATACATCTTTGGTTCATTACCATCAATAGTAGTTATTATTTTTGCAGGTCCCTCTTTAATTTCGTGTCTTAAAGCAATTTGAATTGGTTTATTAAACTTATTACCTACTAAATTCTTTTCTCCATCTCCATATATTCCGCAAATAGTATTTTTAGAAACCTTTCCCAGAAAATTATCTTCATTTATAAATATTCCTCTTAATTCTCCAGGATTGCCTTTTTCACCTTTTCTCACAGAAATTATCGATGATTCAAGAATTTCTCCATCATTTATTTTTAAAATTGTACCTGTATCAACATCAGTAATTGGGTGACCTAAGGCAGCAAACTTTTTACTTTTCTCATCATAAAACGTTAAAGTTCCAACTCCAGAAGTTGAATCTCTTACCCACAAACCTATCTTATATAGATTGCTTTTTTTATCTTTTATAGGTTTTACTTCTCTAACTATTGTATTCTCATTTCTTTCTATTTTTATTGATAGGGTTTTGTCCTTATTTCCTTCTAGAATACTGATTAAGTCTTGAGAACTTTTAATTTTGTTGTTATTTATTTCTGTAATAATGTCTCCTACTTGAATCCCACCTTCAATTGAAGGACTCATTACTTTTCCTTTTTCTGTTTCAATATCTGCTAATGCTACAACTAATACTCCTTTTGTAGATAATTTTACTCCTACTGGTGTTCCTCCAGGATAAACATAAATTTTAGGAACAGCTTTTAATGAAACTGATTTTACCGGAATCATTCCAAGCAAGCTCACATCGAAGGTTTTATTATTTTCATTGCTATTAATTTTATTAAATCTGTTATTTAGCTTTATAATATAATTGGATTTTAATTCCTGTCCTTCTCGTACAAAAATTGTACTTGGAATACTTAGAGTTTGCCAATACATAGTTAAAAAGAAAATCAAAATAGGAATTAAACTCCAGCATATTATGCATTTTCTTTTATTTTTCATTTTTATACCTCCTGCATAACATACTTTATTCAAAATTAATTTACCCTATTAAGATTTAATTATGCTATTGTATATATGTCTTTTTAGTAATTGTTTAATAAATAAACAATTATATAAATTAAAATAAAATTAAAAACAAAAAAAATTCATAATCATATCATGATTATGAATTTATTTATAATTAATTAAGTTTTTTTTTCTTTCAGTAGCTAGTTTTATCATTTCTTTAGAATTTTGTAACGTTAAATCAGTTATATTTAAACCGCCAATCATTCTAGCTATTTCATTTTCTTTTTCTAAATTATTCAGCTTTTTAATAAGGGTATAAGTTTTTCCTTCTTGAACTTCTTTAGATACAATAAAATGAGTATCTGACATGCTGGCTATTTGAGGAAGATGTGTTACACAAAATACTTGATGTAATGTAGAAATCAAATACATCTTCTCTCCAACACTTTGTGCAATCCTTCCGCTAATTCCAGTATCTATTTCATCGAAAATTACTGAAGGAATCTCATCTTTATCAACAAATACAGTTTTCAAGCTTAACATTATTCTAGATAATTCTCCTCCTGAAACCACCTTATCTAAAGGCTTTAAAGGCTCTCCAGGATTAGTAGAAATCAAAAACTGGACTTTGTCACGACCATTAACCAAAAATTCTTCTTCATAATTAACCTGTATTTTAATGTTACTTTTTTCAAGCCCAACATAATTTAATTCAAATTTGATCTTTTTTTCTAGTTCTTCTCCAATATTGCACCTTGTGTCGTGAATTTTTTTAGAATAATTTCCCATAGAACTTGTTATTTTATTCTTTTCTTTATTTAACTCATCGATAATTTTGTTGCTGTTGACTAGTTTATCATATTCGTCTGATATTTTAGACTTATAAGCCAATATATCTTCAATTGTTTCTCCATATTTCTTTTTTAAGGAATCAATTAAAAAAATCCTACTATTAATAGTTTCTAATTCATCTTTGTCATAAATTATGCTTTCTTGAATATCACGTATTTCATTTATATTTTGTTCTATATTAAAATAAGCCTCTTCTAATGAATTTACTAATGATGGTATATTAACCATAAGCTTTTCAATATTTCTTAATTCTCTAATTGCCCTGTTTATTAAATCGTATGCTGAAATAAAATTATCATCACTGTTATAAAGTATATTATAACTACTTATTAAAGAATTATTTATCTTTTCAGAATTACTTAATATTGAAAACTTATTTTTTAATTCTACATCTTCATTTATTACTAATTTTGCATTACTTATTTCATCTAATTGGTATTTAAGAAAATCGATAGTTTTTTCTCTTTCACCATTATTTGCACCTAACTCATCTATTTCTTTATTAATCTCTTGCAATCTTTTATATAGCAAACTATATTTATTTAATAAATCATTTAATTTTTCACTGCCATATTTATCTAAATAATAAATATGAGAACTGGAATTCAACAGTTTTTGGTTCTCATGCTGGCCATGAATATTAATTAAAGTACTTGTGATTTTTTTTACATCAGAAATAGAAAATGCTTTATTGTTTATTTTAATAATACTCTTGCCAGATTTAAAGGTTTCTCTAGCGATTATAATTAAATCATCAAATTCTATTTCCATATCTTTTAACATCTCAATAGTTTCGCTATTTTTAATTTCAAAAATTGCTTCAACAAAAGTCTTATTTTCTCCTGTCCTTATCATTTCTTTACCAGATTTACTACCAAGGACAAAATTAATAGCATCTATAATGATTGACTTTCCAGCGCCAGTTTCTCCTGTTAAAATATTAAAGCCTTTTTCAAAATCAATAGATAAATTCTCAATTAATGCAAAATTTTTAATATTAAGCTGTAGAAGCATATAAACCTCCTATTTATCTGAAAGTAACTTTCTTAACTTCTTAACAATTTCATATGCTTTTTCCTCATTTAAACATAGAATAAATATAGTATTATCTCCTGCAATAGTTCCAGCAATACCTTCGAAGTTCATAGAGTCAATAGCCTCTGCAGCCGCTGAGCCAGATCCGGATAAGGTTTTGACCACAACAAAATTTTGAACATTCTCAACGTTAATTACTGTATTAGAAAAAACATTCACTAGTTTATTTGATATTAAGCCTTCACTAGGAGATATAGTAGCGTATTTATATGTTCCTTTATTTGATAGAACCTTAATAAGCTTTAATTCCTTAATATCCCTAGAAACTGTTGCTTGTGTAACATCCATTCCTAATTTCTTTAATTCCTCTGCTAAATCTTCTTGAGTTTCAATATCCTTCGAATTAATAATCTCTAGTATCTTCGAATGCCTTTGTATTTTCATTTTTCATCTCCTTAAATAAAACTAAAAAATTTTTTTATGTAAAACTTGAAAATAATTGTATCCATTTATTTTTATAAGCTTGCACTTGCAATCATATTTTTTAACCATTATCATTTCACATTGCTCTGGTTTTACAGACTCTTGACCATCTAAAGTTAAAAAAAATCTTTCATTTTTAGAATCTACCTTTATACAAATTTCACTATTGCTCTCAAGAATTATACTTCTAGAGTGCAGAGAATGAGGACAAATTGGTGTCAAAGACATAATCTCTAGTGTAGGGTAAATTATTGGTCCACCAGCAGAAAGTGCGTAAGCTGTAGAACCTGTAGGGGTAGAAATAATTATTCCATCTGATTTAAATGAGGTATAAAACTCTCCATCAATATATACATCGTATTTTAAGATTCTAGATAAAGCACCTTTTGAAATAACTATATCATTTAAACAATTATAAGTCTTTTGAGAATCCTCACTGAAAACTTCGCACTGAAGCATCATCCTATCCTCAACTTTATATTCACCCTTACTTAGCTTTTCAAAAGCTTCTTCTAATTCCAGTATCTCAACACTGGCTAGGAACCCTAGATTTCCCATGTTTATTCCCAAAATAGGAACATTGAACTTAGAAATTATCCTTGCAGTTCTAAGAATTGTACCATCTCCACCTAAAACTATTACCATATCTAAATTTTTTGTTGTCTCTTCTTCAAGTCCTATAGTGTCCATAAAAATTTTTATTTTAGCTTTATTAAAATACTTACTAATTTTTTCGATTATTTCATTAATAACTTTTTCATCTATAAACTTACTGCTGTTAATATTTACTCCTATATTTTTCATTTTCCCTCCAAATTAAAGAGTATTATGTGACTGTTCTACAACTGCTTTTATTATATTTTTATCAAAGATAATCTCACTATTTGGATTCTTTGTAAAATACACTAAATACTCTATGTTTCCCTCTGGTCCTCTGATTGGAGAATAATCAAGACCAAGAACCTTTAAGTTGTTGTTAATTAAAAATTCTATTATATTCTCTATAACTTCTTCATGAATAGCTGCTTCCCTAACTACGCCTCTTTTACCTACCTTTTCTCTTCCAGCCTCAAATTGTGGTTTAATTAAAGCAACCACTTCTGCATTTTCAGTCATAAGATTTAAGATAGGTGGAATTATTTTAGTTAGTGATATAAATGATACGTCAATACTAGCAAAATCAGTGAATACCCCAATATCCTCATTAGTTATATATCTGGCATTAGTCCTTTCCATGCATACAACTCTTGGATCAGTTCTTAGCTTCCAAGCAAATTGACCATAGCCTACATCGATTGAAAACACTTGCTTTGCGCCATTTTGCAGCATACAATCAGTAAAGCCTCCAGTGGAAGCACCTATATCCATACAGATTTTTCCTTCTAAATCTATCTTAAAAGTATTTATGGCTCTTTCAAGCTTAAAGCCTCCTCGACTAACATAAGGCATTTGTTGTCCTTTAAATTCTATATTTGCGTTTTCTTTAACCTTTTGACCGCATTTATCAACTCTTTGACCATCTATGAATATTTCTCCTGCCATTATGCTTGACTGAGCTTTTTCTCTAGATTCAAATATTCCTTTTTGAACTAAAAGTAAATCTAGTCTACTACTTTTTGATTCTTTCATATAGTACCCCTTATATTATTTTGATAATTTTTTCTACTAAACCATCTGAATCTAAACCATATAATTTATATAAAACATCAACATCTCCATGAGAAATAAATTTATCTTCAAATCCATAGTTTGTAATACTAGCTCTGTAATTTAGCAAATTAGCATATTCTAGCACTAAAGATCCAAGCCCTCCATGAAGAACATTATCTTCAATTGTAATAATTTTATAATTTTGCTCTAACAAATTTTTTAACAAGTTCTTATCTATAGGTTTAACAAAACATGCATTTACTAATGTAGTTTCAATGCCGTTGTTTTTTAACTTATGTTGTACTTCCATGGCAATCTGAACCATTTTTCCTGTAGCAATTAATGCTACCTTTCCTCCATTGTTAATCACTTCCCATTTACCAGGTATAAAATCATTAAGAGGCTTTAAATGTATTTTTACATTATCTCCTCCTCTTGGATATCTAATAGCAATAGGGCATTTTTGATTTACAGACCACTTAAGCATATACTTTAATTCCTCAGTAGACTTTGGACTCATAATTGTAATATTGGGCATATGTGATAAATATGACAGGTCAAAAACTCCTTGATGAGTCTCTCCATCGTTACCAACAATACCAGCCCTATCAATAGCAAAAACTACAGGTAATTTTTGCTGACAGACATCATGAATAACTTGATCATAGGCTCTTTGAAGGAAAGTTGAATATACCACAAAAACTGGTTTCAATCCACCCTTTGACATACCTGCTGCTAAAGTTACAGCATGCTGTTCTGCAATTCCAACATCAAAAAATCTCTTAGGAAATTTAGCTGCAAACTCAGTTAAACCGGTACCATCTTTCATGGCTGCAGTAATTGCTACAACTTTATCATCATCAGAAGCTATTTCTACCATTGCATCTCCAAAAGTTTCAGAATATGATTCTACAGAACTCTTTGGAGTCTTTCCTGTCATCCAATCAAATGTAGATACTCCATGAAACTTATCTGGATTGTTTTCTGCAAATATATATCCTTTACCTTTTTTAGTAATAGTGTGTATTAATACTGGTCCTTTTATATCTTTAGCCATAGACATTACTTTTGTCATTTCTTTAATGTTATGTCCATCGATAGGTCCTAAATATTTAATACCCATATCTTCAAAAAACATGCCTGGAACAAGTATTTGTTTTATCCCTGACTTTATTTTTTTCAAGGAATCTGCAAGACCATTACCTAAATTTGTTTTCCTTAAAGCTTCATTGAATTCAAATTTAAATTTATTATATTTAGGGTCTATCCTAATCTTACTTAAATAAGTAGAAAGTCCTCCTACATTTTTACCAATTGACATTTGATTATCATTTAATACAATAATAAGATTAGTTTTTCTATAACCTACATCATTTAAAGCTTCTAATGCCATTCCGCCGGTCAGTGCACCGTCACCTATTACAGCAACCACTTGATATTTTTCGTCAGTTAAATCCCTAGCTCTTGCCATTCCAAGGGCAGCTGAAATTGAAGTACTGCTGTGTCCAGTTTCAAAAAGGTCATATTTACTTTCACAGCATTTAGGGAAGCCACTTATACCACCATGCCTTCTAAGATTATCGAATTTGTCTTTTCTTCCTGTTAAAATTTTATGTACGTAGGTTTGATGTCCAACATCCCAAATTATCTTATCTTTATTTAAATCAAAAACTCTATATAAGCTTAGGGTCAACTCCACTACGCCTAAATTAGAAGCTAAATGTCCCCCTGTTTTTGATACCTTTTCTATTAAGAAATTTCTAAGTTCATCAGAAAAGTCATATATTTGACCAAATGACATCTTCTTCAATTGATCTAAGTCATTATAATTATTCAGTATATTATACATACTTTCATCTTTCCTTCTCAATAACATGTCCTAAATAAAAATCCAATAAAAATTTATATTTATTCATATATGGATTATACCATAGGAAGTATTTATTTACATTTATTTTAAGAAAATTTATTTATCTACTTCATTAATGATTTCTTCTGCTAATAAATATTGTTGTATCCTTTAGATCATTTGTATTTAACGACAACTTTTCAAGTAAATCAATTGCATCTTTTGTTAAGCTTTCGCAGAATTCTATACATTTATCTAATCCAAATTGTGTAACAAAGGTTGTTTTGTTATTTTCTATATCACTTTTTGCATTTTTCCCTAAAATTTCTGTTTCACCAACAACATCTAATATATCATCTTTTATCTGAAATATTAGTCCTAATTTTTCACCAAATTCGTCTAATATGTTTATTTCCCCTTTACTAGCTCCACCTAAAATTGCTCCTGCTACTATGGAACTTTTTATTAGAGCTCCTGTTTTACACTTATGCATATAGTATAATTGGTCTTTATCAATAAGTTTACCTTCAGAAATTATGTCAACAATTTGACCGCCTATCATTCCCTCTACTCCAGCTGCATTAGAAATTATAGAGCATGCTTCTAAGACATTTTTATCTCCTTTAAGAGACTCATTAAACATTATGCTCATTGCTTCATTCAAAAGCCCATCTCCAGCTAGCACAGCAATTGCCTCGCCAAAAACCTTATGATTGGTTGGCTTCCCTCTTCTTAAATCATCATTATCCATGCATGGTAAATCATCATGAATGAGAGAATAGGTATGAATCATTTCTAATGCACATGCTATAGGAAGAATATTATTGAAATCATTTTTAAACATATTATATGTATAAAGCATTAAAGTTGGCCTTATTCTTTTTCCACCAACCTTAACACTATATGCCATTGAATCGTAAATTACCTTATTATAGGTGCCTTTATTTTCAAAATAATTATCTAACCATGTATTTATCTCTTGTCTTAAATAATCCATATTCATATTATTCATCAACCTCTATATAATCCTTTTCTCCATTTTCAGTAAGGATTTTAATTTTTCCTTCTGCTTCTTTTAGAATCATATTCATCTTATTAGAAATCTTAATTCCTTCTTCATAATTTTTCATTGATTTTTCTAGGGAAACTTCCCCTTTTTCCATTTCTTTAATTATATTATCTAGCTTTTCCATTAGCTCTTCATAGGATTCTTTTTTCTTTGCCATATAGGACCTCCATACTTAAGTTCTTTTATTTTTTTCAATCAAATTTACTGTAAAAGATACACTTCCATCTCTTAAATATACCTTTAATAAATCTCCTTGCTTTATCTCATCAACTTTTGTTACTAATTTATTTTTATCCTTATGAATTATAGAAAAACCTTTATCTATAATGTTCATTGGGTTATTTGCTTCAAGAAGTGAATTACATTTTGAAATATATTCTTTTTTCTTTTCAATTTTTGTTGATATCCAAAGCTTTAGTCTTTCTTTAATATTGTCCAATCTAATGTATTCATTGGCAATAAAGTTTATAGGATTATTCAGTTTCAATTTATTAAATTGAATATTGAAATAATTTGTTTTATTTAAAATAGTACTATTTGTAATCCGCTTCAATCTTTCAGTATAACTCTCAATTCTTTCTGTTAAATCTTCAAGGCTGTAAACTGTTATTTCAGCAGCTGCAGATGGAGTAGGAGCTCTCAAGTCACTTACAAAATCTGCAATAGTAAAATCAGTTTCGTGTCCAATGGCACTTACAATTGGTTTTTTGCAGTTAAAGATTTCGTAAGCCAAAGCTTCATCATTAAATGCCCATAACTCCTCAATAGACCCTCCACCTCTTGCTAATATTATAAGATCTATATCCTCCCTTTTATCCAAGTATCGTATTCCTTCAATCAACTGATTGCTGGCATTTGTTCCTTGAACAAGGGAGGGATATATTAAAATATCTATATTAGGATTACGTCTTCTTGAAACATTAATTATATCTCTAATTGCTGCCCCTGTTGGAGAAGTAATAATCCCTATCTTATTTAAAAACTTTGGAATTTGTTTTTTATACTTCTGATCAAATAAACCTTCTTTAATTAACTTGTTTTTCAAATTTTCAAAGGCTATATGTAAGTCACCAATACCTTCTTTTTTCATCTCTTCACAGTAAAATTGATAAACTCCCTCACTATGATATAGAGATACTCTCCCTCTTATAATAACATTATCTCCATTTTCAGGAATAAAATCCAAGGAATTTGTATATGTTTTAAACATTATACAGTTAATTTTACTCTGCTGATCCTTTAAAGAAAAATAAATGTGACCAGTAGAATGCAGCTTAATATTTGATATTTCTCCTTTAATAGATGCATTTCTAAGAATAAAGTCATTATCAAATATTTTCTTTATATATGTATTTAATTGAGAAACAGTTAAGGTTTTAATTTGCATCCTATTCTATACCCTCACATAGATTTTTTAGAAGCATTGTTGTAGTCATTGCACCTACTCCACCTGGAACTGGAGTAACAAAACTAGCTTTTTCTATAACTCTATCAAAGCAAACATCTCCAGCTAACTTTCCATTTACGGCAGTAGTTCCTACATCAATTACTATTGCATTTTCTTTTACAAATTCTTCTGTAACAAAGCCAGGTTTCCCTATTGCTGCTACTAATATATCTGCCTTTGAGCAAATCTCTTTTAAATTATCAGTTCTTGAATGACAGATTGTTACAGTTGCATTTTCATTAAGAAGCAGCTGTGCAACAGGTTTTCCAACTATATTGCTTCTTCCTATAACTACAGCATGTTTTCCTTCAATTTTTTCACCAGTGCTCTTAATCAATTCTATTATTCCTCTTGGTGTGCAAGGAATAAAACATTTTTCGCCCTTATATAACTTACCAACACTTACTGTATTAAGTCCATCAATATCTTTTTCAAAAGATATTAAAGATGTGATTTTAGCTTCATCTAAGTGCTTTGGAAGCGGTAATTGAAGTATAATTCCATTTATATTATTATCATTATTTAAATCACAAATTACCTTTGTTATTTCCTCTTCGGTTATTTTTTCATCTAAGTATATACTTTTAACCTCAATTCCTAAGTCAGCACATACTTTATTTTGGTTATTTACATAGTGTAATGACCCCCCATCATTACCTACAAGAATATTAGCCATGCAAGGTACTTTTTCTCCATTAGCTTTTTTTACCTCAATACTTTTTCTTATTTCATTTCTCAGGTTTTCAGCAACTGCCTTACCATTTAAAGAAACTCCCATTAGTTAACCCCCTTGTTTTTTAACTTTTTATCCTTTTATCATATTCCCAAGAACTCCATTAATAAATGAAGGTGAATTATCTGAAGAATATTTTTTTGCTAGTTCAATTGCTTCATTAACAGCAACTTTGTCTGGGACATCCTCTGTATATAACATTTCATAAGTAGAAATGCGAAGAATTGTAATGTCAATCTTAGATAATCTGCTTAGTTTCCAATTTTTTAAATTCTCTTGTATTTTATTGTCTATCTCTTCTTTATTTTCTTCAATACCATTTATTATATTTTTTATATACTGAAAATCTAAATCTTCTAAATTAATGTCAGTATTTTCTTTAAAATTTAGTAGTATTTCCTCATAATCTTCTTTATTTATTGTCATTTCAAATAGCAGCTTCATTGCTATTTCCCTCGATTTTCTTCTATTCATATGTTCCTCCTAAAAATTTAATCGTTCATAGTTTTTCTATTTACTTTAATTATTGTCAATTAATAGGTTATTATTCACTTTTAAACATGGAAACACCCTCTGTTTACAGAGGGTGTAGAACTAATCTTGTTTTTCATTATTCTTATCTTCCTCTTTAGGAAGTACTACATTCTGAATGAATACATTAACGGCAGATACCTTAAGTCCGGTCATCGACTCAACAAATTTAATGACATTTTCTTGAACTTTACTTGCTACCTCAGGAATTTTTATACCATATTTTACTACAACATGAATATCAATCGTAGCTTTATCCTCTTCTACAGTAACCTTTATCCCCTTAGATAAGTTCTTCTTACCACTTAATATTTGAGTTATGCCTCCAACTAATGTGGTGCCCATGCCTTCAATTCCATCTATTTCAGAAGCAGCTAGACCTGCAATAACTTCAACTACTTCATCAGATATCTTCACAATTCCTAGTTCCACTTCTTTGTTTAAATTTTCGTCCATTTAGGTACCCCCTTTGCTTTGATTTTTCAAAACAAATTAATCTTAGGATTATTATATCAAAAGCAGTTTAAATTTACAAATATAATTATTCTTTTAATTGAATTTCAACATCTTTTATGTGAGTAACATCCATTACTACATCTTGAATTTGTTTTTGTTGAGCTTCAGTTAATTTGTTAGTAGCTTTGATTATTATAGTAACTTTATTATCCTGTACATAAGAAAGTACTTCTTCATATCCCTTACTCTTTAGGATTGTTTCAATTTGGTTTTGATTACTTGTTGCTAGTGCTAAATTCGTATACTTCTTTGATAAATCCGCCCTTACTTCATTAGATGTATGTTCATCATCTATCAATGCTTTTAAATTTTGTAAAGCTTGAGTATTATTATTGTCTCTTACAATTTGATTTTCTTGGAAAAAGCTGCTTCCTGTTTTACTTGTAGCAGAATCATTTGAAGAGATAGTACTCTTACCACTTGACATATCATTACCAGCTACATAATCTAAGTCTGCATTTAATTTTGTTGCTAGAATTCCAGCACAAACTATTAAAGCTAGTAATACTACTATAATAGCTCCCTGTTTTTTGTTCATTTTAATACCTCCCATGCATTTATTATTTTACCTTTCACAAAAATTTATATGCCTAATAGAACTCAGTTATGTTATTTTTTCATTGCATAAACATTAACTTGATCTTCTTTTAAATCAAAGAGATTTATAACCGCCTTTTGAATTTGCAGCTTAATTAGATTATTATCTGCTCCCGCAGCAACAACACACACTCCAGTAACCTCAGGTTTGTACTTTTTTACAACAAAAGGCTCAGTTCCATCCTCTGTATTCATCATAACAATACTTCTACCATCATTTTTCTGAGTTATCTTTCTCGTACCTCCATCCACATCTTTTTCTTCTGTAAGACTTGTAGAATCATTAATGTTTATTGCAGGTATCTGTTCTTCACCTCCTTTAAAGTAAATCATTACCTTTACATTGCCTACACCTTCAATATTTTCTAATGTATCCTTTAATTTTTTTTCAATATCCTGTTCTTCTTTGTTTATTGTTTCAGTATTCTCTTGTACATTTTTAGTTTTTTCCACTTCCGTTATTTGATTATTTTTAGAAGGAATAAGACTTGAAGTAGTGGTTTCCTTAAAGGTATTGCTTAGAATAGCTAGCAGCACTCCAACTAAAACTAAGATCAGTAAATTCATAAAGTTTTTTTTATTGGTTTTTTCGCTTACTTTATCCTTAAGTTTCTCAGAATTAAAAAATTTTTTAAAGTCCATAATTTCACCCCTTATTTTTTGTGCTACATTTTATAAACCATTATTTTTTGTTCATCAATATCTAATTCCTTGCTAATAAACTCAACTATAGTACTTTCTAGCTCTTTATTTAATGTTTCCTTGCTACTTACTTCTTTGCTATCTCCTATGTTTATCTTTTCAATCTTTCTTATGTTTCCTTCATTTACTCCAATTTTAATCCCTGATATTTCATATTTTCCCTCTTCCTCTTGGTAAACAGAATTTATGGTAACTTTGAATTTATATTTTTTAAATTTTTCTTCCAATTTTGATGAAATCATTTCTCCTAAATTACTTGAAAAAACTTCTGCTGTCTTTTCAATACTCGACTTTTTATATTTCTCATAATCTTCTTTAAACTTTTTCTCTTCAAAATACTTTGCAGCGGTATTTACATAGCTATTCATATTGAAATTTTTGTCATAAAATTTAATTAACGGATTTATTACAACAGTAATTAGTATTAAGCCTAAAATAAATTTTGCGTATTTTTTAGTAGAATTGTTAGGTAATATCAGCTCGACAGCTGTAATAAAAAAGATTGCAGTAGAAATATTTAGTATCCAGTTCTTAAGTGCATCTAGCATATTCTTCCCCCTTATAGACCTATAATACTCTTACCAGCTGATGCCATAATCGATATCATTATAAAAAACATTACTGAAACGCTTATTAAACTTGTCATTATTAAAACAAGTGAGTCTCCAGCAGCTGCTATGCATTTTACTAGTCTAGCATCACTAATTGGTTCAATTAATGCAGAAGTTAGCTTATATATAAATGACATTATTAATAGCTTAATTAAAGGAGAAACTATTATGATTATAAGAATTATCAATCCAATGCTACTAATAGCTCCTTTTAATAATAAGGAATATCCAGCTACAGTTGAGATAGCATCAGAAAGACTTTTGCCAATAAAAGGAACAAAGCTATCTATTGCAAACTTCATAGTTTTTTCTGCAACAGCATCTATTGTTGCACTAGTCATACTTCGTATAGTTGTAATCCCTATAAAAATTATCATTATTGTTCCTTGAATCCAAAGTATTGATTTATTCAATAACTTTGCAAGTTTGTCTACTTTATATTCTTGCGATATGTTATTAACAAATTGAATTACGAAGGATATACTAACCAGCGGAATGATTAAGTCCATAAAAACTCTAGCACTAATGTTAGTTACTCCAATAATTATTGGATCCATAATAGCGGCTTGAGTAAATCCCCCTACAGTTGCTAGAAGCATTAGTAATACAGGCATTAGTGCAGCCATAAAATCAGTCATATCTTTAATTGCTACTTTAGCTGTAGATACTCCTATATAAAATGTTTTTGCTATTAACACTATTAATAGTGCATAACAAGCATAGTAGGCTATATTAGATAGATTTCCATTGCTGAAGGCACTTTCCAGATTACTTAAGAATGCACAAATTATACAGATGATTATTATCATAGACATTATCTTTCCTGAGGCTACTACTTCCTTAAAAGCAAAACTTATTACTGCCTTTGCAATATTTTCAGCAGAGAATCCGCCAGTACCATTCTTTACATATTCCTTTACATAGGTCTTTATATCTACATCATTTAAGATTTCATATTTGGTTTTCATATTTGTTATGTAATTATAGAGTTCTTCTACTTCAACAGATTGATTTTCTGCAGGTCCTTTATCCAATGAAGTAGCTTGTACATTGATAGGTATTAAAAATAATAAAATTAAAATCAATATTACTTTTTTCATAATATTTCTCCTATTTGTTCTCTACATTATCTTAACTATTGCTTGAAGTACCGCCATAAGTATTGGTATGGCCAATACTAAAATAAGTATTTTACCTGCAAATTCTACTTTAGAAGCTAGGTTACCTTGACCTGCATCTTTACATATTTCACTACAAAATGATGCTAAGTATGCAATACCCAATATTTTAAAAACTATATTTAAATAAACAAAATCAATGTTGGCTTTTAAGGATAATTGTTGGAGCAGTTGTAGTATAGACGTAATTTTATCTAACATAAAGATGAATATAGCTATTCCTGCTGCTATGCTTATATGTATAGCTATATCATTCCTATGATCTTTAAAAGCAAGAACAATAAATAGCGTTATAAATGCAAATGAGACAACCTTTACGATTTCCATTTTGCCCTCCTATAATTGGAACATGGTTTTCACCGTACTAAAGAGCTTATTAATTAGATTTATAACCATCATAAGCACTATTACTATTCCAGCTAAATTTGTTATTACTGCATAATCCTTTTTCCCAGTTGATTCTAGAATTTTATCTAATATTATTATTAAAATACTTACTGCTGCTATTTTGAAAATCAAACTTACATCTAACATCTGATTACCTCCTTATGTTTAAATAATCATTATGACTACTATAGCTCCAAAGCTAAATCCCATATATCTATACATTTTAATGTTGTTTTTCATCACTTCTTCTGCACCTTCTAATTGATTTTCAAGTTTGTTGATTGTTAATGATATTATATTGTTTTGTCCTTCAATATCTGATTGTCCCAAGCTTTTTGATAAATCTAGAAGAATTTCATTGTCCGCTTCCTTTAAATTTAAAATATTTTTATTCATATCTAGAGCTTTCGTAAATGCTTGAAAAACATTTTCTACCTTGTTTTCATATAAAAGTTCAGAAATATCTTTAAATAATTTATTTATAGGCTTATTACTTTTACTAGAAACATTTTCAAATATTTCAGGTAAAGTTGAATGAGTGTATATTATCTCACTCTTTAATTGATAAAGTGCTTGTTCAATTTCCTTTAACTGCTGAAATCTCTTTTTAAGATTTTCTCCTAAAATAAACCCCATTAGGGTGCTTCCAATTAGCACCAAAGCACATCCTAATATTTTTAAATACACAATTATCTCCTCCAAAGTTTCTCTTTATTATTCAAGTTATAAACTTGTTCTATGGTTCCAGCTCCCTCTCTACTGTTCAATATAATTGCCCTTTCAAACACCTTATTTTCTAATATTTCTTTAAATACAGCTCTTTTTTCCAAATCTTCAATACCATATCCATGTATTGTAGTGATTAATTTAACTCCTGAGTTCATTGCCATAAGGACACTTTCTACATCCTTTAAGGTTCCTAATTCATCACAGATAATTACATCTGGAGCCATACTTCTAATAGCCATCATAATTCCTTCACTTTTCATACAATTGTCTAAAATATCAGTTCTAATACCAATATTCATCTGGGGAATTCCATTATAACAACTTCCGATTTCACTTCTTTCATCAATAACACATACTTTCATTCCCCGAAAATTTTTATCTGATAATCTAAAGCCATCAGATAAATTTCTACTAATATCTCTAATTAAAGTTGTTTTCCCGCATTTAGGAGGAGATATTATTATAGTATTTACTAGCTTTTCTTTATCAAAAAAATATTGCATCACCTTATTTGAACATCCAATTACCTCTCTTGAAATTCTAATATTTAATGAACCGATGCTTTTTATTGTTTTAACTTTATAATTTTCAATTACACAAGTTCCGCAAATCCCAACTCTATGTCCACCTTTTATTGTCAAATATCCTTGTTTAATTTCTTCTTCAAAAGCATAAATAGAATATCCGCTAATTCTCTGAAGAATTGTATTTAGATTTTCTTTTGTAATAATATAGTCTAAAATATTTTCTTTATTCCCAGAATAAATAATAAGCGGCTTATTTACTTTTAATCTAATTTCTTGAAGGTTGTTTAAATCTTTTAGCTTTTCTATAATTGCTGTAATAGAAATAGGTAAAATATCAAATATATCTTTAGTGTTCATTTTTCTTATCCTCCTTTCTTAATAAATTTTTATTTACTCTATAGTTTATTTATGACTAAAATCAAAAAATAAAAAAAGAATATCTTATTAAAAAATATTCTTTTATAAAAATATGTAGGCAAAAGCCTACATACTTTAATCATATTAATTTTTTATACTAATATTATTATGACAATTTGGGCAAATAATGCTTTTCTCACTATTAATAAGTTCTTTCTCTACAGCTAAGATTTCACCACATTCACTACACTTTATGTCCACATAATCAAAGGGATCAAATTCCTCTTCTTCTTCTTCAAATCCATAGATTTCATCTTCCATATTTCCTAAGTTTTCATCTAAGATTGTTACGTATTCATTTATTTCCCCTTGAATATTTTCCATTTTTTCTATTCTATTGGCCATTTCTTCTATAATACCGGTAAGCTTAATTAATATGTCTTTCTCTTCGGAATTAGCAAATTGACCAATTTTATCAATAGCTGTTTTTACCGACTCTATTTGGGACATTAGAGAACTCATTATAACACTTCCTTTAGGATAGTCTTTAACTAGACTCTTTCCATGTATGCTCCATTTCTTGTATCTACTCTAATTGTTTCTCCCTCATTTACAAATAAAGGAACTCCAACTACAGCACCTGTTTCTAATTTTGCAGGTTTTAAAGTATTAGTAGCTGTATTTCCTTTAACACCTGGCTCGCATTCTACTATAAGTAATTCAACAAAGTTAGGTGCTTCAACAGAAAAAGCACTTCCTTTATAAAACTTAATTACAGCAAACATGTTTTCTTTTAAGTATTTAATTGCTTCTTCTACTTGTTCAAAGCTTAATGGAATTTGTTCAAAAGTTTCTTGATCCATAAAGTAGTATAACTCACCATCACTGTATAAATATTGCATTTCTTTTCTTTCAATTACTGCCTCTTGAAGCTTAGCAGTTGGGTTAAAAGTAGTTTCTGTAACCCCTCCATTAATTACGTTTCTAAGCTTAGTTCTTACGAAAGCTGCACCTTTACCAGGTTTAACATGTAAGAACTCAATTACAGTAAATACTTGTCCATCTAACTCAAAAGTAGTTCCTTTTCTTATATCTCCAGCTGAAATCATTATGTATCCCTCCACTATTCAATTATATTATTATTATAACCCTAAAATTCATATTAATACCAGACTATTTAATTGACCAATGATATTTTATCAAAACTTGCGAATATTTGCAAATACATTTATTATTATTTACAAATTTTATATATTGATTAACATTATTTTATTTTTTTACTGAGTAAAAGTTTATGTCTAAAATTCCAGTGTATGTTTTATCTTCATTCTTTTTTAATTCTATTTTATCTACACTATGTATATCATTATTTAATTTAATACTTTCCATAAAATTATTAAGCAGTAATAGTTCTCCTTGAAATTCTATAATTACATTAATTAAATCATTATCCATAGTACTATTAGATATTTTTTTAACTTTTAGATATTTTTTATCTACAATTGACTCTAAAATATCACTAAAACTTTTAGGCTCTCTTTCAATTGTAACTGCAGAATAACATTCCTGCTCAATCTTCTCTTCCCTATTTATAATTTCACTTTTTTCAAAATAATTTAGGATCAAAGATAAAGTGAAAAATAAAACTATTAAAGTCAGTTTAATATAATTATTCCGATTATTTTTCATTTTTTATAACCTCTAATTCCATGATTAAATTCACTTTATTGTCACTGCTATCTTCCATATGTAAATTTAAGACTTTAAAATTTTTTTCATAATAGTTTATTAAATTAGCAGCTTTAGCACTATCAATTAAATAATTTTCAATTTTTATTACATTGTTCTCAACCATTAACTTATCAAAATCATAGGATTCTTTATTTTCCTTAAGCATATTAGTAATATTCATATATGTATTAATGCTTCTGCTAATATTATTTTTGTCCATTGTTAAATTATTAAATACAGCTTTATTTCTACTGCTTTCAATAATTAGATTTAATTCCTTAATCTGATTCCTAAATGAATATAGCCTAAATAAAAATATCAATAAGACTAATAATAAGCTTAAATAAAAACTTCTATCTATATTTTTTGCTCTTTTATATAAATTTGTCCTTTGTTCAATAGACAAAAAGTTATATTCATCCATAACAATTATTTTCTCCTATTTTCAATGTAGTACCCGATTATTTCTTCTTCAGTAATGCTTCCTAGATTTATTACATTGATATTAATTTTATCTTTTTCAAAATCTAGTTTTAAATATTTCTCTATAATCTTTTGATCTAAATTTATAGAATAGACCTTAGTAAAAATGCAATTATAGACTTTCATTTTATTTATTATAAAGATAAGACTAGATAAAAGATTTTCTTCTGTGGTAATTTGATTACTTAACAGCCTTTTATCACAGAAGTATAAAGTATATATGCTGCTATTATGTTTAATTATTACAATGTAGTCTTTTTCTACAATGCTCTTTTGGTAGTATTTAATATACCACAGTTGAATTAAATTAACTTTTTTAATCTGAAATTTATTCTTTTGTAAATTTCTAATTCTATTTTTATGGCAATTTATACAATATAGAATTATTTCTATTTCCTTATTATTACTTTCCCATTTACTATAAGTATAGTAGATATCTTGTGTATTTTTACCATATAGGTAATTTAGCTTATTCATAATTATTGAGTTAATATTATTATTACTTGTATTAGGAAGTAATAGCTTCTTTATATGTATTTCTTCGTTCTCTAACAAAATATATAGATTTTCCTTATTTATCTCTTTATCTAAACTTGTGATATCGTCTACGTTCTTCACTTCTTCTATCTTGTTCTTACTGTTAACAGTATAAATATTAATAATATTGCTACCAACTGTAATTACTTTGTCTTTTATAAACATTTTTTACTCCTGATCTCTTTTTAAAATCTACATTTCAAATTTAATTTTATTCTCTTTAATAATATAACTATATTTTTCAATTATTCTAGAATTGTCTTCACTTACCAAAGTAAGTATTATTTTTTTATCCTTTTCATTATACTCCAAATAAGAAGCATTATAGTATATTCTTCCGGCAGATTTTAACGCTTCCTGAAGAATACTATCTTCTATAAGCTCCGCTGTTATATAATCATAGGAATAATTAACTAGTTTACTTAAAAGATAAACTCTAACCTCTTCTTTTTTACTTTCTTTAGTCAATACATTAATCCAAGTACTATTGTATCTATTTTTCATTATTTCTAGCTTTAATGTAAAAAATATTAATGAAAATATTATACTTAAAATTAATAATGTATAGATAGTTACAAAGCCTTTACTATTTTTTTTGAGCCAAAACATCTTTCATATTTCTCCCCATTTAAAGTGAATATAGATAAATACACCAAATTAGCATTATAGCTAATATTTAAATCTTTTATATCATCTACAACAGTGTTTGTTGTAATCTTGCTAGTAAGTGCTTTATAATAGGAAATTACAATTTTATTGTTTCCATTAGTCATTTTATAAAGCTTTAAGGTATTTTTATCACCATTAATCTTTTCAAATAAAATCTTATCATCATAAACCTTAATAGTTTTATTATTAAAATCATTTATCTCCCCTTCTATAAATCTTAAAGCCTCCCTAGAATAAACTTCATTTCTATTTGATTTAATAAATTCTTTAAATGTGTAGACTTCTTGAGAAAAAATTTTAATTTCTATTAAAATAACCATAAATACTATTGCCAATGAAATAATTAGCTCCATTAGCGTAAATCCCTTTTTCAAGCTAAAAGTCTCCTTTAGTAAATCTAAAATTTAAACTTTCTTCTTTATTAGTTCTCATATATACATAAAATAAATCAATAATTATAATATTTTCATCAGTAAGATTGAACGAAAGCTTTAAATAAGGATATGCTTCCTGCTTATCTGAAAGAATATCAATAAGCCCATTTGTGTTTAATTTCTCTAAATTCAAATTAGTTTTATTAATATAAAAAATTTTCTCACTTGCTGCTTTATTGTAATTTAAAAAATTAATTAGCTCCTCATAGCTATAATGGAATTTAAAATTATTGCATACAGCCTCTACAAAGCAAAGCCTATTAACCATATCAATATTCTGTTTTTTTAAATTATAATATTTATATTGATAACTAATTAAATACGAAGTTAAAATAAGCAAAATAGAAAGACTACATATTACTTCAATGAGGCTGTAGCCCTTATTTCTCTTTAATTTGGACATATTCTGTACCTACTCTTATTGTTATAGAATTTATATCTCCTTCTAAATTAGCATATTTTATTGTGCAGGCCTTTGTTAGTATACCTAGATTATTAATTTCTATGATTTTATTAAAGGTTTCAGTGTTTAGGAATTTAAAGCCTTTTGGTATCTCAAAAGCTTCCACTTTAACATTATTGCAAAAAAATTTAATAGTCCCATTGTCTTCGAAAAGTAGATATCCACCTTTATTTTTTTCTTTACAATACTTCGTAGAATTACTAAAAATATTTAAAATATAATTATTATAATAATCAACACTTACATTATTAGTTAGTGAACTATTAAGTTTAAGAATACCAGTTATTGAAAAGCTTGCAATGAATAATAGAATGCCAATACAAATAATACACTCCATAAGCGTAAAGCCACTTCTTTTATACTTAATCATAGTAAATTTAATAATATAACCTATTTTAGCCTTTTAATTATTTAGGATATATTTGTGTACCTCCAGAATCTTTTACAGTGAAAGAATTACTCGATGTTGTATTAAAGTTTATTGAATACCCTTTTTCATCGACCTTATAGCTTATAGTAACTTCACCAGCATTATTAGCCACATCAACTAAGTCGATACCTAGTAAACTTTTTACTGAAGTAGTTAGTTTAGTCTTATCAAATTGTTCATTTCCACTTGTGTAACTTTCCATTGCCGCCATATATATTTGTCTTCCAGTATCTACAACCTTTAAAACCTGAGCCTTTGAACTATATCCATTTAATTTTGGCATTAGTAAACTTGAAATTACTAAAATAATTGACATAACTAGTATTAATTCTATTAAAGTAAAGCCTTTTCTTTTTTTATTCAAAGTCATAATTTCCCTCCAATTTTCCTAAAATATATCTAATGAATACATTGAGTCTATTATAGGAATAAATATATTCATTACAATTGCTGAGACAATAAAACCTACTACAATAATTACTACTGGCTCAATTTGTTTTGATATTTTATTTATAAACTCATTTATATTTATTTCATTTATCTCCAAAACAACTTTCAGCATTTCTTCTAAGGAACCTGCCTCCTCCCCAATTCTAACCATAGAAAGAAATATTCCATGAAATAAATTGCTTTTTTCTAAGGATTGGGATAAACTTTCGCCTTGATTTACTGAATAAATTATATTTTTATACTTTTCCTTTAAAAAATTATCTTTTGTGCTTTCTTCAATAATCTCCAGTGAGTTTACTATTGAAACACCACTACCTATTAAAATGTAAAATTCATTTGAAAACTTCATTTGATTTATTTCTAAAAATACTTTTTTGATTATTGGTATTTTATATTTATAACTCTGAAAAAAGCCTTTATATTTATTCTGTTTTATTAGCAAATATAAAAGTAATGTACAAGCTAGTAAGCCAAATTTGAATTCAAAGGATGAGAATATGGTATTTAATTTTAAAAGTGTTTCAAGGTTACTAGGCAGCTTATTAGTCATATCACTAATTGCCAAGGCTAAATTGGGCAGCACCTTTGTAAATATTATAAAAATAAATACTATTGAGATTATGAAAATCATTATTGGGTATATAGCTGCAGACTTTAATCTCTTATTTAACTTATATTTAGCTAAATAATATTTGCTTAAATTGGATAATACTTTTTCTAATCGTCCGCTTTTTTCTCCTACTTCTATAATTTCAAGCATAAATGCTGGAAATATTTCTGGGAACAAACTCATGCTTTTATGTATACTGTACCCTTTATAGATCATTTCTTCTAATTCTAGAAGGCAATTTTTTAAATATTTATTTATTTTATCCTCTCTAATAATTCTCAGAGCTTCTAAAATATTAATACCACAGTTAAGCATCTCTGAAAGTTGTTTGCAAAACATAGCAATATCTTTATGTGAGACCTTTGTTTTGGTATTTTTGATTAATTTTTTTTCAGAATTTTTATACTTGATTAAGAACAAACCATTTTCATGTATTATTTTGAATAACTGTTTTTCATCATTAGCTAAGCAATTATCCTTTATAATATTTCCGTTAAGATCAATTGCTTTATAACTATATTTCTTCATAGTAAACCCTCGTCATTTCTTCAATTGATGTTATTCCCTTCCTTATTAAATCCTTTATACTATTGTCTAATGTATCAATTGAATTATATATTTCAGTTTTGCTTTTGTTTAAATAACTTTGAGTATTTTTTATTACTTTTTTATACTTATCATCAATAGTTAATAATTCAAAAGCTGCAACTCTCCCTACATATCCAATATGATCACAATGCTTACATCCAGTTTTTCTATAAATTTTATCTGTGGGTTTAATTTTAAGATAATGCCTCTCTTTCTCAGAAGGATAATAAGCTTCTTTGCACTTTGGGCATAATTTTCTTAATAATCTTTGAGATATTACAGCAATAATAGAATCTGCAACTAAATAATCAGGAACTCCCATATCAATCAATCTTACGGCTGCTTCATAAGTTGTATTAGTATGCAATGTAGATAATACTAAATGTCCTGTAATACCAGCTTTAATAGCTATTTTTGCAGTTTCTTCGTCTCGTATTTCACCTATCATTATTACATCTGGATCAAGTCTTAAAAGGCTTCTAAGGCCTGTAGAAAAGCTCAATCCAGCTTTATAGTTAACATTTATTTGATTGATACCAGGAATTATGTACTCTATTGGATCTTCAATGGTAACTATATTTTTATCATTACAATTAATCTCATTAATTAACGCACATAAGGTAGTAGATTTACCACTTCCTGTAGGAGCGGCAACCAATATTAACCCACTTTTGTTTTTTAATATATTCTTCAGCTTACTTTTCTGCTCTTCACAAATCACAATCTTATCTAAATCACATAAGTTATCATTTCTATATAAAAATCTAAATACAATTTTTTCTCCAAATAAAGTTGGCATAGTTGCTACTCTAATATCTAGGTAGATTTTTTCATACTGATATTCCAGCTTACCATCTTGCGGTATCATCTTTTTTGAGATATCTAAGTTAGCTTTGACTTTGATTCTTGCACATACTGCAGGATATATATTCTTAGGAATTGTCATTTTATTAACTAATATTCCGTCAATTCTAAATCTAACTAATACACCTTCCTGCTGTGGATCTAAATGGACATCACTGGCTTTTCTTAAAATCGCTTCATTAATTATGGTATCTGTTAGTTTAATTACAGGCTCATCTTGCCCATTATTAGAATTTACTTTTTCTTTATACTTAACTAAAGAACCTTTTTTCTTAATATCTCTAATTGATTCTTCTATGATTTTCTTTTGATAATAATATTCAATAAAAAACAATATCCTATCTTTCTTCTCAAAAAACGGGATAATTTCCTTATTAGTCATAAAGCTAATATCATCTATAATGTTTATATTTAAAGGATTATTCATAGCTACATAAAGTTTATTTCCTTCTAGCTTAAAAGGCATAATACAATAGTTATTTACAGTTTCTTTATTAAGAAATTTTAATACTACTTCTTCTATTTTTACTTCATCTAAGCTAACCCTTGGGATTTTAAATTTACTTTCTAATATTTCATATAGCTTTTCTTTTCCTATAAAATCATTATTTATTAATAAACTATCCAAAGAGCTTTCCATATTTTTATTATTAAAAAGCACTGTTTCAGCTCTAGATTTGTCTACTAATCCCTCTTCTACTAAAGCGTTTATAAGCCTAGATTCCATGTAAACCTCCTACAACTTACCAATAATTAAACAGTTTATGGAAATTATAGACACATTTTATTTTAAATAATCAAAAAATAAAAAAATCTTGTTAAAAATAACAAGATTTTTTTTTTAAGATTTGGGTTCGCTGCTTAGATTTGTCCTTTAAATACTGTAACCGCAGGTCCAGTCATAAATATTCCATTATCACTAATTTTAATTTGCATTTCTCCACCTGGTACTTGAACTTTTACATCTTTTTCTGTAAGTCCAATAAGATTTGAAGCTATTACAGCAGCACAACTTCCTGTACCACAGGCTAGGGTTGGACCTGCTCCTCTTTCCCAGGTTTTTACCTTTATATTATTCTTATCAATTACTTCACAGAAATTTACATTGGTTCCTTTTGGAAATAGATTATACTTTTCTATTGCTTTACCCTCGTTAATGTCCACTTCATCTAATTTTGATATAATAACTGTATGAGGAACTCCCATTAGCATAGAAATTATTTCATATTCCTTATTTCCAACCACTATTTTTTTATTAATTATTGTGTCTTCAGATTCTGCTGGTATATCTTTTGGATTTAGAGAATAGTTACCCATATCTATAGTTACATTAGCTGCTCCATTTTTATCTAGATTTACATCAGCTATCTTTATCCCATCTCCAGTTTCAATTTTTATATTATTATCACTTACCAGCTTTTCATCTAAAACATACTTTGCAAAGCATCTTATACCATTTCCGCACATTGCCGCATAAGAGCCATCAGCATTTATAATCTCCATTTTGATATCAGCAACTTCACTTTTTCTTACAAATAAAATACCATCTGCTCCTATTCCAAATCTTCTATCACATAATTTTTGTGCAAATTTATCCTGCTCATTTAATAATTTTAAATCAAAATCTTCTATAACAATAAAGTCATTACCTGTTCCTTGCATCTTTGTAAACTTCAAGTTTTCAACCCCCTATTCCACCTGTAAATGCTATAATTATATTACTTTAATTAGTTTATTCAGTCAATACGATTATCTTTTGTAATATTGATTATTATCTTTGTTGATAATATACTATTAACAGTACCTTATATGGTGTATGCTTTATTTTAAGTATACTATCATATAATTTAGAAAGGATGATAGTATGGCTCTAGACGGAGTTTTCCTACGCAGTATAGTTAACGAATTAAATAATAAAATTTTGAATGGCAAGGTAGATAAAGTTAACCAACCTGAATCTGATGAAATAATATTAAGTATACGTAATGGTAAAGAAAACTATAAACTACTAATCAGTTCAAGCTCTAATTACCCTCGACTACATTTTACCAATATGAATAAACAAAATCCACTAAAAGCTCCTATGTTTTGTATGGTATTAAGAAAATATTTGACTAGTGCAAAAATCATCAATATAAAACAATTAGATTTGGATAGAATTGTTACAATAGATTTCGAAAGTACAGATGAACTTGGTTTTGATAGTGTTTATTCACTTGCTATAGAAATTATGGGCAGACATAGCAATATAACTCTAATAAGACATAGAGATATGCTGGTAATGGACTGTATTAAACATATTTCTCCTGACCTTAATTCATATAGAACTGTTTTACCAGGGATTAAATACATTTTCCCACCTAAATCAAATAAACTCAATCCTCTGGGTTATGAAATATCCGAGGTTAAATCTTTTATCAATGACAATGATATTAATTTTACGGAAACTTTTTTCTCAAATATCTTTACCGGAATTGGGAAAATACTATCTAAAGAGATTGTGCATAATCTTAATCAATTGAATATATTTTTTTATAAAGATAATTTAGTACAAATCTCTAATTATTTCAAAACTGTAATGTTAGATATAAAAAGCAATACATTTAATTTTTATGAATATAAAGATGGAAATAAATTATTAGATTTTTACTGTATTCCATTAAACTCTATGGCTTCCTTAGATAAAATCAGTTATTCCTCTCCATCTAATTTACTGGAAGATTTCTATTATATTAAAGATAAGGTTGATAGACTTAAAGCTGCCAGTTCTGACCTAATAAAAATAGTTACTAATAATGTAAATAGATGCACAAAAAAACACAAAATTCTAACTTCTACCTTAAAGGAATGCGAGGATAAAGAAAAATATAAACTTTATGGTGAATTATTAACAGCAAATATTTATGCAATAGAAAAAGGAATGAAGGAAATTGAAGTAATCAATTATTACAGTGACGCTTTTGATAAAATTTCTATAAGCTTAGATGTAAATAAAACTCCTTCACAAAACGTTCAATCCTATTACAAAAGATATAATAAATTAAAAAAATCTGAAGAGTCTGCAAAAGATCAAATTAATCAAAATGAAGAAGAATTAGAATACCTAAATTCAGTATTAACTAATATTCACAATGTAGATAATTATAATGAAATTGAAGATATAAAGAAAGAGCTAATTGAAACTGGTTATATAAAATTTAAGAAGTCTAATAAAAATAATAAAACTAAACTGTCCAAACCAATGCATTATATATCTAGCGATGGTTTTGATATTTATGTTGGAAAAAATAATATACAAAATGATTATCTAAGTTTAAAGTTTGCAAATAAAAATGATATATGGCTTCATACTAAAAACATACCTGGTTCACATGTTGTAATTAAAGCCAATGGCAAGATACCAAGTAAAACCCTAGAAGAAGCTGCAAACTTAGCTGCTTATTACAGTAAGTCTAAAAATTCTTCTAATGTCCCAGTAGATTATACAGAAATTAAAAATCTAAAAAAACCTAATGGGGCGAAACCAGGAATGGTAATATACTACACTAATCAAACTATATATATAACTCCACAGGAACCTAATTTAAAAAAAGTCTAAATGTAACCTTAATGTAATAAAAGTTGGTTTGATTAATCAAACCAACTTTTATTACATTAACTCATATAACTTTACAGAATCCTCATCATCAATTTCATTTACTTTTACAGCAACTAATTCTTTTCTAGAAGTAGGTGTATTTTTCCCTACATAATCTGCCCTAATAGGAAGTTCCCTATGCCCTCTATCTATAAGTACTGCTAATTGTATATTAGCAGGCCTTCCCTGTTTAATAATTGCCTCCATTGCTGCTCTAGCAGTTCTTCCAGTATATAGTACATCGTCTACTAAAATCACTTTTTTATTTCTAACATCTAGATCTATACTGCTATTATTAATCAAGGGTTGTTCACCTAATTCAGTTAAATCATCTCTATATAAGGTAATATCAACACTGCCAACCTTTACTGCAACATCCTCGAACTCCTCTATTAACTTTGCAAGTCTTTGTGCTATAGGAACCCCTCTTCTTTGAATTCCTATTAATATTATGTCCTCTACTCCTTTATTCTTCTCGATTATTTCATGAGCTATTCTGGTGAGAGTCCTCTTCATAGCCTTTTCATCTAACAATACTGACTTAAACTCCATGGTTTTCCCCCTATAAAATCAATAGTTAATTTTTATTTTCTTTATTAGAAAGTAGATCTAATATATGAGTAAAATATTCAGGAAGTGAACTTTCAAATTCCATATATTCTCCAGTACTTGGATGAATAAAACCTAATTTTTTTGCATGAAGCATTTGACCTCTTAGATTGAACTTTTGTTTCTTTATTCCGTACACAGGATCTCCAACAATTGGATATCCTATATGCGACATATGCAATCTAATTTGATGGGTCCTACCTGTTTCAAGAATGCATTTAATTAAGGTATTTTTTTCAAATCTTTCTATGACTTCGTAATGGGTAACTGCTCTCTTTCCTCCACTTACAATACCCATTTTTAATCTATCTTTAGGATTTCTACCAATAGGTTTATCTACTACACCTTTATCTTGTTTTATCCTTCCCTCTACTAAAGCAATGTATTCTCGAATCATTGAATGATTTTTCAATTGTTCAGCTAATTTATTATGTGCCTTATCATTTTTAGCAATAACCAATATCCCTGAAGTGTCTTTATCTATCCTATGTACAATTCCAGGTCTTGCAACACCGTTTATTCCAGATAAATCTTCACAATGATAAAGCAATGCATTTACTAAAGTACCTTTATAGTTTCCCGGTGCGGGATGAACAACTATGCCTTGAGGCTTGTTAATGACTACCACATCTTCATCTTCATACAATATATCTAATGGAATATTTTCTGCCTCAACTACTAACTCTTGTACTTCTGGCAATTCTATAGTAATTATATCATTGTTATTTAACTTGTAATTGCTTTTTTTCTCTTTATTATTTACTAAAATATGAGAACCTTCAATAAGTTTTTGAATATAAGATCTTGATTTATCTTCAAATATTTTTGAAAGAAATACGTCAAGTCTAGTATTCTCAGCTTCCTTATCTACTATTATTTTTCTTAACTCCATCATTTACCTTCTTTCAATATATAAAATGCAAGTAAAATAGTACCACACACAACTAATACATCCGCAATATTAAAATTAGGAAAATAGTATACTTCCTTGTAATGTAAAAGAGCAAAATCTACTACATATTTATAAAAAACTCTATCATATAGATTCCCTAAAGCTCCACTTATTATTAAAGAAAAGCTGATTGTCATAATTCTAGAATTAGCTCCTTCTTTGTACAGATAATATATCATCCCCATTATTACAAAAAAGGTTACAATTGCCAATACAATAACCTTCCCTTGAAAAATGCCAAAGGCTGCACCTCTGTTTTCAACATATTGAAGGGAAAAAAAGTCTTTAATTATTACTATGTCATTACCATTTGCAAGAGTTCTCAAAGTCCAGAGCTTAGTAATTCTATCTAAGAATAAACCAAGTACTACTATTAATATTATAACCAATTATTCCCCAACCCCTTGTGAATTATATTTAGATTTATAAAACCTACATCTAATCAGGTAATTGTCTCTTATATTCTTCATTACTAATCTTTTCTATTTCCTCTACAAAACCAATATCCTCATCTTCATAGTAGTCACCATAATCGTACACTTTTTCCATAGAATTAAATCTATCAACACTTTGATAACTGTCCTCAGCATCAAAACCTACTTTATCTTTAAAGTCATTATATCCATAGCCAAAAGGTGGATACAAAACCTCTTCTTCAGGAGGTTCGTTTTTAGAATCTCCAGGCATGGATTTTACCTGCTCTTTTTTACAATCTAAACAATACTGTGTATATGGTATAAATTCTAATCTTTCTTCATCAATTTTTTTACCACAGGCATTACATTTTCCATAGGTACCCTTTTCTATAGATTTAAGTGAATCATTTATGGAATTTAAAATTTCTATTTCATTTTTTTGAAGAGCAGCTCCCTTTTCTTTATCAATTAGCTCCTGAGCAGTATCTGCCGGATGATTATCATAAAGGGATAATTCAGAGGATAATTCACTATCTGAATCAATTCCTTCAAATTCCTTAATTTGTTTTATTAGTTTTTCAACTCTCTCTTTTTCCTTAAGTAATTTATCTTTAAAATATTCAATCCTTGCCTTTTCCATTGTAACAGCTCCTTTATTATTAATAACTCTGTTATTATTTTCTCTAAAGGAGCCTATTTTATTACATAAAAACTCTATTTATAAGTTACATAGCTTCAAGCATATTTTTTAATATTTTAGTTGAGTTTTCAACTGCTATAGGAATAAATTTTTCAAAATCAATGTGAGCACCACTATTAGCATTGTCAGATATTGATCTAATGATAACAAAGGGTAAAGAATTTAGGTAAGCAACCTGTGCTATACTAGCACCCTCCATTTCGCAGGCAAGTGCCCTAAATTCCCCTTGTAACCATTTAATTTTATTAACATCTGCTATAAACTGATCACCAGATACTATTCTTCCTACAAAGCTTTTATGACCACTGCTGCTTTTACAAGCTTCTTTTGCAATTCTTACAAGTTTATTATCACATTTAAAATCAAAAACCTCTAATCTTGGTATTTGGCCAAGCTTATCTCCAAATGCTGAAGTATCCATATCATGCTGAACTAAAGAATCAGCTACAACAATATCACCAGGATTAATTTCTATGCCAATTCCTCCAGCAACTCCAACATTTATTATATTGTCTACTTTGTAATCATCAATTAAAATTTGTGTACATACTGCGGCATTAACCTTTCCTATGCCGCACCTTACCACTACTACATTTTTGCCCCACAAAGTTCCAGATATAAATTCCATTTTTGCTTTAATCATTTTATTATCTATTATTATATTATCTAACAATATTTTTACTTCTTCGTCCATTGCTCCAATAATTCCTATAACCATTCTCTTTCCTCCATCACTTAAAATATTTGCTTATATAAGA
Source organism: Clostridium homopropionicum DSM 5847 (assembly GCF_001263795.1). GTDB lineage: Bacteria > Bacillota > Clostridia > Clostridiales > Clostridiaceae > Clostridium_H > Clostridium_H homopropionicum. The sequence goes on from NZ_LHUR01000011.1 coordinate 109,120, forward strand.
ATACAGTAAAGCAAATTTATTGTCAATAATGGCCATTTTCTGCAAAAGAAAAGGTCCACAAAATTAGTGGAACCTTAATTATCTTCTGCAAAGAAACTTTTAATAGCTTCTAAATCATTATTATTAAATTCTTTTATTTCTTTTTCATTTATTTTTACATTTTCACTTTTGTTTTCAATTCCTTTTGGCTCAATTTTAGAATAATCTGAAGTAACTCCTACATTATATTCTTTAAGGAAGTCTCTTTCTAATTCATTAAATGTATCCAATTGAGAACTCATAAAATTTTTGAACTTAGCTCTAAATCTCATGAATTCTTGTTTAACTTTTTCATAATCCTCATTTATCTTAATTACTTCGTTATGTGCCTTATCTATTATTTTCTTTGAAGAATCATTTGCTTGTTTAATAATAAGCCCTGATTCATTTTTAGCCGTCTCCCTAGCTTGATCTGCAGCATTTTGTGCCAGCAGCAAAGTATTTTGAATAGTAGCTTCAATTTTTGAATAATGCTTTAGTTTTTCTTCTAATAACTCTAACTTATCCTTTAATAAAGAATTCTCCTTGTATATAGTCTCATAATCTTCTGCTACCTTATCTAAAAACTCATCTACCTCGTCGCAATCGTAGCCTCTAAAATTTTTCTTAAAATCTTTATTGTTTATATCCATTGATGTAATTATCAAGTTTATCACCTCATGCTCATATGTATTTTTTTATAAGAATCTTTTCCCTATCCTTTTGTGTTTTACCTTGAATACTCTGAATTTTAAACTTACCATAACCACGAACTGTGATTATAGAATTAAGTTTTACATCTGTATCTTTTTCATTAATTCTCTCGTAGTCTATAAGTACAGCTCCCTTATTAATCATTTCAACAGATACTGCTCTTGATTTTCCTGTAAAAACTGATACCACACAATCAATTCTAAAGGAAGAAGCTATGATGATTTTTTCTTCAAAATTAAAGCTTGGAATCTCCTCTTTGGTAAAATCTATACTTTCAATTACACAAGGACTACCACCTATTCTCTTTAAATTCTCTTTTATATATGGCAAAATATCCTTACAAATAGGAACATAACAAATCTGATCCTTAAGGATTAAATCACCAAATTTTTCACGTTTAACACCTTGTCCCATTAAGGTTCCTAGAAAATCTGAATGAGAAAGATGACTAAATGATGACTTATTCTTAATTTTTATCAAATTCAATGGATATAAGTTTATATCTTCTTGGAATCCATAAGGTAAAAAGCTAATTACTCTTCTATCACTATCTTCAAAGATTCCATACGTTCCCATTTCAATACCTAAGTCCTTCTTAAAAGAAAGCAGTGCCTTCCAAACATTTGGTGTATAAAACTCATTAAGATATATAGGTTTATTTATTTTATTACTAAGTTCTATTTTTTCAAATATATTTGACAATAAAATCTTATCTTCATAGTTTATTTTAGAAAGAAATTCTTTTTTATTCATCTTAGAATAACCTTAAAATAGAATAAATAACATTTCTTAATAGCATTAATATAAATAAAGCTATTACAGGTGAAAAATCCACTGGCAATCCTGGAATAATTCTTTCCTGAATTCTTTTTCCAGGTATTAAAAATGGATCCGTAAAAATATGTAATAATCTTGTTAAGGAGTTTTCTCCTCTATAAACCCAAGACAATAGAACTTCTATGATTATCAATGTCTCTAAAAATTGAAAAAGTAAACCTACAGCATTGTATAAAATAACCATCATTTCCTCCAGTTATTATTTAGTCCAGTTTAATATTCCCTTGCTAGACAATTCATTTTTTAGCTCATTAGAAATTTCTACATTTGAAGGTGAAATTACATATACTCCTTTTTCTACTTCTTCTAAGGAGCCTCCTAAGGCATAACTTGCACCAGCCATAAAGTCTAAAAGTCTTTGAGCAATTTTTGCTTCTAAGTTTGTCATATTAATCACAAGTATTCTTCTATTTTTTAAATTATCACAAATTTCTATTGCCTCATCATAATCCATTGGCTTAACAATCAAAATTTTTGCATTAGCAGCAGTATGGATGCTAACAACTTTTCCTTTTTGCTTTTTAGAATTACTACTTGAAGAAATGATATTGTCTATTTCTGATACTTCTTCTTCATTAGTATTTTCAACTTCCTCTATTTCGTCAACTTCTTCTTCAAGTCCTAAAAAATCCATTACTTTATTTACTATTTTACCAGCCAATTCGTATACCTCCTATTTATTATTGTAATTTCTTTTTCCAAATATACCTTCACCAATTCTAATTACATTAGCTCCTTCTTCTAGAGCTATTTTATAATCTCCACTCATTCCCATTGAAAGATATTCCATAGAAATATTTTTATAGTTTTTAGTTTTTAAATCATCAAAAATCTCTTTCATTTTTCTAAAATACTTTCTATTGCTGCTTTCATCTCCTTTTGGAATTACTGTCATTAATCCAAGAACTTTAACATTATTGCATTTTTCGCAGGCAGAAATAAGTTCTTCTAAAGCTTCTATCAAAATTCCAGATTTATTTTCATCTCTTCCTATATTAATTTGAATTAATACATTTGCCGTCTCTCCAGCAGAAGCAAATTTTTTCTCAATTTCATTCAACAGCTGAATACTATCAAGTGAATGTATTAAAAATACTTTACCTACTATATATTTTACTTTATTCCTTTGAAGATGTCCAATAAAATGCCATTTTACATCTTTATGGAATTTATCATATTTGTCTACCAATTCTTGAACTTTATTTTCTCCAAAATCCCTTATACCAGTAAGGTATGCTTCTTCAATTTCTTCTAATGTTCTAGTCTTAGAAACAGCAATTAAATTTGCATGGATCGGTATCTGATCTTTTAAATCATCAATTCTTTCCTTTATTGACACTCTAACCTTCCCCTTACTTATTGTCTATTATTTTTCTTTGATTTCTTTCATATAACTATACATAGTCTTTTTATCATTTCCTAATATTTGAACTTTATCTTCTTTATAAATATTTAAGTTTATTCCTCTAATTTTAAGAAAAGATAAATATCCTCCATCAGCAATCATATAACTAAATATCTTTTCTTTATCTCCAATAGCCTTTATATTAAATGGTGCAGGAATTTTAACTCCATCTAGTTCTATAAATACTCCCCAACATAAAATATTTGATCTATCTGTTAATCTTTGACCATTAATTGAAATAGCTTCAGCACCAGCTATTTTCAGATCATTTATAACATTTACAACATCATTATCATGGACAGTTTTTGCCCACCAGTCATTTGGATCAATAACCTCTCCTTGAGCTTCTTCAGTTCCATCATCTAATTCAATTACTACACCTTCTCCTTCAATATCAGTATAGCCTAAAATCATTTCATTATTAGCAATTTCCTTATTTACTTCAGATAATAAATTATTTTCATTATTCTTGTAACTTTGAAGCTTATTATAATATTCGTCATATTGTTTTGATAATTTACTTATATCATTATTTAATTTACTTGTATTTTCATAAGCCTCTTGGTACTCAGCAGGTGTCAAAAACATCATATTATTTATTTTTCTAAAGTTAATGCTGGTTGAAATAAGTACTCCAATAATAATAGAAGCTATAAAAACAAATATTGTAGCTTCATTTGTCTTCATCTAATAATCACCTCACTGATGTGACCTTGCCCTTTCTAGTAATAATCTTCTTACAGATGCAAAATTATTGAATATTCTTTCCCCGAATACTATAATTGCAGCTAAATATATTGGCATTCCAAGTTTATCTCCTAAATAAGTTAATGCAGCAGCAAGAACCGCATTACCAAAAAAACCTGAAATAAACACATCAGCTCTAAACTTTTTATCTATGGATGCTTTAATAGCTCCAAAAACGGAATCTAAGCAGGCAAATATTGCCACAGATATATAAGGTGAAAATCTCATAGGTATGTTAATATTCCAAAATAATCCTAATATTGTTCCAATTAATAGTCCAACAAATATAACCATTAAAAACACCTCTAGTCATTTTTTATAGGTTTTGCATATTGAAATTTCAAGTCTCCATTATTTCTATTTACTTTAATATTATCAAGAACTTCATATTTAATTTCAGCCCCAGTAAATCCTCCAGTTAATACTCCTGGGAAATCTAAAGCTTTTTTTAATTTTACTTTATCTCCAATTGCTTTTATAGTTATTCGTTTATATGGAGATATTCTTTCTTCATTAATTGTAATATAATTGCTAGCACTTCTTATTCCTGTTCTAGAAGTAATTCTTATATCATTTATAGATATAGCCTCAGCATCTGCTGCATTCAATTCATTTACAAGCTTAATTAAGTCTATATCTAGTATTGTTGGCCCTTCATTAGAATTGGAGAAGAATTCCCCTTGAGGAGTAATGTATATGACTACTCCTTGTCCAATAACATCAACACTTCCTGTCAAAATTCTAGTTTCTTCTAGCTTCTTTACTACTTCTTTAGATAATTCACTGTTACTAGAAGCAGCTTTTTCATAATTTTTAATTTCAGTTTCTAACTCTTTTACCTTACTTTCTAAAGTTTGCTTTTGTTTATTTAGTTGTTCAACCTCTATAGTGATTTGTGCTACACTTCTTGTATCACCTTGCTCTTTTTTTTGCTGCATAACAGCCTTTAGCTGATATGTAAGCATAAAACCTAATAAAACACAAACAACCCCAACCGAAATTTGTGATCTTGCTCTATTCATATAAATCCCCCTAGTCCTTTAAAAAGAATACAGGATCTCCTTTAAAACTTACGTCAATATATCCAGACTTCTTTATAAGTTTGTTTTGAATTAAAATATTTAATGCTCTATTATACTTAGTAGTAAAATCTTCACTAGTCCCAAATTTAATCATCATATCTCCATAAAAAAACTTTATATCTGTTAAATCTTCTATATTTACAATTGAGGGTTCTGGAACCCCATCTTGCAAGTTTTCTATCATAGTTGTTATTTCTCCGATAAGTTTAAGCTTTCTCTCATCCTTAGTTTCTATTGCTTCTCCAAGCTTATAATTATCTTTATCAAAGCCTTCCAATTTAATAAGCTTCATTGAATCTATCTTTTGTTTTTCCTCCAAAATTACTCCTTCTCTATCTACTATTAAATATATGTCCCCCTTTTTAATATAAAAAATTGCTGATCTTTCTTGAATAAATATTTGTATGGTATTGGGTAATTTCCTTTTTATATTTACATTTAATATATACGAATTACTCAATATATTAGCCTTACTTTTTTTCAAATTTGTATAAAAAATATTATTCCCTTTAGTTATTGCTGAAAGCTTAATAATTTCTTCTGAAGGAATATTTCTATTATCAATAACATCTATGTTATTAATATTAAAATAATTTAGTTTCAAACACAAGGTTATACTAACAGATATTAATATAATTAAAAGAAAAAAATATCTTTTTATCTTTCTTTTTCTTCTTCGCTTTTCGATTAAATAGTTTTTACTTATATTTCTATTGTTAGTATTACTAGTTAAATCCTTAGACATTATTTTTTTCTCCTTAATGTAATAAACTATATCTATATAATACCACATTGTAAATTAATATAAAATGTGTTTAATCTTTTTTTTAATTAAATTAATTCTAACGCAAATAAAGCATTGTTGACACAATGCTTATATTCATTATCAAGTTGTTTGTCTAGATATATTAAGAAGAACCCCCATAGCCGTTAAGTTTATTACTAAAGATGATCCTCCATAGCTAATAAAGGGTAGTGGAACCCCAGTTACTGGCATTGAACCAGTTACTACAGCAATATTTATAATACATTGTATAGCAACGACACTAGTTATTCCAATAGCAAATACAGTTCCAAAGACATCTTTAGCTCTTATAGCATTTTTTATACCTCTCCATATAAATATAGAGAATAAGAGAATAATCATTAAACAACCAATAAGCCCTAATTCTTCTCCAATTATTGCAAATATAAAGTCATTATGTGGTTCAGGAATGTAGTAGCACTTTTGTCTTGACTGACCTAATCCCATTCCCATTATCCCTCCAGAGCCTAGAGCAAGTAAAGACTGTATTAGCTGATATCCTGCTCCTTTAGGATCTTCCCAAGGATTTAGAAAGCTTAATAATCTATTCATTCTATATGGTTCAAGCACAGTAAATGCTATTCCTGCAGCGCCAACCAGAGACATTAAAATTCCTATATGTTTCTTTTTACAACCTGAAGAAAACAAGACAATAATAGTTACTATCATTATTACTGATGCAATACTTAGGTTTTTCTCTAAAAGAATAAGTCCGGCAAAAAAACCTGATACAATTAAATATGGAAGTACACCATATCTAAAGGAATTTATCTTTTCTCCCTTTTGTTCAATACTTTTAGCTAGGTACAGTACCACTACGTACTTAGCTATTTCCGAGGGCTGAATTGATGTTCCTCCTGGAAGGTAAATCCACCTTCTTGCTCCATGATTATCTGGGAAAGCAAATACTACACAAAGAAGTATTACTGTAATAATAATAAATATTCCAGTATATTTTTTATATACATGATAATCTATTTTAATAGCAATAATCATAAAGGTTATTCCTATTATTCCCCACAAAACTTGCTTTTTTAGAAAGAACATATCATCATAATTATAACTTTTACTATGTAGAGCCGTGTATGAACTTGCGCTGTAAACCATTATTATTCCTATGGCTACTAACAGCATAATAGTTGAAAATAATATAAAATCAACTTGACCCATCTTTACTTTGGGTTTATTCATAACTTATCCTCCTATTTAAATTACTTATAAGGACAATCCTCTTACCTGCATTAATGATAAAAATCCTATCAAACATAGTATAACAGTAATTATAGAAAAAACTGTAACAATCTTAGTTTCATGCCACCCACTTAATTCAAAATGGTGATGCAGCGGGGCCATTTTAAAAATTCTCTTCTTATACAACTTAAAAGAAGTAACTTGTAATACTACAGAAATTGTCTCTGCAACATAAACTCCACCAACAATAATAAATATTAGTTCTAGTTTAAGTATCATTGCTACAACTGCTACTGCTCCTCCTAAGGCTAAAGAACCCGTATCGCCCATAAATATTTGTGCTGGATGAGCATTATACCTTAAAAATCCTAGTAAAGCTCCCGCAACTATTGAAGAGAAGATTGCAAGTGTGTAATGCCCGGTAGAATAACTAATTACTGCTAAAAAAGTCATTACTAATAAAGTTATACTTGTCGCAAGACCATCTAATCCATCAGTTAAATTAACTGCATTTGTTGCTGATGCAAAATAAAAAATTACAAATGGAACATAGACAATTCCTAAATCAAAGGTTATGTGTGTAAATGGAATTATTATGCTGCTTCCAATTTTAGGACTAAAATATGCATAAAAAGCGATTATTGAAGAAACAATAAGCAATAGAAGCATCTTCTGATAAGCTTTAAGTCCTTCATTCTTTTTATTAATAATTTTTAATAAATCATCCAACAATCCTATTGACCCAAAACTTATAAAAGCAAATAGAGCAAGAATGGTTTCTGATCCTGGTTTTTTAAGAATAATAAATACTGTGATGATAGTAGATATTATAAATATAATACCCCCCATAGTAGGAGTCCCTGATTTTTTCTTATGACTTTCTGGTCCTTCCTCTCTGATGTTCTGACCAAACTTTAATTTATGAAGTAATGGTATTAAAACTGGTCCTTGCAAGATTGAAATAAAAAAAGCAACTAATACCGAATAAATCATTAAACTCATTTTCCCTTACCCCTTTAGCAATTTTTAGCTTTTAGCTCTTTAACTATAGTTTCAAACCTCATACTTCTTGAAGCTTTCACAAGGACTACATCAGAAACCTTAAGATTATTAAGTAAATATTCTGTTGCTTCCTTTAGATTTTGGAAACTAATAAACTTACTGTCTTCAGCAAATCCTTCTCTATAAGCACTGGTATATTCTCCAACTGTAATAAGTAAATCTGTATCTTTTTTTCTAGCATAGTTTCCCACTTCTTTATGAAATTTAAAGGATTCATCTCCTAATTCTCTCATAGTACCAAGTACAGCTATCTTTCTATTACCGCTTATGTTTTTTAATACATCTAAAGCAGCTTTCATAGAATCAGGACTTGCATTATATGAATCATCAATAATAGTATATTTTTCTCCTTTTACAATATCAAGTCTCATAGAAGTAAAATTAATTGACTTAATACTTTCCTTCATTAAACTATATTCTACGCCTAGCAGCTTTCCTGCGGCAATTGCTAACAAGGAATTTAACACATTATGTTTTCCAGGAATCGGTATACTGAATCTATTATTTAAGCCTTTATCTTCAATAGAAAATTCTATCATATCTTCTTCAATTACTATATCTTTAGCTTTTAAATCTACATTTGATCCAAATCCTACTCTGAATATTTTATAATCTTTCTCATCTAATGTAGAAAGTAAATCATTTTCATTATTTATTATAAGTATATTGTCTTTTGAGAAATACTTAGTGATTTCCATTTTAGCTTTAAGAATGTTCTCTTTTGTTTTTAAATTTTCAATATGAGAAACTCCAATGTTAGTAATCAATGCTAAATCAGGTCTAGCCACCTTAGCTAGTTTTTCTATTTCACCAAAATTGCTCATACCCATTTCTAATACTGCCACATCATAAGAATTATCTAATTCAAAAACCATTAGCGGAAGACCTATTTCATTATTTAAGTTTCCTTTTGTTTTGAACACCTTAAATTTCCCACTTAATGCGGCAGCAGTTAAATCTTTAGTTGAAGTCTTACCGGTAGATCCAGTAATAGCAACGACCTTTACCTTTAACTTACTTCTGTAGTATTCTGCTAAATCTAAAAGGGCTTTTTTAGAATCTTTTACTAATATAATCGAAGTATTATTTAATACTTCCGAAGAATCAAAATTAATTTCATCAACTATACATAAATTAGCACCTTTACTGCTTGCTTCTACAACATAATTGTTTCCATTAAAGTTTTGCCCTCTTAGAGCTACAAATATACTATCTTTACATATTTTCCTAGTATCTGTGCTCAAAATATTATATTTATGACAATTTCCATTTATGATTACTTTTCCTTCTACAGCTTCTACAATTTCACTAAAACTTAGTGTTTCCAATTAAAACAACTCCTTCATAATTTCAGCTACAACTTCTCTTTCATCAAAGTGAATTACTTCATTCTTTAATATTTGATAATCCTCATGCCCTTTACCTGCAATTACAATCACATCTCCTGGTTTTGCAATTTTTATTGCTTCTTTAATAGCATCTTTTCTATTTTCAATTACTGAATAATTGCTATTATGAATTCCAGCTAAAATATCATCAATTATCTTCAAAGGTTCCTCTGTTCTTGGATTATCAGAGGTTACTATTGAAAAATCACTAAGCCTTGAAGCAATTTCCCCCATTAAAGGTCTCTTAGTTTTATCTCTATCACCACCACATCCAAAGACACATATTAATTTCTTTCGTGTGAATTCTCTAGCAGTATTTAATATGTTTTCAAGTCCATCTGGTGTGTGGGCATAATCAATTATTATATCAAAATCAACATCATATGCTCTAGAAACAATTTCACATCTTCCTGGTACTACTACATTTTCAAGTCCTTCTTTTATTTTATCTAGTGAAATGCCTTCATTTATGCAAACGCCAGCACTGCCTAATGCATTATATACATTGTATTTGCCAGGTATGCTTAGCTTTATATGAACGCTTTCTCCCTTATAAAATAAATCAAATTCAGCTCCTCTTGAATGATTTATTATATTTTTAGCCATCAAATCTCCTGAAGCTTCTGTTGAATAAGATAATATATTCTTATTATTAAGCTCATTTGTTATTCTTTGTCCATAAATGTCATCTATATTAATTATAGAGTTTTTAGAATTTTTAAAAAGAATTAATTTTGCCTGAAAATAATTTTCAAAGGTTTTATGAAAATCCAAATGATCTTGAGTTAAATTTGTAAAAATACTTTCAGAAAACTCTATACCATATACTCTATTTAAACTTAATGAATGTGAAGACACTTCCATTATTGCATAATTCACATTTTGTTTTACCATTTGGCTAAATAATTCATGCAATTCTAAAGATTCAGGCGTAGTTCTCTCAGCTTTCAATTTTTCATTTCCAATATAATTTGCAATGGTCCCAATTAATCCTGTTTTATAACCGACACTTTCTAGAATAGACCTAATCATATAGCTAGAAGTAGTTTTCCCATTAGTACCTGTGATACCTATTAACTTTAAAGTATCGGCGGGATTTCCATAAAATTCTGATGCTATTGATGCTAAAGCTTTTCTAGAATCATCTACTTTTATAATTGTTGCCATTAAGCTTTTATCTAATTCTTTAGTACAAATTACTACTTTTGCTCCATTTTCTACTGCTTTATATGCATATTTATGTCCATCAGAATTAAATCCTTCAATACATACAAAAAGGTCTCCTTCTCTAACCTTTCTTGAATCATACTGAATAGAATTAACTTCTAATTCTAAATCACCTTTAATTAATTGATAATTTATTTTCTTTAATAATACTGATAATCTCATAAAGACACCTCTTTTAATAAAGTAATGTGATTAGCAGAAAGCTAATCACATATTATTAAGAAACTAATCTCCTACCTCTTTTAATGTTAAAGTAATAACTGCCGAATCTCTATTTACCTTTTGACCAGAACTTATGCTCTGTTCTGAAACTATTCCTTCACCTATTACTTTAGCTTGAATACCTAAACTACTGAGCAATTGAATTGCCTTATCTTTATCATATCCTTTTAGGTTAGGAACTACCACTTCCTTATTATAATTTTGAGAATCTCCAGTGTAAAGAAGTATTTTACCTCCTTCATTTACTGAATATCCTGGTTTTGGAGTCATATCTACTATATACTCCCCATCTTTATCTATTTCATAATTTAATTTATTCTCTTTTAATATTTTAACAGCTTCATCTTTTTTCAAACCTCTAACTTCAGGAATTACTATGTTTTTCAATAACATTTTATCCGTCTCGTTACTACTGTAAGCTAAATAGTTAAATATATCAGTAAATACTTGTTTAGCAACTGGCGCAGCAATTTGTCCAGCATAATACTTTGAAGGATCTGGTTCATCTATTGATATAAACACAGTAACCTTAGGATTGTCAGCAGGAGCCATTCCTCCAAAGGAAGCAATATACTTTCCTTCAGCATATCTTCCATCAACAACCTTCTGAGCTGTACCAGTTTTTCCAGCTATTTTATATCCTTCTACAAAAGCGTTTTGTCCACCGCCCTCTGAAACGACCTTTTCAAGATATCCCCTTAATCTAGCCATTACATCTTTATCCAAAATTTGTTTTTTCTCTAAATTTTCATTACTTAAGTCTATAATTTTTTCATTATTTTCATCATAATGCTGTACTTGGCGTACAACATGAGGTTTAATTAAATATCCACCATTTGCTACTGCGTTTAGTGCTGTAATGTATTGTATCCCTGTTAAAGTATTAGTTTGACCAAAAGAAATAGTAGCTAGGTCAGTTTCACTTATATCTTGTGTTTTTTTAATTATACCACTTGCTTCCCCAGGTAAATCGATTCCTGTTTTTTTACCTAATCCAAACTTATCTATATATTTATTTAATTTTTCTGCACCGAGCTTTTTACCTAAATCCATGAATCCAACGTTACATGAATTTTTAAGAATATCTAAAAAAGTTTCTGTTCCATGTCCAGTTCTTTTCCAGCATCTAATTGTCCTATTACCTATTGTAACACTACCATTACAAGTAATTTTATAGGTATCCTCATCAACTACTTTTTCTTCCATAGCTGCAACTGCAGTTACTACTTTAAATATTGATCCTGGCTCAAAAGTATCACTTACTGCTCTATTTCTCCAATTTTTTTGCAGTTCCTCAAAACTTTTTCCTTCTTCCCAAGGATCATTTGGATTGTAATCAGGCTTATTTGCCATTGCTAAAATCTCTCCATTTTGCGGGTTCATTACAATAATACTGACAGCTTTAGCCTTATTATCATTTAATGCTTGTTGTGCTGCTTTTTCAGCAAAATGCTGTATCATTTGATCCACACTAAGAACAACATCTTTTCCTGGAACAGGTTTTGTATATTCAGAAATTGTATATGGCAGCTCTTGGCTTTTATTATCTGTTTCAGCAATTTTCACCCCTGGCACCCCAGCTAAATATTTGTTATAACTAAGTTCTACCCCGGTAAGACCTTCTCCATCTGCTCTAGTATGTCCTAAAACATGAGCTAGAAAATTGTTATTTGGATAATATCTCTTTGTATCTGGTGATACAATAACTCCTCTAAGTTTTTTACCGTTTATTTGTAAATTAATAACTTTGTCAGCTTGTTCTTTTTCTATTCTTCTAGCTAGGGTAGCAGAGCCCATTGGAAGTCCACCAGGCAAGGTCTTAGATAGTATCTTTAATACTTCTTCTTTTTCGATTCCAACAGCCTCTGAAAGCTTTGAAGCCAGTTCATCATCAGTAATTTTAAGGTCGTCTTTAGTTTTTCTTAGAGTATTCATATCTAAATCTACCCTATAAACATTAGCACTTACAGCAAGCTCATTTCCATTTCTATCTAATATTTTCCCTCTTCTAGCTTCAATTTTTACATCACTTGTCCATTGATCCGTTGCAATACTCTTATATTTTTGTGAAGTTACTATCATTAGGTATGATAATCTACCAATTAGACCAAAAAACAAAAGCAAAAGCATGCAGAAAACTACCAGCATCCTTCGCTTTATTATAACCTTGTCTCTATATTCCCTTTTAGCCACACTATTTTACCTCCGCTAATACAGAATCTTCTTTAACTTATCTATGAATCCACTATTCTTATTTTCTTCTCCACTTGTCTCTTTAAAATTATTTTTATCCAAGTCTATGTATATGGCACTGGTTGTGCTTTTAGGAATCATATTTAACTTACTTACTGCAGCTTCTTCAAGGGAACCTATGTTATTATATTTTAATAAACTTATTTTTAAACTTTCATTTTCTGCATTAATTGATGAAATACTTTTTTTAACATCAATTATTTCTTTTTCTGTATTATATATTAGACAATATCTATAAATTAGAATGATTCCTAAAGCAAATAGAATTACAATATTTCTTAGAGTTTTTACTTTTTTAATTATTGCTTTTTCTTTGTTATGTTTTAAATGTTCTTTTCTTAATTTTTCTAAATCTCTATGCCTTTGTTTTTCTATTTGAGGATTAGGTGAATATTCTGGTATTAATGCATTATTTCCATTAACTATATTATTTTTATTTGATACTATCACTTTATTCCCTCCATTCTAATTTTAGAACTATAACTTTTCTACGATTCTTAGTTTAGCACTTTTACTTCTAGAATTTAATTTTAATTCTTCTTCACTTGCTTCAATTGGTTTTTTATTTACGATATTTATAATAGGTTTTTTATTGCAGATGCAAACAGGGAATTCACTAGGACAGGTGCACGGGTTTTCTAAGCTCTTAAACTTTACTTTAACTATCCTATCTTCTAAGGAATGAAAAGTTATTACTGAAAGCCTTCCCCCTATTTTTAATCGGTTTATACTATCTTCTAAGGCTTTATTCAAAATAAAAAGCTCTCTATTTACTTCTATTCTAATTGCTTGAAAGGTTTTTTTTGCTGGATGTCCATTTTGCTGAAATTTAATAGGTATTGCTTTTCGTATAATTTCTACTAATTCAAAGGTTGAATTAATAGGTTTTACACTTCTTTCTTTCACTATTAAACTTGTAATTTTTTTTGCAAATTTTTCTTCACCATATTCTTTTATTATTTTATATAGTTCCTCTTCACTATAATCGTTAACAACGTTATATGCAGAAAAGCTTTCTTCCCTGTTCATTCTCATATCTAAAGGTGCATCCTTCATATAACTAAAGCCTCTTTCAGCAGTGTCTAACTGGTGAGAGGATACTCCCAAATCCATAAGAATTCCGTCCACTTTATCTATGCCTTTTTCTTCTAAAATGCTGTCAATATTATAAAAATTATTATGTACAAACATTACATTTTCGTATTTTTTTAATCTTTCATTAGCTGCATTTATTGCATTCATGTCTTGATCAATACCTACCAGTAGTCCTTTAGGAGACAATTTTTTTATTATTTCACTAGAATGTCCTGCTCCTCCTAAGGTACAATCTACATAAATACCATCACTTTTTATATTTAATGAATCTATTACTTCTTCTAACAATACGGGTATATGCTTAAAATCCATTTTATTCTCCTTTTATATACCTAATTCAGTCATTTTTTCGGCTATTTCATTTAAATCAATATCAGATGAATTATATTCATCCCATCTTTCTTTGCTCCATATTTCTATTCTAGTCATTACTCCAATACTTACTATATCCTTAAAAATTTGTCCATATTCTAATAAATTTTGTGGAATAAGCGCTCTTCCTTGCTTATCGATAGTAATTTCGTTTGCTCCTGAAAAGAAAAATCTAACAAATGCTCTTGCATCCTTACTGGTAAGTGGCAGTGTTTTCAATTTTTCCTCCAATATCTTCCATTCATTCATAGGGTAAACATACAGACATCCATCTAAACCTTTAGTCAATACAAACTTTTCTCCAAGTTCTTCTCTAAATTTAGAGGGTAATATCATTCTGTTTTTTGTATCTAATGAATGTTTATATTCTCCAATAAACACTTCTTACACCCCTATCACTTTGCTCCACTTCACTCCACATTTAACCACTTACTTTATTTATTCTATGTATATTTTAAAAATCCTTCTTATTTTTTATGTTTTTTAATATATTTTTTAATACTTATTAAAGTTGTGATTTAAAAAATTCTTAGTAACCAGTAGCCAATTCCCAGTAACCAGTTTTATTATCTCTACTATCAACTGGTTACTGGTTACTATAGAAAAATGCGTGGCGTTTTTCTTATATTACTATTTAATCCAAAATCCCCATCTTTGTTGAAATCAAATATAAACTAAGGTATAATCAATTAGTATATTAAACAAAACAGAAAGAAAGGAATGTACATAGATGAAATTAGGAATTGTTGGTTTGCCAAATGTTGGCAAAAGCACCCTTTTTAATGCAATTACAAAGGCAGGAGCGGAATCTGCAAACTATCCCTTTTGTACTATTGAACCTAACATTGGTGTAGTTAGTGTTCCAGACGATAGATTAGATACTCTTGAAAAATTATATAATTCTAAGAAAAAAGTTCATGCTTCAGTAGAATTTTATGACATTGCTGGCTTAGTAAAGGGAGCTAGCAAGGGTGAAGGCCTTGGAAATAAATTCTTGTCTCACATTAGAGAAGTAGAAGCTATTGTTCATGTGGTTAGATGCTTTCAAGATGATAATATAGTTCATGTAGAAGGCTCTATTGATCCTATACGTGATATTGAAACAATAAACTTAGAATTAATTTTCGCAGATCTTGAAGTTTTAGAGAGAAGAATCGAAAAAGGCATTAAATCTGCTCGCGGAGGAGTTAAAGAGGCTAAAGCTGAACTAGAAGTAATGGAAAAAATCAAAGTTCATCTAGAGTCTAACAAGCCAGTAAGAACTATGGAATTTACAGAGGATGAGGAATCAATAGTTAAAAATCTATTTTTAATAACTTCAAAACCTATATTATATGTAACAAATATTTCTGAAGAAGACCTTATATCCGGAAACTCTGAAAATTCTTTTGTAAAAAAAGTAAAAGAATACGCTGAAGAGGAGAATTCAGAAGTAATTACTATATGTGCAAAAATTGAAGAAGAACTTTCTTCACTTGATGATGCTGAAAGAGAAGAACTTCTCTCAGAATACGGCTTAACTGAACCAGGCCTAAGTAAGCTTATTCGTTCAAGTTATTCTTTACTAGGGTTAATGAGTTTCTTAACTGCAGGTAAAGAAGAAGTTAGAGCTTGGACTATAAAAATTGGTACTAAAGCTCCTAAAGCCGCTGGTAAAATACATACTGATATTGAACGGGGCTTTATTAGAGCAGAAATAGTATCTTATGATAAATTAGTTGAATGTGGTTCTGAAGCTGCTGCAAAAGAAAAAGGATATTATAGGCTTGAAGGAAAAGAATATGTAATGCAAGATGGAGATATTGTAAACTTTAGATTCAATGTTTAAAATTAGGCTATGTTTTAAGAGATTGGTGAGTTCATTATAATTATAAATTACAATGAACTCACCAATCTTTAAAATAGCCTTAGGGTACTAAAGGTTCTTTTTACCGTATTTCTTTATTTCTCTTTTAGAAGCATCTATTACTTCTTCGTAATTTCCTATTAATATTTCTATAGCTTCCTTTGCATTTTTCATAGTATAAATATGGAACTCTCCATTTAGTATTGCTTCTTCTACTTCTCTTGATAAAACAAGGTTATTTTTATTTGATACAGGTATTAATACTCCCTTATCTTTTGCACTTCCCAAACATCTGCAAACTTTAAAAAATCCCTCTATCTTTTCATTTACTCCACCAATAGGCTGAACTTCTCCAAATTGATTTAGAGAACCAGTAACTGCTATATTCTGCTTTACAGGCATATTACTTAAAGATGAAACAATTGCGATAAATTCAGCAACCGAAGCACTATCTCCTTCAATTTTTCCATAGGTCTGTTCAAAGCTAAGATGGAAGTTAACTGGCATTTTGTTGTACTTTCCAAAAAGCTCCCCAATCAAGCCTTTTAAAATATTTACTGCTTTACTATGAATATTGCCACTTAGATTGCTTAGCTTTTGAACATCTAATATTTCCCCTTCACCTTTATAACAGGAGCAGGTTATCCTTATCGGCTTTCCAAGACTAAAATGTCCAGCGTCTATAACCGAAAGTCCATTCACTTGACCAACTTTATTATCATTTACATCTATAAGTATTTTATTATCCTCGTAGTACTCTCTAATTTCTCTCTCAACCAAGTCTTCCCTATAGGCTACCTCAATAATATCTTTATCAGTAATACTATTGCCATTTTCATTTTCTACTTTATTGTTTGAAAATGCAATTAATTTACTAATTTCTTCATTATCCATTAAAAACTTTTTTCTATTCTCTGCTTTCCGTGATAAATACTTAGCAATTTCTTTAATGGCACTGTCTTCTAATATTTTTACATCATACTTTGTACAAATGTCTTTAATATTTCTAATTAACGATTTTTTTGAATTATCATCTATTGTTACCATTGGATTATACTGAGCCTTAATTTTAAATATTTTTTTAAAATCTTCATCATAGTTATATAAAATATCATAGGTCTCATAATCACCAATTAATATTATCTTTTCTTTAACTTTTATGGGCTCTGGATCTATTCCACTTAAAGATAAAAGATCAATGTAGCCTTTATTATAATTTAAATCTACTTTTCTATTTAATAGTACCTTTTTCAAATTATGGTATGCTGTTGGATTGGCTAATAGATTATTTGCTCTAATTATTAAACATCCTTCATTAGCCCTTAGAATAGAACCGGCTTTTATTAAAGAAAGATCCGTAACATAAGTGCCGCTTTGACTTTTATATTCAATACTCCCCATTAAATTTATTACATTTGGATCTTCTTCATATAAAACCTGTGGAAAAGAATTTTCACTGTTATCTACTAAAATATTTATATCATATCTATTTATTATTTCATTTATTTTTTCTTCATCTTCTTCGTAACTCATGGAATAATTAGCGGATATGTCTTCCTCCATTTCTTCGTACATTTCATAAATAAATTTAAGTGCTTCTTCATCTTCTAAAAATTCCTCACTAAATTTACTTTTTATTTCCTTTGTCTCTTTTTTAAGATATTCTAGCATAATTTCTTTTAGTTTATTTACTTCAACAACTTCAATTTCTTTTAAACTCTCTAATATTTTTATAGATTTATTTTTTAATTCTGTAACTTTAGAAAGTATTTTTTGTTTTTTTTCTGTTTCTAGAGAATCATACTCTTTCTCTGTCATTATTTCTCCACTTTTTAAAGGTATAAAGGTGAAACCTTTATTTGAAGATTTAATTTCAAAGCCAAGTTCATTGGCATTGCTCATCAGTTCATTAACTAAATCAGCCCGTTTCTTTTGAATTTTATCTATAATATCTTCCTTTTCTTTATTAATATCTCCATTATAAAAATCATATGCTACTCTAAAATATTTATCTTGAATACCTTCCATAGCTTCTTTTAATTTTATTCCCTTCCCTCCTGATAAGCAAATCGGGAAAGGCCTATATTGATCCTCTTTAATTAAATAACATATATCCTTTGGCTTATCTTTTTTCATTAAAATTTCTTTTACATAATCCACAATATTTTCAAGCTTAAATTTAGAAAAATCATCTATTAAATAAACATTATATCCCTCTTCATTAATTCCTAAAGAAATCCTTATCTTCTCATATACCTCATCTACATATTCTGGCATACTAAATCTATCAACATTATTTTCTATTTCCTTCATGTCAAAATTATATATAATATCTTGGGACAATAGTTCCATAATCTATCCCTCCTTTTCCTTACACTTATTATATTAATATTCTTCCACAAGCATTTTAGGAACAAATTTTATTATAATAATTTCCATTTAAATTTTATTCTACATTATTTATATATAATGGGCTAAACTATAATTAGAGGTTTTAAAAAAAAAGATACTATGATATAATTAGCTTTAGTTATCATTTTGTGATTATAATAAATGTAAAGGAGTTATATACATATGGGCTTAAAAGCAAAAATAACAAATTATTACACAAATTCTTATATGAAAAAATATGGGGATAGAATTACTCAAGCTCAAGGAAAAGTAATTTCAGTTAAAATCGAAGAAAAACCTATATTATGGATTTTTCATAAGCTAACTGTTACGATATTAATAAAACCTGAAAGAAGTAAAAATATTATAAAATGCGTGTACAGAAAAAATAAATGGTTTAAAAAACCAGAGTTTATTCCTGTTGCTCAAGGCCATTCTATAGTTGTTCAAGGTCTGAAAGGCTTAAAGACCAAAGGACATGGTGAAAGTATTGATGTTATGAATGTTATTAATATGACTAATAGAAAACAGTTAGTCCCTCTTGAGGATGATGTTATTAAGAAAATTCAACAAGGCCAAAAGATTAAATATAGATAAAAACGTTGACTAGGTCAACGTTTTTATCTTTTTCTTAGAAATAAATATATGCTGTTTATAAATGAAATGGTTCCTGAGAAAAATAATACTAGTATCCATTGACCTAAATCTAAAGGAACTGTATGAAATACGGTTTGCATAAAAGGAAAATAAATAATAGTCAATAACATTGAAACAGATACTAATACAGCTCCAACTAAATAAGGATTTGTTAGAATGTTAATTTCAAAAATTGAATGTTTCTCTGATCTACATTCAAATACATGCATTAGCTGTGACATTACGAGAGTACATAATGCAATTGTTCTACAAGTCTCTAAACTCATACCATAATATTTACCAGATAGAAAAGCTAATACTGTACATATACCTATTAAGCTGCCTCTTAATAATATTTTTTCTCTAAGTCCTCTAGCAAATACGCTTTCTCCTTTACTTCTTGGCTTTATCTGCATAATATCTTTATCAGGTGGATCAACCCCTAATGCAATAGCGGGCAACCCATCCGTAGCTAAATTTACAAACAAAATCTGAATAGGCAAAAGTGGAGTATCTAAATAGAAAATAGATGCTAGAAACATAGTTAATACTTCACCAAGATTACAGGATAATAAATACCTAATAAACTTTCTTATATTATCATAAATAGTTCTGCCTTCTTCTACAGCAGATACAATTGTTGCAAAATTATCATCTAACAATATCATTGAGGATGCTTCCTTTGTTACATCCGTTCCTGAGATACCCATTGATACTCCAATGTCTGCTTCTTTTACAGCAGGAGCATCATTAACTCCATCCCCAGTCATTGCAACTATGTTATTTTTCTTCTTAAAAGCTTTAACAATCCTTAATTTATGTTTTGGACTTACTCTAGCGAATACAGAAAGCTTATTTATTTCGCTTAGTAATTCTTTTTCAGAAAGGCTGTCAATGTCTTCCCCAACCATTACTTCTTCTTCACTTTTGCATATTCCTAATTCCTTAGCTATAGCAAAGGCTGTATTTTTATGGTCTCCAGTAATCATTACTGGTCTTATGCCAGCCATTTTACATTTTATTACTGCATCCTTTGCTTCAGGCCTTGGAGGATCCTTCATTCCAGCTATACCAATGAATATTAAATTTTGTTCTATATTTTCTCCCATGGTTGTAGTATTTTCTGTGTAAGCAGCAGCAATACATCTTAAAGCATTATATGACATATTCTCTACTTGTTTTATTACTCTTCTTTTTATTTCATAATCGAAAGGTAGTATCTCTTTGCCCATTAAAATATATTTACATCTCTCAATTATCCTTTCAGGTGCACCTTTTACATAAGAAGTTTTTTTATTCCCTTCTTGAAAAACCACAGACATCATTTTTCTATTTGAATCAAAAGGAATGTCAAAGATCCTTTTACCTTTATTTAAAAATTCCTTTAAACTTTTAGTATCCTTAAAAAATGCTTTTATTAGTGCCGTTTCTGTAGGATCCCCCATCAGAGCTTTCTCAATGTTATTCTGTTTAAAGTCGTATGCGCAATCATTACAATATACTAATGCTTTTTTAATTAGTTCTAAGTTTTTAGCTTCAAATTCTTCAATATTTACAATACAATCATTAAAATATATTTTCTCTACAGTCATGTTATTTTGAGTTAAAGTTCCGGTTTTATCACTGCAAATAATTGATGTACAACCTAATGTTTCTACTGCAGGAAGCTTCCTAATTAAAGCATTTCTCTTTAGCATTCTTGAAACTCCTAATGCCAATGCAACCGTTACAATTGCAGCCATTCCCTCTGGAATTGCTGCTACTGCTAAACTAACTCCTAATAAAAACATCTCATATTTATTTTGGCCTCTTAAAATGCCCATTAGGGTTACTAATATGCAAATTACTATGCAAACAAAAACCATAACTTTCCCTAATGCAGCCAGTTTTTGTTTTAAAGGAGACTTTTCACTTTCTATGCTGTCTAGCATGTTTGCAATTTTACCCATTTCGGTTTTCATGCCTGTTTTCACAACTTTAGCAGTTCCCTTACCTCTAAGGACGATGGTTCCCATAAACACAGACTTATTTCCGTTTACGCCTTTTTCTACTCCAACAGACTCCCCAGTAAGCAAAGACTCATCCACTAATAAATTATTACCTTCAATAAGTTCACAATCTGCGGGAATTCTATCTCCGCTCTCTAATATAATAAGGTCTTTGGGAACTAAAAATTCTGCATTTATTACTTTTATTTCATCATTTCTAATAACCTTCGCTGTTGGAGCAGCTAAGTTCTTTAATGCCTCAAGGGATTTTTCTGTTCTATATTCTTGTATAAATCCTAAAATGGCATTCATAACTACAATGATTATAATTGTTATAGCATCAGCCTTTTCACCAATAAATGCAGATAACACTGTAGCAGCAATCAGTACCCATATAATAAAATCATTAAATTGTTCAAGAAAAATTTTAATATATGAAACCTTCTTCTTATTTTTAAGTACATTGGGTCCATTTTCCTTCAGTGATTTCTCTACTTCTGCATTTGTTAAACCTCTGTAATCATCCTTCTCCTTACCCATGTTTTCCCCCCTACTATAAGCAAGCATTCAAATTTAAAATTATACCTTCAAGATAATATATGTCCATGCTATAGCTACTTATGAAAAAATTATATTTTTTTATAAAAATAATAAAAATTCTTGTTTTTATGGTAAAATAGTAAAGATAAATTTATATTTTAAGTAGGAGGTACTATTAGATGAAAGATATGATATACGTTACTGGACATAAGAATCCAGATACCGATTCTATATGTTCTGCCTTAGCCTATGCAGAATTTAAAAATAAATCTGCAAATTTAAACGCTATCCCAATTAGGCTTGGAGAAATTAGTCGTGAAACTGAATTTGCATTGAATTACTTTGGAATTGAAAAACCACAGTATATAGATACATTAAAAGCTAAGGTTAAAGATTTAGAAATGGATAAAATTACTCCTATCCACCCTGAGACGTCACTTAAGACTGCTTGGACAATAATGAAGAAGAATAATATAAAAACTATTGCAGTTGCTGATAATAATGAAAAATTATTAGGTGTAGTTAGCTTATCCAATTTAACTTCTACATATATGGATATATGGGATAATTATATAATAGGAAAAAGTAATACTCCTTTTGAAAATATAGTAGATACTTTATCCGGTAAAGCAATATATGAACATACTGCAACAAAGAAGTTTGGCGGTAAAATATTAGTTGCAGCAATGGAACCTGATAGCATGATTAAAATCATGGAACCAGGTGATATTATAATCTGTGGAAACAGACTAGATACACAAGAAGCTATTATAGATAATAAAGCCTCATTGATGATAGTTACAGGGAATCATGAAGTAGATTCTGATATTATCAGTAAAGCCTCAGCTGTTGGCTGCTCTATTATTACTACTCCATATGATTCCTTTACTTCAGCAAGAATGATTATTCAAAGTATTCCTGTAAAATATGTAATGGCAAAGGATAATATAGTCAGCTTCAAAATTAATGATTATCTTGATGATGTTAAGCTTACAATGGGAAAAACCAGATACAGCAGTTACCCAGTTCTTGATGATAATAATAAAGTTATAGGTACAATTTCTAGATATCATCTAATTTCTAAGGTGAATAAAAAGGTGATTCTTGTTGATCATAACGAATTAGCTCAATCTGTTGATGGTCTTGAAGATGCAGAAATTATTGAGGTTATTGACCATCATAGAATAGCAGATATTCAAACAGGAAGCCCTATTTACTTTAGAAATGAGCCTGTAGGCTGTACTGCTTCAATTGTTGGTTCTATGTTCTTTGAAAATGGTATTACTCCATCAAAGCAAATCGCTGGTCTTTTATGTAGTGCAATAATATCAGATACACTATTATTTAAGTCTCCGACTTCAACAAATTTTGATAGAATTATTTTAGGAAAACTAGCAAAAATAGCTGATATCAATCCTGAAGAATATGCAAAAGAAATGTTTAAAGCTGGAACTTCTCTTGTAGGAAAAACTGTCGAAGAAATATTTAACACTGATTTTAAGACATTTAATCTATCAACTTATAAAATAGGTGTAGCTCAAGTAAGTACAATGGATCTTGATGGCTTTTCTTCTATGAAGAATGAAATGTTAGATTATATGAATTGCAAGTGTGAAGCAGAAAAATACGACTTATTAGCACTGCTTCTAACAGATATCATTCAAAACGGTTCAGAGGTAATTGCTGTTGGTGAAAAGACTGAATTTATTAATTTAGCATTTAACGTTACATTAAAAGACAATTCTGCTTATGTCACTGACTTATTATCAAGGAAAAAACAAGTTATTCCACCATTAACTTCTGTAATTGAGTCAATAAAATAAAAATGATTAAGAGGCCTGTAAGAATACAAGCCTCTTTGTTATTTTATCTTCCTTTTAAATTATTAGCCATTTGCCACATTTCATCTGCAGTTTTAAGGGCAGTTGAATTCAATTGAAAAGCTCTTTGAGTAATAATCATATCAGACATTTCTTTTCCCATATCTACATTAGAGTTTTCAACAAAACCTTGTATTATTTCAGAATCTGCACTTTCTACAACTGCAGATATTTCTTCAGTACCCGCTTCACTAATATAACTTTCAGGTGAATATAAGTTTTCTCCTACGCTTTTCATATCTCTATCGCCTACGGTATTAAATAGAGGAATTCTTAAATTATTATATTTATCACCTTGAAGATTTCCTTTATAATCTACCCTGAAATTTTCTTTAGTAAATCCTATTCCTGCCTTATTTACATTCTCTCCATTTTGATCTAGCACTACTAATCTATTACCATTGCTATCAACTAGAGTTCCATCTCTGTCAATTCCAAAAGAGCCTCCCCTAGTGTATGCATCATTTCCATTTGAATCTATTACTTTAAAGAATCCAGTACCATCTATTGCAAGATCAGTATTTACTGCGGTCTCTATAAGATTCCCTTGATTGTAATCTTTATAGAATTCTGAGGTTCTAACTCCTGATCCAATAAAAGGCAAGTTATTTTCTCCTCCAGCATTGTTTTCTACAGGATATCCCCTTCTTTTTAGGGATTCTTGAACCAAGTTGTCAAAGCTCACATCTATTCTCTTATACCCAACAGTATTTATATTAGCAATATTATTTGAAATTGCATTCATTTTTTCCATTTCAGCAGACATACCGCTTCTAGAATTCCATAAACTTCTTATCAATTATTTCACCTCACCCATTAAGATAATTTTAAACTTTTCCAACTTCGTTTACTGTTTTACCTAAAGTTTCATCTAAGGATTGAACTATCTTCTGATTACTTTCAAAGCTTCTCATGGTCATCATCATGTCTGCCATTTCATTCATTACGTTAACATTGGATTTTTCTAATGCATTTTGACTTATTTTACACTTTGTAGCTGTAGTAGGATTTTCACCACTATATAAGTTATCACCCATTTTCTTTAATTTAGAATAATTTTCAAAATCAGCTATATTCAGTTTATATGTAGGAATATCATTCAGGGAAATATTTCCGCTTTCATCACATTTAATTTTTGCAACTTTTCCGTTTACCAGTAAATTAATAGGCTCTATGGTGCCGTTATTCCTTATTGCCATTACCTTATATCCATTGTCATTAACTAAGTATCCTTCTCTATCTAAATAAAAATGCCCATCTCTTGTGTAGTAATTTTGATTGTTTACTCCATCTACTTTAGAAACAACAAAAAATCCATTACCCCTTATAGCAAAATCTGTATCCTTAGTGGTAGCTTCTATGACTCCCTGTTCATAGTCTACATAGGTTTCATCAATTCTGCTTCCTAAAGACAATGCACCTAAAACATTTCTAGTATTTTTGCCATCTACAACTTTATCAAAATTTTGAAGTAATACATCCTCGAATTTTTTACTAATTATACTATCTTTTTTATAGCCTACAGTATTTACGTTAGCTAGATTATTACTTATACTGTCTTGTTTTGCTTCCTGAGTAATAAGTCCTGAAACTGCAGTGTAAATCCCTCTTATCATTTTTTCACATCCTCTACTGTTTCTTTAGAAACTTCGCTTTCTATTACTTTATGTTCTCCCTTATATTCCATGCCGTATTCTCTTGCCTTTTTCTCAATTTCCGACTTAGATAAATTCACATTTATTTTCACATTCATCATAATGAAAGTAGCAATAAACATACCTATTCCTATGCCAAGGAAGACCCGTTTATCCTTTAATAAATACAATATACTCATTATTTTAGATATAACTCTTTTATTAATAGTACTTCCCCCTTACCAATTTTTAAGGCATCAGAAATTTCATCAATTGTTAAGCCACTTTCCATTAGCTTTTCAACTTCTTTTATTTTAACGCCATTTTTTTCATTGCTACTATCTTGTTTTTCATCCACACTAACTTCAGTGGTATTGCCCTTTTCATCTATTTTTCCATTGTTTTTGCTAATAAAAACGGTATCCTTTATTTCTTCAATAAAGCTTACTAAATCAACTTCTTTCAGAGTATTAGCAGTATTATTAGAATCATTACTCTCATGGGAAATATTCCCAGAAAGCTTATCTATCTTATTCTCTAATTCCGCTATCTCACCTTGAATTTCTACTAATGTCTCTGCAAATTCTTTTCTTAACTTTCCAATCTCTATTTGATAATCATCTATATTTTCTTCACTTCTACTAAGAATTCCTGCAAAATTATAGTCTTCAATTCTATTTTGTTCTTGTTTTTCTTTATTGATATATCTGATACTTATAATAATAATACATATAGAAATTAATAATAAAGCAATTGCTATTCCCATTTGTCACCTCAATTAATTACCTTGTCCAATTAGAATACTTCATATTTAAGCTTGTTCATCATTTTCCTTAAATGAATTATTGCTCTACTATGTAATTGACATACTCTAGATTCAGATACTCCAAGGATTTTACCTATTTCTTTTAATGTCATAGCTTCATAATAGTATAAAGATAGTACAGTCTTATCTTTTTCGTTTATCATATTTAAAGCCTTAGTAAGATATTCTATCTGCTCTATTTCCTCTATTGACTTTTCAGGATTAGGACTTTTTTCATCCTCAATAGTTCCTATTAACATCATGTCATCTTCTTCTGAAAAAATCAAATCTTCAAGTGAAACAACAGATATATAGTTTATAAAATTTTCAATTTCTCCTACCTCTTCTAAGGAAACTCTTAATTCATCTGCAATTTCCTTATTACTTGGTTCTTTAAGGTTTTGCTTTTGAAGCTTTTCAATTGCATTATTATATTTGTTTAGCTTATCCATTGCTCCTTTAGAAATTGGGCTGTTTTTTCTTATCTCATCAATCATAGAACCCCTTATTCTTATAGAAGCGTAAGTAGAAAATTTCATTCCTTTACTTTCATCAAATTTGTTAAAGGCATCCATAAGCCCTAACATTCCATATCCTATTAAGTCTTCATACTCTATATATTTACTTTTGCCAATTATAACTCTTGAAGCAATATATTTAACTAAAGGAATGTATTTTTTTATTATCTGTTCTTTCACATCTAAATTTTTAGCTGTGGACATTAGTATTCCTCCTTTAATCCCTTCTTCATTTGTTCCCTCATAATTGCAAAAACAAATTTTACTATATTATCTTCTTCACTAATTCTAAGGTCATAGAACCCTACTCCACACAGTTTATTGCCTAATTCATCTTTTGTAACTCTCATTACTTCACCTTTTACAAGCATGCTTCCTTCTTGAAGAGGAAGAATTATTGCAAAACAATCTCCCTTTTGTACTTCTATTGAGGTTCTAAGTTTTGTTCCTCCTCCACTAATATCTAATAAGGTTCCCTTTTCAAATTTCATTGAAGTTAGCTTACTTTTATCAAATTTAAAGTCCTTACTTACTAAAGCAAATCTAACATCAATCAATACTGGTACTCTGACATACTTTCTTCTTTGTATTTTTTTATAGGTTTTAGGCTGATTTAACCAAATTAGCGGAATATTTGACCTAGTTCTTTCTACAACTGAAGAGGGGAACTTGTAAATGCAATTTTCATCATAATATATTACATCAATTCTTTCCCCTTTCCTCAGAGGCAAATACTGATTGTCCTTAATAGGAACACTAATGGCTATGAGATTATTTTTAACATCTTGAATATCACAATTATAATAAGTATCTTCATATAATATTTCTGCTCTGCTGTTAATTTTAAAGTTTAGTTCAGACATTGATGTTCCTCCTTACGAAAAGATGCTAAAAATCTTTTTAAATAATCCTTGAATTCCTTCTCTATTTTTATTAATATTTGATCCTATCAGCTTTAATGCAACATTATTAATATCTTCTGCTGCCTCAGAATTTGGATAGTTTATTACCAATGGTTTTTGCATTCTTACTGATTGAATTAATTTTTTATCTTCAGAAATACTTCCTAAATGCTCTAGTTTAATATTTAAAAATCTGTCAGCTGCGCTTTTAAATTTATTAAAGGTTCTTACTCCTTCTTCAGAATCTAAAACCCTATTGATAATAACTTTTGCAGAAGTTTTTATGTTAAAATGATTTACCGCTTTAATAAGGCTATATGCATCAGTTAGGGAAGTTGGTTCTGGAGTAGTAATTATTACAAGTTCTTCGCAACAGCTTATAAAGCCTAGTACTGTTCTGTTTATTCCAGCTCCTGTATCCATCAGTATATAATCAAGTCCTTTTAGGTTTGAAAGTTTATTTAAAAAATTATCTCTTTTATCTTGATCTATCTCATCAATTTTATTTATTCCTGTACCACCGGCAAGTAATTTGATGCCGTAAGGTCCTTCTATTACCACTTCTTCTATTTCTTTATTATTAAATATTATATCATATACGTTATATCTTGGTAAGAATCCCATTAATACATCGTCATTTCCCATTCCTACATCTGCATCAAAAATAAGTACTGACTTACCCATTTTTTGAAGAGTTATACCTAAATTAACTACAAAATTGCTCTTTCCTACTCCGCCTTTTCCAGAAGTAACTGTAATAATTTTCACAGCTTCACTTCCTTCAGTAAAGGCATTAAAGTTATTTTCCTTTCTTGCCAGCTCTCTAAGTCTTTGTGCCTGGTCTAACATATAAAATCCTCTCCTAAAATCAGCTTACAAACTTCATCAATTGTTACCTTTTTAAAATCTTCAGGAACATTTTGTCCAATTGTAATAAAACTTAGTGGCTTTCCAGCAGATTCAAGTATATTTAATATAGATCCATAAGTTGTAGTTTCATCTAACTTAGTAATAATCACATTATTAAAATTTAAAGCTTTATAACCTTCTACAATGGAGTCAATGTCTTTATCCTTTGTGGTACTGCTTATTACTAGATAAATATTGTCTGGACTAACCTTTTGAATAAAAGACTTAAGCTCAGCTATCTGCATTAGATTTTTACTGCTTCTTCCTGTAGTATCTATTAATATTACATCCAAATCCTTCATAGACTCTATTGCATTTTCCATATCTTTTACTGAGAAAACTGTTTTAAAAGGTATGTTCATAATATCAGCATAAGTATTCAGCTGTTCAATTGCACCTATTCTATATGTATCAATTGTTATTAGTCCAACCTTCTTTTTTTCTACTAAGGCAAGCCTTCCTGCTAATTTTGCAATGGTGGTAGTTTTACCCACCCCTGTAGGCCCTGCTAAAACAACTATGCCTTTCATTTCTGAATCAGATATTTTGATCATGCCTTCTATTATTTTCTTGATTTTTACCTCTTCACTTACATCTTCTTCAATTAAACTTGCTTTAGTTACAATTTTACTTGCTAATTCTTCTCTTATATCATTATTCTCAAGTTTTATTTGTAATTCACTTTTAGTATTAGAAATATCCTTATTTCCTTCTGAAAGTTTAGAAATCATCTCTTTCATCTCTTGCATCTGCTTTAAAATTTGAGACTCTGAAGAAGTTATTTCTTCTTTTGGTTTAACTACTTCAATATTTGCTTTATTTTCTTTCACTGGAACCTTTTTTTCCATCACTTTTTTTATAGCATCTATGCTGCTTTTCATTTCATTTTCAAATTCATTTTTGTTCCTATCTACTGCAGCTGTAACTTCAATTACTTTAGGCATAAAAATACCTTTAAAGCCTGGTTTTTTAATCTTTCTTTGACTAATAATTACTGCATCTGCTCCAAGTTCATATCTTATTCTATTCATAGCTTCATTCATGTTGTTAACTATATATTTTTTTATTATCATTGATAAGTAACAACTCCTTCAGTCCTTATTTCAACATCATTTGGTATTTCATTTAACGAAAGTATATGTATTTGAGAAAACACCATTTCAATAAGCCTCCTGAAAGCAGGTCTTATTTTAGGTGAAACTAAAATAACTGGTTGATTTTCATAAAAATGCACTGAATCTAGAATGTTCTTTATAGAATCAAATATTTTAGTTGTAGCTTCTGGAGACACAGCTGGGAATGATCCCTGCATAGATTTTTGAATATTATTAGCAACTATCTCTTCTAATTCAGGACTAAGCACAGCAACTGTCATTATCCTATTTTCATCTATTAAAGGATTGCTTATAGTTCTTGCAAGAGAAAATCTTACATACTCCGTCAATACTTCTATATCCTTTGTAGTTCTAGAGTTGTCAGCTAGTGACTCTAGTATAGTTACCATATCCTTTATAGATACCTTTTCTTTTAACAAATTCTGAAGAACTTTTTGAACTTCTCCGATAGTCATAAGATCTGGTATTAATTCTTCCACAACAGTACTGTATTTTTCTTTTACTGTATCTATTATTAACTTTGTCTCCTGTCTTCCTAATAATTCATAAGAATGTGCTTTAATTGTTTCAGTTAAATGCGTAACCATAACTGTAGTTGGATCAACAACTGTTAATCCTTTTATCTCAGCTTCTTCCCTTTGATCATTATTAATCCAAACAGCTGGAAGTCCAAAGGTTGGTTCTATTGTTCTAATTCCTTGAAGAGGAATATCATCTCCACCTGGATCCATACATAAAATCATATTTGGCATCAATTCACCTTTAGCTATAACAGTTCCTCTTATCTTTATTACATATTCATTTGTCTTCAATTGTAGATTGTCCCTAATTCTTATAGGTTGAACTATAATACCCATTTCAATTGCACATTGCCGCCTTACAGAAGCTATTCTTTGGAGTAAATCTCCTCCCGCTGCTTCATCAGCGAGTGGAATAAGCCCGTAGCCTATTTCTATATCCATTGGCTCAACGGAAATTAAGCTAGTAACATTTTCAGGCTCTCTTTTTTCTGTTTCAATAATTTCCTGCTGTTCAGTTTCATACTGCATGATAACTTGATCTTTTTCTTCTTTATAAAGAAAATAAGCACTAGCTCCAGTTGCAAGAGATAATATGAAGAAAGCAACCTTTGGAAAACCTGGTATGATACCAAGAAAGAATAGTACAGCAGATGCAATTCCCAATACCTTAGGAAAGCCTGTTAATTGCTTAAATAACATATTACCAAGATTTTCACTTGAGGCAGAACGAGTAACTAGAATACCTGAAGCTGTTGATATAAGTAGAGCTGGTACTTGTGAAACTAGTCCATCTCCTATTGTAAGCTTTACATAGGTTGTTGCAGCTTCACCAGCAGCCATTCCCTCCATAACTACTCCAATTATAATTCCTACTATTACATTTATAATTGTAATTAAAATTCCGGCAATTGCATCTCCCTTAACAAATTTAGATGCTCCATCCATTGCTCCATAAAAGTTTGCCTCATCTTGAATCTTGGCTCTTCTTTCTCTTGCTTCTGTTTCAGAAATAAGTCCTGCATTTAAATCTGCATCTATACTCATCTGCTTACCTGGCATAGCATCTAATGTAAACCTAGCAGATACTTCCGATACTCTACCAGCACCATTAGTTATTACTACAAATTGAATTATGGTAATAATTAAAAATATAGTAATTCCCACTACAAAATTGTCCCCGGCAACGAAGTTACCAAAGGTTTCAATTATTTCACCTGCATAATGATCCCTTAATATAAGTCTTGTTGAAGAAATATTTAATCCTAGTCTAAACAAGGTAGTGATTAACAATAGAGTTGGGAAAACTGAAAATTGCAGTACTTCAGTTGTAAACATAGTAAGAAGTATTATAACTGAAGAAATTGTTATGTTTAAAGCTAGAAAAACATCTAGCAAACCTGTTGGCATAGGGATTATAATCATCAATACAATTCCCATAACACCAAAGGCAGCAATTATATCAAAATAGTTTCTTAAACTAATATTAATTCTTTTATTACTTTCCAAAAAAATTCACCCTTTACTTTGGTTTTTTCAGTTTTAAAACAAGAGCTAAAATTTCTGCAACTGCTTGATACATTTCTTGTGGTATTTCACTATCTAATTCAACCTTATCATATATAAGTCTTGCTAAAGGTTTATTCTCAATTATTGTAACACCGTTATCTTTTGCTACTTGTTTAATTTTAATTGCCACATATCCAGTACCCTTAGCAACTAAAATAGGTGCATTAGTTTTTCCAGACTCATACTTTAAAGCTACAGCAATATGGGTTGGGTTAGTAATTACCACTGATGCGTCCGGAACCTGCTGCATCATTCTTCTAGAAGCCATCTCCCTTTGCTTTTGTCTTATTTTACCTTTAATCTGAGGATCTCCTTCCATTTGCTTAAATTCTTCTTTAATTTCCTGCTTTGTCATCCTCATATCTTTACCAAATTGATACCTTTGATAAACAAAGTCTATAATTGCAATAGCAATCATAATTATAGTAACTCTGAAAAAAATATCTATTGCTAATTTTAAAAAAGTATTTGCTATTTCTGGTAATACTAAATTCCCTATAGATAAAATTTTTTTAAAATTGCTCTTTAAAAAATTATACCCAACTGTACCAACTACAATTACTACGGCTAGATTTTTGACTAAGTCTACTAAGCTTCTCATGCTGAATATTTTTTTAAATCCACTGATCGGATTTATTTTAGAAAAATTCGGTTTAAGCGCTTCTGTAGAATTAATATATCCTGTTTGAATTACGTTAGCAGCAATTCCTATTATCATTATAGGAACTACCACCGGCAAAATACTTAATGCACATCTTATTGTAACTTGTACTATGATACCTTGCAGCGTGTCCATGGAAAGTTGTAAATTCAAACCATTTCCTAAAAATTCAATAATGTCACTTTTTAGTGAATTTGCTATATATTCTCCTAAAGTTATAATAATAATCGTCGAAGCTAATAGGGTAAGTGCTGAGTTCACCTCTTTACTTTTTGGAACTTGCCCTTTTTTCTTAGCTTCACTTAATTTATGTGGTGTTGCATCTTCTGTTTTATCATCAGAAGCAAAAATTATTATCAACGGAATAAATTTATAAAATTCTCTTATACTGGACGGAATGCCATCAAAAGCTATTGAAAGTATATTGTATATTATTGGTAAAGAAAGAGATACAACTGTTAACCCTAATAATATCTTAACAGGCAAGCCTAAGATCATAACATTTAGCTGTGGAACTGTCTTTGCTACAAGCCCCATAGTTAAATCCGTAATAATTATTATTATAATTATTGGAATTGCTATTCTAAGACCTAATTCAAAATACTTAATAAATACCTCAATAACCTGCATTGCACCCTTTTGGGATAAAATAAATTTTCCGATATGTACAATGTTAAAGCTTTCAACAAGTGTCTTAATAAGTAGATGATGCCCATCTACTATAAAAAAAATAATCATACTAAACCAGTAAAGTATTCTTTCAATTAAAGTTATATTACTGTTAGATGTAGGATCAAACATTGAAAGCATACCGAACCCAACTTGCATATCCAAAATAGATCCTGCAAATCTAATACAATGAAAACATATGCTAGCCATAAATCCCAAAACTAAACCAGTTATAATTTCATTAAAACAAAAATATATTAGTTTATAATCATTATCAATTGCACTTACAAAACTATAGTCAATACCTGGCATAAGTATAAAAGCAAAAATCAGAGTAAAAATTACTTTTAGTATCTCAGGTGTACCCTTTGGGAAAAAAACTGGTACTACAAAAGTAAAAGCAAATAGCCTTAAAGAAATAAGAATAACTGCTGTAAAATATGTTACGTTAATCAATTATTATTCCACCTACTTTGAGATACTAGCGATAATTTCAAATATTCTTTCAGTAAAACTTACAATAGTTTGGTTCATAAATTTTGCAGTAATAAGCCCTACTAATGCAATTGCAATAAGTTTTGGAACAAAGGTTAAGGTTTGTTCCTGAATTTGTGTAGTAGCTTGAAATATACTTATTACTAAACCTATTACTATTGAAACAATTAAAATTGGAGCTGAAACTTTAATTCCTGTTGAAATGGCATCTTTCAATATCCCTATTATCATATCCTCACTCATTTAATATCACCTCACGAAAATCCCATAACTAGAGATTTGACTAACAGATACCATCCATCTACCATAACAAATAATAAAAGTTTAAAAGGTAATGAAATCATTACTGGAGGCAGCATGAACATACCCATAGACATTAATACGCTAGCAACAACAATATCAATTATAATAAATGGTATATAAATTAAAAAACCTATTGTAAAAGCGGTCTTTAACTCGCTAATAATAAAGGCTGGAATTACAATATAAAGGGGAACATTATCCACCTTGATGTTTGTTTTATCAATTTTAGAAATATCTAAAAACAACTCCAAATCTTTATCATTTGTTTCCTTCAACATAAATTTCCTTATGGGCTTTGCTGCATTGTCCATTGCCTGTTGTTGATTAATTTTATTTTCTAGAAATGGCTGTACAGCGTCCTTGTTTATAGAATTAAAAGTAGGTGCCATAATGAATACAGTTAAAAATAATGCTAGTCCAATTAATACTTGATTTGGTGGTGCTTGTTGGGTACCTAAAGCATTTTTCACAAAGCCTAATACAACTATTATTCTTGTAAAGCTAGTCATCATTACTAAAAATGAAGGAAGTAATGAAATCACTGTAAGCATAATAAGAAGCTTTATGTTATCTACATAATTTTTAGGTGTCCCTGCATTATCTATAGAAATATCAATTTTAGGAATTGGCAAGGTTTCTGGTGCTGCATATGCTGTTATATTTATTAATAAAAATGCACCTATTAAAATCAGGAAAAATAAAAACCCTTTATATTTTCTCATTTTTTATCGTCCTTTTTCAATTTAAGTTTGTTTAATACATCTTTAACATTAGTGTATTCAGGTATATTATTTAATTTTTCTAATTCATCCATTTTATCCTTTGGAAGAGTCATTAAAATTTTAATTTCTCTCTGGGAAGAAGATATCACATGAGCTTCTTCTCCAATCTTTACAATAAGCAAACTATTGTCCTTGGAAATAGGCATTCTATCTAGTATTTTCATATATTTCCCATTCTGCATTTCTTGAAGCTTTCCCCCACCATATCTAAAGAATAAATATATTAGAAAAATTATAAAGGGTAAAAATAATATTAATTTAACTATAGTCATTACTGTATCCATATAAAAACTTCCTTACTGAGCTTGAACGATTATATCATAGAAATATACATTTTCAATTTGCCCTTCTTTTAATAATGGGTTTATTCTATCCTTAATTTCTTTCTTTATTTGTTCTACCCCTGCTTCGTTAAAATCAGTAGTTTTTTTATTTCTAAGAATTGAATTAACAGCATCTCTTAATATTGGCTTCTTATCTTCTAATTCTGTTGGTAAATTTTTATAATCCTTGTTGTCACCATCGTATCCTATATAAATTTTAGTTTTTAAATAGCCAGAGGTATTGTCAGCTTTTAAGTTAACTAAAAATTCATCTAAAGAGAAGGTTTTAATATTTACTGCTGCTTGATTAGTGGCAGTAGTAGTTTGACTTGGTTTCATCTTAGTAGCAAAAATATACCCAGCTGCTGTTCCACCAGCTATCAATACTGCGATTAATAAAATTATTATAATTATTTTTAGAATATTTCCCTTTGATCCTTCTGCTTTTTCTTTTTTTACTTTCTCTGCCATATTAACTTTTCTCCTTTTCACTTGCTGAAACTAATATGTTAACTCTTCTATTTTGTGCCCTATTAGCATAGGTATCATTAGGTGCAACTGGCCTATATTCACCATATCCGGCAGCTTGAAATCTTTCAGGCTTCATTCCTTTATTTTGAACAAAATATTTCAAGACATTTACTGCTCTTTGGGTGGATAATTCCCAGTTGCTTGCAAACTCATAATTGCTAATAGGAACATTATCAGTATGTCCTTCAATAATTACTTCATTTGGAAGGGAGTTTAGTAAAGAACTTATTTTATCTAATATAGACTTACTTTGAGTTTTAATATCTGCCTTTCCAATGTCAAATAAAATATTGTCCTTTAAAACCATAATTATTCCTCTAGTATCTTTTTTTATTTGAACTGAATCCTTTAAGTTGTTTGAATCAACAAATTTTTTTACTTTATTATACAAATCATCCTGCTGTCCCCCTTGCTGAGGTCCCATATCCTGAGGTGGTCCAACAATCGGTACTTGTCCTTCAAAATTATACTCTAATATAGAGGTATCGTTTTTACCAGTAAGTACTGATTGAAGAGATGATGTAAGTTGTTTAAACTTTATAGAATCTATGCTAGAGTAAGAGTATAATAGCACGAAAAAGGTTAATACAAGGGTTATGGTATCAGCATAAGTAGCAAGCCACGCTTCTGTATTTATTTCACCTTCTGGTGCCTTCTTTCTTTTAGACATCTGCTCCCTCCTCATTAGCCCCTTGGAGTTCAAAGTACTTTTTCTTATCTGAAGGATTCAAATATGACGCTAATTTTTCTTCAACAATTCTTGGATTTACTCCTGACTGTATAGCTAGAATTCCCTCTAGCATCATTTCTCTTATTGTGGATTCTCGACCACTTTTATAGGCTAAGTTAGCTGCTGTTGGATTTGCAATTAAGCTAGCTATCAATGAACCATAATAAGTTGTAATAAGCGCTTTACCCATACCAGGTCCAAGACTTGAAGGGTCGTTTAGATTAGCAAGCATTTGAATAAGTCCAATTAATGTTCCTAACATACCGAAGGCAGGTGCATAGGCTGCCCAAGATCTAAGCATATCTGAACCATCCTTATGTCTTTTTTCCATTTCACCAATTTCTAGTTCAAGAATTTCTCTAATAGTTTCTGGTTCAATTCCATCAACAACCATTTGAAGTCCCTTTTTTAAAAAAGCATCTTCTACCTTATCTATATCCTCTTCTAAAGAGAGTAACCCTTCTCTCCTGGCTTTCTTTGATAATTCCCCAAATTCGTTAATAATATCTAAGCCAGCCATGCTGGTTTCCTTAAAGGATTGGACTATTACCTTAGAAATTCTCTTAAACTCAGTTATAGGATAGTTTATTAATAAAGCACTAATTGATCCACCTACGGTTATTGCTATGGAAGCAGGGTCGAAGAACATTTTAAAAGTACCCCCTCCACTTAGCATACCATAAACCATAAGTCCTGACCCTAAGAAAAATCCTATTAAGGTAAGCATGTCTTGTCTTTTCATCCTAAATAGCCTCCTATAAACCCAATGTAAAAATCTTTCGTTTATACTCTATAATTCTATCTATTACCTCTTTAGGAGTTTCAAGAACTATATACTTCTTTCCATTAGTTAATGTAATTAAAGTTTCCGGAACTTCCTCCATTTT
Source organism: Clostridium homopropionicum DSM 5847 (assembly GCF_001263795.1). Taxonomy (GTDB): domain Bacteria; phylum Bacillota; class Clostridia; order Clostridiales; family Clostridiaceae; genus Clostridium_H; species Clostridium_H homopropionicum. The sequence continues at coordinate 146,170 of NZ_LHUR01000011.1, forward strand.
TTCAATGTGCTCAGCATTTAAATAAAATTGTTTGTTATTTAAACCAATTAAGCTTATCATTGTTAAAACCACCTTTTTAGTATCCAGTGTCCAGTAACCAGTATTCAGTGTTCAGTGTTCAGTAACCAGGATTACTGGTAAACTGATATCTGGTTACTGGTAACTAGTTACTGGTAAACTGGTTACTGAAAATTATCTCTTTAAATTAATAATATCCTGTAAAATTTCATCTCCTGTTGAAATCATTTTACCAGCCGCTTGAAAAGCCCTTGTGGTTACTATCATATCAGTGAATTGTTCAGCTAGATCAACATTTGACATTTCAAGATTTCCTTGAAGCATATCACCAAAGCCATCAGTATTATCATTAGCTGCAGCTGCTCCTGCCCCACTTTTTACTATAGCTTCTCCAGAATTTGCAGTATTTTGATATAAGTTTCTACCTAATTTACTAAGACCACCTGGATTTTTGAAAGAAGACACTGCTATTTGCCCAAGAGCACTTACACTTCCGTCGTCTAACACTGCTTTGATAACACCATCTTTTTCTATTGAAAAGCTTCTAACCTTCTTCTCTCTCTCTGCAGTAACATTAAAATCCCAACTATATTTAGGCCTATCTACGTCCTCCATACCAGTTGGTTCACCATCTAGAGTTAAAGTTGTGACTGCTGTTCCATCATAATCTTCATCTAGTAAATCAACTTTTCCTTTAGCATCAACATTTATTGTAAAATTACCATCTAAGCCCTTAAATTCATTTCCATTGATGAATACTCTATATCCACCTTCAACAGCAGTAGTACCCCAGTCTGTACCATCTGGTTGAGTTTTAGGACTATCTACCCATTTAACCTGTATTTGAAGATCTGTTGTCCCAGTGTATACTCCATTTGGTGAAGGTGTAGTTATTAATATATTAGGAATAGGATCTACTACAGAAGTTCCATCATCATTTAATATCTTACCTGTACCTGTATAATTAAAGTTAGAAGCTACCTCTGTTCCATCTGTAGCTTTTTCATTTTTAAAAGCTGCTACATGTACAACATCTGGAATTCTAAGAGGAACTAAAGTATCTGATGCCTTTAATCCATATTTTGCATCAACATCAACAAAGTTTACAACTCCATTACTTGAATAATCAATGCTTTTAATATCACTTATTCTTCCATACTGATCTTTCTTTTCACTTAAATCATAACCTAAAACTCTATATCCATCTGAAGTAAGCAGATTCCCTTGATAATCTAGTGTTAATGCACCATCTCTAGTGAAGTTTATTTCCATTCCATTTGAATTTGTAATACTGTGCTCCCTTGAATCTACTAATACTCCAGCATAATTTGAATTAGGTATTTCTCCTTTACCCACTATAAAGTAACCCTCTCCATCCATAGCTACATCTAAAGGTCTGCTAGTTGGCTGCATCATTCCTTGAGTTACAATTGTATCTATTCCTGCTAATTGAACTCCAAGGCCCACTTGCCTAGGATTTACACCACCTTGGTTCCTTCCTGGTCCAAGAGCTTCCGTTACATTCTGACTTAACATATCTTGAAATCTAACTCTAGAACTCTTAAATCCAGTAGTTCCAACGTTAGCAATATTATTACCAGCAACATCTAGTTTTGTTTGATTTACTTTCATTCCACTTATTCCTGAATACATAGATCTTAACATCTCATTACCTCCACACTTTTTAGGTTCTAGGTACTAGGTCCTAGATACTAGGCGAAAATAAACTTTTAGTTTTGCTTGTAGCAAAACTACTTTTCCTAGAATCTAGTACCTGTAAACTAGTACCTTAATAATTTGCTTCGACTCTGTCGTTCATCGAAGCTCGGCTTCCTTTCGGTCCAGCCTATAATAGTACTACACTATCAATATTAGTAAATACATTTTCACTATCTTTATTTTTATCCATGGCCGTTATAATGGTTCTATTCTTTACACTTGCAATTAAAGCAAGATCCTTGTAAAGAATTAAAGAATCCTTTGCTCCTTTTTCTTTAGCTAAATTTAAACCTTTATTTATGTTATCCATATCTGTTTTATCAAGTTTAATATTTCTATCCTGTAACCTCTTAACAGCATGACTTGATATGGTGAAATCTGAATTACAACTAATTTTGCTATCCAATATTTTATCAAAACACGATTCTATCTTATTACTTTTTTGTACTGATGAACTACTATGCAAAAACTCGTTCATAGGATACATTTGTCCATTTATAACTCTATAACCCATATATATCACCTAGCTTTATTTTACTTTTATTAGCTCTCCGTAGCTAAATTCTTTTTCTGTACCCTCTTCATCAATTATTACTTTCATCTTAATACCATCTGAAGCTTTATACACTTCTTTAACTGTACCAGAATATTCCTCATTGTCTGATGAAGATTTTAAATCAACAGACTTATTTATCAAAGATGAAGCTGTCATAAAGTTTATATTTTGATTTAGGTAGCTAATGTTTTGGCTTAAGTAAGTTAAGATTTGAGATTTATCATCTGGTACATCAAGTATGTCTGAAACCTCTTTAAAGTCAAAATCTTTATCTTCATATCCAACTATTTCATCACCCTTATACTTTGCTACATTTACAGTTACTGTTATAGTATCTCCTACTTTAGAAACATTGTTTACTATACCTCCATATTGCTTACCATAGTCATCGTAAACATCTAAAGCTACTGTCTTACCCACTAAATTGCTAGCAGAAGTAAAAGTCATTGTGCTATTTAAATTTGCCATTTGTTCTAAGCTAGAGAACTGCGCTAACTGTGAAACATAAGCTGTAGAATCTTTAGCATTCATTGGATCCTGGTTAGTAAGCTCAGCAGTTAGAATTCTAAGAAAGGCATTTTTGTCCATTTCTTGACCCTTCTTCACAATTTTCGTTCCTCTCTCAGTAGCGGTCTGAGAAGCTGCAACTGTATCTATCACATTAATCCCTCCTATACAAAAGCATGTAAACTACTATTTTCAGATCTGTTTGTAGAATCAACTGTCTCTATTTCATCTGAAATTGAAGATCCTTTGGATTTTAACTTAGTGCTGTTATTTTCATACTGTCTTCTATCCTCTTTACTATTTTCATTGCTGAAAAAAGTAGTATCACCGTTATATAGATCCATTGAAAAGTTTTGAATCTTTATTTCAGTATTAGAAATCTTGCTGCTGATTTCTTGAAGATTAGAGTTTAGTAAGTTATATGCTTCCTTGTTGTTTGCTGTAATATTTGCCTTCATTGCTCCATTTTCTAAAGTTAATTTTATTATCACTTCGCCAAGTTCTCTTGGAACTATTTTTACAGTCATCTCTTTTATGTTGTTTTGATCCATAAATTTAATAGATTTTATGACATCTTCAACAAAAGTCTCTCGGCTTAGAGTAATATTTTTTGCAACCTCAGCTGTATTTGTTGTAGTTATTGTTCTATTAAGTCCATTTATAAAGCTTGCCACCTTGTCCATTTTAGTATCAACTTCACCTTTATCTAGGTTAGCTAGTTCCTTTAAAAATTTATCCTCTTTTCCAGAGCTACTATTTAAGTCATTACCTTCACTTTGAGAACTGCTAGTAGTGTTTGCTGCAATTTGTGTTTTTACCTCTTGGATGCTGTTACTATTTGACAATTTAGCTTCAAGAATTTCTTGAACTTTTTCTTTTAAGCTTTGTTCATTTCTAACATTCATAAGACCCATGCCAATATTACTTGAATATACTTCCTTTGATATTTTCTCAGAAAGAACACTTAATATATCTTTTACTGATAAATTATTAAGATTTTCTTCACTTAATGAGTTATTTAGTATTGACATTATTTCCTTATTAAAAGATTCATAAAGACTGTTCGCTTTGTTTTCAGGTATGGAAAATTGTTGTTTAAGCATATCAATGAGTTTAACTGAAAGTTCCTTTGAGAGTCCTTCAAGAATATTAGAATTTTTAATACTTTCTACATTTAACTCTTTAAGATCTAATTTCCCATTCAATAGATTTTGAAGTAATAGCAGTATTAATTCTTCTTCATTATTAGCATTGGTTTCTGCTTTTACATTTTCCTCGCTAATTATTGAATTATTATCTTCAATATTATTTGAGGTATTATCTCCTTCCTTCAAAGAAATCTGATTATTTGTTATATCATCTTTTGAGTTTGTAGTATCGTCTTTTTTAATTCCATTAGAGTATGAATTTTGACTTTCATAGTTTTTTTCTAATAGTTTTTTAAAATCGTCTTTTTTGCTGTTATCGTTTGGATACTTTTTTTCAATAGAAATATTATTTTCTCCATAATTTTTGTCATCAACCTTACTACCAGTATTTTTTACTAAGTTGTTTTTCAGGTATAATGACATATCCATAGAATAATTGTTCATTTGCTTGCCTCCTTTCACTTATTTATTTTTTAAATTTCTTATATATCCATAAAGAGCAAATTCATCATTAGATTTTTGTTCTATCAATTGCTGCTCTTTAAGATAAGCTTGTTTTTGGTTATCTTTTAAAATTTCAACAGTCTTTCTTTCAATTTGACTCTTTTTTAACTCTTCTCTTCTTAACTCTAATTCTTTATTTTTTTTATCTAGCTCTACTGTAGTTTCTTTTATGTTAAAGTGCAGGACATTACAGTAGTTCTGTCTTATTTTTCTTTCTACCATAGTTCCATCTGTTTGAACTTTAGAGTATTTATTATAATTTTCTTTAAGTTCATTTAATTTTTGCTGAACTCTATTTTTTTTATCTTGAGCCTCTTTGAAATGTCTTTTACTTTCTTCTTCTTTTTGGTATCGAATATCAAGAATTTTTTGGAGCCTAAAATTAAATCCTGACATATTATACATTCCTCATTTACTTAAACATATTTTTAAGTCTAGAAATACTCTCATTAAAGCTGCTGTGTTCATCAACCTTTTGTTTTAAATAATTATTTATTTCATCTATATAATTTATAGCTAAATCAACTTTTTTATTGCTGCCTTTTACATATGCTCCTATATTAATCAAGTCTTCAGAATTATTATAGGTAGCTAGTAAATCTCTCCCAATTGAAGCGGATTTTTTATGATCTTCATCTGCTATTTCTGACATTAATCTGCTTACACTATTAAGAACATCAATAGCAGGATAATGATTTTTTGCAGCTAAGCTTCTTGAGAGAATAATATGTCCATCTAATATACCTCTTACAGCATCTGCAATTGGTTCATTAAAATCATCGCCATCTACAAGTACTGTGTAAAAAGCAGTTATTGAACCCTTATCAGACATACCTGACCTCTCCATTAGCCTTGGTAGCATGGCAAAAACTGAAGGAGTATATCCTTTTGTTGCTGGTGGTTCACCAATAGCTAGTCCTACTTCTCTTTGTGCCATGGCAAATCTGGTTACAGAATCCATCATTAATATAACTTTTTTCCCTTTATCTCTAAAATATTCTGCAATTGCTGTAGCAGTAAAGGACCCTTTGAGCCTTACTAAAGCAGGTTGATCAGAAGTAGCGCATATTATTATTGATTTCTTTAGTCCTTCTTCTCCTAAGTCCTTTTCAATAAAGTCAAGAACTTCTCTTCCTCTTTCTCCAATAAGAGCTATTACATTTACATCAGCCTTAGCTTCTCTAGCTATCATACCTAAAGTAGTACTTTTACCAACTCCACTACCAGCGAAAATTCCTATTCTTTGACCTTCCCCGCAGGTTAAGAATCCATCAATGGCTCTCACTCCAGTTGGTAAGCACTCTTTAATTCTTCTTCTTTTAAGAGGATCTGGTGGTGAAGTATCTAATGGATATTCAGTAAAACTTCTAATTTCTTGACCCTTTAAGGGTTTTCCTAGTCCATCTAATACCATTCCAAACAATTCTTCTGAGCACTTAACACTTAGAGGTTTTTTAGTTGGCACCACTTTACATCCAGGAGATATACCTATAATCTCACCTAAAGGCATCAAAATTACATTGTCTTCTTTGAAACCTACAACTTCACAAGTTATTGGCTGTTCCTTTTCGTTATATATAGTACAAACTTCTCCAACGAAGGCCTTTATTCCTTCTACTTCTATAGTTAAGCCAATTACTTGTTTTACAATTCCCTCTACATATTTAAAATCAATTTCTATAATTTTATTACATATGCCCTTAAAGTCTAGTGAAATTGCCAATGTTACACCAACCTTCTACTGCTTTATATAAAAATGACTATTAACCTAATGCAAATATTTCTCTAACCTTTTCTAGTGCATCATTTACACTTACAACTATTTTACCATTTTCTCTTAGGATAATTGCTGTACCTTCTTCAATAGTATCATCACCTACTACAAAAGCTTCTCCTCTATAAATGGATTGATTTTTCCAGTTTCCAATCTTATCTTTCAAATCTTCTGTATACTTATTATTACATCTAACAATTATTGTCTTTGATTTATATGCCAATTCTATTGCATCAAGTACCAAATTAGTTATGCCCTCTTTATCTTGTATTTCTTTTTTTAATATATGTTCAACAATAGATATTATTAATCCTTTAATTTCTTCTTGCTTTTCCTCAAGATATTTTATATACTCTTTATTTGCTTTCAATAAAATCTCTTCAGCACTTGCAATAATCTTATTTTCTTTAATTTTTGCATCATTAATCTGTTTTTCTAATATTTTTTTGCCTTCAGAGACTCCCTTATCATATCCAGTCTTATAGCCTTCTGAGCTTCCTTTTTCATAAGCCTGATGCTCAAGTCTATTAGCTTCTTCATAGGCCACTGCTAAAACTTGATCGCTCTCTCTTCTTGCATTTTCAAGCATTGTTCTAGCAAGGACTTCATAGCTTTCTATAAAGTCCTTAGCATTTTTTTCTCCAAGTTCTTTTTTATTTGTAGAATTATTACTATTATTTATTGAGTACTCAGTATTAATCTTCACATTGCCATTCTCAATGACACTATTGCTTTTGATTACTTTATACGATGATAGCATCCTCTCCACCTCTTGAAACAATTATTTCTCCAGCATCTTCAAGTCTTCTTATGATACTAACAATCTTCTGCTGAGCTTTTTCTACATCCATAAGTCTAACAGGTCCTAAGAATTCTATATCTTCCTTTAATGAAGCAGCTGCTCTCTTAGATTGATTTCTAAATATTGCATTAGCAACTTCTTCAGAGCAACCCTTAAGGGCAAGGGCAAGATCCTTTGTTTCAACCTCTCTAAGAACTCTTTGAATAGAAACATCATCAAGAGATATAACATCTTCAAATACAAACATAGATTGTTTGATTTTTTCTGCAAGTTCTGGATCTTCTCTTTCCAAACCTTCTGTAATATTTTTTTCAGTGGTCCTATCAACTTGGTTCAGAATGTCAACAAGGGTTTCAACTCCACCAATTATAGTCATATCTGTCCTTACTACAGAAGATAACTTACTATTTAAAACTTTTTCTATTTCTTTTATAACTATAGGAGAAGTATTATCCATAGATGCTATTCTATAAGCAACCTCTGTTTGTACATCTTCTGATAATTCTGATATTATCTGAGCAGCCTTGTCTGCTTGAAGATAGCATAAAATAAGTGCTATAGTTTGAGGATGTTCATTGGAAATAACATTTAATAGTTGATGAGCATCAGCTTTTCTTGCAATGGCAAAAGGTCTATACTGTTGGGTTGCTTCTGAAACCTTTTCTAAGATTTCTTTTGCTCTTTGACTTCCCAGTGCCTTTCCTAAAAGATTTCTTGCATATTCAAAGCCACCCTCTAAAATATAGTCCTTCGCCTTATTCATTTCTATGAATTCTTGCAGAATCTCTCCTCTTTGATTCTGTTTTACAGATGTAATGTTTGCTATTTCATAGGTAATTTTTTGTATTTCCGCATCACCTAATCTCTTAATAATACCTGAAGCTACTTCTGGTCCAAGGGTTATGAACAGAATGGCAGCTTTTTGAACCCCAGTTAACTTATTTTCCTTTGCCATTCGCATCACCTCTCATCTTCGGCCATCCATGATTTTATAATGTCAGCAACTTGATCTGGTTTTTGAGTAGCATATTTTTTAATTTCCTTTTCAATATGACTACTTTCACTTTCTTCTTCAAAATCAATTGGTTTAAGTGTTTCTTTTGGTTCTACTTTTTCATCTATCAATACATCAATTCCTTCCAATTCTTCTTTCACTTCTTTTGTCTTCTTAGCCTTTCTCATTGAAATTAAAATAATGAGTAATAGAATAAATCCTGCAACTCCTGCTCCAATATATTTATACATTAGCATCTTTTTATTAGCAGCCTCTTCTTCCGCAAGCTTTGCTGCTTCCTCTGCTGCAGCACTTTCGCTAGTGTTATTAAATTTAGCACCCTCTATGCTAATAATATCCCCTCTGCTTTGATTGTAGCTTATTGCTGCCACAACTAAATTATTAATGCTTGCTCTTTCTTCTTCAGTTATTTCTTCATTATTCACTACCACTGAAGCTGAAATTCTTTTTACCTTTCCAGGTGCAGAAACTGTTTTCTCATTTGTTGTACCATTGTCCCAATTTGTAATTTGTTTTTCATCAGAAGATTGAGTATTAGTTCCTGAAGTATTATATGTACTAGTCATATTATTGTCCACTGGTCCACTGCTTGTAGTACCTGGAGCTGTATTTGAGCTACTTTTAGATATCTCTTGACTTTTAATTACATGATTAGGATCTACAGTTATAGTAGTTTTTTCATTTGCATCAAAATCAAGGTCAAGATCAACTGCTACCTTAACCCCATCACCATACTTAGGAGATAGTAAATTTAATATCTTCTTTTCATATGCCTTTTCTAAGCTACTTTTATATTGCTGTTGCTTTTCAATGGCAGAAGAAACATTATCTTCTTCATCATTATACAATCCTTCTGCTAAATCTACAGTTTTGCCATTTACAACACCAAGTACTTTTACATTTTCTTTTGGTAAATTCTTAACACTTCCTGTAATCAAGGAAACTATTGCTTTTACTTGATCCTTGGTAATACTTTTTCCAGTGTTAATTTCCAAAGTAACAGAAGCTTGTGCTTTTTCAGCTTCCTTGAAAAAATTTCCTTCCTCAGGCATAACTAATAAAACTACTGCTTTTTTCACCTCTGGCAGTATCATTATATTTCTTGCGAGCTCGCCTTCCATTGCAATTTTATATTTTAAATTTCTCTCTTTGTCAGTCATTCCAAAAGTATTGCTCTGTTCTAGTATTTCATATCCCTGTGATCCTCCTGTAAGTTGTGGGGCAAGTTCCATTCTTAATTCTGAAACACTTTCTTCTGGAACCATTATATTATTATCTTCTATCTTATATTTTATTTTTTTCTCATTTAATTTTGCTAAAATTGTTGGTGTATCGCTAGGATCTGCATTTCCATAAAGCAAAGCATAGTTTGTTTTATTAAAAAATATAATAGTAAATACAATACTTATTATTATTCCAATTGTAAGTACACTGAATGCTATTTTTTTCCCCTTACTCATATTTTTTATCTTTTCTAGCAATTTACTAAAAGTTTCTTTTATTTTGTCCATTTATTTAGCACTCCTAACTATACCTGCATTCGATTGATCTCTTGGTAAGCCTCCAATATTTTATTCCTTACTTGTACTGCAAGTTCGAGAGAAAGTTTAGCTTCTTCAGTTTTTAACATAACTTCATGGATATCTATATCCTCTCCTTTTATAAAGCTTTCTGTGGACATTTCAGCTTCTAATTGTTTATCATTAATTTCATCAAGCTTAGTTTTTAGGGTTTCTTCAAAGCCTAAAGAATTATTTTGATTTTGTGCCTCTTCTTTACTATTAACTATTCCTAATCCTGAGTATATATAATTACTTGGTATAAATTCATTTATTTTCATAAAAATTACTCCTATCTACCTATTTCTAGTGCTTTCATAAACATACTTTTTTCTGAATTTATTGCAGTAACATTTGCTTCATAAGCTCTTGTGGCTGCAATCATATCTGCCATTTCATTTAAAATATTTACATTTGGCATTAAAACATATCCTTCTGCATCAGCATCTGGATGTGTAGGATCGTACACACGTCTAAGTTCTGAGTCATCATCTACTATTCCTATAGCTTTAACCCCATTTAGATTAACTTCTTTAGAATTATTAATTTCATTTGTTAAATTTTCTTCAAATACAGCTATTTTTCTTCTATATGGTTGTCCATCTTCACCTCTAGTTGTAGTAGCATTTGCAATATTTGACGCAATAGTGTCCATTCTAAGTCTTTCTGCCGAAAGTCCGCTAGAACTTATTCTTAATGAATTAAAAGCACCACTCATTCTATTTTCCTCCTGATATTATGTATCTTTTCATGGAAATTCTTGAATTTAATTCTGTAATAAGAGCATTGTATTTTAAAGTATTTGCAGCTAAATTTGTCATTTCATTATCTACATCTACATTATTCCCATCTTTTCTCATACTTGTAGATTCGTCTTTTTTTATTTCACTTTTCCCGTATTCAACAGAATTTTTAATATGTTTTTCATCTGTAACCTCAAGAGCTAGCTCCTCTTGACTTTCTTTTAAACTATCTTCAAAGGTTACATAATACCTTTTATAGCCTTTTGTGTTAAAATTAGCAATATTATTGGCAATAACTCTGCCTCTTTCTACAGATACATCTAAAGATTTTTTCAACAAATCATAATTTTTTGCACTTAATGATACATCGTTAATTTTCAATATATCCTCTCCCAATTAATTATATTATTCATAAGACCTTAAAAATCCTTCTATAAAAAGTCAAAAATAAACAATAAATTACTTAAAAATTAGTATATAGACTATAAATTTGTAATTTACCAACCATTAGCCTTTATATTATTATATTATATTTATTAGATATTTTAAACAATTTTAATATTTTTTTAATTTTAAATTAAAAATAATATTAAATATTACTAACCAAATAAGCAATTATTACATTTTTGTTAATATTATCTTATAATCCTTCTCAATTATATATTAATCTAATTATATATTGGAACAAAAAACTTTTCTAGATAATAATGATTTATTATGGCTAAAATGGTAAAAAAATAATCTGACAATACTTACAGGAAATAAAAAAACTGCAAAACCTTCGTTCTACAGTTCCAATTATATTCTTTTTTATTTTATCTTGCTTTAACATTTTCTAAAATTCTTAAAACATCTTGAGGTATTTTATTTGATTGAACCATCATTGCATTACCAGCCTCAATTAAAATATTATCTCTTGTGTAATTCATCATTTCTTCTGCCATATCTGCATCTCTAACCTTGCTTTCAGCACCAACAATAGAATCGTGAATTTCTCCTATTTTTGTATATGTACTTTCAAATCTATTTTCTAATGCACCATATTTACTTCTCACTTTATTAATCTTTTCAATAGATAAATCAATAATAGATAATGCCTTATCGATACCAAGTACATTAAGGCCATCAGTCTCATCACTGGCCTTATCAAATAATTTACTTAAACTTAACTCTGGATCAATATTGCTTGGCAAGCTACTACTGGTTAAATCATAAACAGGTATTTCAACATTTTCGCCTACATTCGCCCCTACCGGCATTGATATACTCTCATTTAAGCTGCCATTTAAAAGCTTTACCCCATTAAATTCTGAATTATTAATAGTAGTATCAATACCTTCAATCATCTGATTTATCTCTTGTTGAATTATATTTCTATCATCTGGATTTGTTGCTCCTCCTACTTGTACTGTTAGCTCCCTTATTCTCTGTAACATAGAAGTAACACTATCCAAAGCGCCTTCTGCTGTTTGCAACATACTAACACCATCTTGTGAATTTCTTTGTGCCATTTGAAGTCCTCTTAATTGAATTCTCATTTTTTCACTGCTGGCAAGAGCATTAGGATCATCCTTAGCCCTATTAATTTTATATCCAGAAGATATACTTTCAAGGGCATTGCTCTGTCTTGCAAGAACTTTATTATGTTCTCTATATATGTTAAGAGATTCTAAATTATACATTAATCTCATTTCATCACTCACTCCACGATTATAATTTCATACAATAAGTTATCGAATAATTGTTGCTTAACTTTATACATTACATATATTCTATAGTCTTTAAAATTAAATCAAATCTTTCTACGGCCTCAGTAATATTTATTCTATCATTTTTAAGTTCCTGGTATAGTATATATAAGCTTGCGTTCAATCCTTCATCTACTGATTTCATTGCTTGCATCTCACTATATATTTGATCAAGAATTTTTTCCTTTAAATCTCTATTATGTAGAATATCCATATCTATATACTTTATAAGCTTATCTATACTTTTCACAATATTTTCATCGTAACAAATAAATTTTACTTTTGTTAGTTCATTAATTATTTTATTAATCTGTTCTAATTTTACTTCTATTTTAGTGTCTTTCAAGAGGATTCCTCCCAATACTTAAATTTAATTTACTATTAATTTATACTTAATTTATAATTTAAGTATATCAATAAATTGTAAAATAATAAAGACAATATTTGGCACATCGTATTTATTAATATGCACATACGTCAACTAATATCTTTCCAGACAATTATTACATAAAAATTCAAATACATTATCAGCTTCTCTTGTGTTATAAAAATCAATCATCAATGTATTAAACTGTAATTTATGTTTTGCTTTTATATTAAATACTCCTTGACCATTAGATATTAAAATCATATTAGCCACTAATCTAGCAGTTCTTTTGTTTCCATCATAGTAAAATTGATTTAAAGCACCCCATAGAAATATTTCAAAAGCTAAATCGGTTTTACTTTTACATCTTTCTATTAATATTGGTAATTCACTTTTAAAAATGTTTTCTAGTTCTTCCGCCTGTGGTGGTATAAACTCTGTACCTGCTATTCTTACTTGACCAGTTCTAAATGTACCACTAATTAAAGCTTCATCTTTTGCAACTATGTCATTAAATTTATTGAATGTATTAATATCAATAGATGTACTATCTTGAATTATTACTTCAAATAAATAATTCCAACCATTTCTAATCCTTAAAATCTGATGCTCATCACTTAACTTATGTCCCCCTATAGTAATTCCATCAAGTAAGGTTTGTACTTCAGGATAAGTAAATGGATTCCCTTCTAGATTAGCCATATTAAACACAACATCTGGTAATAAGTTCTTAACAAGCTTTATTAATTTTTTAGCATTTAATGCTGGATTTATATCTTCATAAGATTTACTCCTATTAAATAGCATAATCTTCACTCTCCATAAATTCTTTTATTAATTCAATTCTTCATCGTAATTCCTGCGGGATATTATTTAAACTATTAATCGTGCCTCTTACTATATATTTTAACATATGCAGTTATTTTTAAACAGACGAAAAGAAATATTAAAACTTATAAATAATAGAGTTATAATCCAAAGTAAAAATGAGCACAAACAGCTACTAATTTAGCCATTGATGCTCATTATAGTATTTTATCATTCTCTTCTATTATCATCCAAAATATCGTTTAAAATTAATATATCTGGTGAATCATTAATACCTGTAATTAATTTTTCTATCAATTTAATATTATTTTCAAAATTTATGTCTTGTGGTATTCTTAAAATCAATGTTATATCATCATTATTTGTATACTTACTAAACATATTCACTAATAACTTTTTTCCATATAGGGTATGGTTCATAAAAATCTGGTATAAATAATATAGATTTTTTCTTCTTTTCTATAATAATACCTTTAGGTAGAGTTTTTTTATCATAAAACTTATTAATAAATTTATCTATATCTTTTTGAAATCATTCCTTATTACCAATCCAAACATCGTTTCCTATTATTATTTGACCTTTTTGTTTTATTCTTTTATCTTTAAAGTTTAACACTCCTACTGAAGAGGTTGCTATAGATTTATAATCGTGGTTTCTATTTATTAATACTAATATATTATAAGCAATAGAACAATAATTTCCTATTTGTAGGTTAACAGTTTCATCCTCTGGAGTAATGTGTATGTCCATAGAATTCATATAAGATTTTACTAAAATACTTTGAATAATCTTTTATATAAATTTAAATCTTCTTTGCTGTCTACCTCAAGCCATTGTTCATCACTTGGTATTGCATAAATATTAATTCCTTTCTCAATAAGCCTATTGAGCAATGTTGTCATATCTAAACTATTTTTGTCCTGCTCAGATAAGCCATCTATATATTTTTTTATATTTTTCCATCCATCTGGTTTAATTTTTAATATTCCCATATATTGACCTTGTATTTCACTTACTGCACTTGTCTTTTTACCTATCTCTACTAAAATTCCTTTAGAATTAATTTTAAAACTTTCAGCATCTGATAAAGGATCATCAAATCTCACTCTCCAAAGCTTAAGCCAATTAGTATTATATGTTATACTAATATCTGAATCATTATTTTTTAACAAATCAATTACCTTTGATTTATAAATAATATCAGAATAACTAACAATACATTCATATTTCTGCAGCCATTCATCCGCTTCATATAATGACATAACCATATTAGTTTTATCCCAGTTATTATTATCAAAATAAATTACATTTGAAATATCAATTTTTTCTTTCTTATATCCTCGAACTATGGCAATTTCGCTAATGCCTGCACAATTCAGTGCTTCTATCTGCCAATCTAATAAAGTTTTGCCGAACAATTCAGTTAAACATTTAGGATGATCATTAGTTATATCCCCTAAACGACTACCCCTTCCTGCTGCTAATATTATTGCTTTCATAAAATAAATTCTCCAATCTTAAAAATAGTTTATTTATAAAAATCATTAAATAAATTAATATCTCGTTTAGAAAATGGATAAATCCTCTCTGGGTGCCACATTATCCCTAAAACATTGTATTTTACATGTTTTATAGCTTTTATTACACCGTCAGTAGCCATAGCTGTCACAAGTAATTCATTATTAGACTTTTTACTACCCCAATTATGAAAACTATTAACCGTTTCTACCTTGCCATTAAGAATAATTTGCTGACTATTACTTATATGACCATTTACTTTTTCTAAGGATATACCAAAATAGTCTTGTATAAATTGCATACCTCTACAAACCCCTAATAAAGGTATATTATTCTCTATAGAAAAATCCATGCAAAATTTTTCTACATTATCTCTTTCTAGGGAATTTCCTTCATATTTTATAAGACTATTTCCCCCAGTAAACAACATTCCTTGAAGTTTAAGTGAAGAAATGATATTTTTTACTACTTCTAAGTTATTTGGTAGTAAAATAGGCGTTAAATTACACTGATTTAAAAATTCAATCCACTTTTGATCAATGGAATCTCTTTTTTCATTATATTCTTTTATAAAGTCTACTCTTTGAGTTACACCAATTAGCTTCATTTCAAAATCTCCACCTTTTTATTGGCACAATCTATATATAGCAGTTTTGCTTTATTCCATTTATTGTAAAGGACTTCTCCTGCTCCTATTACTGCTGGTATACCTAGTTCACCTGCTCTTATAGCCATATGTGAATTCATTCCTCCATACATAGTTACAAATCCAGCTATTTCATGTGAAAATATCCAATCATATCCCGGATCAGCACTTGGTATAAATAAGATTCCTCCATTTAAATCTTTTGACTTATCTGAAAAAGTTACTTTTGCTGTAACATTTTTCAAAGTTATATAATTAGGTTCAAGGCTCGGTTGATTAAAAGTCCATATATCTTTCTCTTTAATGATTAAAGGAGGTAAAACTATTTGTTTTGTTGTTTCATAAGAACTCTTTCCATAAGCTATACTATTATAAAGAATTTTCTTTACGTTTTCTGATGAAGAATATAATGTCTTTATAATATTTATATCTGAATAAGCACAATCCTCAACGCTAAATCCATTTTCTTCTCCTAGTTGTTTAAATAAAGTAATAGCATCGCTTAAACTCTTTGTAAATATAAACTTCGAATACTCTCTGCCCTCTATAGCTATTTTAATGAAATCAAAAAGCCCTAAAACATCTTGTACTAAATTATGCTTCTCCAAAAGTTCTTTTATTTTATTTAATTGTTTTAATGACAAAACAAATCTCTTATCATCACCACTTTTATTCTTTTCTTGAAAATTCCAATCAAAATATTTATTAGGTGCTTCATCATATCTAGAGGATAAAATATCATATGTTCCTGGTCTTAAATGTCCGTACTTTTCTATAAATGCTTTTTTACTTAAGTTTTCAAAATCCTTTGACATATTTGAACTTACAGTGTCTAAGTCACCCATAAACCTTTCATAGTCTTTTTCTGACAATATACCAATACTGACTAATGACTTTAACATTTGAACAGCTACGAATCCAGCTCTTGCAAGTCCTGCAAAAGGAAGTGTTCCATATCTTTTACAATCTTCTAATAACCAATAAATTTTTGATACCTTATCTAGCGAACTACTTATTATTTCTTCTCTACGTTTTTCTAATCTTTTAATCTTTTCAATATCATTTTTCCATAATCCATCTTTACCATCTATAATTTTATTAGTCAGATATCTCAGGCTATCACATATCTTCGCACATTCTTCTTCTTTAAACTCATAATCCAATAGAACTTTTATTCGTTCCTGAATATCTAAGGTATAGCATGAAAAGATTATTCTAAACTCTACTTTATCATGTAAGCTTGGATTTTCAACTAATCTATCAATATAATAATTTACAAGCTTTTCACTCAAATCATCTTCTAATGTTGCTGGTAAAAAAGAATTAAAACTAACTCTTACATCTATATAAGGCAATCCTCCAAAATTAATCATTAATGGAAAACTTCTTAAGTTTTTATATCCATAATTATTTCTTTGATATGCCCATATATTATCCGTAACAACTTCTTTATATAAGGAAAGTGCTAAATTTTTAGGTCTTATTCCTATTATTTCAGCTGGATTCCAATCAGGCATTACTCCCAAAACTGTCCTTTTACCATATAAATAAGGATGCCTTGTATTTAGTACTTTGAATTTCTTTTCTATACTTTCTAAAACTTTATTTAATGTAACATTTTCCATACAATCTACTGTACAAGCAATTTCTTCATTTACGCTATTTATACATAATGGTCTAACTTGTAATAAATAAACATTGCTATCTTTTGTTATGGCAAATTCAATATCTAAGCTATCACTTTTAAAAATATTCTCTAACTCATAGATCATATTTATAACCTTGCTTAGGTTTTCGTTGTATACCTTGTTATATCCCTTAAAGTGATAACAAACCTTCGTATTATTTGAGCTACCAGAAGTTACCGAAGACGTAGATCCTGTAGTATCATCGTAATTTATAACTATATAATTTCCCCCAGTATTAGGATCTTTACTGAATGCTACACCACTTATTATTACATTTTTAAGCATAGGCTGTACAAAAACTTGGTTGCCTCCATTATTATCTTTAAAAGAAGCAATAACTTTATTTATTGATTCTTTTAAATTATCAACACCTTTAACATCAGTAATTGATAAAAAATGTCCTGCTAAAGATTCACTAGAAGAATCTTCATTTATGGCACTACTTCTAACTATTAAATCAATTTCATTCCAATTGTTTTTCAATATTCTTTTTATTACTTCACCTGAATTGTCCATCCATTCTTTTACACTTAGTCGTACTTGAGGTAAAACATTTGCTGATTTAATTATTTTTGAAAGATTTTCCAACGTTTCTGATTTAGTACCAAAATACATATAATAATCACCTTACTTTGCTCGTACTGTCCATGCTCTTGTCTTGTATGGTATTTCTATTTTGTCAATTTTCTCTACTAGCTTTTCAATTTCACTCATTATTATTTTAAATTTATCTGGTCCAGCCTGAACTTGTACATCATTAACCGAACGCCAAACTTGTAAATATCTTTCTTTATCCATAATTTCTATATGAGATGCTTCACAAAATATTAAATCATCAAAATATTCGGTAGAAAGCAATTTTTCTTCAATATCATCCATATTTTTTTTAGAACCTGAAGAAACTCTTTTTAAATTTGGTACAATTTTATATATTATTTCTTCAACTTCTTTATTTATTGTACTCTTATCAATGTCTCTTGGATTCCATAATGCAGTAAAAAAGCCTCCTGGCTTTAATACTCTATGAAATTCTTTTAATGCTAACTTATGATCTGTCCAGTGAAATGAAGATGCCATAAATATCCAATCAACTGAAGTATCTTCTACATTAGTATTCTCTGCACTTCCGCTCATCCATTTAATTGAATCACCATAATTACTTAATTCCTTAATTCCTTCTTCGCGCATAGCATCATTAGGTTCTACACAAATACCTTTTAATCCAATATCAAGAAGATTTTTGCTTAACTTACCTGTTCCTGCACCCACATCTGCAAATTTAAAATTTTCTTTATAACAACCAATATAACTTCCTAATACTCTTAATACTCTTTCCGAATATCCTGGTCTTGCACTATAAAACTTTGCTAACTCAGTAAAATCTCCATGCTTCATATTAACACTCCTTAACTAGTTCTATAATTTTGCTTACAATTTTTATTGGATCAACACTACCATCATTTAATATTATAATGTCTGAGTTTTTCGGTTCCTCAAACTCTATATCTATACCCATAACATTTTTAATTTCACCTTTTATTGCCCTGCTATAAAGCCCTTTTTGATCTCTCATAATTAATATATCCATAGGTACTTTAATATAAATCTCTTTATAATTTTTTATATTCTGTTTGTTCCACTCTCTACATTCATTAAACATTGATATAGTAGAACAAACCACATCTATCCCTTGATCAGAAAGAGCCTTACAAAGCCTTGAATTTCTCATAGCACTTTTCTTTCTATCATTTGCTGAATATCCGAGATCACATCCAAATACTTCCCTTAAAATATCACCATCCAGGAAAACTATATTATTCTTGTTTTCTTTTAGTTTCTCATATAATAACTTTCCAATAGTGGTTTTCCCCGCACCTGAAAGCCCCGTAATCCAATAAACAAATCCGTTTTTCATCACAAAAATTTCATCCTCTATAATAATTTTATCAAGATTATTCTACTCTTGAATAAATCTTGCCTATCATTCCTTCATCTATATAGTACATTTTCCAGTGATCACAATTTTTGCATACTATCTCTCCAGTATAATCATTTTCTTCGTGCATTTTTCTTACTTTTTTATACTGTATTGAATCCCATATATTCTCAATAGAATTTTCTTTTACATTTCCCAAATCTAATTTATTATTCCAATCGTGATTGCATAATGCTATATCACCATTCCAATAAACAACCATGTCTTGATAAACTTTACGGCACGGCATTCTTTTATCATATTTTAATATTTCTTCTGAAATACTTCCAAGATTTCCATTGTTACTATGTTCTACATATACTCTTACCTTATCTACATGTTTTAGCCAAAATTCAATGAATGCTTCTTGATCTTTTTTATATTCTTCAATATCTACAGTTGAAATCTGAATTTCTGGAATATCTCTACTGTTTTTTTTAGCGTTTTTACATTTTTCACAAAAATATACGATATTTTCTATGCTTTTATTTAAATTTCCATTTTTTCTAGTTTTTGAATATATTTCCTCTTTTATAGTATCTAAACTAAAAGAAATGAAATCTATGCCTGATTCAATCAATTCTTCTGATAATTTTTTATCTAATAACAACCCATTCGAAGCCAATTGAATCGGGCCTATCCCCTTCTTCTTGGCATAACTTATAAATTTTACTAATTTAGGATGCAATAAAGATTCTCCCCTAAAAAACAATACTATGGCAACTGGTAAATTGTTAGCTGCTTCATCTATAATTTTATAAAATAATTTTTCTTCCATAAATCCAAGTTCCATATCCACTAAATTTCTTGGACAAAATGAACATTCTAAATTACATGTATTATTCAATTCAATAGTAATTCTATTTGGAAATTTATTAATTGAATACGCTGACATTTGCTCACATCCCTTACAAATTTAAATTATTATTTACTAACCAATATTTCTTACATTTTAGTTCTAATTAGTTCTAAATAATCTTTAAATTACAAAAGCCTCTTTAGCATTAGCACTACCATAATTTAAAGAACTATATTCTTCCATTATAATATCAAACCTATTTTCATTATATAAGCTTACCCATCTTGATAAAATATGGTTATTTTCTATTTCATGTACATTTAATTTATAAAACCGTTCAATTTCATTATAGAAATTTAATTCATCTACTTCTAATGGCATTATATAATTAAAACCTTTTTCTATGTACTTAATATTATTAATTTCATCTTCATTCAAAGTTTTATTATATGAGTTAATTCTATCATTAGATTTACCATCAGAAACCTTAGCTAATGATGACTCGGTAAGCAACAATCCATTCATAACCAATATGTCTGATTTAGTTTTCGTTTCCTCTAGTAGTATATCATCAAATTCTATATTTAATTTATTACATACATGTAACATAGAATTCAGTCTATCATTATGTAAGTTTTCAAATTTTAATACAATATAATGTTGATCATTAAATTCATAATTCAAATGAGCACAAATAATATTCCAAAAACACCTTGTTAACTCAGCATCAATTACTTCTTTTTTTAAAGTCATATTCTTTGGATCACCAATATACTTTAAATGATGAAGCAACATATTCTTTCTAGATGCAATAACATCTATGTAATTTCTAATAACCTGAATAAAATAAGCGTTATTTTTGCAGTTACAAAAACTCTGCGGTCCAAAATTATAAAGATGATCATCTTGATAAACAATATATTTTGAATTACAATATTGCTCGCTACAGCTTTGAGAATAAAGATTAATAAACCCTTCACAATATGCATTGAAAAATTTATAAAGATTATCTTTTGTAACATTAGTACCTATTTTTTGAAACAAATCTAAAACATTATTCTTTAATTTAAAATAATCAATGTTTTCATCATCTAAAATATTTTTTCGTTGCAAATTGTACCATTTATCTCCAACAAATGTGAAATGTTTTTTAGATAATACTTCCCAAAATTCATATGCATTTACTTTTTCAAATCCAAAAAATGGCCACCCTCTTGGCTTTGAACATGCCACTTCAACTCTTGGTGGGTAAAGAAAAATGGATTTATGTCCAGCCAGCAGTTGAAATATTAAACTAGAACCATTTCTAGACATAGCATTAATAAAAATAGATTTTTTCATATATAATTTCCTTTCCATGTTAAAATCAACAACTAAAATTGCTTTTAGCTTTTAGCATTTAACTTTATTTTTCTTGAACAATTTACATACTAATATTATAAATACATTGAAATTTTATACTTTTTTCTCTAGAAACATGAATCAGATTTTCCAAAAATACCCTTGCTCCATTATTAGAATCTTTATTTATAAAATCTTTTAGTTTATCTGACTCATGGTAATATTCTTTAGCTTTTCTGTACCTCTGCAAATTTTCTGTATTCAAAAATAAATGTATGGGATGAAAATTAAATACCTTTATTCCATCATAATCAATAAATCTATTAACGTCCCAATCTTTTTCATCTCCATTTTCAATATCTAAGCAATGAACATCGTCTTCCCAAAAAAAGGGGATTCGTAAAATTCCATTCCAATGATAATAAGGCTTAAGTAAAATATTACTTCTTAAAGGTATGTATGTATTTGTTTCATACTTTAATCCTTGTTTTTGATATAAGTCTAAAATGTTTGAGCTTTGCATTAAAGAATGTGTTCTAACACTTTTAGCTTCTTGAACGATTGTCTTTAAATAAATTATGGAATTTTCCATATCAGTAATTCCACTTATTTGATTAAAATTAGGATGAATTCCTAATTCTATTTTTGAGTTTTTTCTTAGCTCTGTAATTAAATCCGTTTGATGTGTAATAAAAAAAGTTGCTGAAACATCTTCTTTATTAAATAGCTTTATAGTTTCTTTTAAAACTTCATCACATGCCCAATCCACATCTAATGTTATATAAATAGTATTTTTGAATTTATCCAACTGTGTATGCCTCCTTATTTTAGCTATAAATTACAAAAAATTATCACACCAAATTTCAAAGTTTAACAAAGACCAAATTAATAATCTCCTATTATTTTTTCCTTCTAAATGTTCATAAATCAGTTTACTAACTGCGCCAAAATCCAAATATTCATATATACGTGCAGACTTATTTAATATTTTTTTTCTCACAAACTCTATGCTTTCACCCCTAAACCAACTTGCATCCGGGGCTGAAAAGCCTTGTTTTTTACCATTTAGAATATCTTGAGGCATAAGCTTGTCCATAGTTTTTCTAAATATTAATTTTCCATCTTTTGTATTACTAAAATATTTTTCTGTTTTAGAACCAATTTCATTTTCATTAATACGAATTGTTTCTGAAAAGTTTTTTAATTTTAGTTCTACTGGTAGCTTCATTGCGAAGTCTACTAAATCATTATCTAATAGTGGAACTCTAGTTTCTAAACCATTAGCCATACTTATTTTATCTTCAATTACCAAAAGACCATGCAAAAATGTTTTTGCTTCAAAATACATAGAACTATTTATATAATCTTTAGGTGTCATTAATAACGGTTGATTGTTTTGAAATACATCCTTGAATATGTCTCTAGTCCATACATGTTTTACACTATTCCAAATTGGCGAAAATACATTTCTAATTTCTTTATTTGGAATTAATCTCTGCCAAAATAAATAGTATTTATCTATATAATCTTCAAAATTATCATTTACAGCAGCCTTATAGTATCTCCATGGATATCCACCAAATAGTTCATCACCACCTGTTCCTGAGAGAACTACTTTTACAAATTTAGAGGCCAGTTGTGCAGCATAAAAATTAGGATAACTTTGACCAACTCTTGGTTCCTCAACATGATAAACTAGCTTATTTAAAATTCTTTCCATATCACCAGCTTTTAAAATCATTTCATAATGTTCTGTTTTAAATAAATAAGACATATATTCAGCTTTTTCTCTTTCATCAAATCCCAATTCTAGTCCAGATGCAGAAGTTAAATCAAATCCACAAGTAAATGTCTTTATATATGGTAGTAAGGTAGCTGCTATAGATGTAATAGCTCCCGAATCTATTCCTCCACTTAAGTATGAACCTATACCTACATCTGCAACTAATTGTCGCTTTACCGATTGTTTAATCAACCTGTTTAATTCCTCAATATATTCTTCATCTTTTCCATTGGTATTTTCTTCCACAAAGTTAAAATCCCAGTACTTTACCAAGTTTAATTTGTCAATTTTGTCATTTACAGATATAACAGACCAACTGCCCTGTGGAAATAATTTAATTCCTTTAAAAAAAGTCTTATCGGTAAAAATATTTTGAAAAGTAAAATACTCCAATAAACATTCTAAATCCAAATCTTTTTTAAAGCTTTCATAACCTATTATAGCTTTTTGCTCTGAAGCAAATACAAATGTATTATTTATAAATGCATAATATAGAGGTTTTATTCCATATCTATCCCTAGCTAAAAAAAGTTCTTTATTTAAATTATCCCATATAGCAAAAGCAAACATACCATTAAAATATTGTACACATTGGTGACCCCATATTTCATAGCATTTAAGTACAACTTCTGTATCAGTTTTAGTGTTAAACTTATGTCCTTTTTTTTCTAGTATACGCCTTAATTCATTAAAATTATATATTTCCCCATTATATGTAATTGTATATCTGCCATCATCACTTGTCATTGGTTGTCTACCTAATGAAGATAAATCTATAATTGATAATCTTCTATGTCCCAAACCAATATATTTGCTAATATAAATATTTTCATCATCTGGTCCTCTATGTGCTAATAAATTTGTCATTTTTTTTAACATTTTTTCTAAAATTGGTTTTTTATCAAAATTTAACATACCAACTATTCCACACATTTTTCCCTCCCAACTAAGCATCCATTATATTAGCCAATTAAAGATTTATAAATGCTTATTTTTATTGTAATTATTTATCAAAATACTTAAATTTTACATTATCTTTTTCAATTACTACTTTTCCAACCACTCTTGCTGGAGTTCCAATTGCAATTGAATAATCTTCGATATTTCTATTTACAAAACTATTTGCTCCTATAACACAATGATTACCAACGCTAACATTTTCCTTAATTATTGTCATGCTTCCAATATACGTATTATGTCCAATATATACATCTCCTTTTTTAAATTCCACTTTTCCTCCACTTACAGCGTGCATTGCCGCATCATGAGTATATATTTGAACACCTGTTGATATACTACAAAAATCGCCTATTGTAATCGTACCACTTACCGCTTCTAACATAGTAAACGGTCCAATCCATACTTTCTTTCCTACCCTAACATCTCCCATAACAACACTGCTGTCATATATTGTAGTGTCTTCACCAAAATCAAGCCATTTTGCTTTTTCCCATCTATCAAAAAATAATTCGTTCGTAGGTAAAACTCTATTCCATTCCTTATACATCTCATTTCTTTTTTTCCAAATATACTCATCTAATTTTATTTTTTCGTCCATAGAATGTTCTCCTCGCTTACAAATTTCCATCTTTCAATACATAACGTATTCCATCATTAAATGGTATTTGAGGTTCTCCTAATATTTTAATCATCTTACTTATATCCCCAGTTAAATTTTCTGCTAGTAAATCTTTATTAAACACATACTTAGGTTTTATATTTAATATTTCACCAATTTTATCTGCAACATATTTTAAGCTCAGTATTTCCATTCCTCCAACGTTTATTTTTTCACTTTTATTAAGGAGTTCAGCACATAAAACAGCTTTTGCTGCATCCTCCGCATATATAGGGTTAATTAGTATACCTTCATCACCTGAAATAAAAATAGGTATACTATTTTTTATATTGTATATCAGTCTAGCAATAAGCATAGATTCTTTTTGATTACATCCATATACATAAAAAAACCTTAAAGTTTTTATATTCATATACTTCTCATAGTTTTCACAAAGAATTTCAGAACATATCTTTGTAGCAGAATAGAAACTCATCTCTTTATTAAAATAAATAGATTCTAGTTCACTTTTTACATTATTATAAACTGAACCAGAAGATGCATAAATAAAATTTTTCACATTATTTCTACGAGAATATTCTAATAATTTTAATGTACTAAATGTATTTACACTAAAAATTTTCTCAGAATAATCAGGAAAATCTCTATAATGCTCTGATTGAGCTAAATGAATAACTGTATCAATATTTTTAGGAAGGAGATTTTCATCCCAATCTTTTTCCAAATCAATTTGTATTGTTTTAATATTTTGATTTATTTCATTTGAATTTCTGTTTAAAATATAAATTTCACTATCTATATTAATTAATTTAAGAATATATCTTCCTATTAGACCAGTAGCCCCAGTTATTAAATATCTTTTCAAATAAATTCATCCTCCAAGGTTTAATATTATATTCTTCAAATTTAATATACATTTGTTGGTCTAGAACATTTACTACAAAACTCTTCACTTTTAGGCAAGTGGCCACATGGATAAATGTTTCCTTCGAAATCTATAGCTGGTGGTATTGTTCCCAAAATTCCTGCACACCTCGTTTCCCTTTTAAAATTATTCTTATATAAAACAAGTTTATTATTTTTATAAAGTTGCTTAACATCATATCTACTATATTCTTGTTTTTTAGGTATCCATTTTTTGGGGTCAACCCCGCTTTCTTTATAAGCTGTAGTAAGTTGATATACAGCTTCATCACCGCCTGCAGTTATTCCTAACTTCATTGCATTTTCAACTTCATTAATTAAATGCTTAAATAATATCGTTTTTATTTTAATTATTGGATACTTATAATTTATCACTCTTTTTGCCGCTGCTATTCTTGAAACATTAGAAACTATTTTATCAAAATTACCATTTATTCTATATTTAGAATAAGATTCATTTGTAAATCCATCAAAAGCAGCTTCTAAAATACTTAGTCCACTTTTTGCAATTGCAAATGGATCAATATCTAATAATAAATTTAAATCTATGAGTATTGTTGCATTGGTTTTATTTCTAAGTTTTTTATCCTATTAGTGAGATTTTTATCTAAAAGAGGTTCTCCTGCATCGTACATAATATATAAATCTATAGAATTCATTTTAGGAAGTTCATTCACTATCTTATCAAAAGTATTTTCATTTATTAAGCCTCTTTTGTTATAGTTGTTATCCACTGCAGTGGACATATTGGGCATTTCAGATTGCATCCTCTTATAGTTTCTATAATAATTT
Organism: Clostridium homopropionicum DSM 5847; assembly: GCF_001263795.1. Lineage (GTDB taxonomy): Bacteria > Bacillota > Clostridia > Clostridiales > Clostridiaceae > Clostridium_H > Clostridium_H homopropionicum. Next base: position 172,504 of record NZ_LHUR01000011.1, read on the forward strand.
GTTTAGGTAACATATCTTCAACTAGATACTTTAAATTTTCATCAGAATATTTATCTTTATTGATTGTTGCTAAAAATTTATTAACATTTTTCTTATCTTTAACAACATCTTTCAAATCCTCTGTAGACAGACTCTTGAAAGGTACATCTCTAATTAAATTCACATTTTTTTATTTTCGATATTATCATATATTTTCAAGAACTGTTTTACAATAATATTGACATCATGATATTTTTTTACATATTCTCTACCCCTACTACCAATTTTCTCTCTTAACTCTTTGTCTTTGATTAATTTTTCTACTACTTCTTTTATATTATTTGTATTTGCTATAACTACGGGTAAATCATCTGGATATCCCTTTTTCATAAAATCACAAATATTTGAAATTACAACTTTATTCATAGCCATACATTCTACTGCTAATCCTCCATAGCCATGTATAACTTGATCAATAACAATATCTGATCTTCTATAAATTTCCTTAGCTTCTTCATGTGAAACACCTTTAATTAGTTTAAAATCAAATTCATATATTTTTTTTAATTCTTCAATAGCGTCTAATATATATTTTGTTCCTTTAACTTCTGGATTAGTAGGAGCATGTACAATTAAAAGTCTAGAATTTTTACCATTATTGTTACTAGTATCCTTATACTGTTCTAAGTCAATTGGAATTTTCACAAAATGTATATTAGGATAATATTCTTTAACATACTCATTTAACTCATAATCTGCTACTATACAATTAGAAATATGCTTAGAAATATACCTTATTTTTTTTACCGTTATGTCCTCATCTAATCTTTTAAAATAAGAGTCTGAAAGTAATCCCCAATAAGGATTTACTCCTATTGCTTTCGAATACATTCTTACATCAGAACCAACATTATGCATTACAACTTTTTTGTTTAACATCTTTAATATAATTAAATCTGAATAATTTAATGTTAAAGAAGTATTAAAGAAAAAATGAAATACATCAAATTCAGCAATCATCATAGCAGCTATTTGTATAATTTTCTCTTTAGCAATACCATTATTTTTCGGGTTTTTTACATCAAAAGTAAAGTCAACTTTATAATCTAAATAATTTGGATAATAATTTAGAGAAAAAGCTTGATAGCCCATACTCTGCAATTTTTGTGAATAAGAGTGTATATGATTTGCAATTTCAATGCTTCCGTATAATATCTTAATATTTTGTTTTATCTCAACTTTTCTTTTTTTTATAAAATCATCAGGATTTAAAACTACATTAGGATTAAGCATTTGCCTTCTTGCATACTCTTCCACTTGAGATTTATATGTCCTAATTTTGTTTTTAATATCTTCACTGTATTCTTTATATTCTATGTTATCTATTATTTTAATCAATTCATTTTTAGTATCTTCATTTTCAACATAGAACAAAGCTTTTTTATAATTAATAATTGCTTGAAAATCATTTCCTAGCCTTTCATAAAGAAACCCTAAATTATATAACAAATCAAAGTTATTATGGTCTATTTTTAGTCCATTAAATAATATATTTTCTGCTGTCTCTAGATTTCCTTCCATAATTGAAATTACTGCATCTATTGAGTAAATTTCTATATCTCTAGGATTTATTTTTTTATATTCATTAGTTAATGTCTTAGCTTCAGTTAAATTTCCATTGTCTACTAATATTTTAATATTTTCTTTTATGTCGGATTTTATTTTATTAATATCTTGATCCAATGTATCCCTTCTTTCTGCAATCTTTATCTATTTTTACTAAAAAGTAACTCTTTAGAACACAGTACTACAATGTCTTCTCTCCCAATATAAGTTGTTCCACAAATCTCAAAATCAATATAAAACAATTTATTTTGAGTTATAAAACTATCAGTAATTCCTAATCCTATATTTTAAGAAATACATGTTTTTTCAAAAGAATTTATATTTTTAAAATCCTCCGTTTTAACAATTTTACTTATCTTTCTTTTTTTGTTAATATTTGCAAAAACTATTAATGTCTTATATACTATCTAATATACAGAATAAACTTTTAAACCAAGAATATCTTTTAAATTTTCTTCCCCTACAATAATAGGAGCTCATAAAAATTGTGCTAGTATACAATTCAACTCATACCCTCTATTTAATTATTTCTTCACATTATTAAATTTCTTTGCTTTATAACTTATTATTAACATTTGATTCTCCTCGATTTACAGAATATATCCTTCTGCTCTAAGTTTTTTCATTTTATAAATTCTTATAAAATATTAATTGAAATTTCAACATTTAACTTATTTTAATAGAGTCTTCTAATTTTCTTATGCTTACATTTTATATCTCTCATTATCTCTATTAGAATTTATTAATGCTATCTGTGATTTTAATAAAACCATTTCAATATCGTCTGGTACAATTTTCTCATACTCACTAATCAAAGATTTAGCCTCTGTAACTTTTTCTTGCTCGATTAAAGATTTTACATTTTCTTTCAACTGCATCTTAAGCTTTTCCATTTCAACATTATCTGAATTATGTTTCTCTACTACATCATCTAATAAAAGTTCAATACCTTTCTTCATCATAGGCACTTTCTCTAAAGCTTTTCTCAAATATTTTATGTATTGTAATTCATTATCTTTATATAATCTTTCTGCCTTATACATATATAAAAATAATATTTCTTCATCATTTTTCATATCATATATTAATTCATTTATTAAAATATTTTTATTATATAGTAACTCTACATAACTTATTCCAGAAGTTAAATACTCCTTAAACATCTTTAAATACTCCATATCATCTATATTTTCCATTGACAATACAGTTCTTAGCAATACCTTTCTTGTTTTTATGATTGCAAAATCTTCATTTGAGCTAAGCCTCATTAAATATTCTAATACAACTTTTCTAGAATCCTCGTGATGATCTTTTATAAACTGAAGGTATGTATTTAAATTTTTTTCACTTATATTTAAAAATATTTGTTCTACCGCTTTGCCTAAATTAAACATTATATAAAATAAATCTCCAAAAAAATCTATACAATTATTAAAATCAAGTCTACCAATCAATTCATTAATTCTGTCATTCAAAGTGTTATAATTATCATAATAAGCAATTCTAACTTTATTTAGTAAACCATAGTTAGTTGAATCCTTCGCAAATTTTGTATATATAATCATGTTATCTTTTGTATAATAGTGTTTAATATTATCTTCTATTGAAAAGATAAAATTGTTATATAATTCTTCATCCTTTTCTATTTTTTTGTCATCATAAAACTTTATTATCTCGTTTATTTTCCCTAGATTCAAAAATACTTTCACAATATCTCTCAAATTTTCTTTAATAACATTTGTATTTTCTGTTCTATTTATTATTTCAAAAGCTTGATCGTATTGAGATTTAGCAAGATAAATTTTAAAAAGGCTTTCATGAGCAATGAATTCTTTATCTAACGTATATATAACCGAAGTTGTTTCTTTTATAGAAAAGGATTTTTTATATTTGTCAATTAATAACAAGTATTTTTCGAAATTTATTTGTGAATTGTTAAAATCATTTTTATCATATTGTAATTTTCCTAAATATAAATAACCATCTATATTTTTTTCATCTATAGATATAGATTCTGCAGAAACATCTTCTGCTTCCCTAAATCTATTATTTACTAAATAACATTTTATTAATTGATTATATATATACATATAATTTTTTTTCTCTTCCTTAGTTAATTTTGAAAGAGAGTTGTATGCAATTAATGCTTCATCTAGTGCATCCTTAAAATCATCATGCATAGCATATGAAACAGATAACTGAAATCTATAATAGATATGATTTGGATTTTTTTCCAACTCTTTTTTCAGCATATTACTAGTACGTATAAATTTTTTCTCCATTAGTTCTTTATCATCATTCATATATCCATAATGCATTAATTCTGAATTAATCTGTATTATAGGCTCTTTATAAACTGGTTGATTATGTATACTTCCTTTATACCTTAATTCTTTATCTCTCTTGAATAATCTTGGAGATTTTAATTGCGAAAAAGTATCAAAATTATTTTTACGAAAAACATTTTTAACTATTAATATACCAGTTTTATAAAAATTACTTTCATTAGAATTAAGAAATTTTATAATGTCTTTGCCATCAGCCACTTCCTCATCTGCATCAATTATTAATATCCATTCACCTTTTGCATAACTTATTGATATATTTCTCATTTCTGAAAAATTATTATTCCAATTATGAAAATAAACTTTATCTGTATATTTTTTAGCAATTTCTACTGTTCTATCATCTGAACCAGTATCTACTATTATAATTTCCGCTTGTAAATTATTTACTATATATTGAAGACTATTGAGACATCTATCTAGATTCTTTTCCTCATTCTTTACTATCATACATACACTAAGTTTCATACTTTATTCATCCTTTCAAAATTACTCTTTTACTCGGTTCATTTAATATATTTCAATTATCGTATAGTAGTGATGTTTCTTTAATGAAAAAGAGAATGGTTTCCCATTCTCTTTAAAATATCTGATTATTCATTATCTTAGTAATTGAAGAACTCCTTGTGGTTGTTGATTAGCTTGTGCAAGCATTGCTTGTGCAGCTTGGCTAAGAATGTTATTCTTGCTAAATGACATCATTTCTTTAGCCATATCCACATCTCTAATTCTTGATTCTGCTGATGTTAAGTTTTCTGAAGATGTTCCAAGGTTAGCTATTGTATGTTCTAATCTATTTTGATATGCACCAAGGGAAGATCTTTGAGCAGATACTGTCTCGATAGCATTATTTATAACTTTGATTGCTGCAGAAGCATTATCGTGACTTGATACATCAAGAGCATATTCTGTTCCTGTATTTGTTGTACCGTCAGTTACTTCTTTTGTTGATACAAACTTAGCTCCACTTACAACACCTTGATCTACTCCAGCTGATGTTCCTGAAATTTTTAGGGCCTGTGATCTCATGTCATTAATGTCTATTTGGAAACTTTGTCCCTGATTTGAACCTATTTGGAACTTAGCAGTGAAGGTTCCTCCGGTTGAAGATGATCCTGGTACAAAATCTCCTAATAAATCATCCAAATTATCTCCAGAAATGCTTACAAATGGCTGAACGCTATCTTCTATCTGAGTTGTTGACACATCAGAAGTTATTGTAATTTTACCACTTGTAATAGCCATTGTTGGTTTATCTGCTCCAAAAGTTGCCGTAAATGCATCATTAAATTCAGTAATCAACTCACCAAGAGAATCACCCGAGAAATCAGCTCCTAAAGTAATATTGGCTGTAGTTCCATTGTGATTAACAGTAAATGTTTTTCCTGCCCAATCTGATGCAGTAACACTATCTGTATTTTGAACAGTTTTGCTACCTGTAATTACAGCATTTTCTACTGCTGTTCCATCAGCAGTCATAGTTATAGTTGCAGCTGCTGTTCCAAATCCTAACAGATCTTGGAAATTATCTGCTGCTGATACAAAATCAATTTGCAATGTTTCACCAGTTCCTGCAGTTTTATTAGTAAATGAAATTATACCCTCATCGCTTACGTTAATATTAGCTACTTCTGCTAAAGCAGTTGCACCATCTTTCATGTTATTTAATAAAGTTGTTTTAAGATCATCAGAAGTTTTACCTGTACCATCTCCCCAAAGCACTTTCATTGTAGCACCATCAATACTGTATGCTTTTGCATCAATAGTTATTGTAAAAGTTTCTCCAGCAGTTGCAGCTGAAAAGTCTGAAGTTAAATCAGTAGCATTCAATCCTTTAATAGTAGCTCCTGTTGCTGCAGTACCACTTGCTTCTGTGCTTGAAAGAGCTACACCACTTGCAGAAGCACCACCATCAAGTATTTTCTGAGTATTGAATTCTGTTGTATTACCTATTCTGTTTATTTCAGAAGTTAACTGATTAATTTCTTTTTGAATTTCATCTCTATCAACTGATACGTTAGTATCGTTAGCAGATTGAGTTGCTAATTCTCTCATTCTTTGAAGAATAGAGTGTGTTTCATTTAACGCACCTTCTGCTGTTTGTACCATAGAGATACCATCTTGAGAGTTTCTTGTAGCTTGATCAAGACCTCTAATTTGTGCTCTCATTTTTTCAGAGATAGCTAGTCCAGCTGCATCGTCACCTGCTTTATTAATTCTTAAACCTGAAGATAGTTTTTCCATTGATCTTCCTGCTGATGCAGTATTTCCAGTCATCATTCTGTGAGCATTCATAGCATTCATGTTGTGATTAATAATCATAAAAAAATCCTCCTTGAATTTTATTTAGCACACTTCCTTGTGTACTATACTTATTACTTATTTATAGTAAGCTTATTAGCCTTCTACCTTATTAACTTTGATGATCATCATAGTTTTTCTTTTTTAAGGATACTCATTTATCGTATTTGTTTCCTTATACTTTATACTTATTTTTAAACTATTTTTTATATTTTTTTATTGAAAAACAACGCATCTACATAGAATTTTTTATTGTAAGTTTTATTTGCATTTTTATTTTCTAAAAGCTTATCCAATTTGATTCTTAGTTTATTTTTTTTCTCAATCACTACATCATTAAGTCTTTTTTCAAAAAACATAATTTGCAGTTCATTTGCAATCACCGAAAACTCTTCAATAGTATAGTCCATCTCTCCAATTGTCTCTATAACAATTTGGCGTTTATTTAATAATTCGCTAATAGGATCATAATCTTCCATTTCAGAACTTTCTATAATCTGTAAAGTATAATTTTTGTATTTGGTTAAAGCTTCTCTTAAATCCATTACCAAAACACCTCAATTTAGTTACTGCTAGTTCCAAGTTGCTGAGCCAACCATGCTGATTGTGCATTCATTTGATTCATATAGGCCTCAAGACTAGCAAATTGTTTATAGTATCTGTCTTCTTTTTCAGAAATACTTGCAATCATTTCCTTTATGATTTTATCCTTCTCTTTTACTTGGTCTGATAATAAGTTGTCCAGCTCTGATCTATCACCCTTAATACCAGCCTTTTGAACAAGAGATCCTTTACCATCCATAGTTCTTGTATAGTCTTTTAGTATATCATTGATGGACTGCAATACACCTTCTTCAGAATTTCTTGTTAATCTTTGATCTTGAGTTAAGGATGCACTATATATGGGCTGACTAGTGGATGACTTGGTGAATAATCTAGCAATCTGATCTCCTTTGTTTGATAATTCGCTTTTAAGTTTAGTTTCATCTATGACTAATTTTCCTCCTGACATATAATCAGAAGAAACTGATATTCCTATATCTGATAATGTAATACCCACACCTTCTACAGATTTATTCACAGCACTTCTTAAACTATACATCATATTCTGAAGGTCACTATCGTTTTTTAATAATCCTTGTTTTGCCTTCTCTTCCCACTGTTTAATTTCATCTTCCTTCATATCTTCCTTCTGATCATCTGTGAGAGGTTTATAGTTTCTATCATACTTTTCTGTAAGCTTTGTGTTAATTTTATCAATAATATCATTATACTTACTTACAAAATCTTTTATCTTATCAAAAGCCTTGGTAGAATTCTGTGTTAATGTTATAGTCATCTCTTTATTAGGATCACTACTATGGGTATCTTGAAGTAAATTATAAGTTACACCATCTACTGTGAAATTATTTTTAGATTGATAAATTGTTGAACTATTTCCTTTAGGATCCTTTATCGTAACAATTGCATCAGAACCATTTTTAAGATAACTTCCAGTACCTGTAACTCCAAAGATACTGTTTAAAAAATTTTTACTTGAGGTATCTGAATCATTCCATTCTATTTTAAGTTCCTGATTTGCTCCTGTATTGCTTGATTCTATAGTGAACTTTCTTGAAATTTCACTGTAGCTTGTTTTCACATCAGCTTTTGCTGATATATCATTAAGAATATCATTTATACTTTTATTTTTATCTGCCCCTGAAAAATTATATGTTATTTTTTTACCGTTAACAGTAAACGATAAAATACCACTACTATTGCTGCTCAGCAATCCTGCCATTTTATCGTAGGAAGATGGATATATTTGTGTAGTTGATGAAGGAAATCCTAGTGTAGTCATAGCAGTTCCATTTACTGTTACTTGTGAGCTTGGACTCGTATTCACAAACTCTATCTTATTACCATCCCAGGAAAGTTGTGCTTTTATTTTATCTGTGTCTGCACCTATTTTATCATTTATTGCTTTTATTAAACCAGTTGTATCGTTTCCTAAATCATAATCCCCTGAATCTAATGTTATTGTTTTTGTAGTTCCTGCAAAATTAAAAGTTAAAGTTTTATTGCTGTCATCAATCTTAATTTTAAATTTCATAGTATCTTTTGCATCAGAATTATTATCGGCTATGTTAGTGGTTCCATCACCATTCTTACCTGTTACAGTAAGAGCAATGCTATTCCAAGTTAACCCGGGATCTTTATGAGTATCATCAATAACATAATCATTAACAGTACCATTTGTAATTGTAACGCTACTTGTTGCATTCAATTTTTCAAAAATCAACTTAGAGTTAGTTCCATCATATATTGCTTTTGCTTGAACTTTATCTACAATTAATCTTTCACCTGTAGTAGCATCTTTAATATTTCCTATTTGCGTATTTATACTATCTGCCATTTGCTGCATAGTATAATTTCCTGGTTTCAGTTGAACCTCATAGTCATGACCATCTACAAAAATTGTTATAGTTTGAGTTTCGTCTTCATTAATTGCAGTAGTATCAGGATCATCTTCATGTAAAACCTTAATTGGAGCAAATTTTATTCCAGTTCCATCTGTAGCAACTTGTGCAGATACATTTGTTATACCTGCTGACTTTAATTTACTATTAATATTAGTAGCTAATGCAGACATACTATCATAAGTTGCTTTATCTATAGTTATGTCTGTACCATTTACATTTAATGTTTTATTAGAATCATCTATAACTGGCTTTATAGCAACATTGCTGGTTGCTTGTTTAATAGTTTGAATCACTCCATCATTAGTTGTTGAAGCTGTTTTTGCAAGAGTTATATCCTTAACTATATAGTTTCCATTTAAAGCACCTGATCCACCTACTGCCGTTACTATTGCTGAGTCAGTAGAAGTTGGATAAGTTGTATCAAAAGTATTGTAACTATTACTAGAAAGCATATAAGTGTCTGGTTTCAGCACATCAAAATAACTACTTTGAAATACATTCATTGCACCAAGCAAATCCCTATATATTTCTTGTTTCCATTGTAAAATCTGTTTATCTTGCTTTACCTTATCTAGTCTAGCATTATAAGGACTCAACAATTGTTTTACTGTGTTATCTGTATCCATACCTGTTGCCATACCTGTAATTCTAAGCATATTACTCATTTTATCACCTTCTAACTCTTAGAATTGAAACTTAATCTTTTTACTTCGGTTCCCTTAGAAATTTTATAAGCTTGTTCCCATGTATCTCTTAGATCTTCAATTAAAGGTAAAACCTCATCTATAATGTGTACATCTTTTCTTATATTTGCATCTCCTAGTCTTCTTACAGTAAATTCATATATACTCATTAGCTGCTGTCCCCATTCGCCAGCTTGGTTTACATCTAATGTAATCATCAATTCATAAAATATATCTTGTGTCTTTCTTATATTATCATGTGCTTTTTGAATATCCTTATCAATCATTGCTTGTTTAGCGATTTTAGCATATTTTACTGCTCCATCCAAAAGCATTAATAATAATTGTTCCTTTGAAGCATAGTTAATACTATTATTCTTATATGCACTATATGCATTACTAGTGTTCATTTTTAAGACCTCCCACTAAATATGTCTCATTAATCTTTTTATCGTAATTAGTAATTATTACTTTATATTTCCATAAATACTTTCAATAAAATTTTAGCATGCAGGTTGATTTATGTCTGCATGCTATTGACCAACTAACGTTTCGTATCTAAAAATCTGCCTTGATTCAATTCACCAATATAATCATCTTTCAAAGCATCAACATTTATCTCTTGAAACTTTACGGCATTTACCATTATTCTTTCTTTTTGAGATTTTTCTAACTGTTCTTTAAAGCTTCCACCCTGATCTTGACTACTATTTCTGCCATCTTTATTAACTTTAGTCAATTCTTTATAGTTGTGCACTTTGCCTTCTTTTGTAGCATCATTTATAATTTGTCTAACTTCGGTGTCTATTTTATTTAATCTATATTCCATATAAACACCACCCTTTTTTTAGGTACTAGGTGCTAGGTGCCAGATACTAATTTCCTAGAACCTAGGCCCTAGGACCTAGCACCTGCATTATTACGCTTTTTCGTCAAAAATTACTCCTGCAAGTTTGCACATTTCAGCTACCATATCTAATATTTTTTTAGGAGGCAGTTCTCTTATTACTTCTTTTGTATTTTTATCAATTATTTTAATAACAAAATCATTTCTAAATTTATCATGTCTTTCATACTGTACATAAGTACTTTCCCCTTGTAAAAACTTATTTAACTTATCTACAGCACTCTTAACATTCTTTTCATTAACTTCTTTATATCTCTCTTCTCCATGGTCTAGGTCTTTACTAGCAGATTCATTATTTAATACAGGCAATTCCACATTTTCATTTGTATTTATTTCTCCAAAAGATAAATTAATATTATTTATTGTGTCTAAAGCATTCTGTCTTCCTTGACTTAAAATACTTATAGCCATTTTTCACACTCCTTTTTCGTAATATATTCATATTTTCATTCCTTTGAAAATATATCTTTAGTTTATTTATTATAATTATTTCTTAAGATTTTTTAATGCTGATAAATCAAAACTAACTGCCTTTTGATTTTCTTCTTCAATTTCTTTATATAATTCTTTTCTTAAAATAGTTACACTTTTAGGGGCACTAATAGCTAATTTAACAGATCCATTCTCTAAACTTACTATATTTATTTCTATATTATCTCCGATAAGCAAGGACTCTCCCTGCTTCCTTTTAATAACTAGCATTAAACATCCTCCTTAAACAATGGCTGTTTTACTGAGTATTTATCATTGTTTAATATTATTTGTTCCCCTAATTTTTCTTTTATATTAATTATAATAGGTGCCCTTAAATTAGTCGTTATTTTATCTATTTGAGAACTTACAGTAACCGTATTTAAAACTAGCACATCCTCAGGTTTTTTTAACTTAAGTCTATTAGTCAAATCCTCATCTATTTCAATTTCATAGTCCTTTAATACATTAAATGGTGATATGACAACAAGACCAACACTTTCATCCTCTATAGCATGCAAAATGTTAAATACTTCATTTTCTTCCACAGGGAAAAATATAAACTCTTTAAGAGTTTCAAAACCTGGAATTCCTTTTTGGAAAGTGATTACCTCATTTTCTTCATATTCCCTAATGCCATGATACTTAGTTTGAAGTTTCACCCTAACACCTCCTTTTTAAATCTCTAATCGCTATTCTCTAGTAGCTAACTTATTTAAAATAATTGTTTTGTCTTATAGCGATTAGTGATTAAAGATTAGCGATTATTTTTTCAGAAGCTTATTTTTACTATCCAAGATAATCTAACAATGATGGCTGAATAACCTTTGCACTGGTTTGAAGGGATGCAATATAAACTGTTTGCATTACAGCGAACTCCATGGTTTTTTCTGTTATATCAATATCCTCGTTTTTAGATAAAATTTCAGTCATATTGAAGTTAGAGTCTTCATTTTTTTCCTTTGCGCTATCCATTCTATTTTGTTTTGCTCCTACTTCAGAACGAATTTTCAATAGGTTTGAAATCGTATCAGTTATATTTTGAAGATCATCCTTAAGTAAATTTTTAACAGCATCATTATCTATTGTTGTTCCACTGGAATCTTTTCCATCTAAATGATTAGTTATTGAGTTAAATATTTCTTTTAAATCCAGTTCCTTGCCACTGTTGTTTTTAAATTCTAATATTTCTGTAGCTGTTACATTGTAATCCATTATAACCCCTTGAGAAATTTGAACCTTTAATTTAGTTCCTATTTGATTATATTGTAAGCTGTCAGCACTATTAGGATCACTAATATTATCTAGAAATCCCCCAGATTTTTTATAATATACTAGTTGAGTATTTTGAATATTAGACATGGAAACCTTATTAAGTGTTACATCCTCTTCCACTGTTGAAGTAGTAGTAAAGCTTTCTTCTATAATAGAATTTGTATTATCACTGGTGTCATTATCTATCTTTATGCTTAATGTATTGTCTATAGCAGTAAATTTAAAGTTAGTTCCATCCTTCTCTACTTTAATTCTGCCCTTTAGTTCTTCACTACCTTGTATTTCTTTTTCTATTTTACTAACTACTGTATCTAAATCATTTTCATCTTTGCTAATTGCTATTTTAATATTACCTATTTGTATAGACTTATTTTTAGTAGTATCTCCTATGTTTAATCCAGTGCCATCAGCAGCTATAGTTTGGCTATAAATATCTGTTGTTAGCTTAGAAGTAATCCCTTCTTCGTTTGTAATCATCATTAATGAACCTTCAGATAGATTTGGCATAACTTTTATTTTATCTTTTATGTCAGCAAGAGTAGCATCTGTTGCAATTTTATTATTAATTTCATTGGCAATGCTAGTAATACTGCCAGAATTTGAATCACTTATTAGTACAGTATAAGTAGTACTATTATATACAAATTCAATTTTTGAGTTTTTTCCTATAGGTCCTTGTATTCTTGATGCATTTTTATAATCTACTCCTCCGATTGCATCAACAGGCTTAGTAGTACCTCTAGATCCTCCAAATATATATGCTCCATCAAAGTTAGTATTTAAAATTTGAGCAATCTCACCAATCTTTTCATTTATTTCATCTTTAATGGCTGTTCTTTCATTTTCGCTATATGCCGCATTTCCAGAACCAATTAATAGTTCTCTAACTCTTTGAAGTACGTCACCTACTTGACCTAAGGCTGTATCTGTTGTATCTAACCAATTTATTGTATCACTTATATTTTCATTATATTGCTTATTTGTGTTTATATCAGTATGTAATTGCATAGAACGTGCAGCTTTAAAAGGATCATCTGAAGGCTTTCTAATTTCCTTTCCCGAAGTCATTTGTTGCTGCATTTTTTTCATATTTTCTAAGTTTGTCCTCATATCGCTTAAGAAAGTGTTTGAAAGCATTTTATTAGTAATTCTCACTTTAGTACCTCCTAAAATCAATTGACAATTGACAATGCACAATGGACAATTGTTGATATTTTTATGCAGTAGCATAAAAATTAAAAATTATTTTTTAATCAGCGTCCTAAGACGCAAGCCGATAGGCCGAGGTTTACTAATTCTTTTAAAGTATCGATTAACACCTTTTCTACAATTTATTCTTCGTTGTCCTTATAATAGCCGTTAGGATCCTGTTTAACTCTTTGCAATCATCTAATATATCTTTAAATAACTCTTTCTCAATATAATTAGTTGATATCAAAAGTTCTAACCAATATTCAGTCTCAGAAGCCTCTTTTAAAGCTATGCTCATCTTAGATAAAAAATCTCTTGTACTTTGTCCCTCAGTACCTTCTTTTATGTTAGCTCCTATACTTGTTCCCGCCCTTAATACTTGTTTTGAAAGAATATACTCATTTTTCTCTTTACACAAATATTTATATAAACCCACTATTTGAATAGCAAATTTGAAAGCTTTTTCATATACAATATTATCTTTCAAATCATATCTTCTCCCCATTATAATTTAATTTTGCATAAGCAAAATTTCATTCATTGTCAATTGTCAATTATCAATTGTCAATTACCTCTTAAGCCCATTCACCACTACATCCAGCAGTTCATCAACAGTGGCAACAATTTTTGCGTTAGCTTGGTAGGCATGCTGGTATTGAACAAGATTTGCCATTTCTTCGTCAAGAGACACACCGGATATGGAATCTCTTCTCTCTTGGAAGCCTTGTAGAAGTACACCTTGATTTTTTACTATTCTTTGTGCTTCCTGTTCTTGGACTCCAAGCTTATCAATTGTATCTTTAAAATAACTATCAACCTTCATACCATTAATATTACTTGAAATAGTATTTAGTCCTAAATCCGAGTCAAAAGTCAAGGCTCCTGTACCGCCGCCAGCTCCAGTCATATTTTTAATGAAGGATTCTCTATCTGTGTATTTCACATCTATACTTTGAATTTTAATTAAAGCATCTCTTAGTTGAGCTATAGCTAATGCTCTTTTACCATCTTTTTCTCCATCTACATCATTTAATGAAGCAACATTAAACTGATCATCATTAGTTCTTGTTTTAATTTGCATAACATCATCTAATATTTGTTTATTTATACTTATGTTTCCTGCATTTATATCAACTTCTGCATTTAATACATTAGTTAAATTAGTCGTATCTCCAGGGTTATTTATATCATATAAATAATTTTTATTACCATTAATAGTGTATTTAGCTGCTTCTGAATTTACAAAGAAAGGCATATAATCCTCACCACTTGCTGTTTTTCCGCTATGAACAGCATTTACAGAGAATGCTACAGCTTTAGCCAACTTATTTAGCTGTTCAATATAATCATCTACATCCTTCTGTACTGACATATATCCCTTAAGCTCACCTCTATTGGTATCGTTCTTAAGTTCAAATAACCCTAACTTTTCAAACTCAATTGTGTCATCGCTTTCTATTACAGCTCCGTTAACATCTATAGCTAAACCATCTTTGCTATCATTATTCTTATCATTTTGAGACCAAATAACTCTGCATTGTTCTAGTCTTTTATATTCTTCCTCTGAATCTATTTTAACTTTAAAAGTAGCTTCTTGATCCTTATCGCCATTTCTAAGATAAGTGATTGTATAAACTCCTGCTTCTCCTTGTTTTTGTCCATCATCTGGTACTAAGGTTTTAACATATGAAAGCCTTCTAACAGCCTCATTTGGATTTTTCCTAACTAATAATGGATTTTCTATTTCTCTGCTTCCATCAGGTGTTGAAGTATACTCAGGCTTAAGATTTATTGAGTAAAAATTATCATCTTCTACATTAATATTAAATTTTTGACTTAATTCATCTAAGAGTAAATCTCTTTTATCCATTAAATCATTAGGTTCCATTCCAGAAACCTTTACGCTAATTATCTGCTGATTCAATTTATCTATTCTATCAAGAAGTGCATTTGAATCATAAACTGATTGTTTAATAGATTCTTGTGCATTTCTCTTAAGTTCTGTTAATTGATTATAAGCATGATTTAGTCCATCTGCTAATGCCGCTGATTGCTGAGCTACAATAGTTCTTGCATTTGAGGTTTCAGCTTGTTTTGATAATTGCTCCCAAGAATCAAAAAATTTTCCTATTAAAGTTGAAATACCTGTATCAGAAGGTTCATTAAAAATATTTTCTATTTCACTTAAATATTTATCTCTTGCTTCATATTGTCCAAGAGTACTATTTTCCCTTCTTACTTGAAAATCCATAAAATTATCTCTTATTCTCTGTATAGCTGAAACTTCAACTCCAGTTCCAACTTGTCCTGGGCCAGATATACTATTTAATGCAGGCATTCCAAAAGGTCTAGTGGTTTCCATTATTGCCCTTTGCCTTGAATAGCCTTCTGTATTAGCATTTGCTATATTATGGGAAGTTACATCAATTGCCTTTTGCTGTGCAAACAATCCCCTTTTCCCTACATTAAATGTTGCAAATAATCCAGACATTTAAACACCCCTTTATTTTTAGTAACCAGTAACCAGTTGCCAGTAGGTAGTGAACTGACAAAATCTTGGGCTAAAAAACTTGTTACTGGGCCTTGGTTACTGGTTACTATCTTCCTATTTTCCCATATCCATTATAAGTTTTAGCCTGTCTATCAGGATTTAATAGAATAAGCATATTATTCACAAAGCCTATGCCTTGTTTTAATAGCATTTCGTTAGTATCCTTCTGTAGTCTTAATTCTTCCAAAATAGCTTTAATTTTTTTAAAGTTACTACTCAATTCCTCATTATCTAATTCTTCTAAAAACTGAGGTAGAGTTTTTTCTTGAGTAAAATCTTTTGTAATTGCTCGCCTCTTCAATTCCAAGGATGCAACAGTCTTATTGCATAATTTTATTTTTTCGACAATTGATTCCATATTAAAAACATCATTCTTAACAACATATAAATGCTGTTCTTCCATAAGCTTCAACAGTTCATCTAATGCTGTTATTTCTTCACCAATTATTTTATTTAATGAATAAATTATTTCATCCTTATTCATAAAGTCTATTTTCACCTCTTATATTAAGAAAACTTTATACACTTCTAGCTTTCATTACGTTTATCATTGATTTAGCAATTAAATTTGCATCTATAGAATAAGTGCCTCTTGATATTTCCATTCTAATTTTTTCAATTTTTTCTGCAGATGAAATTTTATTAACGTCCTCTCCATAGGAACTTAAAGATTTCCCTAAAGAAGATATTTCTATATAGTCATTTTTAGTTATTTCTTTATTTTTGATAATTTCTCTTTTATTTTTTTCATAAATATTTATAACATTATTTACTGATGTACCTGAAATTTTCATATTTTACACTCCCCAAATATCTATTTCATCTGCTTATATTATCGAAGTAATGAATACAAAGTTTACACATTTAAATAAAAAAGAAAGTCATTTGCAAGAAAAACTTCATATTTAATTATATATATAACCTAATTAAATTTCGCTTAAAAAATATAAAGAAATTTTATTCTAAAAAATAAAAAGTGTATTTGAAAAAATCTATTTTACTGATACATAAAATATATTTCTCAAACACACCAAAACTTTCTATCCTTTTAGAGATTTAACTCTATCCTCACTGCTTACTATATTTACTATTCTTACTCCAAAGTTTTCGTCTACAACTACCACTTCTCCATAAGCAACCTTTTTACCATTTACATGAATTTCAACTGGCTCTTCAGCTAATTTATCTAATTCAATTAGAGATCCTGTTCCTAATGCTAATACATCTTTAATAGATAACTTTGCTTTTCCTAATACTACAGAAATTTCAAGAGGCACATCTAAAATTAAATCTATGTTTTTTGGTCCCTCATGTACAGCCATCTGTTGAAGAGGCTGGAAGCTTGCTTGTTGTACATTCACCGGTTGTATAGGTGCAGTATAGGCAGGTTCATAATACATTTCAGCAGGCTTAGGTTGAACCTGTGGCTGAGGAGCATTTACAGGAGCTTGAGCCTGTATTTGGGTTGGAGCTGCCGCTTGCTGCTTAGGTCCAGGTTGCTTTACCTCTGGCTCCTCCTGTCCCATCATTATAGATACTATTTTCTTGGCAGTAGCTATTGGCAGAACCTGCATTATAGTACTATCAACTAGATCTCCAATGGTCATTCTGAAGGAGACCTTTATTATATCCTCATATTCACTTATACCTTCAGCTAATGGAGATGTTATATCTTCCCATATTTTAGAAGTAGGAGGAGATATATTTACCTCTCTTGCAAACATTGTAGCCATTGAGGTAGCTGCTGAACCAATCATTTGATTCATAGCCTCTGACACTGCACTTATTTCCAGCTCGGAAAGTTCTTTTTTCTCTTCAACGCCTTTTCCATCCTTGCCCATCATAAGATCTGCTATTACTGCAGCATCAGTCATCTTCATAACTAATAGATTCCCACCAATTATACCACTTATGTATTTTACTTCTAAAGCGATATTAGGAATGTCAAAGCTATCTCTCATTTCATTTAAGGTTGTAACTTCAACTGTTGGGGTAGTAATATTAACTGGCTGCCCTAATATAGTTGAAAGAGCAGTTGAAGCAGACCCCATGGAAATATTCCCAATTTCTCCAAGTAAATCTATTTCAATATCAGAAATGGATGCATGTTCTACTTTAGGTTTTTCCTTACTTTCTGATATTTTATTATCTGTACTTCCTCCAGAAGATGGTTCAGATGGTTCTTTAGGAGGTTCACTGCTCCCACCTCCATTTAAAAGAGCATCTATTTCATCTTGTGAAAGGAATCCATTATCACTACTCATAGTTTTCCACATCCTTATCAATAATATCTAGTATCTGAACGCCCTTATTTTTACCAACAATTCCTGGTTTCGCGCATAAATAAGGCTGATCTCCAACTAAAACTTTGACAGGGGTTGTAGTAGCATTATCTAAGGTTACAATATCACCTATAGAAAGCCTTAAGAATTCTCCAACGGAAATGTTAGTGCTTCCAAGTACAGCTGTTACAGATAAATCAACAACGCCTATTCTCTTTCTAAGTTTTTGTTTAGATTCCTCTAATATGTCTGCGTCATTTTCTCTAAACCAGTATTGCACCACCAGTTTATCTAATACTTTTTCAATGCTCAAATATGGTATACATATATTAATAAATGTGCTGTTACCTCCCATTTCAACAGAAAAAGTTATTAAAGCAACTGGTTCAGTTGGAGCTAAGGTTTGATTTAAAGCCGGATTAGTTTCAAGTCCTTCTATTTCCGGTTCAACTTCTAATACATCTTCCCATGCAAGTTTCAGGTTAGCAATTACCCCCATATTCACTTGCCTAATTATGTTTTTATCAATATCAGTAAACTCTCTTGACTTATATGGCCCTAATCCTGAACCTCCCAGCAATACATCTATTATTTGATACACAAATTGAGGATTTGTTTCAAAAAGTATAGAACCACTTAATGGGGGCATTTTAAATATTGTTAATATAGTAGGGTTAGGTACTGAGTGAATAAACTCCTCGTAGGTAATCTGTTGAACAGTTTCTATCTTTATTTTTACATTTGTTCTAACCTGAGCACTTAAATAATTAGAAATTATCCTGGCAAAATTATCATGAACAAGTTCTAAGGTTCTAATATGATCCTTTGAAAACTTTTGAGGTCTTCTAAAGTCATAAGGTTTAACCTTCTGTTTCTCTTCTTCTTTTTCAAGTTCTTCAGGATTTAATTCACCAGAGTCCAAGGCAGATAAAAGGGCATCTATTTCTCCTTGTGACAATACGTCTGCCATGTTTGTACCTCATTTCTATATCTAATTTGCAAACAACTTATCTATATCAATTAAAGTTACCACTCTATCTTGAAAATTAATTACACCTTTAATATAGGTTTTCCTTTGTTCATCTACTTTTTCAATTATATTTTCTTCAACTTCTAAAACCTCATCTACTTGATCTACTGTAATACCAACTTGTTCATCTTCCATTTTTAGAATAATTATATTACTTTGTTCAACTTCTGTATTCTTTTTAATATTTAATAATAAATTTATATCTAGTAGTGATATTACATTTCCTCTTAGGTTTATAAGACCTTTAATATATTGTGGAGCTTTAGGTACTTTTGTTATTTCCATAATATCATTAATACCTTGAACGCTAGCAGTTTCAACTGCAAATTGTTCATCTCCTAGATTAAATATAACTACTTGCACTTTTCACTCCTCCTTAAATTTAGCCCACTGCTTTTCTAATAGCTTCTAAAACTCTTTCAGCTTGAAATGGTTTTACTATAAAATCCCTTGCTCCTGATCTTATTGCATCCATAACCATCGTTTGTTGTCCCATAGCGCTGCACATTATAATTCTTGCTGCTGAATCAAAAGCTTTAATTGCCTTTACAGCTTCAATACCATCCATATCAGGCATAGTAATATCCATTGTTACAACATCTGGTTTTTCAGCTTTATAAATTTCTACTGCCTTAAGACCGTTGCTAGCCTCCCCAACTACTTGATACCCATTTTTTTCTAATATATCTTTGATCATCATTCTCATAAAAGCAGCATCATCAACAATTAATACTCTAGCCATCTGTTTATAACCTCCATTAATTTACTCCTAATGTATTTAATATTTTTTCTAGTGATCCCGGCATTGGGATATAATAAAAGTGTCCACTGATTTCTTCATCTCTGTTTTGCAAAAATCTAGTTTCTAAATCAAGCACTTGTTCATCAAATTGTCCTGATTCAATAAATGTTGTAGATAAAATAGCCCCCATCATGTCATAGCTAACTGCGGGTACAGAAGGCGTTATAGCTAAATTTGTAAATTTGGCTATAGCATTCATGTATGATGTAGCTATAATATTTCCCATTTCACAAAGTACTGAAGTACCCATTTCAGTCAACTGTTCTGACTCTTCACCAGTAAGTGATTTTATTATTTGAAAAGCAGTATCTCTTTCTAAAACAAACAATATATTACCAGGTGTATCACCAAGAACTCTTACAATTATTCCTATTACAACCTTCTCAGTACCATCTCCAGAGAAAACATCATCAAAAGGTACAATATTTACAGCTGGTACTGTCATATCTACTGTCTTACCTAGTAGTTGTGATAAGGCAGTAGCGGCATTCCCTGCTCCAATATTGCCTACTTCTCTTAGTGCATCTAGTTGCATAGGAGTCATATCGAGATAACTCATTCTAAATTCCTCCTTATATTAGAGCAGACACATCAAGTATAAGAGTTACTAGTCCATCTCCATAAATTGTAGCACCTATATATTCTTTTGAGTTCTTTAGGGTTTTTCCTAAAGACTTAATAACAGTTTCTTGCTGTCCTAATAATCCATCTACTAAAAGACCAACCGTTTTTTCTCCAACTTTTACTATTACAATATAGCTTTTTCCAGAATTAGCTTTTGGAATTTCTAATTTTTCATAAACCCTTATTAAAGGAATAACATTTTCATTATACACAATAACCTCTTTGTTGTCAGTCTTCATAACTTTCTTTTCATTAAAGTCAATGACTCTATCTATATATCCAAGAGATATTGCCATTGTCTCAGTTCCAACTTTAACTAATAAGGCTTGAATTATTTGAAGAGTTAGAGGTAATCTTATTATAAAGGTTGAACCTTTTCCTATTTCACTAATGACGTCCACAGTTCCTCCAAGTGAGCTTATTTTAGTTTTTACAACATCCATTCCTACTCCACGTCCTGAAATGTCTGTAACAACTTCATTAGTGCTAAAGCCTTGAGCGAAAATAAGATTTTTTATATCAGCCTCACTCATTCCATCTGTATTAATACCTATTTTATGAGCTTTTGCACGAACTTTTTCAACATCTATTCCACCGCCATCATCTTCTACTTTGATAATAGCTTTAGTACCCTCTTGATAAGCGATAAGCTTAATAGTACCTGTTGGGTTCTTACCTTTAACCATTCTCTTTTCTCTGGATTCTATTCCATGATCAGCAGCATTTCTAATTAAGTGAATTAAAGGTTCTCCAATTTCATCAATAACTGTTCTGTCTAACTCTGTCTCTGCTCCCCTTACAATAAATTCAATATCTTTATCTAGTTCTACTGATAAATCTCTTACCATTCTTGGGAATCTGTTAAATACAGTTTCTAAAGGTAACATTCTTATCTTCATAACTAAGTCTTGTAAATCCGAAGTAGTTCTTGCTACTTGTTCTAAGGTTTCATTTAAATCAGTAGCTTTGTAATTGGAACTAATTTGTTCTAATCTAGTTCTGTGTATTACAAGTTCTGATACCATATTCATAAATTTGTCTAGCCTTTCAAGGTCAACTCTTACGGATTGATGAACCTTCTTCTGTTTTTTCTCTTCGCTATTTTTTTCAACTTCTTTTGGTTTAATTTGTTGGTTTACCTCTTCCATTTTAATTACATTTTTTTCAGCAGGTTTTATCTTAATATTGTTGTTTTCAGTTGTTTTTTCTTTTTCATCATTATTTTCAGCATTTTCTATGTTCTTATTTAAGTTAACATTTAATTTATCGACTGTTACTTCAATAACTTCAGATACATTTAATAAGATTTCTCGTATTTCTTCTATACTCTTATGTGTCAAATATATCATTTCAATTTCAAAATCAAAATTTTCGTTTTCAAGATCATCTGCTGAAGGTATACACTTAATTATTTCTCCAAACTCTTCTAAGCCTTTGAATATTAGAAAGGCTCTAGCTGATTTTAATAGAGTATTTTCATCAAGGACAACTTTTATTTGAAGTGCTTCATAGCCTTTATCCTTAGCTTGTTTAATTATATTAATGTCATATTCATTAACGCCTATAGATAAATTGCTTTCCTGTATATCTTCTTTTAAATCTTCACTTTCATTTTTCTCTTGGTTAACAGCACTTGATGAATTTAGCTCATCGTCATTATGCCCTTCTACTATAGATTCTAGACTGCTTATAATGTCGTCTATAGGTACGCTAGCTTCTATCCCTTCTGATATATTGTTTACCATTTGCTCTAAGGTATCTAAGCATCTAAAAAGAACTGTGACTACCTTTTGAGTTACCTTCAGCTTACCCTCTCTAAATTGAGAAAGAACATCTTCCATCTTATGTGTTAGTTCTGCAATTTCATTAAATCCCATTGTAGCTGCCATACCCTTAATTGTATGTGCTACTCTAAATATTTCATTAAGCTTGTCTATATCTTCAGGCTCTTGCTCTAGTTGTAACAAAGATTCATTTAAGGTCTGAAGGTTGTCAATTGATTCTTCTAGGAACATTGATAAATATTGTGATGTATCCATGCTTTTCCCTCCTTATAGCTTCCTGTATATGAAAGTTGAAGCTTTTTCAAAACCATAATCTTTATAGTTGTATATACTTTCAGTTGCACCTACAAATAAAAGTCCACCCTTTTTTAAGGAATCGCTAAATTTTCTATAAATCTCATTTTTAACGTCTTGATTAAAATATATTACAACATTTCTACATACTATTAAATCAAAGCCGCTTTCATAACTATCTAAAATTAAGTCATGTTTTTTAAATGTTACCATTTTTTTAATATTAGGATCAATAATATATTTATCGTTAACGTGAGTAAAATACTTTTGTATATACTCACTTTTAACATTCTTAATTTCACTCAATAAATATTCCCCTTGCTTTGCTCTTTCTAAGATGCTGCTGTCAATATCTGTAGCTAAGATAGTATGTCTTCCTTTTATTCTTAAATTATCTAATATAATTGCAATTGAATAAGGTTCAGCACCTATAGAACAAGCAGCACTCCATATTTTCAGATTATTCTGCTTAGGGATTAATTCTTCTTCAATCTTTTTTCTTAATTCTTCAAAAATTTCTGGATTTCTAAAAAATTCTGTTACATTTATAGTTATAAAATCTAAAAATTTTTGACGTTGATTTGGATCTTTTTTTAGTAAAGCCACATATTCATCTTCGGAATTAACTCCTACTCTCGACATTAAACTTAGAATTCTTCTATTTAGTTGATTTGATTTATATGCAGATAAATCTATTTTAAACTCTCTAAAAACCCATTTTTTAAATTCTTCTAAATCCATTTGTTACCTCCCTACTGCTTTAACATTTCTTACTATTGCTTTTGATATTTCATGTAAGGGAATAACTTCATCAACCTTTCCAGTCTCAAAGGCTGCTCTTGGCATTCCATAAATAGTACAAGTAGATTTATCTTCTGAAATTGTTATTCCTCCACTATTTTTGACCTCTATGGTACCCTCCGCTCCATCTCTTCCCATACCTGTAAGAACAACGCTAAGCAAATTAGAACCATAAACCTTAACTGCTGAAGAAAATAGTTTATCTACTGCTGGTCTTACACCCCATATTGTGGGATCAGTATTCAAATGAATTCTTTTATCAAAACCTATTTCCATGTGATATCCACCAGGTGCAATATATACAACATTTTTTTCAATATTATCACCTTGGCTCGCTTCAACAACCTTAATTTTACTATTTGAATCTAATCTTTCAGCAAAGGCTTTTGTAAACCCAACAGGCATATGTTGTACAACAAATACAGGAACATCTAAATCTGCTGGTAATTCAGTTATTACCTTATAGAGTGCCTTAGGACCTCCAGTGGACGCTCCAATTAATACAGCATTTATCTTTTGTTTATTTCTACACGATACTTGAACACTTTCAAGCTTAGGAGTAACAACCTCAGTTTTTGTGTAGTTATAAGTTTTTTCCAGACTACTACCCTTATTGGCTGCAAGTCTAATTTTACTTATTAACTCTTCTGATACTTTTTCTATGTCTAAAGATATGGCCCCAGATGGTTTTGGTATAAAGTCAAAAGCTCCTTTTTCGAGGCATTCCATGGTTAAAGCTGTACCTCTTTTAGATATACTGCTTAACATAATAATTGGCACATTTATATTTCTTAATTTCATTTCCTTTAATGTAGTAATACCATCCATTTTAGGCATTTCTACATCTAAGGTTATAACATCAGGCAAATTTTTCGATACTTTTTCAAGTAAGTCTTCTCCATTTTTTGCTGTGCTTATTACTTCCATGTCCTCTTGTGATCTGACTATATCTGAAATAACCTTTCTCATTAGGGCTGAATCATCTACAACAATAACTCTAATTTTTTTCAAGATTATATCACTCCATTAAATTTCTTTTATGCCCAAACCTACAGTTTTAATTTGGACAATTCCATTAGTTGTATCAAAAATCATAGTCCTTCCTTTATTTCCGCCAGTATCTTCACTAATAATTGGTATGCCCATATCTTTTAATACCTTTTTAACTGACATACTATTTCTATTGCCAATATCCATAATCATACTTTTATCAGAAAAGTTGAACATGGATGCTCCACCAGCTATTTTAGCTTTATAATTTTTCTTAGATGCACCCTGTTTTTTCATCTTTTCAAGTAATAAGGGGATAGCAAGATCTGCAAACTTCATAGGGTTATTAATATTACTAAATTGCGTACTATCCGGAAGCATAATATGTGCAAGTCCACCAATTTTGCTTATGGAATCATAAATAGCTATTCCTATGCAAGAACCTAAGCCTACAGTTATGAGCTTTTCTGGAGGAGATGCTATATTTAAATCTGCAATTCCTACTCTTTTTTCACTTATTATCATGATTTACACCTTATCTCAAAATTAATTCTTTTTCTTCAGAAGTAAGTATAGTCGCAAGATTTAGGAATATTATTATTTTCTTATTAATCTTTATTAACCCTTTAATATATCGTTTTGATATCCCAGCAACTATTTCAGGAGCTTCCTCTATGTTTTCTACCTTAACATCACAAACTTCTGATACAACATCTACTATAATTCCAATTTTATTTTTTTCTTGCTTTGCAATAATAATTTTAGTTTCATCTTTTATTTCGCCACTTGGTAATCCAAATTTTTTAGCTAAACTCATTATCGGAAGAATATTACCTTCATAATTAATTACACCTTTTATAAAATCTGGAGAGTCTGGTAACTGGGTAGGTGTTTCATAACCTAATATCCTCTCTACTTCCATTATGTCCGTAGCATAGTATTCATTGTTTATACAAAAAATTAATACTTTTACTTCTTTTTCATTCATTTTAACCTATCCCCCTCTATAATGCTAAAGTACAAATTTATCAACAACTAATTCACCCTCATTATTTAAATAAGCATGAATATCTTTACTATCAGTTTCTAAAATGTATTCTCTTCCACCTATCATAAAACAGGTATTTTGATAAGCAACATCAGCCCATATATGTCCACCAGCTTCTACAATAAGCTTTGTAGATACTCTTCCTTCACTACCTACTTTTTTACACTTGATTTCGTTTTTAGCTTTTATAACACCACCTCTTGCTAAACTTCCTGGATTTTCAAATATTACATTTTCATTAGAAGTAATTGAGGATATATATTCCCCTTTCCCTGTAATAAAAATACTTCCTGAGCATTTTATTGTTGAATCCTGACAGTAACTTAGCTTAATTTCAGCTGGCATTGCTAAAGCTCCGCTAAGATATTGTTTTAGATTACCAGCAGTTTCAATAATAGATTCTAGTTCAGATACATTTTTAATATTTAACGGAGCAAAACCTACTAATTTACGAATTATATAAATACATAATTCTTGTTCCCATTTATTATTACTATGTGAACTAGATTTTATAAAATTTTCACCTATTACAGCAATTTGTTTAAATTTATTTTCAATTAGTACCTTAACAATTTCTCCATCATGTATTCCTTTGCCAAGCAAATTAAATTCTTTTATATGTTTTACTGTATCAATTAATGTAGTTAACTGTGAGTTCAGAATTTCTAAATCATGAATTTTATTTATCTTTAGAACATCATCTCCTCCAGCATTGATGTTTGAATTGATAACATTCCCAATAATTTCAATATCGCCGACTGAATTTATTTTGGCACTTTCCACATTCTTATTAATAATTAAATCGTGACCAACTTTTAGTTCCATACCTTCTTTTACATTTCCATGAACAATTACATCTCCAATAAAATCAATATTACCTGTTTTGATATCCACATCATTCTCAATTACATGGACATCATAAACATAGAATATATTACCTTTGAAGGATGGCTTTCCTTTAATACTAGCAACTACAATGTTTTCATCTTTAAGTACACATCCATCTCCAGCCTTCATTTGGTGTTTTTTTGCCATTTTGTGTTTCTTTTTGTTACCCTTAACGTCAACTCCATCTTGACCATCTTGTCCTTCTTCTCTTGTGGCTAAAACAAATCCAGGTTCAACAGATTCAATTCTTCCTATGCTTTTATAATCTATTCTACCATCTACATTTTCTATTAACTTTTTATTTCTACTATCTATTTCAAATTTTATATTAATTTTATCATCAATACCATCAATAACTTCTTTCCCTTTTGCAATTAATAAATTATTAACTTCCTTAAGGGTTGGAATCTGTTCAATATTTTCTTTAATTAATCCAAATACTATACCATTTTCAGATAGAGCATCATATATTTCATTTATGGTATAAGGTGTAGGATATTTTTGTTCTATTAAAGAGAGTTTCAACTCGATTTCTCTATTCTCTTTAACATCATCTAAAGAATATATATTTTGAGGAATATAATTTATACTTACATATGCCTCCATTTGATCTGGACTTATACTTATATCCATTCTTCTTTCTGCAGTACTTTCTTCAAAAACTACTTGTATTTCACTATCTTCAAAGATTTCTGTCCTTCTAACAATCTCTTCTCCATCAATAAAAATGCTTATCCCTTTTGATGGAATTATTGCAGCCGATTTACCTCCAGCTTCAGGATTTGTAACAATAATTTTGGAGTTTTCAACTTTAATACTCCCATTAATATTTTCCTTCTCAATCTCACTGATTTCAACTGAAATTGATGTTTTTCTTATAAATATGCCCTTTTTTTCTTCAATAATTGTATAGACTAATTGATCTTTCGGAATCATGAGTTCAGTTGAAGCTAATTCAATACATTCGTCTAAGGTTTTCGATGTAAATACTTTAATACTCAAAGAATTCACTCCTTAACTTTCCTCTTAAGAAAAGTATACCATATTTTGATAAATTATTAGTATTTTATTCATAAATTATTTAAGTATTTTATCGTAATTTTAACTTTTTACTTTATTTTTTTTAATATAATCTTTAAGTATTATTTCATACTGAACTCTAATATTTTGTATAATTTCATTTTGAGGGTTAAAATTTATATTTTCTACTCTGTTTATTGGGAGGACCTTAGGCGAAGTCCCAGAAATAAACAGACCATCAAGTGAATCAATTTCTTTATAGTTTAATTTTTTCTCAATAACCTCATATCCTAAATTGCAACATGCTTTTATAACATAATTTCTTGTAATACCTGGCAACACTTTTTCTTTAGGAAACGTGTATATCTTATCTTTTATTACCATAAAAATATTTGACCTACTGCCTTCAGTAATAAAATCATCTTTATCTACTAAAATCACTTCAAATAGTCCCTTCTCCTTAATTACTTTATCTGTAGCTTCTCTAAGACTTAAGTTAATAACCTTAGCTGTAGGATTTTCTCTTTCAGCAAAAAATAAACCTACGGTCACCCCTTTATTATACATTTCTTCACTAGGGTAGGAGTGTTTAATAAAATATGCCAAAAAATTCTTATTTCCTTCTTTGAAATTAAATATTATTTTTACATTTCCTTCACTTATTTTATTAACTCTAGCTAAATTAACAATTGAATCTTTTATTTCTTCTTTACTTAACCATATTTTTAAGCCTGTAATTTTTTCTGAATTATATAACCTATCCAAGTGATCTTCCAAAAACAAAGGAATCCCATCAATTATTCTAATGACTTCATATAACGCTTTCCCTTTATTTAAATATTCATCTTTGAACTCTTCTGTGTTAAGTATTTGACTATTTTTTATAAATAAATTTCTATAACATTCACTCATATGATCATCTCTCATTTCCAGTTTAAAATTTTTATATCCTTATGCTTTTTCTTATAATTAATTAAATATGGGTTGCCAACTAAATTAAATAAAGGTAAATCTGCTAAAGAGTCTGAAAACATATATGAATTTTTAAAGTCAACTTCAATATTTTGCTTTTTCAAAACTTCCATAAGTCTTTTTACTTTTTCTTCCCCTTTATTGTTTTTTCCTTCTATGCTGTTTTTGTATTTTCCACCCTCTACTTTTATCTTAGTACCTATTACCATATCCACTTCTTTAATATTATAGAACTCTTCAAGATAAATCTCTGGTGAGGCAGAAATTAAATATATTTTATATCCTTCACTTTTTAATTTTTTGATAGTATCTATTGCATCCTTATATAAAATTTTACTTAATCTGTTTTCATAAAAATCTTTTACGATAAGCTTCATTTCTTTTTCATCTATTCCTGATATAAACTTTATAAAGGTTTCTTTAGATTTTTTTTCATCAAACATTTTAATACCATATAATAAACCTGTCATTATAATTCTAGGAATAAAAACTATAAATTTAGGATTTTTTTTCAACATAAACAAAAATAATTCAATAAGAGTTTCACGCTTTGTAATAGTAAAATCTACATCAAATATTGCTAGCCTTTCCATGGAATCACTCCTAGGTATATAATATTTTATTAAAAAAGCCGATGCTATCGCAACGGCTTTTTTAATAATTATTCTTCTTCGTTTTCTACTAGACTATCGTAATAAGCTGTTACTTCGTCAAATTCTTCATCATCTGGTACAACTAACTCTGAATCTTCACCTTCTCCAACTACTTTGAAAAGATAAACTGATTCATCCTCTGGGTTTTGAACTAGAACATATTCATTGTCTTTATATTCGAATCCATCTATTACTTCACATGGAACGATGTTTCCATTCTCATCTTCTAATTCAATCATTAATGCTTCTTCATGATCACATCCACAACCACAAGTATCCTCTACACTATTACAGCCACAAGCCTCATCTTCACAGCCACAGCCATGTAACTTTTCCTTATCCATTTTATACCTCCTATGGTAACTAATTTATTTATTACTCTAATTATTAACAGTAATAGTCTTATTTTAACCTTAATTTATAATTATTAAAAGAGTTTTTTTGTTATTTTATAAAAATATAAAAATAAAATTTAAAAAGGTGCTACAAGACCTAGTAATAGTCTTGTAACACCTTTTAATATTTTATTTAAGAAATTATTGAGCAGCTAATTTCTTGTAGCCTTCCAATCTTTCTTTTGCATCCTTTTCAGTTTTTGCAAATAACTCTTCAGCTATTTCAGGTCTAGCCTTTAGAAGTGAAGAGTATCTTACTTCACCTAGAAGGAATTCTCTGAATGATAATGTTGGTTCCTTAGATTCGAATACAAAAGGATTCTTTCCTTCTTCTTTTAATTGTGGATTGAATCTGTAAAGACCCCAATATCCTGCATCAACAGCTCTCTTACCTTCAAGCTGAGAACAAGCCATTCCAACTTTTAATCCATGGTTTATACATGGAGCGTATGCAATGATTAATGATGGACCTGGATAAGCTTCTGCTTCTTTAATTGCTTTTAAAGTTTGATTCTTATCAGCACCCATAGATATTTGAGCTACATATACATATCCATAACTCATTGCCATCATACCTAAGTCTTTCTTCTTAGTATGTTTTCCACCTGCTGCAAATTTTGCGATAGCAGCTGTTGGAGTAGATTTTGAAGATTGACCACCTGTATTTGAATAAACTTCTGTGTCAAATACAAATACATTTACATCTTCACCAGATGCTAGAACGTGATCAAGTCCGCCATATCCAATATCATATGCCCAACCGTCTCCACCAAATATCCATTGTGATCTCTTTACTAAGAAATCTTTGTTGTCATATATTTCAGCTACTGTAGCATTTGAAGTTTTTTCATTTTCAATAGCTTTTATTAATTTTGCTGAAGCTGCTTTAGATTCTTCACCTAAGTCTTTATTATCATACCATTCTTTTAACGCAGACTTAAGTTCATCACTAATATCACTTTCAATAGCTTCTAAAGCTAAATCAGCAAGTTTTTCTCTTGTTTGAGATGTTCCTAGAACCATACCTAAACCATACTCAGCATTATCTTCGAATAATGAGTTAGCCCAAGCTGGACCTTTACCCTCTTTGTTTACAGTGTAAGGAGTTGCAGGTGCAGAACCTCCCCAGATGGAAGTACATCCAGTAGCATTAGCTATCATCATTCTATCTCCGAATAATTGAGTTATAAGCTTAGCATAAGCTGCTTCTCCGCAACCTGCACAAGCACCATGGAACTCAAGAAGAGGTTTTTCAAATTGGCTTCCTTTTACTGTATATTTATTCATTGGATTTTCTTTTGCTGATAATTTTTCTGCATAATCAAAATTCTCTTGTTCTTTAATTTGAGTTTCAGCAGGTTCCATTACTAAAGCTTTAGCAGGAGCTGGACATACATCAGCACAGTTTCCGCAGCCTGTACAATCGTAAGCGCTTATAGTAATTCCATAATATAACTTATCAGCTGTCTTAACACCTTTAATATCTATAGCCTTAAAGCCTTCTGGTCTATTATTGTATTCTTCTTCATTTAATAAAGCTGGTCTTATTACAGCATGTGGACATACATATGAACATTGATTACATTGAATACAATTTTCCATTTTCCATTCTGGAATATTGATTGCAATTCCTCTCTTTTCGTATGCAGCTGTACCATTAGGGAATGTTCCATCTTCTCTTCCTGAGAAAGCACTAACTGGAAGCTCATCTCCCTTTTGTCTATTCATTGGCTCTAATATGTTTGAAATGAATTCTGGTACTTCTTTTGCTGCTTTTTCTGCATCTACTGCATTCTTCCAAGAATCAGGAACTTCTATCTTAACAAGAGCTTCGATACCCTTATCAATTGCAGCATTATTCATATTTACTATTTTTTCACCTTTTTTGCCATAAGAACTTACAACAGCATCTTTTAAGTATTTTATTGCATCTTCAAGTGGAATTATATTTGCAAGTTTAAAGAATGCAGATTGCATTACCATATTAATTCTTCCACCAAGTCCTACTTCTTTTGCTATTTTAACAGCATCTAAAGTATAGAAATTAATATTGTGTTCTGCAATGTATCTCTTCATGTTAGCTGGTAAATTTTCTTCTAACTGATCTTTATCCCAGATACAATTTAATAAGAAAGTTCCATTATCTCTTAAACCATCTAATACATCATACTTATATACATAAGATTGATTGTGACAAGCTACAAAGTGTGGTGATTGTATTAGGTAAGGTGATTTAATTTGTGATTTACCAAATCTTAAGTGAGATATTGTAATACCACCTGATTTTTTAGAATCATATGCAAAATAAGCTTGAGCATACA
Source organism: Clostridium homopropionicum DSM 5847 (assembly GCF_001263795.1). Lineage (GTDB taxonomy): Bacteria > Bacillota > Clostridia > Clostridiales > Clostridiaceae > Clostridium_H > Clostridium_H homopropionicum. The sequence continues at coordinate 204,202 of NZ_LHUR01000011.1, forward strand.
TGTCTGTATGATCTCCAATTATTTTAATAGCGCTCTTATTTGCTCCAACTGTACCGTCTGAGCCTAAGCCCCAGAACTTGCATTCAGTTGTTCCTTCAGCTGTAACATCCACTCCTTTAACACTTTCAAGAGAAGTGTTTGTTACGTCATCTATGATACCAATTGTGAAGTGATCCTTAGGTTCATCAGCTTTAAGATTTTCATATACTGCAACTATCTGTCCAGGCGTAGTATCCTTAGAACCTAATCCGTATCTTCCTCCAACTATAACTGGTTTTTCATTTACATCAAAGAATGCATTTCTAACATCAAGGTAAAGTGGATCTCCAACAGCACCTGGTTCTTTAGTTCTGTCTAAAACAGCAATCTTCTTAACTGTTTTAGGTATGTGTTTCATAAAATGCTTTATTGAGAATGGTCTGAATAAATGAATTTTTAATAATCCAACCTTTTCTCCTTTTGCATTTAAGAAGTCAACTGCTTGTTCAATAGTTTCTCCAACTGAACCCATTGCAACTATTATTCTATCAGCATCTGCTGCCCCATAATAGTTAAATAAATCATAGTTTCTTCCAGTTAAATCGCTTATTTTTTTCATGTATTCTTCAACTATTTCTGGAAGTGCATTGTAATATTTATTAGCTGCTTCTCTAGCTTGGAAATATATATCAGGATTTTGTGCTGTACCTCTAGTTACTGGATGTTCAGGATTTAATGCTCTTGCTCTGAAAGCTTTAATTGCATCCATATCTACTAATTTTTTTAAATCTTCATAATCTAATAATTCTATCTTTTGAACCTCATGTGAAGTTCTGAATCCATCAAAGAAATGAACGAATGGAACTCTTCCTTTTATTGAAGCTAAGTGTGCTACTGCACCAATATCCATTGATTCTTGTACGCTTCCTGAAGCTAAAAGAGCGAAACCTGTTTGTCTAACAGCCATTACGTCTTGGTGATCTCCAAATATTGATAAAGCATGTGCAGCTAGCGCTCTTGCACTAACATGGAAAACAGATGGTAATAATTCTCCGGCAATTTTATACATATTAGGAATCATAAGCAATAAGCCTTGAGATGCAGTATATGTAGTAGTTAATGCACCACTTTGAAGTGAACCATGAACTGCTCCTGCTGCTCCTGCTTCTGATTGCATTTCCATAACCTTAACAGTTTGTCCAAACATGTTTTTCTTTCCTTCAGCGCTCCATTGGTCAGTAAATTCTGCCATTGTAGATGAAGGTGTAATTGGATATATCGCTGCAACGTCGGTGAAAGCATATGACACATAAGCAGCAGCGTTATTTCCATCCATTGTCTTCATTTTTACCATTTATAATACCTTCTTTCTATTAAATTTCACTTATTTTTGTAATAAGCCACAATAATTAACTTAGTGTTAATAATTACTACATAAAAGGTTTTATATTAATGCATAATATTTATTTTATATTACTATATCATACTTTTTACTAGTTGAAAACATATTCACTCAATGTTCCACGATTAAAAATATTCATATAATGGAAATAATTAAAATAGTACAAATATTCATATAATTTAAACTATTCAATTATTCGTATAATGGATATCTATCACAAATTTCTTTTACCATTTCTTTTGCTGCTGTTAAATCCTTATCTCTATTTTCAATTACATAATTAATTAGGTACGCTATTTTCTTCATTTCTTCTTCTTTGAAGCCTCTAGTAGTAACTGCTGGAGTACCTATTCTTATTCCACTTGTTACAAAAGGACTTTTTGTTTCAAAAGGAATTGTGTTTTTATTCACAGTAATTCCAACTTCATCAAGAAGTTTCTCAGCTTCTTTTCCTGTTATGTCTTTATTTGTTAAGTCTATTAACAATAGATGATTATCTGTTCCTCCAGAAACTAATCTGAAATTATATTTTTTTAATTCTTCTTCAAGAACCTTAGCGTTTTTTACCACCTGATTTATATAATTCTTATAGTCATCTTTTAATGCTTCTCCAAAGCAAACTGCCTTACCTGCTATAACATGTAATAATGGTCCACCTTGAATTCCTGGGAAAATAGCTTTATCTATAGCCTTAGCGTATTTTTCTTTGCATAGAATAGCTCCTCCTCTAGGACCTCTTAGAGTTTTATGAGTTGTAGTAGTTACAAAATCTGCCACTGGCACAGGTGATGGGTGTACTCCAGCTGCTACTAATCCTGCAATATGCGCTATATCAACCATTAAATATGCCCCTACTTCATCACAAATAGCTCTTAATTTATCAAAATCAATTACTCTTGGATAAGCACTTGCACCTGCAACAATCATCTTTGGTTTACATTCTAAAGCTATTTTTCTAACTTCATCATAATTAATTGTTTCTGTTTCCTTATCAACCCCATAAGAAACAAAGTTAAAAAGTATACCTGAAAAGTTTACTGGACTACCATGAGTCAAATGTCCACCATGGCTCAAATCCATTCCCATAATTGTGTCTCCAGCTTTTAAAACTGCTAAATAAACAGCCATATTAGCTTGAGATCCAGCATGAGGTTGAACATTTGCATGTTCAGCTCCAAAGATTTTCTTTAGCCTCTCTATTGCTAAGTTTTCAACTTTATCAACCTGTTCGCATCCACCATAATATCTTTTTCCCGGATAACCTTCTGCATACTTATTAGTAAGCTGAGACCCCATTGCTTCCATAACAGCCATACTTGTGAAATTTTCTGAAGCTATCAATTCAATATTGCTGTTTTGACGATTGTTTTCCAATTCCATGAACTCGAATAATTCCTGATCATTTTTTCTAAGATTATCAAAATTCAAGTTAACCCCTCCTTTGTGTGTTTATTAAATTATAAAGTTTTATTTGCAAAATATCAATAAAATCTGTACATTTATATACTTTTTTTTAATAAAGTTCGTATTTTACTGTAATTTATCAATTTCTAAGTTTAGATATTTTTCTAATAAAACTATGATATAATATCCTTAGTTAAATTTTTTTGTTAAATTTAGAAAGGATTTTTCAATGGATAGAAGCGAAAAAATACTTCATATTGCTGCTGAAGCAGGACGCATAATTCTTCAAAGTGGTGGCGAAACATATCGAGTAGAAGAAACAATGCTCCGAATTTGCTATGCTTTTAAATCAAAAAAAGCCGATAGTTTCGTTACTCCAACTGGTTTAATGATTTCTATTACCGATGAAAAAGATAAAACAATTACTTTAGTAAAAAGAATTACACATCGAACAGTAAATTTAAACAAAATATCCCAAGTAAATAATCTATCAAGAGAGCTTACTCATTCCTCTCTGACAATTGATTTTGTAGAAAAAAAATTGGCAGAAATAGATGCTGATGAAGGATACAATGATAAGATTCTTATTATCTCCTCATCCTTATGTGCAGGTTTCTTCACTTTACAATTTGGAGGTACCTATAGGGATTTTTTTGTTTCATTATTTATTGGTTTAATAATAAAAGTTATATCCTTAGCATTAAATAATATAAAAATCAATGAATTTTTTATTAACTCTCTTGGAGGTGCCTTAGCAACATTTTTCGCATTAGTCTTTGTTAAGCTAGGTATAGGCCAAAATGAAGATAAAATAATCATTGGTTCAATTATGCTTTTAGTTCCCGGTTTAATTATTACTAATGCTATAAGAGATACTATTGCCGGTGATTTAGTATCCGGAATTTCTAGGGCAATTGAAGCAATTTTTATAGCAATTGCCATTGCAGTAGGCTCAGGAATAATAATTAAACTTTGGTCTTCATTTTAGGAGGTATACAGCTATGGTAATGAACTCTATATATGCCTTTCTTTCAAGTATTGGCTTTTCATATATTTTTAATATACGGGGTAAGAACATAATTTATGCATCACTGGGAGGAACTTTAGGATGGTTTATCAATATCCTATGTTTAAATTACAATGCATCTAAAATACTTTCATTATTTATTGCGTCATTAGCTATAAGCATTTACTCTGAAATAATGGCTAGAATTTTAAAAACTCCTGTTACTATTATTATGATCTGTTCTATAATTCCTTTAGTACCAGGTGCAGGTATGTACTACACTATGTATGAAATAACACAAGGTAATATAAACAATTCATTAACCTTAGGTCTTGAAACTATTGGTAGTGCCGGTGCTATTGCAATTGCTACAGTTCTAGTAGCTTCCACTACCAAAGTAATTATTGCATTAAAAAATGCTTCTCAAAAGAAATAGGCAATTATATTTTTATTGCCTATTTCATAAACATAGTTAATGTAGACAAAAGTTCATCAATTTTTGCCTCTTCTTCTATAGTAGCATCTTCTTTTATCATGCATTCTTGGGCAAAATTTTTTAATATTAAAGTCCCCACTTTATTAATAGCTGCTCTTACAGCAGCAATTTGCACAAGCACTTCTTTGCAGCAGGCATCATTATCCATCATCTTTTCAATCCCTTTTACCTGTCCTTCAATTCTTCTAAGTCTTACTTGTATATCTTTCTTTGAATCCCTTTGACTCATAGCATTACTCCTATCTAAAAAAATCATACCCAGCCCCGGTATTTTTATTATTATAGCATTTATTTTTTCTATGTTCAATAATGAGGAACTGTTTATTTTGATGAGTAATATAAGAATTTTACGACGTAAAATTCTTAGTGACCAGTAACCAATTCCCAGTAACCAGTTTTATTAATCCTACTGGCAACTGGTCACTGGTTACTGGTTACTAAAGAAAAATGCGTCGCATTTTTCTTATATTCCTAATTAGTTTTTCAAAAAAGAAATCCCACCATACCGTAGCACGAGTAATAGTTGAACCTGTATTAAACAGGTGGGTATCTCCTTTTTACTTCACGTTCTTTAATAGGTTTCCCTAAAAAGCTTCATTTTATAAAAAGAGTCAGATTCCCTTTTAAAAAATTGTTGGGTCAATATGTACTCGTTATACTAATATGGCAGGAATATTTACTTATATATATTATACTACATTTGCAATAAAATATAATGATTTTAAAATAATTTTATATTATTTTTCCTGGAAATTTATGTTCAATTCCATTAATTGCTTTTGATCAATAACATTTGGTGCCTCAGTTAATGGACAGTAAGCATTTTGATTTTTAGGGAAAGCAATAACATCTTTAATATTCTCAGTTTCAGCTAAAAACATTACCATTCTATCAAATCCATAAGCTAATCCACCATGAGGAGGAGGTCCAAATTTAAACGCATCTAATAAGAATCCAAATCTTTCCCAAGCACTTTCCTTTGTAAAACCTAGAACTTGGAACATTTTTTCTTGAAGACTAGTATCATGGATTCTTATACTTCCGCCTCCAAGTTCTTCTCCATTTAGCACTATATCATAGGCTTTCGCTCTAACTCTTCCAGGATCAGTTTCAAGGAATGGAATATCTTCATCCATTGGAGCAGTAAATGGATGATGTTCTGCTTGATATCTTTCTTCTTCTTCATTGTAAGACACTAATGGGAATTCAGTTATCCAAACAAAGTTAAATTCTTTATTATCTTTTAAAAGTTCTAGTTTTTTAGCCATATCTAGTCTTAAAGCTCCTAAAGATTGAAGAACTACACTATTTTTATCTGCAACTATTAAGATTAAGTCTCCAAATTTAGCATCTATTTTATTAATAATTGCACCTATTTCTTCTTCTTTTAAAAACTTTGATATAGGTGACTTAATTTCACCTTCTTTATAAGCTATCCATGCTAAACCTTTAGCTTTAAAAGTTTTTACAAAGTCTGTGAGCTTATCTATTTGTTTTCTTCCCATATCTGCAGAGTTTGGAACACTTATAGCTCTTACGCTTCCACCATTCTCTAAAGCATCTTTGAATACTTTAAAATCACATTCTTTTACTATGTCACTAATATCAACAATCTCCATGCCAAATCTTAAATCCGGCTTATCACTTCCATATTTATTCATAGCTTCACTATAAGGCATCCTTCTTATAGGAAGTTTTACACCCACATTTTTTACTTCTTTAAATATCTTTTGAATTAGTTTTTCATTTAAACTTATTATATCTTCCATATCTACAAAGGAAAGTTCCATATCTATTTGAGTAAATTCTGGCTGCCTATTAGCTCTTAAATCCTCATCTCTAAAACATTTAACAATTTGAAAATATTTATCATAACCAGATACCATTAATAACTGTTTAAACAATTGAGGTGATTGAGGCAAAGCATAAAACATCCCTGGATAATTTCTACTAGGAACTACATAGTCTCTTGCACCTTCTGGTGTACTCTTAGTAAGCATAGGTGTTTCCATTTCTAAGAATCCATTTTCATCCAAGAAATCCCTTACAATTTTAGCTGTTTTATGTCTTATTTTAAAAATCTTTTGCATATCTGGTCTTCTAAGATCAAGATATCTGTATTTTAACCTTATCATCTCATCAGTATCTAAATTTTCTTTTATGTATATTGGTGGTGTTTCTGATTCTGAAAGAATTTTTATGCTTTCACCTTTCAATTCAATCATACCTGTAGGAATATTCTCATTTGGTGCTTCTCTTTTTACAACTTCTCCTTCAACAGCAACACAATACTCTGACTTTACTAAATCCGCTTTCTCAAAAGCTGCTTTATTTATACCTTCACCAAATACTACTTGAAGTATTCCCTCTCTATCTCTAAGATCTAAAAAAACAAGCCCTCCAAGATTTCTCTTTCTTTGAACCCATCCCATAACAACATGTTTTTGCCCAAGATGGCTTTCTCTAATCTCACCGCACATTATAGTCCTTTTAAGACCATTTAACGCTTCTCCCACTTTTATTCCTCCTTTAATTTTAATCATATAATGTTTCTAACACATTAAGCTTTTCTTCAATCTTTTCCTCTAGTCTGTTTATATATTCTTTTATATCTTTTAAGTTGCCTACTCTTTCAATTTTATCTGTTTCAAGAAATACAACTTTTGTCACTGCATCTGCTCCTAGAGCTATAATTGTCTGTTTTTCTTCAATCATTTGAATATTGTACAAACCCTCCTTCGAGAGTTTGGAATATCCTACATTCTCTGTATTGCCAATCATATTCTTCTGTCTATACATGTAGTATGGTTTCATTCTTAACTTTTCAGCTAACTTTACTGTCTCATCATACATTGAATCCAGTTCAAGTTGCTCGATTAATTTTATCTTTCCCAATAAAATCTGTTCATGCAGTATTGAACCTCTTTTAATAGCCATTCCGTGAACAGTAATATTATCTGGGTTAAGCTTAAAAATCTCCTCACAGGTTTTACGAACTTCTTCCAATCCTTCATTTGGGAGCCCAATAATCAAATCCATATTAATATTGTCAAAGCCTAAACTTCTAGCTAAATTAAATTTTTCAATAATATCCTTTTCTTCGTGGCTTCTTCCAATAGCTTTCAGAGTAACATCATTCATACTTTGAGGATTTATGCTAATTCTATTGACTTCGTATTTTTTCATAGCAGATAGCTTATTTTCGTTTATGCTATCAGGTCTCCCACACTCCACATTAAATTCTTTAACATTTCTTCCCTTTACAAAACTTTCATAAATCTTAAAAAGAATATTTTCAAATTCCTTATCTTCAATGGAGGTTGGTGTCCCTCCGCCAAAGTAAACACACTCAATCTCTAAATTCTTTTTATTTATAAACTCACTAATCCTGTCAATTTCATATTCTAATGCCTTTAAATAAGGTTCTACTAACTTTTTACAGGAATTAATAGGATTTGATGCAAAGGAACAGTAAAGGCATCTAGTTGGACAGAATGGCATTCCAACATACACGCTTATTATTTTCAAATCTTTATTTACATGCTTTCTTTCCATATTTGCTACCTGAATGCACAGCTTAGCTTTATTCCCTGCTACAAAATAATTTTTATTTAATGTCTCAATTATCTCATTTTCAGCTAATCCCTTATCCATCATTTGATGAACTTTTTTTGTTGGTCTAATTCCAATTAAAGTTCCCCATGGTAATTTTTTATGAGTTAAACTACTTAGATATATAAATATTATATTTCTAAGCTCTTCCTTGAATTTTAATCTACCTTGAAATTTATAAATGGAAATTTCATTCTCCTCATTTATAAACTTTATTTCTTTGGGAGAGATGTCTACAATAAAATCATAGCTTTCTTCTTTAAAATCAATATTATCATAAAATAGCTTAAAAATATGATAAACATCATACCTGTATTTTAAATCATTTAACTTAATAATTATCATTGACTAAAATTCACACCCTTTCTTCTTAGTCGCTTATATTATTTTAGAAGTCACGACTAAACGGAAGCGATTGATTTATAAAAAAGGGTTATGTTCTCTTTCAAATTTAATTATGCTGTCCCTTTCATGACCTGGAAGCACAACAATATCATCTTTTAAAACCATGAGTTTATTTTTTATGCTACTGATTAGTTGGCGGTGATTTCCTCCCGGAAAATCAGTCCTTCCAATAGAACCATAAAATAAAGTGTCACCAGTAAATACTACATTCTCAACTAAAAAGCACATTCCACCTGGAGTATGTCCTGGAGTAGCTATACATTTTATTTTGAGATTTCCCAGTTCTAATATATACCCATCCTTTATTTCCTTATCATCTGTGGTTTCATTCCACATTTCACCAAAAACCATTTGATTTTTCTTCATAAGTTCTTTATCTTCTTTACTAATATAGACAGGTATATTTAATTTATCCTTTATTGTACTAACTGCCCCTACATGATCAATATGACCATGGGTCAATAATATAAACTTTATATCTATATTACTTTTTTTCACTTCTCCCATAATAAAATCTGCATCTCCGCCTGGATCCACTATACATCCTACTTTAGATTCTTCTTCAATCAAAATATAACAATTGGCAGCGTACATTCCCACAGGCATTTTTTTAATTTTCATAAACCCATACCTCCATATTTAAAAATTTTTCTTACTATCAATAATCAAAGTTACAGGACCATCATTTTCTATTTCAACAATCATGTGAGCCCCAAAAACCCCAGTTTGAACAATAGATATTTCTTCTTTACACAATTCCACAAACTTTAAATAAAGTTCTTTTGCTTCCTCTCCCCCTAAGGCCTCCATAAAATTAGGCCTTCTTCCTTTTCTACAGTCTCCATATAAGGTAAATTGAGAAACTACTAATAACTCACCGTTTACTTCTTTAAGTGATTTATTTAATTTACCTTGCTCATCTTCAAAAACTCTTAAGTTTACGATTTTATCTCTTAGATATATAGCATCTTCCATACTGTCTTCTTTAGAAATTCCTAATAATACATTAAACCCCTTGTTTATAGAGCCAACTGTTTCCTTATCTACTACAACGCTAGAAGTTTTTACTCTTTGAATAACTGCTCTCATAAATAGCACCTCTTAAAAAATCAAAAAATCAAAATGAAGTATATAGGACATTTTAATTTTTAGTCCTATATACTGCTATTACTCCTTTTAGCTTTCTCATTTTTCTCATAACTTCTTTTAGCTTTTCTACATCTGAAATTCTAAGCTTTATTGTAATTATTGCTACACTAGCTTTTGAGGTTTTAGCATTTACCGCATATAATGCTATTTTAGTATCTATTATGGCTTCCATTAGCTCTGCTAAAAGTCCATCTCTATCTTCTGCTCTTACCTCAATTTCAGTAATATACTCTGCTTTTCTTCCTTGCTCATCTTCCCAAGAGGATTCGATAATTCTACTTCCATCATTAGCTATTAATGCTCTAACATTCTCACAGTCCTGTCTATGAACTGAAACTCCTCTTCCTTTCGTAATATATCCAATTATACTATCTCCTGGAACAGGATTACAGCATTTAGCAAATCTAACCAATACATTATCAATACCCTTAACCTTTACCCCTGGGGAATTAGAACTTTTTCTCTTAACTGTTGCTTTTTCTAACTGTTCTTTTAATTCTTCTAAGCTAGTTTCTTCCTCCTGCTCACTCTTGTATAAACCAATAAGTTTGTTTACAATAGCCGCAGGATTTAATGCACCGATTCCTACTGATACATATAGGTCATCTAAGCTGTTATAATTATATTTTTTCAATAAACTCTCTAGATATTCTCCCTTTGCTATCTTTCCAAAATTAACCCCTTGACGTTTGCTTTCCTTTTCAACAATTTCCTTACCTTTTTCAATATTTTCATGTCTCTTTTCTTTTTTAAACCAAGCTTTAATTTTTGATTTTGCTTGATTACTCTTTGTAATGTTCAGCCAAGCAATATTAGGTCCCTTTGGTACTGCTGAAGTTAAAATTTCTACTATTTCTCCAGTCTTTAATTTATAATCAAGTGGCACTATCTTACCATTAACTTTTGCTCCAACACATTTATGACCAATATCTGTATGTATTCTATATGCAAAGTCTATTGGCGTAGAATCATAAGGAAGATTAATTACAACACCTTTTGGTGTAAAAACAAATACCTCATCCGAAAACATATCAATTTTAAAATCTTCCATAAACTCTTCAGGATTAGAAGTTTCTCTTTGCCATTCTAATACTTCTCTAAGCCAAGCTAATTTTGCTTCAAAATCCTTCTCTGCGTTTTTAGGCTCACCTTCCTTGTACTTCCAATGAGCTGCTATACCGTACTCTGAAGTAGCATGCATTTCATAAGTTCTTATTTGAATTTCAAAAGGCTTTCCCTGTGGACCAATTACTGTTGAATGCAAAGATTGATACATATTAGGCTTTGGCATAGCAATATAATCCTTAAATCTCCCTGGAATTGGCTTATACATAGTATGCACCATTCCAAGTGCAGCATAACAATCTTTTACATCATTCACTAGTATTCTTACAGCAGTTAAGTCGAATATCTGATCTATTGTTTTATTTTTAACAACCATTTTTCTATAAATACTGTAAAAATGCTTAGGCCTTCCTTCTATTTCAGCTTCAATTCCTGTTTCATTTAGCTTTTGCTTTAATTCTTTTATTATATTATTGATGTATTCTTGTCTTTCGTTTCTCTTTTCAGCAACTTTTCTAACTAAATCATAGTATTCATTAGGGTGAAGATATCTTAGAGCTAAATCCTCAAGATCGCATTTAATTTTTGAGATACCTAATCTATGAGCTAGTGGCGCATATATGTCTAATGTTTCTTTTGACTTCTCCTTTTGCTTTTCTACGCTCATGTATTTCAAAGTTCTCATATTGTGTAATCTATCTGCAAGCTTAATTAATATCACTCTTATATCTTTTGTCATAGCAAATAGCATTTTTCTAACATTTTCTGCTTGTTGCTCTTCTTTAGTTTTATATTTTATCTTTCCAAGTTTAGTGACACCTTCAACTAAATTTGCAACTTGAAAATTAAATTCCTGCCCTATTTCTTTATAAGTGCTATCTGTGTCTTCAATCACATCATGTAACAAGCTAGCTGCAATTGTATTTTCATCAAGCCCCATTTCAGCTAAAATACAAGCGACCTCTACTGGATGTATAATATAAGGCTCTCCAGATACTCTTTTTTGTTCTTTATGAGCACTTAAAGCATAATTATAAGCTTTTATTATTAGATCTTTATTTACATTAGTACAATTTTTATCAATTTTTTCTAACAATTCATCAAGCATATAAATACTCCCTTAAAATCAAAAGCTGGTCATAGAACCAGCCAGCATTTTTATAAATATTATATAATATGGTATATTAATTTTCAATATAAACCTTTATATATGTGTTATTATATGTTATATTCTATTAAAGACATTACATCATAGTTGCATAACCTTTTTCTTCCTTTTAGTTCTGATAACTCGATTAAGAAATCAATGCTCACTACTTCTCCACCTAACTTTTCAATAAGCCTAACTACAGATTCCATTGTACCTCCAGTAGCTAATAAATCATCTATAACAGCAACTCTTTGGCCTTCTTTTATAGCATCCTTATGTATTTCTAAAACATCAGTACCATATTCTAATTCATATTCGACTGTCAAAGTCTCTCCTGGAAGTTTTCCTTTTTTTCTAACAGGAACAAATCCTGCTCCTAATGCATACGCTACCGGTGTTCCAAAAATAAATCCTCTAGCTTCTGGCCCAACAACAATGTCTATATTTTTATCTTTTAAATAGTCTACTAGTCCGTCCACTGCCTCTTTAAAAGCCTCTGGATCCTTTAGTAAAGTTGTAACGTCTTTAAAGCTTATGCCTTCCTTTGGAAAGTCTTTAATTATTCTTATACTTTCTTTTAATTCCAAGCTTAATTCCCCCTAAGTAAAAATATGTGTTTTATTTCCCATTATTCTTCTTCAAATATTTAGCTATTTGTTCTGCTCTTTCAATATCAGAAGTTGTTAATAATTCAACAACTATTCTAGCATCATCCATTCTACCAACAGCATTTATTTTAGGCATTAAAATACTAGCTAATGTTTTTAAACTATTGTAATCCATATGATTAATTTTATTAATCTTAGTTATAGCATTAATACCATAGTTATTACTTATTGATAAGCAATACATCCCTTTTTCTAGCATTGCTAGATTTTCATCTACTAAAGGCATAGTACTTGATGCAATTCCGATTGCAACAAGATCTAGGTATTTTTCTATGCATTGCACATGATAATGCTCTGCAATTGCATATGCTAACTTATATGTAATTCCTACTGCATTTAACTCTTTAAAAGGATATTTGCACTGTTTTTGATTAGGATTGATTATTATAGCAGAAGGAAGCTTATCACTTGGTGTATGGTAGTCAGTTATTATTACATCTATACCTAAGTCTCTGCAAATTTCTACTTCACGAAACGAGTTGATTCCACAGCCAACAGTAATAATTAATCCTGCTCCCAAAAATCTAATATGATTTTCAATTACACTAGAATTAAAAATTTCTTCATTTTCTATTATATCAGGAATATAGTACTCTACATCTGCATTTAAATACTTTAATATAAGCATTAATAAAGAAACGCTAGTTATTCCATCAACATCATATGAGCCATAGATAACAATCTTTTCTCTATTATTTACAGACTTTGTAATCCTATACAAAGCCTCCCCTACCCCATCTAATAAAAAAGAATCATATAAATATATTGAATTTGAAAAAATGTTATAAGAATAATTATTTATCATATATAATCCCCCAAATTTTATAGGAAGCAAATAATATTATAATTTAAATTCTTAATTATTACAAATACTTTTTTTCATCCTTTGACAATATATTAAACCAAATAGTACTATATGTTAAAAATATAGGGTGTTTTTGTTAAATTATGCTTTGTTATAAATACTTTAAAAAAAATCAGAGCATTGGCTCTGATTTTTTTCTATATTAAGCTGCTACCTTTTTGTTTGTTTTTTTAAGAATTACCCAGATAGGGCTTGCAATGAATATTGAAGAAAAGGCTCCTGATAAAATACCAATTATTAATGGAAAGGTAAAATCCCTTACTGCTGGCACAAACACATATACAGCTATTATTGTAAATAGTGTAGTAAGTACAGTGTTTATTGATCTAGACATAGTCTGATTTACACTTATATTAGCAATTTCAGCCACATCTTTACCTCTCATTTTTTTAGCATTTTCTCTTATTCTATCAAATATTACTATTGTATCATTAATTGAATATCCTACTATTGTAAGTATTGCTGCAATAAATGGTGAGTTTACAGGAATATTAAAAATAGCATATACGCTTAAAGTTATTAAAATATCATGAATTAAAGCTAGAATTGCAGCTATTCCAAATTTAATTTCAAATCTTATTCCAATGTATATTAACATTGCAATAGTTGCAAATAAAAGTGCCTTTACAGCTTTTGTCTTCAATTCATTTCCTATTGATGGTCCTACATTGGTTTGAGAAATTAAAGATTTATCTTCTAACTTATATTTAGTTTTTAATTCATTAAAGATTTTATTAATGCTGTCACTATTTAGGGTATTACTTTTTATATCTAGCTGAGTTGAGTTTGCAATATAAGAAGTTGCATTTGCATCATATTTATGTATTATTTTATCCGCTTCTTCCTTTTGCTTTTGATTAAAATCTTTTCCCATTTCTACTGTTACTATTGTTCCACCATTAAAATCTATACCAAAATTTAATCCCTTTGTAGCTAAAAACGATAATCCTATCAATATAATAATTATAGATATGGAAAACCAAATTTTAGTTTTTTCTATAACCTTTAGCATAACTTTACCCCCTTTTTATGCCAAAATGGGAAGTACTATTTACAAGTCCCATTTCAACGCTTAGCTTAAGTAAAAATCTTGTGATGGTTAAAGCAGTAAATATACTTAAGACTATACCTATCATAAGGGTAAGTGCAAAACCTTTTACAGAACCTGAGCCTAGATTATATAAAATTATAGCAGCAATAATAGTTGTAATATTAGAATCAAGTATCGAAGATAAAGCTTTACCAAATCCTGCGTCTATTGCATTCCTTATGGATTTTCCAAGTTTTAATTCTTCTTTTATTCTTTCAAAAATCAAAACATTTGCATCAACTGCCATACCTACTGTTAGTAAAAATCCCGCAATACCTGATAAGGTTAAAGTTGCTTTAACTGCTGAAAAAGTTCCAAGTACCAATACCACATAGAATATTAATGCAATATCAGCCATTAATCCTGGTCCTCTATAATAAATTAACATAAATAATAGAACTAAGCTAATTCCAACTGCTCCAGCTTTCATACTTAATGGCAGTGCATTTGAACCTAATGTTGCACCAACAGTTTTAAATTCTACTGCTTCTAAAGTAACTGGTAGAGCTCCAGATTTTATAATATTTGCTTGGCGACTTGCTTCTTCTAATGTTTCACTACCTGTAATTGTAGCTTTTCCATTTGTAATAACAGCTGATACCGTTGGATTAGTAAGCATTTCATCATCCATGTAAATAGCAATTCTTTGATTTAAAAATTTACTAGTTGCATCAGCGAATTTTTTAGCACCTGCTTCTTTTAATTCTAGACCTATTGTAGGACTTCCCATATCATCTAAATATGCAGAAGCATCCTTTATATCTGTTCCTGTTAAAATTACATTTCCATCCGGTCCTTTAAATTCAAGTTTCCCAGTTTTACCAATAGTGTCTAAAACCTTTTTAGAATTAAATTCACCTGGAATTTCTATTCTTATTCTATTCTTCCCTTCTCTTTGAACAGTTGTTTCTTTTACACCTTCTGGATTAACTCTCATAGACAACATTTCAATTGTTCTTTCTAAAGTGTCATTATCCACATTACCTTTTATTTCTTCTAAAACAGAAATACCGCCTTGCAGATCCAATCCTTTATTAATAGTTTCAGTAAATGGTTTTACTCTGTATCCAAAAACATTTTTAAATCCAAAAAAACCTGCGTAAGCTAGTAGTCCTACTGCTAATACAGCTACTAAAAACAATATTGTACTATTAGTCTTTTGGGATTTTTTAGACTTTGAGTTTCTCATGTTTATCCCCCTTTGTTGGTCGCTTTATGCATAATCAAATTAATTATATTACTTTTAAAAATAATAGTCAATAACAGGTAAATTATTGTTTTTCTGACATTAGTTTTGCCTTTAAAGCAATAGCACATTCAATTCTTTTCTTCTGCATTTCACATCCTATTTCATATGGCACATGTATGTCTCCGTTAAAATTATAATTGTTAGCTTGGCAACCTCCGCTGCAATAAAATCTTGCCCAGCATTCTCTGCATAAAGGTTTATTATAAATATGTGCACTCTTAAATTTTCTTCCTATGGATTTATCTAATTCTTCATCTTTATCAAAAACTGTACCAATTTTAAAATCCTCATTTCCTACAAATTGATGGCAAGGATAAATATCTCCATCAGGTGTTACTGCAATATATTCATGTCCAGCTCCACATCCAGATATTCTCTTATAAACGCATGGTCCTCCTTGCAAATCTATATTAAAATGATAGAATTTAAATTCATTTCCCTTTGAATGTCTTTCTAACATATCCTTATATAATTTATCGTAGTTTTCAAAAATAGTAGGTAAGTCTTCTCTTCTCAGAGATAGGTTATGCTCATCTGGCAATACTACTGGCTCTACAGATATTTCTTTAAAACCTAGATCTGCTAAATGCTTTATATCTTCATAAAAATCAGTATTAGCTCTCGTAAAGGTGCCTCTAACATAATATGATTTTGATTTATCTCTTTTTTCAACCATCTTTTTTATTTTTGGAAGTATTCCCTCATATGTGCCGCCACCGTCAACTTTAGTTCTAGTTCTGTCATTTACATCTTTCCTTCCATCTATACTTAAAATTATATTACCCATCTCTTTATCCATATATTCCATAATTTCTTCATTCAGTAATGTAGCATTAGTTGTCATGGTAAATCTTATTACTTTATTATGGATTTTTTCCTGTTCTCTTGCATATTTAATAATCTCTTTAACTTCTTTTATAGCAATTAAAGGCTCTCCTCCAAATAAATCAACTTCTATATTTTTTCTTGGGCCACTGTGTTCAATTACAAAATCTATTGCTTTCTTAGCAACTTCTAGAGACATAATTTTTCTGGCTCCGTGATATTTTCCCTCATCAGCAAAGCAATACTTACATCTTAAATTACAATCATGAGTTATATTTAGACATAACGCTTTTATAAAATCTTTAGAATCTTGTCCATTAATAGCTATTTCTTCGTAATTATCCTTCGAATATAATAAGCCTTCCTCTACTAATTGTTGAATTTCCTCATACACTTCCGAAATGTCTTCTTTTGAATATTTATCTTTATAAAGTTCTATAAGTTCTGATTTTCCTTTTAATCCTTTTTCATTTAATAAATCGTAAACTATCTCATCAACCATGTGCACTGCACCAGTATTTACATCTAATATATAATGTTCGTTATCTTGTATAAATCTATGAATTAATGACAAGGTTCCTTTCCTCCTTAAATAAATACAAAGCAGTAACTTCTCGTTACTGCTTACTTGGTAATATTAATTTTCACAAGCTAAGTTTGCTACTGTACAAGAAGTTTTGCATGCTGATTGACATGAATTTGCACATTCCTTGCAGCCAGGTTTATTTAAACTGTTCTTTATGTTGCTCTTGTTTATTGTTTTAATATGTTTCATTTTAGTTCCTCCATTCCCACTATAGAATTATCCTGTAAGATTATATCATAAATATTAGAATTAATAAAGTAGTTTTACATATTAATTCCTAACATACCGGAAAGGGTTCCTACAAATAAGGCCAAGGCTATTCTTAACATTCCATAGGTTGAAATATAAAACCCTCTACCATTAACAACTGAAATTAAGTATATAATTACAATATATAGTATAGCTAATAGTAAGCCCACAAGCCATCCCCTAGACTTTATATGCTTTACAGAATAGATAGCTCCATACATTACGCTAAGAGCTGTAATTACTACAAAGTATATAGAGTCAATTTGAGGATTTGGCTTTGTGAAATATGTTATTATAGAGTATATTACAAGTAAGCCTAGAGTTAAAAAAAAGCTTCTTATGACTCCTTGTACAATATATAATGCATTATTCTTTTTCTCCAAAATAAAACACCTCCTACATATTAATAAATATGTTTTTATAAGGCGTTTTATTACAATGACTATTCTACTTTTTTATCTTCAATTTCTTTATTTAATACTGAAGCTATATTTTTTTTATCAATTTCTATTTTCACTCTATCAGGACCAGTAGCTATTATTATATATTTTTCTTTAATTTCACATACTGTGCCTACTATTCCAGCATTAGTTATTATATTATCTTTAACCTTTAAACTTAAAAGCATAGAATTAAATTTATTTTTCATTTTCTTTTCTGGAACTAGAATAGCTATATAAAATAAAAGCAGCATAAATAAAAAGGAAATTGCAACAGCAACTGTATTACCATCTTGAATCATCTAATCACTCCCAGTAACCTAAGCTCTTCCTCCCCAATTTTCTAGTTGTCCCATCTTATAGTCTTCAAAGTAATCTCCCTCAATGGCCTCTCTAATTTCCTCCATCAGCTTATTATAGAAATGTAAATTGTGCAAAACACATAATCTCATTGCTAACATTTCCTTAGCCTTAAATAAGTGCCTAATGTATGCTCTGGTATAATGCTGGCAAGCTGGACAAGTACAGTCTTCATCAATGGGCTTTGTATCTAGCTCATACTTAGCATTAAATAGATTTATTTTACCGTATTTAGTGAATACATGACCATGCCTTCCATTTCGCGCAGGAAGCACACAGTCAAAAAAATCCACTCCTCTTGATACTGCCTCAAGTATATTGCTAGGTATTCCAACTCCCATAAGATATCTAGGTTTATTTGAAGGCAAGTATGGTTCTACCGCTTCAATTATTCTATACATTTCCTCATGAGTTTCTCCAACTGCAAGACCACCAATAGCATAACCATCTAAATCAAACTTAGATATTTCCTTTGCATGCTTTATTCTAATGTCGTCAAATACCCCACCTTGATTTATTCCAAACAGCATCTGTCTTTTATTAATTGTATCAGATTGAGAATTTAATTTTTCCATTTCCTTTGCACATCTCTCAAGCCATCTTGTAGTTCTATCAACGGATTTTTCTACATAATTTCTTGGAGAAGGATTTTCAACACATTCATCAAAAGCCATGGCTATGGTTGAGGCTAGGTTACTTTGAATTTGCATGCTTTCCTCTGGACCCATAAATATTCTCTTACCATCAATATGAGAATTAAAATAAACCCCTTCCTCCTGTATTTTTCTCATCTGAGAAAGTGAAAAAACTTGAAATCCACCTGAATCCGTAAGTATAGGTCTATCCCAGTTCATAAATTTATGTAACCCACCAAGTTTTTTTATTATTTCATCTCCTGGTCTTAAATGCAAATGATATGTATTTGATAATTCTACTTGACAACCAATCTCATATAAATCCATAGAAGAAACAGCACCTTTTATAGCAGCTAATGTTCCAACATTCATAAATACCGGAGTCTGAATAACTCCATGTGTGGTTGTAAATTCTCCTCTTCTAGCATTTCCATTCTTTTTTATTAACTTAAACACATTATTTCCCCTTTTCATGTTTATAATTCAGAGATTTTATTATTTTTTTAATCCTTATTAAGATTATTTAATTATCATTGCATCTCCGAAGCTAAAAAATCTATATTTTTCTTCTACTGCTTCTGAGTATGCTTTTAAAATTAGCTCTCTACTTGAAAATGCACTAACTAACATCAATAAAGTTGATTGAGGTAAATGAAAGTTTGTAATTAATGCATCCACTACTTTAAATTTATATCCAGGATATATAAATATATTAGTCCATCCAGATTGTTCTCTAACCGATCCATCAATAGTGCTTATAGTTTCTAAAGTTCTACAGGAGGTTGTTCCAACGGCTATTATTCTTCCGCCGTTTCTTTTGGTTTTATTTATTAACTCCACATCTTCTTTTAATATTGTATAATATTCAGAATGCATTGGATGCTCTTCAATATTTTCAACCTTCACTGGTCTGAAGGTTCCAAGTCCTACATGCAACGTAACAAAAGCGATTTTTACTCCTTTATCCTTAATTTTCTTTAATAATTCTTCAGTAAAGTGAAGTCCTGCTGTTGGAGCTGCTGCAGAACCATTTTCTTTTGAATAAACTGTCTGATACCTCTCCTTATCTTCAAGTCTTTCTCTAATATACGGTGGTAATGGCATCTGTCCTAGCTTATCGAGCACCTCTTCAAAAATCCCTTCATATTGGAACTGAACTATTCTGCTTCCTTCTTCTCCAATATCTTTTACCTTAGCCTTAAGCTCTCCATTCCCGAAGATAAACTTTGAACCAACCTTAGCTCTTTTCCCAGGCTTAACTAGGGTTTCCCAAGTATCTTTATCAATCCTTTTTAATAGTAGAAACTCCATCTTTCCACCAGTATTTTCCTTTTCTCCAATTAATCTTGCAGGAAGCACCCTTGTATTATTTAATACTAAACAGTCTCCGTCATTTAAGTATTCAATTATATTTTTGAATCTCTTGTGTTCTATCTTCCCTGTATCTTTGCTTATTACCATTAGCCTTGACTCATCTCTTTTTTCTAAAGGATGTTGTGCAATCAACTCTTCTGGTAAATAAAAATCAAAATCCGTTACTTTCACTATGTCCAACCCCTCTTAAGATAACTTTGTCTGTTCTATGTAGTTTCTTCTTAGATGTTTATAAGCTTTCTCAGTAGCCTTTCTTCCTCTAGGCATCCTTATAATGAATCCCTTTTGAAGTAAATAAGGTTCATAAACATCTTGAATTGTATCTAATTCTTCACCAATAAAATAGGAAAGAGTCTCAAGTCCTACAGGACCACCATCAAAATTGTCAATTATTGCTTCTAATATTTTATTATCTATTCTATCAAAGCCTTCATCATCAATTTCTAGAAGTTCTAGGGCAGCTTTAGAAATTTGAAGGTTTATTATCCCATTTCCCTTAACTTCACAGTAATCTCTTACTCTTTTTAATATTCTATTTGCTATTCTTGGAGTTCCTCTTGATCTTCTAGCCACCTCCATGGCAGCTTCCATTTCTATAGGAACTCCTAAAATTTTTGAGGATCTTATTATTATCTCTTTTAATTCTTCCTCATTGTAAAATTCCATTGAGCTAAGTACTCCAAACCTATCTCGTAGTGGAGAAGTTAATAAACCCACTCTGGTTGTTGCACCAATTAGAGTAAATCGCGGTAAATCTAATCTAATTGACTTAGCTGCAGCACCTTTCCCAATAACAATATCTAATGCATTATCCTCCATAGCAGGATATAATATTTCCTCAACAGTTCTATTTAGTCTGTGAATTTCATCGATAAACAATACATCATAGTCATTTAAAGTTGTTAGTATCGCTGCTAAATCCCCGGCTCTTTCTATAGCGGGTCCTGAGGTGACCTTTAAACTTCCGCCCATTTCTCTTGCTATTATATTTGCTAATGTAGTTTTCCCAAGGCCAGGAGGCCCATACAGCAAAACATGGTCTAAGGCTTCTTTTCTCTTTTGGGCAGCCTTTATGAATATATCCAATTTTTCTTTAACCTTCTTTTGACCAATGTACTCACTTAAGCATTTAGGTCTTAGTGAATATTCTATTTCTACATCTTCACTTCTGTAAGAAGGAGAAATTAGTCGGTCTTCCATAGAAAATCCCCCCTAATTCATTAAATGCTTCAAACAGTTCTTTATAATTATTTCCAAATTAGCTTTAAGATCAACAGATTTCAAAGCTCCTTCTGCTTCTTTTTCTGAAAAACCTAATGCAAGTAAGGCAGACATAGCTTCAACATAATTGTTACCACTATCATTAGACTCTTCATTATTTAAATTCATATCTTTATTATCTTCTCTTGTCTTGCCAACCTTATCTGCTAGCTCTAATATTATTCTCTGTGCTATTTTTTTACCTATTCCTGGTGCTTTCATAAGCATATTATAGTCGCTGGTTACTATTGATAATTTTAGTTTATTTACATTGCTAATGGACAATAAGGATAAGGCCGCTTTTCTTCCTACTCCGTTTATTGTCATTAACAAATTAAACATTTCTCTTTCCTCTTCAGTCAAAAATCCATATAGTCCATTAAAATCTTCCCTAACTACTTGCTCAAGATACAATTTGACCTCTTCATTAACATTGGGCATCTTTGCCATTGTACTCCCAGAGGTAAATATTTTGTAACCTATATTATTGTTTTCTACTATTATATAGTCTTTGCTTAATCCAATATAAATACCTTTTATATACTCAAACAAAATAAAGTCCTCCAAGTATTGTATTTATTTCATATAATACTTTATCATTTAAACTTTAATTTATCAAGAAAACAGTTCTTAATAAATAATATAAGAAAAATGCGATGCATTTTTCTTAAGTAACCAGTAACCAGTTGCCAGTAGGATTAATAAAACTGGTTACTGGGAATTGGTTACTGGTTACTAAGAATCTTACGTCGTAAAATTCTTATGTTCTGCAATATTCCATAATAAAATTAAAATATGAAATGCATCTTACTCAAGCATTTCATATTTTATATCAAAATCTCTAATACCATCATTTAATTTTTCAATACTTTCAAATTGCATAGAAGTATCACCAGTAATGATTTTCTTTATATCCTGCGGCTTTAAGTTAGTCACTTTTGTACCAGTTCCCTCTTTGCTAATAATATTACCTTTGTCATCAAAGATACTTCCTTTATCATTGCTTTTAGCAATTACAATTTCATTATTAATAGCAACTAGCACGTACATATTAGCTAAATACTTTATAGGGCTTCTTTCTAATATTATTGAACTGTCACTAATATCTTTTAAATAATATCCATCTTGCTTATATATTTCTTGAATTTCTGAACCCTTTTTTCCTAATAAGTTTTCTTCTTCTACAGTTTTAATTCTTTCTACTAGATACTTGTCTCCAGATTTTATTTGAAATATAACTTCGAATCCCTCTTTTCCAATTTTATCCATAGCATTTTTATTACCTATTCCAAAACCACCAACATCCACCGTTAGGTCTTGATCGCTATTTTTATTTTTTATTGAACTATCTTCTGTATAACTTTTTCCTATAAAAAACCCTGCAGTAAAACACAAAGTTAATATTAATATTAATAAGAATTTCTTTACTACCATAATATCACTCCTTTTCTGATATTATGGCAATTTTTAGATATTTTATTCATTATTTAGGAATATTTATTTGTCCTTAAATATTTCTGGAATTACATAATGATTGAAAAATTCTTCAACATCTACTTTTTCATTTACTTTTCTTAATAGATTTTCCACAAGCCCCGACACGTATCTTACTCCAATATCTTGTTTAAAATTATCTTCTTTTCTCATATCAGCTTCTTTTTTATCAGCAAAATAAACATTCTTTACACCTTGTACAATACCTGGGATCAATATATCTTCTAAAATTCTTTCTTCAATAAATTTATCCTTAGCTTTTTCAAATGCATAGTTGCTTTTTTCACCAATGGTACTTCCAATCTTCTCTACACTTCTAGATACCTTTTCTTTTACTTCTTTTCCACTAATTTTATCTCTTTTTCTCATTAAATTTAAATTAAGAATATAGTTGTATTTTATAGAATGCTTGATTTCATCAGTTATAATTTCAAATAACATATCTCTATAGTAAGTGTATGGAATCCCTTGTCTAATTTTTCTATAGGTTTCTACAGCTCTTAACTCACCCATTAGTGCCTTTTTTACACCATCAATATAGGAAACAGGTTTTTCAAATTGTTCATTCATATCTTCCTTTACATCTCTTTGAGTAAAATCCTTAAATATTTTCCTGAACATTCTGTTATGTTTTCTTTCATCATCTCTTATGGATATAATAATATCCTTTTCCTCTTGTGTTGGAGCCTGGCTAATTAAATAATCATAAAATAATTCATCTTCTCTTTCTCCTTGAACAGCCTTTTCTACAAGTGCAAGTGATTCCATAAGATCATTTTGCATGTTAACCATGCTTCCCATGTTATTCATATTATTCATATTAAATTGTTCCATGCTATTTCTAACATATGCCATTAAGTTTTACCTCCTAAACTTTAGTACTATACATACTATGATTTTGAAGTTTAAGGTGTAACACTTCTTGTCATAAAATTAATAATTATAAATATACATTAAAGGAACACAACTTTATTATTCTCAAGGAGGCATATTAATGAAAAATGATGGTTTATCTATTACTTCAATGATCCTAGGTATCGTTGGAATAGTACTTACTTTTATACCTGGGCTAAACTTCGTTGGTATTGTATGCGGAATACTTGCAATAGTCTTTGGGGTTATGAGCAAAAATAAAATTAATAACTCAAATAATGAGCTTTCTGGCTTAGGCATGGCTAAAGCTGGTATGATTTTAGGTATTATTACTATAGGTATTTTTATTGTAACCCTTGCTGCATGCGGTGCAATTTTAGGCTCATTAACTTAACCTATGAAAAATAGATATTTTATAGTTTTTTAAAAATAGAAGCTGCTACTGAATGATTAAATCATTTAGTAGCAGCTTTCTTTATATTGACTATTTAATTCTTAACCTTCCCATTCGTCAGGGAATTCTGCATTGTGATAAACGTCTTGAACATCATCGTCATCCTCAATCATATCTAATAGCTTTTGTGTTTGTGGTGCTGTTTCCATATCTACTGATGCCATAACATCTGGAATCATAGTAACATCTGCTTCTAAGAAAGAGTACCCTAGCTTTTCAAGTTCTTCACGAATAGTTGAAAAGTCTAATGGATCTGTTAAAATTTCAAAAGCTTCTTCTTCAGCATTAAAATCTTCAGCCCCTGCTTCTAAAGCCTGCATCATTAATTCATCTTCATCTATATCATCTGTTCTTTCAATTACTATTTGACCTTTCCTTTGGAACATATAAGAAACACATCCGCTGGCTCCAAGGTTTCCGCCATATTTATCAAATATATGCCTTGCACTTGCTGCGCTTCTGTTTCTATTGTCAGTTAAGAATTTTACCATAACTGCAACTCCACCTGGAGCATATCCTTCATATATTATTTCTTCGTAAGTTATTCCTTCAAGTTCACCAGAACCTTTTTTAATTGCTCTTTCAATAGTATCACCAGGCATATTTGCTGCTTTTGCTTTAGCGATTACATCTTTTAATTTTGAATTTGTATCTGGATTTGAACCACCATCTCTTGCAGCTAAAATAAGTTCTCTACCGATTTTAGTAAATATCTTACCTTTTTTCGCATCATTTTTTCCTTTTTTAGCTTGAATATTGTGCCACTTTGAATGTCCTGACATCTATATTTCCCCCTACCTAATAATATGTATGTTTAATGTTATTGAATTTATTTTCAGTTTAAATCGTTTTATATTATATCATATAGAATTAATTTATTTCAAATATTTATTCTGAATACAATCTTTCCCCTTGCTTAAAATAAAAACCCTTTTCTCCAAGCTTATAAGTGCTTTTACCAGAGGTCAATTCTGTAATTTTATTCATTATTATTTCAGCTTTATGTTCTTCAGTTAATATACGAAGAGCTACCACATCGGTATATTCTATATTTTCAATATGCCAATGATTTTGAGCACAGGTATATTGAACCTTGCCTAATAAATCATAATCAATGCTAATATCTAAATTATGCCCTAAAACTTTTTCAACAATAACTGCATTTTCTATTGCAATTGATGCGCCTTTGGAGTAAGCTCTTACAAGTCCGCCAGCCCCTAATAAAGTCCCACCAAAGTATCTTGTTACAACCACCGCTACATTAGTTATACCATTTTTTTTAATCACTTCTAATACTGGAATCCCTGCTGTACCTTGAGGCTCTCCATCATCGCTGTATCTTTGTATTAGCGCATTCTCTCCAACAATATAAGCATAAACATTATGAGTAGCATCCTTATGTTTGCTTTTTATTAAGTCAACATATGCTTTTGCTTCTTCTTCATTCTCAACTCTTTTAGCATAGCCTATGAAAATTGACTTTTTCTCTTCAAATTCATTTTGCCCTTCATTTCTTATAGTAAAATAACTCAATACTCTTCAATCCTTCCAATATTTAAAGTTTATCTTTATCTTCTAAACTGCAAAGATATTCATCAGCTGCTTTCATTATATAACTTTTATCTGTACTGTTTTTTAATGACATTATTTTCTCTTTTGCTTTTACACTATTTAATTTTTGCAAAGCCTTAATTGCATAAGTAATAACCTGAGGGTTACTATCCTCTAGTGCTCTAATTAATGGCATTTCACAGCTTTGATTTTCAAGTTTACCCATAGCAGAAATAGCCATTCTCCTAACGTTAACAATATTATTTACAGAAGCTTTTACTAGAATTCCCAAACCCTTAGCATCTTTAAGTTCTCCCAATATCCATACTGCTATTTCTTTATGCTTTGAGTTCATTTTAAGATAACTATTTATTATAAAATCCAATAATTTATTTTTGTTTTCTTCATTAAATGAACTTAGCAGCTCTTGTTTATCTCTTTTCCCAGCCTTTGTTATTTCAATAAATAGTTCCTCTGTATTTTTGCTCCTAGCAAGAAACCTGTATTTTATTTTTCCTTCAATTATATGATTTTGAACTGTTGGTCTATCCAAATTCCTAATTTTACAAATGCTATCTATATTTTTACCTTCAATAAATAGAAAATATGTAATATCCTCTTCAGAGTACTTTTCTATATCATTCCAATTAAATTCAACTAGACCCTTTTTCATAAAATATCCCTCTTACTTCAAAATAGAATTTATAATATTTATACCTTCTCTGATTTGATTATTATTTGTTTGAGAAAAACTAAGCTTAAAGTATTTATATCCTTCATTATTATCTTTATAAAAAAGCACTCCGGGCGTAAAGACAACCTTATGTTTGAGACAAGAATTAAAAAGCTCTATGCAATTAACATCTATATTATCAGAAATTTTTAAATAAAAGCTTAATCCTCCTCCTGGGCTATTGTATTCTACTTTTTTTCCTAAAATTTCCTTTATGCATTTTTCCATAAATATATATCTAGATTTATATGAGGCATTTAATTTTTTAATATGTGCTTTCCAGTAACCAGAATTCATATATAAGTCTAGGGTTCTTTGCATCAAGCTAGAAGTTGTTCTGTCAGTATTTATTTTAGAATTCTGAATTGCATCATTAAACTCATCAGGAGTTATTAAGTATCCCATTCTTATACCAGGAAGAAAAATTTTAGAAAAACTTCTTATATACACAACCCTATCATTTCTATCTAAGCTTTTAAAACTTTCATATTTAATATTAGCATCATATATAAGCTCAGATAAATAATCATCTTCAATAATATAAAAATCATATTCTTCTGCTAAATTCAAAATTTCTTTTTTCTTATTTAAGCTATAGCTGCTTCCAGTTGGATTTTGAAAATAACTCATTAGATAGAAACATTTAATTTTATGCTTCTTAACTATGCTTCTTAATGAATTAATATCTATTCCATCCTTATTTATTTCAACTTCAAAAACCTTTGCTCTTCTACTTCTAAAAACATTTAGGGCTCCACTGTAAGTTGGCTTCTCTACAATAATATTATCATCAATGTTAATAATAGCTTTTGCTGCAATATCTATACCTTGTTGTGCTCCTGAAACTATAATAATATTTTCATTGTTTAACTTGCCCTTCCAAAAATACTTATTTATATTATCTCTTAATCCTAAAAAACCTAAAGCATCTTCATTGCTAAAAGCATCCGCCCCATCTCTATCAAGAACTTCATTTAAAGCTCGTTTAAAAGTATCTACTGGGAAAAAATCACTGCAGGTTGTTTCTCCAGTGAAATCAATGAAATCCTTATAATATCCTCCACTTATTTTTTTGTATATCTTAGAATATTCCTTTAAAAAATTTCTATTTTCTTCTTTAACTTTAACATAGGTACCACTACCCATCTTTTGAATTGCTTGACCTTCAGTTTCTAATTTTTTATATGCATTAACAATAGTAACAGAGTTAACCTTAAGTAATTTAGATAATTCTCTAATTGATGGCAACTTTTCACCATTTTTTAGCTCTTTAGCTTTTATAAGCTTTTTAATATGTCTTACTATTTGAATATACTTTGGTTCTTCCTCATTAAATTCAATTATATATTTATCCATAGCTTCTTCCCTTTAAAATAAATTTGGCATACATTCTCCAAATAAGGAAACACGTATGCCAAGCTGTTTTTATATGAAATATACCTTTTCTTTAAATAACATATTTCTACAGTCATCCCTATATTCTCTACTTTCCTTTTTGATAACCTTTTTTTGCAGCAGTTTATTTAAGATGATTTCAAAATCTATCTTATAGTTCTTAAAAAAGTCATCATTTTTTACATCTTCAGAGCTTAAAAAACAATCCTTTTTTTTCATAAACTCTAATAGAAGGGTAGTGTACTTTTTTAAATTTCTCTCTATATTATTATCAAAAAAATTTATCAATTCCTGAATTTTATTTTTTACATCAGCTCTATCTCCATAGAACAAGTTATGGACGGTTTCCTTTAAATCGTCATCTAAATTTAAAGCCATGGTCATAACATCCTTGCTAATCATATAGCCTGATGAATTAATATATAGTTTAGAATAATCTTCTATACATTTAACAATGGCACCATAAGCCATATAAATTCCACTATTATCAATGTACTTTTTACATACACTTATACTTTTAAGTAAATCTCCTAAGTAGACCATATTCCACTTTTCTCTATCAATATCAGGATAATATCTACCCATATCGTATTTACTTGTTATTTCCTCATCTTTTGAAAAAACCAACCTTGAAGAAACAAATATTCTATGAATAAATCCTCCAACTAGTTCTTCCTTATGTAAACTTAATAATTTTTCTTTGCTCATAAGCTTAATATGTACAGGAATACCTTCCTCTTCGGTGTAAATATTTATAATTTTGTCTATCTTGTCCTTAGAAATTACAAATAAATCAATATCTGATTCTTCCCAAAGATCTCCCGTTACTATGCTTCCAAAAACCATTACGGCTAAAATTGACTCATTTGCCTTTAATCTATCTACCAATAAATTAAAAGCCCTTTGATATTCTTGAATTGTATTTATCATATTAAGCACCACCACCCATTTATTTTATTATAATCATATTAATATTCAAATACAACTTATATAACTCTTCTAAATAATAATTTTTCTGATTTTCACATCTTCCATGTATTCGCACTTAGTGCATCTGAATAAATGTATACAATATTCATCATAATCCTTTATTGGATCATCAGCACTGTAATCATCATAATATTCTTGTTTTCTGCCTTTTTCAACCATAAGGCTGCCACATTTAATACAATTAAATTTAATCTCATTTATCTTGTTGCAAATTGGACAAATATTATCCATAAAAACATCCCCTTCTATAGTTTAAGTTAACAATATTATTATCCTTTAATTCAAATAATAAACTTCTATAAAAGGGGATTCTAATTAAGTTAATTCATTAATTTATTTTCTGTAATAAATACTTTTCACATTTATTATAAACTTCATCCTCTACCATAGCTATAATATTTATTCCATCTTCCTTGTACTCCTCTTTTAGAACCTTAGAAGCCCTATGAAGCAAAGCTACAGCTGCCGTATCTGCATATGGGATTAAATATTCGCACTCTTTTAACCTATTAGGTAAATTACTAGCTATAGAATCTAACAAACTATTGAGATTAATTCCTTCTTTAGCAGAAATCTCAATAAATTTAGAATTGCTGAATATATCCAGTATATTTTTGACCTTATCCACATCTGCCTTATCTATTTTATTTAATAAAAGTATTGTAGGTTTATTTATAGCACCTAATTCAGTTAAAACCTCATTTACAGCTTGAATTTGTTCTATTGCTTTGTCTGAAGATACATCTATTACATGAAGAAGCAAATCTGAATTTATTACTTCTTCAAGAGTGGATTTAAAAGCTTCAACTAAATCATGTGGAAGTTTTCTTACGAAACCAACTGTATCTGTTAGTGTAACTAATCTATTATCTGGCAGGTATATAGCCCTAGTAGTTACATCTAGAGTTGCAAAAAGCATATCTGCCTCAAAAACATTTTCTTTTTGAGTAATATCCCTTGGAGATGCAATTTCACAAAGTTTATTCCTCAAAGTTGATTTCCCAGCATTAGTATATCCCACAAGTGAAATTCTAGGAATACTTTCTCTACTTCTTTTATCTCTTTGTATCTCTCTATTTTTTTTAATCTTTTCTAATTCACGGGTAAGATCATGAACCCTTTCTTTTATATGTCTCCTATCTATTTCAAGCTTTTTCTCTCCTGGTCCTCTAGTACCTATTCCCCCTCCAGTTCTCGATAATATTGCACCCATACCAGAAAGTCTTGGAAGTCTGTATTTTAACTGAGCAAGCTCCACTTGTATTTTTGCTTCTTTGCTTTTAGCCCTTCTAGCAAAAATCTCCAATATTAGTGTTGTCCTATCTATTACTTTAGTACCAGTATGCTCTTCAACGTTTCTGATTTGTGATGGAGAAAGTTCATCATCGAAAATAATTACGTTAGCATTTTTTGCCTGCCTAAGCATTGATAATTCTTCAACTTTTCCTTCTCCAATAAAAAATGTAGTATCAATTTTACTTCTCTTTTGAAGTATTTTTCCTACAGTACTAACGTTGCAAGCTTCTGCTAATTCCTCTAGTTCCACTAAACTTTCTTCATCTTCAATTCCTACCAAAATAGCTTTTTCACCATTATCCTCATATATTTTCTCTTCTTTAATATTCATTTCAATAGGATTAATTATTTTTAAGATGTCTATTTGAAGGGCTTTTTCTAAACTTATAGGCTTTGTTACTTCTGCAACCAGCTTATTATCTTGCAAACCACAAAAACCTAAGGTAATTTCCTCACATTTTCCATCCTTCACTCCTATAGCTGCCATACAATCTAGCTTAAGCTTAATTAAAGCAGAAACGTCCAAAGCTGATAGCATTGAATTTCCATTAGGATGAGTATGTATTATTCTAATCCCTGATAATTTTCTTTCTTTTATATCTATTATTGGCATTTCAACAGTAGTACTATCTCCTACTGCTACATTTGTTACATTTCCTTTTCTATCAATAGCAATGCTAATCTCTTTATTAATATCCTGAGAAATTTCACAAATTGTATTGATTATTTCTTCGCTAGCTAGATTTTCCTTTTCAATTTTATAATCATATATATTTTCTAACCTGTTTAAAACACTTTTTCTAATACCTTCAATGACGCCTAGAACCATCTATTTACCTCTTTCTTTATTATCTAAAATTTTTTGAAATATTATATTCTTGACAATTATTCTATAATTTTATACTATAAAGACGATATTGTAAATATCTTGAGTTTGGAGGACTATAATGGAAAATAAAAAGGTAAATATACTTATAGATGAAGAAAAAATCCAAAACAAAATTGCTGAATAATGAAAAATAGACATTAATTACTATGCATCAGCATAGTAATTTTTATTTAGAAAGTATTTATGATATAATAATAACTATATTAACTCAAAGTGTATTTAAGGAGGAAAATCCATGACTGAAAGTAAAAAAGCACAAGAAAATCAGTCTAAAAGAAAAGTAAAAAAGAAAAAAAGAAAAAAAGTTGTTAAAATAGTACTTTTATCGCTATTAATATTAATTTCATTTATAGGTGTAGCTATTGGAGGGTTAACCTTTGCAATAGTAAAAACAGCGCCAGAATTAGATATTAACACAATTATCGCATCTGATGAGGCTTCAAAAATATATGATGATAAAGGTAATTATATTGATAGTATCATTACAGAAAAGAAAAGAGTAATTATAAAATATGAGGATATGCCTAAAAACTTGCTTGATGCCTTTGTAAGCATAGAAGATGAGCGTTTTTATAAGCATAAAGGAATTGATATTAAGAGAATTGCTGGTGCACTCTTTGCTGACTTAAAAAATTTTGTACAAGGTAATTCAGGGCTTCAGGGTGGATCAACCATTACTCAGCAGTTATTAAAAAATACCCTTTTTGAGACTCCAGGAAGAAACTTTGAAGAAAAGGTAAAAAGAAAAATACAGGAGGCTTATTTAGCTCCCCAATTGGAAAAAAAGGTGGATAAAAATACTATACTTACTGCTTATTTAAATACAGCTTTTTTAGGTGGTAGAGCTATAGGGGTTGAAGCAGCTGCTCAGCAATATTTTGGAGTTAGCGCTAATAAATTAACTTTGACTCAATGTGCCTTTATTGCTGGGGTAACACAAAGTCCTTCAATTTATTATCCTTACTCTAAGACTTCTAAAAAAAATCCTGATAAGTATATTAATAGAACAAAAACTGTTTTGTATAAGATGAAGCAACAAAATTATATTTCTGAAGATGAATACAGTAAAGCTCTTGCTGATTTGAATACTGATAAAGCAAAGGTTACTACGGATAGCTCTGTCCAAACTCTTGGGAAATCTATAATCCTTAAGCCTTCTTCTAATAATGATAAGTATAATTTTGAATGGTTCTCAAGGCCAGTCGTAAATGAAGTAAAAAAAGATTTAAAAGCTAAATACAATTATAGTGATGATGAAATT
Source organism: Clostridium homopropionicum DSM 5847 (assembly GCF_001263795.1). GTDB lineage: Bacteria > Bacillota > Clostridia > Clostridiales > Clostridiaceae > Clostridium_H > Clostridium_H homopropionicum. Next base: position 236,407 of record NZ_LHUR01000011.1, read on the forward strand.
GACAATCTGCTTGTAAATGGTTCATTAAAGATATACTCAACTATGAATAAAGATTTACAAATTGCTTCTCAAAATATTCTAAACCAAGATGAAAAATTGAATAGACTTACCAGAAAAGATGAAGAAAATACTATACAGCCTCAAGCTTCAGCTGTTTTAGTAGATTATCATACTGGCGAAGTAAAAGTTATTGTAGGTGGTAGAGGCGATCAACCAGCATCATCTTTTAATAGGGCTACTGGTGCTAAAGTTCCTCCAGGTTCAAGTATAAAACCCCTAACAGTTTATAGTCCTGCTGTAGATATGAAATTAGCAACTGCTGCTACAGTATTGGAAAATTCACCATTACCTGATGCTATGGCACAAAAATACTCATCTGCTGGTACCCCTTGGCAGCCTCAGAATGATGACAAAAGTTATTCTGGTTATTTAAATATGAGAGATGCCATTAAAGATTCAGTAAACGTATATGCTGTAAAATTAGAAGATATGGTTGGTCTTGAAACTGGCATACGTTATGGTGAAAAATTTGGTATTACTTTTGATAATGCGGATAAACACAGTATGGCAGCCTTAGCTTTAGGTCAGCTTACTTATGGTACCAATACTTTTACTATGGCAAATGCTTATGGAGTATTTGGAAATAATGGACTATATACTACTCCAAGATTATATTCAAAGGTAGTAGATAAAACTGGCAAAGCTATTTTAGAAACTAAAATAGAAACTAAGCAAGTTATCTCTCCTCAAGCTGCTTATATTATGTATGATTTATTGCGTGAACCTGTTAGGGGTGGTACTGCATACAAAATAAACAGCAGTTACAGCAGTGGTACACCAATAGTTGGTAAAACCGGTTCTTCTACAAATTTCAAAAATCTTTGGTTTTGTGGATTAACCCCATATTATTCAGGAGCTGTTTGGGTTGAAAACAAATATAATCAAGGAATATATAGTAGCGATGCTGCTTATCTATTAGGAAAAATTATGAATGAAGCTGTTAAAGACTTACCTGCAAAGGATATTTCTGCTCCTTCTGGTATAACTACTGCTGCAGTAGACAGAGTATCTGGACTTCTTCCATCTCCCCTTTCATATAGGGATCCAAGAGGAAGTCAAGTTTATACCGAATACTTTATTAAGGATACTGTTCCAACTACCGTTGATAATATACATGTAGAAGCAAAAATAAACAAACTTAATGGTAAATTAGCTTCAAAATTTACCCCAAGTTTTTTAACCGAAAGCAAAGTATATATTAGAAGAGATTATGTACCTACTGTAAGTTTAGGAGATCAGGCTTATGTCTTACCTAAAGAACTTGACCCTACTACGGTATCTTCTGAAAATAATACAGACAACAATACTAATAACCCTGATAATACTGATCTTCCGGATTCAAACATAGATATTGACGATAATTTAGATGAAACTCAAAATACAGATACTAATTCAAATACTAATACGGAGACTAATACCAATTCTAATACCAGTCATAAAACTACTAAAAACAACTAAAATTGTACACACATTGCAGATATTTAACTAAAATCAAAATAAAGGAAGCTGTTCTTCCTTTATTTTTTTGTTTTAGGCGAAAACATTATTGAAGCTATATATCCAAATATTATTGCAGCACTTATTCCAGCGGCAGTACCCTTTATACCTCCTGTAAAAGCACCTAAAAATCCATTCTGATCTACTTCTTTAATCACAGCTTTCGCCAAAGCATACCCAAATCCTGGTAAAGGAACGCTAGCACCTGCTTTACCGTATTTTATTAATACATCGTATATATTTAATGCCCCAAGTATTACTCCTGCAGTCACAAAGACAACAAGTATTCTTGCTGGGGTCATTTTAGTTTTATCCATTAATATTTGTGCTATAACACATATTATTCCGCCTATTATAAATGCTGAAATGTAATCTCCCATACTATTTACCTCCAAATTCAATGGATACTGCATGTGCTATGCCAGGAATACTTTCTCCCTGAAGTGAAGTTGTAGGACTCATAAGGGCACCGGTGGATACAATCAATACCTTTTTAAACTTTCCGTTTAGTATATTTTTATAAATATAACCACAACTTACTACTGCAGAGCATCCACATCCACTGCCTCCGCATTGAACTTTTTGCCTTTCTTTATCAAATATTTCATCCCCACAATCAATGTAATTAGAGGAAATATCATATCCGTACTCCTTTAATAATTCCATTGTAATTTTTTTCCCAAGCTTTCCTAAGTCGCCACTAGCTATTAGGTCATAATCTTGAGGCTTTCTACCAGTATCAATAAAATGTTGCTTTAAGGTATCTACAGCTGCTGGTGCCATAGCTGAACCCATATCATTAGTATCTGTTTGACCATAATCCTTAATTTTACCTACTGTAAAAAAAGTTGTATAGGGATGAGTTCCTTTATTACTAATAAGCATTGCTCCAGACCCAGTTACAGTCCATTGTGCAGTTGGGGTTCTTTGAGCTCCCATTTCTAGTGGATATCTAAATTGCCTTTCTGCGGAGGAAAAATGCGATGATGTGGCAGCAATTGCATAATCTGCATAATTTCCGTCAACTAACATAGATGCTACTCCTAATGACTCAGACATTGTTGAACAAGCTCCGTAAAGCCCAAGAAATGGCATATCAATGTCTCTTGCTGCGAAGTTTGAAGCTGCAGTTTGATTAAGTAAATCCCCAGCAACCAAGTAATTAATATCCTGCTCTTTTAAATTTGCCTTTTTCAAAGTTTCCTGTATTGCATTATACATAATACTGCTTTCTGCTTTTTCAAAGCTGTCTTTCCCATTTAAGTCATCCTGTAGTATTATATCAAAATAATTCTTAAGAGGTCCTTCCCCCTCCTTAGGACCAACAATACTTGTTGTAACCACTATTCTAGGTTTATTATCAAATCTTAAAGTTTGTCTCCCTACTCTTTTTGCCATAAGACACCTCTTATCTTATAAAATAGTAAATAATTCCTACTATTATTGAAGAACCAATACCATAAACTAAAACTGGTCCAGCAATAGTAAACATTTTAGCTGCTACTCCTAATACATAGCCTTCTTTTTTAAATTCTATTGCAGGTGCCACAATTGAATTTGCAAATCCTGTAATAGGAACTACCGAGCCTGCTCCTGCAAAATCTCCAATTACATCATAAACTCCAATCCCAGTTAACAATGCACCTAAAAAAATCATTGTAATAGATACATAAGCGGAAGTTTCTTCAACAGAGAATCCTAAACTACTATAATAATTAACAAAAAATTGACCTATAACACATATTAGTCCTCCAACAACGAAAGCCTTAATACAATCTGTTACTAGATTGGATTTAGGTGCTTCATTTTGAACTAAGCTTTGAAATTTCTTTTTAATTTGATTTTCTTTAACCTTCATAAAAATCACCTTCTTTTATATTTTCAATCCTTTGTTTGAAATATTAATGCTTTTCTAATACTTATTGTTCCTAATAATAAAATTTTTAAACAAAAAATAGGATACTGTATTTGTATCCTATCCACTTAATTTATCTTTCATTGCTTTTAATACTTTTTTTTCAATTCTTGATACTTGAACCTGACTGATTCCCAGCATCTGTGCTACCTTTACTTGTGTTATATCTTTAAAATACCTTAATATTATTATTTGTCTTGCCCTTGGGTCTAACTTATTTAAAGCTTCTTTTAAAGCTAGCTTATCCAGTAATTGCTTATCTTCTCCTTCACTTTTGCTTATTTTATCAATTAAAAATATTGGAGATCCATCATCTTGATGAATAGTATCATATAGATATTTGGGTTCATTAATTGCTTCAGTAGAAAATAATATTTCTTCAGTGCTCATTCCAGAAAACTCTGATAATTCTTCTATTGTTGGTTCTCTATTTAACTTTCTAGTGAGTTTTTCTCTATCATAATGCAACTTTCTTCCCGCTTGTTTTACACTCCTACTTACTTTAATAAGTCCATCATCTCTTAAAAATCTTTTTATTTCACCCATTATCATAGGAACTGCATATGTAGAAAATTGTACATTATATTTTACGTCAAAGTTGTTTACAGCCTTAACTAATCCCATACTACCTATCTGAAAAATATCATCATACTCATATCCTCTATTCAAAAACTTTTTACTGATAGATGATACAAGTGGAAGGTTTTTTTCTATCAGCTTATCCAGAGCATCTTTATCTCCTTGTTTAGCCCTTTCTATTAGTTCTAAATTGATTTCATATTTAAATTCACTGCTTTTAGTATTATCTTCACTCATATTTTATATAAACCAATAAAGAGGTTTTCCTCCCTTCATTAATAAAGTCAGTCATATTTTTGAAAAATCCTTTATCTTAGTGAATTAAACTTTTTTTTCATTGTGACTTTAGTTCCAGAGCTCTTTTCAGATTCTACTGAAAGACTATCCATAAAAGTTTCCATTACTGTAAATCCCATTCCAGATCTTTCTAGATCTGGCCTTGACGTATAAAGCGGCTGCATTGCCATCTGAACATTTTCTATTCCAACTCCTTTATCTTCCACAGTAATCGTAACTTCATTATCATTAATTTCTGACTCAATAGATATAATTCCATCCTCTTTACCGTATCCATGAATTATAGAATTCGTAACGGCTTCAGAAACTGCAGTTTTAATATCTGTAATTTCTTCAATTGTCGGATCCAGTTGAGAAACAAAAGCAGCTACAGCAACTCTTGCAAAGCTTTCATTCTCCGACTTACTCAAAAATTCAATTTTTACTTTATTATGACTCATTGTATTTCCCCCCAACTACATATTATCTAATGCGTTTTCTATACTTTCGAACATAGGAATAATTTTAAACATTCCTGATAATTCAAATACTCTCTTTACACTTCCACTAACTCTAGTAATATATACCTTTCCTTTTTTCAATGAAAGTTTTTTATATCTTCCAATTACAACTCCAATGCCTGAACTATCCATAAATGTAACTCCTGAAAAGTCCATTATAAGTTTATTGAAACCATCTGTATCAAGCCTATTGTCAACCTTATTTCTTACTTCTTCAGCACTATGATGATCTAATTCACCAATCATATGCACGATTAGCTTATCCCCATTTTTTTCGAAACTTAAATTCATGTTACTCCTCCCATTATTACTAATATAGATTTATATATTTAACTAATTCTATAATAACCATTATTTTCCTTCTTTATTTAAAATAATTTTCCTCTGTTTATGAATTATTCCCAAATACCATATTATTATACTTAAAATTTAAAAAAGAGAGAGTAATTTATAATACTCTCTCAGGCTGTTTTTAGAAATTTACTTATCATATATAATCTTTATTTCTTCTTCTGTGAAACCAAAAAACTCATTTATTTCTTCTTCCGAATATTCTTCTTTAGAACCCATTGTAGGAATGCAAAGTTTCAATAGATTATTGGGATAGTATTCGTACATGTTTTCTCCTAGCTTTTTAGCAAAGCTTTGGAAATAAAATTCATAAACTTTACTGTTTAATAGTGAAATTAAATATTTATACGTAAATGGTACATTTTCTTTTAAGATTAATGCATATATATCTGCACTAAAATATTTGCCTTTGTCTAAAATAAAGGTGTTACTAGCTCCTTTATAAGGATAAATTATCTTTTCTTTTTCAAAAATTTCTCTTTTTCTTCCCCATTGAAGCTGATACCATTTTCGTATTCCTTTTAAGCATTCTCTTCTTTCCATGAGTTTGCTTTGCTTTATTTTAAGATGATTAATTGTATTGGGGTATTTTTCTGGATCACTAATCGTATCTGAGTAAATTAAGAATTTGTCTTTTAAAATTATTTTATCCTTGCTAATATTACTGCTTTTTATCCAAGGCTTTATTAAATCTATTTCTAAATGCTTATTTTCTACTTCTTCCCTTGTTACTACAAAAGCTTTATCACATCCAGTAATTATCCCCTGAGCACTACTACAGATATTGTATAAATTAGTAAAACTCTTCTCTTCAATTTTATCTATTATTAATCTTTCTTTTTTATCTCTCAATATCCATCCCTTATTATTTAAGCAATTTTTATTTATATAAAACTTTTTATATCTATTTCCATTATTCAAAAACAGCGAATTATAAAATTCATCTTTTACTTCTTTAAATCCTTTTAAAGGCTTAATTATTTCTATATTTTCAGAAGCTTCAGTATCATTAATTAAAAAAATTATAACTGGATCTATTCCAATATTTTTAAAAGGCCTAATACCATAAAAATCCACTACCTTATAAACAGTACATACTTCCTTTAATATTTTCCTTAATTCTTCTCCGCTAGGAGCCTCGATAAAATACCTAGAGGTAATAAAGGCTAACTTTCCTTTTTTATGCAGCCTATTTATAGCAGCTTGAAAAAAGCAGTATGATATATCACTTTTATCCTTGTATATATTTTTAAATATTTCTTTCAAATTCTTACTGTATTCTTTATCTACTAGCTTATGTCCTATATATGGCGGGTTGCCAATTATTACATGAAACTTCTCTTCTGCTTTCGAAATTAAGAAATCTTTATTAATAATATTTCTTTCATTAAAATAGTTACTTTCTGCATATAAATCAATTGCCAATATTTTAAGTGCCATAGGGTCAATATCAAAGCAATATAGATTGTTATCGATAATATGCTTTGATATACTATCTGCTTTTAGATTTAACCCATGTTTTTCATTTATATATTCTAAATTCTTATCATAAATTTCTTTTATATTTTCAAAGCATGTAAGTATTATATCTCCACAGCCACAGGCTGGATCTAATATTTTCATAAAAGGATCGTTAATTATATCTTCTTCCTTAATTAGACTATTAAACATATATTTTGAAATAGGCTTTGGAGTGTACACAATGCCATTTAGTTTACCAGTTTTCTTGCCAATTAGTTTTATATATAAACTAGAAAATCTATTATTCTCAATACCAAGTTCGCATTTATATTTATTTATAGCCATCTTTTTAAAAACATTATCTATTGGTGCTGTTATTATATTATATACTTCATTAATTTTATCTACAAAGTAATTGTACATTGCTTTCTCTCCAAAATATAGATAGCTATTTTATGTCAGTATAATAGCCTTATTTGTTTACTTAAGAAACTGGTCTACCATTTTCTCAGCTGTATTTTTATATTCTAATGCCTTTGATAATATTTCTGCACATCTATTATTTATTTCACTTTTAACCTTTTCTTCCTTAACCCCATTTAAGTTTATTTTTACATTTAGTATAGAACTTTCAATACAAGCATAAAGAAGATAAGAAGCAACCCCTGCATCTGAAATTACATTTTTGTTTCCATATTTACATGCTGTAATTATATTAGGATAAAATTTTAAGCTTTCTTCTGCTAGTTTAAGTGGAGTATTCAATGCATTCTCATATCCTTTATCAATAGCCGCTTTTCTTATATTTTTTTCTTCTTCAAGTGTATTTGGCAATTTAAAAGCATTCATTAAAGATAAAAAGGCTTCTCCGTCCTTGTCCATAAATTCTAGTAAGATATCATTATATTTTAATGCTTCTTCTAAGGTTTTATCTACCATTTCTTTATTTTCTTTTTCAAACTCTTCATAAGCTTTTTTACCAACGGTCAAATTGAATACCATAGCTGTTAAAGAAGTAGCCAAAGCCCCAACTAACGCTGCTGCACTTCCACCACCAGGTACCGACTTATTTGATGATAAATCCCCAATATAGTTTTCAATTGTCAAGTTCTTTTGCAAAATTATTTCCCCCTTTTTTAAAAGCTAAGTTTATTTTAATTATATATTTTCACTATGTCAAACAAAAATGATATATAAAAGGTGATTGAAACTCCAATTTAACATGTAGTTAACAATCACCTTTTATATTAATATATCTATTAATCTATTTATGAACTAAAACTTTAACATTTTGATCTAGATAAGATTCATTCCATTTATTTATATACACAAAATCATATGTGTCTTTCTTAGGATGATGAGGTTTTTCCTCCTCTTCTTCCTGTGCTATTCCTAAAGGTGTCATTGCTACTACTCTCAAATTGTCTGGTATTGCAAGAATTTCTTTAACTTTCTTTTCATCAAAAGCTCCAATCCAGCAAGTACCATATCCTTCTTCTGTTGCAGCAAGTATAAAGTGTTCCATTGCTATTGCACAATCAACTAAATAATAATCCTTACCTTCCATACTACCAGATGCATGTGGATCTGCTACTATTATAGCTGTCATTGGAGCATTTGAAACTGCTCCTGCTGCAGAACTGCTTTTGTTCATAATTGCATTTGCTAACTTGTCCTTTATCTCATCCCTATCAACAAAAATGAACCTGTAACCATTTGTATTTTTCCAAGAAGGGGACATCATTGCTGCATCAATAATTTTTGATAACCTGTCTCTATCTATTTCAGCTGGTTTGTATTTTTTTATACTTTTTCTAGATTTTATTACATCATAAAATTGCATAATCTCACGCTCCTTCTTTATTATTATTTCTAGTAGGAGCAATTATTATTCAGATATGGTTTATTAAAAAAATCCAATATCTACCTAAACAATTTTTCTAATGAACTATGCAATTGATCAATTATTTTATCCCAATTGAACTTTTCATAACAAATATTATAAGTACTGAAGGAGCTTTCTCTTAAATTAGTTGAGGCTATAAAACTTTCTATTTTTTTTGTTAGTTCTTTTGTATTCTCTGTCTCCACAACTGCTCCATTTTCCTTGCCAATTAATTCTCTTGCAATGCCTACATCTGTAGAAACTATTACATTGCCTAAAGCTGCAGCTTCAATAAATGCAATCCCAAAGCTCTCAAACCGTGAAGTTAATGTGAATATCTTAGATTTTTTATATAGCTTGAACAATTTTTCCCTGCTTTTTATATCTCCTTTAAATTCAATCAAATTCCTCAATTCAGGATTTTTCATCAAAAAATTTTCTAAATACTTATTAAAACCTTTCTCTATAGGTCCAGCAACAACAAGCTTCCAGCCAGAATTCTCTATATTATTAATATTTTTAAATGCCTCAAGCAGCATCTCAGTATTTTTTTCTTCTGTTCCAACTCTTGCTACACTAAGGATTATATTTTCTTTAGAATCAAAATTATAGTTTATCTTTTTTCTTTCCAAATACTCAAAATCAACTCCATTAGGAATATGTATCATCTTATCTTTTTGCTTTGGCAATATATCTTTTAATTTTTTATATAATATTTCCTGCTCTATACTTATAAGATCCACTTTATTTAAATACTTATTTAAATAATAATATTCCAACATATTAAGGGATAAAATTTTTTCAACCAGTTTATGACTGCAATCTAACTTTAGATATATTTTCCCCTTAGGATTAAAAAACTTATATGTATAAGCATACACCAAAGAATACATGGTTACATGAAATATTTGAAGTATATCTATGTTTTTTGCTTCTTTTTTTAAATATAAAAATCCATCTATACTATAGTTATTAAACTTTCGTGGTAAAAAATCTATTTTTAGACCTGAAACTTCTTCTTTTAAATAAGAATATTCATCTAAATTATAACAAACAATTTTTGAGTCATAATTAAATAATTTATGCAGCTTATAAGGAATCATTCCCATTTCTTTAACTAGATTTACATTTCTAGTATTGGGATATAATACGCAATATCTCAAAATAACCACCTTCTTATCAGGATTATTCATTACTTGTTCTTTTTTACTAGAACTTTCAATTCATTAATAGAAATATATTTAAAGTAAATTACTGAATAAAAGTAAACTACTACAGCTAAAATTATGTTTATTATAACATTTATACTATAGTAATTCATAATAAGTATTACCCCGCTCATTATTAATATTGGCAAAATCAATTTTACTGAATTAGAAAAATAGTTTGTTAAGACAACTGTTTTTGAATGTTTCTTCATAACTATAAAATTAATTAATTCTGAGATTACTGTTGTAACTGCTGCTGCTACTATTCCAAATTTAGGAATGAAAATTATGTTTAAAATTAGGTTTGCCAGTGATGAAATAACCACACTCTTTAAATATTTTCTCTCCATATTCCAAGCATTTAAACTATATCCATAGGTCTCCCTCATAAATAAAATGAATATATAAATTAACAATATTATAAAAGGTAAATATGCTTCAGCGTATTTATCACTAAAAAGTAAAATTATTATATCCTTAGATAGAAGTATACCTCCAATAGTTATTGGAAATCCTAAAAGCATTACCACTTTACAAATATTATTTACTATATTCTGAAGTTTAGAAATATCTTTATTATTGAAATATTCTATTAACAAAGGAAAAAACGGAACATAAATTACTGCAATCAAGTTGATTAAAAAATATATAATTTTATAAGCAGAGGAATATATTCCAAGTTCATATTCACTCCTTGTAAATCCGATTATAATAGTGTCTAAATTCATATTAATCATAGATAGAAGCCCAGATATTAAAAAAGGTGTACTTTTAATCACATATTTTTTTATTTCATACTTATTTAATCTAATAGCAATCCTGATTTTCTTTTTTACTCTAATAATGTACCCTTGATAAATAACTCCTAAAATCAATCCAATTAAAGTAAAAATAGGAATATAAAATATTCCTTCTTCTCCCTTTATAAATATAAGTGATAATATAAGAGGTATTAAGCTTTTTATGATATTGTAAATGCCATTATGCTGCATTTCTTGAAGCCCTGAAAATAGCCAATCTATATTAAATGCCAAAGGTAAAAGTGTACAGCCAAAAATAATAAGTAAATTTCCAAAGGTTACGCCTTTATTAGATAAAATTCCTATGGCAATTATAATTAGAAAACAAATAGCAGCAACAATTATTCTTATAATACTAATATACCCAATTAGTTCTCCAGCTTTATCTTTATCTTTTGATACTTCTTTAGTCCCTAGCGTTTGAAACCCAAATAGTGTAATCATAGTAAAATACACTAATATAGATTGTGCTAGATTAACTATTCCAAAGCTTTCTACACTTAGTACCCTTGCATAGTATGCTATTTGTATAAACATTATAAATTGAGCTAAAAAGCTCGATAATCCTATGGATAAAAGATTTCTAGCAACTCTATTAATATTTAACACCACCTATGCTTATTTTCTTTTGTTAAAATATTTACTAATCACAACTCTCATTAAAAATTTAGGTATATAAATAAGTCTCTTAATTCTAAAGGGCTCATTAGCAACTCTATATAACCACTCTAATCCTAAGTTTATCATCCACTTCGGAGCTCTTTTTACTTTACCTGCAAAAACATCAAAGCTTCCTCCAACCCCCATAAACACTTTACATGGTAGAGTTTCAAAGAACTTTGAAATAAAAATTTCCTGTCGTGGGCAACCCATTGCAACAAAAATAGCAAAAGGTTTTTTTTCTTCAATATCCTCAATTAATTCCTGGCAATTATTTAAATCAAAATATCCGTTTTTACTTCCTAGAATTTTTAATTTGGGATACTTAATAATCAAATTAATTATACATTCCTTTAATACTTCTTCCTGTGCTCCTACTAAGTAAATTCCCTTCCCCTCTGCCTCACAGTTTTTTATAATTTCTTCCATAACTTCTATTCCAGCAATTTTCTCTTTTACCGGTGTATTTAATATTTTAGATGCAATAACAGTTCCAACTCCATCTGGTATTATCACACTTTTGGAATCTATATATAATGCCTTTAACTTTTCATTATACATTCCCATGTACAATACCTCTGGATTACCAGAAATAATATTTATTTTATTTGCTTCATTTATCAGCTTTAATAAATTTACTTTAGTTCCACAAAAAATTTTATATTCTAGTATTTTAATAAACATATTTCCTCCTACTTCAAAAGGCACCTTCCTTTTTAAATACATTTTCAACTGTTTTAAATATAATCTTTATATCATAGATTGCAGAAAAGTTTTTTATATAAGTTAAATCATAATAAACTGTTTTACCTAATTCTATTTCTCCTCTTCCGCTTATCTGTGCAAGTCCAGTTATTCCAGGTAAAACTAATAAACGCTGCTTATATTCCTCTGGATAAAAGTTTACAACTTCTGGTATTTCAGGTCTTGGTCCAACTAAACTCATATTACCAAATAAAACATTAAACAATTGAGGAATTTCATCTAAGCTGCTTCCTCTTAAAAATGCACCAATTTTAGTTATTCTATTGTCATTTTTGCTTTGGAAAACAAAGTTTTCGATATTTTCACACTCTAAAGCCAGTTCTCTCTTTTTCTCTGCATCTATTACCATTGTTCTAAACTTATAAATTACAAAAGGTTTGTTATCTTTCCCAATTCTAACTTGCTTAAACAGGCTAGGCCCCTTAGAATCAAGCTTAATAGCAATAATTATAAGTATAAACACAGGCAACAAAAGGATAATTCCTATAAGAGATAAAATTATGTCTAATATTCTCTTTAAGATAAATTGACCTTTCTTTCTATTTATATCTTTCTCTATATCAATCTTTATACTTTTAGCATCCATATAAAAACCCCCTGATGTTCCTATTACAATGTACTTATATTTTATATTTTATCTTATACATATTTTATTATAATTAATTGCTTCTGAAATAGCTACTATAATCCAAAAACAAGAAGTAATTTTGGGTACAAATAACAAATTATCAGAAATATTCATAAAATAAAAAACTATAGTTGAGATAAAAAATCCTATATAAAATAATCTAAAGTATTCATTCTTAAGCTTATGAGTTAGTTTATTTATTTTATATATTATAGACACCAATAAGCCTAAAAAAGAAGCTATACCAAATATACCTAATTCGCTTTGTATTTTTAAATATGAATTATGTGCAGGAAAATTAGTATGATGATTATAATCTAACTCTGGATATTTTTTTACATAAGCGCCATAAAGAGTATAATAATTTCCGTTGCCTACACCTTTAATAGGATGGTCTTTTATCATTTTTATAGCAATTTCCCATAGTTTAACCCTTGGATCTTGAAAAATCAATTTAAAGTCCATAGCTCTAGTCCTTATTTGTGGAATTAATATGGATAATCCTAAGGCGGAAATCATAATAAATAATATTCTCCAATTATATACTATGACTAAAAGAAAACCTCCTAATAATAATCCAAGCCATGCATTACGTGAAAATGTAAGAATAATAGTAATCAAATTCAAAAAAACTGCAATTATATATATTGTTTTTTTATTTTTATCCTTTTCATATATGCCGAGCATTATTAAAGGAAAAACAATTAGGAGTAAAAACGCTCCTAAGGTATTTGAATTGTCTAAAGTCGAGGTTATTCTAATAGCTACAGAATATTTAGAAGTATTATATATAAACTCTTCCCCAAGCCCAATTCTTGTAAAGTACTGAATTATTCCAAAAACACTTACAATAATGCTTGTAAATATATATGAAAATATAAGTTTATTTACTCTAGCTTCGGTTTTTATTTCTAATTTAATAATAAAATATAATAATATATATGAAATAAATCTTAAGGTTTCACTTATTGCTAAAGCTTTATCAGAAGCATAAGAAATTGAAATTATCATTACAACAGATAAAATTATCATAAAAATCAGTATGCTATCTTTACTAATATTCAAAATCCCTTTAAATAACTTAACTCTTGCTTCTTTGCTAAGAATCAAATTTAAAATATATGCTAGAAAAACTAACAAGAGCAAATAATCCCCTTTTATATTAAAGCCAGCAATCTTAAAATTAGTTGGAACTAAAGATAAGAATATTATATACAAACATATTAAATTTGTTATATTATAATTAATTTTATTCAAGTTATCACCTTCTCTAATGTATTTAACATTCTATTCTATATTACCACAAAACTAGCACGCTTTTTGCGTGCTAGCTTTAAATTATTATCTGGACATCTTTGAATTTTTTTCTTTAATTTTTTTTGATTTTAAAATATAGAATGCAAAAATACCATTAATAAAGCCTAATCCATAACTTAGATGCAATATAGGAAATACAGGTAACATACAAGCCATAATTGAAGGTGATTTTTGAGATAGCTTAGCTGAAAAATAAATGTCCATCGAAGTATAAGCAACTACCTCTAATAACCATAAATATAAAATTGGCTTTAGTATTAAACCTAGTAAAATTCCCAAAATATTTGTAAGCACAAATGCCATAGGCACTAAATGTCTAATAGCTGCTGGCTTTCCATGCTTTTGCATTACTCTAACCTTCCAAAAGCCATACTGATAATACTGCTTCCAAAGCTTAGCATAGGAGCCTCTGCCATAATAAGTAGACTTAATACTAGGAGATAAAATAATCTTATATCCCTCTTTTACTACTCTATAGTTAAGTTCATCATCTTGGTTTCTAACAAGTTCTTCATCAAAATAACCTATTTGCTCTAGTACCTCTCTTCTATAAGCTCCAAAAGCTACTGTATCTACATATGTTTCCTTCTGTGCATATCGAAAAAGTGCATTACCTACACCAAAGGGCGAGCTCATAGCTAAGGATATTGCTTTACCTATTATATTATCATTTACTGTCTCAATTGGACCTCCAGAGCATCCTATCTCAGCTCTTTTTAAATATTCCACATTATTCTTCACAAAGTCTTTATCTGCATAAGCGTGAGCTCCAAATATTATTATAATATCTTTGTCACTTGATTTAATTCCTAAATTCATTCCCTTAGGTGCTGAAAGTCCTTTATTTTCAATTACCCTTACATTATTATACTTTTGAGAATATTCATTTAAAATATCTTTTGTTCCATCATTTGACATTCCATCTGCAATAACTATTTCCATTAATTCCATTGGATAAGACTGCTTTAAAAAGGAATCTATACACTTTGATATATAGTCTTTTTCATTTCTACAGGGAATAATGATAGAAACTGTTTCTTTATTATTCATAAATATCACTCCTAAATACGGATTCCTAGCTAGTCTTAATAACCATTAAAGTTGTAATTACAGCTAATATAAATGCCGGTACAATGCTTATAGGTGGCACAAAAGTCATAAAGGCTTGCCCTGTTATATTTCCATATGCCATAAAGCAGAATATTCCTATACAAGCTAAAAGTAGATATCTTTCTAAACTATCTATTTTACTCTTTATTCCATTAATAAATGCCTTAAGCCAAAGTAAAAATAAACTGAAGAAAAAAACTACAGCAAAGGGAATCCCAAAATCAACTGTTATGTTTAAAATTACATTGTGTGCATCCTTATAACTTCTTAAAATATCTCCACCATACTCTAAATAATAGTATCTATATTGGCCTGGGCCTATTCCGTAATATGGGTAATCGTTAATAATATTAAATGTTAATCCCCATATTGGCCTTCTATTTTTAGTTTGTTGTAATATCTTATTAATAAATTCGTTCTTTGAAAATAAATTTAATGTAACATTTGGATTTGTTGATATCTCTTCTCTTAATTCATTAAATTCAGGTCTATAAATTACATTATAAGTTACACTTGATAATACAATAGCAGCAATAATTAATAATTTTAGCTTTCTTTTTCTGTATACAAGAAATACTAGAAAAAAGCATATAGCTAGAGCCAGGAGTATCCCTCTTGATCTTTGTGTAACTAAAATAAATACTTCCATTACCATGAGTAGATTATATAAATAATAATGCTTGCTATCTACTTTTCTATTTAGAGAATTAAATATTATAAAAGGAAGCAGTAGTATTGTATATCCGAGCATAAAATTACTTCCTAATGCTCCATATAAATGTGTATTATTATTTCTAGTAATTATAGTATAAAAGGCTATTAAAGTATCCGGTATACCTGATATTGCAACTCCAAGTGCAAGGTAAAAAATCAAGTCTGAAATTAGTATGTCCTCTCTCTTCTTATAGGAAATAATAATTAAGCTGAAGAAGATCATAAACACAAATCCTAAAATCAGAATTTTAGCTGAATCTATTTTATACCTGCTATTTATTACAGATAATACCCCTAATACAGTAAGTATAAAATATACAATGCTTAACCTTAGGAATTTTTTATTTGAAAATATCATTTTAAAGTCAATATTACCGTATTGCATTTCTTTTATAGTATTTACTATAAATACTACAAAATAGACTAAATATATTACATCCCCATATTTGTCCATGTTTAATCTAAATAACAAATACAACACAATAGGTATTAGGGGAATTGAAAGTGCAAAAATCTTTAAGGTTGTTTTAAAATCTTTAAACATTAGTACCAAGGAACAAAGTATAAAGAGATTAATAAACAAAGAACTTGCAGCCATTAAAGTATTACTTCTACCAATTTTAATAAATACGAAGATTTCTAGAAGTAAATATACAAGTATTATGATTGTTTTAAATCTTAATAGATGCTTAATATAATCTTTTGCTTCATTTTTTATTTCTTCTCTTAAGTAATTTAGTGTGTCCATTTTTCTCCCCCGCAATTATTGACCTATTACTTCTAAAATTTTACTTGCTGCTTTTCCATCTCCAAAAATTTTCTCCTGCTCTTTGCTAGGAGCAAAATTCAAAATTCCATCAATTATCTTAGCTTTATTTGTGCCAGTTAGCATATTCCAATCATTCTGAACAGTTTCAACCCACTCTGTTTCATCTCTCATAGTTATACATGGCTTTCCTAAAAAGAAAGCTTCTTTTTGAACTCCACCGCTATCAGTTACAATCTTTTGTGACATGGACTCCAATAATACCATTTCAAGATAACCTACAGGTTCAATTATTTTTACATTTTCCCCTACCTTCAAACCATACTCGCTGATATATTTTTTAGTTCTAGGATGGAGTGGAAGAACAATTTTTTTATTACTTTCACTTAGAGCTCCAATAATATTCTCTAGTCTATCAATGTAATTTGTGTTTTCTGCTCTATGTATGGTAGACAATATAAATTCATTTTCACTTAAACCTAATTTATTAAGAAAATCAATTTTATTACGGGATAAGTCCTTAAATTTTAATACGGCATCGAACATTACATCTCCTATATTAAATACACCCTTAATAATGCCTTCTTTATGTAGATTAATTACTGCTGTCTCTGTAGGTGCAAATAAGAATTTTGATAGATGATCTGTCAATATTCTATTTTGCTCTTCTGGCATTTTCATATTAAAGCTTCTAAGTCCAGCTTCTACATGAGCAACAGGAATCAATAGCTTTGATGCACATAGAGCTGCTGCTAAGGTAGAGTTAGTATCTCCATAAACTAAAACTAAATCTGGTTTTTCTTTTATATATATTTTTTCAAGCTCTATAAGCATTTTTCCAGTTTGTTCTCCATGATTACCTGATCCTATATTAAGATTGTAATCCGGTTTTGGTATATCCAGCTCTTGAAAAAATACTTCAGACATATTTTCATCATAATGTTGACCTGTATGAATTAGAATTTCCTGATGCTTTTCTCTTATTATTCCCGATACTGCAGCGGCTTTAATAAATTGTGGTCTTGCTCCAACTACTGTAATTATTTTCATACTATTTCCTCCATTTCTTTCTCTACAAGTCTCATATTATTTTCCCAAAGAGCTCTCTCTTTTATTATTTTTTTATTTACTTGAACAGCCTCTTCGCTTAAACTAGAATTTTTAATTGCTGCTCTTAAAGCATTAAATAAATCTTCTTCTTTAAAGCTTTCAATAACTAAACCATTTTTACCGTTTTCTATCCACTGTCTATTTGCAGGTATATTAGATACAATGGGAAATACACCAGTTGCCATAGCTTCTAACAAGGTTACAGAGGTTGAATCTGAAGTTAAAACAGAAATAAATATTTGAGAAGTAGTCAATAATTCTAATATTTCCTCTCTGGAAACAAAACCTTTTATTTCTACCCTATTCTGCAGCTTCATATCTTTTATCATCTTTTTTATATTACCCATTTCTGATCCGCTATTTGTTATTATAAGTTTTATATTTTTATCATTCTCTATTTCACTTAACTTATGAAAAGCTTTTACTATTAAATCAATATTTGAGTTCTTATTTACAGTTCTAAGACTGAGAATCTTTATATCCTCTTCTTCTTTTCTTTTTAAATGGAGTAAATTTTCTTCTACTCCCATTGGAACAGTAATTGTTTTTACTTTAGTCATTTTTATTATTTCCTCAGTCATTATGTCTGAATCAGAAGTTATTAACTTAGAACGATTTAATGCAAATTTCGTTAGAGCTTTATACACTATATTTTTTTTAGGTGTTACTAATATGTCACTTCCCCAGGCAGAAAGTATAAGATTCTTAGCCCCTGTTAAGGCTCCAATTAATCCATAACTGGTTATATAGTGTGCATTTACTATATCAGCATTTATCTCTTTTAATAAGCTTTTAATCTTTTTTATCTGCAGTAAGTATCTCCAATTTCCACCATTTTCATTTATATCTACATCGCCTACTTTATGAACAAAGATTCCATCTAAAGAAACATGCGAAAAGGAAATTAGATGAACTTCATGCCCTTTGTTCTTAAAATAATCCAACCATCTTTGGATATGTATACTATTTCCATCTCCTAAAAAACAAATCTTCATAAAATACCTACCTTCAATTTAGCTTTTCTTATTTTATTTCTTCAATAACTTCTGCTAAGGCCTTTGTTAAATTTTCTCTGCTATAATTTTTTATTAATTCCCACTGAGGATTAAATTCTTTATTCCCGTCCAAGAATAGACTGTACGCTTTATAAATGATATTTTCTATTTCTATTTCATTAGAAGGTACCGCAATCAAGCCGGTTCTTGTCTCTAATATTAAATCTTTAGCTACTCCATTTGGCACTATTCCTAATATAATTTTTCCTGAACGTAGATATTCAAAAATCTTTCCTGTGAAAATTCCTTCACTACCTACTCCCTCATCAATAATTAATAAAAGAGCATTTGCCTTGCACATTTCCATAAGGCTTTCTTTGTGTGGTACATAATCCTTTTGAATAACAACTTCTGGATACTTATTACTATATAAATTAATTATTTCTTTAAATTCATGTCCAACTTCCCCTAAAAACTTAATTTTAATTTTATTTTCAGGTATTTTGCCAGCTTTAATTAGACTATCAATAGCTCCAAGAATTTTATCTGGAGACCTTTTACCGTATAAGGTTCCGTTGTATAATACAGTAAATTTGTCATTATTATCGCCTAGGTTTAACGGTAAATCAGAAAAATCTTCTTCATCATATCCATTTGTAATAACCTTAAATTTATCATGATTTAAGTCTTTATATATTCTCTTAAAATCATCAATAATTGGCTGACTTACACTAAGTACCTTGTCAGCCCTATTTACTACCATGCTCTCTAATTTTTTATGCTTTCTCTCTATTATGGCTCCATAGTTTACGAATGGATTACATGCCCAAGGATCTCTAAAATCAGCAATCCATTTAACATTATTTTTCTTTGCTAGATTATACCCTATAAGATGTGAGGTATAAGGTGCAGAGGTAGTATAAATAGTATGTATATTGTTTTCTTTAATTATCTTGTTGCCTTCTTCTACAGCATACTTTAACCATCCAATTTTATCATCAGGAACATATGCTAAATTATATAAATCTATAAATACCTTTTTGCCTAGGTTAAAAATTAAGCCTTTAATCTTTCTCTTTAAACTATTTCTATTAACAGGTAAATCCTTTGTTTCCCCATTACTACCACTGCTGCTGTTTCTATTTCCTTGAATTAACTTAAGTACTTTATCTATAAGCTTTGTTTCTTCTATTTCTGATCTATATACCTTAACTTCACTGTATATTTCTTTATTTAATGAGGCATCCTTTAGACCGTGACTATCTTCTTTAACTGTCAACACATGTACATTATATCCAAACTTACTTAAGTAATTGGCGAACTTAGTTGTTCTCTGTACCCCTGCTCCCCCTTTAGGCGGAAAATAATACGCTATAATTAAGATATTTTTCATTCTAATCAACCTCATTCATTATTCTTTCATTTACTTTACCATCTATTTTATAAAAATTGTTTTCTAAGTATTTAATGAACTCATTATTTTTTGAATATATTTCAAGATTATCTAAATAAGTTACAATTTCCTTTTCCTCTTTTGCACCTAAAGATATTCCATCCTTAATAAAACCCCCTAAATCATCATATTTAGGCAGCCTAATGCAGATAGAAGGTTTATTTAAAATGGCTCCCTCCACAACAACTGTAGAATGAACACTTATTACTACATCACTCCAAGATAACAGTTCATAAAGATCCCCATCTTTTAATATCTTTACATTTTTTATTCCGTATTCTTGGATTTTCTCGATATAAATATTGTAAAATTCATCTGCTGGATGAAGTTTTATTATTATTTCATATTCACGATTTATTAGATTAAGGGCTTTAAACAGCATATCAGTAGCTGGAATTAATAAATCTTTAAAATACTGTGTAGCATATAATATTTTTATTTTATCCGTATCTTTTTCATCATTTTTATTATACCCTAAAATTAAGTCTGTTCTAAGCTGTCCCACCACTTTAGTTATGCTGTCATTATATACATTAGATCCCGCTAAAAGCATATCTTTATATTTATCTCCCCATAAAAAAGTCAATTTAGGAACAATTCCTGTATATTTAGAATTAATCATATATGCTGGAGACACTTCATTTATAATACCATGCTGAAGGGCATAGGTTTTTATTCCCATTCTATTTCCTGCAGTTATAAAACATCTTGGTCTATCTCCTTCATCAGTTACAAATAGCTTTGTAATGCGGTTCTTCTTAATAAATTTTTCTGCACATAATATTTCTGTTAGACTCATGTAATATCTATTTTCTAAATTACTAAATACATGTTTCATAAATATATCTTTAAGGTTATGGTCCTGAAAATCAAAATTTAACTCTCCTAAAAGTTCTAGCTTATTAGTAATTAATGAAGGATTGACTATTTTTTCCCCAAATAATTTTTTATAGATAATAAAAAACTCAAAAGGAACAAAACTTCTTTTAAAAGCTAAGCTTTTATTCAAATAATTATAGCTAGACATAAATTGGAAGTTAATTATATTATGCTCTTTATCTAAGCTATCAACTAAAGGTCCTATCTGAGTATCAACCAGCTGCTTCTTACCCATTAATTTAATTAAATTAATATTAATAACGCTAGATAATACAATTATATTATCTTTTGAATTTATTGACTTAAGCTTAAATTTTATATAACTACCCATACCATTTATTACTCTTTTAAAGAGTTTAAATTTATTTATTGTATTCCCGTTGTTTTCTTTTTCAGCATTAGTTCTGCTGTAATTTAATTTAAATACTTTTTCTGATAGTTCAATAAATATTTCATCATCACTTATTACTTCTACCTCTTCATTAGTATTTTCTATTATATTTTTAATAATCATAAATGAAGTTAGAATATATTTAAGCTTCAAATATATAGTCGGTCTTTCAAAATAATAAAGAGGTATATTGTCATAAATATAAAAGTTTTCAAGATTTATCCCCTGTATGGTTTCACATTCAAGTTTATTTAAGAATTGGAAGGCAATATTATCTATACTTATATTATTTATTGATTTATATAGCTCCTCAGATTTGTCTCCAAATAAGATTTTTTTCTCGTTTTTCGTATAAATAATTTTCAACATACTATCTCCTATTCCAATTCTTTTTCTTATCTTTTAATTAGTTTATTTTTAAAGAAAATTAATTTTTCAAAAGATAAAATTTTAAATAAAAATAATAAAGCTATATAAATTATAAATAATACTGTTTTATATAGAATGCTCAAAAAAAGATTTTCTATATTGAATAATGAAATCCCATAGATTGCTAAGCCCAGCAACGTATTTACACTTAATTTTACCCAATCCCACTGTATGTAATAAAATTTTTGCGAAAACACATAAGTCACAATGAAAAGAGTAAAATAAGCAAAAATAGTTGCAATTGCTCCTCCATATATTCCATATCTAGGTATCAATATGAAATTTAATATTAATGCAACAATAGCACTTGCTCCTGTTGAAAAAGGAAGTATATAAGTCTTTTTTGAATAAAATATCCCGTTTACACACATATAATAAAATCCATTAAATACATAAGCAAGTCCAATTAAAGGCACTATCTTATATGCAGCGTAAAACTCTTTATTAGAAGCCATTATAATTATTATTTCTTTTGCAAACAGTGCAAGGCCTACCCCTATGGAAATTATAAAAACAGAATAGTATTTTATAATTTCTTGAAATACTCTTGGAGCATTTTCTTTCTCTTCGTTGGCAGTTTTAAAGAAAAATGGTACATATGCCTTGTTTATTGCAACAATTAGATAATACACTAGCATACCAAATTGATAGGCTAAAGTATATAATCCTAAATCTGCTTGTGAAGTATAGATATTTAAAAAATATCTGTCTGAGGACATTAATACCCAAGCTCCAATAGCATGCGGTATTAATGGTATTCCATATTTCAAAGCACTTTTAGCAATATTAAAGGAAAAGTATAAACCTAAATCCTTTATGTTTATCACTAAATATACTACACTAAAAGCAATATTTGTAAAAAGTATTGCCTTTAAATAACCTTCTGCTCCCTGTGTTTTATAAGACACAAAATAAAATATGAAAAATATATTTACAAAGGTTGTAATTATATTAAACAACCCAAACTTTACAGATTGTTCTCTTAGTCTAAATAGTACTAATGGTATACTTGCAAAGGTTGCAAAGAAACAAATTATTATAAGTAATTTAAAATATGGATTGAAAGGTATTTCACCTAAGATAAGCTTGGAGAAATTTTTCCCAAAAATCGCTATTAATATTGATAAAATTAAGTTATATCCTAATAGAAATATCCATATGGTACTAATAAGTTTTTTCTCTTCACCTTTATCTTCATACTCATAATAAAATCTTGTAAGTGCACCATCTAAACCTAATATATAAAGCATAGATAGGAAGCCTAAGAGTATGGTCATATAGCCATAAATTCCATACTCAACCTTCCCCATATACTTTGTTAAAACTGGAATCATTAATAAAGATACTACCTTTGGCAGCAAATCACCTAAGGTATATATAAATGAATTTTTTAAAAAACTTAACTTTCTATCCAATCTATTCACCTTTAATGACTTTGCAAACTTCTTCAATCTGCTCTTTTGTAAGAGAAACTGAGCTAGGAAGATTAATTCCCTTTGAAGCCACTTCATTAGTTATATCCATATTTCCTTTTCTACATTCTTTATAAGGAGGCATATCATGAACAGGATAGAAGAAAGGTCTAGCTTCTATCTTATTATCTATAAGCTTTTTAATTAATTCATCTCTGCTTATAGGATAGTCCTCTTCAACTAAAATTGAATATAACCAAAAGCAATTCTTTGCCCAAGGCATTTCAACAGGAAGTGTTATTCCCTTTACATCTTTTAATATTTCATTATAATACTCAGCATTTTCTCTCTTGATCTTTAAATACTTTTCTACTTGCTCTAATTGAGCTACACCAAAAGCAGCTAATAAGTTAGGCATTCTAAAATTATAACCTACTTCTTCGTGATAAAAAGCCTTGTTTTCTAATATGGTTTTTGTTTGGGTAGATAGATATTTAGCTCTTTCTCCATATTCATTATTGTTTGTAACAAGCATTCCGCCTGCACCAGTAGTTATAAGCTTATTTCCATTAAAGCTAAAACAACCTATGTGTCCTATAGTTCCAAGCATTTGACCCTTATATTCTGATCCTAGAGCTTCTGTTGCATCTTCTATTACATAAAGATTATACTTTTTAGCAAGCTCCATAACCTTATCCATATATACAGGATGACCATATATATGTACTGGCATAATTGCTTTTGTTTTTTCAGTAATTAATTCTTCAATTTTATTCTCATCCATAACAAAAGTATCTTTTCTAATATCGCAAAATACAGGAACAGCCCCTACATATTTTATGGCATTTACAGGTGATATAAATGTCATAGAAGGCACTATAACTTCATCTCCATTGCCTATTCCTAAGGTAACTAAAGCAAGCTGAATAGCTGCTGTACCGTTCATGGTAACCACAGCTTTTTCGCACTTTAAATATTCAGAAAATCTATCTTCAAAAAGATTAACATAACTTCCTACAGAAGATACCCAATTTGTATCAATGCATTCTTTTACGTATTTCCACTCATTACCACCCATTTCTGGTATACACAATGGTATCATTTTATTCACTCCCGTTTTATATAAATTTCTTAGGTGCTAGGTTCGAGGTGCTAGGTACTAGGAATTGAAATAATTAAGCAGGCATCCCAAATTTATAATTTGGTGATGATCGCTTACTCATTCGAGGAACGAGAAGGAGTTTCCGCAGTATAAAATCCGCCATTGTAGCAAGCTACAAAGAGCGATAGAAGCTCTGCTTCTAAGCTAAATTTTAGTTTTGCCAAAGCAAAACATCCTTCACTAGTACCTAGCACCTAGTACCTCAAGAATTTTACGTCGTAAAATTCTTATATCCTAAACATTATAAATGTCTGTCTTGAACTTCTCCATATTACTTTTTATCCATTTAATTGTTTCTGCAAGTCCTTCATCTAGTGTGTATTTTGGGCTCCAATCAGTAAGAGTTTTTATCTTAGTATTATCAGCCCATAGTCTATTTACTTCACTATTTTCAGGTCTTATTCTTTCTTCATCGCAAAGTATTTTTACGTCTTCTCCTATAATATTTATTATCTTTTTAACAGTATCTCCAATGCTTATTTCATAATTTGAACCAGCATTAACTACTTCACCTATAGTTTTATCACTTTCAGCAACCTTTACAAAAGCTTCTGCTGTATCTTTTACATAGTTAAAATCTCTTGTTGGAGTTAAGCTTCCAAGTTTTATTTCTCTCTTTCCTGCAAGAATTTGAGATATTATTGTCGGTATTACAGCTCTTGCTGATTGTCTTGGACCATAAGTATTAAATGGTCTTAGTGTTGTTATAGGTAGATTGAAGGATCTGTAAAAGCTTTCTGCAATTTTATCTGCACCTATTTTTGAAGCAGAATAAGGTGATTGACCTTGCATTGGATGCTTTTCATCTATTGGAACGTATAATGCAGTTCCATAAGTTTCACTTGTTGAAGTATGTACTATTCTTTCAATATTAGCTTCTTCTCTACATGATTCTAGAACGTTAGTTGTTCCTTCAACATTTGTTCTTACATAAGCCATTGGTGATAAATAAGAATAAGGTATAGCAATTAAGGCAGCAAGATGCATTATAACTTCTTGCCCTTTTATCATTCTTTTTACATTGTCATATTCTCTTATATCCCCAGTAATAACTTTAATGCTATTTTTTGTCTCTTCTTCAAAAGTATCAATCCATCCCCAATTGTTAAAGGAATTATATTGTACAAGAGCTGTAACATCAGCACCTAATTCTACTAATCTCTCAGTTAAATGACTTCCTATAAAGCCCTCAGCTCCAGTAATTAATACTTTTTTACCCTTCCAATTCATCAAGTTTACACTCCTTATAATTTATTTATATCTTAAGTTTTAGAAAAACTTTTCAATGTCTTCGTTTGCTTTCTTAAAATCGTCCATTTGGCCAATATCTGACCAGTATTCTGTAATCTGGTATACTCCTGATCTGCCATTTTGTGCTATTACATCTTCAATCAAATCCGTCATATTGTACATCTCATCTTCTGGAATATATTTAACTACCTTTTCATTAAGAACATATACACCACTATTAATATGGAAGCTATAAACTGGTTTTTCCTCTAAGGACTTGATTAATAAATCATCAGTAACCATAACTCCATAAGGTACTTTAATTTCATAATTTCGAGCACCAACAGTAATGTCAAAATTATTTTCAATGTGATAATTTAAAAAAGCATCAAAATCTATACCAGTTAATATATCTCCATTTATAACTATAAAAGGCTTATTAAGTTTATCTTCTGCAAGTTTAATAGAACCTGCAGTACCTAGCTTTTTTGTTTCCCTGACATATTCTATATTAACATCAAATTGTTTACCATCTTTGAAATAGTCTTCAATTATTTCGCCTTTGTAATTTATAGATAAAATAAAATTCTTAAAGCCATATTCTTTAAATTGCTCAATTATATGCTCTAAGATTGGCTTTTCTCCAATCTTAAGCATTGGCTTTGGAATATTGTTGGTAAGTGGTCTTAGTCTAGTTCCAAGTCCTCCTGCTAATATAAATACATAATTATCCTTTTCTTCATAGGATATTAAATCATCTATAAAATACAAGTTAATTATTTTACCCTCTTCATCTAAAACAGGAACTTGCCTTATTTTACTTTTTAACATTAATTCTTTAATCTTTTTCTTACTATCAAATACATTTGCAAATTTAAATTCTTTGCTGTAAACACCTTCAATATTATCATTTATATTATGACCTGCAAGTAAGGCTCTTCTTATATTACCGTCGGTAATAACACCTTTTACATGAAAGTCCTGGTCAACTACAAAGGCTCCACCAGTCAAATTCTTATCAATAGATTCCATGGCATCTTTTATTGTAGAACCTAGTTTTATGCAATAAGTTTCTATTGAAAACCTCATAGAATCACCTACTTTTAATAATTTTTGCTGGAACTCCAACTGCTGTAACCATATCATCTAAATTTCTTATAACAACAGCTCCCGCTCCTACTACTACATGATTTCCTATGTTAATTCCTTGAATTACTGAACTACCCGCTCCAATATGACAGTTATAACCTATTCTACACCCGCCTGAAATACAGCTTCTAGGTGATATGTGTGTGTTTCTTCCTATAAAGCAATCATGCTCTATGACAGAGGATGTATTTAAAATACAATTTTCACTAATCTCAACACCTGGATTGATAACTGCCCCTGCCATTACACAAGTGCCAGCTTTTATATTGGCATAAGGAGATACCACCGCATTTTTATGTACTAGTTTGGGAATATTAAAACCAATGTTCTTTAAGTTAAAATATATTTTATCTCTTATTGAAATATTATTTAAAGCTCCAATGCAAACAAAAGCATTTTTAACGCCTCTATTGTAAAGCTCTTCAAGAATAGAATCGTCTCCTAAAACGGGAATATCTAAAATATTAGTCCCTATCCCATCTTTATCAGTGATGCCTGTGATTTCATATTCATTAGTGCTTTTAATAATATCAATTATAACCTTGCAGTGTCCCCCACCGCCAACTAAAATTATTTTTTCCATAAAAAATCACTCTCTTAATAAGTTATTCTTTTCTGTAATAATTCCCTATCTATATGAACTCTGCTTAAAATTTCAGAAATTCTTGAACCTGCTTCTCCATCACCATAAGGATTTGTGCAATTTTTTAGTTTTTCTTTGTATTCATCTTCATTTAGAGCTTTATTAATTCCTGCTAAGATTTCTTCTTTAGTATATCCAACATCGATTACATTACAAGCTCTTAATCTTCCATCCTGCCTTGTTCCTATATTAATTACAGGCAGTTTAAAGCTTGGAGCCTCAATAATACCTGAAGAAGAGTTGCCTATCATAGCGTCTGCAACATTTAAAAGGCTCAAATATTCTACTTGAGTTATATTTCTAAAAACCTTAAAGTAATCGTATTTTGCTCTATATTCTTCAATGACCTTTATTATTTCTCTTCCACCATTATCACTATTAGGGTAAGAAACAATAGTCTGCATTCCGCATTCTACTAAAGCTTCAAAAGTTTGTCTTACTTGCCATTCTACTTTATCCCTTTCAGTAGTAACAGGGTGTTGAGTCAATATAAAAATCTTTTCGTCCTTAAGATTAAATCTTTTTAGTAGTTCTTCCCTAGAAAGGTATTTTGTGTTTTTTATATAATCAATTCCTGGGGCTCCAACAACATAAATATCTTTTTCTTTTTCTCCCATTTTAATTATTCTTTGCTTGCTGTCTTCTGTAGCAGGTAAATGTATATGAGTCAGCTTTGTTATAGCATGTCTTATGGATTCATCTACAGTTCCAGTAACTTCTCCACCATGTATATGGGCTACTGGTATATTCATATGAATAGCAGCAAGAGCTCCTGCCATCATTTCTCCTCTATCTCCTAATACAACTAGGATATCAGGCTTTATTCTTTCCAAGCTTTGAGTTAATCCCATTAGCGTTAAGCCTACTGATTTTGCCATGGAAGCTCCTGTATCTGAGGAAAGTATAGTCTCAATTTTATCCGCAATAAAAAATCCATCCTTCTCAATTTCCTCAACAGTGTATCCAAATTCAGGTGAAAGGTGCATTCCACATACAATTAGGTTTAAATCTAGCTTTGGATTATTCTCTATAGCTTTAAGAACTGAATAGTAAATTCCGTAATCAGCCCTAGTACCAGTAATAACCGCTATCTTTCTTTTTAACACTCTTATAGCACTCCTATCTTTACTTACTAATCTTGCAGAATACCTAAAGTAATCTGTTCATCTTCTTTTATATCTTTTCTTGCCTTTTTCCCCAAGATAGTTTTATAGTATTTAGGGCTTAAACCATTCCCAGGCCTTTTATAATTTAAATCTTTAAGAGTAATTATATCTCCTTGTTTAATATCATTTGCTGCTACAATGCTTTTTCTTGCCACTGCCATTGTATCAATCTCACTACTAGAAAACATTTTTATTCCGTTGCCCATGGCAGTTTCTATCTTTCTAATAGATATTACCATTTCCTTTAGCTCCTCAGGATCTAGAGAAGCTTTATGATCCGGCCCTTCCATTGTTTTATCTAGAGTAAAATGTTTTTCAATAATGTTTGCCCCTAAAGCAGCTGCTGCAATAGGTATTGTTATTCCTACGGTATGATCTGAATAACCACCTATAATTTTAAAAGCGTCTTTTATAGTATTCATTGCCTTTAAATTAATTGTTTCTATGGCTGCTGGGTAATTTGATGTACAGTGTAGTACTGCAATTTCTTCCACACCTATATTTTTCAAACTTATAATCGCATCTTCTATTTCTCCAAGAGTCGCCATACCTGAAGAAAGAATAACGGGCTTTTTGTATTTTGAAATATGCTCTAATAATGGTATGTTAGTCAAATCTCCTGAGCCTACTTTAAAAGCCTCTACTCCCATTGAATTTAGAAAATCTGCGCTTTCAAAATCAAATGGAGTTGACATAAAGATAATATCTTTTTTATCACAATAGTTCTTTAAATTAATAAATTCTTCATAGGATAACTCAAGCTTTTTTAACATATTAAACTGGCTATCTTCACTGCCTATATTATCTTTTTGGTATTTTGCCATAGTAGCATAGCCAGTTACTAAGTTTTCACTTTTAAAGGTTTGAAATTTTATAGCATCAACTCCTGCTTCAACAGCCTTATCTATAAGCTTTTTAGCAAGTTCAATATCTCCATTATGATTTACTCCAGCTTCTGCTATAATAAATGATGGATGTCCATTTCCAATTGTTTTATTTCCAATTTTAATTATCATCACTTTTCTCCCTAAGTATTAATTCAGCTAGTTTAGAATCTAACATGTTGTCAATATCAATAGATTTCTTGCTATCCATTACAAAAGGAATGGTAGCTTCATCAACAAAAGTCTTTTCCTTAAAGAGCATTTCTACAGAATTAATGTAGATAGCTCCATTAAATATATAAAACCTAGGTAAGTCTTGTCTTCTAAGATTATCGCCCTTAAATTCCACAAAGGATTTCAATTTATTATCCTCTATAACTCTCATTAATACAGGATTTTCAGAAGCTTCACACACGCTTACAAGTGACTCTGCTTCCTTTTTCATCACAATTTCTATAGCATTATCAATATCCTGTGAGCTTCTAAGTGGAGATGTGGGCTGTAGTAATACTACATAATGAAACTCTTCTCCTTGACTCTTAAGAAATTCTACTGCATGCAGTACCACATCTATAGACTTAGCTGTATCATTTGATATTTCTTCTGGTCTAAGAAAAGGAACCTTTGCTCCATAGTTTAATGATACATTTTTTATCTCAATATCATCCGTTGAAACTAATATGAAATCTATAAATTTAGATTCCTTTGCAGCTTCAATTGAGTATGCAATTAAGGGTTTATTATTTATTTTCATTATATTTTTATGAGGTATCCCTTTTGAGCCACCCCTTGCAGGAATAATGGCTAGGATTTTTTTGTCATTGTACATATGTATCACCTCTTTTTTTAGTAACCAGTTTCTAGTATCCAGTTGCCAGTGACCAGTAACAAGGTGCTAGGTACTAGGTGCTAGCTGCTAGTCCCTAGAGATTAGTGATTAGCGATTAGCAATTTCTTTTGATATTAAATATTATTTCTCAAAAGTTGGTCTTCTGGTACTTCTCTTAATTTTTTTGCTGGGTTGCCTGCTACTATTGCAGCTTTTTCTACATCCTTAGTTACAAGGCTGCCTGCAGCAGCAAATCCATCTTCTTCAATAGTCTTTCCTGGCAGTACCACAGCTCCAGCCCCTATTCTTCCACCTTTTTTAATTGTAACACCTTTAAAATGTTTAAATCTTTCTTTAGATCTAGCTGCGTAATTATCATTAGAGGTAACTACACAAGGTGCAATAAATACATAATCTTCTACATTAGAATAGGCTGTTAAATAAACATTTGTTTGAATTTTGCAGTTTGAACCAACAGTACAGAAATTTTCAATAGTAGTTCCTCTGCCTATAATTGTCTTACTTCCAATAGTAACATCTTCTCTTATAGTAGCTAAATCTGCAACTAGAGTTTTTTCTCCTATTTCACAGCCGCAATATACTATTACACCGGCTCCGATTAAGCACTCATTAGATATTTTGCAAGGTAAATATTCCTTATCATCTTTAAAAATACTATTTACAGATCTCATAGGCGTTTTACCTATTACTGAATTATCATCTATTCTAACATTACTGCCAATTATACTTCCAGAATGAATTACAACATTGTGTCCAATTATGCAATTGTCTCCAATCTGAACATTATCTTCAATTACGGCAAAGTGTCCAATCTGAACATTACTGCCAATCCTAGAACTATCTGAAATATAATTCATAATTATATCCTCTTTTCTAAAATTATATTATTTTTTCTTTCCGTATGCTTTTTCCATATCCAAAGTTGAGAAGTTTGTAAATGGGAATTTTACTGGCATTCCTGTTAACCTTGATTTATATGCTGCAAGGATAATCGCCATGGCTTTTTTACCTTCTTCTCCATTTATTAAAGGTTCTACATTACTATTTATAGCATCAATAACATTTTTAAATAGAGGAGTATGTCCGCTTCCATAAACGCTGTCAGGGTCTCCTTCTTGTGCTTTTAATATTTCATCTTCATTATCAATATTGTCGCTAAATCTCCAATTTTCTATTCTGTTAACAGCAAGTCCGCCAATACATACAGTCCCATTTTCTCCAAAAACACTTAAGGTTTCTTCTAAATTTTTAGGGAAAACGCATGCTGTTCCTTCAACAATTCCAATTGCTCCATTTTTAAAGCGAATTAATATTGCACCAAAGTCCTCTGCCTCGATATCTCTTAAAAAGGTATCACATTGAGCATATACAGTATCGATTTCTCCGCCCATCATCCATTGAAGCAAATCAATATTATGTATACATTGATTCATTAAGGTACCACCGTCAAGCTTCCAGGTTCCTCTCCAAGGTGCTTGCTCATAATATCCCATATTTCTATTCCATAGTATTCTCGCTGTTCCATTTATAAGCTTTCCAAATCTATTTCCTTCTATAGTAGTTCTTAATTGCTGTATAGGTTTATTAAATCTATTTTGATGACAAACTGCTATCTTAACATTATTTTCTTTTGCTACCTTTATCATTTCTTCAGCATCATCAATTGATAAAGCCATTGGCTTTTCTACTACTACGTGCTTCCCTTTGTTCATACAATATATCGCTATTTCAGGATGATATCCACTTTCTGTAGCTATTGTAACTACATCTATTTCCTCTTTTTCTAACATTTCTTTGTAGTCTGCATATGTATTAACTGACGCTTCTTCAGAAATTTTTTCTATGTATTCTTTTTTCTTTTCTAAAGCTTTATTTAAGTCCACATCACAAGTGGCAACAAGTACAGCCTCTTCTTTATTATTTACTAATCCTTCTACGTGTTTATATGAAATTCTACCGCAACCTATTATTGCAAATTTTAATTTTGTCATTTTATCACTCCTTAATCATAATAAGGATAAACCCTTATAAAAGGGTCTATCCTATAGTAATTTATAGTTTGTGTATTTTTTCTCTATTATTCTTAACATCCTTAGATGCGTTTCTTGTATCATAGAATATTTTAGCCCTTTTAACCATTTCTTCATAATTATAACAGCTGTGGTCCGTTGTTATTAAAACTATATCTGCATCATCTATAGCTTTTTCCCATTCTACTGATATATATTCTTTTCCATTGTGTTTAAATTCTGGTACATATGGATCATTATATATAACTTCTGCTCCATTTTTCTCTAAATGTTCAATAACCTTAAGTGCTGGAGATTCTCTCATGTCATCAATGTCTTTCTTGTAGGCTACTCCCATTAAAAGAACCTTTGATCCATTCATTGCCTTTTTTTGTTCATTTAATAGCTTCATTGTATTATCTACAACAAACTCTGGCATGAAATCATTTATTTCACCAGCTGTTTCTATAAGCCTTGTATGATAGTCAAATTCTCTTGCTTTATAAGTTAAATAGA
>NZ_LHUR01000012.1 GCF_001263795.1 Clostridium homopropionicum DSM 5847
TAAATTTATCAAGTGGTGTTGGAACTGCAATAGCTACTGCATCCACATCTTTAACAAAAGAGAAATTAGTAGTAGCTTTTATTTTACCTTCTTTAACTAAATTTTCTAAATCCTCATCTAAAATATCTCCAATATAGTTATGTCCTTCATTTACCAAGTTTACCTTTTTTTCTTGAACATCAAAGCCTATTACAGTATATCCTGCTCTTGCTTTTTCTACGGCTAGCGGTAATCCTACATAACCTAGTCCTACAACTCCTAGTTTCGCAGTTCTGTTCTTTAGTTTTGATAAAAGTTCATCCTTTAATACTAACATATTTCTCCTCCTAAATGTACTCTCTATAAAAGAACATATGTAATATATTACCAAATTTCAATGATTTATAACTAGTATATTAAGTTTTAAATAAATGCAAGGCATTAAAACTATTTAAGATTATTGAACTTATTAATCACATTTAAATATTGTTTTTCCAAATTTTTCACAACTTGACTCCAAGCAAAAATTTTACTTTCACATGAGATTACTCTTCTATTTAAATTCCCTTTATATATACTACTAATTTCTTTACTAATATTTTTAACAATATCTCTTTCATCCATTTTAAATAAATATTCATCTTGATTAAATTGAATCTCAAATAGATTCACACCTTGACTATCATATATTTTATCTCTCAATTGTTGAGTATATTTAAAATTTGGAACTAAAATTGGGCATCCTGTTCCAAGTGATTGAAAATATGATATCGTATATCTTGTCCAAATTGCTAAATCAGCCGCATTAAATAATTCATTTAATCTATTTTCATTAACTAATTGTGGAATAATAATGATATCACTATTATCTAAGTATATTGAAATATCTTCATTAATCTCTCCAACAATTATCATCCTCATCTTGCTATTATTTGCTTTAGCAGATAAGAATGATTTTACTAATAAATTTAGCTTTTTATTTCCCAAAAATTTACCACTTGTAATTATTAAAAATTCATCAGCCTTTACGCTTAGTTCATTTCTAACTTTATTTCTGCAACTATTGTTCATTTTAAATATTTTATCATTATATCCTAATGTTGCAACTTCAACAATTTTATTGTCAGTTGATATAATATTAGATAAATATTCTAACGATTCTCTACTTACAGTTCTAATTCCAGTTGAATTTCTAGCTGTATTTTTTATTAAATGCCTATTTATGATTTTATTACGGATTACTCCTAAGAAAGATCCAAAATCTGTTCTTTGCTCATGTTCATAAATCACAGGAATATTTTTCTTCTTAGCTTCTTCAGATGCAAAATAACTAATTAACTGCCTCCCCTCCATTAAATGAACTATATCCGGCCGAAAAGTATCAAAGACATCTTTGAAAGAAAAGTAAACCATATCTTTTAGAAGAAATTTATGTTCCCTTCTTTCAACAAACTTGTCAGATACCTCTTCTCTAACAAGGTTTAGCCTCCTTTGTTTAGTTAAGTTACTAAATGGATAATAAATGTCTGATGTGATCACTTTTACTTGATGTCCATATTCCTCTAATAGTTTTGCATAGTAATTTTCTCTATATGAATGATTTGACATATAAAAACCAATTATAAATAATATTTTCACTATAAAACTCCTTAAATTAATAATTTCTTATATTCTTCAATATACTTCTCAGCTATATTTTTATAAGAATAATTTCTAACAATAAATTCGCTCATTATGTTATTTTTATTCCAATCTTCATTTATTTTTAAATTAATTGTATTTTCAATTTCTTGATCATTAAATGGATTTATATATGAAACATAATCTCCAAAATATTCTTTGGTACCTCCTAAGCTTGTAATTATAGAATTTGTCCCAATGGAGCATGCTTCAAGAGCCGCTAACCCTGGCGTTTCCATTGTAGAAGGTAAGCAAAATACTTTAGATGAATAATATAAATTTGCTAAATCTCCTCTATCATATATTCCATCTAAAATTATAATATTAGGACTCCCTTTTATCACTTCAATACACTGATCATAATAGTCTTTATTCCCTATCGCTCCAACAATTACTAAAGGCCAATTATTTTTTTTTGCAATATTTATTAATTTCAATTGATTTTTTCTTGGTTCTATCCTTGCTACATTCAAAATATATTGCTTATGCAAATGATCAATTCCATACTTTCTCAGTGTTGTGCATACAGTTTTAACATTTAAGTAATCCTGTATATTTTCTGTAGCATTATGAATTTTTTTAAATTTTTTTTCATTCTTTATTATTGATTTAATAAATTCTAATTCATCATACGTATTAGGGTAAATTCTATCACTTAAATTCCAAAGATTAATAATACGTTTTTGTATAGACAATTGTTCTGGTACTAGTTTGGATATTTTAAAAGCTGATTTAACTTTTAATTGAGTATATGTATCCATTGAATTAGGTAAATAAATTGGACTTATTACTACCTTTTTATTTAGTTTTTTTACAAATTTGGCTAATTCCAAATAGTATTCATTTGATTTAAAAAAATGTATAATCTCATATTTCTTTATTTGGTTTATAGTACAATCTTTATTATAAATATTAATTTCAATATCTTTTTGGATATTATTGATTTCTTTTGCAGTCTTTTCCATTTGAATTTCTGCCCCACCTCTAAAAACATTCCCAAATGCATGTCCAACGTACAATAATTTCATAATATATTCCCTCTTTTTTTCAATATGTTAAGTAGTTTAATAGAAATATAAAATCACCCAAAATTACAATTTATATAAAACATCTTATTATCAACCTAAAATATCACAATTATTATTATAATTTTTTAAGTTTATTTTTATATTAATAAAATATACA
The DNA here is from genome assembly GCF_001263795.1 of Clostridium homopropionicum DSM 5847. Lineage (GTDB taxonomy): Bacteria > Bacillota > Clostridia > Clostridiales > Clostridiaceae > Clostridium_H > Clostridium_H homopropionicum. The sequence continues at coordinate 2,845 of NZ_LHUR01000012.1, forward strand.
AAAGCCCAATAAGTTACACTTAAAAAATACTCACCATTAAAAAGTTGAATAAAACAAAATAAAGCAATTGTAAAATAATACTTATTATTAAGGTTTTTTCTTTTATCAAATAAAAGCAAGCTAAATAATATAAGTAGAAAATTTATTAGTCCAATAATCCCTAGGTCTATACCAACTCTAGGTAATGTAGATTGTGAACTTACTGTGCTAATACCCAGTCTTAAATTTTCAATAAACATTAATCTATTTCCAATTCCATTTCCTAGGAAAAAATTGTTTTGCAAACTTTCTCTTAATGCAATAAATGGTCCAACGAATCTTATCCCACCCGAACTAGTGTTACTAAAAATTTCATTCTTTCTATTTAAAAAAGTTTGCAAATAAATATTATTTTGAAAAATTTTTATACTTAATATTGTTATACAAATAATAAAAAAAATAAATAGACAATTTTTTAGATTAAATTTTCTTTTATGACTTTTAATCCAAGAAAATATTCTAAATGTAAAAAATACTAAAAGTACTAAAATTCCAGTTCCAGCAAAACTTAGAATAATAGCAATCATATCAATTACTATTAATATCAAAAAAACCTTATTCTTTTCATTCCAAAATTTTATGTATAAGAAACATATACTAAGAGCAGTATATTGTGATAAAAGAGAAGGCTCCTTATATATCGCGTTTGCCCTAAAGAATATCTTTCCTCCAAAAGATATTGAATTTGACCAATTATAGCCTTTCTGCATAATAGGTTCATAATATAAGTTACTTAAAGGCCATCCATAACTTCTTCCCAAAAACTGATATATTGCATATATAGACAATATGCTAGTTATATATATGTATATATCTATAATTCTTTCAAATTCACTTTCTTCTACTTGGCGGTACGATAAAATTAGGAAAGTTAAGAAAAAAATTGTATACACTAAACTTGTTATCTTTCCATTGTTAATTAAAAAATTAAACATACAATAAATTATCATTATATATGCAACTTTATTAGTAAGATTATATTTATATCCTATTCTAAAATTTTTAAAATCAATAATCTTAAGAATACATACAATCCCAATAATAAAAATTCCAACAGTTATAGTAAAATCCTTTATAAAAAAAATACTATAAGCATCAAATATGGTAAATATTATTAACATGTTAATTAACTTGTCTGAAGTCTTTTTTATATACATATTATTAAGGATCCTTTCATCTATGAAATTTCAACAATAGAATCTAATTGTTCTACCACCCTTTCTATAGAATAATACTTATTAAAAATATATTTTGCATTATTTTCATTTAAACAATAATCATTTTTTTTATTAATCACATTATTAATTAAATTTATAAATTCTGATGAATTGTTTGCTTCAAAAATAACTTCATTTTCGTTATCATTTAAAGCTTCTTCATATCCAACTAGAGATTCTTTAGTAGCAATTACAGCTAGTCCTAATGATAAAGCTTCTGCAACTTTTACTTTCATACCTGCTCCCTGAAAAATAGGTGATATGAATATGCTATTTTGAGGAACTATGTCTTCTATTCTATTAAAATTTGCATATATATATATATTATTTATCCCATTAAATTTTATTAATTCCTCATTTGGTCTGTTTCCGCCTATAATTAAATTCATATCAATAAAATTAATTTTATTCCATACTTCTTTTATGAACCACAAAATGCCATTATAATTAGGTGCATACCATAAAGATGCCAAAAAAACTAAATTTAATTTCATATTATTCTTAACTAGTTTAATATTACTTTTTTCCAAACATATAGGAAGTATAAATTCATTTGAATTAGAATAATTATATAACTTATGTGCTCTTTTCCTATCCCTTTCAGTTAGAAAAATAAGTTTGTCACTAAATTTTAGAGCACTATTTTCATCTCTACTTACACTTATCTTTTCTATTAGCTTAATAAAAATTTTTTTTAATCCATAATACTTCTCAACATAATTTTCACAGTAATCATACTCAATATTATCCAACTGAGTTATTATTCGTATATCATTATTTTTCTTTCTAATATCTTTTGCAATAAAACCTAATCTACTATTAGATAAAATAATTATGTCTGGTCTATATCTCAAAAGTTTATGTCTGTCTATTTTCCAGTTTATATAGAGATAATTAGAATGAAATACAGTTCTAGATAAAATATCATAAATTTTATTTTTTTTTGCTACAGAACAACTTTCTTTAAGTTTAGATGGAGAATATATTAATATATTACTTGATTCAAAAGATTTTAAACCTAAGTATAATTTCTTTACATTAATCCCTCCCCCATTTTTTTCATTAATATTATTTGGAGTAATAAAAAGAATTTTCATTTTTTCCTCCTCATATAAAAGTTTTTATATAATATATTTAATATTTTTTAGAGTATTATTCCATGTATACCTTTTATAAATATTTCTTTTACTAGCATCACTAATGCGCATATTTAAATTAGCATCTTTTAATAACATAATAACCTTACTTGCAAAATCTTTTTTATTCTCACAGACAAATATATGCTTATTATTCTCAACCATAATACCTTCAACTCCAATATTATTAGTTACAACTGGAGTACCCATGGCCATAGTTTCAAGTATTTTAGTCTTTATACCAGATCCATATGTAAGTGGAGCTACCATTACTGAACATTCTTGAACATATTCTCTAATGTCTTCAACTTCTCCTGTTACTTCTAAATAATCAAGTTCTTTAAACTGAATTTTATATTCATTACTACATCTGCCTATTATTCTAAATTTAACATTAGGTATATTTTTTTTAATTTCAGGAAAAATTTCTTTCAAAAAATAGCTAACTGCATCTCTATTGTGAGATACATACATATTTCCTAAAAATCCAATTAAATTTTGCTGTTTTATTTTTGCAACTTTCTCTGAAAAATAATCATAATCTACACCTATAGTTACGTCAATAGCTTTGTTGCTATTTGTTTTTCTATTATATTCATCTGCTTCTATAGATGATACAAAAATTATTTTTTCAAAATCATTACATACACCTATCTCATACTTAGCCAATAATTTTCCTTCTAATTTTAATATTTTTTTTATTAATAAATGATAATTTAAAATTTTTTTCAAACTCAAAGGCATTTTTTGAGTATATATACCAAAAGTGCTAATATTTAGATTATCATTATTAGCCTGTCTAATATATCTTTTTGAAATCAAATCGTCCATATCTAATACCTTTTTTATATTTGGAATATTTATATTTCTTAAATATTCTGCTGTTCTTGCCATATCACAAATTAAAATTTCTGGAGAAATTTTATTAATTATTTTTATTAACCGATCATGAGTTTTTTTAGAGTAATAAAGTGAAACCTGTAAAGGCCATTTCTTCTTTATTAAACTATTAATAAGTATATTTTTAAACTTCTCTAATTTTCCTGGTTGTTCAGCATAATATATATCTGATATAAATTTAGGCTGTTTTAATTCTTTAGTTTCCCCATCTTCTAAAAAACTGTATAAATATACATCATAATCATATAATTCTTTAAGCCCTTTACAATAATTATATAATACAACTTTTCTACCACTATTGGTAGGATAGATCAACCTAGTCGTAATAAATAATACTTTCTTCATTTTATTAAACACATCCATCCAAAAGTTACTTTTCGTTATACATCTCTCTTATCTCTTTTATATTCTCAATACTCTCTCTTTTACCAATAAAAATTACATTATCACTTTCAACAACAAAAACATCACTCATTCCTGTAATGATTATTGGCTTATTATTACCTACTACAATATTGTTAGAACTATCAATCTGTTTTACGTCTCCAACAGATATATTGTTATTCTCATCTTTTTCTCTATATCTTTCTAAGGCATACCAAGTCCCTATATCATCCCATCCAAAATCACTTGGAATAACATAAATACTTTTAGCATTCTCCATTATTCCATAATCTACTGAAATCTCTTCTACTTCATGATATTTTCTCTCTAAAACTTCATTGAATTCCTCTTCGCTTGTAGCAGCGATTTCACTTAGAACATTGTATGTACTATTTAAATATTGGTTTGTAAGATTTAATATAGTACATGTTTTCCATACGAACATTCCACCGTTCCAAAGGTAATGCCCATTTTTTAAATATTCTTCAGCCTTTTCTGCATTAGGTTTTTCTACAAATTGCTCCACACTTCTAATTTCACAATTACCTATATCACAAGCTTTAGTTGTATACTTTATATAACCATAGCCAGTTTCAGGTCTATCTGGTCTCATCCCTAAGGTTACTATAGCTTCATTTTCTTTTTCAACAAATTCATAAGCACTGCTTAATGTATTTATAAATTTATCATCACTTGATATTAAATGATCTGATGGCAACACCGCAATTGTTGCATCCTTATAATACTTGTCAATAACAAAGGCTGAAAGAGCAATGCAGGGAGCTGTGTTTTTTCCAACAGGTTCAACTATTATGTTTCTCTTAGGTAGCATTGGTAATTGATCCTCAACTAAACTTACATATTGCTTTGCTGTTACCACAAATATTCTATTTATAGGAATTAGTTTTTCTAATCTTTTTACAGTCATTTGAATCATAGTATCTTCACTCAACAATTTCAAAAATTGCTTTGGTTTTTCTTCAGTTGAAAGTGGCCAGAATCTTGTTCCCTTTCCACCTGCCATAATAAGTGCACATAACATTAAAACCTCTCCTATCCCTTCAGTAGTCAATGGTAGCATCACTTACAAAATATACGTCTTCAACATCTTACCCTGTCCCTCAATTGTGTATTTCCCAAGCTCTGCCGGAATCAAAATACTATCTCCAACATCTATATCCATAGTTTCATCACCATATTTAATCTTTCCCTTACCTTCTACCACCAAATATGTAAAAAATCTATTCTTATCAGAAACTTCATCTATTTCTTCTTTAATATCATATAAATCTACATTAAAGCAATGGCTTTTAATCTTGCATTGCATTGTAGAATTGCCTCCTATATTGATTTTATTATCTTTTTGCTTATCTGTCTTTATAGTATTAAAATCTATAACCTCTAAAGCCTTATCTACATGAAGTTCTCTCTTATTTCCATTCTTATCTACTCTATCGTAATCATAAACTCTATATGTTAAGTTAGAACTTTGTTGAATTTCAGCTATAACAATTCCTTCTCCTATTGCATGAATTGTTCCTGATGGAATATATACAAAATCTCCTGGTAATACTTCAATGTAATTTAAGCAATCTTTGATTTTATTTTCATTAATACTACTTAAAAACCTTTCTTTAGTTACATCTTCCTTAAGTCCATAAACTATTCTAGCACCAGGTTTACAGTCAATTGTGTACCACATCTCATTTTTCCCATTTTGCCCATTTTCATATATCCTTGCATATTCATCATTTGGATGAACTTGGACTGATAAATCCTTATTAGCATCAATAAACTTTATTATTAGTGGAAATTTATCTTTAAACTTTTCTACAATTGATGTACCTAATAACTTTTCAGCATAAATACTTATAATTTCTTCAAGTGACTTCCCAGCTAGATGTCCATTTTGAACTATACTCATTCCATCTTTATGACAAGAAATTTCCCAACTTTCTGCTACATTACCCTGTGGTAGCTCTTTATTTAATTTTTCTAAGTTCCTTCCTCCCCATATATAATCCTTAAAAATAGGCTTAAATTTTAAAGGATATAACATTTCCTTTGTCCCCCTATGCTGCATTCTCATCACCAAACAAAACTCTAACAGTTTTTAAAATCAACTTAACATCTACCCAAAGATTTCTCTCTTTTACATATTTAACGTCAAGCTCCATCCACTGTTCAAACCCAATACTACTTCTTCCGCTTACCTGCCAATAGCAAGTTAGTCCTGGTTTTGCTAAAAGCTTAAGTTTTTGGTAATCTGTAAACTGTACTACTTCTTTAGGAAGATTTGGTCTTGGTCCCACCAAGCTCATTTCCCCCTTTAAAACATTAAAAAGCTGAGGCAATTCGTCAATGCTTGTTTTTCTAATAAATTTTCCAATCTTAGTTATTCTAGGATCTTCCTTCATTTTAAACATAGGCCCAGACATTTCATTTTTCTCCTTCAGCTTTTCCTTGAGTTCCTCAGCATTTGCCACCATGGAACGGAACTTGTGCATGTTAAAGCATTTCCCGTTTATTCCAACTCTCTTTTGTGAAAAGAAAATTGGCCCTTTAGAATCTATTTTTATAAGTACTGCTACAATTATCATTAAGGGAGATAAAATAATAATGCCAAATAAAGAACCTAAAATGTCCATGGTCCTTTTTGCGAAGTAGTATACTATAGATTTTTCAAATTCATTTAAAACCTTTCTTTCAGCTTGTACTTCTATTTCCTGCACAGTCCTGCCCCCTTTTGCCAATTTGTACACAACAAGATAATTATACCATATTTCTTTAATAAATGTTATAATTTGGTTATAAATTAATAGTAAATTCTACCAATTAAACTTCAAAATGAATTTCGTTCACATTATATTAACAATTATATCAAAAAAATAACTTGAATTTTTATGCAAAATAAGGCATATTCTCTTATTTATGAATATTATACTAGTTTATGTTAATAATTCTTTTAAATCTTGCTAAAAGCTCCTTATTTTCTTTGATTTTTCTATTACTATACAAGCTCTCTGTTCTGTTCGACAAATTATTTGCATTATTTATGACTTTTTCATAGATTTGTTTATTCTGATGCTTAATCTCCATTAAAGTTGATTTTAATTTTGGTATTCTTCTTGTAGTTGAGTGTGCATCAGAAGCTACAAAATTACATAAACCATTTTTCATTAGATTTATTGCTGTCTTTTGAATCTTTTTTCCAAAGGTTCCATTTAGGCTTGTAGCATTTAATTGAAAGAGACATCCTTCTTCAATAAATCTATTTAATATCTTTATATCCTTTTCTACAAAATAATATCTTTCTGGATGTGCAATAATAGTTTTTACTCCAAGAAGCCTTAATTCATATATGATATCAAAGGTGTATTTAGGAATTTCTTTATTGGGTAATTCTATTAACATATAGCCTGAATAGTTTAAGCAGTTAATTGCTCCCTCTTTGTAATCTTGAAGGGTATGATTATCCAAAAATATCTCTTGTCCTGGTAGTACTTCTACATTAATGTTATTTTCTTTTGCAGCTTTGTTTAATTCTTCTACACTTTTTTCTATATCCTTGTATTGATTTTCAAAATAACCTCTATAAAAATGAGGAGTGGCAATAATTTTCTTTATGCCATCCTCCTCAGCTATTCTGAGCATTTCAAGGGACATTTCCATGTCCTTTGCTCCATCATCAATACCAGGGAGTATGTGACAATGAATATCTATCATTTTTTCTTCTTACCCCTTTTAGTATGTTTTTTATGATCTTCTCCATAGTAATAATAGTAACCGTATCCATATCCGTAGCCATAGCCTTTACCAGTTTTTACTGGCATTTTAGTCATCACAACACCTAATATATTTGCATTTACTTTTTTTAATAGTTCCTTAGATTTAATTGTTGCTTCTTTTTCTGTTTCTCCTGTTGCCACAACAAGAAGCACCCCTTCTACAATAGTGGATAAGATTTGTGCATCAGTTACTGCTAAAACTGGCGGGCTATCTATTACTATTGAGTCAAACTGATTTTTCACGCTTTCTAGAAATTCTTTCATCTTTTTTGATGAAAGAATTTCTGCAGGATTTGGCGGTATAGTTCCTGAGGTTAATAAATATAAGTTATCAGAATACTTTGTCATAACCTCTTCTAATTTAACTTCACCTATTAGGTAGTTTGAAAGTCCTTTTTCATTAGAAATGTTAAATTTTTTATGTACTGTTGGCTTTCTTAGGTCACAATCTATGATTAATATCTTTTTGTCTGCTTGAGCCATGGACAAAGCTAAATTTCCTGCAGTTGTTGATTTTCCTTCTGAGGGACCTGAGCTGGTTACTAGGATAGTTTTTATATTGTTGTCAAAGGAAGAGTATTGAATGTTTGTCCTTAAAGTTCTATAAGCCTCAGCTGCAATAGACTTTGGCTCCTTTTCTACGATTAGCATTATATATTCCTCCTATTCATCTGCTTCATGCTCTGGTATTATTCCAAGTACAGGAATTTCTAAATATTTTTCTATGTCCTCTTGAGACTTTATGGTGTTGTCCATGTATTCAAGAACAAAGGCTAAACCTACAGAAACCATTAAGCCTAAGAAAAAGGCTATTGCTAGGTTTAGTTTTTTATTTGGTTTTATTGGGTTTTCAGGTGTTTTTGCCTTGTCCAAAATTTGTACGTTACCATTTGGTATTACTTTTTCTGCTTTCTCTATAAAAAGAGCAGTTACCTTTTCAACAATTTGCCTTGCTTCTTCTGGATTTTTACTTTGCACCTTTATGTCCATTATCTGAGTGTCCTGTTGAGGAGTTACCTTCACCATGTCTAGTATTTGCTTTGCAGTTAGATTATCTCCTAGTTGTGCTGAAGCCTTTTCTGCCACATCATTTGAAGTAGCGATTTGTGCATAGGTTTTAACTAACTTTTGGTACATCATAATATCTGAATTATCATAGGATACTGTATCATTTTTAGCATCTGAAGTTTTTCCAATAAAAACACTTAGAGTTGCTTCATAGGTTGGCTTTATAACTAAAAAGCTTACGATTCCTGAAATTAGTGTTGCTGCTAAAGTAATTGCAATTATCATTTTAATTCTTTTTATGATTATCCCAAGGAATTCCCTCAGATCTAAAGTTATTTCTTCTTCCATTAAGCTTTTTCCCCCGTTCTAGCTAGTATTATGCTTTTATTCAGTATTAATTTATAGTTCTAAGCCATAAGCACTCATTAGTCCATACAAATTAATTATGTCTACATTTTTCATTATCTTATCCTGTAAATCTGCTTTTTCAGCTGCTGTTAGACTATTGTATAACGCCATTGTTTCAGCAACATCTGCTGCATAATCATAGGATGAATCATTAGATGCTTTAGTAATTCCATTTATTATACTAGTTACAACTTGTTTTTCATTTTCTGTTTGTACAAGGCTTAGAATTTGGTTTAGCTGACTGCTGGCTTTTGCAAGCATGCTGTTCTTAGTGGCTTCATCTAGTCCAGAATTTCCTCCACCACCTACTGAGCCTCCACTGCTTCCGCCTGAACTTCCTCCGCTTCCTGTTGATCCACCAGTAGTAGTCCCTGGATTTCCATCTTCATATTGAACCTCAATTCCTAATTTATCATCTATCTTAACTTCCTTGCTTTCAACCTTATTAAATACAATTCCTTTTTTATCCCCAGATAATATATTTACATTTCCACATTTAACATTGTCTATTCTTACTTTACCTAAGCTGCCTGGATCGATGAAAATTTCACCTGACATGTCTAGATTTGATAAAGTAACATTATCAGCCTTTATATGTATACTTTTATATTTATCCTTATCAATTTTGCTTCCTTCAATAACTGTTCCCTCTTTCAAAATAAGCAATTCTTTTGATATACTACCATTATCTTTTTTGATAGTTTCAATAATTGCTGGAACTTCTGAAGCTTTTGAGTTTTTTACTTCATTGTCTAAATCAAAATTTTCATTATTTAGTGTTTTATTTAAAAGAATAGCTTTTACTTCCTCATAGCTTACATACTTACCTTCGCTATCATGAATTAGGTCAAGCTTTGCAGTGTTCAATTTCGCCTCAAACTCATTAAATAAAGGATCATTGTTTCCTAAAGTATTATTTATCAAAGAATCCTTAAGTTCTTCTAAATCATATTGATATACAGTTTCAGTGTTATCTTTTAATATATATCCATCAACTGCAGCAAAAGCTTTTAGCGATATAGCTGTTGAAATTAATGCTGTTAATATTAATGATTTTATAAACATTTTTTTCATTATACTTTCCTCATCCTTTATGAAATTCTTTTAAAATGAGTTAACCAAGGGTGGTTAACTCATTTTGTAATTAAACCATTAATTAAAACTTATAGTATATGTTGTTGAATATCCACTTCCATCTTGAAGTGTAACTGTAACAGTTTTTCCGTTTAATAAATCTTTAACATCCATTGCAGCTGCTTCTGCATAGTTTTTGCCTAAAGCTGTCTTGATACTAGCTTTTGTAATTTTTTTAGTTGAATTGTTGTATACTTCTGTGCCACTTACACTTATACTTGTTACTGTATATCCTTTTATAGTGATTCCTTGTGGTATTGAAACTTCATCCATAAGAGCAACTATTTGTGCTTTATTTGGAATATTCGCAAGGTTAACTAGATTTTGAATGAATGGAATACCTGTATTATATAATGTTGTTCCATTTATTAAAGTGTTTAATTCTGCTGCTAGAGCATTTTCTATATCTGTTGTGTTTACAGCAGCTCCAGTTTTAATTGCTGTAATTAAAGAAGTATATTCTGTAAAACCGCTTACTGCTGCTACAGTAGTTTTAGTTTTAATATCATTTAATAATTCTCCTGCAGTCATACTAGCTGGTAATGTAATAATTGCAGAATTGCTTGATGTACTAATTCCAAGATAACCCCCACTAGTTTTAATCTTATCGTCTAAGGAGTTAACTCCAGCTAATATGTTATTTATAGCACTAAATAAAGCAGAATGGTCTGGAGTATAGCTTCCGCCACCACCCCCACCTGTTGATCCACCTGTACTAGTTCCTGGATCTGTAGTCTCTGGTTCAGTTGTTACAGTTCCTTCCCCTTCAACATTTTCGATAGGTTGATCTGTTGTTACTTCTGCTCCAGCTTCAGCTACTACTGTAGTATCCTTAGCTTCCTCAGTTACAACCTTTATATCAACCTTTGTTCCTTCAGTAATTGTTAATTTTACAGCACTATTAAGTTCAACTGTTCCTAAGTTACCACTTAATACAACTTCTGAACCTTTTGGAGCTGTTATTACAAGCTTAGTTAAAGTTGAAGCTGTGTCTACATTTAAGGTAATAGCTTTTTCAATTACTAATTCCTTAGCTACAACTCCTTCAAGTTTTAAGCTTCCAGAAAGACCTGTTATAGAGTCTCCTGTTACATTCTTTACAGTAACCTCTGCATCTTTTCCAGCATCTACTACTAATTTCCCTTTTATAGTACCGTTAGTTATCATTACTTTTCCTGCAACTACTTTTACATCTTCGTAATCTTGAAGGTTTTCCTTTGATAAATCTATTTGTGCTCCTTCTTTAGTTATGTTTAAGCCATTAACAACCTTGTCATCTTTTACTTTTCTTTCATATACATAAGTTGGAGTTTCTCCAGCCTTTGCTTCCTTTAAGTATTGATTCAAATCAAAAGCTTGTCCAGAAGATGTGCTGCTTTCAAGAGCTTTCTTAGCTTCTTCAAATGGAACGTATTTTTTAGAGTCATCATAAATTGAATTTACTCCATTTGTAGCTTGATCTTCCTGGAAGTCCTTAAATAATAAGTCATTTCCTAAACCAAGCATGCTGTTAATCACTGAATTAGATAAAGATTTTAAATCATATTGTCTAATTACACCTGTTTTTGCATCCTTAACAGTGTATGCCCCAATATCAGCAAAAGCAGTTGTATATGTAGCAAGCAAAGCTATGGTTGCTGCTGCTACGGATACAAGCATTTTCGTTTTTTTCATAATTTACCCTCCCATGCGTTAAATTACATCATTTATATTTAATTATATTATAATTACAACTAAATGTAAATTCTAATTATTTATAGTTATTTTACCAAGTACATCTTTTGTTAGATTTTTACCGCTGATACTCATTAGTTCTTTGTGTAAAACAAGGTAATATGTCTTCCCTGCCTCCCATTGCTTTTTCAGTTTTAGTGTGAGCTTATTATTGTTTAGCTCTTGTGTTGTAGCTATTCTTTCACCTGTTTCAGAATTTATCAACTCTATATTATTATCGGTTATACTTTCCTTAACTAAAGTATTGTTAAAATTTATTATTATAGTTGTATCATTTTTAACCTTTTTTATGTCCTTGAAAAGCTCACTATACGGATAAAAACCTTGAGCATCATCTATAGAAGCAAAATCCCTAAGATTCACCCATTTTTCTCCGGAACCTATAAACATTTGACTTTTATTTATTTTCTTTAGAATTTCCTTATAACTTTCCCAATTTTCATCCTTTCTAGCTTCATTTAAGTCAATATAATAGGGTATGTCATTTAGGACAATTTTTATAAATGAGCTTTTGTCTTTTAAAGCTTCAATTGTACTATAATCTGATGCCTTAATTAATAGTAGATAAGCTAAATCCAAGGAATCTATATCTTCCTCAGGAACTTCTAAATCCGGTCTAATACCTACTTTTTGTATAGTATTACCAAGTGGTGAGAAAAACTGATTTGTGGTTAGCTTTAATACACTTCCGTCATTTAGATAATACATGCTTTGAGCTACACCTTTTCCATAGGTGTTTATTCCTATAAAGCCTGCTTTTTTATAGTCCTTTATGGCACTAGAAAGAATTTCTGAAGCACTGGCACTATAGTCATTAATAAGAAAAATTGTAGGCTCTTTTATTAAGTCTTGATAACCGGTTCCATAGTATTTATATCTAAAGCCATTTTTATTTTCCATTTGAACAATTGGCTTAAAGCCAACAAAATGACCTGCAATATCCAATGCTGGATTAATGTAACCACCAGTATTGTATCTTAAATCTACTATAAAGGATTTTGCTTTCATATTTCTTAGTACCTTTAAAGCTTCTGTAAATTCATCTCCTGTGGTTTCTCCAAAGGTATCAACTATAATATAGCCAATATTACTTTTTAATACTGTATATGTTACTGTTGGCATTGAAATTTCTCGTCTTTCAACATTATATTCCTTCGTTATATTGTCTCTTTGGATAACAAGATTTACTGTAGTTCCTGCAAACCCTTTAATAAGAGCACCTATTTGTTCCTCTTTTAAGCCCTTTAATATAGTATTATCAGCTTTTAAAATTACGTCTCCAATTTGAAGTCCTGCTTCTTTTGCAGGTGAGCCATCCATTACCTTTACTATCTCTACTCCTTCTTCCTGGAGCCTAAATTGTATTCCTATACCTGTAAATTTATTGTCTATGCTATTTACAAAATCATCAAACTCTACTTTTGTGAAATAACTAGAATAGGGATCTCCCATATTTTTCAGCATTTCTTCAATACTATTTGCCTTTAAGGTTTCCTCAGAAACTGGATAGTAATAGTAGTCCTGTACTAGCTCCTTAGCTTGCTCCAGGATCTCACCTTCCACAGCATTTACTGGTTTAGTATTTATATTAGTAAGGGTTATTGTATATATTAGTAGGAAAATTATTGCTATGATTGTTTTGTATCTTTTCTTTAGTGGAGAATTTGCTGAATTTCTATTAGTCCTTAATGTTTTCATATCTTTCTCCTTTTAAATTCGGGTCAGACCTCTGGGAAACAAACCCAGGGGGCTGACCCCTAGTAATTTATGGTATTGGGGTTATTGTGATTGAACCTGAAGCATCTGATAGAGAATCTTTTTCTTGTGCATCAATTTGTGTTGGATCACCTACTGCAAGAATAAATACTCTATAATTTGTTCCTGCTACTATTGCATTTCCATTTACATCTTTAGTGCCGGCTGTAAGTCTAAATAGGTATTGAAGACTTCCATCCTTAGCTACAGTCATGTATTTATTTTCTAGTGGTGATTTTGCTGCTACAATTTTAGCACCTGCAAGGTCAAAGCTATTTGCTTTATATTCTCCTGGTACTAGTGATGTTTCTGGCACTATCATTACTTTGTATTCTTTTACTTTATCTTCTTCATAAGATTTTCCAAAGGCAATTTGAATGTCTGTTTCATCGAAGTAATCCTTTAGGTCATTTACAAGCTTGATTACAGGTTTCATGTTTATTCCTCTTACTATTACGCTGAAGGATTTCTTCATGGATTTATCTGCCTTCTTAATAGTAGCTGTAAGAGTTACAGTTATATCTTTATCAACTTGTCTAATAACTTTACCTGGGCTTAGTATAGTTGAGATTACCTGTTCATTTGAAGATTCCCAATAAATTTCAACAGTTTCATCAAATCTTCCTTTTGTCCTTAATTTTAAGTTATCTGTTATCTTTTCTCCTGCTGGAACATAGAAGTTATTTATGTCAACTAGGCAAAGACCGTTGGTTTCTACAGTTACCTTTGACATTGGATCATCCTTAAATGGACTTGGAACTCCAACTTCAATCATGGTTCTTTCTAAGTTGTCAGCAAGATTGTCAATATCTCTTTGAGTTAAATCTTCCGCTTGAAGTACTGCATCGTCTGTACTTTGGATTACTGGTTGAAGCTTATTCTTCTGGAAGTCAAGAAGCTTACTTACTCCATCATCGTAAACTGCAATCATTGCCTTTTTAGCTTCTGTTAACAGAACACTTACCTTATTAATGTCAACATAAAGGATTACTCTAAGTTCATCCGCAATATTAGAAACATTACCAGCTTTGTCTACTGCTTGAATTTTATAATTTGGTACAATATTATCTGTTCTTGCCTTCATGCCTTTTAAATCATAGTCTATTGTAATACCTTGTTTCAAGGATTTCACTCTTGCTCCATTTGTCTTAACTGCATTTTGAAGCTTTTCAAGAGTATTACAATCATCTGTTACTCTTACTATATATACATCTGCATCTTCATTTAATATTTTCATTTTTATTTTGTTTTCTGGGTGTATTTCATAATATCCACTGCTGCCTACAGCTGGATCTAAAATGCTTATAGTTGGTGCTTTATTATCAACAGTTATGGTGTAATCTGATAATGGTGATGCTCCTACTTTATTTACAATTACAAGTCTATATTGTACATCCTTGTAAGCCGGGTCTGCCGCATCCATTCCTGATGGAACTGCCATGGTTTTCGTCTTTCCATCTCCAACTAGCTTAGTTGCAACTCCATTATTTAATTCTGTTAGGGTAAATGGCTGCCAGGATAAACCATCAGTTACTCCAACTGCATCCTCGGCTTTCCAACCATCGAAGGTTGCTTGTCTATCAAGAGGAATTAACCAAGCTATTTCTCCTGCTGCAGGAGCATTCTTAAGAGTTATTAAATCTCCTCTCTTATAAACTTGTTTATCTAAAGTTGGCTTAGCTGGAAGAAGCTCTTCAGTTATATCTAATGTATACGGATTACTTGAAATATATCCTTTTACTACTGGTCTTGCCCCTCTATTATCGTAAGAGCCGTAGCCGTCATATTCTGTTGCTATAAATATGTCATACTTACCACCTTTATAAGTTTGAGCTTTACTGTCCATTTTGTAAGTTCTAAGTCCAGTCCAAGTACTATCACTTGACCCTAAAGCGCTGAGACTTGAAAAGGTGCTTTGGCTTAAGTCTAGCTTAGTTTTTGATGGAAGTACATATATGGAATAAGCTTTAGGGTTATTAGTTTGAGATGGTACCCACTCAGTTATGGTAAAGTCTCTTCCGTCTATGCCAAGTCCCACATCATCTTTGTCACTTGCCTTTACAACTGTTGTTGCGTCTGTCTGTTTAACCTCCGTAGGTTTACTTTCAGACTTCCCTGCTCTAGTTACAGTAATCCATATACTTTGCTGTCCATACATATCTAAATCCATCTTTTGAACAATAGCTTTGTTATATTTTCCGACTCTTGTAACTGCTGCTTTTGATAGAAGATTTCCTCCTGTTTCTTTATCATATACAGTTACTATATCTCCTACATTTAGCTTTTGAGGTGTTGTGATTAAATTGTTATCATATAAATTTTCTACAACTATAACATCAGCACCTTTGTCTGGATTATTATACACAGTTATGGTGTTTGATTCATTTAGCATTTCTGAAGGAATCTGAAAATAAAGCAATATTTGTTTGCTATAGCCTACTACATCTCCTGTGTAAATTCTCACTCCATTTTTTATATCCACATTAACTCTGTCCCAGGCTATTACAAATTGTTTCATGGTGTTATCTTCCATAATACCTGGAACCTTGTCTGGAAGGTATTTATCCTCTAGCCATTTTAGTGTCTGATTTACTTCTGTATAAGGTACTACCACAGTTAAATCATCCATTGATATAACCTTTTGATCTGCACCTGGTTTTTTAATCTGCTCTGCTTTTATCTTTCCATCAGCTGTTATAGGTAATCTATATAAATTACCTTTGCTTGTATAATATATAAAGTCTCCTACAATATTTATATATCCAACTGAGTCATCGCTTAGCTTTTGAGTAATTCCAGTTCCATCAGTACTTATTTTATATAGCTTTCCTGAATCTTTATTGTTAGAATAATAAATCCAATCTCCTGATACATTAAGATGATATCCCTTGTCTATCTGCTTAGATTGTCCCATAATCGGCACAACACTGCTACTACCATCTTTTGAAACCTTGCTTAATTCTCCGGAGTTTGTTGTATAGTAAATCCAGTCTCCTTGTATTTGAATAGAATCTGCCCATTCATCGCTTAACTTTGACTTATAGGTACCATCCTTATTTATAATATAAGGTCTATGCCTATCACTAATGTTAGTAAAATAAATATAATCTCCCGATACATTAATGTAAGCTACTTCGTCCTTGATTGAATTGCTTACGATTCTTCCATGATTTTCTCCATTAGCATCTGTTATAATATTACTTTTATCAGCTTTAACAGAATAAAGTCTTCCCCCATCTGAATGGTTGCTATAATAAATAGTATCTTTTGAAATAGTAACATACGCTGCTAAATCATCTAAGAATTTTTCTCTTCCAGTTCCATCCTTTTTAATTCTATAAAGCTTTCCTTTATCGGCGTAATTGCTGTAATATATATAATCTCCTAATACATTTAAATACTGGGCATTATCTGCTGATATTAATTTATTTAGAACTCCATTAGGATCTTGCTTGTATAGTTGATTTTTGTCTCCAGTATTGTTGTAATAAATAAAGTTGTCAGAGTCCTCCACAGCATAACCATTGTTGCTAATATTACCTGTGGTATTTCCTCTAAGTTCTGTACCTGTTTTTGTAAGTGTTCTCTTATAATTTCCTGGGTAATAAGTATTGATTTTCGCTGTAGCAATTACATTTTTATTTATATCTAAAATGCTAAGAGTTTCTAGTGGATTTTTTGAAGTATAAACTACAGTTTGACCAAGTGGTTTTTCATCAATGGTGTTTTCCATTTTAAAATATACTGCACCATCTATCCCTTCTACAGTTGTTGCTTTTACTGTAACTAGCTTTGCAGAAGAATTTGACGTAACCTCTGCATATACTGCTGGGACTACTAGCTGATACTCTGCAAGAGTACTGTTCCAAGTGTACTTTGACTTTTCACCATTGGCATCAATATAGGTCATAGTATAGTATTTGGTTGGTTGGTTACTTCCATTAATATCCACATTTCCCAAAACCTCTAAAATCTTTTGTTTTGTTGGCTCATAACAGTAGTAAATATTGTAACTATCATTAAGTATTTCATTTTTCAGAGTTGCATTTTTTGCCAAATAATCTATAGAGTATGCCGTATCTCTGAGAATTATAAGACCCTCTTCATAGGGCAGTCCTGAATATACATTTTTTATGGTAAATTCCATTTTTATAGGCTTTCTTAGAAGCTTACCGTCTTTAGCTTTAACATCTTTTTTTATTATAACTTTATATTTTTTCCCTTGAGTATAGGTAGATGAAGGTGTAAGAATTATAGTTTTATTATCTGTATCTAGAGTTACACTATTGTAGATTGTGCTATTTCCATCATCTTGGACTATAATATTGCTGCTATTTACTGTTGATGAGTCTAATTCTCTATTAAATTTTATTTTCCACTGTTTGTTAGTATCTACTACATTAACAGTATCTTTTATTTCATAATCAATAGTAGTATCTGCATAAACACCTTTGGATACTGCCATAATACTCAGGGCAATTAATGCAATTACTGTCTTCTTATGTTTAAAAGCTTTCAATAGTCACCCTCCATTTCTTGAAAATTTTGGTGTTAAATTTAATTTAAACAAAAGCTAGCAATTTGTATTACTAGCTTGTCTATTTTGAAATTTTATTAAATTAGCTTATCTTTTAGATTTTCTTAATTTTATAGACTACTACTCTATGCTTATTACTTCAAGTGTATCACTTAATTGTTTATCTACATAAGTGACTTGTCCATTTGTTAAGTTTACACTCTTAATTGAAGAAGTTATTGTAAGTGTAGGTGTAGTTGATAAATCCATAAAAGTATCTAAATCAAAGTTCTTTCCTGTTAAGGTATAGTCAATTAGTGCATTACTTGCTATTTTGAAGTCTACATATTTATTTTTGTCACTGTGAAAAGCATAAATTGAATACTTAACTCTCTTTCCATCAAATTCTTGGTAGTAAGGGTCTGATCCTGTCATAGTATAGTTTACTAATGAATTGTTTAGAACAGTTTTATTGTACTCATATACTATTCCAGTAGAAGTATCTTTTATTAAGTAGGCATCAGTTGCTGCAAAAGCAGTAATTACTCCTCCTAGTGAAAGACAAACTCCGAGTATTAAAGCTGTTATTCCCTTGTTATACTTTTTCATTATAATTCCTCCCCATACTTTAATGTATTTTTCTGATTTTATTTTATATGTACTTTAGCTAGGTACTAGGTGCTAGGTACTAATCGTTAGTCGCTAATCTCTAGTGGCTAGGTTCTAGTTATTAGTAAAATAATACATTTAGCTGCTGAAGATTACTTTGCACTTTGATATATCAAATTCTTCAATTAATAGGCTGTTTGATGGAAATATAAATCTGTGAAGCACTGCTTTTCTAGGGCTTACCTTAATAGCTTGTCCTTGTAAGTCAAAAACACCTTCCACAACATCTTGTCCATTCTCTGTTATAATTTTAATAGGCAGTTTTTCTAAGCTTGCTTCATTTATATTACCATTCCTAATTAAAAGAATTATTTCTAAGTTACCTTCTTGGTCTTTAGATAAATTATAGGTTGAAATGGAAAATTCATTTGCAGCTATTGCTGGAAGTCTATTTAGAAAATCCATGTACTTTTGCTTTTCTCCAGAATTAATATTTTCTGGAATATTTTCTATTTCAATATCTACAGTTTCCCTAGCTTGTATATTCATATCGAATACTATTTGAAAATCATCCTTATTTAGAGTCTCTACCTTAACTATTTCTTTTTCAAAGTACAATTTCCAAGGTCTTGCACTCATAGGAGGTACTAGTCCTAATTCTTTAAAGTTAAAAACCTTTGTTGCAACTATATTATTTTCTTTATCAATTATATTTAGTGGTACTAGTTCTAGATTTACAGGCTTATCTAGTCCATTTCTTATATAAATTCCTGCTTCAAACTTGTCCTCCATGTCAAAAATATAAGTTGTAGCTATATTAATATCTCCTTCTAAAACAGGAGGAAGTTCGTCCAACTCTTCTTTAATAAATTCTCTTTGAAAGTCTGATACAGTAGTCTCCATTACTGCATTTAGTGAAAGATCAAGATTTGCAACTTTTCTTGAATTAGCTTCTGTATTTTCTTCATCACTAGAATTCTCCATAATAGTTTCTTCTTGTTGTCCAACGTTTTTTTCTGTTTGTTCAGCTTCTAAATTAATATACGATTTTTCACTGGTATTCAGTTCGCTTTTTTTGCTATTTCCGAAAAATTTATCAATAAATTTAGCCATACTACACCTCGTTATACTTAATCTTCCTTTTTATTATTTTACCTTTTCTATTTTTATTAGCTTATTTACTTCGTCTTCAGCATAGTCTTTATCGATTACGTCAATAAACACCTTTTCTCCAGTACTCTTTGATTTTAGAGGAAGTGAGGTTCCATCTATGGAAACCTTGTAATTTTCCGGTGTTTTAGTATCTAATTGGACTAACACAAGTGTAGAATAAGGTAAGCTTTTGCCAACTTCTACAGTGTACTTTGGAATATCCTCTGACTTACTTGTAGTCTTTTTAGGATCTTCCTTAATTGTTCCATTAGTTATACTTTCGGACTTACTATAGGATAACTGAAGCTTTAAATCTCCTGTTATAGCTTTTCCATACTTACTTTTTATTTTTGAAGAAATATCTAAAGTATGAGGAGCATTGACTCCTTTTAAATATCCATTTGGAAGCTTAATAGTAAGCTTGTCTATAATTCCACTGTTGTCGTAGCCTTGAATGTCTGCCAAAACTTCTGTTCCCTTAGGAAGTGGTTTCCCATCAAAAGTATAATTTAATGCTAGAGTTGCGCTGTTTTCGCTTTTATCTGTAAGTATTTCATTAGAAAACTTTATAAATATGTAGTCTGCTGTTGTATCTCCATCACTGGTGTCTTTTTTCTGAATTAAGAAATCTCTGTCTATATCTGCAAAAGCCCATAAAACTCTTAGATCTTTGTTTGGATCTGCTTTAGCTTCTGTTTTCCCTTGCTGCTGATTGTCTTTTGCTTTATCCTCTATTTTTTTGTTATCCCCATTACTATTTGCTTTTGATGAACCTGGTATCATGGATATGCCAACGGAGGCTACCATTGCTACTGAAACAACTCCTACGACTATTCTCAAAAATTTTTGTTTCTTCTGCTTATTCAACTGCTATTTCCTCCTAACCAATAATTTTGTATCATTACCTAAATAGTATAGCATTACTGGTCAAATTTGAAAATAGCAACCATAATTTACATAACAATTTTTTTACATTTAATATTAATAATTGTAAACTTTTTGTAACCTTTTGTTGTATTAATCTTTATTAAATAGAAAATTCAATAATTCTAAGAGCTTTTTTCTTCTTTTTTGCATAGTTACATATTTAATCCCTTTAATCCTACTATATTCTTTTAGAGCACCATGTCCTCCTCCATAGGAGAAAGTTAAAAGATCCAATTGTTCTTTTGAAAGTCCTTTTAATATTTTTTTAAGCTTCTCTTTTTGCTCTTTTTTTAATATTACTTCCTCAATACCATCTTCTCTATTGCTATTGTTAAAATACTCCCCTTCTTCAACAAGCTTTTCATAGCTATCATCAAAATTTCCTTTACTAACCTTTCTAATCTCATAAAAATAATTATTTCTAATAGCATTAGTAACATAGGCAACAAAGCTAGTGTTACTAGTTAAGTTGTAGCTTTCTACAGCTTTAATTATTGTAAGATACCCCATTTGAATCAAGTCATTTCTATCGTAACCTTTAATGTATATATTTCCAACCATCTTTAGTATAAAAGGTGTAAACTTTTCTATAATCTCACTCATTGCTGCTTCATCCTTGGACTTTGCTTTTTTAACTAAGGTAATTAAATCCATTCTTTAATCCTCCCATCTAATTTGTCATAAATTGATTATACTAGAACATATGTTCTATGTAAAGATGTTTTTGTAATTTTATCCAAAATTTGTTTACATCTATTGCTTTTAATCACAATTATTTAGTTAGAGCATGAAATTAAATTCAACAAAAAAATAACTATACATAATAATACATATGCATATAGCTTCAAATATGTATCATTGTGTATAGTTTTTGTTTTATATTTAGATTTTAATTTGTTATCAGCTCATCTATACCAGTAATTATTCCTTCTATACGAGCAACTTTCAAATTAAGATTATCTATTTCTGCAGTTTTTACCTTGTTACTATGCTCAATAGCTTTTACAAGTTCAAATATTTCATCTTGCCTTATCTCCATTAGTTCCTGTCTTTTTATTATGCTATTTTGAGCAACTTGCATTCTATCAATAGAACTTTCCGTAGCATCTATAGATTTCTGCATGTTATTCTGAGCCTTTTGCATACTATCTATATTTTTTTGCATACTATACATATCTTTTTGCATACCATCTTGATTTTTTTCTATAGTATCCAATTTATTTAATATGATTTCAAATATTTGTTTAGTTTCCTTATCCATAATTAAGCACCACCATTAATTCTATTAGTAAGAAAATTATAGCATTACAGTTTTTCTTTATCAACGTACAAAACTTGCCATACTTTAACTATTATTATATTTGAATGGTTTCGTGAAACACTATATAATATATTTATAATATTTTATCTATTAAAAAATAATTTATGGAGTGTGATTTTAATAATGCTATTCAATAGGAGCAAATCTTATGATGATATAATCCCTGCATTAGATGTGAAAAAATTAATAATGCTGGTTAAAAAATTATTACCTGATGTTGTATTTAATATGGCTAGTTTAGAAGGAAATCCATTTACTTATCCTGAAGTACAAACACTACTTGACGGAATAACTATTGGAGGACACAAAGTAAGTGATGAACAACAGATCTTTAGTATACGAAATGCTTGGAATTATTTATTTGATTTAGTCTATAAAAATGATTTATCTTTAGATACCTCTTCTCTTTATTCTATATTCAATAAATTTAATAATATAGTTGCAAAAGATGAAGCCTTAATTAGTGGTATTTTTAGGACTGGTCAGGTTAGGATAGCCGGCACAGATTTTATTCCTCCAAGAGCTGAAGAGCTGGAAAGTATCTTTAAAAATGAATTACCTCAATTAATTGAAAGATGTAAGAGTAAAACTGAATTAGCTTTTGAAATATTTTTATGGGGAGCGTTAAACCAATTTTATTACGATGGTAATAAAAGAACTTCTAGGCTTGTATCTAATATGATTTTAATATTGAATGGTCAAGGCATATTTAATATTAAAGCAAAGGACAGATTGCAGTTTAATACTTTAATGCTTGAATTCTACAATACAAGAAAAGCTGATAATATCTTTGAATTTTTACATAGTAATTGTTTGGAAATATATTAACATCTTGTAAAATAAAAAATGTATGGAATCAAACGTACCATGTCTGTTTTCATACATTTTCTCTACTATTATTAATATTATTCAGCCTTCCCATCTATGGCTTTAATAAATATTTCTGCTGATCCAAGGTTTGTAGCTAAAGGTCTATTATGAACATCACATATTCTAAGCAATGCTGATACATCCGGTTCGTGAGGTTGTGCTGTTAAGGTATCTCTTAGGAAGATAACCATATCAATTTCTCCTTCTGCAACCTTAGCTCCTATTTGCTGATCTCCGCCTAGTGGACCAGATAAAAATCTATTAACCTTTAATCCAGTAGTTTCATTTATAAGCTTTCCTGTTGTTCCAGTTCCAAATAACTCATGGTTACTTAGAACTTCTCTATGCTTAATCACAAATTCCATCATTTCATCTTTTTTATTATCGTGAGCTATTAAAGCTATTTTCATTTTTTATCCCCCCGAAAATTTATTAGTGATATTTATTCTCTATATTTTTATAAAGTCTTGAGTCCATAGTATCCAATTTTCCAATTATTAAATCAAACATTTGCTTCGTATCTTTGTCCATGATATATAACCACCATTTATTTTTGTGAGTAAGAAAATTATAGCATTTTAGATTATGCTTATCAATATACAAAGTTTTCCTTTAGTCGGTAGGAAACTGCTGAAAAAATGGGTTCTTTCCTACGCGACTATGTCATAAATAAAAAAATCCTCCAGTAATAATATCTGCTAAAATTAGTATAACAGATATTATTACTGGAGTTTTACTTATTTTTATGCATTATTTCGTATGTTTATTATATAATTATTGATTTTCGGCAGTTTCCCTGGTACCCTTGTCATAGAAGTACGACCAAGTTTTCTCTAAATGATTTATAATTAATACTCAATATCAACTACCTTACCATCTACACCTATTAGTAAACTTACATATTTGCCAGTGTAACAGTTATTTAGCTTTACCTTACTAAAATATGGGCTGAATTTATAAATTTGATTATCGATTGTTATACTTGTAGCATTAATTTTATTAGGTGAAAAAGCTTTAATAGTTCCACTAACAGCTTGATGTTTTGCATAAATATAGCAATTTCTATTCCAAATATCTGATACGAAATAAATCACATCATTCTCACATATGTCGTCTAAATCTGTAGTATAAGTTTCATTTCTATAAATGTATTGATATGAACTGTTTTCTATTTCACTCCAAAGTTCAGTGCCTTTCCCAACAAAAATTTGAGGTGCACTAAAGCAAGGATCAATAATTACAGCATATTCATAATCCTTGTTATTACTACTCTTCGATAATATTATTGATGAAAAATTATTAATTGAGGCTAGCGCATCTTCATACCCTATCTTTTCCCCATGATAATAATACACCGAAGCCTTTGGTAGCTCTTTATTAGTAATTAAACCGCTACTATCTTCTATATTCATACGCAAACCATACTTTTCTGTAACAACATAATTATCAGTTATATTTTCTTTCTTTTCAATTTTAGTAATGGTATTATCACTTATATATAATTCATACTTTGCTCCAATATCTAAAGAGCCTAAATTATCTGTATAAGTAAAGGTTCCTTTATCAGTCAAAACTTCATTATCACTTAAATTATCATTAGTTTTAGAATTGCCAAGTATTAAGCATTCAAGTAAGCTACCTGTTTTATTATCAATTTTTTTTATATCTTCTATCTTACCATCATATCCCAAAATAAGCGCTACTAAATCTCCCTTTCCAAAAGAAGAAAGTTTAGTAATATTCATACTATTACTATAATAGTAGCTTTTCGAATCTAGTTGAATGCCATTTGTACTATATACATCTGTAAGAAAATTAGTAATATTACCTTCTACATAATTTTCTACAACTAGTATATATTTATTTTTTCCATTTATATCGGTAACTGAATAAACTACATCTCTCTCTGTAATATCACTAGTAGAAATTGCTCTGCCACTCTTTATAATTTTAGTATTAGAATCAAAGGTTATATCTCCAATTTTATTTGATTTTGGATCATAATTTAATGCCAACTGAGGTTTACTGTAAACTGGATCCGTAATCACAGCATAATTATTTGTTGAGTTATTATTAGAATAAAACATTATTGTCATATCAGTTACTATAAAGCTGCTTAAATTTTCATATTTTTCTTTTGTACCATGATAATAGTAGTCAATACTAGAAGGCAAAGTCATACTTTTTTCTATACTGTCTTTATTATAGTAAACAACATTTCCTATCATATTCTTTACAGTAATAGACTCTGTTCCATTTGTTATTCCATAGACCTTAGTAATTTCTTCATTTTCTATTCTAACCCTATAGGTAGCTCCAACTTGAAGTTTTGTATTACTATCCGTTACATATAAAACCCCTTTATCTGTTAACACTTCATTTTCTGCTAAACTGCTGGCTGTATCCGAATTATCATATATAATGCAATCTGAATAAATATTGGTTGAATCTAAAAAAGTAACTTTTTCACTACCATTTCCGTTCTGGCTCTTAATTTCTGTATTTAAAAACCTGTCAAACATCAATGCCGCATTTCTTATGGTAACTTTATCATTTTTCTTAAAGGTTAAATTGCTTGTTATTCTTAAATTTGAAGCCTTGCTTATAAAATTTGATGGCCATGTACCAGTTAAATCACTTTCGGAATAGCCTAACAATTTTACTAATACTGTTGTAATCTCTGAATAAGTCACTGCAGCTTCTGCATGGAACTTTCCATCTGCCATACCAGTTATTAATTGCTTATTCATAAGTACATTAACATAACCGCTTTGTTCACTATTTGCAGTTATATCTGGAAATACTGTAGAACCTTCCATTGCACTTGCTGTATCTATTAAGTTATCAACAACTACTATAGCTTTAGCAAATTGTCCTCTTGTAAATATTTTTGTATCATCACTTATTGAGTTATCCAAAACCCCCAGCTGCTTCATTCTTGAAACTGCACCTGAATAATCCACAGAATCTGTAGCAAAGGCAACTCCTGGACTAATTGAACTAATAAGCAGGCCAAACATTAAGAAAATACTGAAGAATAACTTTACAAATTTCATTTTTTACCCTCCCTTTTACTATTCGTACATTAATGCATCTATTGGATTTAATTTTGCCGCTTTTCTTGCTGGATAAATTCCAAATACAACTCCAACTAATAGTGAGAATCCAAAGGAAATTAATATCCAAGTAAGTGAATATGATTCAGGAACTAAATTAAGTCCTCCTATAACAAATTTAATTATAGCAAGTCCTAATAATATTCCAATTATTCCACCCATACCTGTAACCATGAGAGCTTCAATTAAAAATTGAATTAGTATATTTCTCTTTTTAGCTCCTATGGCCTTTCTTATGCCGATTTCTCTAGTTCTTTCCGTTACTGAAACCAGCATTATATTCATGATGCCTATACCTCCCACAATAAGTGAAATTGTTGCAATACCACCTAAAATAAGCATCATGGAATCGGTAATTGAGCTTAAGGTTGAAAGCATTTGAGCTGCACTCATTACGCTGTAAGAATTTTCATTCTTATATTTTGTATATAGGAATTCTTTAAGTTTAGTAACAGCTTGATCAACCTTATCTTCACTAGAAGTAAGCACTGAAAAATTACTGATTCTCGATTGGCTTGTAAGCTTAGTGGCTGCCGTTACTGGTATGATTATTTTGTCATCATCACCGCTATCTTGTCCATTATCAATTTGCTCTAAAACCCCGACTATCTTAAATATACTTCCGTTAATTTTTATAGTTTGTCCGATTGCATTTTCACCTTTAAATAAATCATTAACTACTGCAGTTCCCACTAATGCAGTTTTTAGGTTATAATCAATATCTAATTGTGATATAAATCTTCCGCTAGATATATGTCTGCTTTTTATAGTTTCGTATTCAGGACTTGTACCTATAATGGAAGTACTTCTTGATTTATTACCATTCTTGGCAGTAACACTGCTAGTAACCGTTGGAGCGATTGAAGCAATTAAATCTGAGTTTTCTTCTTTAAACTTGTTAAGTTCTTCATAAGTAACCGTTCTGTTGCTGCCTCTATCCCTTAAATTAATTGTGACAAGGTTAGTACCTAAGCTTTGAATAGAACTTGTAACATTTTTTGTACTTCCTTGGGCAAAGGCTACTGCGGCTATAACTGCAGCAACTCCAATTATAACTCCCAGCATTGTAAGAAAGGATCTTCCTTTGTTACTTAAAATACTTTTTATTGCCATCTTATAGGCTTGAAGGAATCTCACTATACCACCTCCACGTCCTCTACTATTTCACCATCTTGAATTCTAATGATTCTATCCGCTTGCTGAGCTAGGCTATTATCGTGTGTAATTAACACTATAGTATTTCCTTTAGAATGTAGTTTTTTTAGGATACCCATTACTTCTATTCCAGTTTTACTATCTAAAGCTCCTGTAGGCTCATCTGCAAGTATTACTGGAGGATTTGTTACTAAAGCTCTTGCAATGGCAACCCTTTGTTGCTGCCCTCCTGACAATTCAAAGGGCCTGTGATGCATTCTCTCTTCTAGACCTACTCTTCTTAATGACTCAATTGCTCTTGTTCTAGCTTCTTTGGGACTTATGCCTTGATAAATTAGAGGAAGTTCAACATTTTCTATTGATGATAATTTTTGAATAAGATTAAATTTCTGAAAAATAAACCCTATTTTTTTATTTCTGATTTCCGCTAAATCATCGTCATCCAGTTGACTTACTTCTTTTCCATCTAGAATGTATGTTCCTGATGTAGGAGTATCAAGGCATCCTAGCATATTCATAAGTGTTGATTTACCTGAACCGGATGGACCAACTATTGAAACAAACTCATGAGCTTTTATGTTCAGATTTATTCCATTTAGTGCTGCAACCTTGTTATCTCCCATTGTATAAATCTTATACATATCAGATATTTGAATCATTAGTTTTTACCTCCTCCTGCACTTCCACTTGGAGGCCCTCCTTGTACACCGCCTCCCATTCCACCAAAGCCACCTATGCCACTTTGTGTTTTAGAGGAATTTGTACTAGATGAAGATTGTATTTGTGGTAAAATCACTGTATCTCTTTCATTTAATCCGCTTTTAATTTCTATATAACTATCATTGTATACTCCAACTTCTACCTCTTTAAGAACTGCATTTGCATAATAGTTGTTAGTTGAACTTGAAGAGGTTTTACTACTTGATGTTCTATTGCTGGAGCTTTGGCTGCTAGAAGAACTATTATTTCCGTTTGGATTCCATGATGTATTTCCATTTGATGAATTTGTATTTCTACGTTGTATATTGCTATTGGAACTGTTTCCAGATGCATTATTGCCACTAGCATTGCCTTTAACTTCACCGTTGCTATTTGCAGTATTTTCACTCTGTCCTTGAGGAATATTAGATTGTCCTTGAGTATTTGTTCCTGAACCTTGGGTACCATCTGATTTCACATATACGAAACTCTTATTATTAATCTTTTGTATTGCTTCAATAGGAACATATAGTACATCTGTTGTGTTACTTACTAGGATTTCGCCATTAGCATTCATTCCACTCTTAATTTTTTCATCTGTACCACTTATTTTAATTGTAACATTATAGGAAGTAACACCGTTGGTAGAAGTTCCCTCCATAGCAATTTTACTAACTGCCCCTTTCATTGGAGTAGTTGAAGTATCTGAAAATGCATCCAATGATACTGTAACCTCTTGTCCTACTTTTATTTGTGATACATCTAATTCGTCTATTGACACATTGAAAGCTAGTTGGCTAGTATCTGCTACTTTAGCAATTACGCCTCCTGCTTTGACGCTGTCTCCCACATTTATTGTCTGAGAAATAATACTTCCATCAAAAGGAGCATAAATTTTATAATACTCTAGCTTTTCTTGTGCTGTACTTACTTGCTTTTGAGAGTTTGCAATGTTCAATGATGCAGTTCTTATTGATTTTTCGACTTCATCACTTTGAAGCTTGACCATTGTTGTTCCCGATTTTACTTGTTGATGCTCCTTTACAGAAACACTCTCAACATTTCCTGATACCTTACTTGTAATGGTTGTTTTGTTTATATAGCTTAATTTTCCTGAGTCTATACTGGATATAGTCCCTTTTGTTGTACTAATATCAGCACTTGCAACCATATTTTCTGTTAATGCTCCAGGATTGCTTATTTGAATTTCAACATTATAAAGAAGTGTTCCATTTGAAGAAACTGCTGGCTGACTGCTTACATATGTTACAGTTCCCTTGACTACCTGCATAAGAGAAGCTATATTAACATCGGCAGCTGTACCAGTTTTAATTAGTTTTACATCTGCTGCATTAAAAGGTAAAGTAACCTTAAGTTTTGATGTATCAGTGATTGTTAGAATTGCAGCACCTTTATTTACAGTGTCACCACTACTAACTGATATTCCTGTTACTTGCCCGCTAAAAGGTGCTTTTATAGTAAGGTTCTCTAAATCCTCGTAGGCTGAGTTATTTGATAGTTCTGTCTGAGCTAGACTGCTTGACGCATCTTGCACTTTACTCTGCTGATCACTATCATCTAGTTCAGCTAACAGGTCTCCCGCTTTTACCTTATCCCCTTCTTTAAAATACACTTTTTTTACTATGCCATCTACCTTTGAAACAGTTTCTTGACTTTGTACATAATAAACTGCACCAGAACCGCTTACTGTGACTTTGATATCTCCTTTTTTTACATTTGCTGTTCTCTGCACAGTAGTTGAATTAGAGGAAAGTTTCTTTTGGACATAACTTGAATTATATATAATTAGTCCAATAATTGCTACCAGTAATACCCCAATTATTATTTTCACTGGTTTCTTAGATAGAAATTTTTTAAAACCGATTTTTTTTGCTTTAGCAACGCTTTCCAAGATTTATCACCTTCCACATTATTATTTTTTATACTAATTTATTAAATATTTTTGCATACGATAAATAAGTGCTGATCTAGTTATTCCAAGCAATTGTGCAGCTTTACTTTGGTTATTTTTGCTCATACTTAAAGCTTTAATAATTAACTCTCTCTCAACTTCTTCTAAGCTTATGCCTTCTTCTGGAAAATAGATTATTGGCTCCTTTGCTTTTTTCCTTTGATCAAGGATTTCTATAGGCAGCTCTGTGGATTTAATATATGGCTCATTTGACAGTATTACAATTCTTTCAATTACATTTTCTAACTCCCTTATGTTCCCTGGCCAATGATAATTTCTAATCATCTTCAAAGCCTCTGATGAAATTCCTTTTATTTTATTGTGCATATCATATTTTCTGATAAATAAATCTACAAGATCACTTATATCTTCTTTTCTCTCTCTTAAAGGTGGTATTTCAATTGGAATTACATTTAATTTATAATATAATTCCTCCCTAAATGTTCCATTTGACACAGCTTCTTTAAGATCTTTATTTGATGCTGCAATAACTCTTACATCAACTTTTATATTTTCCTTTTCTCCAACTCTTTGGATTTCTTTTTCCTCAAGTACTCTTAAAAGCTTAAGCTGCATATTAAGGCTCATTTCTTCTATATCATCTAAAAATATTGTACCTTTATTTGCCAATTCAAATTTGCCAAGCCTCTTTTCCTCATAATTTCTTAGAGAATCTTTTTCATAGCCAAAAAGCTCTTCTTCTGCCTTCTCATCAGAAATAGCTCCACAATTGAAGGTTATAAATGGACCATTTTGTCTATTGCTTAACTGATGTAGCCTTCGTGCAATTACTTTCTTTCCAGTTCCATTTTCTCCTGTTATTAATACTGCTGCCTCTGCTTTTCCTATCTGTTCCATAGCTTTATAAATCAAATTGAGCTTTTCATTTTTACTATGAAATTCTTCACTACTTATTTTCTTTGCTTCTTCATCTCTTAAATATTTAACCTCACCTTTAAGTCTCCCTATTTCCATAGCTTTCTCAGCTTGAATCATCAATTCATCCACATCAAAAGGTTTTGTTATGTAATCAAATGCACCTCTTTTCATGCTCTCTATAGCTGTATCAATACTTCCATGGGCAGTAATTATTATAACTATTATATCTTTCTGTATTTTTTTCAGTTCTTCTAGTACCTTCATCCCATCCATATCCGGCAATCTTAAATCTAAGAATACTAAATCAAAATTCTTTTTATGAACCTCTAGAATACCTGATTTACCATCTAAAGCTGTTAAAACTTCATTATCAGTGTTTTCAAAAGTCTTCTGAATAATCCAGCCTATATATTCTTCATCATCAATTACCAATATTCTACCCAATGTTTTCACCTTCCTTTTTGTAGATAGGTATTTTAATAATAAATTTCGAGCCTTCTCCTTTTTTACTAATAACTTCTATGGCACCTCCATGCAGCTGTATTATTCCGTTGCTTATGGAAAGTCCTAGTCCAGTTCCACTTGCTTTTGTTGTATAATATGGATTAAATATATTTTTTATTTGTTCATCGTCCATTCCCGTTCCATTATCCTCAAAACTAGTTATAATAAATCCATTCTCCTCTTTAGTTACTATTTTTAATGTACCGCCATTTTCCATAGCTTCACAGGCATTTATAATTATATTTACAAATACCTGCTTGATTTTGTCGCAATCAATATTCACTAGTGACATTTTTTCTTCAAGTTCATTTATAATCTTCACATTCTTATCTTGAATGTACTTATTTGTAAAGGAGAGAACACTTTTAATGAGCATATTTATATTCATTTCTATTAACATCTGTTTCGATGGTCTAGCATAATCTAAAAGTTCCTGAATTACTTTGCTTTCTCTATCCGATTGTTCCTTAACTATTTTTATGTATTCAGTTAGTCTTGTATCATTCTTAAAATCTCTTTCCATAAGTTGAACTGTACCTCTTATAATTCCAAGAGGATTCCTTATTTCATGAGCTACTCCAGATATCATTTGTCCAAGGGAGGCTAATTTTTCTGCTCTTGCTAATTGTTCTTCTAATTTTTCTTTTTTCAGAAGATCTTGTGCCATTGCATTTATGGAATCTGCAACGCTGCCTATATCTCCCCCCATTGACTCAATTCTATAGGATAGGTCTGTTGACATAGTTTCAAGAGCATACTTTATTTTCTTTATGTTGTTATTCAAATTTTTTATAATAGCAATTAGCAATAGTACACTTATTAATAATCCTAAAGGAACTATTAAAATTAATGAAATAAATATATTTCTTGCTGTCTTAAGCTCTGGGGGCATAAGAGTATCGCTCCAAGCTACTGCAATAACCTTCTCATCTACACTAAGAGGATGAAAATACCTTTGAATTTCTCTTTCATTGTAACTTATGTATTCCGCCTTATCACTCTTCGTCTCTTGAACATTCTTTAAACTGCTTTCTATATTATTATCTATGTATGTAAAATTTATTTCCTCTGCTTTTTTATTGCCTCTTTTGTCCAAGAGCTTTCCATAGGTATAAATCTTTTTATCCTCTGAATAATATATGCCTATTCTAGTATCACGTACAATCTTTGAAAGAGGTTCTAGAAATGCAGCCACAGCTTTCTCGTTGCTACTTTCATTTTTAATGTTTCCAATTTTTGTCTTGTCTATAGTCTCATCAATATAATTTAGCAGATTTCTTGATTTATCTTCCTGCATTACCCTTACGGCGTCACTCATTCTCGCTGGTACTAATATGTTCCATATTAATACTGCTGTGGGTACGCTTAGGGCTATAAATAATACTAGGGCTATTTGAAATTTTAAATCTTTATTTAAAATCCATTTAAGCATAGATTCCTCCATCATGTTTTTAATTTAAAAGATTTTAATTGGTAATATTATCATTATATTTTACTAATTATAAAAATTATATAATAAAAAAATGTATGAAAGCAAACAACAGGTGTCTGTTTTCATACATTTAATCTTTCAAACTTCATTTTGTTCTTCGCTATGTAGAATTTTTTTAATTTCCAATTAAAATATAAGCTTTATGTTTCTTCCCCAATAATTTCAAATGACAGATTTGTCATTTGAGTATTTCGTAGCAGATTAAATTTTTGAAGAAAAATGAGAAGGATAACCACTTGGGCTATCCTTCTCATTTTTCATAATTATTTATCCGAACATTTTGTGTAGCGCCTAACTCCCTTAGTAGGGAGTGAAGTTATTTAGTATTATAATTTATACTATTTAACAACAGCTGCGCCTGTTCCACAAGCTGATGTTCCTCCTGAAGTTTGATATAATGCAGCAGCTTTTGCAGCTATTGTTGTAACATTTGGAACTATAACTGAGTTTGTAGTATCTACTACAAATGTTACAGTATTTCCACTAACAATACCATTTGCTCCAACTATAACAAGATTTCCACCAGTAATTGTATAGTTAGCTAGAAGTCCAGCAGTTCCTGCATCAACTGGTCTATCAAATGTAACTACTAAAGTCTTGTTAGTAGAATCATATTTTGCTGATTGTACACCAACTGTAGATGTTGCATCAGTTAAGGCATTAGTCTTAAATGTTTGAGTAGTAACAGCAAGTGCATTTGTATTTAATTGAACTCCATCTACTGTTAATGTGTTATTAACAGTTAATTGATAGTTTGTGCTTGCTGCTAAAGCAGTATCAGGATACAATACTACTGACTTAGAATCTGTGCTAAGTACAGGTTTTACTGTTATAACTGCGTCTCCAGCATTACCAAATACTCCGTTATTATCAGTGTCTTCAGTTAAAGTATAAGTTCCGCTAACACCTGCTGCAGCTGCTGCTACACCATTAAATGTTAATGTAATAGCAGTATCTCTATTAACAGAATTATCATCTACTGCAGTGTAAGTTTTTACACTGTATGTTACTGTAGGTACAGTAGTTGCTGCTACAGTCTTAAATCTTACATTAATATCATCTGTTAATGGGTTACCAACATTATCTTTAACAACTGATTTCTTAATTGTTAATTTATATGCAGTATTGTTTGCAAGATTTGCTGCTGGAGTAAATTTAACTCCCTGTCCATCAGCATCAACTACTACAGCACCTTCAACTACTGTTCCATCAGAATCCTTAGTAAGAACAACTGATGTTGCATCTAAGCCTGTAAGAACTTCATTGAATTTTACATATATTGGAGAATTTACAAGTACTCCTACTTGATTTGTAATTAGAGCTTTTGTATCTCCAACTCCATCAAGTATTCCATCAGCACTCACTGCAGTATATACATAAGATTGAGTTGCAGTATTTGTATCTAAAACAGCTGAAACTGTAGTATCTACTGTAAAGTCAAATGTGTATGTTCCATCTTGAACATTGCCATTTGTATCTTTTAATCCAGTAAGTGTTAATTCGTACTTACCTTCAGTTATAGCTGCACCTGGTAATGTAAGTGTAAGTGTTGAGTAAGTTACTCCTGCTGGATTTTGGCCAACTAAAGTTAATCCTGCTGCATTTAATGTCAATTGAGCTCCTGTTGTTAAATTAACTAGTTTAGCATTTGCTGCTGGAACTGCTTGAGTACCTGCTGCATTAGCCATTGTAGCATCAAGTTGTTTTCCTACTTTAAATACTAATACTTGGTTATTAGCTAAATTTGTAACTCCTGAAGTAACTGCTGTACCAGCAAGTGAAGTTTTAGTAACTGCTGTTACTGCTGGTTTAACATTATCTTTTGCAGTTGTAAATACAACATCATAAGTTGAAGGAATTGAAGTATTTAATGTAGCACCTGCTGTTGTATTATTAGCATCTGTAATGTATGCAGCTGCAGTTGTAGTATTTCTAGCTGCAATTCTGATTCTGTAAGCTCTATTTGTAACTGTTGGTGTAACTGTTAAAGTCAAGTCTTTTCCATCTGTTGATAATTCAGTTCTATTTAATATACCTGCAGCATCTCCATCAACATTTGTAGTTAAATCAGTTATAGAAATAGGGTTAGTATTTCCAATTGCTGCACCTGTTATATTTGCAACTAATGCTTGGAATGCATCTGCATTTGTTGCTGATGCAACTGCTTCACTAAAGTGAATTACTATCTTATTAGCTACTCCTGATTGAACAGTATCTATACCATCAACTCCAAGAATTTGTGGTGCTGTAAGATCAGCTGTTTTAAAGTTTTGAGTAATTTCAGTTGCAACTGCAGTACCTGCTATTGTTTTTACTCCAGTTCCGATGTGTAATGTATAATTTGTTGCTTCTGTTAAGTCAGCAGCTGGAGTTATTCTAATTACACTATTAGCATTTCCTTCATCTTTATTGTAAGAAATTGTTACTGGGATTTTTTCTGTTTTATCTTTTTGTGTTAAATAAATGTTACTATCTATTACAGTTGCAGGATCAGCTTTTCCATTTAATGTTAAAACAAATCCAACACCTTGTTTGTAAGTAGTTCCATACATTCCGCTTGCAGTTTTTGGATATAATCTTGTAGCAGCAAGAGTTAAATCATCTCCAAGATCTTTTGCAGTTAATGCATTTAATGTTAACGCTGTATCATTAGCTACAAATTTAATTACATTGTTTGCTACTGGATCGCCAATTGCAGTTTTAACATTGTTAATTTCAACTTGATATTGGTGTCCTGTAGTTAATGCTGCAGTCCAAGTTAATCTGATTGCATTTCCGCCTATAACACTAGGAGTATATACAATGTAAGTTCCTAATGTCAAGTCTTTAACTCTTACATTTGAATTGTTTACTGTAGAAGCATCAAGAGTTGTATCGTAAGTAACTGTCATATAGTCATTAACTTGTAAATCATTCGCAGGTACATTACTATTTGTAAGCGCAGTAGTAACAGCTAATCCAGTATCAGTTGTAGTAATTCCATTTGCTGCAACTATTACTGATGAACTATCTGTTGTAAAGCTTACTTCTTTATTTGCTGCTAAAGCATTTCCAGCTTTATCTTTTAATCCTGTAGTTATTACTAATTTATATTTAGTTGCTTTAGTTAAATATGTTGCTGGTCTTGCAACTATTGTCTTGTTTGTTGTATCGTTTGTATCTAATCCTATTCCAGTTAATCCAACTTGTGTTGCTGCTCCAGTAGTTGCACTTATTGAATATAATTTAATATTAGCTGATGCTACTGTTGCAGGATCAACTTCTGTTCCAAGAACTACGCTGAATGTAGCATTTGCTTGAACATTTGTAGCACTATCTAATGCTACACTTTGACTATTAGTATTTATAGCACTTACAGATTGAACAGCTAATGCAGAAGTTACAGAAGTTGTAGGTTTAACTTCAGCTCCAGCTACAACTTTACCATTTGTTACTGTTGCTTGGTAAACTGTTGCAGGAAGAACTGTTTCTGTAGAACTTTCAGTGAAAGTGTCTAATGCAAAGTTTGTTCCAGCTAAAGCTGCATCTAATGCTGCTTTTTGAACTGCTGCTGCATCTACAAATCCTACTTTGTTATCATGGTAAGATACTATAGAACCTGCTGTTCTAGCTGCATCGAAATCTTTGTATAATTCTGCTCCAGCTTGACCTAAAGCATCGTTTACTACTGATGCCTTTAATGCATCTAAGTCATAATTTAAATATGATCCTGCTGCATTTTTTACTACTAATCCATCAACTGCAGCGAATACTGTTGAACCTACAGCTGTAGCTATTAATGTTCCGATAGCTGCTGTTGATAATACGCTAACTACTTTTTTATTAGCCATTTTTATATTCCCTCCTATTATTTAAGTTCTTTATAAAATTAAATATTAATTCCCTTAGTTATTATGACTATTGAACTACTACTTGAGCTTTAACTTGATCAACTGTTAAAGTACCATTTACTACTCCAATGAATACTTTTTCTCCAGCTGCATTTGTTCTTAATTCTAATGCAGTTGTTCCAACTTTAACTGTGTAGTTTTCTGGAGTTGTTGTAGTTAATTTAACTTGTACTAATGTTTGCATTGGAAGTTTAGTAGTATCTGCACTAGTTACTGTGAATGCAACTGTTTCTT
Source organism: Clostridium homopropionicum DSM 5847 (assembly GCF_001263795.1). Classification (GTDB taxonomy): domain Bacteria; phylum Bacillota; class Clostridia; order Clostridiales; family Clostridiaceae; genus Clostridium_H; species Clostridium_H homopropionicum. The sequence continues at coordinate 39,684 of NZ_LHUR01000012.1, forward strand.
TTGCAGTTGATTCAACCTTAACTGCTGCTTTAACTTGATCAGCTGTTAAAGTACCATTTACTACTCCGATGAATACTTTTTCTCCAGCTGCATTTGTTCTTAATTCTAATGCAGTTGTTCCAACAGAAACTTTGTAGTTTTCTGGAGTTGTTGTATCTAATTTAATTTGTACTAATGTTTGCATTGGAAGTTTAGTAGTGTCTGCATCTACAACTGTAGCTGCTGGTAATCCAGTAGAAGCTGTAACTGTAACTACTTTTAAAGTCCAGCCATCATAAAGATTTTTGCTGTCAGCTTTCTTTCCCCAAACATCTACTAAGTATTTGCCTGGTTTTGCAAATTTAAAATCATCTGCAGTAGCTGCAGCTGTTTCATAAGTTGCATCTATAGTCCAGCCTTTAGCTCTTTCAGCAACAGAAGGATCAAATACGTGAAGCTTGTATTGGTCAGCTCCAGTTATTGTTACAGCTTCTCCTACTGTATAAGTATCTTTTAATCCTAAATTGTCCATCTTTGCTCTTCCAGCAAAGTATCCATCTTTTTGGATTTTGAAGCTAGCTGTTGCATATGAATCATATTTAGCTGTGCTTCCTTCAGCTTTTACCCAAACTGAAGCTTTGTAGCTTCCTGCTGGTAAGTTGTTTACATTTGTAGGTATAAATGGATCTTTTCCATTAACTAATTCAGTATATCCTTTAGTTAATTCATACCATGCTTTTGTTGCAGTATTTTGAGCCCAAATTTGATATTGAACTTTTCCTGCATAATCTGATTGAAGAGCAAATGAGAAATCATCTCCTACTTCAGCCATTGTGATTGCTGGTGCTACATAAGTTACTTTAGGTGCCGCAACTGCTGCTGCAGCTGGTTTAACCATTCCTACTCCTGATGCAACTAAAACTGCTGCTAGAAGTAAACTCATCTTCTTTTTAATCACTTTTTGTTCCCTCCCATTTTATAAGATTTATATATTTTTTTAAAAATTTATAACTAAGTTAGTGAATAAATTATTTATATTTGGAAAGGATAAAAATAAGCAGTGTAAACATTATCTTCCCAAAATAAAAAATTTAAAGAATTATATTTATATTCTACAAAAACGCCCATTTCCCTCTTTATTAATTAAAGATTTCTAGGAATTGAACTGTTTTTCTATAATACCAAATATAATACAATATTTATTATATAGGTTTTTGTCCCATATATCAACAAAAAGTATAGATTTTATATATGGTAAATGTTACTTTTGTTGCTAAGTTTATCACCTGTTGGTGCAACTTTTTAATTCCCTAACACATTATCATATATTAATACGTTAATTTTTTATAAAAGTTTGCACTTATAAGAAATTTTTTTCATTTTTTTTGTTATCGAAATGATTTTATACTATTTTTAGGTAAATTGCAAGAGAACTATAATTAAATTTTATTATATTGCCACTATTTCCTATTTTTTCATGTAAATCTATTTCATGTATTTTGCACACTTTATATGATATTACTCATTTATGGTAAATATTCTAGTTCACAAGTAAACTCCCTAATCTTTCTTTATAGAAATCGCTAATCACTAGTCCCTAGTATCTATTGGTTTTGATAAATGCTAGAGATTAGTGATTAGCTACTAACGATTTGTTTTAATATTTATGTATTACTTTTGATATACTATTAGTATCATTTCTTTTAAAGGGGTATTACTTTTATGAAAACTAGAAAAGCAAATCTTTTTATTACCTTAATCCGTAAATTAAAGGAAGATGATATTTTAGCTCTGGCTTCTCAACTTTCTTATAATCTTTTGTTGTCCTTATTTCCTTTTTTTATTTTTTTGTTTACTATTGCAGGTTACAGTGATGTTAGCAGTGAAGAAGTTCTAATAAGCCTAAAAAATATTCTTCCTGTTAATGTATATAGCCTAATTTCTGATACGGTAGTAGAAATTTTCGATTCCAGGAAGGGAAATTTATTATCCTTTAGTTTAATTGTCACTATCTGGATAGCTTCCAATGGTTTCAATGCTGTAATTAAAGCTGTTAATAAAGCTTATAATGAAGAAGAATGCAGGCCCTTTTGGAAGCTTCAAGTAATTTCTATTTTATCAACTATAATTTTATCTTTCTTAATTATATTTTCACTTTTCCTATTAGTTCTTGGAAACTTCATACTTATAAAATTAACCTTATGGTTTAATTTGTCTCTAGAACTTATATATATATGGAATTTTCTTAGATATATTCTGGCTCTTCTGATTATGATTTTTATTTTTACATTAATATATAAAATTACTCCTTGTACACCTTCAAGCTTTATAGATGCTTTACCTGGATCAATTTTTGCCACCATAGGATGGGTTTTAGCATCTCTTGGCTTTGCTTATTATGTAGATAACTTTGCAAATTATTCCAGACTTTATGGAAGTATAGGAGCCGTAATTGCTCTAATGGTATGGCTTTATTTGACCTCTGTTATAATCTTAATAGGCGGGGAGATTAATTCTCTTTTTAGTGACCAGTGACCAGTTGCCAGTGTCCAGTTGCTAGTCACTAATTTCTATGATTATACCACCATTTAATTTTTTGGCTTTGTTTTAAATGAATGTTGGTTTTTTACATTCATTTAAAACTTTCTATTAGTACCCTAAGCTATTTTTGGGATTGGTGAGTTCATTATAATATAGAAATTACAATTCTTATTTAGAATAACTAAAGAAGCGTTAAGAAATTTCATTTGTCTGAGCTGAGCGAGTTAATGAAATTTTAGCTGCTGTAGTTATTCTAAACTTAGAATTGTTTTCTATATTATACGAAATCAACAATCTCTTAAAACATAGCCAATTTTTTAACATTTCATTCATAACTCTGTCATTAAATTGTAACAATAGCAGAATAGAATAATACTAAGAAAACGTTAAATAATTTAAAGAAGTCCCTAATCACTAATCGCTAATCTCTATAGTTTAAGTCAAACTACTCTAGCGATTAGTGATTAGCACCTAGCGACTATCTTTTAATGGGAGGAATTTATATGGATAATTTTAATTTAAATGATAATCTAAATAATGATTCAAATAATAACTCAGAAGGTCTTACTACCACTAATGCTACCAATGTAGATTACATTAATGTTGAATCTTTTTGCAAGGTTAACCCAGAGGAAAATAAGAAGCATAACAAAGGTATGGGTAAGAAAATAACTTCTTATCTTTTAGTTGGTATTTTATCCGCAACCTTAGGAGGAGCTGTTTCTTCTGCTGGTACTATTAAGTATTTTATAAGCAGAGAGGCTAATGGAACCATTGTTTCAGAAAGCAAAACTGCAAGTACTAATAAAGATACTTCAAATGTAGTTAAAACCTCAACAAATACGGTACCACTATCGGTTGCTAATATTGCAAAACAGGTAGGACCAGCTGTTGTTGGAGTTTCTGTTACAACTACCTCTAGTGTGAATAGATTTGGTGTTTCTCAATCTGATGAAGGTATGGGTTCTGGTATAATTTTCAGCGAGGAAGGATATATCCTAACTAACTATCATGTAGTTAGTGGTGCAAAGAAGATTACTGTAATATTTAACGATGGAAAAGAAGGAAAGGAAATCACTGCAAAGCTTATAAATTATGATGCTTCCATGGACATAGCTGTAATTAAGCTTACAGAAAAGGTTACTGTTCCAGCCGTTGCTGAATTTGGCGATTCCGATGCTCTTGAAGCAGGTGACCCTGCCATTGCTATAGGTAATCCTCTCGGAAAACAATTTATAGGTACAGTAACTTCAGGAGTAATAAGTGCTGTAAATAGAGAGGTGGCTGTTGATGGACAAACACAAAAATACCTTCAAACAGATGCAGCTATTAACCCTGGTAACAGTGGTGGAGCTTTAGTAAACATATATGGTCAGGTTATAGGAATTAACTCAGCTAAAATAGGCGGCGATGAGATAGAAGGTCTTGGTTTTGCTATACCAATTAATGCAGTTAAACCTAAAATAGAGAACCTCATAAAGCCACTATTAAAAATAGGAATTAGTGTAGTTGATATAAATGACAGCTTGTCAAAACAATATAATTTACCAATAGGTGTGTACATTCAACAAATCGAGGAATTCAGCCCTGCTGAAAAAGCTGGTTTAATGCCTGGAGATGTTATTACTAAGTTTGATGGAAAAGCAGTTAAAACTGTTCAAGAAATTAATGAATTAAAGCAAAAACATAAATCAGGAGACACTGTTGAAGTTGTAATTAGTAGAGATGGAAAGACAAAAACCCTTAGTTTGAAGTTGTCAGAATAGATGCAGTAGTGAAAAAATCCAGGTGAATCGCCTGGATTTTTTCATTCAGATTGTTCAAAAACTCTATGCAAACTCATAGGGTTTTTGAATTTATAAATTTTTAATGCGTAGCATTTTAAGAAATGATCTACTTTCACAAATACAGATAGAGAATAGCCTTGAAATAAGCAAAAATAGTGCGATAGCACTTTCGCTATCTTTTCATATTCTGAACCTTTGCCGAAGGTCTGCTAGTTTTAAAATTAGCTTTATCAGAAGTTAAGCACTTAGATATTAATTCTACATAAACATTCAAAATCCATTTTGTAATAAATGTAAGGGGCTATTGACAAAATATGTTTATCAACAGCCTGAAATAAAAATATAGGTGTATTGCCTGTATTTTTATTTGTAAGTAGGATATAATTAAAGTAAGGATTACGATTCGGAGGTGATATAATGCAAGTTTTAAAGCAAGATATTATGAATATAATTTCTAGTTTTCCTGAAGTATTTGATATAGAAGAATTTATGTATAAATTGTATGTTTTAGATAAAATAAAAAAGGGACAGCAAGACATTTCAAAAGGAGATTTTCTTACAACTGAAGAATTAAGAAAGGAAATTTCCCAATGGTTTAGCTAATCCCTATGGATTTAGATGTATCCATAGGAATTAGTGCTTAGAGACTAGCGATTTCTTTTCATTATAAAATAGAATTTAACTCCACTCTCCGTATTAACTACTCCATACTCACTGTCATGAAGTATTAGTATATTCTTAACTATGGCAAGACCAAGTCCTGTACCTCCTGCCTCTCTATTTCTTGATTTATCAAGCTTATAGAATCTGTCCCATATTTTTTCTATTTCTTCCTCTGGAATTTGTTCTCCCTGATTTTCTATTTCTACTATTATATTGTGTTTAGCTTTATCTCCTTTTGCTCTTACAAAAATGTAACCTTCTTCTTTAGTGTGTCTAAGGGCATTGGTTAAGAAATTTGTGATTACTTCTTCTATTTTATTTTCTTCTCCAAAGGCTTCTAGGTTTTCCTCAAGACTTTTTTCTATTTTAATTCCTTTATTATAGTCTTCCTTTATTCCCTCAAGTTTTTTTATTATTTTATTTATGGTTTTATCAATAAAGAAAGGTTCTTTATTAATTTTAACGGTTCCAGATTCAAGCCTTGAAAGCTCTAGCATATCTGATACAAGGCAGCTCATTCTTTCAGCCTCATCAATAATTACATCCATATAATAGTCTTTGTCCTCTTCTTTTACTATATGGTCCTTTATTCCCTCAGCATATCCTGCAATCAAGCTTATAGGGGTTTTTAGTTCATGAGAAACTGAGGCAACAAATTCCTTTCTCATTTCTTCAAGCTGTTTTTCCTTTTCTATGTCTTTTTTTAGCTTGTCGTTAGAATCTTGAAGACCCTTCAAAGCACTGCTTAGATTGTCAGATAAAAAGTTTAAGGTTCTGCCGAGATTTCCTATTTCATCTTCACTTTCTACACTGCACTTTTCAGTAAAATCCAAGGATGCCATTTTTAATGCTTTTTCATTTAAATGTATTAATGGCTTAGATATAATTTTTGAATAAATAAATGACATTAAAACAATTAAGACTAATGCTGCTATATATATGTAGGTATAAAATTCCTTCATAACCGCAACAGCTTCCTCCACTGACTGAAGAGAAGATACAGCGAAAATAACCTTTCCAGGGATATTGTTAAATATAATAGGTTCTATAGTTACAATATTTTTTATATTGTATTCTCTATCATTAAATATATAGGTTACTGTTTCTCCTTTTTTCTGTAAATCCTTAAATGCCTCAGGGTCTGATGTCCACTGTCTTATAATATCCTTTACCATTTTTACTTTAATGGATTCTCTCATTTCTTGTCCATCGGTTATATAGCTTAAAAGTCCATTACTTTCTAATATTACGATTTTAGCATTATTATTTTCTTCAAAGCTTTTTATATTTTCTAAGGTTTTATCTATATTGCCAATGTTTTTTACATAGTCCTTTGAAAAGCTTTCAAGATTTTTGCTTAAGATTTTTGTTTTTCTATCTGTATAAAAGTTTTGAAAGAAAAGGGATTGAAATAATAGTTGAGTTGTTATAAAAATAATAAAAAATATTACGGTAATTATGAATAACTTTATTGCAATTTTTTTCTTCATTCCCTCACCTCGAACTTGTAGCCGCTTCCTCTAACAGTTACTATGTATTCAGCTTTATCTTTTAATTTTTCTCTAAGTCTTTTAATGTTAGTGTCTACGGTTCTTGGACCTCCATAATAGTCCATTCCCCAAACCTTATCTAATATCTGATCTCTTGTGAAGGCAATTCCATTGTTCTTTGCAAAAAATACCAGAAGTTCGTATTCCTTTGGAGTAAGTAGAATTTCTTCTTCATCAAGGGTTACAATATGAGATAATTCGTTTATTTTTAGACCATTAAATTTAAAGATTCTATTTACTTCTTCCTTTTCTAGACTTACTTCTTCATTTATACTATTTGCACCAATCCGCTTTAGCAGCGCCTTTCCTTTAGCCACTAATACCTTTGGACTGAAAGGTTTTGTTACATAATCATCTGCTCCAAGCTGATAACCAAGAAGTTTATCTTCTTCTTCTCCCTTTGCTGTAAGCATTATTATTGGAATCTGGGAAGTTTTCCTTAAAGTTGTACAAACAGTCCACCCATCCATATAAGGCATCATTATATCAAGTATCATTAAATCTACTTTATTTTCTTTAATCAAATTTAGAGCCTCAACACCATTTGAAGCTTCAAGTACAGAAAAACCACTATTCTCAAAGTAATCTCTTATTAGCTTTCTCATTCTCTCTTCATCTTCAACAATTAAAACTGTTTCACTCAATGTTCTCACCTCTTGTTTGTTAATTGATTAGTCTTAATAGAGCAATATGAATTTAATCTTTAAATATAGATACCTCTATTTTACCTCAAAAGCAAGATTTTTTAAAACAATAAAAATTTACACATTAAAATTTAATTAGTATACACTATTTCACAAATAATTATCATATTGCACAATTTTTCTTCTTAGCGTATATACTAATATGTGGTATAATAAAAATGCAAGTATTTTATCATGATTTATATAAGGAGGAACCCTCATGACCTTCTGTGACGAGAATAACTTAGAACTCATACAAAAGGATTTAAAATATTTAAAGCTTCTTTCAAAGCAGTATTCAAATATATCCTCTGCCAGTACAGAGATAGTTAATCTTCAGGCTATTTTGAATTTACCTAAAAGTACTGAACATTTTATTAGCGATATCCATGGGGAATACGAGTCCTTTATTCATATGCTTAAAAATGCCTCTGGAGTTATTAAGCGTAAAATAGATGATGTTTTCGGAAATACTCTTTCCGAAGGAGAAAAAGCAAATTTAGCTACATTAATATATTATCCAGAACAAAAATTAGAATTAATAAAGAGTTCTGAAGCTAATTTAGAAGAATGGTACAAGGTTACCTTATATAGACTAATTGTATTATGCAGATTAGTGTCTTCAAAATACACCCGTTCAAAGGTGAGAAAAGCACTTCCTCAGGATTTTGCCTATATAATTGAAGAATTACTTCATGAGCAAGACAATACAGTTAATAAGCATGAATATTACAATGGAATTATTTCTACAATGATTGATATAGATAGGGCTTCTGAATTTATTACTGCGATTTCTAAAGTAATTCAAAGACTAGTAGTTGATAGACTTCACATAATAGGTGACATATATGATAGAGGCCCTGGTGCTGAAATAATCATGGAAGCTCTTATGAAGCACCATTCAGTAGATATTCAGTGGGGAAATCATGATGTTTTATGGATGGGAGCTGCAGCCGGTCACGAAGCCTGCATTTGTAATGTGCTTAGAATTTCCTTGAGATATGCTAATCTAAATACTATTGAAGATGGATATGGAATTAATCTACTTCCTTTAGCTACCTTTGCTATGGATGTTTATGAGAAAGATACTTGTAAAAGATTTATTCCAAAAACTATTGATAAAACTCTAACTAAAAAAGAAATATCTTTAATTGCAAAAATGCATAAGGCTATTGCTATTATTCAATTTAAGCTAGAAGGTCAGATTCTTCAAAACCGTCCTGAATTTTTAATGAGTGATCAGCTACTATTAGATAAAATAGATTATGAAAATGGCACTATTAATTTAAATGATACTATTTATGAGTTAAATGATAAACTATTCCCAACAATAGATTCAAATGACCCTTATAAGTTGACAGTACAAGAAGAAGACTTAATTCATAAGCTTAAACGTTCTTTTGTTAATAGTGAAAAGCTTCAGAGACATATTAGATTTATATATAGTAAGGGCAGCATGTACTTAGTATGTAACTCTAATCTTTTATACCACGGATGTATTCCACTTAATGAGGATGGTTCTTTTAAGGAATTGATTCTTGAAGGTAAGTCCTACAGCGGCAAAGCTCTTTTAGATAAGTTTGACATTCTAACCCGTGAAGCATACTTCTTCAAGAATGGCACCGAAGAAAAAAAATTCGCAATGGATATGGTCTGGTATTTATGGTGCGGTCCTGATTCTCCCGAATTTGGTAAGCACAGAATGACTACCTTTGAAAGATATTTTATCAGCGATAAGAAAACTCATGTGGAAAAGAAAAATCCTTATTATAAATATAGAGATGACGATGAGGTTTGTTTTAATATTTTAAAAGAATTTAATCTGGATCCGGATTCTTCCCATATAATAAATGGACATATTCCTGTTAAGACAAAGGAAGGTGAAAACCCAATAAAGGCTAATGGTAAGCTGCTTGTAATTGATGGTGGTTTCTGCAGAGCTTATCAGCCTGAAACCGGAATTGCAGGCTACACTTTGATTTACAATTCCTATGGTTTGCTTTTATCCTCACATGAACCTTTCGAATCTATTCGAAAAGCTATAGAGGAAGAAAAGGATATATTATCTTCTACAATAATTCTAGAACAGGTAGCCTCTAGAAAGAGAGTTTCTGATACAGATATTGGAGAAGAATTAAAAAAGCAAATTAAAGAATTAGAGATGCTGCTTATCGCCTATAGAAAAGGCTTGATTAAAGAGAAATAAAATGGTGGCAGGCACCGGAGAAAGGAGAATTGACGCAATTCTCCTTTCTCCGGTGCCTGCCACCTTCCATCTATAACTCCCAATCGATTCTTGAATTTACTAGGTAAGCTGGATAACCAAACTCCATCCACTTGTCCACTTCTATTGAAGACTTTAACAGCTTAAGATCTGGAGATACATCACTTTCAAGATCAAGATCATTTAAAGTATTAAATAGAAATAATCCTTTTGCCCCTGCATCATAGGATTGTTTTGCTCTAAATAGATATTCTTCAGGTGAAAGATACTTATTGTCGCTAACGTATCTCCCCTCCTTAAGAAGCTTTTCTGTTTCAGGTGTTAAATCTATTCCCTTTATATTCGCAGTAATTCCAACATACAATTCAATATTAGTATCTTTAACTAATTCAGCAAATTTACTTACATCAAAAAATTCCTCATAACTTAAGGCTGATGGAATTATTCTATCAACGAGCCTTTCACGTATCCAAGTTTCAACGTCTAAGCCATAAGCAAGAGCATCTGTATATGGAAATCTTACTGCAATTTTCATATTCGGAATTTCGCTTCTGATTTCTCTTAAAAAATCATTCATTATTTGGATTTTCTCATCTAGACTAGCTTCGCTTCCCATTACATAAGGATATCTACAAAAATCTAGGTTTAAGCTTTTAACTCCTCTTAACCCACTTGCTTCCTTTAATATCTCTATAATATATTTTCTGTACTTTGGATAGTAGAAGCTAAGAAAATGGCTATCTTCTTGAAGGCAATCATCATAATAATCATACATATACCCATTTAAAAACTTTAATGCTTTTTCATTATAGAAAGCATTCATTCTGAGTGATGCACTGACACCTAAATTAATTTCCTGGCCCTTTGTACCTACTACTTCAACAGGTGCTTTCCCAGTGGAGTTGATTATATTTATGATTTGCTTTCTTGCAAGTATGTCCCCTTCTCTTACATCATTATCATATTTAGCTGCTCCATAAAAGGCTGGACCTGCGTATTCACTATCATAATTAAGAAGTCCGGTAGTTCCTAAACACCAGTTTAATTCATCAGCCTTTAGCTTATTTTTTAAATTTACTGGCATTTCTTCTAGTTTTGATGCATCAGGATATTTTCCCCAGAAGAAATCCGTAAACCCATCATTATCATATACCAAAGATTTATCTTCTAAAGCTTTCTTATTATAAAGTGAAATTTGCTTTTCATTTAAGGATGTAAACTTAATATAGGCAATTTCTGTTTTTTTCCCTTCAACAGGCCTAATTATAATACTGTCTTCATTAAAATTTTCAGCAAAAATAAATTGTTCATTTATATATTTATCTGTTCTTTTTACATTATTTTTATCAAAATTTTTATATGAAAATTCCTTATCTTTATAGGCAACTTTAAATTCTTCAGTATCACTTGTAAATCCAATGCTAACTCCAAGCCATCCCTTTAATTTTAATGGAATTTTTATATCCTTTGAACCCTGAATACTATATAATAGGGGCCTTATTTCTGAAAAATTTCTTAATTTATATATGGTAACTTTCCATCCACTATTGGTTAAATTTTTTTCATCAACTTGAGAAATTTTATTAAGTTCATTAAATATAAATTTTTTGTCTCCTTGGGCTATAACATTATCATCTGGTTTCAAATTTGTCATTCCTGCGAAAATGTTTTCAGCGTTTACAGTAAATTTTAACTGCTTCTTTTTCTTAAGCTTTCCTTTCCTAACTCCATGAACATTAGTGTCTACTGTAAGTGTATAGGATTCTCCTTCTTCATAATTTCTAATAGGAGGCTTTACAAGTATGGCCTTTTTATCTGAACTAAGCTCCAAGCTAATATTAACCTTTTCGCCTTTTTTATTAGTTACATTTATCGCTCTTACTGCTCTACTATCAAAATTTACTTCATCATCAAATAATATCTTCCAAACCTTGTCCTTTTTTACTATTGGCTCTTCTATAACTTGAGCATTTATATTTCCGTTATATCCAGTAAGCATAATTAAGAATAATAAAATAGCAAAAAGCTTGAAGCTTTTAGTTATTTCTATTTTCATACCTTTGCACTCCATTCTAGTTAAAATGCATTTGTCAGGTGCCAGGCACCTTTAATACCTTTAATAATTATTTACACTGACAATTGTCACATTTCTATAATTCCAATCTTCTGTAAGATTTACAATCTCTTGATTATCTAATATTCTTACTATTGGTCTTAGTGAGCAATCTTCATTATTTTCTACTACTATAGACTTTTGTCCATTACTTAGCTGAATTATTGTTCCTAAAGGATATGGAGCTACTTTTTTTAGAAATACCTTAACTAGCTTAGGGTCGAAAACACTCCCGTTATAAGCCATTATATACTCTATTGCTTCTGAAGGCAAGCTTGCCTTCCTATGTGGTCTTTCAGTAATTAATTTATCATAGATGTCACAAAGACATAATATCCTCCCAAAAAGAGATATTTTTTCTCCTTTTTTACCATCTGGATATCCTTTTCCATCAAATCTTTCATGATGTTGGAGTATTCCTACATAGGAGGTTACAGCAATTGAATTGTGATAAGTTTTTATGTATCTGTAGCCTTTTTCAGGGTGAGATTTTAGGATTTTCTCTTCTTCTTCTGTAAGTTCTTCTTTTGTTAAAAGTTCTTTTGGAATAAATACCTTCCCAATGTCATGAAGCATTGCAGATGCTACCAGCTTTTCTAATTTTGAATCTTCTAAATTTAGCGCAATTCCAATTACTGATGACAATACAGCAACATTAACACAGTGGCTGAATAAAAAATCATCATAGTTTTTAATATCTATCATATTTATCATTACGCTTTTATTTCTTAATATTTCACCTATTACAGATTTTGCTATATTTTCTACTATCTCTAAAGTTTTAGTAATATTTTTGGGGTTGTTGTAAATATGTTTTATAGATTTAACGGCTTTAATTCTTAATTCATCAGAGATTACATGTTCTATTTTGATATTTTCTGATACACTATCTTCAATATAAACACCATTTATTAATAATTTTTGTATATTATCTATGTACTCCTTTGTAATTTGTACATCCTTTGCAAGAAGCACTACTCCATCCTGAGAGTATAGGTTTTTTCCTAAAATCATTCCTGGTCTTAAGCAGCTAGTTGGTACATATCTCATAAGCAATCACCTCAAGTAATTATCGTAGTTTTTTCACTTAAGTAAAGCAAAGAATTTTAAGTTTTAATTAATAATAAGAAAGCTTCAACACAAGTTAAAAGAAATCTCTAGTCTCCAATCTCTAATCGCTAGATTATAGTCATAAGACTTTATTATTAATCTTTAATTTTTAGCTACTAGCGATTAGCGATTAGCGACTTCTTTTAATCTTTTTAGTAATTATGAACTATGAAAAATGCTTTTGAAATTTTCTACTACTATTATTATTAAATTATAGCTTCTTTTCTACTCTATATAAAGAATTAAGCACAAGCCAATTTTGAGGGAAAAACCTATTTATTGTCCAATAGCTTACTCCTCCAAGATTATACCTATTAACAAGTCTTAATTTAGCATCCATACTTCTGGCATCTTCAAACCATACCACATGCTGCCTTCCTGAAGCATCAAAATAGTTAAAGAAAGGTGCCTGAGATTTTTCATCATACCTAATTACGGCCCCGTACCTTGCAGCTAAGTCCACGGCAGCTGTATTTGCAATACTTCTAGCAGCAGTACCTTTAACGTAAGGAAGGGTCCAATCATAACCGTAGTTTGGTATTCCCATTAATATTTTATCTCTAGGTATTGCAGTAACTGCGTAGTTAAGTACTTTTATTACTTCATTAATAGGAGCAACAGCCTTAGGCGGTCCATAGGTGTAACCCCATTCATAGGTCATAAGAATTACGTGATTTAAGAGAGCTCCATGAACAGGATAGTCATGTGCTTCATATAATAGTCCTGGCTGATCTGCTGAGGTCTTTGGTGCTAATGCACTGGTTACTGTATAGCCTAGAGGTCTTAATCTTGCTACTACTTTTCTTAGAAAATTATTATATTCCTCCCTATCCTCTGGAAAAATATATTCAAAATCTATATCTAACCCATAATAATTTTTACTTCTCAAGGTTTCTATAACATTATTTATTAGAGTATCTTGAACCTGCTGATTTGTAAGTATAGTCCTTGCTAATTGACTACTAAAACTTCCTCCTTCTTCAATATTAGTTATTACCATAAGTGGAGCAACTCTTGCAGCTCTTGCTGCCTGTATTAAAGGGGTATCATTAATGGTAGAAAGACTTCCATCTGGCCTTACCTGATAACTAAATATACTCAAGTAAGTTAGATAAGGTAGGGTTCTTCTTAACACATCTAGATTAATATTAGGAAAAGCATATCCATTAACTTCTAAAGTTCCTATTCTCTCAGTAGGTGGAATGATAATTACCTGTCCTGGTGAAATAGCTGATGGATTAGTGATTTGAGGATTTGCATCCAGTATACTTTGAACTGTTGTCCCGTATTTCCTTGCAATGGAATAAAGGCTATCTCCTGCTACAACTGTATATCTAAAATTGTCTCTTAAAATAACTAAGCTTTGTCCTACAACTAGTCTTCCTGGATTTGTTATTTCATTATCTCTTATTATTTTCTCTGGGGACACTCCAAATTGTCTACCAATAGTATATATACTATCCCCTGGTTTAACAACATAAATATCCAAAAGTGCACCTCCTAAATTCATACTAATTTACTATATGCTAGCTAGATAAAATAGGATACATAGGACCTAGTATTATCGAAAATGAAAAAAAATTATGGCTATAAAAATTTCACCATAATTTTCTCACTCATCCACTTTTCTTAATTTTTATCATATACTCATTAATGAGTTCATCTAAAGCCTTGCTTACTTCTAACACTTCTTCTTCTGAGCTTTCCATGTCAGCAACAACTTCATTTAAAACATCTCTTAGGCTTTCTATTTCTTCTGTAACAAGCTTTAAATCTCTTTCTTTATGCTGCCCCATAGTATCACTCCTTAAAACACATTTCAATACTTAGTAATATAATATCATATTTAACCCTAAAAGTAAATTTATGTTATTAATTAATATATTAGGAAATTGTTAATTTATTATTACCATAGTTAATATATATCAATTTACCTTCATATAAATGTAAATATATAATATTAGTGAGGTTTTCTAATTATGTTTATAGTTATTAAGAGATCAAAATTTATCATTTTTTTATCGATTCTACTGATTCTTGCATTCCTTAGCTTTATTTTATTTTTTAAAAACACACCTGTAATAAATTTAGATAATAATCAGGAAGAAGTAAGAACAAAGGTAGAAGAGATTTTTAGATTAAGAAATTTATCTATTTTAACAAATGATGAAAAAGCAATAGGGAATATTTATGATCTAAAGACTAAATACGGAACTTGGGCTTATGAACATGAGATAAAAAAGCTAAAGTATCTTCACAACTGGTCTGAAAAGCAGGGCGTAAAATTTATCAGCATTAATCCTAAAATTGTTATCAGAAGCATTAAAGGAGGAAATGGAATTTATAATATCAATCTTATGTGTTCAACAGAATATGTTTATGTATATGAAAATGAAAAATCTGAAATCAGCCAAACAGAAGAGATAAATAGTTTTAGAATAGGAACTTCCCACTCTTTGAGATTGAATAATAAGGATGAAAAATGGTTTATCACTAAGGAATGGTATACAGATCCTTTTGCAGATTCTTTAAATTTAGATAATATTAAGGCAAATGATATCAAGGAATACATACTTTCACAAACTTCAAGGGATTTTTCTAATTTAAATAATAGAAGAATATCCGCTGTAGAGTATGCTGATCAATATTGTGGTACTGCTGCTGAAGAGAAGTATGGGTACAAATATAACAAAAAATATGGTGACTATAATCCTCTTGGAGGCGATTGTGCAAATTTTGCATCACAAATTCTTTTTGAAGGTGGAAAATTTAAAAAAACTGGCGCTTGGAATTTTAATAAAACTGGAGGTACAAAGGCTTGGCTTAATGCACAAGGGTTTAAAGATTACATGGTTGGGAGCGGGAGAGCTTCAGTAATTGCAAAAGGTAACTACAATCAGGTATATAAAGCTTCCTACAAGCTTCAACCTGGAGATTTTGTGGCTTATGAAAAGAAAGGAAGAATTACCCATATATCAGTAGTCACAGGAGCAGATTCAAAGGGTTATTCACTTGTAAACTGCCATAATACTGATAGATATAGAGTTCCATGGGATCTTGGTTGGAGTGATAAAAATATAAAGTTTTGGCTAGTTAGAGTACATTATTAAGTAAAAGGTGCCAGGCACCGGAGAAAGGAGAATTCCCTGTATTCTCCTTTCTCCGGTGCCTGGCACCTATTTTACCACTTTCCTGATGATCCTCCGCCTCCGCTGCTTCCACCGCCGAAGCCGCCAAAACCACCACTTCCGCCTCCGCCAAAGCCTCCGCCTCCGCGTCCACCACGACCTCCTCGGAAAATAGAGTTCCAAAATACTATTTCTAGAAAAAACCTAATTATTCTAGCTCTATTGAAAATTATATCTAAAAGAAGTAATCCTAAAATAAAGAACACCGGAATAGAGCTTCCTACATGTTTTCCATCATTGCTATAATTGTAATTTATTTTCTCATTTTTCTCTAAGGTTACTCCATACTCTTTACTGATTGCATCAGCAAGAACCGAGTAGGCTTCCTTGATGCCACTATTGTAGTCATTATTTTTAAATCTTGGAACAGCAACCTCTTCCATTACTCTGCTAGTTAGAATATCTGGAACTGCTCCTTCAAGTCCCTTTCCTACTTCTACAGACCAAGTTCTCTCATCCATAGCAATTAATATTAACAGACCATTATTTTTGCCTTTTTCACCTATTCCCCAATTTGAGAAGAGCTTATAACCATAGTCTCTAATATCATTTCCTTCAAGAGATTTAATGATTGCTACAGTTGCTTCTGCTCCTGTCTTATCTTCCAGCTCTTTTCCAACTGATATTAAATACTCAACAGTGCTATTTTCCAAAATACCTACATAATCATTAACATATTTTAAGCTTGTAGGCTGTGGATATGTTACTGCTATTACTTCTTTAACAGGTATAACAAGTAGTGACATAATTAAGATTAATGGTAATAGCAGCTTTAATCTAATACTTTTATTATTCCCCATGAATTCACCTCATCGTAAACTTATTTCGTGAAATCAACCTTTGGAACTTCCTTTGCACCTTCAGCAGCTTTATAGTAATCCTTTTGTTCAAACCCAAAAATTCCTGCAATTATTGAATTGGGAAATCTTCTAATAGTAGTGTTATAATTTTTTACTGCTTCATTATATTCTTGTCTTTTAATTTTAATTCTGTTTTCTGTGCCTTCCAGCTCTACAGATAAATCTCTAAAATTTTGATTTGCTTTTAATTCTGGATAGTTTTCAACTACTACTAATAATCTTGACAAAGATGATGAAAGCTCTGCATCTGCATTTGCTCTTTCCTCAACATTTGTTGCTCCTCCAAGCTTTGCCCTGGCATCAGCTACCTCAGTGAATATTTCTTTTTCATGAGTTGCATATCCCTTTACAGTATTTACAAAGTTAGGTATAAGATCATTTCTTCTCTGCAGTTCTGTTTCTATATCGCCTTCCGCACTAGTTACGACTTGATCAAGTGCCACCATCTTGTTATATCCGCTTACAACAGGTATTGCTAATATTAAAATTATCCCTAATACAATAAATACTGATTTTAAAGTTTTACTCATTTAGTTACCTCCTAAATATAATATAATCTATTTTATGATTACAAATCATTAAGTATACAGATATAGAAAAATGCGTCGCATTTTTAAAATTGACAATGCACAATTGACAATTGGCAATGAAGGATGTTTTGCTAAGGCAAAACTAGATTATATTGCAGCTTTGCTGCAATTATTAAGATTGGTAATTAAGATCTACTTAATTACTTCCTTAATTGTCAATTTATAAGAATTTTACCTCGTAAAATTCTTAATTAACTTTAGGTTTCTTTTGAATAACTTCACTTATCCCCAGGAATACACCTATAATCCATGGTATAACATGATAAAATAGTCTATATATAATTAATATTGCCATAGCCCTATCTGGTGGTGTACCCATAAACCTAAGCCCTAGAAGACATATTAAATCAAAGGACCCCATCCCTCCTGGAATAAAACTCATCATAGCACCTACAGAAGACATGGTTATTATGGCCATTGCCTCAATTAATCCTACCTGGTGTGTGAATAATCTGCAAATACTCCAAAATAACATAGCAATAGAAAACCACTCAAGTAAAGATACTGCCATTACTTTTATTCTTATTTCTTTTGGTTCCATATTGTTGTTATATATTTCTGGCATAAATTTTTTCTTTAACCATTTCCATTCATATATAAAATAATACAAAGGAAGATAAATTGCAAATCCTATTACTCCTATCCATAAAAAATTATATTCTTTTAAAATTGGTCTAGCATTTAAAACGTTTAACAATACAAGCCAACAAGCAAAGCAAACTCCAATAGTTGTAGAAGAAGCAATAATTACACTAGAATAAACCGCTTCCTTTGTTCTTACACCATTTTTCTTATATAATAAAGTTCTAAGACTAGCACCTGTAAGTCCTGCAAAACTTAAAAAGTTATTAAAACTGTTAGCTATCCAAGATAATTTCCACACTTTCGCAAAAGACATTTTGACTTTTATATGTTCTAATAAAAAATAATCATAAAGTGTCATGGTACTTAAACACAGGATGCCTAATAAAATTAAAATTAATATAACAGAAATACTTAAATTATTAAGTAAATGATGAACTCTATTAAAATTATACGCCCTAATCTGTGAACTTCCTTCAACATATACAAAAACTATTGCACAAATAGCAATAGTTGCTTTAAGAATACTTTTCTTATGTTTAATGAAAAATAAATTCATATATATTTTCTCCTTTGGAATAAATGAGATATTGAAAGATAACAACATTTCTAGTATTATTTTAAAATTATTCACATAACTGAAAAAGCTAGAGATAGTTAACATCCCAAGCTTTTTCTGTATATCTTATAGTATCTTATACAATTTTTCGTATACATGAATTCTTTTATACTCATTTTCATCTACAATATTATTATATACTAATTTACTTAACATTGCACTAACTTTTTAGAATATTTCGGAATAAATGTGAAACCTCTCTAAAATCTATTTATCTTGAAGAGCATCCCAATTTTCTTCTCCAGTTCTTATTCTTACAACTCTTTCTACAGGGAATACGAATATTTTTCCATCTCCTATTTTTCCTGTTTTAAGAATTTCTTTTGCTTTTTCAACTACTGTATCTACTGGTATTTCTGAAACCACTATTTCTACTTTTATCTTTGGCACTAAATTAATTTCCAAAGGTACTCCTCTGTAGTATTCTGGAAAACCTTTTTGCATACCACAACCAAGCACTTGTGATACAGTCATTCCTGTTATACCAATTTCATTAAGACCTTTTTTTAGCTCTTCAAACTTGTTTGTCCTTGTTATTATATCTATTTTAGTCATTTTCTTTTCCAAAATTGATATCCCCCTTATATTTTATATATATTTAATTTATTATGACTCCATTTTGATTTTAATTGGATTTGCTTCATATTCTCCAAAAGCTTTAACTTCAAAGTCTGCATAGCTGTTAATTCCATGTTCAGTAATGTCAAGTCCACTTATTTCTTCTTCTTCACTTACTCTTAAGCCTATAGTTGCCTTAATTGCTTTGAACATTATAAATGTAGTAACTATTGTCCATAGGCCTACTGCACCTATACCTATCAATTGTACTTTTAATAATCCAAAGCCTCCACCATAGAATAAGCCTAAGTTATCTCCACTAGCTGCAAATAAACCAACTGCTAAAGTACCAAATACTCCATTAAAGCAATGAACACCTACAGCTCCAACTGGATCGTCAATTTTTAACTTCTTGTCCAATAATTCTACTCCAACAACTACTAATACTCCTGACATAGCTCCAATTGCTACTGCTCCTACTGGTGATACTAAATCACATCCTGCAGTTACTGCTACAAGACCAGCAAGTGAACCGTTTAATGTCATACTTACGTCAGGTTTCTTATATCTTATCCAAGTAACTATTAAAGTAACTAATGTAGCTGCTGCAGCTGCTAAATTTGTAGTAACAAAAATATGAGAAATAGCATCTACATTTGTACCTGATAAAGTAGATCCTGGATTAAATCCAAACCATCCAAGCCATAATATAAATACTCCTAAAGCACCTAGAGTAATGCTGTGTCCAGGTATAGCCTTTGATTTTCCGTCCTTAGTATACTTACCTATTCTTGGTCCGATAATTGCTGCTCCAACTAAGGCTGCCCATCCACCTATTGAGTGAACTACTGTTGATCCTGCAAAATCATGGAATCCTAATTTTGAAAGCCAACCACCACCCCAAATCCAGTGTCCTGCTACTGGGTAAATTACTGCACTAATAATGAAGCTGTAAACAAGATAAGATTTAAATTTAGTTCTTTCTGCCATTGCTCCTGAAACTATAGTTGCTGCTGTAGCACAAAATACTGTTTGGAAAATTAGAAATGCTTCTAGTGGTATTCCAAGTCCTAAGTGCTCATAAGTGCCTCTACTAAATAAATCTGGTAAACCTATAAATCCTCCAAGGTCTGTACCAAACATAAGACCAAAACCTAATATCCAAAATATAAGTGATCCTATAACAAAGTCCATTAAATTCTTCATAATGATATTTCCTGCATTCTTTGCTCTTGTAAATCCTGTTTCAACCATTGCAAAGCCTGCTTGCATGAAGAATACCAACGCTGTTGCAATTAGTACCCATACAGTATCGATAGATGTAGCTAATTTTGTTAAATCCATAAGATTACCCCCTTAAATTTTTATTTAATAATATAATAAGTGCTTATTTATCAATTTGTTAAATTTAATATTGAATATTTAATAAATTGATAATCAACTTTATATTAGTTATTATATTCGCAATAAATAAATATGTCAATTATTAATTTGTTAATCAAAACCTTTACATATTATAAATTTTAAAAAAAATAAATCGCTAGTCTCTAATCACTAATCTCTAATGGTAAATCTATACCTATTAGGAACTAGTGAATAGAGATTAGCGACTTCTTTTAATTATTTTAGATCTTACCACTATTACTATATTTATCCATTATAACTCTCGTAATAATTAAGTATATTATTAAATTGCCTGGAGTGTTTAATAATCCAAATACTCCCCAAAGCCAATAGTACTTTTCTCCTCTCTTTTTAGCATCCTTAAATATCCATAAGCCTTGAATGAAAAGTATTGGTAGTACTATAGGCAAAAGAATTCTAATTACGTCAATTTCCCTCATAAAAATTTTCCTCCTTTAGTAATAATAAATTTTGATATTGGTATTAATGCAAAAGGAGCAAATGTTATCATAACAAGTTGAAAATATAAAATATATTTTACATCAATATATAAAGCAATAATTGCAATAGATAACAAAATCCCTAGGGCTAAGAATATAAAGCCAATAATTTCCCACCTGTTTTTCTTACTGCAATTAATCGCATCTGCCTTTTGAATAATTTCCATTACGTTAATGTCCATACTGAAATCAAGATCATGGATTAAATCCATTTTCTCTTTTGATCTTTTTAAGCTTTCCTGAAATTTAATTGCTTCTTTCAGTTCTTCCTCTGATAGCTGATTATTCAAAAGTTCCTTACCATAAACTTCATTATAGTATTTATCTATAAGGGCGTTTTCTATAGATTCTTTTTTATTCATTATATTCCTTACCTTCTTTCTAATTCAGCTATTATACTTTTTATGCAGTGATGCAATCTAGAACGAACAGTGCCTATAGGACACCCTAGAATTTCTGCTATTTCCTCATACTTGTAATTATAATAATGCTTCAATATGAACACAGCTCTCTTTTCATATGGCATTTTCTGAATAATTTTAATTACTTGATTAAATTCTACTTTAGAAATTACACT
Source organism: Clostridium homopropionicum DSM 5847 (assembly GCF_001263795.1). Lineage (GTDB taxonomy): Bacteria > Bacillota > Clostridia > Clostridiales > Clostridiaceae > Clostridium_H > Clostridium_H homopropionicum. The sequence continues at coordinate 61,212 of NZ_LHUR01000012.1, forward strand.
ATCCTCTACATTATAGTCCCCAGAAGAATTAACTTCTTCCATGGAAACTAATCTTTTTTCCCGTCTAAGCATATCACGATAGACATTTGTTCCTATAGCAATGAGCCAGGTTGAAAATTTTGCTTTAGGAGTATACTTTTTAATGTTTAATGCAGCCTTTAAAAGAGCTTCTTGAACAACGTCCTGAGCTATTTCAGGATTTCCTGTAATCTTTATAATATATCCCTTCAGAATTGAATAATTATCTATAAGCAGGTTGTTTAATGCACTTTTATTTCCCTGTTTAGCTCTTTCAATTACTTCTAGTTCATCCACTCTTCCACCGCCCTTTCCCTTATAAATGTAACGTTTAAAACAATAAAAGGTTCAAATATATTTTAATATTTTAAATGAGTATAAAAAATACTAACCATCTAAGGTTAGTATCTTTAATTTTTTAATTCTATTTTTATCAATATCCTCTATTATAAACTTTATGTTTCCACACTCAACAGTTTCACCTTTTTCAGGAAATCCTCCAATTTCACCAATAACAAAGCCGCCTATTGAATCAAAATCTTCAGATTCAATGTTTGTTCCAATCATCTCATTTACTACGTCAATTTTAGTGCTTCCATCAACTATATATTCATCTTCCTTTATTACTTCAATCTCTTCATGAGGCTCTTCATCATACTCATCTTCGATATCACCAACTATTTCTTCCACTAAATCTTCCATAGTAATTAAACCTGCTGTACCACCATATTCATCCATAACTACAGTCATAGCAATTCTATTTTTCCTCATTTCTGAAAAAAGTTCTGCAGTTGGTTTATACTCGTAGGTAAAATACGGCTTAACCATATACTTTCTAATATCAAAGTTTTCTCTATCCATATCTAAAAAAAGTAGATTTTTAATATGAAGAATTCCAATTATATTATCAGTAGTGTCCTTATAAACTGGCATACGTGAAAACTGCTCTTTTTTAAACACCTCTACTAGATCTTCATATGAAGTCTCAACTTCGATGGCTATCATGTCAGTTCTAGGAACCATAACATCCTTTACTTGAGAGTCTCCAAATTCAAATACATTGTAAATCATTTGCTTTTCTTCTACTTCAAGTACGCCCTCTTCATGACTTACATCAACAATAGTTTTTAACTCTTCTTCTGTAATATATGGCTTGCCCATCTCTACTCTACTTCCAAATACTTTACCAATTCCATTGGTAATAAAAGTAAAAATTATAGAGACTGGCTTTAATACTATAGTTATTAGATATATTGGTTTTGCCACCATTAATGAAAACTTTTCTGAATTTCTAGCTGCTAAGGATTTTGGAGTTATTTCTCCAAATATTAATACTAGCACAGTCATTACAGCGGTAGAAATTCCAACACCTTTATCTTTAAAAAGACTTATGGCAATAGAAGTTGCTAAAGCTGAGGCTCCTATATTAACCACGTTATTGCCTATAAGTATTGCACTTAATAATTTACCTGGATTTTCCACTAGCTTGCTTACTAATTTTGCTCCCTTAACATTTTCATCTACCATATGTCGTATTCTTATTTTACTTAAGGACATCAAAGCTGTTTCTGAAGCTGAGAAGAAAGCTGAAAAACCTAGAAGAATAGCCAAAACTACTAACTGCCATGTACTGTCTGATTCCAAATCAAACCACACTCCTAATTATAATTTTAAATTTAAAATAATTATACCATAATTACTTAACACTATGTATGAATTTTTACATATTTTCTTCACTTCTATTCAAACTATTGCAAATTGAACCATGCATTAAACCAGAAGATAGAACCTGAATATAAATTACTTTTTGCTCCTAACTCTCCTCCCATTAACTCTGCAAGTCTCTTGCAAATAGACAATTCAAATCCTGTGCCACCATACTTTCTTGTGACAGTACTATCTTCTTGAATATATGATTCAAATAGTTCTTCCTTTGTAATATTATCAATTCCAATACCTGTATCATATATTTCAAATCTAATTAACACTTTATCTTCTTCTTTTGTTTCCAATAAAACCTTTAAACTTACTTCTCCATCAAAAGTAAACTTTATTGAATTACTGAGTAAGTTTATAATAATTTGATTTAACCTTTCTTCATCCCCAAATATAATTTCAGGTATATCGTCTGATATGGTGTAAGAGAAACCTATACCTTTTTTATCTGCCTTTACAGACATTATACTTACAAGGTTTTTAATCAACATATACATATTAAATTTATGATTATTTAAATTTAATTTACCTGCTTCTATTTTAGAAAAATCTAAAAGACAATTCACAATATTAAGCAATACATTGCCAGCACTTTCAACCGATTCTATTAAATCTTTTTGACTTTGATTTAAATTAGTTTGTTTTAATAGTTCATTTATACCTATTATGGCGTTAATTGGAGTTCTTATTTCATGGCTCATATTCTCTAAAATTTCATTTTTCATCTTAACAGAATCATCTGCAGCGTTTTTTGCCTCTATTAACTTATATTCTGTGTTTTTTAATTCAGTAATATCTTGATAAACAACAATAATATAGCCATTCTCTGGTGAATATGCTGAAAGCAAGAACCATTTATCTTTTAAATTTATATATTTTTCAATTTGTGTCTTTTCTCCCATTTTGCTATTAGTACTAATTTCCTTTATCCAGTTGAATATTTCCTCTTTATTGCTGCAATAAATCTCTGATACCTTTTTACCTGAAATATCTTTATCCATTAAACCAGTTAGCTTTTCATAAGCCTCATTTACCTTTAAAAATACATAATCTTTCTCATTATTTATTTCATTCTTTTCTACTTTAAGATAGGCAAAGGCATATATTAGGCTTTCAAATAAGTGTCTATATCTGTGTTCATTTTGTTCTATTTTCTTTTGATATTCATTTAAACTCTCTAGCATTTTATTTGCTACTCTAGATAAGTTATCAAACTCATTATCCCCTTTTACAGGTAGTCTATAGGATAAATCACGTTTCTTTTCAATATCCATAAAAATTTTACTTAAATCTTGCAAAGGTATTAGTACTATTTTTTCAAGAATAAGTAAAAGTATAATTCCAAAAATAAGTCCACTTACTATAAGGCTAGAATTAAATATTATTCTAGTTTTCATACCCTCTAAATAAATTCCCCTTCCATTTTCTATTAACAATTCAAGCTTAGGATCTCCAAATACATCCTTAATAACAGTTGAACCTATTATTCTATTTTCATCTAATATTGTTGATTTGAAATCAGAATGCACTATAGTTCCTGCAAAAATACTATAATTATTCAATGGATTTTTTTCATAATATTTTTCTATATATATGGAATAATTATCTACACCACCTAAAGTATGTATTTCATCATTGCTTAAATGTCTTCCCATGATAATAATACCTCTAACGGGACCTCTTCCATCAGTTCTAACTATTGGTCTACATGAGATAAGCATAATTCCATTTTCCATGGAAATAATTCCTTTACAAGGTTTTATATTTAATTCCTTAGTATTATTCTTATATATAATTTTCTCTTTTATTTCTTTCAAAATCTGGTCAAATTCAGCATCTCCAATTTCTACTTTTTCTTTAAAAATAACCTTTCCATCTAGATTTATAAAAGAAATAGCATTCAACTTTATTGGATTTGATTCTAATCCAGTCAAATTAGCTACAATAAATTCTTTGTTTCCATCATTAATAAATTTATAGCTGTCATCCCATCTTGACCAATCTAGGTTAAGAGTATCTAAATTAGTTATGTTATCTTGAATAATTCTTAAAGCTTGTGAAATATGTTCATTTAAATTATTTTTCTCTATTTGCTTAAATTTATTTCCTAAAACATATATAGACAAAACATGGTATACAGTAGTTAAAATTAACACTATAAGGCATACTATAATAATTGTTTTCTTTCTAATATTCATGCTATTTCTCCTGAATTACATTACTTTATATTAGATTATGTTGCACTTATAAATATGAGTATTCTATACACCTTACAGATTTCCTCTTTTTAAAGATAAATAAAAAAGCTATAAATGACGTAAATATCATTTATAGCTTTCATTTTAAACATACAATCTTGTTCCTATTCTTCTATCATACTCAGACCAAGTTTCAGGTAAAGTAATTTCCCTTACCTGATTTACTTTATTCATGGTAGCATCAATATAGTCAGCATAGTGAACAATAAAAGCTTCTTCTGTATTTGTAGCTTTTGGTGATCCAAATTCAGGTTTCCCGTGATGCTGAACTATGCACCCCTTTAATCTTTGTTTAAAATCCTCACTATATATTTCCCCACCTGTTCTAAAAGCTTCTTCGATCATATTTATTCCAATAACAATATGTCCCTCCATATTTCCTCTTAAAGTAGTAGAAAAAGGTCCATCAAAAAAATACTCTTCTATTTTTCCTATATCATGAAGTTTTGCAGCAAGTATAGCAATTTCTTTATTTCTACAATCATATCGATGGGCCATAATCTTAGCCATATACATTACATTTAAGGAATGTTCTGCAAGTCCGCCTATATAATTATGATGCTGCTTAAGTCCACCTATTCCCTTTTTGAACTTTTCAACAAATTCTTCATTCTTAAAAAAATAATTGTTTAGTTCAATTGACTCTCTAGTTTTAAACTCTTCCTTGGATATATATTCCAATTCTTTCATTATATCTTCTATTGGTCTTTTCACAGCAGGGAGATAGTCCTCTAACTCAAAATCATCAACTTCCTTAAATTCCGAAACTTCAAATATATTGCCATTTTCACCCTTTACCCAAAGTACACTGCCAATATCTAATTCATCTGCCTCATCTGATAAATTAGCTTTTATATCTCCACTTTTATCTCCTAAAAAGGCTATGAGTTTTCCATTTTCTTTTGAAAGCTTTTTCATGAGCATCAAAGTAGTTTCTACATTTTCATCTTTATTTATATCCTTTGCTAGTATAGTCTTCATCCACAATCATCCTTTTTAGAATATACTTTTGTGTAAAAAACGCTTATACTTATTTTTATCAAAAGATAAAGTTTTATTCTGATTTTTCTTCAATCAATTCATTGTCCTTAAAAACTCCTTGAAGTTCTAATTCTCCAGCCTCATTGTAATATTTGCCAGTTCCGTTAGCATTGCCATTTTTTAATTGACCTTTATAATTTATTTTTCCATCTTCATAGTAAATGGTTCCTACACCATCATAAAGTCCATCCTTCCATTCTCCTTCATAATTTACATTGCCATTTTCATAATAGGATTTCCCAAATCCATTGGGTTTTCCATTTTTAATTTCTCCCTCATAAGTTAGTTTTCCATTACTATCATAAATTTTTTGTTTTGAATTATCAGCTTTTGTATTCCCTGAGTTCTCCTCTACTTTAGAATTTTCTATTGTTTTGTCCTTGCCTATTGAAAAACTGCCGGCTTTATAAATTAAAGAAGTCAGTATAACAAATCCAATGGCTATTGATAGAAAAATCCACAACTTTTTATTTTTCATAATTATAATACTCCTGTTCTATGTAAAACATTGTAAAAAATCACAAGAAAGATACAAAAAAACATACCTAGTACTCCATTCGCCATAACTCCAATAAACAGAGCCGCTAATATGGCTACAGGATGTACACCAAGTGATGTAGATACTATTTTAGGCTCAACAATTTGACGGGTTATATTGGCTAATAAATATAATGCTATGATTGCAACAGCTGAAACATAGTTCTGATAAAATAAAAATATTAAAGCTATTGGTATATAAATTAGTCCCATACCAACAATAGGTAATATATCAAAAATAGCAGATAAAAAGCTTAGTAAAAGTGCATATTTTACTCTGATAATAGAAAAACCTGTTAAAGTAATTAAAAAGGTTATAAACACTACTATTAAATATGAAAATGCATAGTTGAGAAGCATCTTTTTAGATTCTTGCACTGTGCTTATTATTTCATTATTTTTTTCTGAGGGGATCATATGAATAATCTTTTCCTTAACAGTTGACATATCCTTTGTAAAATAGTAAGTACTGATTAGTGTAAAAAATATTACCATAACTACATATGGAATTGATGAAAAAATAGAAATAATTCCTCCTAAAAGTGTAGTTGTAAAATTTAATGTGGCATTTGATAGTTTATTTATATTGCTGGAGAGATTACTTTCGATTGTACTTATAATGCTTGGATCTAAATTACTATAAAATACATATAATCTATCATAAATATTAGGGATCAAAGCTGAATTGGTAGATAGGTAAGTTTGTATAGTTTTTGCTAGCTGTACAGCCTCCTGAATTAAGTGATATATACCCCAAAATAACAAAATAGAAATAAAAATAAAAAAAGTTACTGTTGAAATTAATGATGCAATAGATCTTTTTATTTTTAGTTTTATTATTAAAAATCTTGTTGGCTTTATTAGAATTAATGAAAAAACAAAGGCTAATGTAAAGGGTAGTGTGTAGGTTAAAGTCTTAAAGAATATTAGAAAAACCAATGTATAAACAGCAAAAAAAATTGCAACTTTATCTATTTTTTTTAAAACTCTTTCCATTTAAATCGCCTCCTAATACTATTTTAGTAATATAAAAATGCTATATTCTTTGTAAGATAATTATAAATCTATAGCAAAACAGAGTATAGTTCAAATTATATATAAAAACAGCTAAAGTTTCAACCTATAATTTGGAAATTAAAAGGCTATTTATTAAGATATGCTTTATTCTATATACCAAGAAAAACAATCTTAAAAATAGCCTTTAATAATCTATGGAGGTTATACTTCAATTCAATTTTATTTAATTATTCTTCCAGCTTTAATAATTTAGCCAAATACTTAGATGTACTTGCTTGGAAGGTTAGTGTAATAATTATGGCAGTGAAGGTTACTGATGAAATAATCTCTGAGTTAGGAAGCTTCATAGAAACAAGCATTCCTGCTAGTGCTGCTGGGATTACTCCAGTTTCCCTTATCCACATAAGATACATTATTTCTTTAAAAGTCCATTTAGCCTTTCTATCAAACATTACAGAAACAAAAGCCGATACTGGTCTTGCTACAAATATTAAAATTAATACTACAAGTAAATCGCTTTGCCAGTATTTAGCTAATACATCAAATTGGATATGAGTTCCTAACATAACGAATATCATCATTCTTAATATTATTGTCATTACTTCTTTAAATCTGCTTTGCGTTATATAATGTTCTTCCGGTATAAAACAATTTAGCATTTTCTTATTTCCACATATCATACCAACTATGAATACTGCCATAAATCCACTAAAATGAAAATGCTCTGAAAACACATAAGCTCCTATTACAGTTACAAGAGAAATCTCTGAAGGAAATTCCTTCAAAAATCCCATTCTGTTTTCAGTTATAAGCCTAGTTGCAATTAATCCAAAGATTGTACCTACAATTATTCCACCACCAGCTGTTTTAAGCAATTCCAAAGCACTTTCTCCAACTGATAATGAACCTCCTGTTAAAGCACCTAGTATGGAAAAAGTTATGATTGCACCAGCAGCATCATTAAAAGCTGATTCAGAGATAATAGTTTGCTTGAGTTTGCTGCTTATTTTCATATTTTTAAATAATGGAACTAAAACTGATGGATCTGTAGATGCTATTACTGATCCTATTAAAAGAGCAAACATTAAATCTAAATGAAATATTTTTGCAGCAAAAAAACCTGTTATAGCAGTTGAAATTAATACTCCAACAGTAGCTAAAAGAAGGACTGATAACTTCACCTTATTCAATACCTTAAGTTCTATTTCTCTACCGCCATCGTATAATATATACGCTGCACCAAAGGTCAATATCAACTGATTACCTAAAGGATACCTGTCTATATTAATTAAATTTAAAAAAGATGGTCCAAGTATTACTCCTGCTAATATGAATAATACTACATCAGGAAGTTTAACAATATCACTAATTTTTGCCATAACTACTCCTGATAAAATTACAACTGCTATTAATTCTAATAATTGCTGTGTTGCTTCTATTGTTTCTGTACCCATAATTCCACTCCCCCCTTATTTCTAAAGTAACCTTGATTAGCAATTTTGATATTACTCTATTTTAGTTTAACTTTCAATATATTGCGTTTTTTACATAATAATCAGTAAATTTGCACTGTAAAACAAAATATTGCCCTAAAAATATTTCAAACTCAAATCTCTTTTTTCGACTTTAGTCCAAAATTGTTAAAAAAAATTAACAAAAAATTTTAAGACTAGAGCCAAATTTCTATTGACAATAGTCTTAAAATTATTGTATTATATAGTTTTAAATACTTTCTAATATTTTATTGTTTTCTATTTTTTAAACTTATTTTCTCCATGTTTTGAAACTAATAATGCTATATCCAAAATTAAAGTAGGCAATGAAATAAACTGAGGATAAGCTAAATATTTAGACTCCCAATTAGGATCAAATTTCTCTTTATATTTTCTAAGACCTGAAAAGCTATACCAATGGTTGCCTAAATTATACACAATCTTAGCTAGCTTCTCTTGTCTATGTGCATAAGGTGCCACTCCCACCTTAGAAAGAGGTGCCATTCCTACATTAAAATTTTCGTATCCTTGTGTTTGACACCAAAGAATTAACTGTAAAAAAAGAGTATCCATAGTTCCATTGGGTGCATCTTCTCTAAACCGCATTAAATCAACTGCCATAGATTTATTGTTATCATATTTAGGCATTAAGGTTGCAAAAGCAATTATTTGATTCTCATTATTTTTAATTACTGCTACGGGTGATCTGTTTACATATTCTTCTTGAAAATATCCAAGAGAAAAACCTTTCTCTTTTCTTCCTTTTAGCCAATCGTTAGAAATTTTCTCAAGTTCAAGCATAAGACTTTTTGAAAAAGGGGGATGAATTACTTCAAATCTTAAATTGTCCTTTTCAAAACGATTTTTTACAAGTCTCATATCTTTCTTTTTCTTTCCTTCTAAATTAAAACTAGTTAAATCTACTATAGCTTCTTCTCCAAGTTTAAAAAAATAATATCCATTTTCATGATACATTGACAAATACTTTTCTGAAACCTGATAAAAAGCAGGATTCATTCCATAGCGATCTGCAAAAGCTTGGAACTCCTGTATTGCCTTTTCAAAGTATGCTTCATCTCCAATAGGATCTCCTAATACTACTAGCTTATCTCTAATATTAGAATATGCAATTAATACCTTATCTTCTTGAGCCCAATAGAAATTCTTATCTCTCATAAACAATAGATGAGTCCTATAGCTTCCACCATATTTAGTTAAAAATTCTTTTAACTTTTCTAAATCTTTCTCGCTGCAAGTTGCCCTAAAAGGTCTTTTGGGTCTAATTAAAGTTCCTACTCCAATCAAAAACCAAGTAAGTCCAAAAGCGTAAATAGCATTATCGATAATTACTCTCTTGCCCGTAAAAATTTTACTTATTATCCCTGGTTCTTTATAGATTCTTATAAAATCTATATTGACTTTACGTGCTACTACTACGTATAGTCCTAAGGCTAATATTGTTATGATAATAAATCTTATAATAGTGATAATTCTTACAGGAGCACTTTCTCTATAGTACCCTTTTCTTGTAAACCAAAGTAAAAAAGCTACAAACAATAAAAATAATGCCTCTTCGTAATTTAATCCTTTAAAAAAGGTAAATAAAGCTCCAGTTAATAATAATACTACTGTAAAGTAGTAAGCCATCTTAACTCTTTCTTTTATTCCCCTGGAAATAACTAAGAGCAGTAAGCCTATTACAATTGAAATTCTATAAGAAAACCTCATAAATGCAAAAGATGTAAGGTCAGCAATTATATCAATTCTAGATGCTATACCTGGGATTGCAGCTGATACTAGAAGTATTATGCCGCATATAAATACTAAAATGGATAGGGCCCAAACTCCAAAATCTACTATATGCTCATAATTAGAAATCCATATCCTTTGCCATCCTGATAAAGACTTTTGTACATAGGTTATAGGAACTATGGCCTTAGGAATATTTTTTGAAATAGTATCTCTAACTTCCCATATAGATAATGCAACTCCAATAATCCAAGGTATTACATAATAAACTGCTCTGTAAATAATTAATATAGCTAAGGCTCTATAAGACACAACCCCATTCAATTGTAAAACCCAATAAAACACTAAATCAAAAGCTCCAATTCCGCCAGGAATCAAACTTATAATTCCAACTGCCGAAGATGCTGCTATTACAAACAAAGCCTTTCCAAAGGTAATCTGTATAGTGATACTTCTACAAATAAACCATAGAAGACCTCCTGCTAAAGTCCATTCAAATATTGACACAAAAACTAAAATTACTCTTAATAGCTTTGGTTCTATTTGCTTTAGGCCCTTTGGAATTAATTTTTCTTTTAACCAATTTATCCGATATAATAGGAAATAAAATGGCAAATATAATCCAAATATCATAAGACTAATTAAGATAAATTTATGCTCTAATAGAACACTTTTAAGTCCAAAAAAATTAAAAATTTCAATTATTGCTAAAAAAGATAGTCCAGTAATTGTTGAAGGAATAAGTATTGAATTTGCATAAATAAACTTTCTTATTGATACATTTTGCTTTTTATATAAAATAGTTCTTAAAGTAGCTCCTGTTAAAGCCACAATTCCCCAAAGATTATTAAAAGTATTGGCAATCCACGAGATTTTAATAATTTTCAAAACAGGTAAATATAAATTAAAATATTTTGAAGTACAGTAATCGTACAATACCATACCAAAAACTGCTATTAGTCCACCTATTATAAATAAAAATATTTTATATTTGGAAATTTCATATAGTAAATGAACAGTATAACTAATATTCACATTTTTAATTTCATTACTTCCCATTACTAAAATAATTAATATAGATAAACTTGAAATAATAAGCCTGACTATATTTTTTCTATTCTGAAATACAATCGATTTAATATTTATACAAATCCACTTTATAAACTCTTTAAACATATAATTCACCAGCCTTCTTAACAGTTTTCATTGTATAACAACTGTATTTGTTTTTCAACCTTAATTTTCCAAAAATAACTGAAACTGATGATGTCATAGATGAATGCTACAATAAAATAAAAAATAGCATACTTAGAGAAATTTGTATGCTATATTTTTATATAATTTTTATTATTTATCTTTAATCACACGATTAATAGTACCTCCACCTAAGCATACTTCTCCATCATAAAATACTACTGCTTGCCCTGGAGTTATTGCCTTTTGTGGTTCATCGAAAATCACAGTTACCTTATCCTTTTGATTAATTACTGTTACTCCTTGATCCTTTTGTCTATACCTAAACTTTGCAGTGCATTTAAAGCTTTCTGGTTTTTCTTTATGGCTAACCCAATTTAAATCTACAGCTTCAAGTCCATAAGAAAATAACTTAGGATGTTTTTCTCCTTGAACTACATATAAAATATTATTTTTCAAATCCTTTTCTACTACAAACCAAGGTTCTCCAGTTCCCTTACCGCCTATACCAAGACCTTTTCTTTGTCCTAAAGTATAGTACATTAAACCATGATGTTTACCTACAACTTTCCCTTCTAAGTTTTTTATATCTCCAGGCTTTGCTGGGAGATAGTGACTTAAAAACTCATTGAAATTTCGTTCACCAATAAAGCAAATACCTGTGCTGTCCTTCTTTTTTGCAGTTTCAAGTCCAGCTTCTTCAGCAATTTCTCTTACCTTTTTCTTTGGCATATGTCCTATAGGAAACATAGTTTTTGAAAGCTGATATTGCCCTAAGGCACATAGAAAATAAGTTTGATCCTTACCTGGATCATTGCCTCTTAATAGTCTATATTCTCCATCTAAATAATCTACTTGTGCATAATGACCTGTAGCAATATAATCTGCTCCAAGCTTTAGGGCATAGTCTAAAAATGCCTTGAATTTAATCTCTTTATTGCACATTACATCTGGATTTGGTGTTCTTCCATTTTTATATTCTTCTAAAAAATAAGTAAAAACCCTGTCCCAGTACTCCTTTGTAAAATTAACACTATAGTATGGTATTCCTATTTGATTGCATACCATAATCACATCTTCATAATCCTCAGTAGCAGTACAATTTCCATTCTCATCTTCCTCATCCCAGTTTTTCATAAATACTCCAATTACATCATATCCTTGCTGTTTTAAGAGCAAAGCTGTAACTGAAGAATCTACTCCACCGGACATACCAACTACTACTTTTGTATCCTTGGGTTCTTTCTTCATAAATCAACAACCTTTCTTTTAATTAGTTACCAGTACTCAATACCCAGTAACCAGATTTTCCTTTACTGGCTTCTGGTCACTGGCCACTAATTATCTTGCAAATCTTTATTATTTATCAACTTTTTCTCTTCAATTACTTTAACATCTAATAGGTCTAGAATAAACATAAACAGTGGTATTCCAAGGAGAAGTCCCCATACTCCCATGTAATGTTCAGATACTATTAAAACCACAAAGGTAAAAAATACTGGAAGTTTAGTATTTACAGACATGAACTTTGGATTTAATACATATCCCTCTAGCGCATGCAGTACTGCAATTAATACAAGTACTGATACAACTTTCATAATTCCGCCTATTTTAAAGGCTATTATTGAAAGTGGAATTATAGAAATAATTACTCCAGCTACTGGAATCAATCCAAGAAAGAAAATCATTATTCCTAAACCTAATAACTGGTGAAAACCCATTACCCATAAAGAAATTACAGAAAGCACTGCATTTATAAAGGCAATAAGTATTTGGGCTTGCATGACTTTTGCAAAAGAATTTAAAAAGTTTCTTCCAAAATATTTAAAATATCCAAATACTCCTCCAATTTTACTTTTTTCAAATTTATTTAAAAATTTAATTATTTCTTCTTTTTCAAGATTAAAGAACAAGCTTAAGATAAGTGCTATAAATATATTAATGCTAAACTTGCCAGCGTTAGTGGCTACCTGAAGTAAATAATCGCTACCTGCTTGAAGGTTGTTAGCTATATCAATATCCTTTAACATTAAAAATAAATACTTAGTAATCTTATTACTATTATAATCAAATTTGAAATCTAAAAGCTGATGAATTATAGTAACCACTTGATTAATAATTATAGGAGTATACTTGTATATTACCGATGCTATAATTACAAAGAGCCCAGTGTATAACAGAATAGTTATAGCTTTTCTTTTAATGGGAACAACCTGTCTTAAATATTTAAGGATGAATTCCTGCATTCGGTAAATCAAATAAGTAAACAAAAAGGTTAGCAACTCCAAATTGATTATCTCTCGAGTTGCATAGAAAAAAATAATTATCAATAAAAACACTAATATTCTTTTTGTGTTTTCTTTTCTTATTAGTTCTTTTAAAAGCACCATTACATCGCTCCGCTCTTCGTTATAAATTTATTATACGCTTTACTTATGAGATAGCCTATAAATTATACCATTTTTTCTGTAAGGAAGATTATTTCTGTACTCTTCTAACCTATGAATATCATAGTATTCCTCTTTAACGAAATTTTCAATATCACTTGCTCCAGCAGGGTTAAAAATCATAATATCAATTCCTAAAGCATTCATGAACATTAAGGTTAATGCATCTGCATAAGACATATGCTTTCCTTTATTATTATTATAGATGATTATTTTAGGCACCTTCATAGGGTAGTCAAAAGATTTCAAAATTTCTATAAGCTCTTTATCCAGATTATTTAATACTACAAAGGTTGAGATCTTCATCATTTTTTCGTCTCTCTCATCTCTATTTATAAACATTAATGCTATATCCATAATTCTGTTAATTAAAGGAAGTCTAACCTTTGTTTTAAAATTTCTATGTTTCCAAAAATAAGGAATGTGGCAGAATTCAATTATTAAATCAGCGATTTTTTCCTGCAGAACTGGATTTAAAGTTTTGTATCTCCAAGAATCAGAAGAAAGCAATCTACTTCTTTCTAATTCTCCATTTAAATTTAAGGTATTAAAATAAGCTTTGCTTTCAGCTTTTTTATATCTTTTTTTGTAAAGAGGAAATTTTTTAAAAAATAAAACATTTTCTTGTTCTAATAACTGACTTATTTCTTCTCTATACTGTTTTATATCTTCATGTACTCCATTTATTTTTGAAAATAGATTTGGAATAACTATTTCCCTTACACCTATTTTAAAACCAGGTCTTATCATTGCCTCCTGACTTCCCCAAAGAACTATTTCTTCATAAGTGGTTTTCAGAGTATCTCTTTCCACCTTATAAGTGGAAAATTGCCAAGGTTTATAGCAACCAGATTCCTTATCATGTAGTATATCATTAATTTCTTCACTTATTTTAAAAGCTTGAGTTGCTGTCCTTTGCTTCATAAAATTAACTTCATCAAACTTTTGGTCATTATTCATAGATTATCCACCTTCCACACTTTCTAATCAATTATTTACCTTGAAAAATCTTAGTATATCTAGGTTTCAACTAATTTTATCATTTATTTACATAAAAATAAACACAATATATAAATAAATGTAAAAAACCAGAAGGCAGTTAAATCTGTATTCTGGTCTTACTAAATGACTGTACTAAATAACATATTCATTTAAAATTTTATTGTTCCATCTTTTGTAACAATTCCTTTTATTAATGGCTTTGTAAGCACTTCCTCATCAACAATACCATAAGCCTTTTGAATTATTTCTTCAGATTGAAGTGTTTTTTCTTCACAATTTGAATGAATAGTTGCAATTGCCTCTCCTTCATTTACAAAGTCTCCAATTTTTTTATGAAGAACTACTCCTACAGCTAAATCAACTTTACTTTCTTTAGTTTCACGCCCAGCTCCTAAAACTAATGCGGCAATACCAATATCATCAGCCTTAATTGCTTTTACATAGCCAGTTCTAGCAGCTAACACCTTTTTAACAACCTTTGCTTTAGGAAATAGTGATATGTCATCCACAAAATCCGGATTTCCACCTTGTGCTTCCACTAATACCTTAAGCTTTTCTATTCCTTTTCCTGAACTTATTATCTCCTCTAAAATTCCTCTAGCTTCTTCAAAGCTTTTTGCCTTTTCACCTAATATTAGCATATAAGCTCCTAAAGTTAAGCAAAGTTCAGTTAAATCTTTAGGTCCTTTCCCCTTCAAAGTATCTATAGCCTCAATTACTTCCAGAGCATTTCCTACCGCAAAACCTAATGGTTCGTCCATATCTGTAACTACTGCTACAGTATTCCTTCCCACATGAGTACCAATATCAACCATTTCTTCAGCTAATTTAAAAGAACTTTCCTCATCTTTCATAAATGCTCCACTGCCCGTCTTAACATCTAAAACAATAGCGTCTGCACCTGATGCGATCTTCTTACTCATTATGCTTGCAGCAATCAAGGACATGTTATCTACAGTAGCAGTAACATCTCTTAGTGAGTAGAGCTTTTTATCAGCTGGAGCGAGATTTGCAGTTTGACCACCAATAGCAATCTTCTTTTCATTTACATTCCTAATAAACCTTTCAATAGGCATTTCTACATTAAATCCTGTAAAGGATTCTAATTTATCAATAGTTCCTCCTGTGTGCCCAAGCCCTCTCCCAGACATCTTAGCCACTGGAACTCCTGCTGCAGATACAATAGGCCCAAGTACAAGAGTAGTAGTATCTCCAACTCCACCTGTGCTGTGTTTATCTACCTTTATACCTTCAATAGCAGATAAATCAATTATATCTCCGCTTTCTACCATAGCTTTAGTGAGTTCTGCTGTTTCCCTTTTATTCATCTTTTGAAAATAAATTGCCATCATTAATGCAGAAACTTGATAATCAGGTATTTCTCCTTTTGTATATCCTTTTATGAAAAAATTAATTTCTTCTGTAGTTAATTCTCCACCATTTCTTTTTTTCATAATAATGTCATACATTCTCATAGAGTTTATCTCCTTTTCATTGAATTCGGAACATGAGAAAAATGAGATGCATTTTTCTTAGGTGCTAGGTTCCAGGTACTAGGTACTAGTGAAGGATGTTTTGCTTAAGCAAAACTACTATCGCATATTGTAGCTTGCTATAATTGCGGATTTCATAATTAAGCTCTGCTTAATTATTTCAATTTCTAGTACCTAGAACTTAGCACCTAGTACCTCAAGAATTTTACGTCGTAAAATTCTTATGTTATATCTCTCTTATAATCTTCCTCATTAGTTTAATGAAAGTTTCTCTTACCCTCGAGGAGGTTTCCACTACTTCTTCATGGCTCAAAGGCTGTTCTAGTATTCCAGCAGCCATATTAGTCATGCAGGATATCCCTATTACTTTAATTCCACTATGAGAAGCAACAATAACTTCAGGTACCGTAGACATACCTACCGCATCTCCTCCTAAGATTCTAAGCATCCTAATTTCAGCAGGAGTTTCATAAGAAGGACCGCTCATACATGCGTAAACTCCCTCTTGAAGTTTAATATTCATATCTTTTGCAGCTTTTTTAACTATTTCTCTTAACTCTTTATCATAAGCATTACTCAAGTCCGGAAATC
Source organism: Clostridium homopropionicum DSM 5847 (assembly GCF_001263795.1). Taxonomy (GTDB): domain Bacteria; phylum Bacillota; class Clostridia; order Clostridiales; family Clostridiaceae; genus Clostridium_H; species Clostridium_H homopropionicum. Next base: position 77,768 of record NZ_LHUR01000012.1, read on the forward strand.
TTGGACCAAACTCCTCTAAATTTCTTCCAATCAATGGATTATACCCTGATAAATTTAGCTGGTCTTTTATCAGCATTAAATCTCCCGGTGTAAAATTCTCATTTACAGCACCTGCAGCATTTGTCACAATAAGTTTTGTAACCCCTAATAACTTCATAACTCTGACTGGGAAAGTCACTTCTTCCATAGAATATCCTTCATAGTAGTGAAACCTTCCCTGCATTGCTACGACTTTTTTACCTTCAAGAGTTCCAATTATAAGTCTCCCTGCATGACCTTCTACAGTAGAAACAGGAAAATGAGGAATTTCACTATAATTTAAAAAATTAGGTTCCTCTATTTGATCTCCAATAGCCCCAAGTCCTGACCCTAAAATTAATCCAATTTGTGGTTTTGTTTTAGAGTTATTTATAATATAATCTGCTGCTTCCCTTAATTTAGTATATAAATTCAATATTAACACACTCCCCGTTTATTATTAAGCAGGCTGCAATCACTAATCTCTAATTTCTAGTTTATAATCGCTAAGCTATAGCATATATCTAGACACAATAGCGACTAGGGACTGGAGATTAGCGATTTATATAAAAGCGACTAGTGATTAGCAATTATTTTCTGTAGAAAGCTTTCTCCAATCTTAATAGGTTCTAATGAAAAGATTTCTGATATAGTTTGACCAATATCTGCAAAAGTTTTTCTTGTTCCAAGATTTATATTTCCCTTTAGAGATTTTCCATATGCTAAAAATGGAACATATTCTCTTGAATGATCAGTTCCAGGTGTAGTAGGGTCACATCCATGATCTGCTGTAATAAATAATACATCTGTATCCTTCATGGAATCTATTATTTCATTAAGTTTTTTATCAAAATCATAGAGTCCTTTTGCGTAGCCTTCTACATCATTTCTGTGTCCCCATTTCATATCAAAATCCACTAAATTAGTAAATATCAATCCTTTATTATCTCTTTTCATAAATTCTAAAGTTTTATCTACTCCATCCATATTATCTTTTGTATGTACAGCTTCTGTAATTCCTTTTCCTGAAAAAATATCTTCTATTTTTCCTACAGCAATTACATCAAAATTATGTTTTTTTAAATTATCTAAAACTGTATTGTAAGGTGGTACTAATGAAAAATCTCTTCTATTAGAAGTTCTTGTAAAGTTTCCTGGTTCACCAGTAAAAGGTCTAGCAATAACTCTTCCAACTGCATGTTCACCTTTTAAAATATTTCTTGTAATTTCACAATATCTATAAAGCTCCTCTAGTGGAATAACTTCCTCATGAGCTGCAATTTGAAATACACTATCTGCTGAAGTATATACAATGAGATTCCCTGTGTTTATATGTTCTTCTCCCATTTCTTCTATTATAGCTGTTCCTGAAGCGGTTTTATTTCCTATCACTTTTCTTCCAGTTACTTTTTCAAACTCTTCTATGATTTCCTTTGGGAAACCCTTAGGGTAAGTTGGAAATGGATCTTTAGAATTTATGCCAACCATTTCCCAATGACCTGTGGTAGTATCTTTACCATTAGATATTTCACTAAGACGTCCGTAGCAGCCTAAAGGACTTTCTTCTTTTTTGATACCTACCATTCCATCAATATTCCCAAGTCCCAATTTCTCCATATTAGGAAGGTTTAAGCCTCCAATAGTTTTTGATATATTTCCAATGGTATTACTATTTTCATCACCATACTTATGAGCATCAGGTAACGCTCCCATTCCAACACTATCTAATACTATCCATATTACTCTATTTATCATAGAATGCCTCCTTAATAAATAATAAAGATGAAATAGGAAATTTTTATTCTTAATGTAAAGCCTATCTCGCTCCATTACCTTCTTAATCAGTTAGTACAAATATTCCCCAATTAATTCCCTATTTCATCATGTAATAGCTAATAATCTGATTTGCTATCTTTGCTTCCTTCTACAATAGAAATTGAAGCACTAGCTCCTATCCTACTAGCTCCAGCTAAGATCACTGCCTCTGCATCTTCTCTTGTTCTAACTCCACCTGAGGCTTTAACTCCCATATTTTCTCCTACTGTTTCCCTCATCAGCTTAACATCTTCTGGTTTTGCACCACCTGTTGAAAAACCTGTTGAGGTTTTTACAAAATCAGCTCCTGCTTCTTTTGACAATTCACAAGCTTTTATTATTTCCTCTTTAGTTAGAAGGCAATTCTCTAAGATAACCTTTACTAGTGCCTTTCCTTTAGCAGCCTCTACTACTGCCTCTATATCTTCTTTAACTTCATCATATTTTTTTGACTTTAAGGCACCTATGTTTATCACCATATCAATCTCTTCTGCGCCCTTTTCGATAGCTTGTTTAGTTTCAAAGGCTTTTACTTCTTTTGTTGTAGCACCTAATGGGAAACCTACAACTACACAAGTTTTTACATCAGTCCCCTTTAATTCATTACTTACTAAAGAAGCATAGTAAGCATTAACGCAGACAGAAGCAAAGTTGTACTCTTTAGCTTCTTTGCAAATTTTTATAATGTCCTCCTCAGTAGCTTCTGGCTTAAGCAGCGTATGGTCTAAGTACTTTTCTAATTTCATATAATCTATTCCTCCTTTTGGATAATTGGCATTTTTTTCTTCTTTTTATCAAATAAACCCTCTTAATGGTAGCGGTTACATAGCAAGTTATTAAGCTAAGTAAATGTATTTTATACATTTACTTAGCACCTTTTTTTGTTTTTGCTTTTGGATATTTTTCTGATCCTTTTAAAACGAGCTTTGGCATTAATGTTATCTTTTTAATCTCTTTGTGAGCTTTATTACTTAAACTATCAATAAGAATCTTCATACTTCTTACTCCTATTTCCCTAGCGGGTCCATTTATATAGCTGATGTTCATTCCTATAATATTCACCATATCTAAATTATCAAACCCAATAACAGCTATATCTTCAGGAATTTTTAGTCCTTCCTCATAAATAGCCTTGATACATCCAAGAGTCATAAGGTTACTGCAAGCAAAAATGGCTGTGGGTCTTTCCTCCATTTTTAACATTTCTTTTGTAAACTTATATCCACCTTCTTGTCTGTAATCACCATAAAAAACATACTGTTCTTTTAAATTTAATCCATGAAAGGCTAAAGCCTTTTTATACCCAATAAATCTGTCTTTGGCTGATTGAGTCTTCATTCTTCCAGTAATAATACCTATGTTTTTGTGACCTGCTTTAATTAATGCCTCTGTTCCCTGATAAGCGCCCTTAATATTGTCCATAAATACTCCACTAAAATTAGAATACTTTACATGACCTTCTACCAACACTACAGGTATTCCAAGGCTTTCCAAAGCACTTAAGTACTCGCTATTGAATTCATCTTCGACAGATGTGGGGGTAATTATAATACCTTGTATTCTTTGTTCTCTTAATAGTTTTAAAGCTTTTAACTCTTTTTTTATATTATCATCAGTATCGAATAAAATTATATTTAAATTATGACTATCTGCTTCTTCACTTATCCCTTTTATAACCTCCCCAAAAAAAGGATTCATTATATCTGGTACAATAACTCCTATAGTATTAGTTTTATTTGTTGATAAGCTTCTAGCAATAGCACTTGGTGTATAATTAAGTTCTTTTATTACTTTAAGTATCTTTTCTTTGGTCTCTTCTTTAACATATCCATTTTCATTTAAAACTCTAGATACAGTAGTTTTAGAAACCCCAGCTACTTTAGCAATATGGCTTATGGTAACTGACATTGTTGTACCTCCTGACAAATTTAGGCAACCGTTTTCATAGTATATCCTTCAAGGATTTCAAATATAGAATACCTCAATACTTGGTAAAATTCAATATAATTTTATGTTTTTCCATTAATCTTATATAGATACCTATTAAAACTTTTGTTAGAATAAAGCATGAAAACAGCCGAATCTCCAAAAGGAGTACGGGGGACTATTTTTTAGGGGTGAATCTCAGATTTTGAGTAGGGTGACCTCAACCCAAACCCGTCAACTAACCTCGGAGGCACAAGGAGGTAATATCTATGAAAATTAAAAATTTAAAGACTTTAATTGCTACACTATCACTATCACTTTTTATTGCTACTCCAGCAAGTGCTGCTACCTACAGAGTTGTATCTAATGATAGCCTTTATAAAATAGGAGTACTTTTTAATACTTCTGTATCTTCTATTAAGGCTAATAATAATCTTTCCAGTGATATTATACAGCCAGGTCAAGTACTTCAGGTTCCTGGAATTACTTACACAGTAAAATCTGGAGATACACTATTCACAATTGCTAAAAAATATGGTATATCATTATATTCTTTAAGAAAAGCAAATAATAAATGGGATGACTTAATTTATCCTAATAATATACTTACTGTTCCTGTAAAAACTAGTAATACAACTTCAACAAGTGTAGGACAAACTTCTCCTTCTAAAAGTGTAATTCCTTATTCTTCAAGCGATTTAGATCTTTTAGCAAGATTAATTAGAGCCGAAGCAGAAGGACAACCTTATAATGCAAAAGTTGCAGTTGCAGCAGTTGTAGTAAATAGAGTGCAAAGTTCAGAATTTCCAAATACTATAAGTGCAGTTATTTATCAAAGGATAAATGGATATTATCAATTTACTCCAGTAAAAAATGGAATGATAAATAATACAGCCACAGCAGAAGATAGACAAGCAGCTTTATCTGCTTTATATGGAAGCGACCCTACTAATGGAGCATTATTCTATTTTGATGATAGTGCTACAAACCAATGGCTTTGGTCGAAACCATTAGCTGCTAGAATTGATAGAATGGTATTTGTATATTAAAACAAGCTATTTTTTAAGTTGTTGAGTTCGTAAAAGCAGAGAACCCAAATCTATGATTTGGTGTGAATCGCTTTCTCCTTGGAGGAATGACAAGGAGTTTCTATATAATGAACTCATCAATCTTAAAAATAGCCTTAGCGTACTAAAGGAAAGTTTTAAATGAATGTAAAACCATCATTCATTTAAAACTCATACTTAAAATTAAAAAGGTTCAGCTCAAATGAGCATGAACCTTTTTTCCTAAATATTTATTCCGTAGAATATTTCAGTCATTTCTTTATTTAATTTATCAAGAATAACCTTTTTTTCATCCTCTGATAAATCCTCTTCCTTTATCTCAAATAGATAATTGCTTAAATCTAAATCCCTTAATTTCATCTTTGTGTGAAATATATTCGATTGATATATATTCATATCAATAAAGTTATATCTATTTATTGTTTCTTCAGAAATGTAGTTTTGTACTGAGTTTATTTTATGATCTATAAAGTGCTTTTCCCCATCCACATCTCTAGTAAAACCTCTTACTCTGTAATCAATAGTAATGATATCCGAATCAAAGCTTCCAATTAAATAATTTAATGCTTTTAAAGGAGATATGGTGCCACAGGTAGAAACATCTATGTCCACTCTGAATGTACTAAGATCATTTTGAGGATGACTTTCTGGATAAGTATGAACTGTTACATGGCTTTTATCCAGATGTCCTACGATATTTTCCCGTATTGGGGTTATTATTCCTCTATTACAGGAAGGGTCCAATACATATAGAGGTACCTCTTCTTCAGAAATTAATAAGGTTACACTGGCACCTTGGGGATCATAGTCTTGCTTTGCAACATTTAGTACACTAGCGCCTATTATTTCTGTAACATTTGTTAGTATTCTAGTTAATCTCTCTGAGTTATATTGTTCATCAATATACTCAATATACTTTTTACGATCCTCTTCAGTTTTTGTATAACAAATATCGTAAATATTAAAACTTAATGATTTTGTTAAATTATTAAAACCATATAATTTTATCTTGTTTTTACCGTGTTTCTCCAACGTTCTTCCTCATTTCTAGAATATTTTATTATTAAGATTTTCTAATATGTATTTTACTCTTTTTTTTATTAGAAGGAAAGTCCTAATTGTTTCCGGAATTTATTTACACTCATTTTTAAATTAATATTGAGAATAATATTTTTAGGAGTTGATAAATATGCAAAAAAAGAATTATTTTATTGTTATAATTTATTTCTTATCAATAATTAATCTTCTATCTTCTTATAGTGCACAAGCTCTTGAAGTATCTCAAGGTAATATAAGCACTAAAGAATATAATTGGTATTTTAAGCATAAGGAAAATGGTGTTCCTCCAGAAGCGCCTGTTGAAACAGCTTATTTTACATCAAAGTATGATTGCTTTTATTTAGGTGATACTTCTAAGAAAATCATATACTTAACCTTTGATGAAGGTTATGAGAATGGATATACAGAACCAATCCTAGACGTTCTAAAAAAGCATAAAGCACCAGCAGCATTTTTTGTTGTAAAGCCCTATATAACTACCAATCCTCAGATAATTAAAAGAATGGTAGAAGAAGGTCATTTAGTATGTAATCATAGCTCACATCATCCTTCTATGGCTTCAATACGTGACCAAGATAAATTTAACAAAGAATTATCTGATGTAGAGGATGCTTTTCGTGAGGTTACAGGAAAAAATATGCCTAAATATTTTAGGCCTCCAATGGGTAAATATAGTGAACAGTCTTTACTTTATACTAAAAGCTATGGCTATAAAACCATATTTTGGAGCTTCGCCTACGCCGATTGGGAACCTAACAGACAGCCTTCAGCTGAATTTGCAAGAAAAAGAATATTAGACAGAACTCATAACGGAGCTATTATACTGCTTCATGCTGTTTCTAAAACAAATGCTGAAATTTTAGACAGCTTAATTACTGAATGGAAAGCTAGGGGATATGAAATTAAGAGTTTGGAAGAAATTGATAAAAGATAGGAATAGAAGAAAAATGCGTCGCATTTTTAAAATTGACAATGCACAATTGACAATTGACAATGAAGGATGTTTTGCTAAGGCAAAACTAGATTTTATATTGCAGCAAAGCTGCAATTATTAAAATTGGTAATTAAGCTCTGCTTAATTACTTCCTTCATTGTCCATTGTCAATTTTCAATTGTCAATTTATAAGAATTTTACCTCGTAAAATTCTTATATCATTCATTTTCTATTTCCGAAGTTATAGGCTGAAAAGTTATTGCAACTTCCCTTTCCGCTTGAATATAATTTTCATTTAAAGCTATTTCATAAAGTTTTTGTTGACAGTCTAAAGCCTTTTTTCTTCCTCTGCTCACCTTTAAGTAATTACCATCAGCCTTAAGCATTCTTGCTTTAACAGTATCTTGAAGGCATATATGTAATATCTTCTTTGCTTTTTCTTTAGCTTGTTCCCCTTCCACCGGAAATAATATTTCTACTCTTCTATCAAGATTTCTATCCATCCAATCTGCACTAGATAAAAATACTAATTCTTCACCTTCAGAATAAAAATAAAATATTCTGCTATGTTCTAGAAACCTTCCAACTATACTTCTTACAGTTATATTTTCACTTATATTTGGGATTCCAGGTCTTAAGCAGCATATTCCTCTTACTATTAGATCAATTTTAACCCCTGCACATGAAGCCTTATAAAGTGCCTTTATTATTCCTGTATCTGCTAAGGAGTTCATTTTTGCAACTATTTTTGCCTTTATTCCCTTTTTTGCATTTTCTTCTTCTTTTTCTATTAAGCTTAAAAATTTGCTTCTTAGATTAATAGGAGCAACTGCTGTTTTATATAGGGACTTTGGCTCAGAATGGCCTGAGAGCATATTAAATATAGCTGAAGCATCAGCGCCAAAATAAGGGTTGCCAGTAAATAATCCTACGTCAGTATAAATTTTTGCAGTAACATCGTTGTAATTTCCTGTACCTAAGTGAACATATCTTTTTATTCCCGACTTTTCTTTTCTAACAACTAGAAGTACTTTGCAGTGAGTCTTTAAACCAACCAAACCATAGATTACATGGCACCCTGATTTTTCTAATCTTTTTGCCCAATGTATATTATTTTCTTCATCAAATCTTGCTTTTAATTCTACTAGAACTGTAACTTGTTTTCCCTTATCTGCAGCTTGAGCAAGAGCCTCTACTATTGGTGAGTTACCACTTACCCTATAAAGGGTTTGCTTAATTGCTAGCACATTTGGATCAATAGCTGCTTGCTTTACAAGAAAAACTATAGGGTCAAAGGATTCATAAGGGTGATGAAATAAAATATCTCCTTTTGAAATCGCAGAAAAAATATCCTTATCCTCTAAAAATTCAGCTTTCATTAAAGGTTTAATGTCAGGATATCTTAAATTATCATATCCTTTTATATTGCTGAGTTTCATTAAAAAAGTTAAATCAAGTGGTGTGTTTATCTCATATTCCTGTTCTTCTGAAACTTCTAATTCCTCTTCTAATATTTTTAATAGTGTTTTACTCATACAGCTTTCATATTCTAATCTAACTACATTTCCCCATTTTCTAGCTTTTATAGACTCTTGAATAGCTTCAAGAAGATCCTCTGCACCTTCTTCATCTAAGGTCAAATCCGCATTTCTGGTTATTCTATAGTAAGCTGAAGTTAATATTTTATGACCACTAAATAACGTGTCTAAGTTCATTCTTATTACTTCTTCTAAAAGTATAAAAGTCTTGTTACCTTCAATAGATGGGATTTCCACTAATCTATCTAATACTGAAGGCACTTGAATTGTTCCGAAAATTTCTTCCTTTGTCTCTTTATCTTCTAGCAATAATGCAATATTTAAAGACTTATTTACTACTAACGGGAAAGGTCTGCTTTTATCAACAACCATAGGGGTTATTACTGGAAAAATATTATTTTCATAATAATCTTCCAAAAACATTTTTTGTTTATACGATAACTCCTTTTCCTTTAGAATAAATATTTTTTCTCTCTTCATTGCTGGAATTAAAGAATGATTATAGCAGTTGCCTTGTTCTCTAATCATAATATGAGCCCTACTAGCTATCTTATCTAACTGATCCTTTGGTGTTAGCCCTGCAGGATCTGGCTTTGTAAACTCTGCATCCACTTGATCATACAATGCTGCAACTCTTACCATGAAAAATTCATCTAAATTGGAGCTTACAATGGCCTCAAATTTTAACCTCTCAAAGAGAGGATTTTCTTTATCTTGAGCATTTTCAAAAACTCTTTGATTAAATTCAAGCCAGCTTAATTCTCTATTTATAAAGTTTGTAGCTAAGCTATACTTGTTCATCTAATTATCCAACTCCTTATTTACTAGTCATTAGTTTCTATTGATTATTCTTCAATCTTAGGCTCAATACCCATTAGTTCTCCAAAAAAGCTTGCTTTCCTATTAAAATCCCACTTTTCTAGAGTTATATCTTCTTTAGAATTTAATCTAAAATACAGGCCTTCTCTTGTATTACTTATAGAAATATCCTGAATTTTTTGCTTATGTGAAATATCTAAAGCTTCTGCTATCCTAAAAATAGCCACTAGTTTTGACACAGTAATCCTATCCTCTCCAGTTAAATTGGCATAATTCTCGTGAGAATATCTAGGGATTTTATATGAGTGATATCTAGCCACATTTGCCACGATTTCCATTTCTCTATCTGAAAATCCTATAATATTTTGCTTCCTAATAATATTATAGGAATGGATATTATTCCCATTAAAGCTTACGTATTTTCCAACGTCATGTAGAATAGCTGCTACTTCTAAGAAAAGCCTCTCTCTCTCTCCTAGCTTATGTAGACTCTTTAATTGGTCAAAAATTGATAAAACAATATTCTTTACAAACTTACTATGAATCTTATTAATGTTATACTTTTCTGCAATATACCAAACAGAACTTATAACATCATCAATAACATCCTTTTTTCTAGGTAAATCAAAAATATCGTCCTCTATATCAATTAGTATTCCATGTCTTAAAGAAATCATAGGTGCATATATAATTTCTGCATCTACAATTTTTAAAAAACTATAGAATATCAGAACTGATGGAATTAATAATTCCGAAGCATTGTTTGAAATTCTATATTTTTCAACCAGCTGCTCGTTGCTGTGCTTTAGAATTTCTTTATAAATTGAATACAATTCTTCACTAGTTAGGGTTCTTTTATAATAGTTTTCTTTCATTCTAACGTTAGCCAACTTTAGAATTGTATACAGTTCTCCTCCTAAGGCTATATAATTTTTAATATTTCCTCTAATAATATTTTGTTGCAATAAATTAAGCTTGCTTTCTATATATTCTTGCATTATTCTAGCAAAGTTTATATTATTTAATTCTAATTCAGAAAGCATTTCTCTAATTCTTAAAGTTCCAAGCTTAATATAATCCGTATATTTTAAATTCCCATTTTCGTATACGGATACCTCAAGTCCACCAGAAGATACATTTACAATTAAAGTTCCAGTGGACTCTATTAAAGATGTAGCCTCTGGATCATCTCTCAAAGCCTTATAGATATATAATCTTTCTTCTGAATTATTGATTATTTCAACCTTAAGTCCAGTACTAAGTCTAATTTGTTCTAAAACGTATTCTCGATTATCTGCTTCTCTTATGCCTGAGGTAGCTACTGCTTTGTATTTTTTTACTCCATACTCCTTCATTATCTTTTTATAACCACTTAAAATATGACATATTTCATGTATTGTTTCAACTGAAATTCTGCCTGTGTTAAAGGAATCCTTACCAGCATTAGTAAGCTTTTTAAGTTCCTCAAGTATAACTCTATCCTTACCTCCAGTCACTTCAGCAATAACCATTCTAATGTAATTTGATCCTACATCAATAGCCCCAATAACCTTAAATTCTATGTAATTTTTCATAATTCCTCCTGTTTTCCTCTGAAAATAGAAACAATTAACTCATTTGTATTTATTATATCAAATTATTTGTAGTCTTTTGTCTTTACTAATGTAAAAATTATTTAACAAGTAAATATATAATAAGGATTTAATAAACACTTTGAATTTTCTTAGTTCAAACTGTATAATGTAATATAAATAAAATTAAGGGAGGCATAAAATGCATAAAATTGGAGTTATTGATATTGGTTCAAATTCAATGAGACTGGTATTAGTAGGGTTATACGATAGCCTGTCCTTTAGGATTATTGATGAAATAAAAGAAACTGTTAGACTTGGTAAAGATATGGATGTGGATGAACAGCTTCATCCATATAGAATAGAAAAAGCTATTGAAGTATTATCATTTTTTAAGAAAGTATGCAGTGCCTCTGGTATTGATACAATTGTTGCTGTTGCAACAGAAGCTGTAAGAAAAGCTTCTAACCAAAAAAAATTTATAGATAGAGTATTTAATGAGACTGGCATTAAAATTAGAATATTAAGCGGCTTTGAAGAAGCTTATTATGACTACTTTGCTATAGTGAATAGTATGGATATTAAAGAAGGTCTTGTAATGGACATTGGTGGTAAAAGCACTGAGTTAATATGGATAAAGGATAGAAATATCAAGGAGGCAATTAGTCTACCTATAGGTGCTATAAACCTTACAGAAAAGTTTAGCCTGGATAAAAGCATGGATGCCCCTAATATAGAAGCATTGAATAGTTTTATAAAAGAAAATCTAAGAACTGTACCTTGGCTTAAAAATATTATTGGTCTTCCACTTATTGGCGTTGGAGGTACTTTCAGAAATATTGGAAAGATCAATAAAAAACGACTTAACTATCCCTTAGATCATTCTCATAATTTTCATATGGATTCTCATGAAATTACAGAAATTTATAATTTAATTAAAGATAAATCTCCAAGTGAAATAAAAAAAGTAAAAGGATTATCTAAGGATAGAGCAGATATATTTTTTGGTGCTTTGACAGCTGTTAATAATGTGGTTGAATTTTGCAGCATTTCTGAGGTGTGCGTTAGTGGAAATGGTCTTAGAGAAGGAATTATTTACGAGCATGTTTTAGGTGGTAAAAAGCCAGTAGAGGATGTTCTAGACTTCTCTCTAAATAATATGATTAATTATTATAGATTAAATAAAGAACATAGTAATCAGGTTTGGAATATAGCTGCTTCCTTATTTTATCAATTAAAACCTGTACATCAAATAAAAATAAGCTCTAATAAGATTCTCAAAACTGCTTCATTACTACACGATTGTGGAATTCATATTAGCTATTATCATCACGAAAAGCATTCCTTCTACATTATTTTAAATTCTCCAATAAGAGGATTAACTCACAGAGAGCAGCTTATTGCAGCCTATGTATCAGCTTTTCATAGGAAGGATGAATTTACTATAAACAACTATACTCATAAAAAACTTTTATCACAAGAAGATTTATTGTTAATTAAAAAGCTGGGAGTTATACTTAGGATTTCTGAAAGCCTAGATAAGAGCATGAATGGAAATGTAGAAGAACTTCAATGTATTATTGAAAAAGATAAAGTAAAAATTAAAATATCATCTATATTTTCTCCTAATATGGAAATTGAAGATGCTATGAGTGCTGCTTCAATTTTTAATAAACTCTTCGATAGAAAATTAATAATTGAATAACAAATAAATTGTATAAAATTTCCTCCTATTTCATACATTAAGATATGAAGAAGGAGGTTTTTTATATGAACATTAATTCTTATATTAGTGAGGAAGAGGTATTAAGTATATCTGAAAAGTATATAAGCTCTCAAAATTTAGCTCATTCAATAAAAGTTGCTGATTATTCTTTGGTTCTTTTTGATGCACTAAAAGAGGAGTTAAAACTTTCTTGTAAGTATAAGGCTATTCTCAAGTACAGCGCTTTACTTCACGATATTGGCTATTATATTGATAAGAAAAAACATCATAAGCATACAAAGAATATTATCATGATAGACTCAAACTTTAACAAAATACCTGATGAATTTAGAAATTTCATGGCATTAATAAGCAGCAGCCATAGAAAAGACATTGATAAAGACATAAAATATTATTCAAAAGAGCTTCAACAGGAATGCTTAAAATTAATTTCAATCTTAAGAATTGCAGATTCTCTAGATCATACTCACAAGTTTGATATTAAACTACACAAGGCTTCTGTTCAGAATAAAACTCTTAATATAAGTCTTATTGGGACAGAAGCCTCAAATATAATTGATAGATTAGAAAAAAAATCTAAGCTTATTAAGGATGTCTTTAATATAGGTGTATCTTGTGAAATTAACTAATTTTTTTAAATTTCTCTAGTTTCTCTACTTAACCATAGCTTTTCTTCTTCATTTAAATAAGCCGATAACTTTTCATATACATTTTTATGATAATTATTTAGCCATTTCTTCTCAACCTCAGTTAACATCTCTTTGTTCAATCCATCTAAATCAATTGGACAATAGGTTATAGCTTCAAATTTCATAAATTGACCAAATTCAGTCTTTTCATCTTCAATAACCAACATCATATTTTCAGTTCTTATACCGTATTTACCCTCTTTATATATTCCAGGTTCATTAGTAATAATCATACCTTTTTCTAATCTTGCCTCATTAGGTATTTGGGCAAATCTTTGAGGTCCTTCATGAACATTTAATAAAAATCCTACACCATGACCAGTACCGCATTTATAGTCCATTCCTTCATCCCATATAGGTTTTCTAGCAATTACATCTAAATTAGAGCCAGTAGCACCATATAGGAATTTTAAGCTGTCTAATGCAATATGACTTTTCAATACTAGGGTAAAATCCTTCTTTTCTTCTTCTGTTAAATCTCCAAGTACAATTGTCCTTGTTACATCTGTAGTTCCATCAAAATACTGTCCACCGGAATCTACAAGGAAAAAGCCCTTCGGTTTTAATGTATACTGACTTTCAGGGTTTGCTTTATAGTGCATCATAGCTGCATTATCTTTATAAGCTGCAATTGTATCAAAGCTTACTTGAAGGAAATTTTCTTGCTCTCTTCTAAAGGCTTCTAACTTATCTTCTGCAGAAATTTCAGTAATTTCCTCTTTCTCTATAGATGTCTTTAGCCACTTAATAAATTTAACCATGGCTACTCCATCTTTCACCTGGCAATTTCTTAAATTCTCTATTTCAATATCATTTTTAATAGATTTTAGCTTAGTAGTTATATTCATAGCTTCAATTTTTCTTGTACTTGAGCTAATTGCCTTATATAATAGTATATTTGTTTTTGTTGTATCAAGTATTATCGAATCTTTTTTAGTTAGCTTCTCTAAAAATTCCTCTATTTTTTCATAAGGTTTTATTTTTATACCTTCAGCTTCTAATTCTTTTTTTATATCCTTTGGCACCTTTACAGGATTAATAAATAAATAACATTTCTCCGTTGAAATAATTATATAAGCTGTAACTACAGGGTTATTAGGAACGTCATATCCTCTTATATTTAATAGCCAAGCTATATCATCTAGAGAAGTTAAAAGATAATAGTTTGCCCCTAGCTTCTCCATCTCTTTTCTTACTTCATTAAGCTTTTCTGTTCTTGATTTTCCTGCGTATTTTACTTCATGAGTAAAAATTTCTCCTGTAGGTATTTCAGGTCTATCCTTCCAAAGCTTATTAATTAAATCTTTATCAGTTTTTAATTCTATGCTTTTTAGCTGAAATCTACTTTCCATTTCCTTTACTTGATCTACTGAAAAAACCTTTCCATCAAAAGCAACTTTACTTCCTTCCTCTAAAGTCTGAAATAACCATTCATAGTATGAAGGCACCTCTGGTTCTGCTGCCTTAAAAAGCTTCATTCCTGAACCTTCAAGCTGTTTTTCTGCTTGAATGTAATACCTTCCATCTGTCCAGAGACCCGCATCATTTAATGTTATAACCGCTGTGCCTGCTGAACCAGTAAAGCCTGAAATCCACCTTCTGCTCTTCCAATGTTCAGCAACATATTCACTCTGGTTGGCATCGAAGCTTGGAACTATATATGCATCAATGTCATTCTTTTTCATTAACTTTCTTAAATCTTCAATTCTTTCCCTAATTGACATATCAAAACCTCCCTTTCATATATCCATGAAGCTAAGATTATGCTTATTATTCCTGCAACAATTTTTGCAAGCATAAAGCTTCCCAGCATTTCTGGTGCTAGCCCTGAAACAAATCCAAACTGTCCTCCAATAACAAAAGCACCACTTACAGAAAAAGCAGCAGCCACCACTTTCCCCTTAGGATTCATTTCTTTATAAATTCCAAAGGTTAAAAGATTGCTCGCTAAATTTCCAATTAACCCTGAAACTGCTTCCCTATTTAATCCAAACTTACTTCCTATTTTTTCAAGACTACTGCCAAACAAACGGTTTAACATATAAATCATAGGATATGCTCCAGATAAAACAATAGATATTTTTACTATTATTGATGCAACCTCAGAAAAAGGAGCAAGTCCATTAACTATTTTATATCCAAATAGTATATCTATACCTTGAAGGATTAATC
This sequence comes from Clostridium homopropionicum DSM 5847, assembly GCF_001263795.1. Lineage (GTDB taxonomy): Bacteria > Bacillota > Clostridia > Clostridiales > Clostridiaceae > Clostridium_H > Clostridium_H homopropionicum. Next base: position 93,102 of record NZ_LHUR01000012.1, read on the forward strand.
CTATAATACTTAAGGCAACTATTGCCTTACCAAAAATATTAAGAACTTTTATTATTTCTTTTGGAATTAATAAAATTGATACTGAAAGCATAAGAGCAATAATAAAAATGGGCATAATGTTCCATAAAAGAATATTAAGTTTTAAACCTTGAAAAATACCCGCAACTAAGCAACCTATTGGCAAGGAAATAGTCCCTATTAATACTCCTTTAAAAAAATATTCCTTATCTCTCTCTTCTATAATACCCATAGCTACTGGAATAGTAAAGCTTATAACAGTTCCAATAGTTGAGGCTACAACAACTCCAGCAAATAATCCAATTTCTTTGCTGATATATAAGTCTGAAGACATTTGAAATCCTCCCATGTCTACTGCAAAAAATATAGCCGGTACTATTGAAGGATCTATATTTAAAGCTTCGCTTATTGGCATAATTACTTTAGAAAGTACATTGGACAATACTGGTGCTAAGGATAATATTCCAATCATGCCAAGTCCTAAGGATCCCATGGTCTTAATTCCTTCTTCAAATTTTTGCCCTAGTTTAAAAGGACTGCCAAGAACATAATCTATTGCACTTATTACAAAGAAAATTCCCATTAAATACAAAATAACTTTATCCAACTTTTTAATTCTCCTTAATGGCTTCACCACAAATATTGTTTAAAATTCTTTATGTAGAATAGTCTTTTATTTAAATATACTTAACTTCATAGCTTAATTATGTAGATAAGATATACGATTTTACTTTATTAATTATAGTTTTAAGTTATGCATTTATCAAGTTATACAATTAATAGAAGTTTGATTAATAATATAAGAATTTCAGATGAAATTTTTTTGTACTAAATCCTTTAACAACAGCGTATATTTTTTTGTAGTATTTTTTAAAATTAGGTAGGAGAAATTTAAATGAACACAAAGAAGATATTTGTAATTACTCAAGATGTTATTGAAGAATGTTTAGCAGAATCTATTGGTGAATAAATAATGTCTGTAAATTGCTATTAATACCATATGTGTTGGTAGCTTTTTTATTTTTTGATATAAGGTGCCAGGCACCGGAGAAAGGAGAATTTAAAGAATTCTCCTTTCTCCGGTGCCTGGCACCTTTAAATTATTGTTTTACTTCTGACCAAACCTTATCAAACTCTGTAATAGCTTCCCCAATATCCTTTAAGAATTCACCCTTTTTAACATCTTCGTCAGATGGATACACTGCAGTATCTTCCATAATTTCTTTATCAATAAAAGGATATGCAGCCTCATTAGGATTTCCGTATGGGAATTCTGCTGAAATTTCAGCTGATATTTCTGGTTCCATTATAAAGTTAACAAACAGTTCAGCAGCTTCAGTATTTTTTGAAGTCTTTGGAATTACAAAGTTGTCTTGTTGCAGGAACAAGCCTTCCTTTGGAATTACATACTTAACATTTGCGTTTTCTCTCCTTGCTAAAGAACCTTCTGCTCCCCAAGCAAAAATAGCCTTTGCTTCTCCATTTATTAAGCTGGTTTTTGGACTATCACTGTCATAAGCCTTAACATTATGTTGAAGCTTAATTAATTCTTCTTTTGCCTTCTTTAGTGCCTCAGGAGAAGTTTCATTTAGAGAATAGCCTAACTTCTTTAAGGTTATTCCTATAATAGCTCTCTCATCATCTAATATAGTTAAAGAATTTTTTAATTCTGGTTTCCATAAATCTGCATAACTTGTTATTGTTCCTTCAGGAATTTTTGAGCTATCATACGCAATGATACCTGCAAGCCACATATATGGAACACTATATTTATTACCTTTATCAAAAGGTAAATCTAAATACTGCTTACCTATATTTTTTAAATTAGGCAAGTTATTTTTATTTATTTCTTTAATAAGATTTTGCTTTTTAAGAATTTCAACCATAAAATCACTAGCTACAGCAATATCATAACTTTCCCCACCTGCCATAAGCTTTGCTAGCATTTCTTCGTTGGAAGAAAAAGTACTGTAATTTACTTTTATATTATAGGTTTGCTCAAATTTATCAATAACTGATTGTGGAAGATATTCTGACCAGTTAAATACGTTTATTACTTGCTTAGGACCCTCATTGGCTTTCGCAAAGCTCCATATGCCATAGCTAAAACCAGATATAACAAAAATTATAGCAAAAACAAGGGTTCCTATTTTCTTCATATTTAGGTTTATATTTTTCAAAGCCATAGATAGACCGGCAACAATAAAAGTAAATACTACTATTATTGTAGATAAAGCATTAATTTCAGGTGTTACACCGAATTTAACCATTGAAAATACCTTAAGTGGAAGTGTCATGCTTCCAGCTCCAGTTACGAAAAAGCTTATTATAACATCATCAAGAGATAAGGTAAAAGCAAGAAGTCCTCCCCCTATAACTCCAGGCATTATCATTGGAAGTGTAACATGAAAAAATGTTTTTATTGGTGTGGCACCTAAGTCCAGTGCAGCTTCTTCTACTGATGCATCAAAGCCATCCAGCCTTGTTTTCACAACCGCTACCACATAAGCAATACTAAAGGTTACATGGGCAATTATTAAAGATATTCTTCCTAGTGGTAATTTTATTAATGAGAAGAATGCCAATAACGAAATACCCATTACTATCTCTGGTATAATTAAGGGTACATTTAAGACTGAATCAATAATATTTTTCCCCTTAAATTTATATCTATATAATCCTAAAGCTGCAAAGGTTCCAATGATTACTGCAATAATCGTACTAATAATTGCAACTATAAAGGAGTTTTTAACTGCCTCTAATATTCCTGCATTATGCATTAGGCTATAGTACCACTTCATTGTAAAGCCATTCCAAACTACATTTAGCTTAGAATCATTGAAAGAAAATACAATAAGCACCATTATAGGTACATAAAGAAACAAAAACATTAAGAAAGCATAAATAGATTTGAATATATTTCCTTTCCTATTCATAGTCTAAAACACCTCCCACTTCTGCTTATTCCCACTAGACTTGGTGTAATAGAAAATTAAAATTACCATAACTATCATTAAAATTACTGAAATAGCAGAACCGAAAGGCCAATCTCTTGCTGTCAAGAACTGGTTTTTAATTAAATTACTCATTAATACAACCTTACTTCCACCCATAAGATCTGTTATAAAAAACAAACCTAAGGTTGGAACAAACACAAGAAGGGAACCTGAAATAATTCCTGACTTTGTAAGTGGAAGAGTAACCTTCAAAAACTTGTTCACTGGAGTTGCTCCAAGATCTTCTGCAGCCTCTAAAATTCTCATATCAAGCTTTTCAATTGATGCGTAAAGAGGAAGCACCATAAATGGAAACATCATATATAACATGCCTATTGTAACTGCAAAGTTATTGTACATCATCTGTAGGGGTTCATTTATAAGTCCTATATTCATTAATAAAGTATTAATTATTCCCTCTGTTCTAAGCAAAATAATCATTGCATAAGTTCTAACTAAGGAGTTTGTCCAAAATGGTATCATGATTAATAATAGAAATATAGGCCTAAGCTTTTTACTTGATCTAGCAATAATAAAAGCAAAGGGGTAACCTAATACCAAACAAACTATAGTAGTAAATAAACCTATTAAAACTGATTTGAAGAAAATCATTAAGTATAACTTATTAAATATTCTTCCATAATTACTTAAAGTAAAACTGTACACAACATCTCCAGCTTCTCCTCTTGCACAAAAGCTAACTATTAAAATTAATGCTAGAGGTACTATAAAAAAGGCTAGCATCCAAATAGTAACTGGTAACACTGTAGCCAAAAATCCTGCTTTATTTTTTGGGGAAATTCTCTTTTCCATCTTTATCACCCCTATGCCTTAATTACTACTGTATGCTTTGGATTCCAAGTAACAAATAAATCTTCTTCTTTATTATCAAAGGCAAAATTTTGTCCGATTGGTTCATTTACGATGATTTTCTTACCATTTTTTAGAACCATTATAGTTTTGATATTTGATCCAACATATATCTGCTCTTTAAATTTACATTGAAGCCACACGTCTCCTTCTTCTGCCTGAGGCTTAATTTTTATTCTCTCAGGTCTTACGGAAACTGTAAATTTATCACCTAAATCATAATTAAGATTTGGAATTCTTATAATATCCTGCTCTTGTTCTAAGTGCAGCAGCACTTCTGCGTCTTTTATTTTAATTGCCTCTCCTTCTAGAAGGTTTGTCTCTCCTAAAAAGTCAGCTACAAATTTAGTCTTTGGTCTTTCGTATAGTTCTTCTGGTGTTCCTAGCTGTTCTATTACTCCATTATTCATAACTACTATTCTATCAGACATAGTTAAAGCCTCTTCCTGATCGTGAGTTACAAAGATAAAAGTAATGCCTAGCTTTTTTTGAAGATATTTTAATTCCAATTGCATCTGTTTGCGAAGCTTTAAGTCAAGAGCACCAAGAGGTTCATCTAGTAATAACACCTTTGGATTATTTATTAAGGCTCTAGCAATAGCTACACGCTGCATTTGACCTCCGCTTAGCTGAGAAGGCATTCTGGTTTCAAACCCTTCCAATCTTACCGTTCTAATCATTTCCAATACCCTTTTTTCAATATCATCCTTAGGAACCTTTTTCATTTTTAGTCCAAAGGCGATATTATCAAAAACATTCATGTGAGGAAAAAGTGCATAATTTTGAAAAACAGTATTTACACTTCTTTCATGTGGTGATTTTTCTGTAATATTTTCTCCGTCGATTATAATTTCCCCACTGGTAGGTACTTCAAAGCCAGCGATTATTCTTAAGGTTGTCGTTTTTCCACAACCGCTTGGACCTAGAATAGTCAAAAATTCTCCTTTTTTAATCTCAAGGTTCAGATTATCTATTACTGTCTCCTCTTGATCAAAGCATTTACAAACCTTTAACAATTGAACAAAAACATCCTCTGTCACACCTTAACAACTCCTTTATTATAATTTTTTATGGTAAAAAGAAAAACCCCTTATGGCATAGCATAGGCCAAGAAGAAGGTTGTTTATAAAATTATAATTATCAACAAAAAAGTGTAATTATAACGTAATTGAATATAACATAATTAGTTTTAAATCTCAATAGTTTTTTTGTTATTTTTTCGTCATTTTTGTCTGATTTTATAATGTGTTTTTTATTGCAATTTTACTATACATAATAAGTGAATTCTTATCAATTTTTATCCAATAAATAATTATTTCTCATTCTGCTAATAATACCCTTGTTATATAAAATACATTCTTATGGAAGGATGGTGGAAAAATGACTGATTACAAGTTAGATAAGGAAAAATTGAAAAAATTAGATGAATATATTGATAGCATAGAAAAAAAAGAAGGCGCTCTCATCAATATTCTTCATGAGGCTCAAGATATGTTTGGATATCTACCGGAAGACTTGCAGCTATTTATAGCTAGAAAGCTAGATATACCCGCTGCAAAGGTATTTGGAGTAACCACCTTTTATTCATTTTTTACTATGGAACCTCATGGCAAACACCTTATAAGTATTTGCATGGGTACTGCTTGTTTTGTAAAAGGCGCTGATAAAATATTAAATGAATTTAAAAACAAACTTAATATTAAAGATAATAACACCTCAGAAGATGGATTATTTACCATTGATACTTTAAGATGTGTTGGAGCTTGCGGTCTTGCACCTGTGGTAACAGTTGATGGAAAAGTATATGGAAGAGTTAAAGTTGAAGACGTAGAAAAAATAATTAGCGAATATACTGGTAAATAAATTTGGGCTACAAGGAGGTATATACATGAATAAAATCAATTCTCTCGATGAATTGAGAACCTTAAAAGAAGAGTATAAAGCATTGATGCAACATCGTTTTATTAGTGAAGAAATATATAGCAGTCAAAATTTAAATACTTTGTCTTACAATACTAATAAAGCTTTCAAGGATATTTTAGTTTGTGGAGGAACCGGCTGCGAAGCTTCAGGTAGTATTGATGTATCAAAGGTGTTTTTAAAAGAAGTCGAAAATCTTGGTCTTAAAGATAGAATCAAAGTAGTTAAAACTGGGTGCTTTGGATTTTGTGAAAAAGGACCAATTGTGAAAATAATGCCTGATAATATTTTTTATATAGAAGTAGACGAGGAAAAAGCTAGATTAATACTTCAAGAACATATTATCAAAGGAAATTTGGTTGATAGCTGTCTCTATAACTTACCTGACAATGATAAAAAACTCCCTCATCAAAACGATTTACCCTTTTATAAAAAGCAAATGAGAATTGCACTTAGAAATTGCGGCCTTATAAACCCTGAGGATATTAGGGAATGTATTGCAGTAGATGGTTATGAAGCACTGGGAAGAGCTTTAATAGAAATGGATCCATTACAAGTAATAGATGAAGTTAAAAAAAGTGGACTTAGAGGAAGAGGTGGCGGCGGATTCCCAACAGGCACTAAATGGGAAATGACTAGAAAAAGCGAATCTGATGTTAAATATGTTATTTGTAATGCAGACGAAGGTGATCCAGGAGCTTTCATGGACAGAAGTATACTAGAAGGTGATCCTCATTCAGTGCTCGAAGCTATGGCTATTGCAGGCTACAGCATGGGGGCAACCAAAGGCTACATATATATAAGAGCCGAATATCCTCTTGCAATTAACAGACTTAGGATAGCTATAAAGCAAGCCTACGAAATGGGTTTATTAGGTGAAAATATTCTCAGCTCAGGTTTCTCTTTTGATGTAGATTTAGTATATGGTGCTGGTGCTTTTATTTGTGGTGAAGAAACTGCTCTTATTAACTCTATTGAAGGCGGCCGAGGTGAGCCAACAGTAAAACCACCTTATCCTTCTCAAATTGGTCTTTGGAAAAAGCCTACAAATATTAACAACGTAGAAACCTTAGCAAATATAAATCCAATCCTTCTAAGGGGAGCTGATTGGTTTAGCTCCATAGGAACTGAAAAAAGTAAGGGAACTAAAGTATTTGCTCTAGCTGGAAAAATAAACAATGTGGGTCTTGTAGAAGTTCCTATGGGAATTACCCTTAGAGAAATTATATTTGAACTAGGTGGAGGAATTAAGCATAATAAAAAATTTAAGGCTGTTCAAACAGGAGGTCCTTCAGGTGGTTGCATTCCAGAAGAATATCTGGATACTCCTATAGACTACGAAAGTCTCACAAAAATAGGTTCCATGATGGGCTCCGGTGGAATGATTGTAATGGATGAAGATGATTGCATGGTTAATATATCGAAGTTTTATCTTGAATTTTCTGTAGATGAATCCTGTGGTAGATGTACAGCTTGTAGAATAGGAAATAAGAGATTATTAGAAATATTAACAGAAATATCAGAAGGCAAAGGAACCATGGAACATATTGAAGGCTTAAAAAGCCTAGGATATATAATTAAGGACGCATCCCTATGCGGACTTGGTCAGTCCTCACCAAATCCAATACTTAGTACTATAAGCTTTTTCTTAGATGAGTACATAGCACATGTTAAAGATAAAACCTGTCCTGCTGGTGTATGTACTTCACTATTAAAATATCATATTAATGAAGAAAAATGTATTGGGTGTACTGCCTGTGCAAAATCTTGCCCTGTAAACGCTATTTCTGGAGAGGTAAAATCACCTCATCTTATAAATAAAGAATTATGTATTAAATGCGGTGCTTGTGAATCAAAATGTAAATTCAATGCAATTACAAGAAGATAAAAAGAAAAGAGGTGTTAGAAATGAAGATTGTTAATGCAACTATTAATGGATTTCAGGTCTCCGTTCCAGAAGGAACGACTATTTTAGACGCTGCTAGAAAGATTAATGTAAAAATCCCTACTCTTTGTTATTTAGACTTACATGATATAAAAATGGTAAATAGAACTGCTTCTTGCAGAGTTTGTCTAGTAGAAATTGAAGGTCGCAGAAATCTTGCACCAGCTTGTGCTACTGAGGTTTTTGAAGGAATGATAATTAAAACTGATACCTTAAGAACTATTAAAGCTAGGCGTACAATGGTAGAGCTTCTATTATCAGATCATCCTACTGATTGTCTAGTTTGTGAGAAAAATACTCAGTGTCAGCTTCAGCTTATTGCGGCGGAACTAGGAATAAGAAAAATCAAGTACAAGGGACATATGTCTAACTATAAAAAAGATTCCTCTAGTGGAGCCCTATATAGAAATCTTGATAAATGCATAATGTGTAGAAGATGTGAAACTATGTGCAATGAAGTTCAAACCTGTAATATACTCTCGGCAGTAGATAGAGGCTTTGAAACTGTAGTATCACCTGCCTTTGGCTGGCCTATGCTTGAAACTATGTGTACCTTCTGCGGTCAATGTGTAGCTGTTTGCCCTACCGCTGCGTTAACTCAAGTAAGCAATGTAGCTAAGGTATGGGATATACTGGCTGATCCAGATAGATATGTTGTAGTTCAAACTGCTCCAGCTATTAGGGCCGCTCTTGGTGAAAAATTTGATATGGAACCTGGAACCATAGTTACAGGTAAAATGGTTGCTGCTCTTAAAAGATTAGGCTTTCGAAAAGTATTTGATACAGATTTTGCAGCTGATGTAACTGTTGTAGAAGAAGCTCATGAATTTATTGATAGACTTCAAAATGGAGGAAGGCTTCCTATATTAACTAGCTGCTGCCCTAGTTGGGTTAAGTTTATTGAGCATCAATTTCCATCTCTAGTTGACGTACCTTCAACCTGCAAATCTCCACATATTATGTTTGGAGCAATCGCTAAAACTTATTTAGCAGAAAAGATGGGTATTGATCCCTCAAAAATAGTTGTAGTTTCCGTAATGCCATGTATAGCTAAAAAATATGAAATAAATCGTCCTGAATTAGAACATGATGGACAAAAAAATGTTGATTTGGTTATAACTACAAGAGAACTTACGGATATGATCAACGAGGCTGGTCTAGATTTTAGCAATCTTCCTGAAGAAGACTTTGACCATCCACTAGGTGAATCTACAGGAGCATCAGTTATTTTTGGTACCACAGGTGGAGTTATTGAAGCCACATTAAGAACTGCTTATGAATGGCTTACTAAGGAACCTTTAGAAAAAGTTGAATTTCACGATGTTCGTGGACTTAAGGGTCTAAAGGAGGCAGTAATTAAAATTAACGGTGAAGAGATTCGAATAGGTGTAGCCCATGGACTTGGCAATGCCAGAGCTTTGCTTGAATCTATAGAAAGTGGAAAATCAAAATATCATGCCATAGAAATAATGGCTTGCCCTGGAGGATGTATAGATGGCGGCGGACAGCCTTATCACTTTGGTAATATTGAAATTGTAAAAAAGAGAATGGAAGCTCTTTATAATGAAGATAGAAATAAAAAAGTTAGAAAATCTCATGAGAATCCCGCTGTTATTAAGCTTTATGAAGAGTATTTAGGAGAAATAGGAGGAGATAAAGCCCACCATCTTCTTCATACTCACTATACTCCACGTAAAAGAATATAAAAAGGCTATGTTTTAAGAAATCATTAAAAGTTAGAGACAGCACACAATTTATTCATATTATATTAATATATAATATTTTAACACTCTACTGGGAGGGTAAAAATGCTGAAAGTCTCTAACAAAATTATATCTACTGATGATATTAACAATGCATATGGTATAAAGCCTATTGAAAAAATAATCACTGACAAAATGGTATCTAGTAAAGAAATTTATACCTATGATTCCTTAAAAGAATTAAAGTTTGAACTAGACTTAAGACTAAGTATTATACAGGCATCGCGAGATTTAAATAGGAGTAGTTTTAAATTTAAAATTTTCGAAGAATCTATGTGTAATCCCCAATTCTGGACCCGAACTGAGGAAGGTGGATTTTTATTGAATAAAGATGTGGAGCCTTATGACGCAATTGAGGATATCTATATAAACAGTTCACAGTATGGTACAGAATGCGCTACTGCAATAGTAATTGTCTATTATAAAGCTTTACTAAATATATTTCCTAGAATCCTTTTTAATAAGTTATTCGATCATATATATTTAATGGATTGGAAGTACCTTGATGATGATCTTGGTATTGGCACTTTCTTAAATGTAGCAGATTATTTCCCAGGTGATTGCAGATATTTTAATAATCCTGATGTAAATCCAAAAACTCCTGAATGGCAAGGTGAAAACGTGATTGACCTTGGAGATGGAACTTATTATGGTCACGGTATTGGAATAAAAGATGGAGAAGAAATAATTAAGGAGTTGAATAAAAACAGAAAAGAGAATTCTACAAAATCAGCTTACTTAACAAATTCTGTAACCCTCTTAGATTTTAAGTATCTTGCAAAAGAATACCTTAACTTTAATTTTAGGTCATTACTGTTGAGATACTATTTTTAAATAAACAAAGATACATTAGGTAGAAAAGAGGCTAATGTATCTTTGTTTATTACCTTATCAAGCTTGCCATTTTCAAATCTAATTTCCAATTGTACTTATAAATCTCTCTATTCTCTTTAATGCTTCAAAGATATTTTCCATAGAAGAAGCATAACAAGCTCTAACAAACCCTTCTCCACACTCTCCAAAAGCATGTCCTGGAACTACTAACACCTTTTCTTCTAGCAACAGCTTCTCACAAAATTCATCAGAAGATAATCCAGTAGACTTTATGCATGGAAATAAATAAAAAGCTCCCTTAGGCTCAAAACAATCAAGTCCCATTTTTCTAAAACCGTCTACCATTACACGTCTTCTTCTATTGTATTCCTTAACCATTTCATCTACATTATTATCACTGTTTTTTAAAGCTTCTAAAGCTGCATATTGAGCAGTGGTTGGTGCACACATAATTGCATATTGATGAATTTTTTTCATTGCATCAATTAATACAGGATGACCGCATGCATAACCCATTCTCCATCCAGTCATTGCATAGGTTTTTGAAAAGCCGTTGATTACTATAGTCTTGTCCTTCATTTCTGGAAAACTTGCAATGGATACATGTTCACCTTCATAGGTAAGTTCTGCATAAATTTCATCTGACAATACAATAATATCCTTGTCCTTAAGAACTTCTACAATTGCTGCAAGCTCTTCTCTATTCATTATTGCCCCTGTTGGATTATTTGGAAATGGTATAATTACTACCTTTGTTTTTGGAGTAATAGCCTTCTCTAATAACTCTGGAGTAAGCTTAAATTCATCCTCATGTCTAAGATTAATAACCACCGGAGTTGCTCCAGTAAATACAGTACAGCCCTTATAAGCTACAAAGCTAGGCTCAGGTATTATTACTTCATCCCCTGGTCCAACTAATGCTCTAAGAGCCACATCAATACCTTCACTTCCACCAACGGTAACTAATATTTGATTATCTGCGTTGTATTCCAATGAATACTTTCTTTTTAAATACCTTGAAATTTCTTCTCTTAATTCTATAAAACCTGCATTTGAAGAATAATGAGTATGCCCTTTTTCAAGAGAGTAGATACCTGCTTCTCTTATATTCCATGGTGTTACGAAATCCGGTTCTCCAACTCCAAGAGAAATAACATCTTTCATTTCATTAATTATATCAAAATATTTTCTTATGCCTGATGGAGGCATATTCCTAACATTAGATAAAATCATATCTTCTATAATCATATAAATATAGCCTCCCTATCATCTCTTGTTTTTTCTTCAAAAATTGTACCTTTATCTTTATATTTTTTTAGAACGAAATGTGTAGCAGTGCTTAGAACACATTCTTGTGTAGATAATCTTTCTGAAACAAATAGTGCAACTTCCTTCATAGATTTACCTTCTACAATTACTGTTAAATCAAAGCCGCCAGACATAAGGTAGCAAGATTTAACCTCAGGAAATTTATAAATTCTTTCTGCAACTTTATCAAAGCCTTCTCCTCTTTGTGGCGTAACCTTAACTTCTATTAATGCAATTACACTTTCCTTGCTTGTTCTTTCCCAGTTAATTAAAGTAGGATATCCTACAATAATGTTATCTTCTTCATATTTTTTTATTGCTGCCTGTACTTCTTCAACAGTTTTCCCCGTCATGGCGGCTATTTCTTTTTCAGTATACTTGCTGTTCTTTTCAATAATCTCTAAAATTTCTTCCATTCCAAATTACCCCCTAATTTATTAAATTAAACAAAAAAAATCCTCCATCCCGTAAAGGGACGAAGGAATATTTCGCGGTACCACCCTAATTAGTGCTAAAATTAGCACTCTCTCAATTGGAACTTTCATTCCAATCCTCAGTAACGTGAGGCTACGTCTGTCTCTATTGTGAGAATTAAAATAATTCCCCTTTCTCGATAAGAAACTCTAGGGCTGCATTCCACAAAATTCTATTATCGGGCTCTCACCATTCCCCGACTCTCTTTAAATTATCATTCTGTGTACTCTTCCCTTTCATAATTTTTAGAGTATTCACTTTTATTTTATATATTATACTAGATTGCTTTTAAATATTCAATATTTTTTATTTAGCTGCAAATATCTTCTCAACAGTCTTAACTATTTCCTCTGCAACATATGCTGCATCTTCAAGTGATAGCTTAGAATAAATAGGTAAGGATACTTCATTTGCATATTGATTAAAGGCATTTGGATAATCCTCAATTTTATATCCTAGGTTTTTATATAAAGTAAACATAGGAAGTGGAATAAAGTGAACATTTGTAGCTATATCTTTATCAGCCATTGCTTGAATCAATTCATTTCTTTGCTCTAATGTAAAGCCTTTAATTCTAAGAGGATATATGTGGTAGCAAGATTCAGTACCTCCTTCTTTCTTAAATGGAAGTATAGCCCAATCCTTATCCTTAAAGGCATTATTGTAAACATCAAAAATGACTTCTCTTATCTTAAGCATTTCGTCATATCTTTCTAATTGTGCAAGACCAATAGCAGCCATTATATCTGTCATATTACACTTGAAACCATCTGTTAAAATATCGTACTGCCATGCACCAGCTTTCATTTTTGAAAGGGCATCCTTAGTTTGACCATTAAGAGATGTGTATTTTAATTCTTTATACAAATCCTCTTTTCCAGCGAAGTTGTTGTTATTATAAGTAATTCCTCCGCCTTCTGCAGTTGTAAGATTTTTAACTGCATGGAAAGAGAATACATGGAAATCCATCTGTCCTCCAACTCTTTTACCTTTGTACTTAGCACCAAAGGAATGAGCTGAATCAGAAATAAGTACTATATCTTCGCGATTCTTAGCCTTAATAACCTCTCTAACCTTATCATAATCAACTGGAACTCCTGCAAAGTCAACAGTCATAATAGCCTTTGTTTTTGGAGTAATAGCATCATAAATCTTTTGTTCATCTATTAAAAAACTATCCTTTTTAACATCAACAAACTTAGGCCTCATTCCTCTATGTAATATAACGTTTGATGTAGATGTATAAGTATATGGAGTTGTTATAACCTCATGGTCTCCCTCTATTCCTAAGACCTTTAGTACAAGCTCCATTCCTGCTGTGGCACTTGCTATAGCAACGCCTTTATTTGTCTCACAGTATTTCGCCATTTCCTCTTCAAATTTAGCTGTCTTTGGACCAGAAGTAATCCAGCCAGATTTTAAAGTATCAATTACAAGATTAACCTCAGCATCCGTGATATCTGGTGGTGAAAAAGGAATTTTTTTATTTGCCATAATTATACCCTCTCTTTCAATTAAATCTATTTGCCTTTATAGAAATTTTTGACAGTTTCGCATACATATTCAACTTCCTCTTTTGTAATCTCAGGATAAATTGGAAGTGCTAAAATTTCTTTTGATACTTTTTCAGCAATTGGGAAATCTCCTTCTTTATATCCTAAATAGCTAAAGGCTTTTTGCATGTGAAGCGGCTTTGGATAATAAATGCTATATCCTACTCCATTATTAGCTAAATATTGAACAAGTTCATCTCTCTTTTCTGCAATAATGTTAAATACATAGTAAACGTGCTTTTGATCTCCTTTTACCTTTGGTATCTTAATATATGAACATTCACTTAAGCTTTCAATATAAAGCTTAGCAACTTCTTCTCTCTTATTTATAGCTTCATCAATATATTTTAGTTTAACAGATAAAACTGCAGCTTGAAGGGCATCTAATCTAGAATTATATCCTATATAATCATAGTGATATTTCTTAGCAGCTCCATGCACTCTATAGCTTTTTGCAAGAGTTGCAAGTTCTTCACTATTAGTTACAATCATACCTCCATCACCATAGCCTCCAAGAGTTTTCGTTGGGAAGAAGGAATACACTCCAAAGTCGCCAATAGTTCCTGAATGTCTTAATGTTTCTCCTCTTCCTTTCCATCTCATTCCGAAGGCTTCAGCTGCATCCTCTAAGACTTTTAAATTATGGTTTTGTGAAATTTCCATGATTTTATCCATGTCAGACATTTGATTGAAAAGGTGTATTGGTAAAATACCCACAGTATTATTATTTATTTTTTCCTCAATTTTATTAACATCTATTCCAAAGGTTTCTTCGTCAATGTCTACAAATACAGGCTTTCCTCTATGTCTTATTATGCAGGAAGCAGAAGCTAAAAAAGTAAAAGGAGAAGTTATTACTTCCTTTCCATCCTTAAATCCAAGAATATCTGATGCAAGAACAAGAGCATCTGTACCTGAAGCAACTCCAATGGCATATTTGGCACCTGTATACTCTGCAACAGCTTTTTCAAATTCTGCTACCTTATTTCCAAGGATAAAGCTTCCCTTTTCTATCACGCTTTGAATTGCACTGTCAAATTCAGCTTTCTTTTCTTTGTACTCTCTTTGTGAAGTATAAAAATCTACCTTCATTTTTTCACTTTCCTTTCTAAGTATAATATATATTTACTTTTCTTTTGATTTTAAAACTTTAACTCCAAGCTTTTCTATTTTCTCTATTTCATCACTGGGTGCTTCCCAATCAGTTATTAGTATATCTATTTCTTTAGTCTCTACCGTCTTAGCAAAAAACTCAGCACCTATCTTATCAAAATTAGCAAGACATATCTTTTTATGTGAAACTTCAGCTACTGTTCTTTGAAATATAGCGCCTTCTGGAGTTGCGCTGCTTAAGCCATGTTTTGCAGATATACCTCCTCCAGTAATAAAAGCAACGTCAATTCTAAGGGTTCGAACAAATTCTGTAGCCAAAATATCTACGATTCCTTCATCCTCTTTAATTTTGCCACAGACTATGTAAGTTTCAATGTTGTTGAAGGTTTTTAACTTTTCTGCTACTGCTAAGGAATTTGTAACTACAGTGTAGTTTTTATTTATGGGTAAATACTTTATGAGAACATAATGAATACTGGCTCCCCCAATAAATACCGTATCTCCCTCTTCAATAAATTCTACAGCTAGTTTAGCTACTGAATTTTGATGTTGCGTACCTTCATTAAAGCTTAGTTTACTTGCCATGGGTAATCTTCTAACCTTTGATAAAGGAATTGCTCCACCATGAGTTCTTTTAAGTAAGCCACGCTCTTCCATGAAACTAAGGTCTCTTCTTATAGTATCTATAGATATTCCAAGTTCCTCTGCCAAGTCTTTTGCAAATATCCTTCCTTTAGTTTTAACTCTAGATAGTATCAGCTCTCTTCTTTCCTCAGCGAACAAGTTAAGACCTCCTTTCAGGTAAATTTCATTTTAGGTAGCGCTCTTAATTATAATATCACGTTTATGCAGTTTTGTTAATATGTTTTGCTTTTTTTTTCGGTTTTATGTCTGTTTTATAAAAATAAAAAACCGTACAACTTATTTTGTACGGCAAATATACTCTATTAGCTTTGTAAATTATAAGGAAACCTTATTATATAATTGATCACTTTATCTATTTACTATTTTGCTATTTATACTATCTTTATTTTTAAGCATTTCTCTGTAATATTCTACAATGCATTCATCTAAAGTTTGACTTAAAACAATAATTTTATTACTGATAAGACTATGATACTCACATTCCTTATTTAATTTTTCTCTTAGTTCATCAATTCTTTTTTCTAACATTGCTCCTCCACTGAACTTTTCAAATATTAAAGTTCTTCCTTATGGTTGGATATGCGAATTAATTTTGTAAACAAACCATTTATCTTCTATAAGATACATAAAATTACATACCATACATACATATTAAAATTCATTTTGAGTAATGTCAATGTTAATTTATAACGATAATTAGTTAATAAAAATTCTTTTTGAAGAATTTGTACCTATTTTTCTCCCTTTTCTTTTAATTACCCAATTTAGTAATTAATTAAATTATTTTTCAAAATTTTGGAAATATTAATTTACATAATATACCTAATTAGTGTATAATAAAACAGAAAAGGATTTTACAGGATACGTAATTGGAGGGTATATCTTGGATTATGGTTTTTTAAATCCTGATATAATATCAAATTTAATGATAGACATAAAGATATTAATTGGATGTTGAACAAAATATCCTTAGATATTGATGAAATTGCAAAAAACTATCAAAATAAAGAAATATTAGACCATAATAATTTAAAGGAAGGTGTTAATAATGAATAAACAAAAGTCCCTTATAAAAAAAATCTATTCCAAGACTGCTAATTTACTAGTTAAATCTTCTATAAAAATTGCAGTTGACTCTGCTTCAATTCTAAACCTCTATCAACCAAAAGCTCCAAAAAATCTAAAATAGATCTAATAAATTAATCAGCAATTTCTTCAATATCTATTAATTACTCTAGATTTATTAATACATACACTGGTAGTATGCTTTTCTTTTGGCCAAAATTTAATAAAAGGCGGTTTTAAAATGAGGTTTGTAAATAAGTTATCCTATGCCTGTGCAAATCATTTTATGAATATACTTGAGGAAGATCATAAAAAAAGAGCTATATACTACTTTGCTTTTCAAGTTTTTATAGGAGCACTAGTAAAGGGTATTGTATTAGTTTCCTTGGGCATTGCTCTAAATATGCTGCTTCAACTTGGTTTAATTGTTATAATCTTTTGTTCTTTAAGATTAATTGCAGGAGGATACCATATGGACACATACGGGAAATGTCTTTTTGTATCTATGATGTTGTATGTCTCTGCAGGAATCATTGCTAAATATACATATAGTTATTGGAGTGTACAAGCCTTGGCAATATTAATAGTCTTTACACTAGTCTATGCACTTTATTGCATAATAAAATATGCTCCTAAGGATACACCGAATAAACCTATTACTGATCCTGAAGATATTAAAAAATTTAAATTGCTATCACTAATATATATATCAATATGGACTATATTTGTAATTTTATTACTAGTTTACAATAATGTCATGTTTGTATTATGCATTAGCTTTGGAGTTTTACTTGAGATGTTTACCCTTACACCTTTAGGACATAAATTTTTTGATTGGGTTAAGGGAAGTTTAACTAAAGATAAAAAAAGAATTTGTAGAAATTGATATACACTCAGTATATAAAGCTTATTGCCATATAGTAAGCTTTTCTTTTTTGTTATCTTTTCTATACTTTTTTATTTCAGTTCTATTATTTAAAAAGTTGGCAACTCTAACAAAAACACCCCTTTCTTCTTCAACAAACAGTGGCTGAATAGCAAAAGTTCTATATTTTATTCCATTAAGTAATCTAACAATATTTATTATGGCAAATATAAGTGTTATAAAAGCTCCAAGGGTAAATCCATATCCAAAATATTTTAAGCCTTTATTAGCAAAATAATAGGTCAATACAATATTTGAAATAAAGAATAAAATTGAAACAAGCAAAGCCCTTATCCTTGATTCGAAATACAGTAATGTTAATATAATAATTAAAATCATAACATTAAATAATGCCCCAAAGGCGCAAACATTAAAAATATCTCTTATCAGTATATTTAAATTCAAATATTTAAATATTGATGTTGATAACATTACCATAGATATTGAGATTAAGCTTTGTATCTGAAAAGTATACAAAAGTTTTCTATAAAGCACTTCCTTTAATTCTTCACTGGCCGAAGTAATCTTCTGATAATTTCCATAGTTATTTACTAATCCATAATATTTCTTATAGCTATCATAGAATTCTGTTTCAATAGATACCAAAAATAATACTGACGTTGGAATAGTTGTAAGATAAGCTAAAAAAACAGCATTGTCATAAATGGGAGCATAGAGATAAGTTTTATAAACCTCTACACCTATAGTGCTTAACCACATTAATACATCATCTGCCCATAACCCTAAGGTATAGAATAATCCAATCCAAAATAAACTTGGAAATCTATTTAAATACCTTAGAAAATCATATTGCAGATTGTTACCATAATAAAATGTAGATAAAAAATCGTAAATGAGAACTATATAAGTAATGCTTAAGCCAATTAAATAGGAAAATAAGATATTTGAAGTATAGGATAACTCAGCAAACTTTATTGGAAAGTTCATTAAGTATATGGCTAGAGCTATAGATATTATACCTCCATAAATATAAGCTTTTGCGATTAACTCATAATTTTTAACTGCACTTAAATAAGTCATTATTACCCAAATCATTGATAAAACAACAAATAAATATACTGCCATAATTTTATAAGCTAAAGGTAGAGGCTTAAAAATATAAAATAATACAGCTATAAAAAAGGATGGAAAAAAAACAACCTTATTTAGCCCTATAAATGATGGGCGTATATATTTATACTCCTTCATGTAAAGCCTATCTGATATATATCGTGTTATAATCATCTGCCAAGGCGATGTTATTATCTGAGAAAATATAAAGCTATACACAATAGTACCTAGAAAAACATCCTTCTCTTGCGGATTATATTGGGACAATTCTACAATGAACAAAATGCTATTAACAGTAATAACAGCAGCTATCCACGGTCCAGCAGCAACTATTGCTGAATATAAATAGGCCTTTCCTTTACTTGAAAAACTTTCTTCTCTAAATAATTTTTTTAGAGTAAATCCAATTCCTGCCATAGTTGAACTCTAACTCCTTATAAATACTAGCATAACTATTAATAAATTTCTCCATGCTATATTTTCTTTCCACTCTTCTTCTTCCGTTATATCCCATATTTTCTTTCATCACATTATCTTTAAGTAATTTAATAATCTGTTCTGCAGTTT
Source organism: Clostridium homopropionicum DSM 5847 (assembly GCF_001263795.1). GTDB lineage: Bacteria > Bacillota > Clostridia > Clostridiales > Clostridiaceae > Clostridium_H > Clostridium_H homopropionicum. The sequence continues at coordinate 112,169 of NZ_LHUR01000012.1, forward strand.
CTTTAGGAGAAACTAAGCTTGTAACAATTCCACACGACCCTTCATTTTCATCTGCTTCTAAAAGTTCCCTGCAGGATCCTACATCAGTGGAAACAGTAGGAATTTCACTTGCCATGCCTTCCAAAATTACTAATGGTTGTCCTTCTGATATTGATGTAAGTACTAAAACATCAATTATTTTTAAATATTCCTTTACATCCACTCTACCTGTAAAAATTACGCTTTCTTCTAGAGAAAGAATCTTTATTAATTCTGCACATTGATTATAGTAATCTTTGTCTTCATCCATTGGCCCAATAAGATATAGCTTTGATGTTTTTACTATATCTTTTACTATTTTAAAGGCTCTAATCATTGTCATAACATCTTTTATAGGAACTATTCTCAATATTGCTCCCACATTATATCCTTTGTGCGCTTTTTTCACTATATTGTATCTTTCTAAATCAACTCCATTAGGAATTACTATAGTTTTTTCTATTTCTGCACCTAGCTGAACTTGAATATTTCTATTTCTCTCAAATAATGAAACTATCTTATCCGCATTCTTGTATGCTGCCCTAGAAATAAAGTAGAAAAAATCAATCCAAAGCTGCTTGTATACTCCCGTAACCCATTTTGCCTTCAGAATTTCCTCTTCTCGTTCCCTTGCATATATTCCATGCTCAGTAAGCAGAAAAGGGTTCCCGGTCAGTTCCCGCATATAAACACCTAAAATGCCCGCGTATCCTGTAGATACAGCATGATAAATATCCGCCTCTATGATATTTCCTTGAAACAAATTAATAAACGGAAGCATCATGGTTCTAATCGTCCAAAAGAACGTATTAAAAATTTCATCTGCAAATCTTTCATTATACATTTTCAATACAGTGTCCCAAAAAAAAGTGCTTTGCAGAAAATCTATGCTATTGCCCGCCTTAGCTTTGTTTCTTAATAGTTTTATTACTTGACTCCAGTCACACTCTTTATCCATTGATAAAAACTTCTCTAAATTTTCAGCCTCATCAGTATTAAAATTTAATTTCTTATTAATACTCTTGTGATTCAACTTAAGATAATCATCCAAGTATATAGTTTTTATTTCTATAAGATTACTTGGTAACCTATACCGATATTCTAAATTTTCTTTAAATGAAGGCATCAATGATAAGATCTTGAAATGTACTTCTGGCATACCTTGTATAAGCTGATGAATCCAGGCTGAAACTCCTCCAGTTATATATGGATATGATCCTTCTGCTATTATACATATTACCATTATTCTCCCTCTCTTCTAGTCCAATACTCTATAAGGTTTGTATATCTATTAGGAATTTCTTCAGTATTTATTGGGATATTGTCGATTAAATCTTGTAATTTAAAAAATTCTTTTCTTTCATAAGCGATTCTGAGCTTATTTAAATTAGCTTCAAGACTAGTAGGCCAAGTCTCCAATACTTTTTCATTTATTTCTTCAGCTCGAGTAAAATTTTTACTACGCAAATATGCCTTCACTAGCTCATCTATAATTTCTGGTGTTTCTTTTTTTGCTTCACAAATTTTGTTTAACACCTCAATATACTCACTATTAAAAGCCTCTAAAACCTTTCCAGTTAACAACTCTGAATCTATATATTCTTTATAAACTATAGCCATCTTAAATAATAGATTTATTTCCCTGGTAGTATTATAATCTCGCCTTAATTGATTAATAGCTTCTGACAACTCATTTTCAAGCATATTTAACATAACAGCAGAATAATGTTGTACTTCTATATCCTTATCATTTAAACCTATTTTTAGAAATTTTAGCTTATTGCTGCTTTTATCTGAATTAAAGTTTAGTATTAGCTGTTTTTTCGTTTCTACATCCATAAGTTTCATTTGGTCTAAAAGACTTATAGTTTTTACTTCTTTCTCATAATCAATAGAGAGTCTTTTACTCATGAGTTCTTCATAATTTATGTATCTTTCGTAGTCATCTAGGATCATACTGTCTCTTAAGAAATAATCAAGTGAAAAATAAATGATAGATACTATAATTCCTCCTAATCCAAACATAAAAAGAAATATATAATTGGGAACCCCTTCGTATTCTTTTAAGTATGTATTGGTTAAAACTTTAAAAAATGCATACAAAAAAATATGAATTCCTAGACTAGCAAACTGATATTTAGGATAAATAAGTATCAAAATCAATAGTATTAAATCTATTATTGATAATAAACTAATTGAAAATATGGCAAAAGAAGTGCTTATTTGTGATTTATTTTTTACTCTATTCATTTTATAATTTTCCTAGATTTAATTTATTTTTTATTCTTTCTTCCACTAAATAGGTTGCATTTTGAGATGTAGCTGGTAGTAAAATATAGACTTCTTTTGCTTCTTCACTATAGCTAATTATGTCAACAGATCTTAAAACCCCTGCTATATTTTTATTAATTTCTTGAACATTCATATTTTCAACACCATATTTAAGAATACTATATTCCATGCCAAACTCACTTCTTCTTCTCTCTTCTGATTTTATTCTTTCCGTAAAATACCCATATTTCATTATTTTAGTACCTTCAATATATTTTGAATCACTTAGCTCATCCACTAAAATAGCCTGATTTAATGCTTTATTAACCCATTCAATAATTAGTTTAAATAATTGATAAGCATACTCGGACAAATTGTCAAAATCCATACTATCTACATTAACAACTGCAATTGTTTGATTTTCCTTTATCAACGGCGCAGACATTAATGGAAATTCTTTTTCCTTTATATCTACCCATTTTAAAACCTTCTGATTTATTATTACATTAGAGAAACCTATTGAATCTTTTACAAGCATAGACCTGTTCCTTGCTTCTTCCCCCAAATTAATCTTTAATCTCATATAACCACTTTTTTCATCATAGGTATATATAGAAACGCTTTTGGCTTTTAAAAATTTTGATAAAATACCTATTGTTTCAGTGAATATTTCCTCTAAATTAAAGGTTTCTAATCTTGAAGCAATTTCATATAGATAGAGTATACTTTCTTCAGAATTTATTATTTGTTTTTTTAATTCTTCAAGAGCCTTTTGAGATAAGTTATAGGATTTTTCAAGGCTTCTATAATTTTTGCTCATAATTAATTTTTCGTTAATCATCTTTTGAATATTGGCTTTATAACTATCTCTAAAGTTCCCTAATATAGCTGCAGAAAAGAAAAATAATAATAAATATTTATAATTTCGAAAGTAAATAAATAAAAGAGAAATGTCTTTATTTATATTTAAAAATACTTTTAGATAAAATCCTGAGCATATTGCGGCAGTTAATAATCCTAGCTTGTTTCCGTATATCAGACCTATTATTATGCAAAGTATAAATAAAGGATGAGGATTTAAATATAAATACTCCTCTTGATTGGGGTTTATTTGGTAAAATATAAAATAAACTATTATGTTTACTATAAATGTTTCAATACCACATAATATAGTGTTCTTAAATTTCATTATTGTAACCTCATGTTTTAAATATGATATTTATTTCTATTCTGAAAAACTTCCATTGTAACTAATTAAGGAAGTATCAATTACTCCATTTATTTCTGATATATCTTCTAAGAAAGAAGTATCTTCTCCTATAACTTTAAACTCAAGAGTAAGTTCAGTTATTCCTCTGTTTATTGTTTTAGATTTAATTTTATAATCTAATTTCCCTAGATTACTAAATAAGTTGTCCTTAGCTGCACTTTCATAGTGTATTATCAATAAAAATCTGTTATTAGTATTTTTATATTTCATTAATAATACTGTAATTCCACCAATAAAAAGAGAGGTTACTGCAGCAATGGTGTAAAGCTTTGCTCCAGTAGTAATTCCTAAGGCTATTGCCCAGAACATGAAAACAATATCCATCGGATCTTTAACTGCCGTTCTAAACCTAACTATACTTAGCGCTCCAACCATTCCCAAAGAAAGAACTATATTTGAGCTTATTGTCATAATTATCATAGAAGTAATTATTGCCATAAGCACCAAAGATACATTATAGGTATGATTGTATATAACACCACTATAAGTTTTTTTATAAATATAAAATATAAACATTGCTATCACAAAAGTAATTAAAATACCAATTAATATGCTATATAAATCTACAGTTCCAAATAAACCTGATTTTAGTAAACTTTTTTTAATAATGTCTTGAAAGCTTAAAGCGTTGTCCATTGTATTTTCTCCTTTTCTAGAACCTATTTTCTATATAATTTCTGCACAACACATATTTTGAAATAGCTAGTCTATTTGCAGCATAAACTTCTAATATGCTTCTAATATGACTAGGAAGAAAGTTGTTATATTTCACCTCAAGAATAACTTCATTTTTTTTATATACCTTATACCCTAGAAGCTTATTATCAAAAATATTTTTTTTTGCCTTAGTAGCAGTTAAATCTATATCAAAGGTTACTCTTATTTGATTAAAGGGTAATATATAAGCTTCTCTAAAATAATCTACTATTACCTTTGGTCTAAGAAGCTTATTTTTTATTTCTATATAGTAATCTTGTCTTACTTTGTCATGTCCATTTAATAAAAAGTCTACATCTGTATCGTATATTTTCCCATATTCTTCTATACTAATGCTAGTGGATTTCTTTTTTATATAATCATGATTTTTTATTTTTTCCTCAAGCTTTATAGCGCTGCTGGAAAAATTATATATTCTTATTCTATATTTTTTTCTTTTAAGTATACCCATGTTTTTTTCTACTAAAGCTGTATCATAAATATCATCGAAATATAAACTGCGAACATGGTAACCTCTTTCTCCTTGGCTATTTTCATCCTTTTTCATAAATATTTTTAATATATTTCTTAGCTGTAAATAACTTTCATATCCTATTAAATATTTATTTTCATGCCTAAATCCTTTACTATTTATATTAGTCACTTAAGTAAACAGCCTCCTGTAAAATATTCTTTAGTTTACATAAAATTGTTGTACTCCAAAATAATATGACTCTGTTGCTTTAACCTTATATATATCAAAGGGTTGTTGTATATTACCTTTAGAATCTTTTATTGTCAGCCTCCAAAAATACTTTCCTGGTTGTAAATCCTTTACTATATGCTGAATATCTCTAATACCATCTTTATGATATATTATATTTTCAAAGTCTGGAGTCTTACTAATGTCTAAAATGTATTCAACATAATCCTTATTAAAATCATAGGCTTCATTCCATGTAAATACGTTGTAGCTTCCATAATCTAGTACTTTCCCCATGAAAATAGGCATTGGCTTTTCTAAGCTTTCATAATATCTCTTTATATTTGAATCAATTAAAGCAGGCATATCATCTATTTCTTTAATTATTTTATTGAGCTCTGAAGCTTTTTCTATCTTATCAGGCTCCCGATTTAAATATTCCAATACTATTGGTTTATACATATTTACAAATTCTTTTGTCTTTTCTTTTGTAAAAATCTTTTTTAATTCTTCTATCTTATTAGTAAGCTGTTTAATATTGTCTTTATTTTGGAGAAATCTTTTATGAAGAACTACTCCCCAATAATTTGTCATTCCTTGCTGCCATTCTCCTCTGCTATATCTGTAACCTCCCCAACCTTTATCATAATCCCAGGGTATAAAATACCATTTGTCACTATCCTTAGGACTATAAAGGCAAAAGTTCCGGCTTGCTGTATCAATATTATCAAGCAGTATATTAATAGCCATCCAAGTTATATAGTTTTCTCTATCAAAATACTTATCTATAACTTCATTTATATTAATAAGAGGATTATTCACTGCATCTAGCATACTAATTAGCTTTTGATGTTGTTCTTCTCCTTTTACTTCTAATATCTCCTCAAATTTTACCTCATTATAATCTGGATCATCTACGGTTTTAATATTATCTTCATATCTATAAAACTCAAAATTCTCTGCTTTATATAAAGCCCCTTTTGAGTCTAGTCCATGATTTTTAAGAAAATTTTTATCTAAATTTTCTATTTGAGTGAATAATCCAAAGTCTTTATATTCTTCATTATAATTTTCTTCACTAAAATCCTTAATAAATAAATGTACAAAATTTGTTCTGAGACTAATTACTTGAGGAACTAACTTAAAATATTCAAAACTCATTTTATTTCTCATTTTTGTTTTATCAAAGGGGTGCTTATTAAGATTAATAACTTCATTCCCATACCAAAGCCCACCTTCTTTCATAAGCTTAATCTTAAAGGACTTTTGCTCAGCAATTCTTGCAGACTGCCCCCTTTGAGTTATGGTTCCATTAGCTGTTGTCAAGCCATAACCAAAACAATCTGGATTTAATTGACCATTTTTTCTCTCCTGCACTATTACATCTAATTCTATGTCTTCTTCATCTGCATAGCCATTGCTTTCATTTAAATCTTTAAAAGTATATTGCTTAACGTTTTTCTTTTTTGTAGGAACTACAGTAACATAGAGTTCTTTTACTTCATTTATGGAATCCTGTTCATAAGCTTTTTCATTGTCTTCTAGGGGTTTATTAGAATTAGTGCTTTTCAAAAATTTTCCTGAAGAACAGGAACTTAAAACTACTATCAAACTGCACAATAATAAGCATAATAACTTCTTGTACACTCTTTTCCTCCTTATTGCCACTTATTAAAAGAACCGCCATTTTCAAGTTTAAAATATTTCCATCCCAGCTTTTCAGACAGCTTTTGGTTCTCTAATTGATTTTGAAATGAAACAGTAAAGATAGAAATATCTTTTTTCTTTTCTAATCTTATTAACTGGTTTCTGATTATTTCATCATTAGAACTTTGTAATTTAAAATTTTCCCACAATACTCCATCAACATATTTACTGCTTAAATCTAATAAATTGCCAAAGCCCCTATTTTGAATTATATATATGTTTGGAAATTTATCTTTTACTTCTTTTAAGAGTTCTTCATAACCCTTAAGCAAATTTATATAAACTTCCTCGTCTTTTTCATAGTAATTTACCCAATCTACTGTATCAAGAAATACTCCATCAAAACCTTTAGAAATAATCCTTTCCTCAAGTGTACTAATCAGTACCTTTCTAAAATATTCTTGTCCTATATTTCCTAGATAATTATTGTATTTCTCATTAAATACCTTTTTCCCATTTACTTTTAAGAAATTATCTGTATCCATCTTTTTTAATATTTCTTTATCCCAATTTCCTACTTCTAATACTGATAAATATCCTATTAATATAGTCGAATTTTCTCTTTTTATTTTATCCACATCTTCTTTTTGAAAATGAGCAGCTTCAGCAATTATCAATTCATATTTTGTCATATCTTCTAATATGGAATCGTTTATAGAACCATAGTAAATTTTAAAGCTTCTTACTTTATTTAATTCATTATAATTTTTTATAAACTTATAATAGCTTATTACAGAAATTATTATCAATAGAAAAGCAATTATTAAATTAGCATTTTTTATATTCAATTTCTACCTCCTAAGCATTTAGCTCAGTATACTTTCTTCTTAAATAGTAAGATATAGTTTTTTCTATGCCAATATTTAAAGGATACTTACTATTCCATCCCAAATTTACATTTGCTAAAGAAACATTAAAATAGCTTTCTTTTATATCACCTTTTCTCTCTTCCATATAAATAGGAGTTATTTCTGTGTTCATACTTACTTTTATGATTTCATAAAGCTCATTAATACTAGTGCTTTTTCCAGTTCCAATATTTAAAATAGTTTTGCTTCCTTTATTTATTGCCGAAATATTAGCATTTACTACATCATCTACATAAATAAAATCTCTATTTTGATTTCCATCTCCATAAATATGAGGTATTTCTGCATTTAAAACTTTATTAATAAATATTGCTATTACTCCGCCTTCTCCATTGTAATTCTGTCTTGTTCCATATACATTTGCATATCTTAAAATTGAATAATCTAACTCATATGCATTAGAATACATTTGAATATAGTTCTCAGATGTAAGCTTTGAATACCCATAAAATGATATGGGTTTAGTAATATGTTTTTCATCTAACCCTAAATATTGAGGAATTCCATAAACAGCTGCACTTGAGGCAAAAATAATTTTTCTAACCCTATATTTTCTACAAGCTTCTAAAATATTTATTGTTCCAAGTACATTAGTCATAGCATCTTCATAAGGATTTATAAAAGATTTCCCAACATCCACTTGAGCGGCTAAATGGAATACTACACTTGGATTTTCTTTTTCAACCACTTTAAATAAATTTTTGTCTAATATATCTAAATTATAAAATATACAATTATTATTTAAGTTTTCTTTTTTGCCACTAGAAAGATTATCTACAATTATTACTTCATGTTTCAACTGTACTAGCTTATCTACTAAATTAGATCCTATAAAGCCAGCTCCACCTGTCACTAATATTTTCATAGAAATTCCTCCAATAAATAGAAATTATTGTTTCATATTGAATGTGTAAACATTTGCCTTTATTTATTTTAATATATAGTTCTCTCAAAATTCTCACAAAAAATTTGGATATACTCTAAATAAAAAAGTGCATTAATTCCTACATACTTTATATGGGAACTAATACACTTTAATTTCATACTTATATTTTTCAACTATCTACATTGAACAGAGGTATAATTTGCAATTACTTTAGCCCTTACAGTTAATGGAGAACATATATCATCAGCTGGAAGTACAAAAGTAAATAGTTTCTCTACATCTGTACAATTGTTTCTACAACATTTTGAATCACAATCATTCTTATTTTCTAGCTGAGATCCTTTTAAAAGTAGATGATTATTATTGTCTACAATAAAAGTTCTGGTTTTGTAAGCTAATATATTGTTCATATTATCAAAGATTACACAAGCAACAGATATTTCTTTTCCTATACAACAATTTCTTAAATTTACTTTTACTCTTAGAAGTCTTGATAAATTATTATTAATATCTAAGCTACACCTAGTAGTTTTGCAAAGTTCACAGACTCTAAAATTTATTTCACAGCAATTATTTACAAAATCATTTTTTTCACTAAAGAAGTTTTTTTCTTCTATATCCATATTTAAGTTATTCATTTTTTGCACCTCCATATATTATCCATATTTATTAATAATTATATGGATAATATATTATAATAGCTGATAAATGATTTTGTGATAGAATTATGGTAATCAGAGAATTAATTATCTAAGTTCATATCATAATCAATTATTATATCTACGCCTTTATTGTTATTCAAGTCTATATTCTCTAAATTACTGTTTGTTTGTATATTACTATTTGTATGAGAATCTAATTCATTAATTAATGGCGCTAAAAAAATCCAATTTTCTAAAACTATATTTTTTGAATTAGTTAATTTATATTTTAATTTTGTAACAGCAGCATAAACTTGATTTACTTTAAAATTTTCAATAGGATATTGAATTTCTCCAATAAATGGGAACTTATAATTTACTTTTTTTACATCATTATTGAAAGTATTCTGGATATAAGTAATTGAAATTTTTTCATCTCCTATTATGGAAACATTATTTTTATTTTTAAAACCATTATTAATGTCTAGTACAATATCAATGCTTAATATTTTTCTTAGATTTATTAATTTTTCATTGCAATCTATAATATTTTTTTTATATAAAGTTGTATTTGGAATATTTTTAAACTTTTTTGGTATATTCAGAGGATTAGTAATTCCATTTAAACTAACATCGTATTCTTCCATTGCCACCCAGCTCCTTTATTAGTATGAATATTTTATTATATGCTATAAGTAAATTAAGTGGTAATGTGTTCAGTCATATGTAAACTTTTATTAATATAACTCGTTGTGCTAGTTAATCACTAACAAGATTTGCAAATAGAAAAACTCTAGCATTTTATAAATTAGTTTCATCTACTCCAATAATATAGCTTAATTATATCATAAGATTTTTCCTCTTTTCTCCAAAGATAATATGCACTCTTTGTGTAGTTTCTTTGTACTCTCTTTAATATCTATATTTAGTTCTCTCTTTAAAATATTTCTTAATTGCTCATAATGGTTTACTAATTTTAATCTATCTCCCATATAGTAGTACACCTTTTGTAAAAGCTCGTGGGCTTCTTCATCAAAAGGATTTATCTGTAGAAGTCTCTTTAATTGTTCTTCAGCTTTATTGTAATTTTTTTGTTCCATATAATATGGATAGGCAGTTTTTATTAAATCTGAAAAGGAGTTTCTTAATTTTTCCTGCCAATCCAGCCCCCAGATATAATCTTTATCTCCATAGAGATTGCCCTTGTATAGAGTTATCATTTTCTCATATTTTTCTATATTCTCATCATTAATTTTTACTATATTATCTACAAAATTTTCGTACTCGAATGCATCACAATAAAAATCATTTAAATTTATCTTATAGCCCTTTGCTTCATATTGTATTACATGGTTTATACCAAATTTTTTTAGAGTACTTTTTAATCTATAAATTGTATTATGAAGGTTATGTTCTGCGCTGTTAGGATCCTTTGAACTCCATAGAGTTTCACATAGATTCCATTTATTTATTATCTCTCCTTTATGATAAATAAGAAATGAAAATAATTCTTCTGTCTTTGCAGTAGGCCATTTTATTTCTAAGTTTTTAGAACCTTCATAAAGCTTTAGGTTTCCTAGGCAATAAACTTTATATTTTTTTTCTTTCTTTTTATTTGCTGCTTTTACATTTTTCTTTAAAAGCCTAGCAACCGTAAAATTAATCTCATCTTCAGTAATCGGTTTTAGAATATAATTTATTGCACTTACTTTAAAGGCTTCCACTGCATACTTTTCATAAGCAGTTACAAAAATAACTTCTATATTTTCATTATACTTTGTAATTTCTCGTGCTAGTTCTATTCCATTCATTCCCGGCATTTCCACATCTAAAAAAACAACCTGTGGTTTTAGCTTAGAAATATTCGATAATGCCTCTTTGGAACTTGTAAATTCTCCTATTACATTTAAATATTCATTTTTAGAAATAAGTATTTTCATCAAATCTAAAATAGGTTTCTCATCTTCCACCACAACTGCATTAAACATTTTATTCCCCCAATTCATCTATATATTAATCAGTTAATTTTTATAATCATATAGACATAGGCAATAGTATTTCAACAATAGTTCCCTGATTTTCTATGCTTTCTATATTTATTGAAGCTTCATTATATTTTAAAATTCTCTTTTGAATATTCGAAAACCCTACGCCGCTTTTCTTTTTCTTATTGTTTTTTAACATGATAATCTTTTCTTCACTTATTCCTACTCCGGTATCTTTAACCCGAATTCTAATCTTATCTCTTTCTTGCACAACTGATAAAAATACTGTCCCTCCAGCTTCCTTTTTACAAATTCCATGTCGTATGGCGTTTTCTACTAAAGGTTGAATTGTAAGAGGTGGAATATTTGAAGATAAAAGCTTTGAATCAATATGATACTCTATTTGAATCCTATCGCCAAATCGTACTTTCTCAATTTCCACATATACCTTAGTGAGTTCTATTTCTTTTTCAAGAGATACCAGCATAGTTGTATTATCAATATTAAAGGTCAATCTTAAATACTTACTAAAATCAGAAAGTAATTTAGCTGCACTTTCACTATCGGTATAGCATAAAGAAATTATAGTGCTTATTACATTGTAGAGAAAATGCGGCTTAATTTGTGCTTGTAAAAAAGCCATTTCATTCTTTAAAGCATCTTCAAAAGATTTTTTCATCATTATCAAAGTTTTTACTCTTGATTGCATAATTTTTGAATCGAATGGCTTTGAAATAAAATCATTTGCCCCTGCCTCAAAACCTAACAATATATCCTTTGGTGAACTTCTAACAGTTGAAATTAATATAGGTAAATCTATTAAAGAATACTCTTCTCTAATCTTTCTACATACATCAATACCAGACATTCCTGGCATCATAACATCTAAAATAACTAGATCAATTCTACTACTATTTATTTTGGTTAAAGCTTCTTCTCCTGAAAAAGCAGACAAAATATCATAGCCTTCTCTTAAAAATATATTAAGCATAACATGAATATTCGATATTTCATCATCAACTACAAGAATTGTATATCTATTGCCTCTTATTATTTCTAATCTATCTTTCTCCCCATTTAATAAATTATTAGAAGCTTCTTTTAAAATTATTTTATCACTTATTTTTGAATTACTTTCTTTCATTAAGCATGGAAGAGAGAAAGTAAATTTTGAACCTATCCCAACCTCTGACCATTCTAAAAAAAGCTTTCCTCCCATACGCTGAATAAGTTGTCTACTTATATATAGCCCAAGTCCAAGAGATGAATGATCAGAATCAAATATTTCTTCCCCTTTTTCATAGGCATCAAAAATTATTTCATGCTTATCCTTTGGTATTCCTGAACCAGTATCCTCCACCGAAATAAGTACCATATCCCCGTCTATTTTACTTTTTATTCGAATAGTTCCATTATGAGTATGCTTTATAGCATTACTGATTAAGTTATACAAAACTTGTCTAATTCTGTTTTCATCAGCTACTACTAAAATGTCAGGAGATAAATCGTTAATAAATCTTATATTTTTACCCTTGATTATAAAGTTAAAAACTTCAAATACCACTTCAGTACAAACTTTTATATCCACTGAAGTTAATTCTAGTTTTAATTCATTATTTTTTATTCTTGTAATATCAAGTAAATCATTTACTAAATTTGATAAACTTAATGCCATGTTTTTAATTAAGTTTATATTTTTGTTTTCCTCATCCTTTGAGTTAAGAGACTTTTCTTCAAGTAAAGATTCTGATATATTGATAATTCCATGTAGAGGTGTTTTAATTTCGTGAGAGGTTTTAGCAATAAATTCATCCTTTAATTTATCTATATTTATAAGCTTTTCTGACATTGCTTCCATTTTTAAATAGGCTACTGAATATCTATAAGCTAGTAAAATTGCTATGAACATAATTAATCCAAAATAGGAGATATTTTGTATTAAACTTGATTTAACATAGCCATTACTATATAAGATTATATTTATTGTTACTATTATAATACAGATAATTGCAGCTAAGAGTAATCTGAACCCATTTTTACCAAGTTGTCCAAATTCATTTTTAACATAAGCCTTTGTAACTCTATAATAAATCAGTAATAAAATAAAGCCATTTAAAATCCAGAATATATTATTCATATAACTTACTATTGAGTAAGGCAGAATAATTATTATAGTTTGGTACGCTATAGAAATATATTTTACTATACTCAATAAGTTTTTAGGTACTAAACTTACTTCTAGTGCTTTAAGAAATAAGAGTATTGGAAGTAATCCTAAAACTGCACTACTAGATTGAATTTTGTATGCAACTTCAAATGATAAATTAGGGAACAACTGCATTAATATCTTTTCTCCGCTAAAAAAAACTAATATTGATACGGTTAAAAGATATATGCCAAAGTATAAAAAACTAACATCCTTCATTCTAGTATAATAAATTCCCAAATGATATACTGCGAAGAATAATGCAATTAAGGCTCCTGAAATATCCATAGCACTAGACATATTTGTCAAAAAAAATATGTCCTTTTGTAATCCAAAATAAATATCTTGTATTATCCCACTATCAGGATAAACATAATTTGCAACCTGAATAATTAAATCAACCTCATTACCCTGAACATTAAAGAACGCAGTATATGGTGTGTTACCTGACTTATAATATTTAGAATCACTAGAAGGATTACCACTTTCACCTATTAATAAATTATCTGCATAGATTTTATTTGACATCCTTATGTTCTTTGTCTTTATTCCGAAAATATCTTTTACATGATTCATTTTTATAACTAACCTATATGTAGCAAATCCTTGCTTTGGAAATATATCTCCTTCTGAATCTACTTTCCATTTAGAAGGTACTTTAATATAGCCAGTTAAATTGGGTTTATTTTTTGATGTTTCTTCAAAATCCTTAGGAGTTAACAATTGCCCCCAATATATTTCCCATTCTCCTTTTAAGCTCAGATCCCCATTAGTATAGAAATCCCAACTAGTAAGATCTAAAACCCCATTTTTAGCAATGGGGTTATTTGTTTTTGGAGAGTATACAAAAAATATAATCCCAATAAATAAAGTTATTAGTATTATAATAATTACTTTTAAGAATTTCCTTAATATTTTATTCATTAAAAATCTTCCTTACCTTTATTTTAAATACTTTTAAGCTTTTTTCTCTTTAATAGTCTCCACAGTGTTAATGCTGCTCCACTTAAGCATATGATAGAAGTAGTAATGTATACATATTTCATACCATATACAAATACATCTTCTCTACCTTTAATAAAGTTATCCACCGGATATCCAGTTTTATAGCTCATTCTATTATAAAGAAGAGTAGTAGACAAAGATATACCTGTAACAATACCCAGGTTTCTAACCAAAGCATTTATACTACCTGCTATACCTAACCTATCTTTAGGTACAGAGGACATTATTAATGAATTATTTGGAGATTGAAATAATCCATTGCCTGTAGACATTATTAAGACAAAAATTGTAAAGGTCAAAAGACTTGAATATTCATTCAAGCTGGACATAAAAAATAATCCTAAACTTATAAATATCAATCCTAAAAATGTAAGAATTTCTGATCCAATTTTATCTGATAAATAACCGCTTATTGGAGCGATAATAGATAAAATAATAGGATATATCATCATAAACAAACCTGTTTTAGATGGAGATAGGTTAAGAACCTTCTGCAAATAAAAAGGCTGTATTATATTAGGACTGCTTATTGCTATAAAGGATATGAATCCACAGAAAATGCTAAGTGAAAACAGTGTATTTTTAAAAATAGAAAACTGCAAAAAAGTTTCCTTTAAATTAAACTTTTTATTAGTATTAATGCTTCTCTTTGGAAGTATCCTTGTACCCATAATAAATGTAAATAATCCAATGGGAATGTTAATTAGAAAAATAAAGTTCCAGCTTAAAGTGGATACTATGAATCCCCCTAAAGGAGGTCCAACCATAGTTCCTAATGCAACAAAGGTTCCTGTAATGCCCAATGCTCTTCCTCTTTCATTTCCTGGGAATACCTGAGTGATTATGCCCTGGTTTGTTGCCATTGCAGCAGCAGCTCCAAGTCCCTGAAGCATTCTTGAAATTACTAGAAACTGCAGTGAATTTGAAATTCCACACAATAAGGAACCTATAGTAAAGGTTAAAATCCCAAACTTAAATACATTAGTCTTTCCTATTATATCTCCTAGTGTTCCAAATATAAGAATTGTAGAAGAAATTACTATCAAATAAATAGTAACTACCCATTGTATAGAACCCATGGTAACCTGAAGCTTATTTGACATTACTGGTAATGCAACATTTATAATGCTGCTGTCAAGGCATGCCATGAATGTCATCATTACTACATTAAATAATATTTTCCATCTATTTCTATATATGTTTTCCTGTGTATTTTCCATTTTCGTCCAATCCTTTTCTTATGTATTTTATTATCTTCTATGATATTGGAAATAAGATTCTTGCAATATAAATTATGAACGGATTGCTGCTAAAAACCAGAGTTATCAAAGGTACTCCTATATTGCTGCAGTTATAAAACATAAGAGAATTAGCAAAAGCATTCTTAAAGCCTTCATCGTATCTACGAGCTTTTGATAAGAATAGAAATACTCTCATTAATCTACGTCCCTCCTTAGTTAAAGTAATCAAATTATATTTTTAAATATATCCTATCATAAAACCCTTGAAAACTTTAGTGTTTTCAAGGGTTTTAGCTTTACTAACCTTTGTTAGTTAGTACATCTTTTATACTTTGGATATATGTATAAGCTTCTTTACCTTTATTAATATCTCGTGAAAGTTCTTTTATAGCTATATCATGTAAGGAATAGTTTTTATCTATAACCTCCATAATCTTTTCCCCTTGTTTTTCAATTGCACGGACAAGATTTTCATGTCCTTCTGCAAGAAGCTTAATATCAGAATGTGCTTTTTCAAGAAGTATTGTATTATTATCTACCTTGGTTTCCAAATTATCTATTCTTGTATCTAGGTTATCTACCTTGGTTTCCAAATTATCTATTCTTGTATGTAGGTTATCTACCTTGGTTTCCAAATTATCTATTCTTGTATGTAGGTTATCTACCTTGGTTTCCAAGTTATCTATTCTTGTATCTAGGTTATCTACCTTGGTTTCCAAGTTATCTATTCTTGTATCTAGGTTATCTACCTTGGTTTCCAAGTTATCTATTCTTGTATCTAAGTTATCTACCTTGGTTTCCAAGTTATCTATTCTTGTATCTAAGTTATCTATTTTTTTATTTACTTGTGTAAAACCATTTTGCATTTCAACATACATTTTTTCCATCAGTTGAAATATTTTATTTTCTTCCATCGTCGTTCTCCTTTTGTTATAGTGTTATATATAATTATAAACTCTACTTAAATAAAAAACAACAAATATACCTCCTAGTTTCTGTATGAAAAAAAATTTATTTGTATTATAATTTGTATTATAATGATATTTACAGTAAATTGTTTCATGTACAAAAGAGAGGAGTTTAATTATGGCAATTGATATAAAAGCAATTGAGGAACATATCAAAGGTATTTTAGTTGCATTAGGCGATAACCCTGATAGAGAAGGTCTAATAGAAACTCCTAATCGTGTAGCTAAAATGTATGAAGAAATCTTCAAGGGAATGTGTTATACTAACGATGAAATTGCAGAAATGTTTAATAAAACCTTTGAAGAGGATTTATCAGTTGGAGAAAATCCTCAAGATATGGTTTTAATGAAAGATATAGAGATATTCAGCTATTGTGAACACCACTTAGCATTAATGTATAATATGAAAGTGGCTGTAGCTTATATTCCTAATAAAAAAATTATTGGCTTAAGTAAAATTGCAAGAATAGCAGATATGGTAGGAAGAAGGCTTCAGCTTCAAGAAAGAATAGGTACTGATATAGCTGAAATAATGCAGAAAATAACTGGATCAGAAGATGTAGCTGTAATTATTGAAGGTGAACATGGCTGCATGACAACTCGCGGTATCGAAAAGCCTGGTGCTAGAACATCAACAACTACTTTAAGAGGGAAATTTAATAGTGACCCAGTTTTAAATAATAAATTAATGATGCTATATAAATAAGTGTATTTATAAACGCTTTAAAAAGTCACATGCAAAATTGCATATGACTTTTTAAAGTATTCTATGTTCTCCACAATAGATGTTCATTCTATTTCCCCGTGCAAAACCAATCATGGTAATGTTGCAAGATTTTGCAATATCTAACGCCATATCTGTAGGAGCTGAATGAGAAACTATAATTGGAATTCCAATTTTTGCAGCTTTTACAGCTATATCAGAAGAAATTCTTCCCGTGGTCATCAAAAGCTTTTCCTTTAAATCTAATTTATCCATAATAGACTTTCCAATAACCTTGTCCAAAGCATTATGTCTTCCTATATCCTCTGAAAAGTATATTATTCCAGTATTATCACATATAGAGCAGCTATGTGCACCACCAGTTTCTTTAAAAAGCTGTGATTTATTATTGAATTCCTTCATCATTGACAAAATTTCATTTACTGAGTATTTAGTATTGCCTTCAACTGGCTTTAGGTTGAATTCCTCAAAAATACTCAAATCTATGCTGCCTTTTCCACAGCCAGAAGTAAAAGCTTTTCTTTTTTCAAAATCTTTTTCTAAATCTTTTTTTAAAATTACACATATATTATTCTCAATTAGTTCTTCTATGCTTACCACTTCTTCCATAGAAGAAATTATTTCTTCAGCAAATAGGAAGCCAATTGTAAGTTCAGTTATCTCATTAGGTGTACACATAAGTGAGAAATAAAAGTTTCTATTTACAAAAATATTTAATATTTTTTCAACTATTATTTCATCTGTTACCTTTTGTTCTGCAGCAGCATTTATTTTTTTTATATTTACTATCTTTGTGCTTTTCATGATTTCTTCCTATCCTCCAAAAATATTTCGCTAAGTAAACTAAGGTCTTCTTTATAATTTAAGTTTGTGAAAATCTCCAAGTTACTACTGAACTTCCTCACTTCACTCTCATCAATATAATGTACCTTGCTGCTTTTTATCACTGGAAGAAGCTTATAATTTTGTATATTTATTTGTTTTTCAATTCTTTCTATCATACTTTTGCTGTAGAAAGCATAAAGAGGTTCAATATAATCTGATTTGTAAGATACAACCCCTTCCACATCTTCTATTTGGATTATATCTTCCATATAGTTAATAAAATTTATATTTACTACAGGCATATCGCACGCAGTAATAAAAACATATTCTGAAGAGGCATACTTTAAAGCAGAATAAATTGCCCCAATAGGTCCTAGATTTGGTATTATATCTTTAAAAACCTTATACTTCATGTGTTTAAACTTATCATCGTCATTTGATAAAAGAATTACTTCATCAAAAACTTCCTCAAGTTTTTCTCCAATAACCTCTATCAAAAATTTTCCCTTGATTTTCAGCTTACACTTATCAAAACCCATTCTACTGCTTTTACCACCGCATAGGATTACTGCTGTTCCAAACTTTTTCAAAATATCTACTCCTTAGAACTCTGGAGGAAGTTCCAGCATTTCCTCATAATTAAATACAGGACCATCTATACACATGTATTTGCTTCCTACCTTGCAGTGTCCACATTTACCTATTCCGCATCTCATGTGGGTTTCTAAAGATGTATAAATATCAGTTGCCTTCATTCCAAGCTTCATTAGATCCTTTGATACAGCCTTTATTCTCCTTGGAGATGCACAAACTATGGCAGAGGTATTCTCCCAATCTAATCCTAAATCTGGCAATAAATCATTTATATACCCAACATGAGCCTTAACCTTTGTAGTTGGATTACTAAGAGCGTATAAAACTTTAACATTCTCCTCTTTACTCCATGAAATTAGATCATTTTTATATAATAAATCTTCATAGCTTAAGGCACTTCCTATTATAACAACCCTGCCAAAGTCTTTCCTATTTTCAAAAATCTGCACTATCATTGTTCTAACTGGTGCAAGACCAACTCCACTTCCTACAATTATCACATCTCTATTCTTAAATTTCTCATAGGGAAAGCCCTTACCAAAGGGACCTCTTAACCCAACTCTATCTCCAATTTTCATATTGTGTATTGCATTAGTTACTTTACCAGTTCTTTTAATTGAAAATTGAAATCTATCCTTTAAGCTAGGTGAATAAGGTATAGATATAGCAATCTCTCCAACTCCAAAGACAGTTATTTCGTAGAACTGTCCATTTGGCTTAGCTTTATCGTGAAGTGATTTATCTTCATACTGCATGATAAAGGTTTTTATATTCCTTGTTTCTTCAATTACATCCTTAATAATGGCAACCTGAGGAAGATAAATATTTACACAGCTCTCCCCGTGATTATGCATATCCATTTACTCACCCCCATTACTTTCTAAAGCTGATTTACTATCTGACAACTTGTTAATTATTTCTACCACATTTATTGCTGCCGGACATACATTTATGCATCTTCCACAGCCGTTACAGCCCTTCATGTTGAACTTATCCTCAATATATTTAAATTTATCGTAAATTCTATATCTTACTCTTGCTTCACTGCTTCTAGGATTGTGTTTTTGAGCATTTCTTGTAAAGGAATCACTTTGACAGGAGTCCCAATACCTTACTCTGCAGCCACAATTGTCCCCTATACTTTCTTCAACTACATTAAAGCAGGTGCAGGTAGGGCATAAACTTGTGCACCCTGTACATGTTATACAGTCCTTTGAAAGCCCTTTCCATATAGGACTATTAAAGCTTTCTTCAAGTACTTTACTAATATTATCTGTATTAATTTTAGTCTTAAATTTATTTTTACTACTTTTCTCCACAATCTCTTTTTCATGAAGTAGCTCTTCCTTGATTTCAGTAAATAATTCTTTTACGCAGTGTATTAGTTCCCTGCCCTTTTCTGTTCCTATTTCTACTAAATATGCATCTTTTAATGGAGTAAATAAAAGATCGTATCCGCTACTTGCAAAAGGTCCAGTACCCATAGAGCTGCAAAAACAGTTTTCTCCAGGCTCAGTGCAATTAACAGCAGCAATTAAAGCTGAATTTCTTGCTCTAGCATAAAATTCATCTCTGTAACCCTTTAGGAAAAACTTATCTGTATATTTAATTCCATGAACCTCACAGGGTCTTACTCCAAAAAATATCCTTTTACTTTTATTAGTATCTATATTTATTGGAGTTTCAATACTTATGCTTCCATTCTTATTTCCCCAGTTAAAAAGAATTTCCCTTTGCTTAAATAGATGTTCCTTTACAGGGAAGGCGAAATTTACATAATCCATTGTAAATTTTTCCTCTTCATAAGGAAGAAGCATAACTTGTCCTTCTTCTACCTGAGGTGCGTAAACTTCTGACTCCTTTGACCATTTTCTAAATAAGTCATTTAAATTATCCTTATCAATTATAAACATCTATTTCACCCCCTCTAGCTTTACAGCACAAACTTTGAACTCTGGAATTTGAACTACAGGGTCATGTTGATCTCCTATTAGCTTATTTACAGCTGCTTCAGCGAAGTGAAATGGAATAAATACCACTCCTGGAGTAATTTTATCAGTTATACTAATCTCAATTGTTATATCCCCTGTTTTAGAGCTAACCTTTACCTTACCTCCATCTCTAAGCTTTAGCTTTTCAGCATCTTCAGGATTAATTTCCATAAATCCTCCTGGGTATTCTCTATCTAATGCCCAAGATCTTCTTGTCATTGTTCCTGTGTGATAATGGTACTGAATACGTCCTGTAGTTAAAATAAATGGATATTCCTCGCTAGGCTGCTGTGAGGATTGTTCATATTCATTTACTGTAAACTTTCCAAGACCTCTCGTAAATTTATCCTTATGCAAAAATTTTGTTCCAGGATGATTTATATCTGGGCAAGGCCATTGAAGCCCTTCTTTTTCAATTCTCTCATAAGTTATACCACCATAGCTTGGAACTAAGCTTCTTATTTCTTCCATTATATCAGATGGTGATGAATAATTTGCTTCATACCCTAAGGCTTTAATTAATTCACATAGTATTTCCCAATCTGCTTTGCTATTTCCTATAGGTTCTAGTGCTTTTCTTACTCTTTGAACTAGTCTCTCTGTATTTGTAAAAGTTCCATCCTTTTCAATAAAACTAGCTCCAGGAAGAACTACATGAGCAAGCTTTGCAGTTTCAGACATAAAGATATCTTGAACTACAAGAAGCTCCAGTTTTTCAAGAGCCTTCTTGGCATGATTAAGATTAGGGTCTGACAGCATTGGATTTTCAGCCATAACAAACATTGTTTTTATGTCTCCATTGAATGCTCCATCCATCATTTCCACAAGACTCTTTCCAATTTCACTAGCAAAGCCCTCCCCCCAATATTTTGCAAACTTTTCTCTTACAGAGGGATTATTTAAAGCTTGATATCCTGGTAAAACATCTGGTAGAGCCCCCATATCACAGGAACCTTGTACATTATTCTGCCCTCTTAATGGATTTACACCTGAGGATTCCTTTCCAATTTGACCTGCTAATAGTGCAAGATTAGCAATAGCTCCCACATTTCTAGTACCTGTTATATGCTGTGTTATTCCCATGGCATAAAAAATTGATGCAGTTTTTGCCTTTGCATAAAGCCTAGCAATCTCTCTTATTGTATCTTCAGAGACTCCAGCAATAGGTGCTACCACTTCTGGTGTATATTTTTCCACAGAGGACTTAAATTCTTCAAAGCCCTCAGTATGATTTTTTATAAATTCTTCATTCATTAAATTTTCATTGATTATTACATTTAGAACTCCATTTATAAATGCTAAGTTGCTCCCTGGACTAATAGGGGCATAAATAGTTGAATATTCAGTCAACGGAATTTTTCTTGGATCAGCAACAATAAGTTTTGCCCCATTTTTTTTAACGGCATTTATTATTCTCATTCCAATTAGAGGATGTTGTTCTGTAGTATTTGACCCTATTACAAAAATGACCTCTGAATCCTCAATCTCATTTATTGAATTTGTCATAGCTCCACTTCCAAAAGCCTTTACAAGACCAGCTACTGTAGGGCTATGACAAAGGCGCGCACAATGATCTATATTATTTGTACCTAGTATTGCCCTTGCTAGCTTTACAATGAGATAATTTTCTTCATTTGTACATCTTGCTGAAGACAATATACTTATAGCATCAGAGCCATATTTTTCAATAATTTCTTTAAGCTTAGAACTTATATAGTCCATAGCTGCTTCCCAAGTTACCTCGTAAAATTCTCCATCTTCTTTTCTTATCAAAGGCTGCTTTAATCTGTCTCTATGATGAACAAAGCTATATCCCTGCCATCCCTTCACACAGAGTTTTCCCTGACTTACACTATGATTATTTTTAGGGGTAACACCTACTATTTCATCGTTTTCGACATTTAAATAAAAATTACATCCACATCCACAATATCCACAAGTAGTAAGTACTTTTCTCATCTTATCCCCTCCTATTATATCTATTCTACCTAAAGGAGATGGTAAAGTGAATATGCAGATGTCCTAAAAATATGATTTTTTATTTAGAAAAAATATACGCTGATTTATTTTCTAAAACAACTTTTAGATTATACCTATCTAGTTTCTGAGTTTGCTTACTATTTTTAGGTACTAAAAATAACGGCTTATCAGTAGTATCTTCTAAAAAATCTTCAATTTCTCCCTCTTTTGGTACCATATCTCCATAGAGTTCAGAGCATAGTAGATAACTTTGATCCCATCTGTCTGGATTATCTGCAGACTCCGATTTATACAATGAGTATATATTTTTCCCTCTATATTCCAGCATAGAACCAAGTTCTTTTATCAATTCCTGCACATTATCTACAGAATTATGTGAAACCATATTTATTATTGATATCTCATTTTTATAAAATGAAAATAATAACATTAAGCTTAACAAAATTTGTAGCACCAGGTTTCTCTTTTTACTTTTCAGGAGTCCACTAACTGCCCCTCCTAAGCTCATAGCTAAAGCAGGATAAATAGGAAGTATGTACCAAGATATTTTTGTTTTTGCTTTTGTATAAAGTAAAAACGGAACTGCTATCCACAAGAAAATTGCTAAAATGTAATTAAACAATTTTTTATTAACTATATCTGGCTCTAAAAGTAATGTTAGAGAAACAACTGAACTTACTAAAACTAGCAGCCAGTAAAAATACCCAAATTGCAACCTTTCAATATAAAATGAAGTACTTCCAATGTGTCCTTCAAGTGTAGTTGATGTTCTTTTCAACAAGTCAAAATCTATCATGGTCTTAAAAAATATTAAACCATCCTGAGTAAATCTAAAAATACCCCAAATAAAAATAGGCAAGATAGAACTTAATAAAAATAATATAAACTCTCTAGCTTTTAATTTGAATAAAATTCCACTTAATATTAAATAAGAACCTACTATAGCAATTATACT
The DNA here is from genome assembly GCF_001263795.1 of Clostridium homopropionicum DSM 5847. Lineage (GTDB taxonomy): Bacteria > Bacillota > Clostridia > Clostridiales > Clostridiaceae > Clostridium_H > Clostridium_H homopropionicum. The sequence goes on from NZ_LHUR01000012.1 coordinate 135,704, forward strand.
GATTGTATGCCAGCTTTTTGCAAGGAATGCAAAAGCAAAAAAAACTCCAGTACAATATAAAAAGCCAATGCTTTTTTCTATCATTAGCATGGAGATTATAGATAACGTAAAAAATAATATAAAAATAGAATCTGCATCTCCAGTTCTTGCACAGTGTTCAATTATATACGGCATTGTTGCAGTAAGAACGGCAGTTGAAATTATCGATGCTAGTCTTCCATGCTTTATTAAGGTAAAAATAGCTACAACTAATATTGTCAATAATGCTGCTACTGCTGAAAAAAATCTTAAGCCTAAGGCATTATATCCAAATAATTTATATCCGGCTATAATAGCCCAATAGCTTAATGGTGGTTTTAAGTTCCAGTAATCATTGGAATAGGCATAGGTATTTACTATATAATTATTATTTTTAATCATCTCAAAAGCACTAACCCCATGTCTTGCCTCATCCCAACTGCTTATAGGTGTATTACCAAGATTATAAAATAAATTGAATGCTGCAAACATTAGAATTATAGCAAGGAAAATATAATAGCACCTTTCAAAAAAATCTAAGATACTATCCATAGGTTTTGTGTTAAATATTCGTATCATATTCTTCTCCAAGTCAATTGTATTTTTCCTTACACTATTGTTTCCAAAATATGCGATTATATACCGGTACCCCCTTAAGTGTAAGTTATGATTAAAAATTATACGCTGAAATAGATTTTATCCATATGAGAATAAATAAAACTTTTTAGGGAAAAATAGTTGTGGGAAAATAAGCGTAATTTGGAGGATAACTATAATGAATTCAAAACTAATTTCAATAATAGTTCCAATGTACTTTGAAGAAGCTGTTGTAGAAGAATGTTATAAAAGACTTACTAGTGTGGCTTTATCTACTAACTTAAATTATGAAATAATCTTTATTAATGATGGAAGTACAGATAAAACTCCTGAACTGTTAGAAGCCATTGCAATTAAGGATCAAAATGTAAAGGTCATTAATTTTTCAAAAAACTTTGGCCATCAAATTGCAGTTTCTGCTGGAATAGATAAAGCTCAAGGTGATGCAGTAGTTATAATTGATGCTGATCTACAGGATCCACCAGAACTTATACCTCAAATGATAGATTTATGGGAAAATGGCTATGAAGTAGTATATGGCAAAAGAAAAAAACGTGATGGTGAAAGTTTTTTTAAACTCTTTACAGCAAAAGCCTTTTATAGAGTTCTAAATAAAATGAGTGATATCCAAATCCCTATGGATACGGGAGATTTCAGATTATTAGATAAAAAGGTAGTAGAAGTTTTAAGAAAGATGCCTGAACAAAATAGATTTCTCAGAGGAATGTCCAGTTGGGCAGGGTTTAGACAAATTGAGCTGGAGTATGAAAGAAAAGAACGCTTTGCAGGGGAAACTAAATACCCACTAAAAAAAATGCTTAAACTGGCTTCAGATGGTATATTGTCTTTTTCATCAAAACCAATTAAGCTAGTTGAATTAGCAGGCCTAATTACGCTTTCAATAGGATTTATCGCTGTTATTTATTTATTTTCAAGTTCCATTTTGGGCATTAGAGCTATGGAATTGAGGTGGATTTCTCTTTTTATAGCCATTGCTTTTATAGGTGGTATACAAATATTCTCTATAGGAGTAATTGGAGAATATGTTACAAGGATATATGATGAAAGTAAAGGAAGACCTCTTTATATAATTGATAGAGAAATAAATATGAAAAAGAGTGATAAGAAACTCTTATACATTGTTGGAAAAGATATTAACACTGAAAAAGAATATGGTACAAAATAAAAAGTAAGTTTCGGTGGTGAAAACATGAAAATATTTATTAAATTTTGTCTTGTTGGTGGAACCAACACTCTTCTCACACTAGCAACATTTTATATTTTGAATACAGTTCTAGGCATTAACTACATATTGAGCTCAATACTAGGCTATTGTGTTGGCATGGTTAATAGTTATATATTAAATAAGCGTTGGACTTTTTATGATAGTGAAAAGATAATATTTAACCAATTTATAAAATTTGTTACTGTAAATTTAATGTCTCTTTCAATAAATTTATTAGTTATGTATACCCTTTCAGGCAAACTGCATTTAAATGCAATGATAGCTCAAATTGTAGCAACAGGCTTTTCAATTATTTCTAACTATATCGGAAGTAAGCTTTGGGTATTTCGTAAACTTGAATTAAGATAACATGATTTCTATGATTGTAAGTTGATTTTTTACTTACAATCTTTTTTATAGAAGAAGGTGGTTAAATATGAAAGGAAATTTTACTGAAAACTTGTCACTTTTATTTAAATTGCTCATAATTGTACTTATTTCAAGATTAATATTATGTTTTGTTGGATATATTGGAATGAACACTTTTCCTATGTACGACACTATAAAAGACAAACATGCTCAAAGTACTCTTAATATGGACTTTGGTATTACCATTAATGAATCAAGGAAGCCAAGATTAGAAGATTTCTATAAATTTGATAGTGGTTTCTATCTTCAAATCTCAGATAATGGATATCCTAAGATAAAAATGTCTGAAAATAATCTCCCAACATCAATTAGCTTCTTCCCACTATATCCACTTTTAATAAGAGCAATGCATTATATTACTAATAGCAGTAGTAACATATTTAACGCCTTACTTCTATCAAATATACTATTAGTACTGTCACTGTACTATATATATAAGCTATGTGAAATAAGAGGTTTCGATAAAAAAGAAATATACCTAGTAATACTTGTAATTCTTTCTTATCCAACTTCACTTTTCTACTCAGTTCCGTATACAGAGAGCCTATTTTTGTGTCTTTCTGCTGCTACACTTTATTATTGCTCATTAAATAACTATGCAGCAGCATCAGTAGCAGCAGGATTATCTGCAATAACACGTTTTCCGGGATTTATTAATATAGCTTATGTATTTTTTGTAATGCTTTTAGATACAAACTTAAAATTTAGTTCTATAAAGCAATTAACCCGGATTTTTCACTATATGATTATTTCAATTATTCCAATTACAGTATACTTCTCTTATATGAAGTATCTAACAGGAGATTTTTTAGCACCCTTACACGATGTGGGAAACTGGAGTAGAAAGATGAGCATCCCATTTAAAAGCTATATAGATTATATTAGAAATCCATATTTTTTCTCTAGCGGTTCATGGAATAACGGAGTTGTTAGCTTTGTTATAGCAACTTCTATACTAGCAGTGTTTGTAATTTATATTATTCTAAATCGAAAGAATATGGACAGAAAGGAATGGATTTTCCTTCTATATGGATTTTTACTTATTGTTGTCCCATTTTCAAATGTTGGCTCGGTTCTAGTAAGTATTCCAAGATACCTTATGGTTTCAATTCCGATTTACTTATACATAGTAGAATTTTTTAGAGATAAAAAGTTTCTATTTTTATCTTATGTTTTTCTTTTTTCAACTCTTAATACTTTAATGGTTATAGGTTATTTTAATGGCTATAACTTTGTTGTATAAAATTAATAAAGAGATACCCATCTTACAAAAGACTAGGTATCTCTTTATCAATCAGTTTAATTTATCTTTTAATCTCTTTTCTTATTTATAATAGAATCATAATTTTCCTTTTCAAGCACTGCATCATGCAGTGTATGATTCCATACCTTTTGATCTTTTTTGATTAGTCCTATTATGCTTATTGGTACCCAAGTTATTCCGTATAGAGGATAAAAAACTACTGCAAACATTCTTTTTAGCGGAACTTTTTCTGATATTAATACTGATATAGGTATTACATACCTAAAGAATAGTGCTATAAACCAGTAAAAATCCGGAAGGATTAATTTTATTATAGGTACTTGTGGAAAGAATAGCTTTGCAATTATCATAGTAAAGGAAAAAGCATCTAATATCATCTTAGATGGCTGTATTAAATATATAAATGCATCAAAACATGCAAACTTTCCTTTTAGAAAAGCTTTCTTCAGCAATCTACCAGAGTATCTAAAACAGCAATCCCAATGTCCTTGAAGCCATCTAACTCTTTGAGCAAAGGAAGCTTTCATAGTCCTTGGTTTCTCATCATAAATTGTTGCATTATGCTCCCATACAACATCTATATCATTTAGTGTACATATCATTGTAAATTCCAAATCTTCAGTTAAACTCATAGCATTCCAGCCAAACTTCTTTAATACATCTGTAGCTACACAAAATCCTGTTCCACCTAATGCTGCATTTAATCCTAGCCTTTTTCTTGCTAGCTGAAATACTCTGTTAGTAATCCAGTAAGCCAAGGCATTAGAAAGAGTAACCCATGAATCATCAGGGTTTTTACTATCTAGATACCCTTGAATTACCTTTTTACCTTCAATGAGGTTATTATTCATTTTTAGTAAGAAGTTCTTACTAACTATATTATCTGCATCAAATATTACAACTGCATCGTACTGCTTCTCCATCTTAAACAGTAAATCAAAAAACCACTTTAAGGCATATCCCTTTCCTCTTTTTTCTGAATCATGTCTTTCAAGTGCTATAACCTCTTTACTTTTAGCTATTTTAGTAGTATCATCATCGCAATTGTCACATATTACAAATATATCATATAAACTCTTTGGATAATCCAGCTCTTTGAGGTTATCAATTATCTGTCCAATAACCTTTTCCTCATTATGGGCTGCAACTCCAATAGCGAAGACCTTTTCAGGTGGATAATCCTCACTTTCACGTACTTTTTTTAAACCAAAAAGAGATATTATATTATAGTAGTATGTAAGAAACAATACATAAATTTGTATAGCAAAAAATAGTGATAGAAAAACATACTTCATTTACTATCCTCCTTAATGTTGATAACAAAAATCAGTGTTAAAATATCAACCTCTAATACTATATTTTCTCTTACATACTACTTAATTATTCCTATAATATTAAATTTTTGTCTTTTAAATATTAATCTAGTTCAAATTTGGATAATTTTTTATTACATCAGAAGTCTTATTAATATCATCATCTGTATGTGCACATGATATGAACATGGCTTCAAACTGAGATGGTGGCATATAAATTCCTTTTTCTAATAGATATCCAAAATAATGAGCAAACTTATTTGTATCTGATGTAATTGCAGTAGAAAAATCAACCACCTTGCTAGATGTGAAAAATATTGACATTAGTGAGCCAATATTATTTACACACACCTCATCTCCAAACCTTTCCTTAACAGCATTTACAATTTTATTAGTTTGTAGTTCAATTCTTTTATAAATATCAGGTGTGTTTTTTAAAATATTTAAAGTTGCAATTCCAGCAGCAGTTGCGATAGGATTACCAGATAAAGTTCCAGCTTGATACACATGCCCAACTGGTGAAACAACCTCCATGATCTGTTTTTTCCCGCCGTATGCACCTACAGGCATTCCACCACCTATTATTTTCCCCAAAGTAGTTAAATCAGGAGTAACTCCAAAATATTCTTGTGCTCCCCCAGTTCCTAAACGAAAGCCAGTAATTACTTCGTCAAATATCAGCAGTGCGTTATATTTTATTGTAATCTCTCTTAAAAATTGCAAAAATCCTTTCTTAGGAAGGACCACTCCCATATTAGCTGCTACTGGTTCAATAATAACTGCTGCAATCTTATCACCATACTCTTTAAATAGATCCTCTACTGATTTTTCATTATTGTATTCTGCTATAAGGGTGTTTTTTGTGTAGTCATTTGGCACACCCTTGCTATTAGGAACTGACTGTGTTAGAGCGCCAGAACCAGCCTTAACTAAAAGTCCATCTGAATGACCATGATAACAGCCACTAAATTTTAATATCGCATCTCGATTTGTATATCCTCTTGCTGCACGAATTGCACTCATAACAGCTTCTGTACCGGAGCTAACTAATCTTGTCATTTCCATAGAGGGAATCATTTCACTAATTAGCTTTACCAGTACATACTCATTTTCTGTAGGTGCTCCGAAAGTAAGCCCTTTTTCACAAGCTTTTTTTACTGCTTCTACAACACTTCTATTTGTGTGTCCCAAAATACTAGGACCCCAGGAACAAACATAATCAATATACTCATTTCCATCTACATCATATATTTTAGAGCCATTTGCTTTTTCAATAAATACAGGTGTTCTTTTTACTGCTTGAAAAGCTCGTACAGGGCTATTTACTCCTCCAGGAATACATGTTTTAGACTTATTAAACAGTTCAATAGATTTATCAGAATTCATTTTATCCTCCTATCTTTCTTCAAGCCATTTTGCAACATCCAAAGCATGATAAGTAATGATTATTTTAGCACCGGCCCTCTTTATTCCAATCATATTTTCCATAACAATTCTTTTTTCATCTATCCAACCATTTTTTGCAGCAGCCTTTACCATAGAATACTCTCCACTAACATTATAAGCTGCAATTGGATAGTCAAAACGATTTGAAGCTTCTCTAATAACGTCCAAATATGCAAGGGCAGGTTTAACCATTATAACATCTGCTCCTTCTTCTATATCAGATTGACATTCCCTCATTGCTTCTCTTAAATTGCTTGGATCCATCTGATAAGTTTTTCTGTCTCCAAAGCTTGGAGCTGATTGTGCTGCATCCCTAAATGGGGAATAATAAGCTGATGCATATTTTGCACTATATGACATAATCATTAAATCTTTAAATCCATTCTCGTCTAAAGCCTCTCTAATTGCTTTTACTCTTCCGTCCATCATATCTGACGGTGCAATTATATCAACACCAGCCTTTGCCATGCTTACTGACATTTTTGATAGTAATGGCAATGTTTCATCATTTAATATTTTGCTTTCACAAATTAATCCACAATGTCCATGAGAAGTATACTCACAAAGACATATATCTGCAATTATTAATAACTCTGGCGCTTTATTCTTTATATATCTTATTGCCCTTTGGGTAACCCCATTATCGTCATATGCCTGGCTACCTACTTCATCTTTATGAGCAGGAATGCCAAATATTAAAATTGCATTAATACCACTTTCCAGTATTCTATATAGTTCTTCATCAAAACGATCAATGGAATACTGATAAATTCCTGGCATTGATTCTATTGGATTTTTAATATTTTCTCCTTCAATAATAAAAACTGGATAAACTAAATCTGTTTTTTCTATACTAGTTTCTCTAACTAAACTTCTCATGGGCCCATTTACACGCAATCTTCTCATATGTTTCATGTGACTCGTCCTCATTTCACTATTATTTTTCCCAAATATAATTCTTAATCTTGTCTATTAATCCATCTATATTGCTGATACTTGCTATTATATCTGCATTATAATTATTTTCTTTTACTTCATTCACAGTAACTTCACCAATGCATGCAATCTTTATACCATTTGGCAATTGAATATTATTTTTATGAATTTCTTCAAAGAACGCATTCACTCCAGATGCACTAAGGAAAACTAAACAATCCATTTCAGATATGTACTCTTTATTTTCTGTCAATTCCCCTTTTACATCATATATAGGTATTTCCTTATATTCTATATTATTATCTTCAAAGGTCATGGTCAGCTCCTGGCTTCCTCTTAATGCCCTGGGAATTAATACTTTTTCATTTTTAAATACAACTTTAGAAAATTCATCTGCTAAATTTTTTGTTGTATATATATTGGGCATAAAGTCAGCAAAGTACCCATACTTCTGCAGTGTTTGTTTTGTACCGCTTCCTATTACTGCAAATTTTATTTGATTTAATTTTCGCCTATCAACTTGATATTTTTCCATCTTATCAAAGAAAATATTGATAGCATTCTGACTTGTAAATATGATCCACTGGTATTTATCAATTCTCTGCAACTCTTCTTCTAATTGATAAATAAAAGGAGTTTCTTCTATTTTCATATTACAAATTGAATAAACTCTTGCACCAAGTCTATGCAAACCTGACTCTAACTTATTATACATAACTCCAGTTCCAGTAATTCCAATTTTAACGTTGGATAAAGGTTTTGTATCTATTGATGTAAAATTAAAGGCTGCAGTATCTCCTACAACAATAATAGCCGGGGATTTAATACCTTCCTCTTTGACTTTTACAGCAATATCAGAAAGGGTTCCTCTTACTGTTTTTTCGTTATTCATAGTTCCATTTGATATCACTGCTGCAGGTGTTTTTTTATCTTTACCATTTTCCATTAATTTATCTGTTATATTTTTAAGGTTAGACAGACCCATTAGAAACACAAGTGTTCCATCTAGTTTTCCTAAGACTTCATAATTATCTGTTAAGGTATTTTCAGATGATTTTGTATGCCCTGTTATAACATGAAAGCTTCTGCTTACTCCTCTATGAGTAACTGGTATCCCTACACTTGCTGGAACTGAAATAGCTGATGTAACACCTGGAATCACTTCAAAAGGAATCCCGTGTTTATTAAGTTCTTCTATTTCTTCTCCACCTCTTCCAAATACAAATGGATCTCCACCTTTTAAGCGAACCACCTTTTCGTATTTATAAGCACTTTCAACTATAATTTTATTTATCTCCTCTTGTGTTTTATAATGATTACCTGCCTCTTTTCCTACAAATACTTTCTTACATCCATCCTTTAAATAATTTAAAAGTTCATAAGATGCTAATCTATCATATATAACCATGTCGCAGGTTTTTAGAAGTTCTATTCCTCTTAAAGTGATAAGCTTAGGATCTCCTGGACCTGCTCCAACTAAATATACCTTACTCATGTGGAATTTCCTCCAAAATACTATTGGCCATTTTTTCAGCTAATTTTAAACGCTTTTCAACAGATGTACTTTCCTTGGTTTTTATAATTTCTCCATTTACTTCTTTCATCATCCAAATTGTAATTTCATTTCCATCTACTTTTGAATATGCTCCTATTGGTTCATGACACCCTGCATTAAAAAGCTCCAGTATCCTTCTCTCAGTTTCTAATTCTAATCTAGCTGCTGAATCTGAGATTTTTCCTATAACTTCACTAAGCTCACTATTTTTCCTTCCTTCTATTGCAATAATTCCTTGACCACCAGCTGGTATTAGCTCATCAATATCAAAATACTTATATTCACAGTCTGATTCCATATTAAGCTCTAACCTATTTATTCCAGCAGCTGCAAGAATAATTCCATCATACATACCATCTTTTAATTTATTAACCCTAGTATTAACGTTGCCTCTTAAAGGCTTACATTCTATATTTGTATATAATTCTTCTACTTGCATTTGTCTTCTTAAACTGCTGGTTCCAATAACAGCCATACTTTTTTCTTCAACCCTATTATCTCTCATAGTAATAAGCACATCCCTAGGATCCTCACGTTTTAACACTCCTAAAATATCTAATCCTTCCTTCATTTTCATAGGCATGTCCTTTGCACTGTGAATTGCTAGATCTATATCATTTTTAAGTAATGCTTCTTCAAATTCAGAAACGAATACAGCTTTTCCACCAAATTCTATTAAAGGTTTATCAAGAATCTTGTCTCCAGTTGTATGAATAACTACAACCTCACATTCAATTTCAGTATACTGTTGCTTTAATGCATTAATTACAAGATTAGTTTGAATAAGTGCTAATTTACTTCCCCTTGTTCCAATTTTTATTTTATTTTTAATCATTGAATCCTAGTCTCCTTTAGACTTTATATTTAGAAATTATATTCTCTATTTCTTCGGTTGTTATGTTTCTTCCGTATAATTGGGCAAGAGCTATCAATTCATTATATACTTGCTTTCTATATTCAGTATTAGGCACTTCCTTTTTTATATATTCCCTTTGTTCTCCTAAAACTTCAATCAGTTCTCCATAGTACTCTGGAATATATTTTTCAATGTCCCTTTTTATTTTAGCTGCCATTGCAGGGCTATTTCCCCCTGTTGCTATTGAAACAACTAATTCTTGATTTTTTATTATTGCAGGAAAAACAAAACTGCATTCTTCCTTTACATCAACAACATTTACCATCTTATTGTTTCTCTTGCAAACTTCTGATATATGTGAATTAAGAAGCTTATTGTCCGTTGCAGCTATTATAATTTCTGCAGCTAGTATATCCTCATCACGAAATTCTCTATTGTATAAAATTATTTGTTCCTTACTGTTTTTTTCATCATGGAACTTCTTAATTTTATAAATTTCTTCACAAATGTTTGGTGCTATAACAATTATTATTGCTTCAAACTTTAGTAATACTTTTATTTTCCCTAATGCAATTTTTCCTCCACCTACAACTAAAAAAATCTTATTATTTATATCTATATAAAATGGAAAGTATGCCATTATTTTTCCTCACTTATTATATCATCTAACGAATCCAGCAGTATTCCCAACTGCTCACTGTTAAGTGAACGCTTCAAATGATATAATACATAAGGAAATCCTTTCTCCTGGACCTTCTTATTAATCTTATCAATTGAAGTATGAAATTCCTGAAAACGCATATTTTTTAATGCTTCATCAATACACTTATCTAATATTATCTGTGCTTTATCTAATTCCTTAAGCTTTATCCTATTATTTTCTTTGGAAGCTTTCTCAAAATAATCTATATCAACTATATCCATTCCTTTAATATTTAAAATATCTTTATCAATATCACCTGGTACTGCTAAGTCAATAAATAATTTATTTGATGTGCACCCATCTAATACATTTAATACTTCATCATAAGTAAATGTATAATGTGGACTTGTTGTTGCACTAACAATAACATCAGCTCTTTTTAAAAACTTGTATCTATCCTTGTAGTCACTAATCTGAATATTACTTATGTTTGAAAATAATCCATTACTTTTATTATGGCTTCTGCTAGTTCCAATAATACTAATATCTTTACTGCATAGGTTTTTAGCAACTATGCTTCCCATTTTACCGGAGATTCCCACAATTAGGACCCTGGAATTTTCTTTTGTCTTTAAATATTCTATAATTTTATTTGCTGTCAAAGTACCTATAGAAACAGGGGTATTAGAAAGTTTTGTATCTGTTTTTATAGCTTTTGCACTGCTTAATGCTCCTTGAAATGCCAAATTCAATTCGACATTTGAAAATTTATTATTCAAAGATAATTCATATGCATCCTTTACCTGCCTTAAGATTTCATCTTCACCTAAAACCATTGAATCTAAACCGCAAGCAACTCTAAATAAATGCCTTACTGCTTCATCATTGCTATATACATTAAAATATTTTCTGATTTCACTCTGCTTAGCATTTTTAAATTTTGCTAACTGCTTTTCTACTATATCAATTGAAGTTTTATCTCCACTAAAGTAAATCTCGCTTCTATTGCAGGTTGAAACAATAACACATCCTCTAAGTTTTTCCTCTTGCAATAACTGTTTTTCAAACTCCAGCTGTTCATCAGAAGAAAATGCAAATAGTTCTCTTATATTAACTGGTGTTGTTTTATGGCTAATACTAATACAGTGCATATTGCATGCCTCCATAGCTTGTAAATTGTAAGTAAAGGGCAAACAATCGTCAGCCCTTTACTTATTATTTATCATTAATTACATAATATTTATTGTTTCTTCAATGACATTTTTATCTTCATTAATTAAAAATGCTTTCAATACATATTCATTTTTATTCATTAAGGATAAAATTAAATAATTAGCTTTTGAATCATATGCAAGTCTCTTATCTTCTTCTGATGGTCTAGCAGGTGATTCTGGGTGTGAATGAAAATTTCCTAATAACTCCAAGTTATTTGCTCTCATATCCTTAATTGCAGCCAGCTGTTCTTTTGGGTCCATGGAAAAATGTTCATTACTTTCATCAATATTTGTCAGCAAATATACCTTTTCAATATATTTCACATCACCATTTACCTTCCCTGCAATAAGTCCACAAGCTTCATTAGGTAAGCCGCTTAATGCATGTTGTAAAATAATATCATAATCACTCTTCTTCAAATATAACATTATGCATCCCTACTTTCCATCACACTCAACCTGCTCATAGTCAATTAATTGGGTTATTGTAGGATGTTCTCCGCAAACTCCGCAGTTTCCATTATCCGGAAGCTTAATAGTATGAAATTCCATTTCAAGTGCATCATAGGTTAATAATCTTCCAACAAGTGGTTCTCCTACACCAAGAATGCATTTTATTGCTTCCATTGCCTGAAGACTTCCTATAACACCACCCATTGCACCAATCACTCCTGCCTGCTTACAAGTAGGCACTGCATCCTTTGGCGGCGGATTTTTAAACACACAGCGGTAACATGGACCTTGTCCAGGGACATAAGTCATTAGCTGCCCGTAAAATCTTATAATCCCTGCATGTGAAAATGGTTTTTTTGCCATAACACATGCATCATTAATCAAAAACTTTGCTGGGAAATTATCGGTTCCATCAATGATAAAATCATAATCTTTAATTAAATCCATAACATTTTCTGATGTTACAAATGTACGATATGTACTTACCGTCACATCAGAATTTATTGCATTTATTGTCTCCTTTGCTGACTTAACTTTTGCCTTTCCAATATCAGCAGTACTATGAATTATCTGCCTCTGTAAATTAGATAAATCTACTTCATCTGCATCTACAATTCCAATGGTTCCTACACCAGCTGCTGCAAGATACATAGCAGCTGGAGCACCAAGTCCCCCTGCACCAATAATTAATACTTTTGCATTTAATAATTTTTTCTGTCCTTTTGCCCCTACTTCTTTCAAAATAATATGGCGAGAATATCTTTCTAACTGATCATTTGTAAATGCCATTAGAAGCTGCCTCCTCCCATAAAGTATAGGAATTCAACAGTATCATTTTCATTTAAAGTTTTGCTTTGAAAATCTGCACTGTTTACAAATTCATCATTTACTGTTACTGTTACATATTGAGCATTCTCTACTTTCTCAACCTCAATTAATTCTACTACGGTAATGCCATCTTTTACTTCCTTTTTCTTTCCTGCTACTGTTATAAACATTTTATTACCCCCTATATAATGTCATTTAATATCTTTTGTAATTCCACTTTATTTTTAAAACCTCTTGTCCTATTTATTTCCTGACCATCTTTTATGAATACAATAGTTGGTGAAGCCATAATTTGATACTTCTGTGCAAGATTTTCATCAAAATTAACATTTACCTTGACTACTTTTGCCATGTTTTCATATTCATCTTCTAAATCTCCAAGAATAGGAGACATTTGCTTGCATGGAATACAAGAATCAGAATAAAATTCTACTAAAACTGGCACAGGAGACTTCAACACTTCTGTTTCATAATTTTCTTCATTTACTCTTAATGCCAACCCTTTCACCCCTCCATTTTTAAATTGGGTTCTCTCATTATTCCCTATTAGTCTTCAAGCTTTTTTACTATTAAAGTATAGGTCCCATCTTCATTATTAATTAGCTTAAGTATCTGGTGTCCTTCCTCTTTAAGACTTCTTGGAACATTCTGAACAGGCTCACCATCATTCATTCTAACTGCTAAAGTTTCTCCAATTTCTAATTCTTCAATGGCTACTTTAGCCTTAACAAATGTAAGAGGGCAAACTACATCGGTAATATCCACTGAATCTGCAATATTATAATCAGCCATTATAAGCATCCTCCATTTCTTTTTTAAATTTCTCTGCACCAACTCTATCAATTGTAAACTTAAATCTTTCTCCTGGCTTTCCATTAGTTTGGAAAAAGTTAATTGCAGCATCTGTTACACGATAAAGCTGTTCTTCTGTTTTTATCAGTGGTAAGAAGGAATCTCCCTTATTGATTGTATTTCCAAATAAACCACCAAAGGATACAATATATGAACTTTCTCCTACCCATGCTCCAGTTGGGCAGGATTTTTCACAACGACCACAGTTATTACATTTATCTGTATCAATAGTGATATCATTATTTTCAATCTTAATTGCTCCACTGCGGCAGGCTCTTTCGCAAACCCCACAAAAAATACATTTATCTGCTTCCCAATGGACATCAGAGGCTCCTTTTATACCTAAGTCATTTTCTTCAGCCTTTAAGCAGTTATTTTGGCATCCAGTTACTCCAAACTTAAACTTATGAGGTAATTCTCTTGCATAATATCTTTTATCAAGTTCTTCAGCAATTTTATAAGCATCAATGTTACCACTTGGACAAATTACGTTGCCTTGACAAGCTGTAACAGTACGTACTCTAGGTCCGCAGACTCCAGGCTTGCATCCGCCTTTGGCTAATTCTGCTTTTACTTCTTCTATATCCTCAAATTTAATATATGGAATCTCAAGACCTTGTCTTGAAGTAAGGTGAACATACCCTTTGCCATACTTTTCAGCCACTTCATATATATGCTTTAGGTTTTCTGCTGTTAAATTTCCTCCTACTACCTGAAGCCTAAGTGAAAAATTTCCCTTCTGCTTCTGTCTCATGAATCCACCTTTTTTTAATGCTGCATAGTCTACTGCCATAATTAAATCCTCCTATCTATATATTAAGCATCAATTGCCTGTTTAAAATCAGCTATCAAATCTTCTATATCTTCAATTCCTACGCTGATGCGAATTAAATCCTCATATACACCTGCATTCTTCTTTTCTTCCTCAGTGCTGTGAATATAAATTGTTGAAGCTGGATGTATTACTAAAGTCTTTGTGTCACCTATATTTGAAACCTTCAATGAATATTTTAAGTTATTAATTATAGAAAAAGCTTTCTCCTTTGATCCCACACGAATAGTCACCATAGCACCAAATCCATTTTTAAACTGCTTTTTTGCTATATTGTGATAAGGATTTGACTCTAAACCAGGGTAATTTACTGAGTGAATTTTTTCATTAGTTTCAAAGTACTTGGCTAATTTATAAGCATTATCACAGGATCGTTCCATACGAATTCCCATGGTTTCTAATCCTACACTATTAAGATAAGCATTAAAGGGTGAAAGACAGGCTCCTGTATTTCTAAATAGTGTCTCTCTAATCTTAGCAGTGAATGCAAAAGGCCCCATCTTTTTATATGGCTTTATGCTTGGATAACGTTCCTCACTCCATGTAAATTTACCGCTATCTATAATAACCCCACTAATAGAATTGCCACTGCCATTTATATACTTTGAAGATGAATTTATGACTATATCAGCTCCTAATTCAATTGGTTTTACTAAATATGCAGTTGCAACCGTGTTATCTACAATAAATAGAATATTTTTCTCTTTTGCAAACTTTGCCACTGCTTGTATATCTAATATATCCAACTTTGGATTTCCAATTGTCTCTGCAAAAATAATTTTAGTCCTGTCACTTACTTTTTTTTCAATTTCAGTGACTGTAGTCTCTTTTATATACTTTGTGTTAATCCCAAAGGATTCTAGATCTTTAAATAGCCCAATAGTTCCACCAAATATTCCTGTATTAGAAATGATTTCATCACCACTTCTTACTACATTCATAATTGCATTAAAAATTGCAGCCATACCTGATGCACATGCTACAGTACTTACTCCACCTTCTAGCAGCGTAATACGCTTTTCAAAAGATGCTATTGTAGGATTGCTAATTCTTGTATACGCAAAACCCGGAGCCGCGTTCAAAAAAACCTTCTCTAGACGTTCTGCTGATTCTTGTTCAAAAGCACTGCTTTGATATATTGGAGTTAAAGTTGCTCCAGTATCTTTTTTACTTTCTATATTTCCATGTAAAAGAGATGTATTAAATTTCATTTTACTTGTCATAATTCTTTCACTATCCTTTAAAATTAGACTTTACTTTCTCATTGACCATAGGCTATATTACCCAGTAATTGCTGTGAAATATTACACTTCGATAAGTTTCTAAGCTAACCCATTTATTCAAAAATTCTACTTCATTTTCTTCATTCATTTCTTTATATTCATTTAAAAACTTTAAAGCTTCTTCATTGGAATTTACTTTTACTGCAAAGCCTCTTCCATTAACAATTGGAACTCCCATATACTCATATTCATCAATTGACTGGATGTCACTAATCTTCTGGTCACGAACTTTAACTGCAACCCAGTCACGAAGTATTAAAATGTCAATATTCTCTGGATATTTATAGCTCTCACCTTTAACCGGGATTTTATCTCCTACAGTATAAGTATGTTGTATTGGTTTATATTTTGATAAAGATAAACTTTCTGTGTTGTAGTAAAATTCTTCAAAAACATCCCCTCTTGCTTTTAACTGGTTATATTGGAATGCAACATTATCTTCATTGTTTTTTTCTTTTTCTAAAATACTTTCTACAACACCACAAGCTGAGGTCATATTAGTTATACGATCAATCAAAATAAGTTCACCAAGTACCTTATGCAAGTTAAACTTGTCAACTGGAATCTTTTCAGAAAGTGAAATACCACATACTGCAATTTCATTTTTCTTTAAATTTCCAGCTATTAAATGTTCTCCAGAATTCACATCAATTTTATATTTTATTTCTGTAACAACCCCTGGTAGCATTTTAGTTCCTAACTTTACAAAATAATTTTTACCTGGGTTTAACTCAGAGTCATCCATCCATAAAACAGTTGCAGTAATTAAATTACTAGTGCCAATATCCCCGCTCTTTGCAAGTACACATCCTCTAGACACATCAACTTCTTTATTAAGCTGTATTGTAACCGGCTGACCTTTAGATGCACTGGATGCATTCTTATCAGTTATAAGAATACTTTTTACCAAGGCTTTTTCATTGCTTGGAAGAGCAGTTACTTCATCACCTACAGAAATACTGCCAGCTTCAATTTCTCCTTGAAAGCCTCTAAAAGTATGATTTGGTCTACATACCCTCTGAACTGGCATATAGAATCCTTTCTCCTCTGAAGTATTATCAACATCTATATTTTCTAGGTAAGGCAAAAGTGGCAATCCTGTATACCATGGTATATTTTCTGAATTCACCATGATATTATCCCCCTCAGTTGCAGAAAGAGGTATGATTTGGATATTTTCTAAAGAAAGTTCCTTCTCCAATTCTTTAATTTCTTTTTCAACTTCTAGGAATCTTTTCTGATCATATTCCACTAAATCCATCTTGTTTACAGCAAATATAAAATATTTGATACCCATTAATGAACAGATTCTGGCGTGTCTTCTGGTTTGAACAAGTACTCCTTGTTTAATATCAATAAGTATCACTGCAAGATCTGCAAAGGATGCACCAACTGCCATATTTCTAGTGTATTCTTCATGACCCGGCGTATCAGCCACAATAAAGCTTCTATTATCTGTTGTAAAATAGCGGTATGCAACATCAATTGTTATTCCCTGCTCTCGTTCAGCCATAAGTCCATCTAACAATAACGAATAATCAATTGCACCATTACGGCTGCCAACTCTACTGTCTAATTCCAAAGCTCTTTTCTGATCTGCATATAAAAGCTTTGCATCATATAAAATATGTCCAATGAGAGTAGATTTTCCATCATCCACACTACCGCAGGTTATAAACTTTAATAAGCTCTTCATCTTAGAAATACCCCTCTCTCTTTCTTCTTTCCATGCTACCTACTTCTTCAGTATCAATAACGCGGGTGGTTCTTTCAGATGACACTGCACTTAATGTTTCCTCAATAATTTCATTTAAGGTAGTAGCTTCTGATTCCATCCCTCCTGTAAGCGGATAACATCCTAAAGTTCTGAAACGAATTTTTTTGTGTTGAATTTCTTCTCCAGGCAATAATTTCATTCTATCATCGTCTACCATAATAATATTTCCATCCCTATATACAACTGGTCGCTCTTTTGCAAAATACAATGATACAATGTCAATATTTTCTCTTTTTATATACTCCCAGATATCTCTTTCCGTCCAGTTTGAAATTGGAAAAACTCTTATACTTTCGCCCTTATGAAGTCTCGTATTATAAAGTTTCCACATTTCAGGTCTCTGATTTTTAGGATCCCATGCCTGTGCCTCATTACGGAAGGAAAAAATTCTTTCTTTTGCACGTGACTTTTCCTCATCACGGCGTCCACCTCCAAAAGCTGCTGTAAAACCATATTTTTTTAATCCTTCTTTTAAAGCCTGTGTCTTCAATATATCTGTATAGGCTGATCCATGATCAAATGGATTAATCCCTTGCTTTAATGCCTCTTCATTTTTATGAACAATCATTTCTATTCCTAATTCTTTTGCCCTTCTATCACGGAACTCTATCATTTCTCTAAATTTCCAGGTAGTATCAATATGCATGAAAGGGAAAGGCGGTTTCTCAGGATAAAATGCTTTCATAGCAAGGTGTAACATAACAGAACTATCTTTTCCAATTGAATATAACATTACTGGTTTCTCACACTCAGCAGCTACTTCACGAATAATATATATTGCTTCTGCTTCTAATTTATCTAGATGTGATAATTCACTCATTATTAATTCCTCCTGCTATTCATACTTATATTTAAAATATGAATTTTTTTATTCATTTAAGGTTTTCCTAGTATTTATTAGAATTCTTGCGATTTACATCAATAGAATGCAAGATTCCATTGCTTTCTTCAATATTCCAATGTACAATATCCCCTTCAGTCTCAACGGTTAAGTGGCTTCCCCTTCCTCCAATATCTGCTCCTAAATAAAATGAGATTGCACACTCCTTACATTCTTTAATACAGGAACAGCATCCCCAACAGTCTTTTGGGTACTTCATATAGGCTTTTCCATCTTCATCTAACTTTATGAGACTTCCAGGACAGACAGATAGGCATCTTTTACATCCTATACATTTTTCTTTGTTAATTTTTATGCTCATAGCTCTCACCTCTTCCCACTAAATCTCTGTACAAAATAGTAAGCTCTCTATCTATAAGCTTTGAATTAACATATTTAAGCCATTTATCACTTTTCTCTGGATAGTCCAAATTTTCTGCAAAACTATGCCATCTGGTTTCTTTTCTTGCCCTTAAATGAGCAATCACTAACTTACAAACTGTTAGTCTTTCTTTTAATTCATATACAAACATAAGCTCATGCATGTCATTAGCATGAAGTTCATTACTCAGCTTCATAATATGCTCAATTTTTTCCTCAGCTAATGTAAGCTGCTTTTCATTAAACTGATAATTAGTACCAATTCCGCCTGCATAAGAATCCATTATTTTCTGCATAGCTTCTTCTAATTCTTCTATAGAAAATATAGGATTTTCAAAATTCAATATATTTTCTACCTCTTGTTTTTTTAATTTTATAAGTAAGTCTTCCTCTGCCTTTGAAAAGGTAGCAGAATTGCCTTTATCATTTTCAATTTCTTCTATGGCAGCTTTTGCTGCAATTCCCCCTTCTACTAAGGCACCTGTAACATATTTTTGAGGACAACCACCAGCCACATCACCAGCAGCAAAAAGACCTTTAATTGTTGTTTCTCGTCTAGTGTCAACCCAATATCCACTGGCAGTATGACCACCAACTATATAAGGTTCTGTACCTTCAATTTCTACATTCTGCTGGCTAGGATTTTTGCCCTCTTCTACCCATTTAAGCGTTTGACTTGGTGCCATGTTTAAATATGCTTTTTTCAATTCTTCATCCTGAGAAGAACTAATTCCTTCTGTTCTTAGGTAGCATGGTCCTCTGCCTTCTTGATTTTCCTTTACGGTACCATAGACTCTTTCAGAAGTTGTAAGACCGTATTTAGTCTCATAAACCTCTCCTTTTGAATTAACTTGCTTTGCACCTACTCCTTGTGCAATGGTTCCTGTAGGTGCTATGGTATCTTTACATCTTAATGCAATAAACCTCATTTCAAAGGTAGTCATTTCAGCACCTGCACGGATTCCCATGGCATATCCTGCCCCAGTATTAAAAGGTGGGTACCACATCTTGTGTCTTGAAAACCCGGGATTATTAGGTCTGTACAATCCTGCTGCACCGCCAGTGGCACATATGACTTTTTTTGCTCTAATTTCATACATAATTTCTTTTTCTAAATCAATTGCAAAAGCGCCTAAAATCTCATTTTCTTTTACAATGTAATCAGTAGCATTTACATGATTCATAACTGTAACATTAGAAAGCTTTTTCACTGCATTTGCTAGAATAGGCTTAATGTTTTCTCCATTTATTTTGATATTTCTATTTCCTCTAGCTACATATTTACCATTTTCATCTTTTAAGATCACAAGGCCTAATTCTTCTAACCTTTTTGTTACCCTATTTAATCCCTGAGACATAGTAAGAAGCAAATCTTCTCTTACAATATTATCTGCATCCTTTTTTGCATAATCCACGTAGTCTTCAGGGGTTCTGCCTTCTACTATATAAGCGTTAATTGCATTTACTCCTGCAGCTAAGCATCCACTTCTTTTAATATTAGCTTTTTCAAGAATTAATACTGATGCATTTGAATGTTCTCTAATAGTTATTGCAGCATAGCATCCTGCTGTACCGCCACCAATAATCAATACATCAGTTCTCAATTGCTTTACTTGTATTTCTTTTTTCATTTGTACCCCTTCCTTTAAGTAAATATTTACTAGATAAATACTGAGTTGTTATCTTCCAGAGCAGGATTTTCAAGTAAATAGGCATTCTTATCATCAAATACGTACAGTCGATAGATTAGAACATTTACTCTTTCACCAACTTTAACAATTTTATCTTCAAGAGATCTAGTTACGGTTAAGACTATGCCCTTTACATTTACTTTCACTTCTAAGTAGCTTCCTCTAAAAGATATTTTTTCAATAACTCCTTCTTCAGCTGCACTCATATATTGTTTTAATTCATTCATCTTAGTAATACTGATAAATTCAGGACGAATAACAGCTTTTTTGATATTGTGCAATTGACCAAAGTCTTTGAGTTTGTGATAGTCCTCAATAACTGTAGACTCCCCTATAAACTGAGCAACAAAAGGTGTGGATGGATTTTTGTATATTTCTAAAGGAGAACCCTTCTGCTCAATAGTTCCATGATTAGTAATAATTATTTCATCTGCAACTTCAATTGCCTCATCTTGATCATGTGTAACAAATATACTGGTAACACCAACTTTATTAATCATATCCTTAAGCCAACTTCTTAGTTCTTGTCTAACCTTTGCATCAATAGCGGCAAATGGCTCATCTAGCAATAAAAGTTGCGGATTTGGTGCAATAGCTCTAGCAAATGCAACCCTTTGCCTTTGTCCTCCTGAAAGCTGGCTTGGATATCTATTTTCTAGCCCTTCTAATCCAACTAGTTTAATAAGCTCTAAGACTCTTTCTTTTATCTCTTTTTTGTTTTTCTTTTGAACATTAAGTCCAAATGCTACATTATCAAACACATTCATGTACCTAAATAATGCATAGTTTTGAAATACAAATCCAATTCCTCTTTTGCTCGGAGGAACGTCATTTACACGGACACCATCTATATAAATATCTCCTGAATCCGGATACTCAAGACCGGCAATCATACGAAGAATTGTTGTTTTTCCGCTGCCACTTGGTCCTAAAAGTCCAATTAACTTGCCTTTTTCTATTCCAAAGCTTACATCATTGGATGCTTTAAAATTTCCAAATGCCTTATTAATATTCTTTAGTTGTACATACATTAGCATTCACCAGCCTTTTTTGCCTTATGTTCTATGATATTTCTTATAATCAGTATAATCACTGCCAAAATCACTAAAATTGAAGATACTGCAAAAGCATCTGTTAGCTTGAATTCGTTATAAAGTATTTCAACGTGAAGAGGAAGTGTATTGGTCTTTCCTCTTAAGTGTCCAGAAAGAACAGATACTGCACCAAACTCACCCATTGCTCTCGCTGTACATAATACGACTCCATAAAGCAATGCCCACTTAATATGAGGTAAAGTAATCTTTGTAAATATTTTAAAACCATTAGCTCCCATTAGAGCTGCTGCTTCTTCTTCATCTTTTCCTTGTGCATTAAGAACAGGTATTATTTCTCTTGATACAAAAGGGAAAGTAACGAAAATGGTAGCTAAAATTATTCCAGGAACAGCAAAAACTATTTTGATATCATTAGCCTGTAAAAAATCATAGGCCCATCCGATTCTTCCAAAGGTCAAAATAAATATTAAACCAGCAATAACAGGAGATATTGCAAAAGGAATATCTATCAAAGTAGTTAATAGTTGCTTACCACGAAATTGAAATTTTGTAACCGTCCAAGCAGCACATAATCCAAAAATAGTATTTATCACAACTGCTGATAAGGTAGCTATTACTGTAAGCTGCAGCGCCTTAAATGTATACTCATCCTTAACAGCCTTTATATATGTTCCAATTCCATTCTGTAATGCATATGTGATTACAGCAACCATTGGTACTACTAGCATAATAAGAATAAATACAATGCTTATGGCAATTAATATGGCTTTTGTAGTATTAAATTTTTTACTTGTCTGTCCATTCCTATAATTTAATTTACTCATATGAACCTCCTATTAATTGCTTGTAATCTTATTTGCATATGCTTGTATCATATTGATTAATAGCAATATAATAAATGATGCTATCAACATAACAAGTGCAATTGCTGTTGCATCTGTATATTTATATTGCTCTAGTTTTGTCATAATAAGGAGCGGTGCAATCTGAGTTTCATATGGAATATTCCCTGCAATGAATACTACACTTCCATATTCACCTATACCTCTAGCAAGTGCTAATCCAAAACCCGTAAGCATAGCTGGAAATATCTCAGGAAATATGACTTTAAAAAACGTACGTCTTCCACTTGCACCAAGCATAGCGGCTGCCTCTTCATATTGTCCATCCAATTTTTCCAATACAGGCTGTATAGCCCGTACTACGAATGGAATCCCTATAAATACCATGGCAATTATGATTCCTAGTTTGGTATAAGCAATTTTTATCCCAGCTTTTGCAAATATACTCCCAATCCATCCTTTGTCTGAATACAGCGCTGTTAGTGCAATACCGGCAACCGCTGTAGGCAGTGCAAAGGGAAGTTCAATCAAGCCATCTAAAATTCTTTTTCCAGGAAACTCATATCGTACTAGCACCCAAGCTAAGATAATTCCAAATATACAATTGATTAATGCAGCTATAAAAGCAGATGAAAAGCTTACTTTATATGCTGAAACAACATCTTTTACAGTCACTATCTGCCAAAGTTCATGAAGGCTAAGCCCTGAAGAAAGTATTACTATGGATGCCATTGGAATTAGTACAATTAAACTTAATAAAGTCAACGTTGTTCCTATGGATATTCCAAAACCAGGAATTACCCTTTTACCCTTATTTTTTTTATTTTTAACTTTATTATTCCGCATTGAAACAATTCCCTTCCGCTTATTATTCAATAGGGATACAAAAGATAAAGCTTCGTATCCCTAAATGTTTCCCTTAGTTACTGTTACTTTGATTTATCTTTGTATATCTGATCAAATACTGCTCCATCTTGGAAAAAATCCTTAGTGGCTTTATCCCATCCACCAAAGTCGTCAATGGTTACCATCTTAATATTTAAATTAAAAATATTTGAATATTTCTGTAGGATTTCCTTATTTGAAGGTCTATAATAGTTATCTCCAGCAATCTTTTGTCCTACGTCAGAATATAAATACTCAAGATAAGCTTTAGCTACCTCCTCAGTGCCTCTTTTCTTAGCAGTTTTATCTACTACAGCTACTGATGGTTCCGCTAAGATGCTAATGCTTGGAGTAATAATTTCATATTGATCCTTATGTTCTCTTACAGATAGATAAGCTTCATTTTCCCATGCAATCAAAACATCCCCCTGACCATTTTCTACAAAGGTTGTTGTTGCAGCTCTTGCTCCGGAGTCAAGAATTGATACATTCTTATATAAATCACTTACAAATTGTTTAGTTTTTTCTTTGTCTCCATTAAACTTCTTATCTGCATAAGCCCAAGCAGCAAGGAAGTTCCAGCGAGCTCCCCCAGAAGTTTTTGGATTTGGTGTAATTATATTAACACCTTTCTTAACTAGGTCATCCCAATCTTTGATATTCTTTGGATTTCCTTTACGAACTAAAAATACAATAGTAGAAGTATAAGGTGAGCTATTTTTATTGAACTCCTTAATCCATCCATTATCTATTAAACCAGCCTTTTCAATTGCAGTAATATCCTGTGCAAGTGCAAGAGTTACAACATCTGCTTCATTTCCTTCAATTACAGAACGTGCTTGCTTTCCTGAGCCACCATGTGATTGGATGATATTAACATCCTGCCCTGCTTTGTCCTTCCAATATTTCACAAACTCTTTATTATATGATTCATATAATTCTCTTGTTGGGTCATAAGATACATTTGTAATTTCTACTTTGTTATTACTGGATACACTCTTACTTTTCCCACAACCTGTTACTACCCCTACTGTTAAAACAAATATCAATCCTAATGCCATTAACTTATTTTTGTTCATGATTAGCCCCTCCAATTAAATTTTATTTTTTAAGATTTATGTATTTTGAGTATAAAAAAAGATTTTAAAGGAAACTTAATATGCCATTTAAAACCTCTAATTGTCTACTTTTCTGTAAGTTTTCACTTCCTACTAATATCATATTATTAATTGAATTATCTATTTAATACTATTTCGATAGGAATAATAATGTATAGTTTGTATTATATTCGCTTTATCATACAAAGTCAATATGTTTTGTGTACTTTATAGTAATAGTTTTGCTTCAATAAAATATAGTAATGATGATAAGATAGTTATATAATATTAATAATTATGTATTTATGCGGAGGTTAAGTTTTATGAATAATATACTAACAGAGGAGAATATTAAAAAATTAAGAGAAGAGTTAGAATATAGAATGACTGTGAAAAGAGCTGAAATAGCAAAAGAAAAATTAATTGCTGCTGCTCATGGTGATAGATCAGAAAATGCGGAATACAAGGAAGCTTGTGCAAACTATAGGGAAAATGATAATAGAATTCAATATTTATTAACTATGATTTCCACAGCAACTGTAATAGATGATAAAGATGTAGATAAATCTGCATTAGGAATTAACAGCAAAGCTAGAATTAAATTTATAGAGGACGAAGATGAAGTGATTGTAACATTAGTAACTACTATGGACAAAGATCCAGAAAATATGCATATAAGTATAGAATCAGATTTAGGGAAAGCACTATTAGGTAAAAAAGTTAGAGATGTAGTTGAAGTAAATGCTCCAAGTGAAAAATACACAGTAGAAGTTTTAGAAATATTATAAGAATTAATATATATTTTAAAACAATTAGGGCTGAATAATTATTTTATTCAGTCCTATAAATTTCTATAGTTTTCAGCATCCTTTACAAGCTTGTGCCATACAGGTATAGCAACCTCCTCCCATTGGTATTTAATTTTATTAGATTTTGTGATACTTGTGTTGTGGTCTACCTACTTTTCCGTATTCCACTAATTTTTCTACTTTATTTTCTTTTTTCATATATTCAAGATATCTTCTAACTGTAACCCTTGCTATACCTAATTTTTCTGCAAGATCCTCTGCTGTAAAATCCTCATCTTTGTTTTTCTCTATTTCCTCCCAAATAGATTTATAGGTGTATTTATTAAGTCCCTTTGCAAAATCCTCTTCATTATGAGTAACATTGGGGTTAGATATTAGCTTATCTAGCTGCTTTTGTTCTATTACATCATTTCTCTTAAACTCGTAATATCTGCTCTTAAATTGAAGAAGTGCTTCTTTAAACCTCTCAAAGCTAAAGGGTTTTATAAGATAATCTACTACACCATATCTAAAGGCTTCTTGTATTCTTTCGATAGATTTATCTGCCGTAATTAGGATTACATCTATATCCACCTCTTGGCTCCTTATCCACTTTAAAAAGTCAATACCATTCTCTTTAGGAAGATATACATCAAGTAATATTAAGTCTGGTTTCTTAACTGTAATAAATTTTTTTGCATCCTCAAGGTTAGAAACTGCTTTATACAAAATAAATCCTTCAACCCTTTTTAAAAACTTAGAATTTATTTCTCTAACCATTGGGTCATCTTCTACTATCATTACTTGAATCAAGATTATCACTCCCTTTAATAGGTATACTTATATCCCAAATAACTCCTTCATCTACCTGTAAATTTATTGTACCATTAGACTCATCAACTATTTTCTTTACTATATACATTCCATGTCCCCGTTGTACATCCTTTGTTGAAAAGCCCTGTTCATATATTTTCTCCCTGTATTCAAGTGGAATTCCACCACCATTGTCTTTAACTATTATATTTAAAAAGTCCTCATTTTCAACTATTTTTATATATATTTGTCCAGTGCCGTCATTTTTAACTTCATCTAGAGAATTTTCAATTAAATTTCCTATAACTGAAACAAGTTCTTCAGAAGTCATATGCTCTGGTAACTTTGTAAGTTTTGAATTTTCATCTATTTTTAGTCTAACTCTGGATTCTTCAGCTTTATTATATTTCGCCAGCAATAAGGCTGCTAAGGAAGGATCCTTTATATTCTCCGTTAAAATATTACTTATATTACTTCTTACCTTTGCTACATCTGATATAAATTCTAAAGCTTCATCGTATTCCTCCAGCTGTATAAGCCCGGCGATTGTATGAAGCTTATTCATAAATTCATGGTTTTGAGCTCTTAAGGACCAAGCCATTTTTTTAACACCTGTAAGTTCTTCTGCCATCCTTGTAACCTCTGTTTTGTCCCTAAAGCTTGCAATAGCTCCAACAATCTTTCCTCTATTAATTATAGGAATTCTATTAGTCATTATTATTGTATTATTTATCTTCTGCTCTTCTCCAAATTCAGATTTCCCTGTTTCTAATACATTAATCATACGGGTACTCGGGATAATCTCTTCTATATTTTGACCTATAATTTCTTCCTTATTAACCTTATTCTCAAAATGTAATATACTTAAAGCCGAATCATTTATTAGAGTAATTCTTCCTGTATGATCAACAGCTACTAATCCTTCATGAATAGCATCAAGAATTCCCATTTTTTCATTATAAAGCTTTGTGATTTCTTCAGGTTCAAGTCCAAGCAAAGTATTCTTTATATTATTGGCTAATAAAAATGCCCCTATTATACCTACTGTTAATCCACCAAGAGCAATTAATACTATATATAAAATAGCCGTATGTTTAGCTTTTTCAATGCTGTGGGTTAATGTACCTACAGATACAAAACCTATCTCCCTCTTATTTTCTGAATCGTATATTGGAGCAAAAGCTCTCAAGGATTTCCCAAGAGTTCCTGTAGCCTCTGAAATATATGTTTCACCCTTTTTAGCTGCTCTATATTCGTCTCCACCAGCAAATTTTTTCCCTATCATCTCAGGATTTGGATGGGAATATCTTATTCCTTCACTATCAGCTACTATTATATATTCTATTTGCTGTAAATTCTTAAGCTGCATGCTAACATAAGGTCCTATCTTTCTATTTGGATCCTTAGTCTCCAGTGCCTCTACTATATCTCTAGAATGTGCAATCATTTCAGCTACATTCATAATGTTAGTTCTAGCCTTACTTTCAATATTTCCAGTCATCCATGAGGCGACAAAAGAACTGATTATAGATATTGAAACAAAAACCACTATTATAACTAATAAAGTTAGCTTCGTTTGCAGCTTCATTGTTTTTTTCATATTTATCACCTTAACCTTAACATATGCAAATTAAATTTCATAATTTAAAAGTAAAAAACACGGAATCTAGAAGACTTTAACTACAGATAGAAGGATTAATATAGGAATGGATATTTCAATCCTATTATATAGCACTTCTTTCATTATTGTCTTCCATTTTTCCGTGTTTAATTAACATCTACCTATAAAATTTTAATAATCTCTTTCTATTATGCAGCAGCATCATTATTTAGTTTTTTCATTTTATTGTTTCTTAAAATTTTAAATGCATAAGTAACAATAAATGGGCAAATGATTGCAGATACTACGCATGCGGCTGCAACTTGTGCAGTGGCTATTGTTGCTATAGCAGCTAAAGTTGGGTCTGCTGCTGCAACAGCCGCTGGTGTTGCTACAGCATTTCCTGCTGTTGAACCAGTTGCTAGTCCAATAATAGGCTCTTCTTTAAATAATTTTAGAAGTACATAAGCTCCTATTCCAGTGAAGGCAGCTATTATTCCCAGTAATATTCCAGGACCTCCAGCTTTTATAATAGTCTCAAGATTCATTCCTGCACCTAATGGGAAGGAGAAGAAGGGTATTAATAATAACTTACTGCTTCCAAGGAATTTTCTCATGTCAGCATCAATATTTCCTAAAATCATTCCTATTACTATAGGAATTAATACTGCAATAAGTGCCTTAAAAGGAATTTGTGCAAGTCCTGAGGCACCTAATGCAACTAATGTGAAGAATGGACCATCTTTTATTGATAATAGTGCATAAGCACCTACATCAGTTTCATCACCATATTGTGATGCCAGAGATGCATATAATCCACCATTACAGTTTGTCAAGGCTGCAAGGATAGCTAATGGTGATAGACCTAATACTCCAGCAGCTCCAAATACTTTTCCTACAAATATACCAATACCAGCACCTACAATAAATTTACCTGTTATTAATAGTGCACCTTTTTTTAATGCTTTTGGTGCTAATTTAAAGTGAATTTGTGAACCTATTAAAAACATAAAACAAGCTAAAATTGTTGATGATGCCTTTGAATCAAATAATGCCGTTGTAAAACCACCGATTTTCAAAAATTGTGGGAAGAAGGTATTAACTAATACTCCTAAAAATAGTGGAACAACCATCATACCTCCTGGTATTTTATCAAGTGTTTTCTTAATTGGAATTTGCATTTTTATCCCTCCATTTATTTTTCTTTAAATTCTTTATATAATTCAGCAAACATAATTCTTATATTCTTGCTGCTCCTGATTTTATAGCAGCTTTTGCTATGGCATGTGCAACCTCTTTAGCTACATTTTTGTCTAATGCGCTAGGTAATACATTGTTTTCATTTAGTTCTTCTTTTTTTACATAGTTAGCTATTGCATAGGCTGCAGCAATCTTCATTTCTTCATTGATTTCTTTTGCTCTAACATCTAATGCTCCTCTGAATATTCCTGGAAATGCAAGTACATTATTAACTTGGTTAGGGAAATCTGATCTTCCTGTTCCAATTACTTTAGCTCCTGCAATCTTTGCTTCATCAGGCATTATTTCAGGTGTTGGATTTGCCATTGCAAATAGTATAGAATCTTTATTCATGGATCTTACCATGTCTTGACTTACTATTCCTGGTGCTGAAACTCCTATAAATACATCTGCACCTACTAATGCATCAGCTAAAGTTCCCTTAAGGTTATCTGGATTAGTTTCTTCTGCAAGTGCCTTCTTAGCATCATCTACATTTTCTATTCCTCTGTAAAGAATGCCAACTTTATCGCATGCAATTAGATTCTTTACCCCAGAAGAAAGTAGTAGTTTAGCTATAGCTGTTCCAGCAGCCCCTGCACCATTTACAACAACCTTTATATCTTCTATTTTTTTATTAACTACTTTTAAAGCATTTATTACTCCTGCAAGAACAACTATTGCAGTTCCATGTTGATCATCATGAAATACAGGTATATCAAGTTCTTTCTTTAATCTTTCCTCAACTTCAAAACATCTTGGAGCTCCAATATCTTCTAGATTTATTCCACCAAAACCTGGAGCTATAAGCTTCACAGTTTTTACTATTTCATCAACATTCTTTGTATCTAAACATATTGGAAATGCATCAACATCAGCAAACTCTTTAAATAAGATTGCTTTCCCTTCCATAACTGGCAATCCAGCCTTAGGTCCTATATCTCCTAAGCCTAATACTGCTGTTCCATCTGTCACTACTGCAACTATATTTCCCTTAGAAGTATACTTGTACACATTCTCTTGATTCTCATGAATCTTTCTACATGGCTCTGCAACTCCAGGAGTATAAGCTAAACTTAAATCTTCTCTTGTTGTAATTTCTACCTTAGATTTTATTTCTATCTTTCCAACATTTTTTTCATGTAATTTTAAGCTTTCTTCAAAATAATTCATTTTCATATCTCCCCTCTAAATTTATCTATAATTTCTTGTAATCGTTTGCTGTGAGTAAATAATAGCATCAATTTTTTATCATTAAAATATTTTAAACTTTAAAAACATATTTTGGTCATAAAGAACACTTTGTTATTTATTTGACAAGGTCTATGTTGCTTTCTAATTAGCTTCAATCCTAAATACCTAAATAGAATAATAAAACCTCCGATTGTGTTATAAAGTGTATATTTCAACAATCGGAGGTTTATTATATATGTACTTTTATATCTCAGTAATGAAATTAATTGAATAATATCTTTTCATTTTTATATAAAATGAATGTTTAGTTTACCTTCAGTATACTTTGCATCTATTATCTCTTTAGATTGAAGTTTTGTTGGTAATATAAAACTTCTTCTCTCATTCTTGATTGATATGGTTATTTCATCACCTTTTTGTGAAAGACTTAATTCTCTTTTATCAACAAAAGGCATGTTTATTGCAAGATTATATCCTTTTTCTCTTTTTTCAATAGTAAATATTTTATCCTGAAAAAGAACGTTTTCCGGGTTAACTTCTCCATAAATTATTTCTCCAACTTTTTGAAGGGTTTTATATTTTCTTAGTTCATCAGTCATTAATTCTAATTTAAAAACAGGGATTCCTTTAAAACTGTCATTTATATCATTAATACTCTCTTTTTGAATATTTCTCCACCCTTCAAAATATCCCCTTAGAGATTCTTCTGGGAAAATCTTATTTATAATTATTCCGTCAACATTATAATCAAATAGGTGAAGGTAAGCAAAGCTTCGTTTTGCTTCTTTAACTACTATTTTCTCTGGAGTAGTGACTATTCTTATGCTAACTGTATCTTTATTTAGCATTAAACGATGAAGTTCATCAATTTTGGAATATAATTTTTCAATATCATTAAAGGTATCATCTGTTGGCACAGGTATTTTCATAGTAGCTTCAACTATTGGTTTTACAAGTTTCGCTCCTTTTCTTTTAATAGGAAAGATTTTTTCCATCCACCATTTAAATAGATCTGGAAATTTAAGTAATGACATAGTTTCTCCTGTAGGGGCACAATCTACTATTAAAACATCATATTTTCCCTCATCGTATATATCCTTAATTTTAATTAAAGCTAATAATTCTTCAAAGCCCGGAAATACTAATAATTCTTCAGTTTCTATACTTTTATCAGATTTTAATGTCATGAGCTTTTCAATATAACTCTTTATATTCACCCAAGCATTTTCATTCTCTAAAACTGAATCTATTTCCATAGCATAAAGATTATTAACTATTTCTAAAGGATCATTAGATAGTTTCATATTAAATGAATCTCCTAAACTATGGGCCTGATCTGTACTTACAACTAATACTCTTTTACCATCATTAGCTATCTTACAAGCCGTTGCAGCCGCAACACTAGTTTTGCCAACTCCACCTTTTCCTGTATATAAAATTATTCTCATATCTTTCCCTCCAATTTATTAAGAAAAATCTATATCAACTTTTTTAGTTGTTTTTGGGGTTGTATTCTTACTTGTTTTCTCTTCTAAATTTTCTTTCATAATTTCAAATACAACGTCCTTTATTAAGTTTAATGTTTCTCTTTCTAAGTCATCCACTCTTTTTCTAAGGTCACTAGGCAATATTTCCTTTATAGCTCGGTATTTATATTTCTCTGCCTTTATCATGTTCTTAACAAACTCTTTATTCATTAAAAATACCTTCTCCCTTATTCAAAATAAATACTTAATACATCATCATTTAACTTTGCAGAGGCTATTGAATATTTTCTAATTATATTAGGAATTGGAATATTCCTTTTAAAGTTTCCTATTTTCACGATAATGTCTGTTCCAGATTCAAAAAGGTCAAAGTCTTTTTTATTAGTAAAAGGTAAATAAACATTTAGACGATATCCTTTCTCCGTTTTTTCAAAAATTTCATTTACTGTTGCTTTTAAGATCTTGAATATATTTTCGTCATGCAATGAATCTCTTATAATTCTCTCTAAACCGGCAACTCCATTTATATCTACTTCGTACCATTTTACTTTATAAATTGGAATATTAGAAAATACTGAGTTTATCTCATCTAAATAGTTTCTTTGTATCTGTTTCCACTGATCAAAAAATCTATTATTTATTTCTTCCGGTATTATTCTGTTAATATATAGCCCATCAACATTAAAATTATATAGATTTAAATACATGTAACTTCTCTTAGTTTCTTCCACCACCATTTTTTCTGGAATAGTAACAAGCCTTATACTGCAAATCTCCCTATCCTTCAACAAGCTTTGCAACTTCCCGAGCTTAACATATAACTTTTCAATATCACTAAGTGCCCTTTCATCAGGCATATCTAATTTAAAAGCTACCTTTGTAATAGGCCTTAATACCTTAATAGCTACCTTCCCAATAGGAAATAACTTTTCCATATACCATGAAAAAATTTCTGGAAACTTTAATAAAGAAAGAGTTTCCCCAGTAGGAGCACAATCTACTATTATAAGGTCATAAATGTTTTGATCATACAATTCTTTTATCTTCAGCAATGAAAATAGTTCTTCAATACCCGGAAATACAACTATATCCTCCATTACTTCTCCATCTTTTTCATTTTCTATGGGAAGCATTTTCTTAAAAGCTTCTGAAATACTTCCATAATGTTTACTCATTTCATAATTCGAATCAATTTCCAATGCCCAAAGATTGTTCAATATTTCCACAGGCTCTTCTTTTATTTCCTTCATAAATAAATCACTTAAGTTATGAGCCATATCCGTGCTTACTATTAAAGTCTTAATACCATCCTTTGCTGCTTTAACTGCATGTGCCGCTGCAGTAGTTGTTTTTCCTACTCCGCCTTTACCTGTAAAAATTATTATTCTCCCCATAATATACCTCCTATAATTCTTTTATGGAATAATTCTTTTATCGAAGTATTTTGTTAAAAAAATAACCTAAAAACTAGGCTATTCTATAATTATTCTCTTAACCTTCTTAATTGATTTATTTTCTTCCATTACATTATCTTTTCTCTTAATCAATACGGAAACAAATTTGTTAAATATATTTATCGCAGCAATCTTTTCTTCATCAGTTAATGCTTTATATACCTCTTTAAAGAAGTATTCAATAATCTTTTTTTCCTTTTCAATGAATTCATTAGCCTTTCTAGTTATAATAATATTTACTACCCTTCTATCGTTATCATCTCTTTTTCTTTCCACCATCAACTTATTTTCCAGTCTACCAACAATCCCAGTAGTTGTGTTTAATGGAGCACCTATATATTCTGAAATTTGGGTCATATTTGCACTTTTGTTCCTATAGAGAAATAAAAGTACCCATAGTTCATTCTTGGAAAAATCTAAAAAAATACTACTCCATTGATCTAGATTAAGCAAGTATCTTATCTTATCAATATACTCAAAAATAATGGATTCAAAATCCAATCCTTTATTAGGTTCCATAAAAATCTCCTTAAAATAGTTCTTTTCTCGAAGTATATTTTAATTCTACGCCAGAAGTATTTTCTTGTCAATATGCAATATTAAAGCAGGCATATGTATGAAACTTTAACATATCTAATAGCCTAACTATTGAAGTTTCTATTATTTCTCACATCACTTCCAATTTTACTAGATCCAACACTTTACAGACTTGATAAATAAAAATGAATATATAATTATAAGGAAGTCAATAATAAATCTAAATTTATGTGAAAACTATCTTTTAGAAAAAGAGAATAATAATTACTATAATTAATAAATTGACAAGATATGATTATTTGTATATAATATTTTGAAAAGCAATGACGAAGAGAAGTAACATAAATTATCGTTCACAGTGAGCGGGGGGCAGTGAAAACCCTGCAAAATGAATTTATGCGAATAACACTTTACCAGCTGCAATCTGAACATCTTTTGATTAGTAGGTGAGCCGTAAGCCAAGCGTCAATTGGCAACACTAGAGTGACTGCATTTGACAGTAAATCAGGTGGTACCGCGGACATTTAACAGTTGTTCGTCCTGAAATTTTTTATTTCCGGACGGGCAACTTTTTTTTATTCGATAAATGAGACGGTTAAACATGCTACAATGTTTTGTTGATCAATAAAGCGATATATAAAAATCTTGCGAAACAAGTTTTGTGCTCATCCGAAATGAGATTAATTTAAAAAGAAGAAAAGGAGAGAAAAAAATGTCACAAATGTATCGAAGCAAAACTTTAAATCAAATTTCCGAAAGTGATATCGGATTACAACTTAAGATAGCCGGATGGGTAGAAAATATTCGTGACCATGGCGGTGTATCCTTCATCGACCTACGTGATATGTACGGTGTAGTGCAGGTTGTATTAAGAAATACTGACCTTTTAAATGGAATAAAAAAAGAAGAATGTTTATCTATCGAAGGTGTTATTGAACAACGTGATGAAGAAACCTATAACCCTAATATTCCATCAGGAACCATCGAACTTGAAGCACATAAAATCACCATACTTGGAAAAGTTTACAGAGATTTACCTTTTGAAATAGCTACTTCAAAGGAAATCCGTGAAGATGTACGTTTAAAATACCGTTATTTAGATTTGAGAAACCGTAAAGTTAAAGATAACATACTGTTCCGTTCGGAGGTTATCAGCTTCTTAAGACAAAAGATGAGCAATATGGGATTTATAGAAATTCAGACTCCTATTCTAAGTGCATCTTCTCCTGAAGGAGCACGTGATTACATAGTTCCGTCAAGAAAATATAAAGGCAAATTTTATGCATTACCACAGGCTCCACAACAGTATAAACAGCTGCTTATGGTGTCAGGTATTGATAAGTATTTCCAAATAGCACCATGTTTCCGTGATGAAGATTCCCGTGCTGACCGTTCTCCGGGTGAATTCTATCAATTGGACTTTGAGATGAGCTTTGCCACTCAAGAGGATGTATTCCGTACAGGAGAAGAAGTGTTAACAGATGCATTCAAGAAATTTGCTCCAGAAGGATATTCAATTACTGAGGCGCCTTATCCTATTATCAGCTACAAGCAGGCAATGCTTGAGTTTGGTACTGATAAGCCTGATCTTCGTAACCCACTACGTATTATAGATGTTACTGATTTCTTCCAGAAATGCTCCTTCAAACCCTTCCATAATAAGACGGTAAGAGCTTTAAAGGTTCATGCAGAGCTATCTAAGGGCTTCCATGAAAAGCTGCTTGCCTTTGCACAATCTATAGGAATGGGAGGACTTGGATACCTTGAAGTAAAAGAAGATTTGTCCTATAAGGGACCTATTGATAAATTCATTCCAGATGAAATGAAGAAACAGCTGCTTGATTTAGCTGGTCTAGAATCAGGTGATGTTATATTCTTCATCGCAGATACAGAAGAGCTTGCAAACAAATACGCAGGACAGATTCGTAATGAGCTTGGCGCACGTCTTGATATCTGCGAAAAGAATGCATACCGTTTCTGTTATGTGAATGATTTTCCAATGTACGAAGTTGATGAAAACACTGGTAAAATCGGATTTACCCATAATCCATTCTCTATGCCTCAAGGCGGTTTAGAAGCACTAACTACTAAAGATCCGCTTGATATTCTTGCATATCAATACGATATAGTATGTAACGGTGTTGAACTTTCCTCTGGTGCTGTGAGAAACCACGACTTAGATATTATGGTTAAGGCCTTTGAAATAGCTGGCTATGACGAAGAAACCTTAAAAGAGAAATTCGGTTCATTATATAATGCATTCCAATTTGGAGCTCCACCTCATGCAGGTATGGCACCAGGAGTTGATCGTATGATTATGCTGCTTAAAAATGAAGAAAACATTCGTGAAGTTATCGCCTTCCCAATGAGCAGCAACGCACAGGATCTTATGTGCGGTGCACCAAATGAAGTAACAGAGCAGCAGCTACGTGAAGTTCACATTAAAATGAGAAAATAACAAAGTATCTAATTCAGCCATAATCTTATCAGCTTATGGCTGAATCGGTAATTATAGAAAGGAGATTAAAAATGGCAGTAACTAAAGTAGAAATTGAAAAGCTTGCTAAGCTTGCTAGACTGCGCTTTTCCGATGAAGAACTAGGAAAGTTTGCAGGAGAGTTTGATGAAATTATTGCATTTGCTGATACCATTAACCAGTCTGTTGAAGGCGGAACGGATGAAATCCGAAGTGTAGGTTCTCAGCTCATTTCCTTTGAAGAACTTCGCGAGGATGAAGTAATTCCGTCTCTTCCTAATGAAAAAATTGTTTCTAATGTAGAAGATAAAGATGGATTTTTCAGCGTTAGGAGGAGTAAAAAATGAGAGAAATAATTTCTGAATTATCAGTTAAACTTCATAGCGGTGAAATTTCTTCTGTTGAACTTACAAAGGAATATATAAAGGCTATTGAAAAATCAAACCCAAGGATAAATGCCTATGTGCATACAACCTTTGAATATGCACTAGAAGGTGCTGAAATTGCCGATAAGATGTTAAAGCAAGGCACTGCTTCTGCCTTATGCGGTATTCCTATGGCATTAAAAGACAATATCTGTACTGATGGTCTTCTAACAACCTGCTGCTCTAAAATACTGGATGGCTTCAAGCCATATTATGATGCAGCAGTATGGGAAAAATTAAAAGCTCAGGGTGCTGTACTTCTTGGAAAGGCTAACATGGATGAGTTCGCCATGGGAAGTACTTCTGAATCAAGCTGCTACGGAGCACCTTTAAATCCGAGAAATATAGAACACGTGACTGGAGGTTCTTCCGGTGGTTCAGCTGCAGCAGTGTGTGCAAATATGGCAGCTTACGCCCTTGGTTCAGATACCGGTGGTTCTGTTCGTCAGCCTGCTTCCTTCTGCGGTATTGTAGGACTTAAGCCAACCTATGGTGCAGTTTCCCGTTACGGACTAATTGCTTACGGAAGCTCTTTGGACCAGATTGGACCTCTTACCTACAGCGTAAAGGATGCTGCAGTGGTATTTGATGCAATTAAAGGCGTTGATATACGTGATCAGACAAGTAAAACATATGATTATGGCAACATATTAGAATGCCTAAACCAAGATGTTAAAGGAAAGAAAATAGGTGTTGCTGAAGAATTCTTTGAAGGTATCGACCCAGATATGAAAACTCAGATTTATGAAGGAATCAAACTGTTTGAAAAGAATGGTGCTGAAATAGTAAATATAAAGCTGCCAGTGCTTAAACTAGCACTTCCAGTTTACTATATAATCGCCTGTGCAGAAGCATCTTCTAATCTTGGAAGATATGATGGTATTCGTTACGGTTACCGTGCAGATTCTTACGACAGTATTGATGATATGATTTTCAAAACTAGAAGCGAAGGTTTCGGAGACGAAGTAAAACGCCGTATCATGCTTGGAACATATGTTTTATCCAGCGGCTATTATGATGCATATTATAAGAAAGCTATTGTAATCCGTGAAGAAATTAACCGAGAATTTAATGATATATTTGAAAAATGTGATGTGTTAATAGCACCTACTGCACCACATACTGCATTTCCGCTTAATTTCCGAGGCGCAAGCCCTGTTGAAATGTACCTTTCTGATATCTGTACTGTACCGATTAATATTGCAGGTATCCCATCCATCTCCGTTCCATGCGGAAAGGATGCTAAAGGTCTTCCAATTGGAATGCAGATTATAGGTAAGAAATTTGATGAGGCAACCATCTTAAATATGGCTTATTTCTATGAACAAAATTCCGAAGATAAGGTCGGTATTTATGAAGGAGGGGTCAGAATATGGGATATGAAATAGTCTGTGGTATCGAAACTCATATTGAGCTGGCAACTAATACAAAGATTTTCTGCAACTGTACCACTGCATTCGGAGGAGATCCTAATACTCATTGTTGTCCAGTGTGCACCGGCCAGCCTGGTTCTCTGCCGATTTTAAATAAAAAAGTAGTTGAGTATGCTGTAAGAGCAGGTCTTGCAGTACATTGCAAGATTAATAATATTTCCCATATGGACAGAAAAAATTACGTTTATCCGGATTTGCCAAAGGCATATCAAATTTCCCAGTACGACGAGCCTATTTGTGAACACGGCTACATCGAACTGGACAGTGGAAAACGAATTGGTATCACTCGTATCCATATAGAAGAGGATGCAGGTAAGCTGGTTCATGAAAATGGATACACATATGTTGATTACAACCGTGGTGGAGTTCCACTGATTGAAATTGTATCTGAGCCAGATATCTCTTCTCCAGAAGAAGCAAAAGAGTACGCAGAAAAGCTTCAGCTAATTATGCGTTATGTAGGAATTTCTGACTGCAAAATGCAGGAAGGCTCAATGCGCTGCGACGTTAACGTATCCTTACGTGAAGCAGGTGCAAAAGAATTTGGAACTAGAACCGAGACAAAGAATATTAACTCATTGAACTTCATACAAAAGGCAATGTATGCCGAAATTGAAAGACAAACTGATATTTTGGAGGCAGGTGGTACCATCATTCAGGAAACCATGCGTTACGATGATGTATCAGATTCCGTATCGCCAATGCGTGAAAAGGAAAACTCTGATGACTACCGTTATTTCCCTGATCCAGATATTATACGTTTTGAAATTCCTCAGGAAAAAGTAGATGAAATTCAGAATTCTCTTCCAGAGCTACCTTTTGATAAGTTAAGAAGATATATAGATGAGCTTCAGCTACCAGAAGGAACTGCAAAACAACTCTTCAAATACAGACGTATTACAGAATTCTTTGAAGAGGCATTGACAGAGGGTGCAAGTATTAAAAATGCTTCTAACCTTATTACTGGTACTATTTACGCAAGCATGAGTACAGAGGAAGACAAAGAACTGTTCAAGGTTCTCATTTCTGCAAAACAGTTTGCATCACTAGTAAAACTATTGGACGAAAAGAAAATCAACGTTAAGATGGCTCAAAGCACCCTACAGCAAATGCTAGAAAGCGGCAAGTCTCCAGAGGAATTCATCAAAGCAGAAGATATGGAAGGTATTTCTGATGCTGACTTAACAAAATTATGTCAGGAGGCAATTGATGCTAATCCTAAGGCTGTTGAGGATGTTAAAGCTGGTAAGGACAAAGCAATCAACTCCATGTTCGGTTACATCATGAAGCAAACTAAAGGAAAGGCTGATGTTAAGAAAGCAGAAGCCATTATACGAGAATTAATTAGTAAGATTTCTTAATGAAAACAAATGTTTTTGATGTTTATATTATTAGAATACTATTTTGAAGAGAGTCTGTTTTGAAGCAGACTCTCTTCAAATTCTTTTTTGCATAGGTATCTTATCCTAACAGCATGAGTACTTGAAACATATCACTAGTATGGAAATACATGATATTTGCCTTGAATATAAATATCAAATCTTATTTCCTTATTCAATCTTACCTTTACTCTTCCCGGTAATATCCCATGAAGCATAAGCTTCTTATTGGTGCTGCAGTCTACAGAAATCATTACATTGTAATGCGTACCGACATAATTAAAATCTTGAATAGTCCCGGTTATCTTTCCTTCCTCATTTATAATTATATTTTCTGGTCTCACTAGTATTTTTACAGGTGTTCCTTTCGCATAAGGTATCTTATGCTTGGGTTGGATCACTCCGAATTCGCAGCGTATCAGACTTCCGCTTTCAACGATGCCATCCAGAAAGTTCGTTTTACCTATAAATTCTGCTACAAACATATTTGTGGGTTTGTTGTATATTTCATAGGGCGTTGCAACTTGTTCTATTCTTCCCTCCTGGAGTATTGCTACTCTTTGTGAAATTGAAAGTGCCTCTACTTTGTCATGAGTAACTAAAACAACCGTTGTCCCTATTTTCCGTAGGATTTGCTGGATCTCCTGGCGTACAGTCTCTCTTATTTCCGTGTCTAGATTGCTAAAAGGCTCATCAAGTAAAAGAATATGCGGTTGTCTAATTAGTGCTCTTGCAATTGCAACACGCTGCTGTTGCCCCCCAGATAATTGATGTGGATACTTATCTTTAATATCATAAATTTGCATAAGTTTCAGCATCTCATTTATCCTTTTCACATATTCTTCTTCATTTTTGATTGCAAAAGCGATGTTAGCCCAAGCTGTCATGTTGGGAAAAAGTACATAATCCTGGAATACTATACTTATATTTCTTCTTTCAGGCGGTACCCATATACTCTCACTTGATATCACATTTCCATTAAGCAATATTTCTCCTTCATCATGAGCCTCAAAACCAGATATTATCCGCAATAGAGTTGTTTTGCCGCATCCACTCTTGCCTAGCAAAGTCAGAAACTCTCCCTTTTCCACACTTAGGTCAAGTCCTTTTATTGTGTAGTTAGACGCATTTGGATATTTTTTTGAAAGCTTTCTTATCTCAAGACTTACCATAACTATCCCCCCTTCTCTTTCTTTGTTAAGAAGTATAACGGTAAGAGCGATACAATTACAATTAGAAGACCTGAAGGGGCTGCTTGGGTATAAAATCCATCACTGGCTTGAACCCATATTCTTACTGCCAAAGTATCAAATCCGGCAGGCCTCAACATAAGTGTAACAGGTAATTCCTTCATGGAACTTACCAGCACAAGTGCACCTCCAGATAAGACTCCAGGCAGAATTGAAGGAAGAATCACCCTGAACAATACACTGCCAAACCTTTTACCAAGACTATAGGCAGTTTCATCTATGATTGGCGATATCAGTGACATTGAGGCCTCAGCAGACTGTAGACTTCGAGAAAAATACCTTAATGCAAGCCCAAAAATCAATATCAGCTGACTTCCGACAAGCCAGTTAAAATATCTGTTGACTACAAAAACCATTCCAAGAGCCAGTAACGTTCCAGGAATAATCAACCCCAAGTGACACATATTATTCATAAGAGTTGTAATCTTTGATGGATGTCTAAATTTAAAATATGCTATAGGAACTGAAAACAGCATTGTTATTGCAGCTGCTCCAATGCTAACATACAAGCTGTTCATAATATAACCTGCCATCTTTACTGTAACTGCCCCTGCCAATATGCCTTTGATACTCCATAGGATAAGTGTTGATAACGGCAAGATGATTGAAAAAAACATTACTACCACAGCAAATATCATGCATAGGATCTTATATTTCTCAAGCTTTATAGCCTTAGGGGGCCTGTTCGACTTTGGATTAATAAAAAACGCTCTATTTTTCTGAATTTGATTCTTTATCAGTAAGACTATAAGTCCCAATCCTATTGTCAATATACTGAGTATGGCTGCACCTGAGCGATCCAGTTTCCCAATCATTTGGAAATACACGCTGCTTGTGAAGGTTGTATATCTTAACATGGCTACTGCACCAAAATCAGATATGATATAAAAGAAGACAATAATATTTCCAGATATCACAGCAGGCATTATGAGCGGAAGTGTGATATGCCGGAATATAGAAGAGTAGGACGCTCCACACGAACGTCCGGCTTCTTCATAATTTGCACTTATTTTGCGCAGCGCTGCTGATACAATCAGAAAAACATAAGGAAACGTGAACATTGACATTACAAAGGTAACAGCCCAGAAGGAGTAAATATCGATCACACTGCTACCAAGCAAAGAGAACAAAACACCTCGTTTACCAAAAATGATAATATACGTTAACGCTCCAATATATGGAGGAATAGCAAGAGGAAGCGTTAATGCCACTTTTAAAAACTTTCTGCACGACAGGTCAGTACATTCCACCAAGTATGCCAAGCTTACCCCTATTACTGTTGTAAATGCAGCAACCGCACCTGCCAGACTCAGAGTGTCCCATAAAATAAGCGGAATACGCGTCGCAAACAAGACCTTCCATTTCTCCAATGGAGCAGAAGCTGCCCTTATTACAATATATAAGATTGGCGATGCCATAATAAGGGCGATTATTGCGTTTATTATAAAAAGAACTGTCCTTGGAGGCTTTGCATTCCAAATCTTTAACCAGATACGATTGCCCATCACACTCCCCCTCCTAATCAGAATATCCTGCTTTTTCCATCAACTCGGTAGTCTCCTCCCACAATGGTCCAATTTCACTTAAGGAAGTATTGGCGATTTTGGCAGTTTCGTACTCTACTCCCTCAAGATTGTTTATGATCGGTGTCTCATCATTCATCTTCTGCTGCTCAGCTTTCAATAGAAATTCAACAAAAAGCAGTGCGTTTTTGGGATGTTTTGCATGCTTGGTTATAGCGACTCCAGAAATATTCACAAAAGTTCCAATTTCATCTTTGCCCTGATCGGGAAATATTTGGGCAATGTGATTTAGCCCTTCTTCTGTAAGCTGAATCTTATAATGATAGTTGTTGACAAGCCCGAATTTTACTTCCCCGCTTCCAACAGCTCTGCGCACGTCAGTATGACTTTGAAGTATTAGCGGCTCATTTGCCATGATGCCCTTTAAGAGCTCAAGAGTTTTCTCAGGTCCGATAATGGCTCTAAGTGAAGTAAAATAAGAAACCATCGATTCGTTTCCTGCCCTATCCATTGCAAATTGGCCCTTGTATTTAGGATCCACTAAATCAAAAATGGATTTTGGCATATTTTCATAGGTCATTTGATCCGTATTGTACAAAAAAACACGGTGCCTTATAGTAAGTGCGGTCCAGGTCCTATCCTTGCCTTGATAGTTTGAAGAAATCTGTTCTAATACATCTGACTCGATAGGTGTCAGCATATTCTCAAGTCTCAGATATTCAAGAATACCTGCATCATTGGCCCAAAACACATCTGCTTGCGTATTTTCTTTCTCTTCAACAATTCTGTGTGCGTACTCCGTAGCTTTACCCGATATTAGGTTCACCTTTATTCCAGTTTCTTTCTCAAATTTTTCCACAAAGGGCAGTGCAAACTTTTCCTGTCTGCCGCTGTATATTGTAAGTTCCTTCGCTTCTTCCTTGACTTCCCCAATGTCGCTGCCATCTATCTTTGAAGATGTGCAGCCTGTCATAAGAGCAGCGAGTATGAACATGATACTAATCAAAAATACCAGGTATCTATTCTTTGTAACAATCATATTTCCACCTCCAAGAAAGTTGTTCAATATAATATATACATACTTGTCCACCTTTGTGATACTGATTATGAATAAAACTTCTTATAAATAATGTGTTATAAAAAAGTATCTATTGCAAAACACAAATCAGAACTATATCTATACATTAAAAAGCTTTTCATTTGTAGTGTAGGAAAGAAAGAAAAACTTTAATAGTGACCGGTGGAATTGCAATTATTCTAATTGAATTTTTTCTGAGAATAATTACAAAAGATATGAATTTAACTTATATCGCTATAACAAAAGTATGAATAAATGCTGATGAAACAATAGTTATTGACACGCAAAAAAAGCCACATAAAATGCGACTTTTAAATAATCGTGGATTTAATTGGTGGAGGCGAAACCTAATCCGTTAAAAACAAATGTTCAGGAAATCATCTCCCTGAACATCCGTTTTTTATTAAATTTTAGTTATCTATTATTTAACACCCATCCATCCAGAAATTACCATCATTTGAACTTCTGATGTTCCTTCATAAATTTCTGTTATTTTTGCATCACGCATCATTCTTTCAATTGGATAATCACTTATAAATCCATAGCCACCAAATAATTGTAAACAACGTCTTGTTACATCACTGGCATTGTTAGCAGCAACTAATTTTGCCATAGAAGCTAAATGTGAAAATTTTTCATGATTATCCATTGCACATGCAGCTTGATATACTAGAAGTTTTGCAGCTTCTGTATTCGCTCTCATTTTAGCAAGTTCAAATTGTGTATTTTGGAATTTTGAAAGAGAACGTCCAAATTGAACACGTTCATTAACATATTTTACAGTTTCATCTATCGCACCTTCTGCAATACCAAGAGCTTGTGCAGCAACACCAATACGGCCTCCATCAAGAGTTGCCATTGCAATGTTAAATCCTTTACCTTCTTCTCCTAAAAGATTTTCCTTTGGAACTTTGCAATTATCAAAGACTAATTCACATGTAGCAGATGCTCGGATTCCCATCTTTAATTCATGAGTTCCAATAGAAAAACCTGGGAAATCTTTTTCAACGATAAACGCTGACATACCTTTTGTTCCTTTACTCTTATCTGTCAATGCAAAAATAATATATATGTCTGCATATCCTGCATTAGTAATAAAGATCTTGCTGCCATTTAATACATAATGGTCTCCTTCTAATACAGCTGTTGTCTTTGCCATAGAAGCATCAGTTCCAGCAGAAGGTTCTGTTAATGCAAATGCACCTAACTTTTCACCTGAAGCAAGTGGTTTTAAATATTTCTCTTTTTGTTCATCTGTACCATATGTGTAAATTGGTGTTGCGCAAAGACTTGTATGCACTGAAACAATAATACCTGTTGATGCACAACATTTAGATAATTCTTCTACACATTGTACATAACTTAATGTATCCATTCCAGCTCCGCCAAATTCTTCAGGGAATGGAATTCCAAGTAAGCCCATTTCAGCCATTTTGGCTACATTTTCTTCTGGGAAGCGCATACTTTCATCAATTTCTTTTGCAATTGGCTTTACTTCATTTTCTGCAAAATCACGATACATTTCTTGTAATTGTTGATGATTTTCATCTTGTTTAAAATTCATGTGAATTTCCTACCTTTCATTTTTATATTTGTATGTCAATTGTTTTTATTAGTTGTTACTATCTAATTGGTAACATACTTTACCTGGGTTCATAATAGAATTTGGGTCAAACACTTTTTTAATGCCTTTCATTAATTCCATATTTATTTCTCCAACACTATCAACTAAATAGCGGACCTTTCCACTGCCAATTCCATGTTCTCCTGAAACAAGACCTCCGCATTTTGTTGCTTCTGGGTAAATAATATCAAAGAATTTATCAACTCTTGTTTTAAATTCTGCTTCTTCTAAATCGTTACTGCATTGGTATATGTGAAGATTTCCATCTCCCGCATGTCCAAAACTTC
Source organism: Clostridium homopropionicum DSM 5847 (assembly GCF_001263795.1). Classification (GTDB taxonomy): domain Bacteria; phylum Bacillota; class Clostridia; order Clostridiales; family Clostridiaceae; genus Clostridium_H; species Clostridium_H homopropionicum. The sequence goes on from NZ_LHUR01000012.1 coordinate 180,643, forward strand.
TAATATTAAGTCCACATTCTTCACCAGTTTTATTTACAAATTCAAGATAAGAAGCAATCTTATTTACTGGAACTACTACATCACATTCATCTAATAATTTTGTTTCTGCCATAATTGCTTCTAAGAAACTAGAACGTGCAGCCCATGCATCTTTCATCTTTGCAGGTGTATCAGCTACAAGAACATCAATTGCTCCTGCTTCTAATACTATTTCACTAGCTTGTTCAATAAGGTTATTTAATTCATCTTCATTACTTGCATCTATAGTAACAAGTAAATAAGCATTTGCAGTTACTCCATCAATTACTTGTGGGAATACGCTCTTTCCAATATATCTTTCACTAGCTAGAACAATTTCTCTTTCCATAAATTCCAATGCTTGTGGATTTACGTTTGCCATTTTTAATTTAGGAACAGTAGAAATACAATCATGCAAGTTTTCAAAAGGAACAATCAAACTAGCAACTACCTTTGGTGCTGGCATGATTTTCAAAGTAAGTTCTGTAATAACTCCAAGGGTACCTTCTGAACCAATCATCAAATCCAAAAGGCTGTAACCTGAACTTGTTTTTGATACTGTAGCTCCAAAGTTAGTAATTTCTCCTGTTGGAAGAACAACTGTCATTGCACGTACATAATCACGTGTTGCTCCGTATTTAACAGCTCTCATTCCACCAGCATTTGTTGAAACATTTCCACCTAAGCAAGCGAACTTTTCACCAGGGTCTGGAGCATATAATAATCCTTGTTTTGCACAATCTTCTGCAAGATCATTTAACAAAACACCTGCTTGAACATTAACAACAAAATTTTCTAAATCATAAGAAAGTATTTTATTCATCTTTGTAAGATCAATTAAAACTCCTCCTAAAAGAGGAACTGCTCCACCTGTAAGTCCTGTTCCTGATCCTCTTGGAGTTACTGGTATCTTATGTTCATTACATATTTTTACTACTGCAGCAACTTCCTCTGTAGAATGTGCCATAAATACAACTTCCGGAGCTGTTTTTCCATAAATAGGCATTTCATCATGACTATAATCTTCATTGATATCATCGCCTGTTAAAATATGTCCTGGAGCTGCCTCCTGTAATTTTGTGATTAATTCTTCTGTTAATTTATTATACTCAGCCATTATAATCATTCCTTTCCTTTTACTTTCTTCATTTCTTCAATCATAACTGGAAGAATCTCAGTTACATTTCCAACAATAGCCACATTAGCTATTTCAAAAATTGGAGCATCTTCATCTTTATTAATTGCCACAATATAATTAGAACCTGACATTCCAGATGTATGTTGTGTTGCTCCAGAAATACCACATGCAATATAAAGTTTTGGTGCTACAATCTTTCCTGATTGCCCAACTTGATGTGCACGAGAAATCCATCCATCTTCAATTGGTGGTCTTGTTGCACCTACTACACCACCAAGTACTCGTGCTAATTCTTCAACAAGTTTGAAATTTTCTGGATTTCCCATTCCACGTCCGCCAGATACAATAACTTCTGCTTCTTCTAAATTAACAGATTCAGAAATTTCTTTTACTGTATCAACAATTTTTGCCTTAACAGCACTAGCTGGAATTTCTACTTTTTTCTCTGTAACACCTGCATTTGAAGCAGCCTCTGGCTTTGGAAAACTTCCATTTCTAATTGTAACTACGGCAGTACCTTCTACTTCAATATGTTCTAAAATTGTACCGCCATAAGCTGGTCTAGTGTATATAACCTTACTATCAGTTTTACTCATTCCTATTACATCACTTACACATCCTAAACACATACGTCCTGCAATACGTGGTGCAATATCTTTAGCCAATGCTGTATTTGCTAATAAAATAATGTCTGGATTTTGTTCCTTAACAGTTTCTGATAATACTTCTGTAAAAGTATCACAGTCTGCAGCAGTATCTATATAAATAACTGGAATTCCTAAAGCGGCTACTGTATCTGCAGCAGCCCTGTTACCTACTATAAGAGCTGTTCCTTCAGCATCTAATGCTTTTACTGCACTAATCAATTCAAGGCTTCCGCCTAAAGCTTTTTCTCCATCTGTTTCAATAAACAATAATGCTTTCATACTTTACTTTTCCCTCCTTAGATTGCCTTATCTTTTTTCATTTGCTCAAGAGCAGCACTTACTGCTAGTGCAGCATCTTTCTCTTGAATTTTGATACCAGCCTCTTTCTTAGGAGGTTCAACATACTCGATGCAACGTACTTTTGCTTGTTTTACCTCTCCAATTTCTGCTGCTGAATAAGTTGGAATAACTGCCTTACGACTTGCCATCTTAGTTTTAATAGTAGGATAACGTGGATCATAATCTGGTTTACTTATTGTTACTACAGCTGGAGATGCTATAGAAACTATATTATATCCTTCTTCAGTTTCTTGATGAACTTCCATGGCATCATCTTTCAAATTAACTTCAACTACGCTGCTAACAAAGCCTGTTCCTAATTTTTCAGCAAGCATTGCTCCTACTTGACCAGTAATTTCATCTGTGGATTCCTTACCACAAAGAATTAAATCAAATTTTTTATCTTTTTCTTTTTCAATTTTATGAATAGCATCTACTAAAACATCAGCTGTCCCAATTGAGTCTAAAGCTGCAAATGAATCATCTTTTACAAAAAATGCTTCTTTAGCTCCTACGGCAAGACAATTTTTTAATGTGTTTAAAGAATCCTCTGCTCCAACATTTAATACACTAACATTTCCTCCATTAGCTTCCATAAACCGAACTGCTAGCTCTAATGCATATGTGTCAAATGCATTTGCTACCAAACTGACTCCATTCAAACTAGGTTTTTTCTTCTCCTTATCCAAATGGATTTCAATAGAATCATCCGGAACCTGTTTTACACAAATAAGAATCTCCATACTATCCTTCTCCTTTATACTTTTTACATTTTTATATTATTGTATATGTTTACATGATTAAAATGTTTTTTGATAGAACCATTGTGTATTTAAATTTTTATAAAGTACCATTTTATAAAATTGTTTCGATTTAGTTTCTACAAAAGAATTATCTGCCGTCTGTTGTCTGCTGGTCTTACCAATTTATATTTATAATTTTAGCACAATATATAAAATATTTCAATGATTTATATAATTTTTTTCATGACAAACGCAAGGCTTAGCAGAATAATTATACCACTATAACTAAGTATGGATAAATGCTGCTATATTTATGCAATATCTTAATCCTGACACTTCAGGTGGTTTTCTTTAAACAACAAGAAAACCACCTACTGATAAAATGCTTTTTATAAGTAGGTGGTGGATTATTTCCCTAAGATGATCGTCATTGATACAAATTTATTATTCATTTTGTTTAGTATGTTTCCTTATATGGGTTGTGTTCCACAAGAAAAATAATACTGATATGCAACAATATCCTATCTGTCTTTAAAGTATTCAGTAAAATCCTTTTTCAGATCAATTCCTTCTCTTTTCAGAATCTCCTTTGCAAGATAATAGCCACTTGCCATAACTCCTGCAACTCCGAAGCCAGGAAATACCCATTGCCCCACTAAATATAAATCTTTTATATCAGTTCTCTGCTTTAGATATTTTCCATACTGAGACTGTTCTACGGACCATCCCATAAAGGAACCGTTTTTACTGTACGTATATCTCTCATAGGTCACAGGAGAAGAAAGCTCATGATATGAAACCGCATCAACAAAATCTCTGCCCATATGTTTACCAATACGGTCCATCAGAATTTTCTCGACTTCTTTCTTTAATGTCTTATATTTTTCACCGCGCTTTCTATTATCTTCGGTTTCCCAATAATTATGATACTCATAACTGATTGGAACTAACGCTACCAAAGATCGGAACTCATCGCCCTCTCTCTTAGGATAAATATAAATGATAATAGGTGCTGTTTCAGGTGTATATTCTTCTGTTCTCTTACTATAATCTTTCTTTGCAAGAATGCTTATTCCTTCTAAATTATTAAGGCTATATTTATCCTCATCAAAGGACATAAATAAGGCAGCTACCGGTTCAAATATCTTTCTTCCCGAAATTGCCTTTTTCATTTTTTTCTTTGCAGCAACTTTATCTGAAATCCATTCATATGTAAACTGTGGAGATGCATTACTGATAACAGCGCCATGATACTCTGTTCCATCTTTTGTCTTTACACCATATGCCTGGTTATCTTTAACCAATATTTCAGTCACTTCGGTATTCAGCTTCAATTCTCCTCCTAGATGATTGAGCCCTTTAACTGCCGCATCCGGAATTGCCTGCATTCCATTGACAGGGTAAAAGTTTTTGCCATATACCCACCACTGATATGCAAAAGACATGAATACCATAGGATACGGGGCTTTTGAATAAATTATGGTCTTCAATTCATCAGAAGTCGTAAATAAATCCAGTATCTTGTAGGCATCTTTATTTCCATACTTCATAAACATAGGGCGTTGCTTCTTTGCATTCATGCCAAACTTAATTAACTGGAAAAGATTCATGTCATAGGGTGGTTCTGGTGCTTCAGTTCCGGAAAACATCTCTGTAATAATAGTTTCCATGATATCAAAAATACGATTAACATCATTTTTACTATTCGGAAACTGCTTGAGAAAACTCCCACGAACATTTCCATGCTCAAAATCATATTCCTTTCCATCAATAAAGCATTTCAAATCTCCTCCAAGTGGTTTTGCCTCCACTTGCGGCGCATTCCAAAATTCCATAAATTGCGGTATGGCCTGTCCTTCTTTCAATTCATATAAACCATGGATGCCAAGATCAAAGTGGACACCTTTTCGTGAAAAAGAAGTCACCAAACCTCCAGGTATATTATGTTTTTCTAGTACCAGAACCTTTTTATTATATTTGGCGAGAAAGTTTGCAACACTTAATCCACCCATTCCTGATCCAATAATAATGTAGTCATACTGCATAATCTTTATCCTCTTTAAAACCAAAGATTTATCCCTTACCTTACCATTATCACATTATATGTGAATGGATTCAATCTATTTCTTAGCTTCTAAATAAAGAAACCCTCGGGAATGACGTAAACATGACACACTCCACGTGCCCTATCTAGGAGAACTTATCAAAAACTATAAATATTAATTTTAACAAATATTTTTTGAACACTCCGAGCATGTTTACCTTATATTTATGGTTAAGTATTTAAAATTTAAAGAAAAACAGCCTCATTTTTACCCCTAGAAACGTCAAAAGTCCTTGAAACCAAGGACTTTCTATTGTATCAAAATTATAGTTTATGTATGGTGGAGGCGAGGGGACACATTTTCCCATTGTTTCCAAATGGTGCTGACTATATCTTAAGCTTAATTAAGAATTAAGCCCCTTGGCGTTTTATAGAAGCCATAATATAGTTTTGAAGCTTCTATCCTAGTACTTCAATATTCACTGTTTTATGAACTTAGAAGCCTATGAGTCGATACGCGGCTGTTGAGTTTCCTCACATACCACTCGGTATTGCCGTCGTCTATAATAACGTTACGGTTTCACCGATAAAGCCAAGTTTTCACTTATGAATCACTTCATAAGGCGACTCTTTTATGAATCGAACCCCTGTCCGAAAGCAGCAACACTACAGCATCTCCGAGTGCAGTCCTTAATTTGACATTCCCTCCACTAGACGCCTAAGGACAGGCTTCCAGTTTCAGTAGCTTCATGTTTTCCGTTCCAAGGTCAAAGCTTTCCAAGGCTCGGTTCCCCACTAATTGACGCCCTATCCCAAGTCGTGGGACTCTCGGGTAGGACGAGCGGCTTAATTAAGCTGCTAAAGCGTAATTTTCTTCTGCGTTTATATTTAATTCCCAGTTTTTTAACGCTGGTCCAGGAAACCATCGACTCGCTTCTGTAGCACAACACACCCCCGTCGAAAGCCATGTACGCCCCCGTGTTATAAAATTCAGGTAGTATTGCATTACCTTTAATTTAAAAACGCATTCTATTATCACTATATTTTATCATTATCAATCATCACCGTCAATACGCTCTATTGAAGTGACAAATACTATAATACAATATACACTAAAGGTTATCAATAGGATTTTACAGTATTTTTTCTTAAAATAATGGAAGTATACTATATAATTATAACCAGTTACTAAAAAGTATATTCTTTTAGACAAATTATATTACCTGCTAGTAACTGGTATCTAATTTAATAATTTCCATATTTTAAAACATAGTTTCTATATAATTAACATGGCTACGACTGTAGTTACTGAAAGTCCAATAATTACTGGCTTCAAATTTCTCTTAGCCAATTCAAAGGCATCTACTCTACAAATTGCAGCTACAGGAATCAGTGCCCATGGGACTATAGTTCCACCTCCAACCCATATACCTGCTATCTGTCCAAGAGCAGTTAAAGTATCTATTCCTCCACCTATGGCTGTGGAGAACAACCTTGCAATTGAGCCTACTAGAGATATTCCTGAAAATCCTGATCCATCTAATCCTGTAATGGCACCTGCTGATGTTAAGGTTATTGCCGCAACAGCGGAATTTACAGGAACTAAGTTTGCTAGTGCTGCACCTAAATCATTAACTATTCCAGTAGAAGATTGAGGGAGAATCTTGCCGTAAATTTCATTGAAAGCGGAGTCTCCTAAATAGAAGAAGGCTGCCACTGGAATTACTACTCCAAATATTTTAAAACCAAATTGCAAACCCTTTACAAGATTATTTGTTATACTCTCTAGAGACTTTTTACCGTATGATAATACAGCTATAACTGAAAGTATAAGTATTGAAGTTCCTCCAATAAGAGCAGTTGCATCTCCACCTTGAAGTTTAGCAAAAACCATTATAATAATGTCAACAGCAAAAAGTATTAGAATAGCCATTGCTAAAACTCTTCTCACTTTTATTGAAGAAATTAAATTTAAAGATTTGTACTCTATTTCCTCCATCTCCTCTTCCTGAACAGTTAATGCACCGGATTTAATATCCTTTCTTATCAAATAGAAAGCAGCTACAGTGGTTACTACTCCCATAGTTATAGTTAAAGGTACGCTTGCGGATATAACTTGGGATACTTCAATTCCTGCTGCATCTGCAGTAATTTTTGGTGCAGCTTGAATAACATAATCACTAGATAATGCTATACCATGTCCAAAGATGTTCATAGCTACTGCAGCTCCCATGGCAGGAAGTCCAGCTTTTCTAGCTATTGGTATAAGTAGCGCTCCAACTAGAGCAACAGCTGGTGATGGCCAGAAGAACCAGGAAATTGTCATCATAACAAGTCCTATAACCCAAAAAGCTACCCCATAGGATTTAATGATTTTTTTAAAGGGTGATACTAGCTCTTGATTTATTCCTGACTCAACTAAAAGATTACTCATTGCTGTTATTACTGAAATAATTAATATAGTCGGCAATAGCTCTTTTGTAGCATAAATAAAGCTGTTAAATACACCCATTAAGGATTTATATACTGATTCAGTTCCTAATGCTCCAAGGGCAAATATTCCTATAATACATATTAGGGTTATATCCTTCTTTAATATCATGGCGAAAATAATTATTAGAATAAATAGTAGGTACACATAGTGTAATGCTGTTAACTCTATAATCATTTGTATCCCTCCGCATAAATTATATATATTACTAAATTATGCGGAAATAACAGGGAAGTTCTTTTAATTATATGTATTTATCTATAAATTAAAAAGGCTGTGCATTATGCACAGCTCTATCTCATTCTTTCTTTCATTTGTCTATCAATATCCCTCTTAGCAGATTTTTCTGCTATAGCATCTCTCTTATCGTAATTCTTTTTACCCTTTGCAACCCCAAGAGCTACTTTAACTCTTCCTTTTTTAAGGTAAAGGCTCACTGGAATTAAAGTATACCCGTCTCTAGTTGAATAGCCAAGTAAAGTATTTATCTGCGATTTATGGAGAAGTAATTTTCTTTCTCTCAATGGATCTTTATTAAATATATTTCCTTTTTCATAAGGACTTACGTGCATATTGCAAAGGAAAATCTCTCCGTTTCTAACCTGAGCATAACTATCCTTTAGATTTGCCTTGCCGCCTCTTATAGACTTAACCTCTGTACCTACAAGCACAATTCCAGCTTCCATAACTTCCTCAATAAAATAATCATGATATGCTTTTCTATTTTGTGCTAAGGTATTGTTCTTACTATCCTTCCCCATATTAACACCTACTTTTCAAAGTCACTTTTGGGTATAAATTATACATTATAATTAATACTTAGTCAATAATCAAGAATTTTACGAGGTAAAATTCTTATGAGTAACCAGTTTGCCAGTAACCAGTAAAGGAAGTTTTGCTCTGCAAAACTAGAATTTTATATGAGCGTAGCTCATTATGCTTATTGTAGCTTGCTACAATGGCGGATTTTATAATTAAGCTGCGCTTAATTATTTCATTTACTGGTTACTTAAGAAAAATGTGACGCATTTTTCTTATATTACTCTTCTTCCACAGTTTCTTCTTCATCATCTTCCTTCAACAGGTCAAAGTTTATTTCATAAGAATCTAAATCTACTTTAGATACTCTTATTTTTACTTCATCTCCTAATCTGTATTGTTTCTTAGTTCTCTCACCTATTAGACATAGATGTTCTTCATCATAAACGTAATAGTCATCGTCTAAGGTGCTTATATGAATTAAACCTTCTACTGTATTTTGAAGTTCTACAAATAATCCAAAATTAGTTACTGAAGAAATTATACCCTCGTATTCTTCACCAATTCTTTCACTCATGTATTCAGCTTTCTTTAGGTCATCTACTTCTCTTTCAGCCTCCACGGCAATTCTTTCCATATCTGAGGACTGCACAGCTGCATAATCTACAGCCTTTTCTAACTGCTGAACTCTCTTATCATCAATTAGTCCATCAAGGGATTCTTTAATTATTCTATGAATTATTAAATCAGGATATCTTCTTATTGGAGAAGTGAAATGGCAATAATATTTTGCTGCAAGTCCAAAGTGCCCTACAGATTCTGGTGAATATCTGGCTTGCTTCAATGAACGAAGTAAAAGTGTATTTACTACTGTCTCTTCCTTCTTTCCTCTTACTTCATCTATAATTTGCTGGAGTGCCTTTGGATGCACATCATTGCTTGCCTTTATGAAATATCCTAAGTTATAAGCAAAGTTTCTAAATCTTTGTAGTTTTTCTTCATCTGGATCTTCATGAATTCTATAAACAAAAGGAAGTTTAGTCCAAAACATATGCTCTGCTATAGTTTCATTACATACAAGCATAAATTCTTCAATTATTCTATTAGCAATAGCTCTTTCATAAGGTTTTATATCTATTGGCTTTCCATTATCATTTAATATTATCTTGCATTCTTCAAAATCGAAATCTATTGCTCCTCTTCTCCTTCTCTTTTCGTAGAGAATTTCACAAAGCTCTTCCATTGTTTTAAAATCTTCATATAAATCCTTATATCTTTCTATAAGCTCTGGATCCTTGTCTCTTAGGATCTTAGTTACATTTGTGTATGTCATTCTTTCATTTGTCTTTATTATACTTTTAGTAATCCTATAATCTACAACTTTTCCTTGGTTGCTTATTTCCATAAAACAAGTCATAGCGAGTCTATCAACTTTAGGATTTAAACTGCATATACCATTAGATAACTCCCTTGGAAGCATAGGAATAACCCTGTCAATAAGATATACGGAAGTTCCTCTCTTTAAGGCTTCTTTATCAAGAGGATTTTTTTCTCTTACATAATGAGAAACGTCTGCAATATGAACCCCTAGATAGTAATTTCCATTTGGAAGCTTTTCAATAGAAACTGCATCATCTAAGTCCTTAGCATCCTCTCCATCTATAGTCACCATTTTTATATTTCTTAAATCTTCTCTACCTTTATATTCTTCTTCAGGTATTTCTTGAGGAACATTTGCTGCATAACTTTGAACCTTTGGAGGAAATTCTTCTGGCAGCTTATGTTTTTTAATTATAGTTAGTATATCTATTCCTCTTTCACCTTTTTTACCTAGTATCTCTTTAACTTCTCCTTCTGGATTTCTTCTTTTTTCCGGCCATTCTTTTATTTCAACTATTACTACATCTCCATGGGTAGCGCCTTTAGAGCATTCAATAGGAATAAATATATCTTGATAAATTCTTTTATCCTCTGGAACCACAAAGCCAAAGTTTTTACTAGCTTCATATACTCCAACTAAACTCTTATTAGCTCTCTCCGTAACTCTTAGAATTTCTCCTTCTCTTTTCTTTCCTCTATTTTCATCCTTTAAAACTTTAGCTATAACCTTGTCTCCATGCATTGCACCATTCATATTAGATGAAGTTATAAATAAGTCTGCACTGCCATCGTCAGGAATTACAAATCCAAAGCCCTTAGAATGCCCTTGCAGCCTTCCTGGAATTAGTCCCATTTTTTCTGGTAACCCATAAAGATTTGTTCTTGTCTTTATTACACTACCTTCCTTTTCCATGGTTTTTAAGATATCTTTAAAATCCTTCATTTCTCCCTTTGGAATTCCGAAAACCTTTGCTAGCTCTTGTATATCCATAGGCTTATAAGCCAGTTCTTTCATAAAATCTAATAATGCATTTTTTATGTTCAATCCTTATCCCTCCTATCTAAAATCCTATTCTTATATTATGTTTACCTTTTTTTATTAAACTAATCATATTTATATATTTTTTATTATTTAAACCTATTTTCTAGTGATAATTTCTTTAAAATTCTATTCCCTTTTAATTATATACTATCCTAATTGCCAACCTTAGTCAAACCTTGTCTATATTAGAATTTATTTCTTATAATATAGCATTTTATGTAAATTTAATATTAAGTTAGTTTAATTTTATTATTTTAAATATAATAAATCGCTAATCTCTATTCCCTAATCGCTATATATTCTAAATAGCGACTAGTGATTAGCGATTAGCGATTATATTAAATAAACCTACTTTAAATACTTTAAACTCAACTAATTAAATAATCTTAATAAAATTCCTCCATTATTTGCAATCACTGTTGCAAAAACTAAAGATACTATAGTCATTAGCTTAATTAATATATTCATGGCTGGACCTGAGGTATCCTTAAAAGGATCTCCTACTGTATCACCTACTACAGCTGCCTTGTGAGCATCGCTGCCTTTTCCTCCATGGGCTCCTCTTTCTATGAATTTCTTTGCATTATCCCAAGCTCCACCTGCATTTGCCATCATAATTGCTATTAATACTCCTGAGGAAACTGCTCCTCCAATAAGTCCACCTAGGGCTTCAACTCCTAATAGCATACCTACAGCAATTGGAACAACTATAGCAAGAACACCTGGAAGTATCATTTCTTTTAGTGCAGCTGAAGTTGAAATATCTACACATTTTTTATAGTCTGGTTTTGCTTTACCTTCCATTATACCCGGAATAGTTTTAAACTGATGCCTAACTTCTTCAATCATATGATTAGCAGCTTTTCCTACAGACTCCATAGTTAAAGCACCAAATAAAAATGGGAGCATAGCCCCTATTAAGACTCCCACTAAGGTTACTGGTGTTAAAAGATTAATTGCAGTTAATTCTGTTTTTTGAGCATAGGATGCAAATAATGCAAGAGCAGTAAGTGCCGCTGACCCAATAGCAAAGCCTTTTCCAATAGCGGCAGTAGTATTACCTACAGAATCAAGCTTATCTGTAATTTCCCTAACACTTGAAGGAAGACCTGACATTTCTGCAATGCCTCCAGCATTATCTGCTATAGGACCATAAGCATCTACTGCTACTGTAAGACCTGTTGTAGATAACATTCCCACTGCAGCAAGAGATATTCCATAAAGGCCCATAAATATGTTTTCTCCTCCACCCATTATATAAAATGAGAATAAAACTCCAGCACAAATAAGTACTATAGGAATCATGGTGGAGTACATTCCCACTGCAAAACCAGAAATTATTGTAGTAGCTTCTCCGGTTTCAGATTGTTTTGCTATTCTTCTAACAAATCTATACTCATCAGAAGTATAAATTTCTGTTATTTTACCTATAGAAATTCCAACAATTAATCCAGCTAGTATTGCAAAGAAAGCTTTTGAATCTCCGAAAATGCTTATACTTAATGATAAAGACCCTATAATAACTAATACCCCTCCTATATATGTCCCATGGTTTAATGTCTTTTGAGGGTTGCTATTCTTACTATTTCTTGCAAATATTGCACCAATTATAGATGCTATTACACCAACTGAAGCTAGCATAAGAGGAAATAGTATTTTAGATTGTTCCCCTGAAAATAAAAAATAACCTAAAGTTAAAGCTGATATTATTGATCCTACATATGATTCAAACAAATCAGCACCCATTCCAGCTACATCCCCTACATTATCGCCAACATTGTCTGCTATTACTGCTGGATTTCTAGGGTCATCCTCTGGTATTCCAGCCTCTACCTTTCCAACTAAATCTGCTCCTACATCAGCTGCCTTAGTGTATATCCCTCCACCTACACGAGCAAATAATGCAATTGAACTAGCTCCAAGTCCAAAGCCTGTTATAAAATTAGGATCATTTCCTAAAATTATATACAACAATGCTAAACCAAATATCCCTAGACCAACAACACACATTCCCATTACAGCTCCACCCGAAAAAGCAATTTTAAGAGCTTTCCTTTGCCCTTCTGTTGCTGCCTGAGCAGTCCTTACATTAGCTTTTGTAGCTACATTCATTCCACAATATCCTGCAAGAATTGAAAAAACAGCTCCAAAAACAAAACAAATAGCTGTTTTGTAATCAACTGCAAGTATGATGATAATTGCTACCACCACTATAAATACAGAAAGGTACCTGTATTCTCTCTTCAAAAATGCCATAGCTCCCTCATGTATATACCCAGAAATTTCTTTCATCCTTTCGTTTCCTGGGTCTTCCTTGCTAATACCCTTAGTTAAGATGAATGCAAAAATTAAAGCTAAAATACCGCAAACAATAGGCAAATATGAATTCATATTTCTCCCCCTTAATTATTATTAATCTAGCAGAAGTAATTTATTGTATTAACTTCTATAATAAGTGTATTAAGTATTATCTAGATTTATTAATAATAAATTTTAAGGCAAAATAAAAAACATATGAATCTTTAAATTCATATGTCTAAAATCATAGTTTTAATAAAACTATCTTATGTATTTATATTATGGCCTAGTGCCTATAAAAACTACCTCAATAATGTAAGAAAAGCAGTTATTACCGCAAATCCTATTGCTAACAAAACAGTAAGTCTGCTTAAAAATGATTCATAAGTCCTAGTTTTGTTTTTTGCATAGAATGTTTCTGAAGTACTTGATATTAAATTAAAGCCATCAGCTTTTCCTGGTTGTTTTAATACAGTAATTATAAGTGCAATGGACACTAATATTTGTGCAACCTGTAAAAATTTATACAACTATATGCACCTCCCTATCTAAGCTATTATATACAATTTACATCTATTTATTTTATCACACTATACAATAAATTACAATTTATTTTACTAATATTTTAAAAAAAGAAAGTTGCTAGGCAACTTTCTTTATGAGCTAATTATTTTTTTAGATTGTAGAATGCTTTTAATCCTCTGTATTCTCCATAAGCACCTAACTCTTCTTCAATTCTTAAAAGTTGATTGTACTTAGCAACTCTTTCACTTCTTGCTGGAGCACCAGTTTTAATTTGACCAGCATTTACAGCAACAACTAAATCAGCTATTGTTGTATCTTCAGTTTCTCCTGACCTGTGAGAAACTACTGCAGTATATCCAGCTCTTTCAGCCATTTCTATAGTATTTAAAGTTTCAGTTAAAGTTCCTATTTGATTTAATTTAATAAGAATTGAATTTCCTACTCCTCTTTCAATTCCCATTGAAAGTCTCTTAGTGTTAGTAACGAATAAATCGTCTCCAACTAATTGAACTTTATTTCCAAGCTTTTCAGTGATTAACTTCCAGCCTTCCCAATCCTCTTCTGCCATACCATCTTCAATTGAGATAATTGGATATTTTTCTACTAGGTTTGCATAGTAGTCTACCATTTCAGCTGGAGTTAAGTTTCTTCCTTCTCCTTTTAATTCATATAATTTAGCTTCTGTGTTGTAGAACTCTGAAGATGCTGGGTCTAAAGCTATAAATATTTCTTCACCTGGTTTATAACCTGCTTTTTCAACTGCTTCTATAATTACTTGAATAGCTTCTTCATTGCTGTTTAGGTTTGGTGCAAATCCGCCTTCATCACCAACACCAGTTGATAAGCCTTTATCCTTTAAAAGGTTCTTTAAAGTGTGATATATTTCAGCACACATTCTTAAAGCTTCTGAGAATGATTTAGCTCCTGCAGGCATAATCATAAATTCTTGTAAATCTACGTTATTATCAGCGTGAGAACCACCATTTAATATGTTCATCATAGGTACAGGTAATACCTTTGAATTAACTCCACCTATGTATTGATATAAGCTTAATCCTAAAGATTGAGCAGCTGCTCTTGCACAAGCTAAAGATACTCCTAGCATTGCATTAGCTCCAAGTTTGCTCTTATTTTCTGTTCCATCAAGTTCGATCATAACATTGTCAATACCTACTTGATCAAGAACATTCATTCCAACTAATTCGTCAGCAATTAAGTCATTTACATTTTCTACTGCTTTTTCAACACCTTTTCCTAAATAAACAGCTTTATTGTTATCTCTTAATTCTACTGCTTCAAATATACCTGTTGACGCTCCTGATGGTACTGCTGCAACTCCTACTGTTCCATCTTCTAATTCTACTTCTACTTCTACTGTTGGATTTCCTCTAGAATCTAGTATTTGTCTAGCGTAAACATCAACTATCTCTACGAAAGTTTTCATTATTTTCTCCTCCTTAATTTACATAGAATATATATATTAGAAAACAAAATTTGTTTTCTAGTAAAATCACTTTACCAACATTACTTAATTAAGCTCTTTCCAGTCATTTCTTTAGGAATCTGCAGTCCCATCTCAGTTAAAATAGTAGGAGCAATATCTGCTAAAATTCCACCATCTCTAAGCTCTTTTCCTTTAGCATCTCTAGATACATAAACAAACGGCACAAGATTTGTAGTATGAGCTGTGAAAGGCCCTCCAGTGGAGTAATCCATCATCTGTTCAGAGTTTCCATGGTCTGCAGTTATAAATATAGAGCCATTTTTCTCTAGTATTTTATCCACAACCTTACCTAAACATTCATCCACAGTTTCAACTGCCTTAACAGCTGCATCCATTATACCAGTGTGTCCTACCATATCAGGATTTGCATAGTTTAAAACTATCATGTCATATTTATCTGAATCTATTCTTTTTAAAACTTCTTCTGTTACCTCATAAGCACTCATCTCTGGCTTCAAGTCATAAGTTGCAACCTTTGGTGAAGGAATCAATACTCTATCTTCATTTTTGTAGGTTTCTTCAATTCCTCCATTAAAGAAAAAGGTAACATGAGCATATTTTTCTGTCTCAGCAATTCTCAATTGAGTTTTTCCAAGCTTTCCTAAATATTCTCCTAATGTATTATAATAGATTTCTGGCTTGAAAGCAATTTCTACATTTTCTATTGTGCTGTCATACTCTGTCATTGTAACAAAAGTTAAATTTAAAGTTTCTCTTTTAAAAGCTTCAAAGACTTTATCATTTATTGCTCTAGTTAATTGTCTTGCTCTATCTGGTCTGAAATTAAAGAATATTACAGAATCCTCATCCTTTATTACGGAAGTAGGTTTTCCATCTTTAATTATAACTGTTGGAAGAACAAATTCATCAGTTTTATTGTCATGATATGACTTTTCCACTGCTTCCATGGCACTATTAGCATGCTCACCCTTACCTAGAACTAAAGCATCGTAGGCAAGTTGTACTCTTTCCCATCTTTTATCTCTGTCCATAGCATAGTATCTTCCTGATACTGTTGCTATGGTCCCTACTCCTATTTCACTCATATAATCTTCTATTTCTTTAATAAAACTTGGAGCTGAATTTGGTGCTGTATCTCTTCCATCTAAGAAAGCATGTACATATACCTTTTTTATATTGTTTTCAGATGCTAATTTTATTAAACCTTTTAAATGCTCTATATGAGAATGTACTCCACCATCAGATAATAGACCCATAAAATGAAGGGAAGAATTGTTTTTCTTTACATTTTTTATAGCCTTTAACAAAGCTTCGTTTTTAGCTAAATCTCCGTCTTCTATAGCTTTAGTTATTCTAGTAAGTGCTTGATATATAATTCTTCCTGCTCCAATATTCAAGTGTCCAACTTCCGAATTTCCCATTTGTCCTTCTGGAAGTCCTACTGATAATCCGCTTGCTCCTAACTGGGTATTAGGATATTCCTTTAAGATATTATTGTAATTATTCATTTTAGCTGCCTTTATAGCATTTCCCTCTTTATTATTAGATATACCAAAGCCATCTAAAATAGCCAGCATTACTGGTCTTTTACCCATTGTTCCACCTCCGTTATATAAGAATTTTACGACGTAAAATTCTTAGTAACCAGTAACCAGTTTTATTAATTCTACTGGCAACTGGCCACTGGTCACTGGTTACTTAAGAAAAATGCATCGCATTTTTCTTATATTATTTATCAAAATTAACTATAGCTGCAAACTCTTCTGCCTTTAAAGAAGCTCCTCCAATAAGTCCACCGTCTATATTTGGCTTTGCCATCTGTTCTTTAATTGTAGAAGGTTTAACTGAACCACCATACTGTATTCTTGTTTTTTCTGAAGCTTCTTCATTAAACATTTCTTTAATTGTTTTTCTAATGAAGCTTATAGTTTCTTCTGCTTGTTCTGATGTAGCAGTTTTACCTGTTCCAATTGCCCAAATAGGCTCATAAGCTATAATTGTATTAGAAACTTGCTCTGCTGTAAGACCGTTTAAGTCAAGCTTTATTTGTTTTTCAAGTACTTCCTCAGTTATATTTGTTTCTCTTTCCTCTAAAGTTTCTCCAATGCAAAGTATTGGTATTAATTTATGCTGAAAAGCTTTATGCATTTTTTTGTTTAATGCCTCATCTGTTTCAGCAAAATATTGTCTTCTCTCGCTGTGGCCTAAAATAACATATTCTACTCCTAATTCCTTTAGCATAACTGGTGAAGTTTCTCCAGTAAAAGCACCACTTTCTTCAAAATGCATATTTTGTGCTCCTACCTTTATGTTCGTTCCTTCTACAGCTTTTTTAACTGCCTGTAAACATATTGTTGGGGGACATACTACTACTTCACAGGTAGCTTCCACAACTAATGGTTTTAATTCGTTTATTAGTTTTACTGCCTCTTCAATAGTATTATTCATTTTCCAATTTCCAGCTATAATTGCTTTTCTCAAATTTTACACTCCCTTTTTTTTGTAGGTGCTAGGTTTTAGTTGCTAGGTCCTAGGTTCTAGTCTCTAATCTCTAAATTTAATTGACAATTGAGAATTGACAATGGACAATAAATGTAGTTTTTCTTTCAGAAAAACTTGAATGCAATAAAATAACTAGTTGAAATCAGTTTAATTGTTTTTTTCAAATTTGAGTTTTGCATTAGCAAAACATCCATAATTGTCAACTGTCAATTGTGCATTGTCAATTATTTATACATTTGCTATTTATCATTAAGTGCAGCTATTCCAGGTAGTTCAATTCCTTCTAAAAACTCTAAAGAAGCTCCTCCACCAGTTGAAATATGAGTCATTTTATCTCCAAAGCCTAGATTATTTACTGCTGATGCACTATCTCCACCGCCGATTATTGTAGTTGCATCTGCTTCTGCCATAGCCTTTGCAACAGCAATAGTTCCTTTAGCAAAATTAGCAAATTCAAAAACTCCCATAGGTCCGTTCCAAATAACTGTCTTTGCATCTTTTATTGCATCAGAGAATAATTCAGCCGTTTTGGGTCCAATATCTAAGCCCATAAAGTCTGCTGGAATATCTCTTCCTTCAGATATCTTTGGTTCAGCATTTTCATCAAATTTTTCAGCATATGTAATATCTATTGGAAGAAGTAATTTTACTCCTTTTTCTTCTGCTTTATTCATCATTTCTTTTGCATATTCTATTTTATCTTCTTCTAGAAGTGATTTTCCTATTTCATGTCCTAAGGCTTTTAAGAAAGTATAAGCCATTCCACCACCAATTATTAAAGTATCAACCTTCTCTAATAGGTTATTGATAACTCCTAGTTTATCAGAAACCTTTGCTCCTCCAAGTATTGCAACAAATGGTCTTTGTGGATTTTCTACTGCATTCCCTAAAAACTCCAATTCTTTTTGAATTAAATAACCGCATACAGATTCATTTAAATATTTTGTTACACCAACAGTTGAGCAATGTGCTCTGTGAGCTGTTCCAAAAGCATCATTTACAAATATTTCTCCAAGAGAAGCTAATTCTTTAGAATAATTATCTTCATTTTTAGTTTCTTCTTTTCTATATCTAGTATTTTCTAATAGTACTACATCGCCATCTTTTAAATTTTCCACTGCAGCTTTTGCATTTTCTCCTATAACGTTGTTATCTGCAGCAAATACAACTTCTTTTCCAAGCATTTCAGAAAGTCTTTTAGCAACTGGTGCTAATGATAATTCCGGTTTTGCTTCTCCCTTTGGCTTTCCAAGATGAGAACATAGAATAACCTTAGCTCCATTATTTATAAGATATTTTATTGTTGGCATAGCTCCTACTAATCTATTTTCATCTGTAATTACTCCATTTTTAAGGGGAACATTAAAATCACATCTTACTAATACCTTTTTTCCTTTAACTTGTATATCCTCTACAGTTTTCTTGTTAAATTTCATAATAAATATCTCCCTTCTTTAATTTATGAAAATATTTTTAATAACTTATTAATAGCTAATCCTTACCAACTTATTATAATACTAAATTTACTGAATATCAAAATAAATGGTAAATTACACTTTCTTTACTTTAATAATGCCTTTATTATTCTTCACCGTTTTTGCTATATTTATTAGCTTTAAAAAATATACTTAAAATACACCTAATTGGTCTTTTAACGTCCCACTATAAATCATTTTAGTCCCACTTTTATTATAACGTATTCCACATTTTTTTTACATAGAAAATTATAATTTTCTATGTAAAAAAATAACCATGAGTATAAAAATTATACTCATGGTTAAATAGTATATTATCTTTCACCTTTTATATATGGTTTACCATCTGCTCTTGGAGCTTCAGTTTTTCCAACAAATCCTGCTAAGGCAAGCATAGTTAGTATATATGGTATACTTTGATAAAACTCATTTGGTAAGCTGATGCTAAAGCCTTGAGCAACCATTTGGAAAGCAGTACCAAAGGCAAAAAGCATACAAGCCCACATAGTACCAAAAGGTTTCCAGTTTCCAAAAATCATTGCTGCAAGAGCGATAAATCCACGTCCTGCTACCATACCATCTCTATATAGAGGAGTTATTCCAATAGATAGAGCGGCTCCTCCAAGTCCCGCTAATACACCTGATATTATTACGCACAAGTATCTCATTTTATAAACACTAATACCTAAAGTATCTGCAGCACTAGGATGTTCCCCTACTGCCCTTATTCTTAAACCTAATGGAGTTTTAAATATTACATAGTTAGATACAAAAACTAATACTATAGCTAATATTACAAACCAGTTTAAACTATTTAATATAGGAACATTTTTTAAGAATCCTGGCAAATTGTATGATAAGCCTTTTACTATATTAGTTTGTCCTCCAGTTTTAAATATAGGTCCTATTAAGAAGCTTGCTAATGCAGTAGCAAAAAGATTAATAGCTGTACCTGAAATAATTTGATCTGCTCTCAAATGTATACTTAAGAAACCATGGATAGCTGCAATTACTCCTCCAGCTATCATTGCAAATAATATACCGATAATTGGACTGCCAGTAGTATAGGAACCAAAAACTGCAAAAAAGGCTCCCATTATCATCATACCTTCAAGACCAATATTAACAACTCCTGATTTTTCTGAAAAAACTCCACCAAGACCTGCAAATATAAGAGGGGCTGCCATTCTTAATGTAGCGGCTAATAATGGTACTATTATTATATTATCCATTTACAACCTCTCCCTTCTTTCTTTTATCTGCAAAATACTTCACTATATAATCTGTTGCAACGAAAATTATTATAATAGATTGTATTAAGAATACAATTTCCTTAGGTATATCATTTAACTGAAGTAAAGTTGAACTGCTCTTTAAAGCACCGAACAATACAGCAGAAGCAATACAACCAATAGGGTTAGATTTTGCTAAAAGAGCAACGGCTATACCATCAAATCCAAAGCCTGGAAGTGCCATAAAATCTTGAACCTGGTATCTTACTCCAGCAACATGAGTAGCTCCTCCAATTCCAGCTATTGCTCCTGATAAAACCATAGCTAGTATCATATTCTTAGAAACATTTATTCCACCGTATTCAGAAGCTGATGGATTTATACCCACTCCTCTGATTTCATATCCAATGGTAGTTTTCCATAGCAGCCAGTAAATAAATATTGCAAAAGCTATAGCCATAAAAATGCTAATATTGGCTTCATTAGTATTACTAAATCTCATTAATCTTGCACTTTCCTGTATTAAAGGAGTACTTGACTTTCCCGGAACTGTGAATATAGATTTCTTTACAATCCAATTTGCTAAATTCATACCTATATAGTTCATCATGATAGTATTGATAACTTCATTTGTTCCAAATCTTGCCTTTAAGGCACCTGGAATTCCTCCCCAAAGTCCCCCTATTACAATACCACCAACTATTATAATTAAGATGTGAATTACAGGATTTAAGCCTGGAATTAGACCTAGTATTCCTCCAGCTATCATTCCCATTACGAACTGACCTTCCACACCTATATTAAAAAGACCACATCTAAATGCAATGGAGTTAGCTACACCTGTAAAAATTAAAGGTGTAACATAAGATAGAGTAGTAAGAGCATTTCTCTGTGTGGCAAAGCTTCCTTGCCATACTAAGCCAAATAGATGTCCAAGAGCAGAAAAATACTCACTTATAGCATAACCCTTTGCCCACATTACAAAGAATACAGCTACGAAAATAGAAATTATAATTGCTACAAAAGGGAAAAGAAGACTTTTAATAGCATTAACTATAGTTTTTAAAATTTTATTTTCATTT
Organism: Clostridium homopropionicum DSM 5847; assembly: GCF_001263795.1. GTDB lineage: Bacteria > Bacillota > Clostridia > Clostridiales > Clostridiaceae > Clostridium_H > Clostridium_H homopropionicum. Next base: position 201,823 of record NZ_LHUR01000012.1, read on the forward strand.
TTCATTTCATTACTCACTTTGGCTCACCTCACCTTCTTCATCCTTTAAAGTTCCACCTGCCATCAATACTCCAAGCTTCTGTTCATTTGCATCTTCTCTATTAAGTATTCCAACAATTCTGCCATCATACATTACAGCTATTCTATCTGAAAGGGCTAAAATTTCATCTAATTCAAATGATACTAATAATACAGCTTTTCCAGAATCCCTTTCCTGAACTAATCTCTTATGAATAAACTCAATAGCTCCAACATCAACTCCTCTTGTAGGCTGAGATGCTATTAATAAATCCGGGTCTTTAGAAATTTCTCTAGCTACAATAAGCTTTTGCTGATTTCCACCTGAAAGTGATGCAGCCGATACTTCATCACTAGGAGTTCTAACGTCAAACTCAGTAATTATTTTGTGTGCATATTCTCTTATTTTATTATAATTTAATATTCCTTTTTTACTAAAAGGCTCCTTGTGCTGTACACCTAGTATTGCATTTTCGAATAGAGAATAATTTAAAATAAGTCCCCTTTTTTGTCTATCCTCAGGAATGTGACCGATTCCACTATCTATTATCTCTCTAGTTGGTCTATTAAAAATATTTTTACCCTTTAATTTTATGGTACCGCTTTCAGCTTTTCTAAGACCAGTTATTACTTCGATTAGCTCTTTTTGACCATTCCCATCTACACCTGCTATACCTAGTATTTCTCCACCACTTAGTCTGAAACTTACGCCATTTACAGCTGGTAAATTTCTTGCATCTTTAGCGTGAAGATTCTCAACGCTTAGTATTTCATCATTAATGTTGCATGGTTTTTTATCAACAACAAGCTTTACTTTTCTTCCAACCATTAGCTCTGCAAGCTCATCAATGGAAGTGTCTTTTGTATTAACTATTCCTGTAACCTTACCTCTTCTAATGATAGTTACTCTATCGCTCATACTCATAACTTCCTTTAACTTATGAGTAATAAGAATCACAGATTTTCCTTCTGCTTTAAGATTATCAATTATTATTGCTAATTCCTCTATTTCCTTAGGTGTCAAAACAGCTGTAGGTTCGTCTAGAATAAGCATTTGTGCACCTCTATAAAGGGCTTTTAATATCTCAACCTTTTGCTGTTGTCCTACTCCAATATCTTCAATTATGGCTGTAGGTTCAATATTAAAACCATATTTTTTTGCTATTTCTTCTACATCTTTTATAGCTTTATTAATATCTATCTTTAGTCCACGTCTAGGTTCTGTTCCAAGTACAATATTTTCTGCTACAGTAAAATTATGAACAAGCATAAAATGCTGATGAACCATTCCTATGCCTCTTTTAATTGCATCATTAGGGTTTGCTAACTTAACTTTTTCACCCTTTATGTAGATATCGCCTTTTTCTGGTTGATAGAGACCATAAAGTATGTTCATCAGGGTAGTTTTCCCTGCACCATTTTCACCTAAAAGTACATGAGTTTCACCTTTTAACAGAGTAAAATCCACATCTTCATTTGCGATAGTTCCTGGGAATACCTTAGTAATGTTTTTCATTTCAATTACCTTTTCCATTATTGTTCCCCCTTAACGGTAATTAACTTCCCATACTAGATATTAGATTGTAAAAGCTAGATGCATTTTACATCTAGCTTTTACTAGTATATTACTTATTTTATTACTTTTTAGGATAAATTAAAAGAACTATTTTACTGCATCAGTAGTAAAAGTCTTTGCATCTGCTGGCTTTTCAGGTACAACTATTTTTCCTTCTTTTATAGCTGCAGAATATTTATCAACTATTGCAAGAACATCTTGAGGAACATTTGATTTTACTAAATCCTTCATATCTGCTGGCACTTCTCCTCTTGAAGATGGAGCAATTCCAACACCGTCTTCTTTAAGTCCAAATACTTTAACTGTGTTGCCTTTGAAAGTTCCATTTACAACATCTTTAGTTGCTTCATAAGTTGCTGTATCAACTCTCTTTATCATACTTGTAAGTATTACATCAGCATAGCTAGGTTTTTTGTTTTCATCTAATACTGTTATTGCTTGGTCCATATCAACACCAATAGCCCAAACTTGTTTTCCAGCTTTCTTTAACTCTTTGGCTGCTTGGAATAATCCTATACCAACTCCACCTGCTGCATGGTAAATTATATCTGAACCTTCACCATATTCTGCCTTAGCAAGCTCAGCTCCCTTTGAAGAGTCAGAGAAGCTGTTTGCATATCTAACATCAACTTTTATGTTTGGATTAACTGCTCTAGCTCCTGCTATATATCCAGCTTCGAACTTACCAATAAGGTCTCCTTGTTGTCCGCCTATAAATCCAATTTTTCCTGTCTTAGTCATTTTAGCTGCAATAACACCAACTAAGAATGAACCTTCATTTTCTTTAAATACTAGAGATTGTACGTTATCAAGTTTTACTACAGAGTCAACTATTGCAAACCTCTTGTCCTTATTTTGAGTAGCAACATCAGTTAATGCTTTTTCCATTTGATATCCTATAGCAAAAGTTAAATCACTCTTCATATCTAATGCTAAAGCTTGAAGATTTGGAACATAAGCATCTTTGCTTGTAGATTCTACTGCCTTATAATTAAATCCGAATTCTTGTTGAGCTTTTTTAATACCTGTGTCTGCTGCTTGATTGAAGGATTTGTCATTTAATCCACCTTCATCAGTTGAAAGACCGATCATAACTTTTGGTTTTTGTGTATCTTGAGTTGTTTTTCCAGACTCATCAGTTTTTTTGCTTGATCCGCAACCAGCAAATAATGATGCAACCAGTACCACAGTTGCTAATAAGGCAACTAGCTTTCTTTTTTTCATACCCATACCTCCTATAACTTTAAAAACTTAGTTGTTTGTAAAGGTTTACATCAAATTACTCAATAATGTGTTTTAGATTAGTATCACTTATTGTTAATTCAATGGTATTCCCTTACAGTATATTGTATAAAACTGCTTTATATACTATAACTTAATCTTAACAAAAAATCAAGTTTAGTATATTTTTCCCCTAATTGAAATTATATAACTAAAAGTATTGCTTTGTAAAGAACAAAGCAATACTTTTTATTAAATAAAATTAATTAAATTATAATCTGTCAGATACATAAGCTGCTAAATCGGCAAGTCTGTTTGAGTATCCCCATTCATTATCATACCAAGATACAACTTTAACCATTCTTTTTCCAATAATCATAGTTGATAGACCATCTACTATAGAAGATCTTTCATCTCCTCTGTAATCTATTGATACTAAAGGTTCTTCGCTGAATCCAAGGATACCTTTCATTTTACCTTCTGCAGCTTTCTTTAATGCTCCATTAACTTCTTCTAAAGTAACATCTTTTGCTACAGTACATACTAAGTCAGTAACTGATACTGTTGGTGTAGGTACTCTTATTGCTAGTCCGTTTAATTTACCCTTTAGTTCTGGTAATACTAATGCTACAGCTTTAGCAGCTCCAGTAGTTGTAGGAACCATAGATTCTGCTGCTGCTCTTGCTCTTCTTAAATCGCTATGTGGAGCATCAAGTAATCTTTGGTCTCCAGTATATGAGTGAATTGTAGTCATAAGACCTTCAACTATTCCAAATTCATCTTGAAGAACCTTTGCAAAAGGAGCTAAACAATTTGTTGTACATGATGCATTTGAAATTATGTTATGTTTTGTAGGATCATACTTGTCTTCATTTACTCCCATAACTATAGTTATATCTTCATTTTTAGCTGGAGCTGAAATTAATACCTTTTTAACTGTTCCATTTAAGTGTAATTTTGCTTTTTCTGCATCAGTGAATATACCTGTACATTCTAAAACAATTTCAGCGCCAACACTGCTCCAATCTATTTTCTCAGGACTTCTTTCTGCAAATATTTTTACTTCATTTCCATTTACAATTATTGAGTTTTCTGAAGCTTCAACAGTACCTTGGAACTTACCATATAGTGAATCATATTTTAATAGATGTGCTAAAGTAGCTGGACTTGTTAAATCATTTATTGCAACTACTTGAAGTTCATTACTATAATTATTTACTAATGCCTTAAATACATTTCTACCAATTCTTCCAAAACCATTTATTGCTACTTTTCTCATAATATTACCTCCTAAAATTATATCCCATTTTAAATTAAATTTTTCTTTACAAAAGTTCTTTATTAGTGTTCTCATTTTTAATTATATTTATAATCTCTTTTGCTGCACCTTCGTCTAATATAAGGGTATTTTTAGAAATATATCTCTCAGCAGCTATAATAGCTTCAGCCTTACTTTTTCCACCAGCTATGGCAATTAAATTTTTTATTTTTTTAGTATCTTCACTTTTAATTCCAGCTGTAGGCTTTGAATATACAATGTCACCACTTCTATTAAAATAGCATCCAAAAGCTTCACCAACAGCTCCCAATTTCTCTAATTTTTCTATTTCACTCCTTTCCAAACCTCTTTTTTTCGCCATATTATCCGCTTTACCAATTCCATAAATCAATATATTAGCAAGATGAATACTATTAACTACTTCTTTAATACTTTCTTCATTAATAATTTCAAATATTTCTGCATAATCTACATTATCTAAAAGTTGAAGCATCTTATAATCACAAGAAAGTTTATCTGCAAGTCTTGCAACTAAAGTATTTGCTTGTATTTCCACTTCTCTTCCAAGACCACCTCTTGCAGGAACTATAAGAAGTCCTTTTCTATCAGTAGTATTTTGAAAGCTATCTACCATTTTTTTAACACTGGTTCCACCTGTCATTGCTATAATATTATTATCCTGTATTATACTTAAAAGATAATTTGCAGCACTCTTTCCCATTTCGTCTAATACAAGAGAGTTTTCATCTGAATCTCCCGGGACAACAATTACATTTTTTATATTTAGGGCTTTTCTAATAAATTCTTCCATATTGGATAAGCCTTTTAGTTCATGTAAATATTCCTTTAGTTCAAATAAAACATCTTTTCCATCAGCATTTAAAGTCATACCATCAGATTTGATTTCTAAAAGACCTTGTTTCTTTAAAAAATCAACTTCTGATCTAACAATTCTCTCTCCAATTCCCAAATAAGTAGCTAACAATCTTCTGCCAATTGGCTGATTGTATAATATTGTATTTAATATGTTGTATCTCTTCTCCATTAACTCCAATGCTTCCGGAACAATCTTCTTTTGTAACTCTAAGTTATATTTCAAAATTACCACCTTCTCTTGGTCGTTTTTAGTCCCATGTGTATATATTTATGTCCCACTTTTATTATATACCATTCTATAATTTTGTAAAAGATATTTTTAACAAAAAAAAGAAAAAGGTAATTAACCCTTTTCTTATTAAAACCTTTTCCTTTTACTCGAAGATTTAATACCCATTTCTTCTCTATACTTTGCAACAGTTCTTCTAGAAATATCCATATTCTTCTTTTTAAGTAGATCACAAATCTTTTGGTCTGAATAAGGTTTTTTCTTGTCCTCAGCATCTACCAATTCTTGTATTTCTTTTTTTATTAATTTTGTAGAAATATCATCAAAACTATCCATACTAGAAATGCCTGTAGTAAATAAATCTTTTATCTTAATTGTCCCTCTCTCAGTGTGAATATATTTGTCACGAATAGCTCTACTTACGGTAGATTCATGTATTTCTAAGCTGTCTGCTATTTCCTTTAATGTCATTGGTTTTAAATATTCTTCTCCAAACTGAAAATAATCCTTTTGAATTTCTACAATTTTTTCAAGTATATTGTATATGGTACTTTCTCTTTGCCTAATGCTCTTTATTAAAAAAACAGCACTATTTAATTTATCTTTTACAAACTTTACAGTATCCTTGTCCTCTTCTCCGTTAATAATTTGCTTATATAGCTGATTAATATTTAATTTCGGTATAAAGCCATCATTCATTATAATACAAAATTCTCCATCTATCTTTTTAATATAGGCTTCAGGAATAATGTATTTAATTTCTTCGCCAGTAAAAAATCCTCTAGATGGCTTTGGTTCTAAGGATTTAATAATATCTCCATATTCTTGTGCTTCTTTTACACTTATTTTTAAATCCTTTGCTATTATGTTATATTTATTTTCCGCAATCATTTCTAAATAATTTTCAATAATTATGAATAGGTTTTCATCCTCTACATTTTTATACTTTAGTTGAAGAGTTAAGCATTCTTTTATATCTCTAGCTCCAATTCCTAAAGGATCTAATCCATGAATAACCTTTAAAGCTTTTTCAGATAATTCCTTACTAATATTTAACTCTTTTTGAATTTCATCAAGAGTTATATCTAAGTAGCCTCTTTCATCAATATTTTCTATCATATATTTACATACTGCTTTTATTTCATTACTCTCGTCCAACTCTATAATTTGTTCAATTAAATATTCTTTTAATGATCTTTTAGCACTAATAAAATTAAATGGAGAAACCTCTTCTTCATCCTTAGAATAACTTCCGTGACCATAGTCATCAAATTCCAAATACTTTATGAATTTTTTATAGTCAATTTCCTCTGTAGATTTACCTGAATCAATTTCATTTTTTTTATATTCAGCATCTAGTACAGGGTTTTCTTGAATCTCTTTTTCTATATAACTTTGAATCTCAAAATTTGACATTTGGAGTAACTTAACTGATAATTGCATTTGCTGAGTCATAATTAACTTTTGTTCTTGTGTTAAATTGAGCTTGAACTCCATCTTCATACCTTATCACCACTTTGCATTTTTTACTGCATTAATATTATACCATAAGTATTAGCTAATTTAATTATTAATATTTATTTTTTCTCTTTATATAGCTATAAAAAAATAAAAAATGTCAATTTTCGCGACATTCTTTATTATTAACTCTACTATATTCACTCTAATTTAAATATATTTTTCAATATACGCAATTCCGCAAGCATTAGGTCCTGAATGAGTACCTACAACGCATCCTACTTCACACTCTACATAATTAACCTTTCTTTCAGAAAGTTCTTCCTTTAGAATTGGTAAAATATCTTCATTGTCAATATGCAGTACTATTGTATTTTCTTTTTCATCCAAGGTATTCTCATCTATATAATTTAATATTGTTTTTATTGCTTTTTTTGTACCTCGAACCTTGTCCAGTACCGCCATATTTCCATCAACTACTGCTAAGATTAGTCTTATATTCAGTAAGCTTCCTATAGCACCAGCTGCCTTAGATAATCTACCTCCTTTTACAAGGTTATCTAAGCTAGCAAAAGCATATGCAGTTTTAACATGTGGAATAATTTCTAGTATCCTTTCTTCAATTTGTTTTAAGCTACATCCTTCATTTTTCATTTCAGCTGCTTTTATGGCTAGTAATCCCAAACCTGCTGTAACATTATTACTGTCTATTACAACTATATCTTCAGTTTCCAGCATTTCCTTTGCCATACATGCAGCTTGATATGTACCACTCATTTTAGATGATATATGTATTGATATAATTTTATAACTTTCATCTAAATATTTCTTGTATATTTCGTAAAATCTATGAGGATTTACCCCAGAAGTTGTAGGAAATATATCACTTTCTTTAATTTTTTTCAAGAACTCCCTAATATCAATATCTACTCCATCCAAATAGCTTTCCTCTCCAAAATTAACAATTAGAGGAACTACCTCCAAATCATATTTTTCTATTATTTGTCTATTTAGATCACAAGTACTATCAGTTATTATTTTAATTTTTTCCAAAACAGGTCCCCCCTATTTCATTCCCGGAAATTTTAATTGTCTTAAAGCTTCATATACAACTATGGCTACAGTATTGGATAGATTTAAAGATCTAGTTGTAGTATTAATCATAGGAACTCTTATTCTAGTATCTGGATATTTATTTCTTATATCAGCTGGTAATCCTGAGGATTCTCTTCCAAAAACAATAAAATCTCCTTGTTCATATTTAACTTCTTGATATTGATAATTAGAATCCTTGGTTGTAGAAAGAAATACTCTAGAGTTTGGATATTTAGAAATCATATCTTCAAATGATTCATGCACTTCTATATCTAAATATGGCCAATAATCTAAACCTGCTCTTTTTACCTGCTTTTCATCTAAATTAAAGCCTAAAGGTTTAATAAGATGCAATTTACAGTTAGTTAAAACACAGGTTCTTCCTATATTTCCTGTGTTCTGAGGTATCTCAGGTTGAAATAAGACTACATTTAAGTTAGGTGTATTTACCTTCAATTTTGTTCCCCCCTTACATGCCACATAATTATATTACCTTAATTATGAAATAAGGTAAAGTAAAAAAATACTATCTCCTTACACTAAATTAGAGATAGTATTTGTAAAGCTTTGAATGAATATACAATAATTATGTGTTAGAGAAAAAATTTTTCTAATAGTTCAGCCACTCCATCTTCGTTATTACTGCTTGTTATGTAGTCCGCCTTTCCCCTAACAAAGTCAGGAGCATTTCCCATGGCAACTCCAAGTCCAGCATATTCAATCATTGATAAATCATTTTCTCCATCTCCAACACATATTACTTCTTCCATCTTAAATCCATAAAGCTTAGCTAGTGCCTTAACTGCACTTCCTTTTGTAATCCCTTTATTCATAACTTCAAAATTATCTCCTAGAGAGCTTGCTACTTCAAAGTTGCCTATTCTAATAATATCTTCTTTAGCCTGATTTAGTTTATTTAAATCATTACTTATACATATAAACTTCAATATTTCCATTTCTTTTTTTATAAACTCTGCTTTTATATCTTGAGTTACATAAAGTTTTACCTTCATATCCTCTGGAAGATCTGGGTTCATTTCAAGGTAAGTATATCCTTTAGGAAATGGTTTGGGAGAAATTACAGTATCAAATGTATTATAATAATATTTCAAATTATATTTATCCATTATTTCTAATAGTTTCTGGCAATTTTCTTTATCTATTGTAGATTTATATATTATTTTTTCATTATCCTTCTCTCTTATATATGCACCATTTGATGCAATAATTGGAGCTTTTATTCCTAATAAATTAGCATAGTATCTAGCTGATGTAAATATTCTCCCCGTGGATAAAGCTATAAGAATACCTTTTTCATTTGTTCTTTTTATAGCCTCCTTTGTTCTTTCTGTTAGCTCTTTTCTATCATTTAAAAGAGTACCATCCATATCTAAGCATATAAGCTTATATGTCATGCTCATCTCTCCCCGTTTTTAATTGCATTCATCTTAGAAGAAAAATGCGACGCATTTTTCTTAAGTAACCAGTAACCAGTGACCAGTTGCCAGTAGGATTAATAACACTGGTTACTGGGAATTGGTTACTGGTCACTAAGAATTTTACGTCGTAAAATTCTTAAATAAAGTACTAACTGCTTTTTTTAGTTCCCCTCTTGGTAATTCCATTTATAGGAACATAGTAATCATTTGATATAAGTTCCTTACTAATAAACCTGCCATTCTCAAATATATTTCTATAAACCTTAACTCTATATCCAGTAGAAGGCTTCTTTACAACCTCAGTTTTACCTTCAGGCATAGTAGGATCGTCAATATATTTAATAGTCGGCTCAATTTTATCATAAACTTCTGTAGAGATTGTATATGTTCTTTTTGCTAACTCGCTATTTGAATAAATATTGAAATACACTACTTTATTTTTTGTATATCCTTCTAAATATATAGGATAATCAAAGGTGTTCTTAAACTTCAAATCTATATTTCCCCAATCAACAGTAGCATCTAATCCCATTCCTACATAACTAGAAGGAAAAGTATGATGAATTCTTTCTGTTGTCTTAATATTCCCACTTAGTAAAGCATTATATAAAGTTGAGGATACTTGACAAATACCTCCCCCAAGTCCTGAATCCAATTGCTGATTAATAATAACTCCAGCTTCTTTATATCCTCTTTCCTTTGTTCTTTCACCAACTACTTCATTGAAGCTAAAGCTTTCCCCAGGCATTAATACTTTACCGTTTATGCTAGCAGTTGCAACTCTAATGTTTGTTGATCTTGCTTCTGAAGAAGAGCTAAAATCTGTTGAATAAGATGCTATTCTTGTATTAACTTGTTTTAAGCTTGCAGCAGTAACTTTAGGTTTTAATGTTTTTATTGGAGCTTGAATATTTATATCACTACTTATTTTACCATTAATACTTGAAAGAATTTCTTTCTTTAGTTTATCACTATCTAGTTCAGAACCCTCTACGTCTTCACTTACTTGGAACTTTTCTCCTGTAAAACTTATAGTTGCATCTTGTGGTTTTTTATTTATATCTTTTTCAATGCTTTTCACTAAATTCTCTAAAGGCTTTTGATTATAAGTAAACTTCAAATTAAATTCCTTTGGATTTGGACTCTTTATAAGTTTAAATTTAGATATAATATTTGATGTCTTTCCATAAGCTAAAGCTTCATCTACTGTTTCAATTATGCTAAACTTAGCATTTAATTCTGAAAAAGAAATTGAATAATTCCTGTCTAAAGCCTTTATATTTACCTTTTTCTGAAGAATTGCATCTCCAAAATTATCTCTTAGGATTTTAATAGCTTCTTCTTTTGTTTTACCTGAAAAATCCATTCCCTCTATTTTAACCTGAGGATATATTACGTTATTAAATTTTTGTTCTGTAAAATATATATAACTTACTCCTACAGACACTACTAATAAAAAAATTGAAAAGATTAGATTTCTAACTTTCTTCGAAGCTTTTTTATCGCTCTTATTATTTCTTTGTCTACTCATGATGTTTCTCCCCTCTTTCCAGTTTATTATACTACAATATGTACGTAAATTACACATGGAATGTCTCATATTATTATTATAAAATATTGTTAAAGATTATTAGTTACAATAATATTAATAATCTTTATATTTTTTTGTAGTTTTAGGTGATTATAGGAAGGATTTTATTCTATTAGGTAGAATAATATAATATATATTTAGTTCAAAATGTATGTTTTTGAAATTATTAACACTGTTCCAGCAAGGAGGTTTATATATTATATGATTGATACTACCAATTTAGATATTTTACAGCAATTGCCTATGCCTTTAATAGTAATAGACGAATCCTTTAAAATAAATTGTATGAATCTTTCCTTCAAAAATTTGTTAAGAAAACTTGGCTTAAATATAAGTGATAGTGATGATGACTTTATTTTAATTAGTAGAGACCTTAATTTTTATAATGACCTAAAAACTTTTATGGAAAATGAACAATTAAAGCTTATCTTAGAAAAAAAATTTAGTTATTATGAAAAGGTTTTATATTTTAAAATTGAATTTATTAAAGTAAATAATTCATTTTATGATTCCCAATCAATCACAATTATACTTGAAGATATTACAGAATATAAGAAATTTCAGCTATCTCTAATTAAAAAAGAAGAACAATTAAGCTATATATTAAACAGTATTCCAATAATGATGTTTGTTCTAGACAAAGATAATAACATTCTTTTCTGGAATAAGGAATGTGAAAATATTACTGGCTATTCTCAAAAAGAAGCTATATCACTAAAGAATATAGCCTATCTTCTATATCCTGACATAGATTATAGAAAGCAGTTATTTAATAAGTGTATTACTCTAGGAGATAACTTTAAAGACGTAGAAAGTAATATAGTATGCAAGGACGGAAGCGAAAAAACTATTACTTGGTTTTCTGCCTCTTTTGATTTTAATATATCTAACTGGCATTCAATTAGATTTGGTCTTAACATCACTAATAGAAAATATGTAGAAAAATGTTTACTTAATAAAACTTCAGAATTTGAGTTAATTTTTAAAGCCCTTCCAGATTTATATTTTAGATTAGACAAAAATGGTACTTACCTTGACTGCAAGGTCGAAGATCAAAAGGAATTATATTTACCTAAAGAAAAATTTATTGGTAAGACAATACAAGAAGTTATGCCTCCTGAGGTAGCACTAAAATTTAAATCAGCTATCATCAAAGCATTAAAGACCAATTCTTTAGTTATAGTAGAATATCAGTTAGAGGTTAAAGGCGAAATTAAATTTTATGAAGCTAGATTTCTTCCTCTTTCAAAGGATGAGGTTATTGTTGTAGTAAGAAACATTACAAAAAGGAAGCAATCTGATGAAGAATTATTAAAAATAGAAAAGCTTAATTCTATTGGAACCTTAGCAGGTGGAGTTGCCCACGACTTTAACAATATTTTAACTATAATTTTAGGTAATATATCAATGCTTAAAACTTATTCGCACTGCGAAGATAAAGTATTTAAAAAATTTGTAGATATAGAAAAGACTGTGTTTCAAGCTAAAAATTTGACGAAACAGCTTTTGACCTTTGCTAAAGGAAATAAACCTATAAAGAAGGTTACATATATTAATAACTTAATAAGAGAAACCGTAGATTTATCCTTAAGTGGATCTAATGTAATTTGTAATTTAAGTATTTCTAAGGATTTATCTCCCGTTGAAATTGATATTGGTCAAATAAGTCAAGTTATAAATAACTTGGTTATAAATGCTTGCCAAGCAATGCCTAATGGAGGAACTATACATATTACTGGAAGAAATATACACTTAACAGATAATGATGTATTAGGACTTAAAGCCGGAAATTACGTTAAAATATCTGTAAAAGATCAAGGTTATGGAATTAATGAAGATAATTTGCTTAAAATATTTGATCCTTACTTCACTACCAAAAAGACAGGTAATGGACTTGGTCTGACATCTTCCTATTCGATAATCCAAAAACATAATGGAAAAATCCAGGTAAAATCGAAAATAGGTAAAGGTACAATTTTTCAAATTTATTTGCCTGCATGCAATAGCATTCCAATTGAAATTGAAGAAACAAAATCAATTATTTCTATAGGTTCAAGAAAAATATTGGTCATGGATGATGAGCCTGAAATTAGAGATGTTTTAGACTGTATGCTTAAGCATTTGGGATATATTGTGGAATTGTCTAAGGATGGTCAAGAAGCGATACAGCTTTATAAAGAAGCTAAACTTTCTAAAGCTCCTTTCGATGCTGTAATTATGGATTTAACTATTCCTGGAGGAATGGGTGGAAAAGAAACTATAAAACATCTTCTAGAAATTGACCCTTGTATCAAAGCAATTGTATCTAGTGGGTATTATTCTGGAGGAGTAATTGGCGATTATAAACGTCACGGTTTCAAAGGAGTAATAAATAAACCTTATACTATTGAAGAATTGAGCAATTCTTTAAATAATGTATTAAGCAGTTGTTAATCAACAACTGCTTTTTTTACTTCTTCTGCTACTGCTATACATACTCTTTTATCTAAAGCATCAGGAATTATAAACTCCTCATTTAATTCTTCATCAGAAATAAGATTTGCAATTCCTCTTGCCGCTGCAAGTTTCATTTTTTCACTTATATCCTTTGATCTTATTTCAAGAGCGCCCTTAAATATTCCTGGAAAAACTAAAACATTATTAATTTGGTTAGGAAAATCAGATCTTCCAGTAGCTACTATTCTCGCTCCTGCTTTCTTAGCTATATCAGGCATAATTTCTGGCGTTGGATTTGCCATTGCGAAAATTATGCTATCATTATTCATATATTTAACCATTTCTTCATTTAATACATTAGGACCAGAAACACCTATGAAAACATCCTTTCCTTTAATGATATCTCCAATAGTTCCCCTTTCAAATTCTCTATTTGTAACTAAAGCAATCTCCTTCTGAGCTTCATTTAGCCACTCTTCTCCTTCAACTATTGCTCCTTGCCTGTCACACATAGTTATATGCTTTGCTCCTGCTAATAATAATAGCTTACATATAGATATGCCTGCAGCTCCTGCACCATTTATGACAATTCTAACTTCTTCTAACCTTTTATTTATAAACTTTAAAGCATTGTATAACCCTGCTAGAACCACTATTGCAGTTCCATGTTGATCATCATGAAATACAGGAATATCAAGCTCTTCCTTAAGCTTTCTTTCTATATAAAAACACTCAGGTGCTTTGATATCCTCTAAATTAATGCCTCCAAAAGTTGGAGCTATTAACTTTACAGTTTCAATAATCTTATCAGGATCTTTAGTATTAATACAAATTGGAAATGCATCTATGCCGCCAAACTCCTTGAATAGTAATGCTTTTCCCTCCATAACCGGAAGAGATGCTTCTGGACCGATATCTCCAAGTCCTAATACTGCTGTTCCATTAGTTACAACTGCTACTGTATTGCCTTTGAAAGTATATTCATATACCTTTTCTTTATCTTCTTTAATTTTAAGACAAGGTTCAGCCACTCCCGGAGTATATGCAACAGCTAAATCATGTTTTGAGTTCACAGCAACTTTGCTTTTAACTTCTAACTTGCCCCTATTTTCCTTGTGCATTTTTAATGCTTCTTCTTTTACGTTCATCTTAGTATCCCCCCAAATTATTTTTTAGATTATCATCTTTAGCCCCTAATCCACAATTATTTTTGACTAGGCTTATTTTTACTATAATATTCACAGCATTCTGAAAGTGGGCATACACTACATTGTGGATTTCTAGCCTTACATATCTTTCTTCCATGCCATATTATATAATGATGAGCATCACTCCATTTTTCCATAGGAATGTTTTTCATCAATTCTTTTTCTACTTGATCTACATTTTTTCCTGTTCCTATGCCTATTCGGTTAGCAACCCTAAAAACATGTGTATCCACTGCAATAGCTGGAACTCCAAAAGCATTTGATAAAACTACGTTTGCAGTTTTTCTTCCTACACCAGGAAGCTTAATTAATTCTTCCATGTTTTCAGGTACTTTTCCATTATGCTCATTTAAAATACTCTTAGATGCCGCTAATATATTCCTGCTTTTATTTTTATACAAACCACAGCTTTTAATTATTTCTCCTAATTTCTGTTCAGTTAAGGTAACCATAGCCTCCGGAGTATTATATTTCTTATAAAGCTCTTTTGTTACCTCATTTACTCTTTCATCTGTACATTGAGCAGATAATATTGTAGATACTAATAGCTCATATGGGCTATTAAAATCTAAACCACATTTAGCTCCTTTATATGTATTTTCTAGTATTTCTATTACTCTTTTTTTCAATTCTTTTTTCAAAGTTTTCACCTCGTAATTATGTTCATTGCCATTATACCACAAATTAAAAAAGTAGAGGTGAAATTTGCCTCTACTTATATTCTTCCTAAAATAACTGACTATATTCCCCTCTATACTCCTCTGGCAGTAGTTCTGCAATTTTTCCCATAAGAAAATTTATAGCTCTTTCATCATAGTCCTTTCCCGTTTCTCCTTCTTCTTTAGCTGGGATAGTGAAACTTGTACCAATTTTAACATTAACATCTGCATGATAAAACTTTTCTAATTCCATATTTCCTTCTTTATTTATTGGTAAAAGCTTTTCTGTTCCTGTTAATGCAATAGGAACTATAGGAACCTTACATAACCTGGCAATTAAAATTATACCCTTTTTCGCCTGTATCAGCTTTCCTGTTCTACTTCTAGTACCCTCAGGGAAAATCAACACCTTACCTCCACCTTTTATAATGTCAATAATTTTTTTTATGCCTTCCTTATCAGCAGAATTTGGCTTAACAGGAGTAGTTTTAACTATGCTTATTCCTAAACTAGTTAATGAATTATCATTTAATTTTACCCCTGCTGCGAAGGTTACATCAAGACCTTTAAGTACCCTGTTTAGAATTAGAGCGTCTGAATTGCTTAAGTGATTACATACAAATATTACTGGTTCTTTTATACTCTTAAGATAGCTAGCATTTTCAACAGTTATATTAGCATACTTATCTACATAACCTTCTAATAATCTATGTGATATAAATCTAATTAGCCCCTTCGGTAAGTGTCCTATTATCCTAGTCATAGCTGGCGATATCATGAGTTTATTCCACCCTTCTTATTCATCTGTATATATAATACATTATAAATTAGAATTTTTCAAAAGTCTAAAATAATATTCTTTAACGTAAGATGAATTTATATTTTTTATGCTATTTTCATCCATATTATTTTTATTAGATAAATTTATAAGCGCATTTCTTTGAATAATATTTTTACCTCTCCAGCCGCAAGAGGTTATCTTATACTTTTCATTAAAATCTTTCTTATTAATATTTACTAACTCCTTAATATTAGGGTTCTCCATATGTTCTTTAGGTTTAAATTCCTTAAGGGTAGAAAATTTAACTTCCTTATTGCGTGGGCAAACCTCCTGACAAGTATCGCATCCGAAAAGTCTTCCATTAAATAATTTGAACCATTTATCCTCTACATCTTTTTTCTGAGTTATATAAGATAAGCATATATTAGGATTATTCTGTTCTTTTAATATTGATTTTGTAGGACAAGCCTCTATACAAAGATTGCAATTTTCACAGGTTAAAAGCATTGGTTTATCCGCTTGTATTTCTAGATTAGTTATTATTTCTCCTAAGAAAACATAAGAACCATACTCCTCTGTAATTAACATTCCATTTTTACCGATAAATCCAATACCACATAGATAAGCGATATATCTTTCAGGTAGCCCTGTGCTATCAACAAAATATATCGCATCTCCACCAAAGCCTTGAATAAAGCTGCATATTTTTTTCAAATACTTTGAAACTACTTGATGATAATCCTCACCGCGAGTATATTTAGAAAAATATACCAATTCATTATTTTTACTTTCATACCCATAGGGAAAAGCTATAGAAATAATGGTTTTACCATCTTCCATATAAATAAACGGATTCACTCTTCTTTCTATATTACTTTCCTCAAACTCATTTTCTATTCCTTTTTCTTTTCTTTTAGTAAAAAAGTCTCTAAGCTCATCAAAGCTTCTACAATGCGTAAATCCTACTAGATTTAATCCAAGATTATTGCAATACTCTTTAATACTAACTTTATAATCCATTTTATATTAATTTACCTTTCATTCTGCACATCTTTTAAATTTTTCATAATCCCCTATATTAATCAATTCAGTATTTTTGCTTTCTACGATTTTACCTGGTATTCCAACAACAGTAGAACCTTCTGGTATATTTTTAAGCACTACAGAATTAGCACCAACTTTGCAATTATCTCCTATAGTAATAGGTCCTAGGATTTTAGCTCCAGCTCCTATAACAACATTATTTCCAACAGTGGGATGTCTTTTCCCCTTCTCTTTACCAGTACCCCCTAAAGTAACTCCATGGTATAAAAGAACATTATCTCCTACCTCGGCAGTCTCCCCTATAACAACGCCCATTCCGTGATCAATAAATAGCCCTTTCCCTATTTTAGCTCCTGGATGAATCTCAATTCCAGTTAAAAATCTTGCAAACTGCGAAATCAACCTTGCTATGAAAAAAATTCTTCTCTCATAAAAGAAATGAGCTACTTTATAATGAATCAACGCGTTAATTGTTGGGTATAAGAAAAATACTTCTACCGAACTTCTAGCTGCTGGATCATTTTTTAGAACATTATCTATGTCATATTTAATGCTTTTAATGAATTTAAACATACTAATTTCCCCCTATTAAAATAATTGTGAATAATAAAAAGCTTTATCTCTATAATAATCTAGAGACAAAGCTATCTTCTGCGGTTCCACTCTAATTGGATAAAATCCCACCTCATTCAAGCACTTATTAATAAATGCTTTATTACTATAACGGGTAATCCCGTTGCAGCCTACTGTAATTTCGGTGCAAAACTCCGAAGGGCACTTCATATAAACTCCATATAGAAATCTTACAGCCTATGATTTCCTCTCTGAATATCTTGTTTACATTACTTTCCTTCTTCACTGCATTTCCTACTATTTTAGTAAGGATTATATTTTCATTATATGGACTAGAATATAAATTGTCAACAATTTTTCAAAAAACCAAATTAAAAATTTGGGCTCTCTACTTACAAAATCTGTGGGAACCTATTATTTTAATAAGCGGTCTTGACCAAATCCAAGCACTTGTAGCTGTATTAGGGTTAAAATAATATATTGCTCCACCTGATGGATCCCACCCGTTTATGGCATCCCTTGCTGCCCTTATAGAACTAGCTTCCATCTGTGCATGTATTTGTCCGTCAACTATTGCAGTATAAGCTCCTGGCTGATAAATTACTCCAGCAACAGTATTAGGAAATTTAGGATGTTTTACCCTATTCAATACTACTGCTCCTACAGCAACTTGACCTTCATATGGTTCACCTCTAGCCTCTCCATTAATTAGTCTTGCAAGTAACATAACATCTGAATTATTTGAAGATGCAGTATTTGATGAAGTTTTACTACTGGGCCCAGCATTTATACCAAGAGCAGCTAATGTTCTATCTCCAACAATTCCATCTACTGTAAGCCCATTTTTTCTTTGAAAATTTTTTACTCCTAAGTAAGTTTCGTATCCATATATTCCATCTAAATTGCCTTTATAATACCCCCAGGCTTTTAATCTTCGTTGAACTTCTGTTACTATAACTCCTCTTGAGCCGTACCTAAAAGTATCTGTTTTAATAGGTCCATAATGGATTAAAATATTCCATGTACTTACATAGGAGAATACTAGAACTATTATTAGTACACCTATTCTCATTATGCCTAATTTTCTCTTCATGTAAAGTCTCCTCCTAAATATAGATTAGAATCAAAGTCTAATTTACATTTATTTTGTGCAAATTTGAAAAAAATACACTTAAAACATAGTCTAACAAAAATAGAGCTTATATTTTAATACAAGCTCTATTTCTAAAAAACTATACTGCTCTTTTAAATTTTTTCTTCCATTTATCTTCGAACAATTCTTCAATAATGTCGTTTATAATCACTATACCTTGTAATTTTTCTTCATTATCTATTACAGGTATTGTTATAAGATTGTATTTAACAAACTTACTCATAGCTGAATCTAATTCTTCATCATCTCTTAAAACTATCGGTTCCGTATTCATTATTTCTTTTAGCTTTACATTTGAATCTGAAAATACTAAATCATTTAATGTTAAAACTCCCTGAAGCTTTTCATTCTGATCAGTAATATATATATAGTGTGATATCTCTTCATCAGGTTTTAGCTCTTTTAATAATTCGATAGTATCCCCAGCTGTTATATTTACGTTTAACGCTACAAAATCCGTATTCATTATACTACCTACAGTTTCTTCTTCATACTTCATAAGGTCTCTTACTTTTTCAACGTCATCACTTTCTAAATTCATAAGTAGTTTTTCAGCTGCTTCTTCATCTAATTCTTCTAGGATATCTGCTATTTCATCATTAGACATATTGCTCAAAATTTCTGGAACCTTTGATTGATTCATAGTTTCTAATATATCTACTTGAATTTCTGGATCAATTTCCTCCAGTGTATCTGCGGCAAGATGCTTATCTAAGCTTTCAAATATTTTGTTTCTATACTTTAAATCAACTTCCTCCAAAATATCTGCAATATCTGCAGGGTGCAGCTCAGAAATTTTCTTGTAAGGTACTGATATTTTTAAGCTATCTTCAACCATTTCCAATGACTCAACATCATCCCACATTATAACTTTATTATTAGGATGCTTTCTCAATAGCTTATACAAAAGTTGAATAAGCCATCCAATTCCATATCTTCTGCTTAATGCTAAAAAGCCTGTTTCAACTGCTATTACTCTAATTTCATTAGAAATACTTGCAATTCTTAAATCATTAACTCTTACAACCTTTTTACCATTTACATCAACAATCTGTTTGTCTAATAAATGCTTAGATAGAAGATAAGAATAAGCTCTAGGAATAATATCTTTAACTCCTCTTGCCCTTATTTGAATTTTGCCATTTTCATTGCAAAATTCAACATTTCTAAATTCATAGTTATATACTTCTCCACCACTCTTCACTTTATATCCTATAGCTTTAGGATATCCATCTCCAGTAGTAACGTATATATCAGTTAGTTTTCCAATGCAATCACCATATTCATCGTAAATGTCTCTATGGAGTGCCTCGCTTAAATAAAAACTACTAAGCTTTCTCATGGATATTCCTCCTTTTCCATAGAGGAATACCATAATAAACTTAAAAATTGACAATTGGCAATTGACAGTAAAAATATCAAATAAAATACACACTATCAACTCTCAATTGTCAACTTTTAAATTCAAACTAATCTCCTCTATGTTACTATTAAATTTTAAAGTTTTTTCCGATCTCCTACTAAGGGGACCACCTTCCATTTATTTCACCTCTTCTCAAACAATTTTTCATAATTTCATTTACAAATTTCTCTCTTTAATATAAATTATATTACATAATTCCTAAAATGCAACCGTATTTAATCAATTACATTAAAAATATTTATTTAAGTCACTATAGTTAACTCTGGATTAAATTTTCATAGTTTCTCTTATACATTTAAAAAAATCAGACAGATAAACACTATCTGGCTGATTTTTTTAATTTCTCAATGCTATAATTCAATGCAAGAATTCCCAATACATCACTAATTATAATATGTTTAATAAAACCAAAGCCTAATAAAATTAAAATTGCTTCAATAATTATTAAGCTAGAAGAAAGCAGAAGAAGCACCTTTCCTGTCTTCTTTATTCTATTAAAGCAAAATGCCAATATTAATCCTAGTAATATTAGATTCAAAATAATATATGGAATAAATACGAGAATTTTATTTGTAAATTCCATATAGTAACCGCCAAAACTGCCTATACATATCCTAATTGGAAAGTTATATATTAAATATGAATAAACTACTCCTAAGATTATAGCTATTAAAAATATAAATGAAAATTTAATCTTATCATTTCTTATCAATATATATGTGGTAACCAAAATGCTTAAAGGAACATATATAAAGTTCAGAAAATATACTGGTTTTAAAAAATATAAATATACAATATTGTTGGCAAAGAACATGTATATCAAGCAAATATACCTTAATGTTAAGAAGGTGAATATTACTGAGCATATAAGTTTGATCTTATTAGGTGCATACTTAATAGTTTTATTAAGCCCATCATATATAATAAAAATCATAAATAACAATATCATTAAATAAAAATAAAACTTCAATTAAATTATCCCCATAAAATTGTTGTTATCTATAATTATTATACAGTAATATTTTTTATTCATATTTTTTGATTTTTTGTATTAACTACTCCTAATACCTTAATGCCGCCTTTAATACACTCAATTGTAACCGGAAAATCTGGTCCCCTTTCTCCATCTATATCCGTAACAATATCCTCAAAACATTCAATATTAAGCTTATTTGTTTTAAAATATAAAAGACCTTTAACATCTTCTAAATGTTCGCTTTTTAACATTTTTATAAATAAGGAAATTATATCCTTTAACATTCCAGCCTTAATAATAATTACATCAAGCATTCCATCACATAAGTCTGCTTTATATGCAAGAGAGAAATTTCCAGCTGTTTGACCGTTAAAAACTAACATTAGATACATATCTCCGTTAAAGTTCACCTCATCAGAACTTACATTTATACTAAGCTTTCTTAAGTTTGGTATCTGCTCTATTCCCTTTACATAGTAAGCAAGTTTTCCTATAGTATTTTTTAAATTAACATCTGTCTTTTGAGATACATCAGTAAATAATCCTGTACTTGCAACATTTACAAAATAATTATTATTTATTTTCCCAATATCTATATTCTTTGGCTCACTATTTATTATTTGCTCACAAGCCTTTTCAACATTTAATGGTATTCCCATAAATTTAGCAAAATCATTTGCAGTCCCTGTAGGAAGTATCGCTATAGGAAGCTCTATTTTAAGTCCTTTCATACAGTTTACAACCTGGTCTACGGTACCATCTCCTCCTGCAATCAGAATGTACTTATAACTTTCATCTAAATTTGCAAAAGCATCTTCTAATCTGAACTCCTTACTTATTCTAAAAGGGTCAATATTATATCCATAATTTTGATGGACCATTATTACCTTATCAATATCATTAATTATTGTATTCTCACCTGAAAAAGGATTATATATAAACTTTACTTTATTCATACTATATTTCTCCTCGTTTTTGATATAATATTCTTTTCAGCTTATTATATTTTTATAATTACCTCTTTTAATATAATATTATAGCAAAATATATTCAAGTAATAAAAGCTATAAATTGTATCGAATTATTAAAATTTCTATAATATAACAGTAAAAAAGTCTATGACAATTAAGTTCATAGACTTTTAATTAGATTACCTTATTATAATTCTAATTATCTTAAGATAAATTAATTTATTGCATTTTTGGAGTGGCTGGAGTTGATATGCTGCTTAAGGCACTTTCTGCTTCGTTTGCAAAATTTGGCTCTACAGCCATATCTCCAAGTGCCAAAATGCCAACTACTTTCTTGTTTTCCACTATAGGAAGTCTTCTAATTTGTCTTTCACTCATTATTCTTGTTGCATCTTTTATGTCCATATCGGGTGTTCCTACCACTGGATTTGATGTCATTACTTCTCTTACCTTTTGTTGATGAACATTTTCACCGGTAGCTGATGATCTTAGAGTGATATCTCTATCAGTTATAATACCTACTACTTCTTCTCCTCTGCATACAGGTATAGAACCTATATTATATTCTTTCATCATTTGAGCAGCTCTTTCTACTGAATCTTCTGGGTTAATTGTAGCGACAGTTTTAGTCATAATATTTCTTACTTCCATTTCAATCACCTCCTGTGTTTATTTTTACCCAAAAAAATAATATTATTAAAATATATTTTTCCCTTAAATATTTCTTTAAAATAATATATAATTAGATAATAAGTATCATACTAATTCTGAACTTATAATTTTATTGAATATTATTTAGGAGTGATTTTATAATGGCAAAAAGCGCAGTGCCAAATGCTTTTACTTTAGGTAATCTTGCTTGTGGACTTTTATCCCTTATTATGACATTTCAAGGAGATTATAAATCAGCCTGTATGTTTATATTATTAGCTGGAATTATGGATAGGTATGACGGTAGAATCGCTAGATTTTTAGATGCTTCTACAGAACTTGGGAAAGAATTAGACTCCCTTGCTGACTTAGTTTCCTTTGGCGTTGCACCTTCGCTTTTAGTTTTTAATCTATATGATATGATGAATTTAGGAATTCTAGGCTATTTGCTTGCGTTATTGTTTCCTTTAGCAGGTGCATACAGATTAGCAAGATATAATTGTACGGAGTTTGAAGGTTCCTTTATGGGAGTACCAATTACTGTTGCAGGAATGTTTATGTCTCTATACTCTTTCATAACTTTAAAGAATGCTTCAAATATTATGATAACTAGTATACTTATAATAGTTTTATCTTATCTTATGATTAGTAAATTAAAGATAAAAAAAGTGTGACAAATTAATCACACTTTTTTA
This sequence comes from Clostridium homopropionicum DSM 5847, assembly GCF_001263795.1. Lineage (GTDB taxonomy): Bacteria > Bacillota > Clostridia > Clostridiales > Clostridiaceae > Clostridium_H > Clostridium_H homopropionicum. The sequence continues at coordinate 225,174 of NZ_LHUR01000012.1, forward strand.
TTCTTTAAAACTTAAATCCTGCTCTATTTCTGTGTATACATATTCAACTGAAAGCCTTTCTTTCAATAGCTGAGTTTTAATATCACAGTATTCAGAATAATTACTACTTGAATGCTCTAATACTTCAATTACATCATCAATTAAATCGCCAATTTTATCAGCTCTTTTTAAAGCCTCTTTTACATCACTTTTACTTGATAGGGCTATTTTATTTAATTCATCTGCTCCTCCAATTAATATTCTATATGAATTAACTAATTTTAAGAGTAATTCACTTAAATTATTCAAATCAGAATAGTAAGTCTGAATAACCTTTCTATTTCCCATGAAATCACCTAAAAGATTAATTTATAATTATTATATTTAGGTTATGCTGATTTCATGCTAAATAATAATAACCCATGGTAATCATTAAATAAATAGCAATTAAAATTGCCCCTTCTAACCAATAGGTTTTCCCATCTTGAAATACAAAGAAGGACATTGCAATTGCAATTGAACTCATAATAATTTGATAATTACTGAATACAAAGTTCATTTGCATACCTAAAAAATAAGAAGAAATTACAAGTAGAGGTGTTACAAATAAAGCAATTTGAATACTTGACCCTATAGCTATCTCAAGACTCATATTCACTTTATTCTTTGTTGCACAGATTATAGCAGAAAAATTTTCACCAATGTTTCCAAGAACGGGAATGAATATTATTCCAATAAACTGCTGAGATAAATTATAATTAGTAATTAATTCTTTTACATTGAATACAAGCTTCTCACTAATTAAAAACAGTATTATTGAACATACAATTATTCCTATAATTATCATGTTCCTTCTCTTCTTACCAGCTTTAGTTATAATTTCTTCCTTTATTTCGCTTATTACAAATAGATTACTGTGTGTATAGAGAGAAAACACAAGACCTAGTAAATATACCCCTATTAATACAACAGAAATTTTCAAACTTATGTTAAACATTACCTGACTAGAAAGCTTACTATAGTGATTTAAAGATGCTAAGATTACCATTGCTGACATTGCTAAAAGCAGCATATTAAAATTTGTTCTTGCGATTAGTCTATTAAATCTTTGTTCTTTGTATCTTATTCCTCCAAAAAAAATTGAAATTCCAAGAACTAAAAGCATATTACTAATAATAGACCCTACTAAAGCTGATTTAACCATAGATATCATACCATAACTAATTGACCACATACTCATCATTAATTCTGGAAGATTACCTATTGTTGCTGCTAATAATCCTCCTCTTTTTTCCCCCACGTATTGAGAAAAATCCGATGTAAAATCTCCTAAAAGTATTGCCAGAGGTATAACTCCAATTGAATACACTATTGTATTAATTAAACTAGAAGAAGTATTAATAAATAAGCTTATTATAGCTATTATTATAAATAAATATTTTTTAATCATATAAACCCCCGCATGAAAAATAATATTTTGTCTCCTTCTAGTTTATGGTTAGGGGGTATTAATAGTTACTCGATAAACTTAGTATTTATAGAAACAGCTGCCTCCAATAAATTCCCTTAATATAGAATTATCTGGTACTAAATCCCCATCTAAATCCTTTATTAAACCTAAAAAACTTCTAAGTCTTAGGGCTTCATAGTAGACGGGACTATCCTCACTTATTTTTCTAAGCTCAGGTTCTGCATATTTTTTTAATACGCAAAGTTCATAAATTAAGTTGGAATTAAACATCACATCTGACTCTTCTTGAAAAACAAAAATATTTTTCTCCTCACCTCTTCGTATAGATGGCCACATTTTAAGTGTATCCTCTGCTCTATATCCTCTTGATAAATAATCTCTAACTATTCTTCTTATTATTCTTACATCAGTTGTTGATATTCGATTATGATTGTCCAAGTTTAACTGGGTTAGAGCACTTATATAAATTTTAAACTTATTTTCCTTTGAAATTGATGGTGTTAACATTTCATTTAAACCGTGTATTCCCTCGATTAACATTATGCCATTTTCAGGAATAATTAATGGCTTTTCATGCCAGCTTCTGCTGCCAGTAAAAAAATTAAACTGAGGTACTTTTACTTCTTTTCCCTTTAACAAATCTCTTAAGTTATCATTAAATAACTCTAAGTCCAAGGCATATATAGATTCAAAATCGTAATCTCCATTTTCATCTCTTGGAGTATTTTCCCTATTTAAAAAGTAATCATCCAATGATATAGGCACAGGAATTAAGCCATTGGCTCTTAATTGTATAGCTAGCCTCCTTGTAAAGGTAGTTTTACCAGAAGAGGATGGTCCTGCAATTAAAACAACTTTTACTGTCTCTCTGTCCTTTATCATATCTGCAATATAAGCAACTTTTTTTTCATGAAGTGCTTCTGCAATTCTAACCATATCAACTATTTCTTTATTAGCTACCTTATGATTTAGTGCTCCTATATCCTTAATTTGAAGAATTCTAGCCCAGTCTTCAGCCTCTGTGAATATCTTAGCCAATTTTTTTTGCTCGATAAATTCTATTACCTCTTTTGGATTGTTTTCTTTAGGCGGCATAAGAATAAAACCTGGTGAATAATGCATTAAGTCAAAAACTTTTATAACCCCAGTTGAAAAAGCCATTGGTCCATAAAAATAATCATACCTTCCTCCTAGTTCATAAAGCTCAATTTTAGAATCACGCGAATATTTTAAAATTCTGCATTTATCTTCCAATCCGTAGCTTCTAAATATTTCAATTGCTTCATCCTTATCCAGTATTACCTTATTTATTTTATAGTCCTTTTCAATTATTTCATTCATTTTATCTTTAATTTTTTCTATATCCTCTTCATTGAGTTTCGGTTCCTTATATATTTCTCCATAAATACCTTTACTTAAGGTATGCTCAATCTCTAAAATCGCATTTGGAAATAAGTCATATACAGCCTTTATAAAAATAAATTGAAGAGTTCTTATATAAGTATTAATTGATATCTTATTTAGATTGCTTACTGGTTCTAAAATACCAGGTTCTTGAATTCTATAGCTAAGCTCTGTTAATTTCCCATTAAATTTTACAATAAGGGTTTCTTCATACCCTTTTAGTTTATTCTCCTTTATTATTTCATAAATCTTATTCCCTTTTTTAATAAATAGTTTTTCTCCACTACTTAAAGTTAAAGCTATTCTATCCATAATATCCCTCCAGGTGTATATTACTAAGATTATAACTTATATCTATCTTTTGAGTAAATAAAAGCATATATAATATAATAATTTCTTAGATTAAATTTAGTCACAAAATTTTAAATTGTATTTACTTTTAATACACTTATATTTTTTCAATTTCTGATAATACTAACTAATTGAAAGGAGATAGGATAAGTATATGTTCATTGTAATGATTAGAACAATCATATTATACATTATTGTAGTGTTTATTATGCGACTCATGGGTAAAAGGCAAATTGGTCAGCTTGAACCTTTTGAACTGGTAATTGCCATTATGATATCTGAACTGGCTTCTCTTCCCATGCAAGACCTTAGAATTCCTATTATTCATGGAGTAATTCCAATAGTAACTCTTCTTATTCTTCAGAGTATAATAACTTTTCTTGAGTTAAAAAGCGAAAAAGCTGGATCACTTATAACTGGTACCCCAAGTATACTTATTGAGCATGGGAAAATTGATATTAATGAATTAAGAAACCAAAGATTGTGCTTTAATGATTTAATCGAAGAACTGAGATTAGAAGGCTATTATAATATTTCAGATATAGAATATGCCATACTTGAAACTAGCGGTCAATTATCTATAATGCCAAAGGCATCTGTAGCTCCAGTAACTAAAGAAGATTTAAAAATACCCTATACTCAAGAAATCTTACCTATTACTTTAGTGTTGGATGGTAAAATAAATAAAGAAAATTTAAAAGCTATAAATAAAGATATTAGTTGGTTAAATTCTCAGCTATCTAAAAATGAAATAGATTCTATAGAAAAAGTTTTTCTTGCTCAGATAGATTCTAGAGGAAAATTCTTTTATCAATTGAACAATAAGAATAAAAATAATAATAGGAGAAATTGATTATGAGAAATTTAGTAATTTCATTTTTGATATTTATTATTTTAATTATAACTATAGTATTTTCAATCAATTTCCTTATTAGCAAAACCAATTACTATTCTGAAAAAGCAAATCAGCTTGAAACTCTAGTTATTCAAGATTCTTGGGATAAGGCTTATGATATTTCTACAGACTTTTTAAATGGTTGGGAAAAGGATTCAAAAAAAATATCTATATTCATTAATCATTTCCACATTGATGCAATAAACAACGAAATTTTAAAATTAACTCAATATATAAAATACCAGGACAAATCAGATGCCCTCGCTATAATTCACGATATAAAATTTTTACTTAAAGTACTTTTAGAAATGGAGAAAGTTACAATTTCAAATATTTTTTGATTCAAGATATAAGAATTTTACGACGTAAAATTCTTAGTGACCAGTAACCAATTCCCAGTAACCAGTTTTATTAATTCTACTGGCAACTGGTTACTGGTTACATAAGAAAAATGCACCGCATTTTTCTTATGTATAGTAAATATACCTATATTAAGTTATAATATATAAAGACAAATCACTTTTACGATGTATATGAAAAAGTATATTATTTTTGAAAGGTGGAATTAAAATGGCATTAGTAACAACTAAGGAAATGTTTGAAAAAGCTTATAATGGGCATTATGCTATTGGAGCTTTTAATATCAATAATATGGAGATTCTTCAAGGCGTAATAGAAGCTGCCAAAGAACTAAAGTCTCCTGTTATAATTCAAGTTTCAAAGGGTGCATTAACATATGCTGGTCCTAAGTACTTAAAAGCAATGGTTGACGCTGCTGTAGCTGACACTGGAGTAGATGTTGCTCTTCACCTAGACCACGGTCCAGATTTAGATACTATTAAATTATGTGTTGAAAGCGGCTTTACTTCTGTAATGTTTGATGGCTCTCATTTTGATTATGAAGAAAATGTAGCTAAAACAAAGGAAATAGTTGATTATGCCCATGCACATGGGGTAGTTGTAGAAGCTGAACTCGGAGTTTTAGCTGGAGTTGAAGACGATGTAAAGAGCGATGTTCATATATATACTGATCCAGATCAAGCTGTTGACTTCGTTAAAAGAACAGGATGCGATTCTCTAGCAATAGCTATAGGAACAAGTCATGGTGCTTTCAAATTTGAAGGAGAAGCTAAATTAAGATTTGATATATTAGAAGATATTCAAAATAAATTGCCTGGATTCCCTATTGTTCTTCATGGTGCATCTTCTGTTGATCAAGAGCTAGTTGCTACTTGTAACAACAATGGTGGTAAAATACCTTCTAAAGCTAAAGGAGTTCCTGAAGAAATGCTTCGCAGGGCATCTTCAATGGCAGTTTGTAAAATAAACATGGATACAGACTTAAGACTTGCTATGACTGCTGGAATAAGAAAAGTATTTGGTGAAAAGCCAGCAGAATTTGACCCAAGAAAATACCTAGGTGTTGGAAGAGATTTAATAAGAAACCTAGTTAAAAGAAAAATTGTAGATGTACTAGGATCTAACGATAAGCTATAAAAAATAGGTTCTAGGTACTGGGTACTAGGAGTTGTAGTTTTTCATTAGCAAAACATCATTACCTAGTACCTAGCTCCTAGCAACTAGTACCTAATAATTTTATGGGGTAAAATTATTATTTTTCAACATAATTAGAAACGTGTTTTATAACCATATTAATGGTACCATCACCATTTCTTATTATTTCAAACTTGCTGTTATCATGATATGTTTCGTTATTTATATATAGATCAATATCCTTGTCAATCTTTAATCTTACCCTATTGAACTTCTTTTCTATCCACTCTTTATCAACGGAAATCTTTTCACTGCCCCCCTGTTCTACAAGATAATTTACGAAGTTTTCCTTTGCATCATTTTGATTTTTGAACAATTCCTCTGCAACTTCCTTAACATCTATTTCTTCTTCTTCTCTTAATTTTTTCTTTAATGTACTTCTTACATTCTCTTGGGCTTCGGCATTCTCCTTTAAATTTACTCTAGTCCACTTTTCTGCAGAATTTATAAAGTTCTTTGTCATATCCCTCTCATTATCAAAAACAGTACATCCTAAATAACTTGCTATAAAGTAATTAGAACCATACTCCTCATTATTGCTTCCTTTATTCACTTTATCTATTACCATTAAATCAAAGGTATTTTCTTCTCTAATAGGCTTTATAAAAGCACACTTTTGAATTCTTTGACCACTGGTAGGAAGTCCAGTAAATTGCGGAACTATATTTATTCCAATTTTGTTTTCAATAAATTCTATAGTATGAACATAATTTTTTGTGTAATCCATTTTGATTATTCCAAGTAATGGACCGTATTCCGTAGATATTGAAGCAAGAACTAAATCACAGGAAGGTATATTTCCTTTTGATCTCATTAGTATAAAAAGTTGTCTTGCAAGCTCTTTAGAAATTTCTAGAAAGTTATTCTCCCCATTTAAAAATTCTTGTGATAAATCCTTTACTATATTTCTTTCTTTATTAAACAATGCATATTTTAATTCCTCATCTGCAAGATTCTTTTGAATATGCTTATATAAAAATTTATATATCTCTTCATTTAAATCTAATGTATATTCATTTAAAATAGGCTCATCAGAATTGTTATCTAAGATATGTATAACAGCTTCATTAATTGTTATATCATTTATATATTCCATCTAAATTCCTCCAGTAACAAAAATATTAATCCCAAGTTATTATAGCACATATATAATTTACTGGTTAAGTTAATAATAATATTAGAACTATAATAATTACGGAGGTTAATTATATGAAGAAATTGATGCTGTTAATTTTTATACCTTTTATTTCAATTTTTACTTCCTGCAATTCTACAAAAACTCCAAGTCAAAATAATATCCCTTCCACGGAAGTTAAAAATTATAAAATAAGTGATTACTATCCCTTCAAGGAAAATATAAAAATGAGTTATATAGGTAAAGGAAATGAATATGCTTCACAAGATATTTTATTTGATTTCATAAAAGGAGATGTTGCACAAGTTAGAATAATTAATCCCGGAACCACTTCAATAAAAGTCCTCCAAAATAAAAATGGAGAACTCTCCTTAATAACCTCAAGAGGAGAATTCTATTACAAGGATGATATGACTGACCTTGCAAATAAAACATCAGAAAGAGAAATAATATTGAAAGAACCTTTAACTGCAGGAACAACCTGGGAGATCTCCAAAGGAATAAAGCGAAGCATTACTAATACCTCATCTAAAGTTTCAACTCCTTATGGAGATTTTAATGCTTTAGAGATAACTACTGAGGGATCTGATTACAAAATTAAGGATTATTATGCACTGAATGTTGGTCTTATTAAATCAATATTTACTTCAAACAATTCAGAAGTATCTAGTTCACTTGAAAAGATTGATACAAATGCTTTCCTCACTGAAAACATTAAATTATTTTTTCCTAGAATTATGACTAACGACATCAAGGAAGTCTTTACTAATGTAAATGCTAATTTAAGGACAAATGAAGAAATTAAAGATACCTTTGAAAAATATTTCAAAACACCACCTAAAGAAAATCTAAGCCCTCTTATAAGTAAAAATACAAAACTAAATAAATTGTACTTAAATACAGCTGAAAAAAAGGTTTATGCAGATTTTTCAAAAGAACTGTTGGAAGAAATGAATACTGGCAGCTCCATGGAGCTTTCAATAATTAATAGTATAACTAATACTTTAGGCACCTATTACAATACAGATAAGGTTTATATAACAGTAAATAATTCTCCCTACAGTTCTGGACATATAGCCTTAGATAAGGGAGAAGCCTTTACAGTAGATACTTCTGGAGCAGAAGAGGCAAAGTAATATTTTTACCCATAAATATAGATATTTCTGTATTATTGGGTTTCTTTATTTCTCCTTTAATTTGCAATGTTAATATGATATAATTTCCTATAAGTTCTTTTACAAGAGGTGAAGCTAATTGAAGGAGATAGAGACTAGAATAATTGATATAAATGTAGATGAAATGAGGAAGAAGCTCTTGAATATTGGAGCAGATAAAGTAAAGCAGGAAAACCAAATAAATAACATTTATGATTTTAGCGACAAAAGGCTGTTATCAGAAAAAGGTTATGCCAGAATAAGAATAGTGGAAGATCAAATTAATAATAAAATGAATTATTATATGACTACTAAAAAGCTACTTAGTCAAGATAAATATAAAATAATGAGTGAAAATGAAATAGCTATCGATGACCCTGTAGAAGGAGAAAATATATTGAAATCCTTAGGTTTAAGTTTGCTTCAATCAATAAAAAAATATAGAGAAAGTTATAAATACAAAAATTCTCTAATAGAAATTGATATAAACGATAAAAGCTTTTGCCCTTTTCCCTATATAGAAATTGAAGCTCCTTCCGAAGAAGAGCTGCTGGAAGTTGTATCTATCTTAGGCTATACACTTGAAGATACTACTTCTTCTACAATTTTTGAGTTGATAGAAAAGAAAAAGGCCTTTGAGAGTTTATAATGTTTGGATATGTATCTCCATATAAAATGGAACTAAAAATAAAAGATTTTGAAAAGTTTAAAGCTTATTATTGTGGATTATGTGTCTCTATTAAAAATTCCTTTGGTAATTTGCCTAGATTTTCACTTAATTATGACATGGCTTTTTTAGGGGTTTTGCTTGATTCTTTGGAAGACAAAAAAAACATATATATAAAAAACAGTTGTATAGCTCATCCTTTTAAAAAAAGGGTAATTATAATAAACAGTTCTGCATTAGATTATGCAGCCTTTTGTAATGTATGCTTAACTTACTATAAATTATTAGATGATTTTCATGATGATATTTCTATAAAATCTAAAATATTATCTCAGTTTTTAAATATATATTTAAAAGGACTTTCACAAGATAAAATATATATTCGTCAATATATAGAAAATAAACTTAGAGAGCTTTCCATTCTTGAAAAGGCTGCTACTAAGGAAAATTTAGATGTTTTATCTCATCCTTTTGCAGATTTAACTGGATTTATTTTATCAGCTTTTGTTGATAATAATGGTTACAAGCTTGATTTGTATTGGTTAGGCTATAACCTTGGAAAATGGATTTATATAATAGATGCTTATGACGACTTAGAAAAAGATCTTTTAAAAAAGAAATTTAATCCAATAAATTCAGCTTTAAATCATGAAAATTTAGATTATTCACAGTTTAAAAATACAATTGAAGAAAGAATTGACTTTACATTGGCCAGCTGTGCAAGAGAATGTTATGAATACTACTTAAAGCTTCCTATCAAAAAAAATCACGATATTTTAGATAATATATTACATTATGGTCTAGTACAAAAAATGAATTTAGTATTTAAAAGGAGTGTATGTGAAAATGAGAAATCCTTATGAGATTCTTGAATTAAAAGAAGGAGCATCCCAAGAAGAAATAAAGCAAGCATATAGGAACCTTGCACGTAAATATCACCCAGACCAATATGGAGACAATCCTTTAAAAGATTTAGCTGAAGACAAAATGCGAGAGTTAAATGAAGCCTATGAACAGCTAACTAAAAATTCTAATGAATATAGCAATCATAGTTATAGCTCTTCTTCTGATTTAGATTTTAATAGCATAAGAATGAACATAAATCGTGGAAACTTTTCTTATGCTGAACAACAGCTAAATAATGTTTCTAATAGAAATGCTGAGTGGAATTATTTAATGGGCATTATTAATATGAATAAAGGATGGTACGATGCAGCTTTTAATTACATCAATACTGCCTGCAGGCTTGACCCTTTCAATAGAGAGTATTCAAATACATTAAATTCTCTTAATAATAAGAATAGATCTTACAGGCAAGCTTACTACGGAAGTAACAGAAATAATGGCGAATTCTGTGATATATGCCTTAAGTTATGGTGCTTAGATAGTATGTGTGAGTGCTGTGGTGGAGATATAATTTCCTGCTGCTAAAGGAGATGGTTTTATGAATAAAACTAGTTCTATTACAAGAGGCGGTACCTTTGCTGCTTTGAGCATTTTATTTATTTATTTAAGTTCTATACTACCTACTAATAAACTAGCTCTATTAACTTTATCTAGCTTTATAATTGTTGCTTCAATTATAACCATAGGCATAAAAGCAAGCTTTATTATGTATGTTTCTGTAAGTATCTTAAGTATTTTTTTAGTTTCTTCTAAAGGAATAGCCTTAACCTATGTTATGTTTTTTGGTTTATATGGCTTTCTTAAATTATTTATAGAAAAACTGCGAAAGCTTCCTTTAGAAATTATTATTAAATTTTTATTTTTCAATATAATACTTGTATTGATATACAGCTTATATGAAAAACTATTTATAGGAGTAATTGATCTATCCAATTTAAAATTTTCTATTTATTTATTAATAGCTGCTGCTCAAATTATTTTTATAATTTATGATTATATACTTACCTTATTTGTATCATACTTTAATGATAAACTTTTAAAAAAATTTTTATGATAGCTCTTTTATTCTACTTGACTTGTAGTCATAAAGTGATTATAATTAATTCTTGTCAATACAAAGAATAATGCCCAATCGCCAAGCGGTAAGGCACCTGACTCTGACTCAGGGATTCGCAGGTTCGAATCCTGCTTGGGTAGCCAATTTTAAAAAGGTATATCATGCATTTTCGCATGATATACCTTTTTTCAGTTATTATTCTCTTCCAACTTAGAATTTCATATTCTTTAATAAATCTGCGAAAAGGAAGTTCCCTTCATCCTCTTGATTATACTTAGCTAATTCTTCTTGTACACTGGTATCAGCTTCCTTAATACTTAAAGCTATCTTCTTTCCTTCTTTATTTAACTCCAGTATTTTAACCTTCACTTCATCGCCTATATTTAGCGCTTGAGAAGGCTTTGCTATGTTCTCTTCAGTTATTTGACTAATGTGTACTAGTCCTTCAATTCCTTTCTCAATTTCTACAAAAGCGCCAAAGTCTGTAAGTCTTACTACTTTGCCTTTAACTATATCATTTATCTTAAAATTATTATCTATTTCATTCCAAGGATCTTTCTCTACATCCTTTAACCCTAAAGCTATTTTGCCTGTTTCTTTATTTAAATCTAGTACAAATACTTCTACCTTATCCCCTTCTTTAACTACTTCTGAAGGATGGTTAACCCTACCCCAAGATAGGTCAGAATTATGTATTAAGCCATCAACCCCTCCTATATCTACGAAGGCACCAAATTTAGCAAGTCTTTTTACAGTACCAGAAACCTTATCTCCTTTTTTTATTTTACTCCAAAATTTTGCTTTTTCAGCTTCAGCAGCTTCTTTTTCAACTTCCTTACCTGATAAAACTACTCTCTTCTTTTCAGGATCAAATTCTATTATCTTAACTATTAGGCTCTTGCCTACAAATTCATTTAGATCCTTTACAAAGGAATTAGACGCTTGCGATGCAGGAATGAAAGCTCTTGTATCTCCTATGTATGCTACTAAGCCTCCTTTAATCACTTCTTTTATCTTAACTTCAATAGTTTCTGCCTTTTCAAATTTATCTTGAAGTTCCTCCCAAACCTTTAATGAATCAGCTTTCTTTTTAGACAGAACTACATTTCCTTCTCCGTCATTAACTTTCATTACATAAACATTGATTTCATCATCTGGTTTTAAAATTTCTTTTAAACTTATTTCTTCATCTGTTATTTCTTCTTTTTTTATTATTCCATCTGAAATATATCCAATATTAACCAACACCTCATTATCTGATACAGAAATAACTTTTCCTTCTATTATATCTCCACTATAAATTGGCTTCATCGATTTCTCTATTTCATTCATCATATCCTTCATTGAAATTGAATCCATATTTTCCATGGTCATAAAAACATCTCCTCATCTTAAAATATTATTAGCCTGAAAATTATTTCTACTATAGTATACCAGAATCTTATTGGTTCAGGTAATTTTTCATTAACAAAAGGAGAAGAAAATCTTCAAATATACCCCATATAGGTATGATACTTAAATGTATTTTAATATAATCGTCTATAATAGCTTTGACAGAAGAGTGTTGCCCAAATATAATCTTTATATACCCCCTGGGGGTAAAATAAAAATTGTATTCACAGGAGGATTTTAAATGGCAGCATTCAATATTAAGGCAAACAGAACATTTACATTTGTAAGAAAGTGGGCATGGATTTTTACCATTGTAGTAGCTATAGGAGGTTTGTGGTATCCAAGATTAGGTCTCCTAGTTATTCCGATTATTTTGTCCTTATCAGCAACAGCATTTTTTAGAGGAAGGTTTTGGTGTGGTAATTTTTGCCCTCACGGAAGTTTATATGATACTGTTATATTAAAATTTACTAGAAATAAAAATATTCCGTGGTTTTTTAAGTCAAAGTTATTGGCAATTGCCTTTTTTTCATGGTTTGCTTATAGAATAATAAGTAAACTTATAAAAGCTTTTGGCTTATTTGGTACAGCAAGCTTTTATAATAAAGTTGGATTAATATTTGTTACTAGCTATCTTATGGTTTTAATAATAGGAGTTCCACTTGCATTATTTATTACTCCACGTACTTGGTGCAGATTTTGTCCAATGGGCATGATGCAAATTCTCTCTTATAAACTTGGAAAATTGTTAGGAGTTGCTAAAAAAACAGATAAAAAAATAACTATAGCAAGTCAAGATATGTGCCATAGTTGTGGTAAATGCTCAAGAGTTTGTCCAATGCAGCTTAAACCATACTTGGCATTTTCAGACAAAAATCAGTTTGACGAAGAAAAATGTATTAGGTGCTCTACTTGCGTAGTCAACTGTCCTGCTGGCATATTGTCACTAAAAGACGAGAAGACTTCCTTAGAAATAAAAAACAGTATTAATATTACTGGATTTGAGAATAGACAAAAGATTGAATCTAAAATTATAAAAATTCAAAAATTAAAAGATGATGTTACAGAGTATACTTTCAAATTTATAAAGCCTGAAAAAGTAAATTATAAGGCAGGACAATTTATTTTAGTAAATATATTGGAAGAACCTCACATGAACCGTGCATATTCAATATCCTCATATAACGAAGACGATACAATCCTAAGTGTTACTGTAAAAAATGTAAAAGATGGCTACGGTACAGAAATAATGTCTCAGAACCTAAAGGTAGGAGATAGTGTTACTCTAGAAGGTCCAATGGGCCATGAGCTAGTTGTAGATAAGACTGCTAAGAATATTCTTTTAGTTGGAGGAGGAATCGGAATTACACCTTTCCTTCCAATAGTTAAAGATATACTAAGCTCTTCAAATTCTATTGAAAAAGTCTCATTAGTTTATGGAGCAAACTATGAAAATGAATTTTTGTATGATAATGAATTCACAGCTTTAAGCAATTCTAATGATAAATTTGAATTTACAAAAGTTGCTGCCTTTGATAAAAATTATAAAGGTAATAAAGGTTTTGTTACAGATATAATTAAAAATTTAAACCTTAGTGATTCTAAAGTATATATGTGTGGCCCAAAACCTATGATTAATGCTGCGAAAAAATTACTAAAAGAAAAAAATATAGATGATAAAAATATTTTTGTAGAAACTGCTTAATAGTAACTAAAGCTATTCTATTAATACCTACTTGACAGGCAAAAGTCTTTTAACTATAATTAAAAATTAAAGAGTTAAATACTGTAATGCGTTGAGAAGGAGTAGTAATGTTCACTCTATTTAAAGAGAGCTATCGTTTGCTGTGAGATAGTAATAGAAGACTATGAACTTGCCTTTGAGCTTATCTGGCAAACCAGATACGGGTAATCCGTTATATTTTGAGTGAAGCTTTATGCTTAATAAGAGTGGTACCGCGGAATAGTATCTTTCGTCTCTTACAATTTAGAGACGAAAGATTTTTTGTTTTATTTAATATTAACTTAAACAACTGTGAGGAGGTCTATTTTAAATGGGAAACTATGGAACATACGTAGATAAAAAGTGGCAAGATAAATGGGAAGCCACTGGGCTACACAATTTTGATGAAAATGCTCCAGGTAAAAAATTATATGCTTTAGAAATGTTTTCTTATCCTTCTGGTGCAAAGCTTCATGCTGGTCATTGGTTCAATTACGGTCCTACTGATTCTTGGGCAAGATTTAAGAAAATGCAAGGATATAATGTATTCCAACCTATGGGTTTTGATGCTTTTGGTCTTCCTGCAGAAAACTACGCAATAAAAACAGGCATTCATCCTAAAGACTCTACAATGAAAAATATTGAAACCATGGAAGATCAATTAAAAGCTATGGGAGCTATGTTTAATTGGGATCATGAAGTAATTACATGCAATCCTGATTATTATAAATGGACTCAATGGGTGTTCTTAAAATTATTTGAAAAGGGTCTTGCCTATCGAAAAAATGCTCCTGTTAATTGGTGCCCTAGCTGTAATACAGTATTAGCAAATGAACAAGTTCTTGAGGGTCATTGTGAAAGATGTGATTCTGAGGTTCAAAAGAAGGAACTTACTCAATGGTTCTTTAAAATAACTGATTATGCTGATGAGCTTATTGAAAAGTTAGATGAACTTGATTGGCCAGAAAAGACAAAAGCAATGCAAAAGCATTGGATTGGAAAATCAAAAGGAGCTGAAGTAACCTTCAGTGTAGAAAATTCTGATATAAAATTTGATGTTTTCACTACAAGAGTAGATACGCTTAATGGAGTAACTTATGTAGTCCTTGCTCCTGAAAGTGTGTATGTAGACAGTGTTACTCAACCAGAATATAAAAATTCTGTTGAAGAATATAAGCTTCAAGCTCAAAAACAATCAGATATTGAAAGACAATCCTTAACAAGAGAGAAAACTGGAGTATTTACTGGCTCCTATGCAATAAATCCTATAACTTCAGAAAGAGTTCCTATTTGGGTTGCAGATTATGTTCTAGCAACTTACGGAACAGGCTGCGTTATGGCTGTTCCTGGCCACGATGATAGAGACTTTGCTTTTGCAACAAAGTACAATCTGCCAATAATTAGAGTTATTGAAGGAGGAGACTCACTTCCATACTGTGATTATGGTAAGCTTGTTAATAGTAATGAGTTCAACGATTTAATAGGAGATAAGGCAAAGGAAGCTATAGTTAAAAAGCTTCAAGAGAAAAACCTTGGCCGCTGGAAAGTGAATTATAGATTAAGAGACTGGTTAGTTTCAAGACAAAGATATTGGGGAGCTCCTATTCCAGTAGTATATTGTGATAAGTGTGGAATTGTTCCTGTTCCTGAAAGTCAGTTACCTGTTGAACTTCCATATGATATAGAGTTTACCCCTGATGGTAAATCTCCATTATCTAAAAATGCTGATTTCTTAAATACTACCTGCCCTAAATGTGGAAATCATGCAACACGTGAAAGTGATACCTTAGATACCTTTGTATGTTCTTCTTGGTACTATTTAAGATATGTTGACAATAACAATTCTGAGATTGCCTTTGACAGCGACAAAGTAAATAAATTGCTGCCAGTAGATAAGTACGTTGGCGGACCAGAACATGCA
Organism: Clostridium homopropionicum DSM 5847; assembly: GCF_001263795.1. Classification (GTDB taxonomy): domain Bacteria; phylum Bacillota; class Clostridia; order Clostridiales; family Clostridiaceae; genus Clostridium_H; species Clostridium_H homopropionicum. The sequence goes on from NZ_LHUR01000012.1 coordinate 240,783, forward strand.
TGTATGCATCTTCTATATGCAAGATTTATAACAAAAGCATTGAGAGATATGGGATATTTAAACTTTGATGAACCTTTTAAATCTCTAACTCACCAAGGCTTAATCCTAGGACCAGATGGACTTAAAATGAGTAAATCAAAGGGAAATACTATTTCTCCAGATGATTATATTAAAGAATTTGGTGCTGATGTATTTAGAATGTATTTAATGTTTGGTTTTGCATACTCTGAAGGAGGAGCTTGGTCTGATGATGGAATTAAATCTATCGGAAGGTTTGTAGATAGAGTTGAAAGAATCCTTGAAGAAGCAAGAGATGAACTTTCTAACAATAATAACTCAAAGACTACCCTTGAAAAAGCTGAAAAAGAGTTAAATTATGCTAGACATTATGCAATTCAACATGTAACAGAAGACACAGAAAAGTTCCAATTTAATACTGCAATTGCAAGAATGATGGAATATACAAATGCTCTATCTAAATATCTTAATGAAGAAAACAAGAATGCAGCTTTCCTTAAAGAAGCTTTAGTTGATTACATTAAGCTATTAGCTCCATTTGCACCTCATTTTGCTGAAGATCAATGGGAGCAACTGGGTGAAACTTATTCTGTATTTAGTACTTCATGGCCTACTTTTGATCCTAATGCATTAATTAAAGATGAAGTGGAAATTGCAATACAAATAAGTGGGAAAATAAGAGCTAGAATGAATGTACCTACAAATTATTCTGAAGATGAAATTAAAGAAGCAGCTATTAATAATGAAACTATTATTTCTTTCCTTGAAGGTAAGAGTATATTAAAAGTAATTGTTGTAAAAGGAAGACTTGTAAATATAGTAGCTAAATAGAAAAAATGCGACCTAAGCTCAGGTCGCATTTTTTATTTGTGCATTCCAATACTTTTTTCAGTTGCTTCTAACAGCTTGCTAAGTTCTATGTCTTCGCCTTCCGAAATAACCTTATTTAATTGGGAACGATAATTATCTGCTTCATTAGTTCTTCCTAGAGATAATAAAGTAAAGATATTATTTGTTATATCTGAAACTAAGCTAGATTTCACTTCAAATAATTTTTGAGCATCCATGATTTCATCTTTTATTTCAAGCATATCCTGATCCAGCTTAAAAGCGGCATCTGCTGCGCTTTTCAGTTTTTCTTTAATCTCTTCTGGTATCTTATGCTTGTATTTGTAATTTAGAGAATGCTCTACAGTAGCCCAGAAGTTCATTGCCAGAGTTCTTATTTGAAACTCTGCTAAAATTTCCTTTACTCCATCTGCCATATTAACTGGATATTTAACTATTATATGATAGCTTCTGTATCCGCTAACTTTTACATCTGTTATGTAGTCTTTTTCATACATTATCTGCATATCTTTTCTGTTTCTTATTAAATCAACTACTCTGTATATATCATCTACAAATTGGCACATCACTCTAATACCAGCTATATCTTCAAGTTCGTATTCTATTCTCTCAAGAGGTATATTAAATTTATTTGATTTTTCTAATATGCTAGATAATTCCTTAACTCTGCCTGTAACAAATTCAATAGGGGAATTTTCATTTTTCCTTCTGTATTCCCTTCTAATACTTTTAAATTTAATCTTTAATTCTTCTACTGCTTGTTCATAAGGTATAAGAAATTTCTTCCATTCTCCTACTGCCATATAATTCACCTTCTACATTAGCTTAAATATTTTTCTAAAAATATTATATATTATAATTTGTAACTATTACATATATATATTATTATTTTAAGAAAATCTATGTTTTTTGTACAATATTTTGCTATAATTTATTTAAGTTAACTTTTAATGATTACTAGGTGGTGGTAAAAATGAAGGATATTTTTTCTGGCTTAGATGATTTAGGCTTTGAAAACGTAGATGGTCTAAACTTGTACGGAGAAAAAGATAAAAAAGAAAATGAACCGGAAAATGACTTCAATGAAAATTCTCTAAAAGATTTATCTCATTTATATGACAAGAAGCTAACTTGTCCTGTTTGTGGTGCGTCCTTTACAGTTAAGGCAATAAAGACTTCTTCTTATAGAATGAAGGGTAAAGATAGTGATTTTTTCATTAGATACGAATTAGTAAATCCATATTTCTATGATGTTTGGTTATGTAACAGCTGTGGATATGCAGCAATGAAAGCAGATTTTGAAAAAATAAAAAGCTTTCAAAAAGACTTAGTAAAACAAAACATTACTTCTAGATGGAGAGGGCGAACCTATACTGAACCTTACGATCTTGCTATTTCTATCGAAAGATATAAACTCTCATTGTTAAATTACGTTTATATGGATGCTCCTGCTAGCAAAAAAGCCATGAATTGCCTGAAACTTGCTTGGATGAATAGATTAGAAGGTGATTCAAAAATGGAGCTTGAATATCTTAATCAATCTCTAAAAGGGTTTAATGATGCATACTTTAATGAGGATTTCCCAATATACGGAATGGACAGGTTTACTACTATGTATTTAATTGGAGAATTAAATAGACGTATTGGAAATGGTGAAGAAGCTATGCTTTGGTTTAGTAAGGTAATAACTACTCCTAGTGTAAATAAAAGGCTTAAGGAATTAGCTAGAGATCAAAAGGATCTGATAAAGTGCGTAAAATCTGATGAAAATAAGGATTCTTCTGAAAGCTATACAACTTCAAGTAAAAAGAAAGGCTTCTTATCATCTCTTTTCACTAAATAATCTAAGGTATTTTGATAAAAAGGCTGTTGACAAAATATGTTTATCAACAGCCTGAATTAGAGTTTATATTCTAGCTCTTTTTATAGTATCTTAACAGGATCAAAATTTATATAATCACATGAGGTCATAATATACTCTATCTCATTATACATACCTTCAAAAACATTTCTTAAAGAAGGCCCATGAAGATGTCCGTAAATAACCTTTTCAACTTTATACTCTTCAAGAATTTTTGTAAAATCTGATTCTTCAAATTTTTCATTTACAGGCGGATAATGCAGCATAACTATGATTTTTTCATATCCTTCATTTTTAGCTTTATCAAGAGATAATCTAAGTCTTATCTTTTCTCTATTATAAATCTTTTCATCATGCTTAGTATATTTTTCTCCTGGAGGATTCCAGCCTCTTGTTCCACATACAGCATAATCTTCGTAAGTGAAAAAGTTATTTTGAATAAAATTCATATCATCATAAAGATTATTAAGCTTATTTATACTATTCCACCAATAATCATGGTTTCCTTTAGAAATTATTTTTCTGCCAGGTAATCTATGTATCCATTCTAAATCAACCTTTCCTTGTTCCATTTTCATTGACCAGGATATATCTCCTGCAATTAAAATCGTGTCTTTATTTGAAATTTTAGTAATCCAATTTTCTTTTATTCTCTCATCATGATTAAGCCAATGTTCTCCAAAAACATCCATAGGCTTTTCAGCATCAAAAGATAAATGCAAATCCGATATTGCATATAAAGCCATACTATGTCACCTTCTATCTGCTAATCTATCTATATCCATTATATAAGCTATTACTTCCGCTACTGCATTATATAGTTCTTCAGGTATATTGCTTCCCACATCAACGTTCATAAGTAAATCAGCTAATTCCTTATTTTGAACAACAGGAACGCTATTTTTCTCTGCTTCTTCAATAATTTTATCTGCTAAATATCCAACTCCTGCAGCTGTTACAATAGGTGCATCATAATTTAATTCATATTTTAATGCTGCTGCCTTTTTTCTATCCTGTGTGGCCATTATACTCTCCCTTATTTTATACCATAAGATTAATTCTTGTAAACTCTATATCTTCAAAAAAGTCTCTGCATTGAACCAGGTCAGCCTGCTTCTCTTTTTTATCTACTCTTACATAAGTAATAAATCCAAGCTCCTTTAGTTTTTTTTCTATCTTTTCTTTGCCTAGCTCAATTACCTTAACCCATTGTTCTTCAGATTTTATATCTAAACTCAGATTAGAATTACTTACTTTTATATAAGCATCTACTACTCCCATATTTACAGTTTTTACAGAAGCAACAAATTTTACATTAGTTGAATCAATTTTTTTACCTTTTTTCCTATCATCTTTAATTATTAATTTGCAAGGATATTGCTTTTCATTAATATTAAGAGGTACATCTAAATAATAATATTGGTTTGACAAAGAATTAAATACTTTAAAATCATTCATCTTTTCTTGAAGACCTTGAATTACTTTACTGTAAGAGTCTCCTTTACTGTTGCTTTCCTGTATAGCCTGTTTTATTATTTCTTTCATTTCATTTGTTTTATCATTTATTTGCTCAATTATCTTATGAGAAATTTCAACTTTATTATTAATTATTTTATTTACTGAAGCTTCCTTTTCTAAGTTTACATTTCTAGGCATCTCTTGTTCTGCTTCTATTTCAACTTTTTTTAAATTATCAGTTGATTTATTAGTTATATCTTTATTGTTTTCAGAAACTTGACTATCCTTATCATCTACTTGTAAAAGCTGCTTGATTATTTGCTTTTTATCAATTTCTGAGTCTTTACCCACATATGAACCTTGTATATAAGCATTAGATTTAAAAGTAGTATTAGCTTCTTTACTTTCTTTAGCTGGCGTTTCTTTAGAAGCATTACTATAGTTTATATTATTTTCAATATCTTTTAGATTTATATAGCTTAGCTTATCCTTTGATAATTGACTTTCAAGACTTTCTAATTCCTTGTATATATGCATTGAATTATTATTAATATTATTAAAACTCTTTATATTCTCTTCAGTTAATGATATTTCATTTTCTGTTAAAGTCAATAATGCATCAAAGCTTAAATTTTTAAACTGGCTAAAAAACCCTTTAAGTTGATTAAATATTTTTTGACCTGCTTCGCTATCAGGTGAAATCTGCTTATTTTCAAGATATTTAAAAATGAATCCATTTTCCTCTGAAGGATTTTTACTTATCTTTTCTTGAAAATCTAGGAGAGATTTAATCATTGAAATATTATCCTTACTTAAAGGCATTCTATGCTTAATCATTCTTTCAAGAATTGCATAATCATCTTTTTTAACCTTTAGGCCTTGTTCCTCTAGTGTGTCTGTAAGAATATTCTCTTTTTCTGTTTCTTCAGTATTGCCAAGTAACTTTATAATAAGCTTGCCATTTTCATATCCATCAACTTGAAATTTTATTAATCCCTCTGGTACTGAATCAATAGGTTGTTTTATTTGGGCAGAAAATTGCCATCCATCTAATAGCTTTAAAATTGCTTCACTTGTCAATTTATCTAAATTAACAATCCTAGCTGAAAATTTATCTCCTAGTACAAATGAAAGTTTCTTTTGTACTTGCTTTGAGTCTAAATTGTACGCACTATTTACATTCCAAATTCCTGCCACCTATTCCACACCTCTTTACAAAACTATATAGATATTATTTTATTATCGAATGATTACTTCTTATCTGTAATGAAAAAAATGTCGAAATTCCGACATTTTTCTTTAAAGTTTATTGTAGAGAAATTTTATAGTAATTTTTCTTTCCCTTTTTAACAAGAGCACTACCATCCTTAAGATCTGCTTCACTTAGCGTAAGGTTTGGATTTTCAACTTTAACGTCATTTAAATAAACTCCACCTTGTTCTATTAATCTTCTGCCTTCTTTTTTAGATGGAATAACTTTTCCTTTCAATAATATGTCTAACAATCCAGTGTTCAAATCCTCTTTTGTTATTTCAATAGAAGGAACATTACTCATATCAGCTCCTCCCCCAAATAAAGCTTCAGCTGCAGTTTGAGCCTTCATTGCTTCTTCTTCTCCATGCACAAGCTTTGTAACTTCAAAGGCTAAAACTTTCTTTGCTTCGTTTATAGCTGCATCTTGTAGTGAGGCAAGTCTTCTTACTTCATCCATCGGTATAAAAGTAAGTAAAGATAAGCACTTTTCTACATCCGCATCATTTACATTTCTCCAGTATTGGTAAAAATCATATGGAGAAGTCTTAGCAGGGTCAAGCCATAAAGCACCGCTTTCTGTTTTGCCCATTTTCTTTCCTTCACTATTAGTTAATAAAGTAGAAGTCATGGCATATGCTGCTTTTCTTTCTTTTTTTCTTATTAGTTCCATTCCAGCTATCATGTTAGACCACTGATCATCTCCACCAAGCTGAATAACACAATTATATCTCTTGTTTAACTCTAAAAAGTCATATCCTTGCATTACCATATAGTTAAATTCTAAGAAAGACAATCCTTTCTCCATTCTTTGTTTAAAACACTCTGCTGTAAGCATTCTATTAACTGAAAAATGAACACCTATATCTCTTATAAAATCAACATAATTTAAATTTAGCAGCCAATCTCCGTTGTCTACAAGTATTGCTTTATCGTCGCTAAAATCTATGAATTTAGCAAACTGTTTCTTTATACTTGCCACATTTGCAGCAATCTCCTCTTTTGTAAGCATTTTTCTCATATCAGTCTTTCCACTTGGGTCACCAATCATAGCAGTTCCCCCACCAACTAATGCTATTGGTCTGTGACCTGCTTTTTGCATATGAGACATGAACATAAGAGCTATAAAATGCCCAACATGTAAACTATCTGCAGTAGGGTCAAAACCTATGTAAAAAGTTACTTTCTCTTTACATAAGAGTTCTCTTATCTCTTCTTCATGAGTAGTTTGTTTAATATATCCTCTTTCTTTCAAAATATCAAATACGTTTTCCATTTCTATTCCTCCAATTTTTCTATTCTAGCTTCAATTAATGTAAATAAAAAGTCCCTTTATATAAAAATATAAAGGGACGAAATTTCCGTGGTACCACCCAAATTAATATGCAAGCATATTCACTCATTTCCCATATAACGTTGGAATTTACGTAACAACCTAGTAAGCCTTAGCCTTTCAGTATAAGATTCAAGAATGTATTTCGCCTCATTTTTCAACTAGTTTACACCAACCACTAGCTCTCTTTATGATCCATAAGGTTACTTTTTTCTATCATTATCTATAGCTTTTATTTATTTAAGCAATATTATATAAGTATTTTTACTCTTATGCAACATATTTCTTAATAAATTCTGGCATGTTATCCTTTTCAAGATTCATGCTAATGTAGAAATCGACATCATATTTTCTAGATATTTTCTCTAAATTAAAAAATAAATGTGCCGCATCATGAACATTTCCATCTATGATATTAAATAATCCATCTATATATATAGTGTTAATATCATAGTCCCTTGACAAGATGCCGCACAAAAAACCATATAAATTGCTGTAATCCATTAAATTGTATTGTTCTGTTGAAATAAATCTAATTCTTCTGTCTAAATGTAGTAGTGGTCCATTATCGTCATCAATATAAACAACATTTCCCTTTGAAAAGTCTACCTTTTCATTAGCAGATTGGATGAGAGCTTTAGTTTTTCCTGAACCTTTTGCATCACAAAAAACATGTAGCATGCTAACCACTCCTTTTAAATTATATATTAATTTATTTATACAATATTTTGAATAATTTATCAACATACTTTTGCTTTAAATAGATTATTTAATTTTATTTATTCCTGGAAATATAACCTTAAATATATTGTCCTTATAAGAATTTACAAAAATTACATCTCCAAATTTCTTAAAGTCTTTTTTCATCCTGAAAAATCCTTTCCTTGTTTGAGCATTTAAATTATCTTCACCTAAAGTAATGATTTTTTCATATATCCACATATTTCTTCTTAGGTAGTCATTAGATACCTCCATAGACCCTTTATTTTCTTTCAATAAAACTCCTGGGCTTGTAACACTTACGCTGCTATTTCCAACTATTATTTCTATCTCTTTATTTATTATTGTATAATCTCTATAAAGTACAGCATTTTTTATAGCTTCATAAACTGCACTTTTAGGATAGTTTTTAGGAAGTATATCACCTAAGGTTTTATTACATTCCTTTAGCATACTCAATAAATCACCCTGGATTATATGGACTTTATGATTATTATTATCCACATTGTTGATAATTCTAATTAAATTATAAGGTAAATACAAATAATTTATTTTAGAAAATACTATCAATCCACCTAGAGTTACATTATATCTTTTTGATTCTTCATCTAAATATATAATTTTAGTATTTTCCATTAATGATAATCTATTTGTATCAGTACATTCAATCCCATGCAGTCTATAGTATTTATTAATAAGATCTACATCTAGGTCCTCAGGATTACTCTTAACTACAGGAGCTAATTCAATATTAATATTCATACTTTCTTGAAAAGAAGTAATAAGTTCCTGTTTTCTCATAGTATCTGTGGTGGAACCCCTTCTTATATAAAAGGCCCCATTCTCTCGAACTTGAAAAGGCTTTAAATTGCTCTGAAAAACTGTGATTATAGCAAGATTTTTATCTTCATGTTCAATAAATTCCAGCCCTATTGGTATAGGAGGCTCGCATCTTGAAGTTATTATTTGTTGAAGTTGTTCTTCAGTAATAGAATCTTTTTCTATACCTATAATCCTTTTAGTCTTATCTTCAACACCAATAATAAGGTATCCCCTTCCACCTCTTGAGTTAGCCAATGCACAAATATCTTTAGCTAGCTCCTTTTTACCTGTTTCTGTACTTAAATCAAGTATAAGTTTAAAATCCAATTTCAGCCCTTCATTACTTTTAAGTAGACTAATAAACTTTTTTTTATTCATACTCCTTATCTCCAATTTTATACTCGTTATATATTATGATTTATCTATAAAAAATACCACTAAATTTCCACTAATTTAAAAAGGAGATTGAATTGTCATTCATCCCCTATTTAATGATTTACTACTTTATTTTTCCCACTCTTCTTTGCTACGTATAGTCTATAATCAGCTACACTAATTATTTCATTTAAGTTTTTACCATCTTCCGGATAATAACTAATGCCAAAGCTTGCAGTAATACTCCCTTGTATTTCCTTATAGCTTACTACTGTATTCTTTATCTTATTTCTTATTTTATCAATCTTATCAAAGACTTCTGAAATACTATGAAAGCCTTCAATAAAGATAACCATTTCTTCTCCACCATATCTAGCAAGCATATCATTTTTATCAATATTTTCTTCAATAGTTTTTACAGTTAATTTTAATACTTCATCTCCATATTGATGTCCATACAAATCATTTGCCTTTTTAAAATTGTCTAAATCCATCATTATAATAGCAAATTTTCTTGTATTATCTTTAGCTAATTTATCTTCTACTACATCATAAAAGTATTTTCTATTGTATATTCCTAAAAGAGGATCTCTAATAGAATTTTCCCTAATTTGATTATAAAGATTATTATTTTCCAATGCTATAGCTATCTGGTTTGCAATAGTAGATATAAATTTTATATGCTCATGGACAAAAAAATTATTCAATGCATGTTCTACTATAATATATCCAATAAACTTCTCTCTTAAATATATAGGTACACCGATTAAAGAATGTATATCACTTTTATTATAATTTCTATCAAAAATAGGTTCCTTTGAATTTATAATAAATGGTTTACCATTAAAACATTCCTTAAATAATTCTTTATGAGAAAGATCTGAGGATTGATTCCTTAAATTTGAAGCTTTAAGCGTTAATTCATCATCTTCTATAAGATATATTGAACAATATGTAGCACCCAAAATACCGATTATCATATCATTTATCATAGGGATCAATTCTTTCTTACTAAGATATGAATTTATGTATTTGCTAATTTCTACAATATTAGTTATGGAATCTAACTTCTTTTCTAGTCTGATATTTTTTTCCGTAAGTAACTGTATTGTACTTTCAGCAAAACTTTGATATGTTTCAAATTCATCTTTTAATTTTAAGTAATCCCTTTTATATTGGTCATCTAAATCAGTATTATTTATGTTCATAAAGTCCCACTTTCTCCTAGAATTTTCATTACCTTATTTTATATAATAATATTACCTTATAATATTCTATAAAATCAATAGAAATCCTTCATTAACATAAATATTTATATTGCTGTTATTACTTAAATTATAAAAAAGTGATTTAAAAAATTAAATCACTTTTTATAATTCCATCTAATAGTTCTTTGGGTTAGAAATTTTCTATTTCTTAACTTTATTTAAACTTATACTAAGTGGAACAGCTATTACTATTCCTGCAACTACTTGTGCAATATTTCCTGGAATATCTTTAAGCGCTAATAAAAATGCTTCATTTATAGTAATTGAAGGAGATACAATATATTTTGCCATTAATACTCCACTAAAATAATAAGCAGCAATCATAAATAATCCACCAATTGCAAATGCAAGTATATTATTTATTATTTTTTTACCCTCATAGTCTCTTCTATAAGCTATGCTGCCAGCAATGTAAGCCATAACTCCCTTTATTACAAAAGTAAAAGGTGCCCACGCAGTATATCCATTTAATAGGTCAAACAAGCTCATACCTATTGCCGAAGCTGCTGCTGCTTTCTTTTTTCCTAATAATAGTGCTGCTACAAAAACCATGCTATCGCCTAAGTGAACTACCCCCATGAAAGACGGTACATGAATTATTGATGTAGCTACAAACACTATAGCCGCCATTAATCCAACCTTAATTAAATCATAAGTACTTGTTTTAGCTGAACTAGCCCCCATTTTTCCCCTATTTTGTTCCATTTAAATTCCTCCATTTCTTTTTGTATATCATAATTATATGTAGTTTTCATTTTTCTGCAAATGTATCGATACACATCTGTACCAAATCATCACACTGCGTAAGTGACTTGCTACAAATAATTTATTAATTATTTGCATATACTATGTTAGAAAATATTACATTATTAATTTGATCAGGAGGATATAGAATGACAATATTAAGATGGCTCGGGGCCTCTCTTCTTATAATTTGGCTGGCAGGAATAGTATTTAGAATAGGCACCAGTCTAATAAATTTTCTGATTGTTTTTTCTTCTATAGTTTTTATAATAGATATTTTATATGGCAAGAAAAAAGCTTAGGAATTTTAAAATCCCTAAGCTTTTTTTATTCATCACTCTTACTTATATCAGATAATACTAAGCCTTTATTATGTTCTAGTGCCCAATTGATTCCCCAATCATTGCAGAAGATTAGAAGATCTTTATCTTTTATGTCCTTAACAACTTTTGTATCACTAGTAATATTTAAATCCTCAGGTCTAATTTCTGACTTTTCTATCCATCTTACATTTTTATATGGAAGTCTTTCTAATTTTATATCTACGTTATATTCATTTTTTAGTCTATATTCTAAAACTTCAAATTGAAGTACACCAACTACCCCAACTATTATCTCTTCTATACCAATATGAAGTTCCTTAAATACCTGAATAGCACCTTCTTGAGCAATTTGAGTAATTCCTTTAATGAATTGCTTTCTTTTCATGGTATCTACAGTTCTAACCCTTGCAAAGTGTTCAGGTGCAAAGGTAGGAATTCCCTCAAATTTAAATTTATTTGAAGCTGGACATAGTGTATCCCCTATTCCAAAAATACCCGGATCAAATACTCCAATAATATCACCAGCATAAGCTTCTTCAACAATTTCTCTTTCTTCAGCTAAAAATTGCTGTGGCTGAGTAAGCTTTATTTTTTTATCCTGTGATACGTGATATACTTCCATTCCTTTTGAATACTTTCCAGAACAAATTCTCATAAAAGCAATTCTATCTCTATGAGCTTTATTCATATTTGCTTGAATCTTAAATACGAAGGCAGAAAAATCCTCACTAAAAACATCAATATTTCCTATGTTGGACTTTCTAGGTAAAGGTGGCGGCGTCATCTTCAAGAAGTTCTCAAGAAACGGCTCCACTCCAAAGTTAGTTAAAGCACTACCAAAGAAGACAGGAGTAAGTTCTCCACTTTTAATACTTTCTATATTAAATTCTTCTCCAGCTTCATCTAATAATTCTAAGTCCTCTAATAGCTTTTCGTATAAAGGTTCTCCAATAAGCTCTCTTATTTCTTCGTCCTCTAAAGTTCCTTCCAGAATCTGAACTGTACTTTGTCCATGATTGCCGCCGTTAAATAATAAAATATGTTTATTATTTCTATCATAAACTCCTTTAAAATCAGCTCCACATCCTATAGGCCAATTCATAGGATAAGATTTTATTCCTAATTCTTTTTCAATATCTTCAAGTAATTCAAAAGGATCTTTTGTTTCTCTATCCATCTTATTTATAAATGTGAATATAGGTATTTCTCTTAAGCTGCAGACGTGAAATAATTTTCTAGTCTGTGCTTCTACACCTTTAGCTCCGTCAATTACCATAACAGCACTATCGGCAGCCATAAGTGTTCTATATGTATCTTCACTAAAGTCCTCGTGTCCTGGGGTATCTAAAATATTTATACAGTGATTTGCATAATTGAATTGCAATACTGAGGATGTAACAGAAATTCCTCTTTGTTTCTCGATTTCCATCCAGTCAGAAACTGCATGCTTTGAAGCTCTTCTAGCTTTTACTGAACCTGCTTCTCTTATAGCTCCTCCGTATAATAATAATTTTTCGGTTAATGTAGTTTTACCCGCATCAGGGTGAGATATTATAGCGAAAGTTCGTCTTTTTTCTATTTCTCTTATTAAATCTGCCACCTATTTCTCCTCTTTCCAACATAATTTTAGGCTTTCCTTGTAAAAATCTAAACCTGAAATTTAACTCTCAACTATTAATATTACCATAAACTAATTCCTTATTAAAGTAATTTCTTAATACCCTTTTGATTTGCAATTTAAGAATTTTACGACGTAAAATTCTTAGTAACCAATTCCCAGTAACCAGTTTTATTAATTCTACTGGCAACTGGCCACTGGTTACTTAAGAAAAATGCGCCGCATTTTTCTTAAATTGTTAATACTCTCTTAACTTGAAAATGTTATAATAAAAAAATAAAGGATACAACTTAAGGGGGATACTAATGTATAAATTAATAGCTATTGATATAGATGGTACTTTACTGAAAAATGATAAAACTATTTCAACTTCAACTATAAAAGCTATAAAAGAAGCAAGTGCAAAAGGCATAAAAATTGTTCTATCAACTGGAAGGCCTATTCAAGGACTTGAAAAGTATGCTAAACAATTAAATATAATCTCTAATGACGATTATGGAATTGCTTGCAGTGGTGCCTTCGTTAAGTGTTTAGGCACAAAGGAAGTACTATTTGAAAGTACATTAACTTATGATGATATGCAATATCTTTATAATGTTGCCAAGCAGTTGAAAATAACCTTAAATATTTTATTGCAAAAGGAAGCTTTAATTTTAACTCCAACCTTAAATATTACTTCTCAATTAGAAGCCTTGCTATCAGGCTTAGATATGAAGATCGTAGATTTTAACACTTTAAATAAGGATATTACAATAAATAGAGCAGTCTATATAAATGAAAATCTACACTTTAAAGAACACTTAGTAGGAGTTATAAAGAGAAATAATTATACGCTTACTATTCCAAAAACTTCTAATGGAAATGATTCTTTGGTCCTTGACAGGGAAAACACCCCTAAAGAGTTATTTAATAAATTTACAGTATTAAGACCTTCTTATAATACCTTAGAAATACTCTCAAAAGGAGTTACTAAAGGTACGGGAATTCAGCTTATAGCAGAAAAATTAGGTATTCATAAAGATGATGTTATTTGTATTGGAGACTCAGGAAATGATATAGATATGATTAATTTTGCAGGACTTGGAGTTGCTATGGGAAATGCAACTACTGAAATCAAGGAAGTTGCTGACTTTGTTACATTATCTAATGAAGAAGATGGGGTAGCACATGTAATCAATAAATTTATACTATAGTCCTTAAAAAGAAACTATAGTATAAATTTATTTTAATAATTTATTTTGATAGTGGTATAAAACCAATCTTTTTTTGCATTTTTCTTAAAGTTTTTGTTGCAGCATAATTTGCTTTTTCTGCACCCTTTTTATAAATGCTTTCTAGATATTCCTTGTTAGTTGTTAACTCCTTAACCTCTTGTTGAATAGGAGCAAGTTCACCTACTATTGCTTCTGCTACATCCTTCTTAAACTGAGCATAGCCTTGACCTTCATACTCCTTTTCAATTTCCTCATGAGTTTTCCCAGTTATTGCACTTAGTATTGTAATTAGATTCTTTACACCTGGCTGCTCATCAGTATATTTTACAATTCCTAAGCTGTCTGTTACAGCTCTTGATATTTTCTTTCTTATCACCTCCGGAGGATCCATTATAAGTATAAAGGAATTTGGATTATCTGAGGATTTTGACATTTTCTTAGTTGGTTCCTGTAAATCCATTATTTTTGCACCTTCTTCAGGTATATAAGGCTCAGGAATTTTAAAAGTAGGACTATAGCTATTATTAAATCTTTCAGCTATATCTCGAGTAAGCTCTAAATGTTGTTTTTGATCATTTCCAACTGGAACTAAATCTGCTTGATATAATAGTATATCTGCAGCCATTAATACAGGATAATTAAATAGTCCAGCAAGAATGCTATTACCATATCTTTGAGATTTATCTTTGTATTGAGTCATTCTACTTAGTTCACCAATATAAGTATTGCAATTTAAAAGCCATGCTGCTTCTGCGTGAGCTGGCACATGTGATTGAATAAAAATTGTATTCTTATCAGGATCTAATCCAGCTGCTACATAGGTAGCAAGAACTTCTAAAGTCCTTCTTCTTAAATCCTTTGGTTCTTGTTTTACTGTTATAGCATGCATATCAACAATGCAATAATAGCAATTATAATCATCTTGAAGCTTAACCCAGTTTTTAAGTGCTCCTAAATAGTTTCCTAAGGTCAACTCACCTGAAGGTTGTATTCCACTAAATATAACCTTCTTTTCAACAGTCTGTTCCACTATTTTTACCTCCATTTGTTTAGTAGTTATGTAAATATAATCTTGCCCTTCTATATTATAAATTAAATTATATATATAATAAAAGCCCTATATAACAATTATTTAGTTTTTCTATGTTCCTTCTATTATAAAAATATTTATACTTGAAATATTAATTTATTATATATTTAATTATTTATTTTGGTGAAATACTAATTATTGTAGAAAATCTATAGTAAAAGGAGTGGAAGTAATTGAGTAAAGGTAAAAGAGTAGTTTACGGTCCTAATCAAAGAGGATATTTTGAAAAAATGCCTTCAAAAATAAAATCCTATTCTAAAGTAGATTATACATTTCTCCCTACACCTGAAAATGATCCTATAGTTTCAAACAACATCTCCAATATGGAATTTGATTATACTTATAATGGAGGAGAAGATATCTGGGGTGAAGATTATCTAGATGAATAATTAAGTATTTTATAAAAGCTAATCTGTAAACTTATAATTCAAGTTTACAGATTAGCTTAATTTATTATAATTATTTGTTTAGACTTTTGCTCTGAGATTCAATGGTGCTTTTTTTACTTTCTAGTACTACTATAACCTCATGCTCTCCTTCTGAAGTCATAGGAATTACACCTGTTTCAAGAATTTCTCCATTCATTGTGACAGAGGCATTTTCTCCTTTATAGACTTTGATGTTGTAATTACTATTTTTATTTTTATACTGAAGCTCAAAACCACTCCACTCTTCTGGTAAAGCAGGTTCAACTACAAAGCCTTCTTTACCTTTAAATTTTAAGCCTAGTATTCCTTCCACTGCAACCCTATACATCCATCCAGCAGCTCCAGTGTACCAAGTCCATCCTCCTCTTCCAATATGGGGTTCTCTTCCATATACATCTGCAGCCATGACATAAGGCTCTACTTTATATCTTTCACAATTATAGTAGGATTTAGAGTGATTTATAGGGTTAAGCATACTATAAACCTTATGTGCTTTATCTCCATTTCCCATTAAAGCCATTGCCAGCACTACCCAAGTGGAAGCATGAGTATATTGCCCACCATTTTCTCTTACCCCAGGAACATACCCTTTTATATAACCTGGTTCCAGCTTACTATCTGCAAAAGCTGGAGTCAAAAGAAGTACCATTCCAGTTTCTTCTTTTATTAAATGTCTTTCTAAAGCATTCATTGCTTCTTCAACTTTTTCTTTTTCTCCTGCTTTTGATATAACAGCCCAAGATTGAGATAATGAATCTATTTGACATTCATCATTTTCAATAGAGCCTAACGGAGTTCCGTCATCAAAATATGCTCTTCTATACCAGCCACCATCCCAAGCATTTTTATTAAGATTTTCTTTGATAAAATCCTTCATTTCTATATATCTTTGCAGCCTATACTGATCATTTCTAATCTTACATATATCTTTAAAGTCATCTAATATACTATATAAAAACCATCCCAACCATACACTTTCTCCTCTTCCCTTATTGCCTACTTCACTCATACCATCATTCCAGTCACCGGAACCCATTAATGGAATGTTATGAGGACCAAATTTCAAGCTTTTTTCTATGGCTTTAATACAATGTTCATATATAGTACCAACTTTCTGTGATTTCTTAGAAATTGTATATCTTTCATCCTCACCTTCTTTTAAAGGTTCATCCTCTAGATATTCAGCTTTTTCATCTAAGATACTGTAATCTCCTGTTCTTTTTATATAATCAGCCGTTACATAAGGAAGCCATAATAAATCATCTGAAAATCTTGTTCTTATGCCGCTATCTACAACTGGATGCCACCAATGCTGGACATCTCCTTCTATAAATTGCCTAGTAGCACTATAAAGTATATGTTCCCTAGCCATTTCTGGATTCACATACCCAGCGGCCATTACATCCTGAAGCTGATCCCTAAATCCGAAGGCTCCACCTGACTGATAAAATGCACTTCTGGCCCATATTCTACATACAATAGTTTGATATAGCAGCCATCCATTAAGCATTATATTCATTGCTTTATCAGGTGTATTTACCTTAATACAGTTAGTTATCTTTTTCCAATAATCTTTTACCTTTTCAAACTCTCTTTTAACCGTATCAAAATTCATATATTTTTCTATTAGTATTTCTATATTATTTAGGCTTTCATCCTGACCAAACACTATTACTAGATTTTTTTCTTCACCTTTTTTCAAGATTATCTTAGAATTTTCTGCAAAACATGGATCTACTCCTGCACCAACTTCATTAGAAAATTCCACCTTTTTTAGAGCTTCAGGTTCTTCAAGAGTTCCTCCTCTTCCTATAAACTCAGTTCTACTTCCTGTAAAGCTTTCACCTTCACCACCTATAATCTTAAGGTAAGCATACAAGCTTCCAAAATGCTCACTATATGGATTCTGTGCATATATATAATTTTTCTCTTTGTTTAAGTATGTTGCAATATGTGTGGCATTGTGCTCCTTAACAACCCCTAATACAAGTTGTGTAAAGTATGTTAAGGACAACTTTCTATCGGTACTTGAATTATTTTTTAATTTAATCTTGCAAATCTTTACTTTATCCTCTAGAGGAACAAACATGTTGGCCTCTCCTATTATTCCCTTTGCTTCATGTTTAAAATTGGAATAACCAAATCCATGCTCAATAATATATTCCCCTTTATCTCGAATAGTACTTGGTAATATACTCCAAACATCACCATTTTCTTCATCTCTTATATATAATGCTTCTCCTGGCAGATCTCTCACCCAATCATTTGACCAAGATGTAAGTTTATTCTCTCTGCTGTTTTTGCACCAAGTGTAAGATGCTCCTCTTTCTGAAACAATAAAGCCCATATCCTTATTAGCTACCACGTTTATCCATGGTGCAGGAGTATTTCTACCTTCTCTCAAGATGATAACATATTGATTATTTTCTAAATCAAAGCCGCCATACTCATTAAAATATTCCAATTTGTTGATATTAAATCTGTATGGCTCATAGGTATAAGATTTATTAGATACTATCAATTCTTTATTACTAAATTGTTTTTTCACTTCATTAACCTGTTTAATCAGTGAACCTTTGTTACCATATAGCACAATTCTGGATATTGCAATTAATAAGTCTTTATCTTCTTCCTCAACAGCAGCCCTGTTATATAAGAAAACACCTCCTGGCTTGTTTTGCTTATCTCTAGCATAACTAGTTGATATCAAATCTCTAATACTATCTTGAAGAGGCTGAATATAAGAAATGTTTTGCATATTTAAAATTACTAAATCCACTTTTAAGCCTTTAGTTCTCCAATATTCATGTGCATTAAGCATTTGCCTTACTAACTCCTTGTGCTTTTCATCATCCACTACTACAAGCACAATAGGCAAATCACCTGAAATACCATATTTCCATAGTGAAGACTGCCCTCTCTTTATTCTCTTTATATATTCTTCTCTCTCTTTATATAAGCTGCTTAAATACAATATCTTAGAGGCCATAGTTTGATATAGATTTGCCTGAGGAGACTTTATACCTAGGTATTTCATTTGAATTAAGCTCTGTGTAAAAGCAATTTCAAACACTCTATCTATACTCTTCATTTCTTTATATTTACTTGCAAGTTCCACAGCTTCTGCTTTAGACTCTGCAATTCCAGTTGTATATGCTATTTTTACTGTTTCTCCAGGTTCAATTTTTATTCTCTTTCTAATGCTGATTATTGGATCAAGAACCGCCCCTTTACTATTACCTAAGGCAGAGCTTCCTTCCATAGCTATAGGATTAGTTAAATCTCTTCCTCTTCCAATAAAATTAACTCTACTTGTTTCATACTCAGTTACTCCAACTTCCTTACCTTCTAGCGCAAAACACTGGACAATGTAAGGGGTTTTCTGCCCCTTAGCTCTTGGTCTTCTATTGGCAATAATACATTCAAGGTCCTTAACATACTCAGTTCTAATAAAAAGATTACTAAAAGCTGGATGAACTATATCAGAACTAAAGGTTGTAAGAGTAACCTCACAATAAGAGGTTATTTCTATTATTTTTACCTCTTTTCCATTATTGCTTAGAGAAATCCTTCTTATTTCAGCGTCATCTTCACTAGATAATGTAACTTCAGAATGAGTTGTTATTTCTCCATCTTTTCTTTTAAATTCAGCTTTATCCGGTGAAAATATAACCTCATAGCTGTCTCCATGTTTCTTACAGGGTTCATAGGTACTGCTCCAGTATTCACTTGTTTTTATATCCTTTATATAGAAAAACATACCGCTGCTATCAGAAGTAACATCTTCCTTCCATCTGTAGGCTGACATTTCACCCTTTTTACCATATCCACTTCCACTATTATTAATCATCCAAGAATAGCTTCCGTTAGATAACAATTGGACCTCAGGAATGCTTGTTTTTGCTGTGTCAAATCTTCTAAGAATTATATTCTGTTTTTCTTCCTTTATTTCAGTTTCATCAAACCTTTGATCTCTTTCATATACTACTACTTTTGGAACCTTTTCTTGAAGTAAAAGCTCTGTAGCCTTTACTTCTGATATTCTATGAAATCTTTCTCTTAGAATATTCTTATTTAAAACATTATCTATAGACATTAAACTCATACCTTCATGATGTACCATAAAGCACTTTACAATTGAACTAAGCTTTTCCTTTTGCATCCTTTCCTTAGTATAATCTATCGCTTCATATAGTCCATATTTTCCTTCCAAGCCTTCACCAATAAGTCTTTCTATATTCTTTAACCCACCTGTTAAATCTACTTGAAGAGCCAATATTGTAGAATATGGTGAAACCACAAGTTCATTTTTCAGCCCTCTTTTTAGCCCTATACCTGGTATACCAAAAGCCTTATACTGATAATTTAAACTTACATCAAAAGCCCTATAAGCAGATTCAGAAATACCCCAAGGTACTTTTCTGATTTTTCCATATCTTTTTTGACCTTCTACAACTGATTTGTAGGTTTCTGATAATAATGTATTAGGATAAGGCTTCATAATTAAAAGCGGCATCAAGTATTCAAACATAGTTCCAGTCCAAGAAACCAGACCCTTGTTTCTCCATATATTAGCCATAGATCTTCCAAGTTTAAACCAATGCTTAGCATCTATATCTCCCTTTGCAATTGCAACAAAACTTGCTTGCCTTGCCTCTGATGCTAATAAATCATAATAGCTTTTACCTAAAGTATCCCTTTCCACATCATATCCTATTGAGAAAAGTCCTCTCTTCTTATCAAATAACATCTTAAAATCTGTATTACAAACCATATTATTTGATTTTTCTTTTAAAGCATCAATTTTATTTATAAGCTTTGTTATTTCATATACTGTTTGCTTTAATGAATTAACTAGCTCTTTCGTAAGTGAGGCTTCATTTAACAAAAGTTGTTCTATTTCATCTTTAGATTTTTTTACTGATACCTTCCTAGCAAGATTATCAAGTTTATTTCTAACTGCTTCCGGAGCATTCTCTGATAATACAGTATCAATCCAAGGACAAATTAATCTCAATTCATATAATGCTTTTTCAACTGAAATTTTTAACTTCTCATTCCAGTAGAGTTCTTCTGAACTTTTATTATTTATTTCGCTAATTTTATTTAATAGTTCCTCATAGAATGTTTTGCTATCAAATATGTCAAATTTTTTAGTATTTATTTTTTTTATTTGTTCACTATAAAAATTATGGATTTTAAGCTTTTGATTTATTTCTTCTTCTGCAAGGCATATAGTGTCTAAAATTCCACTCTTAAAATTTTTATTTATTAGAGGATTATTTAAATATTCCTCTAATGTCTCTACCAATAACCATAAATACCCCGCTAAATTTCCACTATCTACTGTAGAAACATATTTAGGATTTAGCGGTTCTTTGGTTACAGTATTGTACCAATTATATAAATGCCCTTTATATCCCTTTAAATCGTCAACACTTGTTAGTATTCTCTCAATTCTATCTACATTTTGGAATATTCCAATATAGCCTAGATCATAAGCCACTAGATTCGAAGTAATTCCCATTGCTATATTAGTAGGGGATGTTCTGTGGGCAACTCCATTATTTGGGTCCTCCTGATAGTTATCCGGAGCAAGCCAGTTATTTTTTTCGTTAACGAAGTCCTCAAAATATGCCCAAGTTTTTCTTGCAATTCTTCTTATCAAAGCTTTCTGTTCTCTACTTAAGCTATTGCCCTTTTCTTTTTCTTCCATGCTTATATAACAAGCTATCCATGGGCATAAAAACCAAACAACAGAAGATGGTAACATTATAATTCCTGCATCTATTGATTTCATAAATGCTAAAAATAATAATATTATTGAAATAAAACTGCCTTTCCACATAAAAGCTATATAATCCTTTAGTTCTGTTCCAGATCTTGCCTCCACATCTGCTGCTGTTTGCCATTCTAAAAGATTCTTTTTACTGATATAAACCCTATATATTGTTCTAACAATAGCATCTACCATTGTATAAGCTACAAATGGCAAAAAACAGAATATCAAAAAAACCTGTTCCATTGCAGTTTTATTATTATTTATTTTACCAGACATGCTTATTCCTCTAATTGGAGATGCTACAGATTCCGTAACATCAAAAATTAAAGGACTAATTAAAGCAAGAATAGCTGCTACAATCCATTTATCATTCCCATCTGGAAGCACTTGAAATGATAATGCAATTAAAATGATTATAGCTGGTGCCAAAAGACTTCTTCTTAGGTTATCAATCATTTTCCATTTAGAAAGTGTATTAATAGATTTTTTCTTTTTGAGCCAAGGTAAAAGCTGCCAATCGCCTCTAACCCATCTATGGAGTCTTTTAATACTTGCCATATAATAAGCTGGATACCCGTCTATAAATTCAATATCAGTAACTAATGCTGTTCTAACATATGAACCTTCTAGTAAATCATGGCTTAAAATTGAATTTTCAGGTACCTCATCTTTTAACATATAGTTGAAAGTATCAACATGATATATTCCTTTACCAGTAAAAATTCCCTCTCCAAATGTATCCTGATAAACATCTGAAATAGCAGTTGTATAAGTATCAATTCCTGTTTCACCGGAAAATACCATTGAAAAAATTGTTTTATTTGCACTTAAAGTACTGATACTAATCCTTGGCTGCATTAATCCATAACCTCTAACTACCATCTTTTTATCTTCATCTATGTGAGGTTTATTTAAAATATGCGCCATGGCACCAATAAGCTTTCTTGCACTATCTCTTGGCAATTGAGTATCACAATCTAATGTTATTACATATTTAACATTGTAAAAATTAGATATATATCCACTAATAACATCATAACTCGTATTAGGATTACCTCTAATAAGAGAGTTGAATTCTGCAAGCTTACCTCTCTTTCTCTCCCATCCTATCCACTTTTTTTCTCTTTCGTTGTATTGCCTGTATCTACCGAAAAAGTAAAATATATCTTCTCTATTTTTGCAATACTTATTATTTAGCTTTCTAATATCCTCTAAAGCATTTTCCACAATATACTTATCTTCATCATTTTCTTTTTCATTACTATCTTTAAAATCACTTAGTAAAGCAAAATATAAATCTCTATCAGCATTTGCTAGATAGTAAACCTCCATATTGTTAATGAGTTCATGAACTTTATCTACATTATTAACAATAGTTGGAATCACAACAACAGTTTTGTTTTCTTCTCCTATTCCTTCTTTAAACTCAATCTTAGGAATAAAAGCTTCATCGTTTAAATGATTAATGCTCCAATTTAATAAGGAAATAGCAACTTCGCTGCATGGTATAAGTAATACTAAGGCTGCAACTAAGTACCTCCATAAAATTCTTTCGGAATCATTAACATAACTTAGTATAAGAAACATTCCTATAAGTGCAAAAGTAAATATTACTATAGCTCCTATATAGTATTTCACAGCATCCTTTTTTATTTTATTGGATACACTTCTTATACCTTTATCCTTAAATGCAGATTTACTTTTTAAGCATTCTATACCATCATCTAAAATGTAATATCCTACATGTCTCTCATATTCGTTGTGTTCGTTTATTTCTGCTTCTTCAGCACACTGTACAGCTTTTTTTGCTATAAAGGACTCAGGCTTATTCATTGCTTTTGCAAGCTTTTCTAGCCTATGTCTATAATAATCTCTTGATTCAAAATCCATTTCAGAGTATATATTTGCTGGATCTTTTCTCAAAACGTTCTCTACATAGCTTAGTCTCTCAAAACTTTCTCTCCAGTTTAAAGCCTCAACCTCTCTAATTGAGCTTATAGAGTTTCCAAGAGAGCACTGATATCCAGCTTGTAATTGGTGCTCTAGTGTTATCATCTTTTCAGAGTTAGTTTCTTTTATCTCTAATTTTTCATCAATCCATCTATATATTTCTTTGCAATCCAAACCATTCTCTCTTATTATTTTTAAAAATCTCTCTGTAAAAGGTGCAGTAAAATCTGTATTTTTTCCAGAAATATCAGCAATCAATTGACTCATTGTATTTGTTTCTAACGCTTTAATAAATTTATCTGATATTTCATCAGCTTTTAATTTTTCATTTAAATTGAATACAATTTTTTCTGATATCTTACTTATGTTTTGAATTAATGCAATTCTAAGCATTATTGGAAGCGCCCACAGCTCTCCACTTGTTAAAACAGAACTTGTTTGATAAGCATAAATGAATCTTTCTATAGTTTCTTCGTCTATTTTACCATCAGTATGGGACACTAATTCTATAGCTATATGATATATCCTTGGGTATCCTTTTAAAATTCCTTTATCTATTACAGGAAGATTTCTATAATATGCTTTTGGCATATTATATTTTATATGCTTATATTCTTTTTCAATAAGGTATAAATTATCTAATAACCATTCTGAAGCAGATGCTACTTCTCTTTTATTTCTAACTGCTTTATCTATTTCCTCGTAACTCTCTAATATTTTCCTATAGCTTAAGTCCAAGCTATTCATTATCCTTCTTCTTGAATTTAAATTTCTAGTAAAAGAGTGGTTTCTTGATATTTCTATAGCATGTTTTTCCAAATCCTCTTTGTTTACACCAATAACTGTCATGTCCTCTAATATGTTTTTATTATCTTTATCCTTTCTATTTATTAAAATAAAATAAATAGCTATAAGTAATGCTATAGATACAATTGCTATAATATATGTCATTTACGTCACTCCTTCAATACATTTAACTTCTTAATAATATAATTCCTAAATATTGTTCCCCTAAAAGGCTAAATTAAACAAAAAATAAATAAGGAACTCTTGATAGTATTTTTAACAAAAGTTCCTTATTTATTGTATATATTAAATTTGAATGGCTAAGTTATTGAGCTTTAATAAAGTCCAAGCTCGTTAGAAATTAAATCTTCAAAAGATTGTCTTTTACAAATTATTTTGCTTTTACCTGATGAAACTAGCACCACTGCTGCTCTTGGAATTTTATTATAGTTACTTGACATAGAATAACCATAGGCCCCTGTATCTAAAACTGCTAATATATCTCCACTCTTTGCTTGTGGTATTTCAACGTCATTTAATAATATATCTCCAGATTCACAGCATTTTCCAGAAACAGTTACAGTTTCTTTATCTCCTACTGCATTTACATTGTTTGCTACTACACATTCATATTCAGCTCTATATAAAGCAGGTCTTATATTATCTGTCATTCCACCATCTACAGCAACGTACTTTCTCACTTCAGGTATTTGTTTAATAGATCCTATTGTATACAAGGTAGTACCTGCATTTCCTACAATTGATCTTCCAGGCTCTATAGTTAAAGCTGGCAAAGTTAAGTTAAGTTCTTTTGCAACCTTTTCTGCTTCCTCTAAAATTGCTTCGCATACATCTTCAGTTTCCTTAGGCAAGTCACCTTCTTGATAATATATTCCAAAACCTCCGCCTAAGTCTAGTTCTTTAATTTCATAATTTAATTTATCTTTTACTTCCTTTATTAAAGAAAGCATTACCCTTACTTCTTCTCTATAAGGTTCAATTTCAAAAATCTGAGAACCGATATGACAATGGAACCCAACCAGTTCGATATTCTCCATCATATTTGCTCTTTCTACTGCGCTTAAAGTTTGATTTTCAAGTAAAGTAAATCCAAATTTAGAATCTACTTGTGCTGTTTTTATATAATCATGGGTGTGAGCCTCTATTCCTGGGGAGATTCTTAGTAAAATTTTTTGAACCCTATTGTGTTTTTTAGCTATCTCATCTATTTTCTCAATTTCATAAAAATTATCCGCAACAAATCTTCCAACCCCAAGTTTTATTCCCATTTCAATTTCTTCAAGAGTCTTATTATTTCCATGGAAATATATCTTGTCCATAGGAAACTCACTCTTATAAGCTGTATAAAGTTCTCCCCCTGATACTACATCTAGACATAAATCTTCTTCATTTATTATTTGACACATAGCTATGGTCAAAAATGCCTTTCCAGCATAAGCTACCCTATTTATGCCCTGGTTAACCTTAAAGCTATTGTAATACCTTTTGCAATTACTTCTTATTAATTCTTCATCCATTACATACAATGGTGTTCCGAACTCTTTTGCTAATTCAATTGTGTTAATTCCTCCAATATTTAAGTTATTATCTATTACCTGCATTGTTCCAAATAGTTTCATTAATAATAAGCCCCCAATTTATATATAAAAATGTTTTATTAAATTAAAAAATATTGCGGCAAGGGACACCCTCGCCGCAATATAAAAATCTAAACTATATTCCGAACTCAGTGTACCTTGTAGCTCTCCACGTTAAATACGCGACAACCTTGCACATATTCTATGCAAGGCCAGAAAATAAATTCGTCAATTTACTTTCTTCGGCCATAATTCCTTTCTTTATTCATCTCAGCCTACCGACTCCGAATAAATACTTTTAATTACAGCTCCTCTACCCTAGGCAACTAATCTAATATTTACTTTTTTAAATTATTGATAGTTTAACACGTAATTTATAATTATGCAACCTTTTTTAAAAATAAAAATGCGGAGCATTTTTATTAGTAGCTGATCGCTAATCTCTAGTCGCTACATAAGAATTTTACGACGTAAAATTCTTAGTAACCAGTAACCAATTCCCAGTAACCAGTTTTATTAATTCTACTGGCAACTGGCCACTGGTTACTTAAGAAAAATGCATCGCATTTTTCTTATTTTTTCCAAGTATACAAATTAACATTCTACAAAAACTATTTTTATAATACTAAAGCAAGAAAGGAGAATAATTTATGTCCCGTAGACCACTTGTCCCATCTGCTAGTGCTGGTTTAGATAGATTTAAAGTAGAAGTTGCAAAAGATATGGCTGTAGAAAATTATTACGACACAAATCAATACAAAGGAGACTATACTACAAAGACAGTTGGCAAAATGGCTACTGCAGGAAATGTAGGCGGCGAAATGGTTAAAAGAATGATTGCTTCCGTAGAACAACAAATGGCAAATAAAACTGATTAGGCTTTGGGCTTTTCCAAAGCCTATTTTCTATTTAACCATTATTAATTGAATTTAATAATATTCTTCTGTTATACTATATTTTATAATATAAATTTGTTAATGTTCTTACAAAAATCGGAGGAAAATTACTTATGAATAAGCAAAGTTTATCCAAATTGAAGCTTTTTTTTATGGGAATAGAAAATAGATTTTCTGAAAACTCTTCTATTTTTAAATCCATAAAAACCAGCTATAAAACTGGATTAAAAATATTTAATGGAAACGGCTCTTATGAAAATGGAAAAATCAAATATAATTTTAATGGCAAAACTGAAACATCTGATATTAGTTTAATTTTAGCTAAAATCCTAAAGGATTCCGAAAGCTATGAAGCTCTTCAATTTATATATAGTGAAAGAGGCACAGATATATTAATTTCTGCAGACAATAAAAATGTAACTATGAAAAATGTAGCTATTAATGAAAGTGATATAGAAGCTTCTTTAGGTAAAACTGCTGATACTTGTAATATTGTACATCCTATCAAGGACGCTCACACCTCTACTTTATTAAATAGAGATTACTATATAAAAGTTGGTAGTGCAGATGCATTACTTAAAGAGATAAACATAATGACAAAGGACGGAAAAATTAAAAATGATAAAATAAGAAAATATAACCAAATTGATCATTATGTAGAGCTTTTAGATGGTATCTTCGATAAAATTTCAACTAAAGGTACACTTACTATACTTGATTGTGGCTGTGGAAAATCATATTTATCATTTGTGCTAAATTACTATCTAACAGAAGTGAAAAAAATTAAATGCTACTTTATAGGTCTTGATTATTCAGAAGGTGTAATAGAATCCTCAAGGAAAATGGCACAAAACCTGGGATATAGAAACATGGAGTTTCACGCTATAGATATAAAAAACTATATTCCTAATAAAAAGATAAACATAGTTTTGTCTCTACATGCTTGTGATACTGCCACAGACATGGCACTTGCCTTAGGTATAAGAGTTAATTCTGATGTAATAATTGCAGTGCCTTGCTGCCATAGGGAGCTATTAAATCAGTATTCATATGAACCCTTTAAAAGCGTTACAAAGCATGGTGTCCTAAAGGCTAGACTTGCAGATATTTTAACTGATAGTATGAGAGCCACCATGTTAGAAGCTAAAGGCTATGAAGTTTCTGTTGTGGAATATATATCTCCTCTTGAAACGCCAAAAAATCTTATGATAAGAGCAATAAAAACTAAGGAAGAAAATCCCAAGGCTTTAGAGGAATACATGGGATTAATGAAAAGCTTAAATGCAAATCCTGCCTTATATAAATTTTTAAAAGAATGGTAATTCATTAACAAAAATTTTTAAAATAAATAATATAAAACTATAAGTAATTAGTGTAAGGTGTTTTCATTGTTAAGTAAAATAATTCTTATAGTTTTATTTATTTTGTCTTTAATAAATAAAAACAAAAGTCTTACTGGAGCTGCATTTATTATTTTTATCATTTCCCTTATAGACAATGGCAAAAGTGCAGACTTCATAGAAAAACATTTTATGAATTTAGGAATGACCTTTCTAATGATATGGATGCTTGCACCATTAATTAAGCAAACTTCTATAGAAACAATAGATTTAAATCAGCTTTTAAATGCTAGATCAATTATATCAATTATTGCAGGAATCTTAGCTGTACTAGTAGCCTCCAAAGGAGTGACTTTTTTAAAGCTTAACTCAGATACTATGCCTGGAATCCTTATTGGTTCAATTATTGGTGTTACATTTTTAGGTGGAGTTCCGGTAGGACCTTTAATAGCCTCTGGAATTGTATGTGGAGTATTAAAATTAATTAATTATATATTTGAATTAAAATAATAAAGAGCTATAATAAGCTTATTGAAAAATATTTCTAAAGAGGTGTTGCCATGGATAAATTAGAATATGAATTTTGCAGTAATGTACCTGTGTATAAATGTAGTTTCTGCGGTAAATGCAGCTCATTTATTGAGTCTACTTCTTATACAAGCATAAAAACTAGAGGATGTTGTTGGTATTTCCCAAAATATTCTCTAATAGATATGAAAAATATTATTGATTCTGGAAACAAAAATTTTATATATAGTCTTTTAAATATGGACAATGCGGAAATTTATCAATACTGCATTAACGTCAATGGTGAATTTAATAAAAAAGAATATGAAGAATATTTAAAAGAAACTTTTCAAGAGGACTCTGAAGTTTCAGATTTTGACCAAAAACTATTTTTTAGACTGTGTCCCTTTGCTACTACTAAAGGCTGTAGTATAGCCTTTGATTTAAGACCGCACCCATGTAATTTGTACTTATGTAGAGAAGTTATCAATTCTTGCGGTAAAGATTATAAAGAATTTTCTAAAGAGAGAAAGGATTATTATTCTTACTGCAACTACTATTCAGATACATTAAAATATATCTTAATGGATAATACTGTTGATCTTACAAAGGATCCATTTAAAGCTATTGATATATTAGAAAAAACAGAAATTCCAACCTTCGAGTTTAAAAATTTAAAACCAATTATCTTTAATGCTGATCTGTCTTATTGATAAGCTTGTCTTGAATTTTTCTTATAGCTTTTGCCGTAATATTCCCTGGCAAAAGCTTTGATACTATAATAGCAATTTTATTCTGTATTCCAGGTATAACAAGCCTTTTGTTTTTCTTTAATGCTAAAAAAGCAGCCAATGCAACTTTTTTAGCCTCCATTGAGCCTTTAATTTGGGCTTTACCTGCCCTTTTAGAAAATTCAGATTTTGTAGCTCCAGGACATATGGTTGTAACAGTTATACCATAATCCTTTAGTTCATTGTAAATCGCTTCTGAAAAAGACAACACATATGCCTTTGTAGCATAATATACAGCCGTATAAGGACCTGGCTGATAGGCACCTGTAGAAGCTACATTTAATATTTTTCCTCTTTTATTTTTAATCATCATTTTTGAAAATAGCTTTGTTAAGTTAGTTAGTGAAGTCATATTTAATTGAATTATTTTGTTATCTATATCATAATCAATTTCATGAAACAACCCACTTGCTCCTGCTCCTGCATTATTTACAAGAATATCTATATTCATATTAAGATTTAATACTTCTTCATATAGCTCATAAGCAGAATTAGGATATGACAAGTCCTTATTAATAATTATTACTTGAGTACCGTATTTTTCTCTTAATTCCTTTTCTACTTCCATTAGTTTTCTCAAGTCTCTAGCTACAATAATAAGATCATACCCATTTTGTGCAAATATTTTAGAAAGTTCATAACCTATACCTGTTGATGCCCCAGTAATTAAAACCGTTTCTCTTTTTTTATCAATTTGCTTCATACTAACTCCCTATACCCTCGTCAATAACTTTAATAAATTTATTTACATTTGAATCCTTTATTGGAGCTCCAAAATACCAAGGCTTTTCTCTTTGAATTTCTCCACCAAAATATCTAGCTTTATAAATAATTTCAGGTCTATACTCAAAATGTAATATATCAAAATGCCCCCATTTACCTCCCCAGACAAAATTGTTTTTTTCAAAAACTTCTACAATTTCTGTTGGATAAGAAAGCATTCTCTTTTCTCCATCCTGTCTTGAAGCCCATTTCCAGTAATCTCTTTTATCACTTTTTAGATCAATGGCTATCCCAAATGCGTGTGCACTTAATTGATTTGTCCCTGAAATTAAACGATAATTAAAAGTTCCACTAGGTGGAAATATACATGCTCCTATATTTCCTCTATCCTTAATAATACCAGATATTTCACTCATAGCATTTTTTAAGGATTCCGCTGCCTTATTATTTTTATTGAAATCTAAGTAAGTATATCCTACTTTAACTCTAACAAGATTTGATTGTACCTTTTCCTTTGAACCCCCATAAACCTCTTTTAACAATGGATATATCCTTCTACGTCCTGGGTCATGGTCTTCATCCATAAGCCTATTTATTCTTTGTAGAGGATATTTTGTCTCTAACATATCCTGTAGATCAGGATATGAAAGTTTATCCTTTGGAGATTTTTGTTTTTTATCATCATATAGTAATTTAGAACCGCCTTTTGTAACTAAATAAACTTTATCATCTATTGTTTTCTCTACCTTTACTATAAGGTCTGGATAAGCTATCATTATACATAATAAGTCTTGTTTCATAATTATATCATAATCTAATCTATTTTCTTCAGTAAAAGCGTAAGCATTTACCCTGATTGCAAAATTATTTTGTATTATCCCCATGGAAATAAAAAAAGTAATCACATATGTTAACAACTTTCCATTATTCATAATCTACATTTCCTTTCAATGAATTTAAGTTATAAAAACGTAATAAAAAATCATACCTTGTTTAGTATATGTAAAAAAAATTATTTGATAAGTAAGTTTTATAGTTGACAAAAAAGTATAAAAAGCTTATACTGAACATAGTTCATTTGAAACTAGAGGTGTTAATTTTGTCAAGAATTATAGATAATCCTAGAGAATTAATTTTAAGTAAATCAAAAGAAATATTATATAATGAAGGCTATTCCGCACTAAACATGAGAAATGTAGCTAAAGCATGCCAAATAGCTCTTGGAACTATTTATAATTATTTCCCAACTAAAAAAGAATTAGTTATGGAAATGATGATTGATTATTGGAAGAAATATTTTTTAATATTGGATTCTATTAAACACTCTGATGGTGATCTTTATTACAAACTAGAAAAAATTTTTAACGAACTTTCTAACTTCATCAAAACCTTTAAAGAAGTTTGGTTAAAGCCTGAACTTTGCGATACTTCAGAATTTATCCAAAGTGGACTTGAAAAACAATATTTATATATGTCAGAGTTGATTAGAATTATAGAGAATATTCTATCCTCAGATACTTATTATACTAATAGTGAACTAAATAAAAGATTAAGTTCAAATGAAATAGCCAGCTTTATAGTAGTAAATTTTATTTCAATGATCCAAATGCCTTTTTTCAAATATGAAAGCTTTGAAAAACTGTTAAAGGCATTTTTAAAATAATCATATGGAGACATATGATTTTAAATTGAACACAGATGAACATTGTTCATTTCAAATAATAATTTTAACTTTTGGGAGGGATATTTAATGGTTAAGTATTCAGTAATATTCATCAATTTAGCTCTATTATTTTATACAGTGGGAGTTTTGAGTGAAAAAAAACAAGGAGAATTAAAAAAGTGGCATTTAGCAGTATTCTGGGTTGGACTAGTTTTTGATACCCTTGGAACAACAATTATGGGCAAACTAGCTGGAGAAGGTTTTGGCTTAAATTTTCATGGTATAACAGGTATGTTAGCAATAGCTTTAATGCTTTCTCATGCACTTTGGGCTACAGTTGTAATGATTAAAAATGATAAAAAGGCAAAAGCTAATTTCCATAAATTTAGCATTTTTGTATGGTTCATTTGGTTATTTCCTTTTGTATCTGGTGCAATTTATGGAATGACAAGATAATAGATCTCATGTGTGAATTTGCATAAGGCTACAAATTCACACATGATTTATTTTATGAGGTATTATGTATTTATTTAGAACAATTGAAAATTTATTTTTGAAATTCTTTTGCTAAGTTGACTAATGGTTTATCACACATTCTATATACAGTCCATTCATCCATAGGAACTGCCCCTAAATGCTTGTATACTTTGATGGATGGTTCATTCCAATCAAGGCAGCTCCATTCTAGTCTGCCGCATCCTCTTTCTATTGCTAAATTTCCTAAAAAAGATAGCATTATCTTTCCTATTCCCTTTCCTCTCATGCTTTCTTTTACAAATAAGTCCTCTAAATATATACCTGGCCTACCTAAAAAAGTAGAGAAGTTATGAAAAAACAATGCAAATGATACAGGTTCATTTTCATATTCTCCTATTATAACCTCAGCTACCTTACGGTTAAAAAGTGAATCCCTTAATATTTCTTCGGTTGCAACCACTTCATTTTCCATTTTCTCATACCTTGCTAGCTCTTTTATAAAATCCAATATAATGACCGTGTCTTCTTCCTTAGCAAATCTTATTTTAAATTCATCCAATTTACAATCAATATAATTCAATTTTGTTTCCTCCTTGTGTACTTTTAACACTTATCCTATCATAGCTTGTCTTTTATGTAAATTACCTATAGAATTCCATAGCTTCAGCAGCTTAGTTATTTGATTGCTAAATGAATAAAGTAACTATTCATTAACTGAATAGCTACTTTATTTTTATCTTTAATCTACTGGAGTGCAGCAATCCTCACAATAAACAACTGTTAGACTTACTAAAGCATTATCTTGAATATCCCCATTAGGTGCAAAAGCAGTAACAGTAAATGTTACATCTTCATCTCCTACACATAGAGGTTGAACTAAGGTTGTATCAAATTCTCCACCAAAGTTTGAATCTTCAACAAATCTATGGCAGAAAAATATTGTTCCTTCTGAAATTCCTTCAATTAGAGCAAATTTAGCTTCGCCCATTTCTTGTACAAAAGAAGCATATATCTTTGTAATACAAGAGTTTGCAGGAACAGTAACTGTAGCAACTCCGTCATCATCACTTTCGCAAACAGAATTTGCTACGCATAAGCATTGTCTCCCTCCACCTTGACATTTGCAATTACAATCTACTTTCCACTCTTTAGATGCTAAAGCACAACAACATCTCTTTATAGTTTCTTTAATTGCTCTTAATTCTCTTGCAATATAGTCTTCACCTGAACTGTTTTCTATATTACTGTTCATGGTATACCTCCTAATATATAATAAAAGAATTTTTCTACTTTTAAAGTCACTTCTAGTGTGACTAATATATACTATGAGGTTTATATTTAAATAGTGATAATTCATATATAATATAATTCACCTTTAAAAATCATAACTGCTTTACCTGACAGAAAAACTCTATCTCCAGCAACTTGAACCTTTAGACTTCCTCCTCTATCAGAAGCTTGATATGCCATAAAAATGTCTTTGCCTAATTTATCTTTCCAGTAAGGTCCTAAGCAGCAATGAGCAGAACCAGTTACTGGGTCTTCAAAAATCCCTGCTTCTGGAGCAAAAAAACGTGAAACGAAATCATACTCTGGTGATTTTGAAATACTTGTAACCATTACACCATGCATAGGAATATTCATAATTTCATTGTAATTAGGTTTCATATTTCTTACTTCTTCCTCTGATTCAACCTGTATTAAATAATTAGATTTACTTCTTCCAATGTAAATTGGCTTAATTCCAAGAGCTTCAATTAATCCTTTTGGAGGGTCAGAAGGCTCCTGTGATAATGCTGGGAAATCTAATTGAATCCAGTTATCTATTAGCTTTGCCTTTAAAATACCACTTTTCGTATAAAATTTTGCTTCCTTATCCCTGCTCAGATTTCCATTTTCCCATAAAACATAGGCACTGGCTAAGGTTGCATGTCCACATAAATCTATTTCCATACTTGGAGTAAACCATCTTAAACTATATCCATCCTCTTTTTCTAATAAAAATGCAGTTTCGGATAAATTCATTTCCTTAGCTAAACTTTGCATAAAGCTTTCTTCTTTTGGCTCCTTTAATATGCAAATTGCTGCTGGATTGCCTGAAAAAGCCTTGTTGGTAAAAGCATCTACTTGAAAAATTTCTATCATATAAATTTCCCCCATTTAAAGTTACTGATTTATTATTTTAAATTCTTTAAGCAATCAATATAAATTATATATTTGGAACTACCTTCCTGTAAAGAAACATTTTTC
Organism: Clostridium homopropionicum DSM 5847; assembly: GCF_001263795.1. GTDB lineage: Bacteria > Bacillota > Clostridia > Clostridiales > Clostridiaceae > Clostridium_H > Clostridium_H homopropionicum. Next base: position 274,918 of record NZ_LHUR01000012.1, read on the forward strand.
TTCTCATCTATGCCCTCTATTTTTTCTTCAACAATTTTATTTGGAGCAAACACATCTTTTATTTTATTTACAGCTGCACTACCATATTGTGTATTTGCAAGAGCAACTATTGCAATTGCTGCAGCAATAGCATCATATAAATTTTCATATTCTTCAAAGCTGTAATCATCCTCTTCACTCATATAGCCTTGTATACTCGTTTCTGTAAAATCATCCACTAGAACTGCATCTGCAGCACTCATTTTATCTCTTGTAACAGTCAGGGCAACCCTTAGAGCATATTCTGCATAATTGCCATATAGCTGTTCAAATGCGTCACTATCTCCCTCTTTAATCTTTTCCAATAAAACTCTTTCCAATCTGCTACCCCCTATGTTAAGCTTAATCACTTACCAGTTAGTCACTTATTATTCATCTAGATCAATTAACTGCTTTCATATGTATATACCCTTCTAGCTCAAAAAAAGTTTCCTATTTTTAAAAGCTTTTACATTTTATTTTTTCTTAGAACTTTTCGTCCTTAAGCGATAAAAAAATAGCAAACATCAGCAAATTAAGAAATATATTGGTAATTAAGGACTTATTGATATAAAATATAGATACAAACTTGTAAGACTAAGGTTGAAGTAAAATTTTCTGTATGCTATATAGATGATTATATATTTATGTAAGAATATTAGATGAATAATTTGATAATAAGTTAGGAAGGTGCTTTTATGAAGGTCAAATTAGAATTTAGAGAAATTCAGCAAGTATCCAATGATATACTGCAAGAACTTTCTATGTTATTAATAAACGTGGTTGATGATGGCGCATCCATTGGATTTTTGCCGCCATTAAGTATGCAAAATGCAGAAAAAAGGGCTACAGCTGAGGGACGAAGTTTACTTGTTTTAGACACGAGGTTAGGGGACCCATCAAATTTATTATACAAATCCATTGGATATATTGAAGCGGGACGGATACCTAAATATGCTCAATCAGCTAATGGTTGCTTAGATGAAACGGTGTTTTATTACAAAGAAATATAAGAATTTTACGGCGTAAAATTCTTAGTAACCAGTTTATTAATTCTACTGGCAACTGGTTACTGGTTACCTAAGAAAAATGCACCGCATTTTTCTTATATTACTAACCGTTTATTATCAGCTTATACAAATCATTTACAGAATCCACAATGTATGTAGGTGAAACTTCCTGAAATTCTTCTAAATCTCCATATCCATATAAGACTCCAATAGAATCTATGCTATTTTCTTGAGCTCCAATTATATCATGCTTCCTGTCACCTATCATTACGAATTCTTCTAAATTATTAATATTTAATTGCTCTAATACACAGCTTATAACTTCTCCTTTGCTTGTCCTAGTTCCATCCAAATTACTACCTACTACTATATGGAAGTATTCTTTCAAACCAAAGTGCTCAACAATTCTTTCAGCAAATACTGTAGGTTTTGAGGTTGCAATGGCAATTATAAATCCATTATTTTTTAGCTCTTTTAACAATTCAGGTATACCTTCATATACTCCATTTTCAAAAATACCTTTATCCTTAAAATATTCTCTGTAATATTCAATTGCTTTATTTGCTCTCTCTTCATCAAAGGAATAAAACTCCATAAAGGACTCTTTTAATGGAGGTCCAATAAATTTAATTAAATCATCTAAGGATTCCACTTCAATATTATTTTTATTTAATGCGTACTTTACTGATTTTGTTATTCCTACCTTTGGATCAGTAAGTGTTCCATCTAGATCAAATAAAATGTATTTATATTTCATTAAAATTCCCCCATTTATATAGATTTATAATCTATATAATATCATTATGTCATGACTCTGCATACTATATGTAAGATTAATTTTTCTATTGGAGGCATACATGTACTTATCTCCTTATATCTATAGCTTTCTGCCATTACTCAGATCCCCCGCTAGTTATAGCATCACTATAAATGTTGCAGCTCGTCAACTTACTTTATTTAAAGATGGCAAAGTATTTAAAAGTTATCCTGTTGCGGTAGGTAAACCCTCCACCCCAACCCCTAGAGGAAACTTCACAATTATTAACAAAGCAGTAAATCCAGGTGGACCATTTGGAGCAAGGTGGCTAGGTCTTTCTAAGAAAGGCTATGGAATTCACGGAACAAATAACCCTTCTTCTATTGGAAAAGCTGTATCCAATGGGTGTATTAGATTGCACAACCCTAACGTTATTGAACTTTACAATTTAGTTCCTATTGGTACACCCGTAAGAATAGTTTAGCTGTATTATCTTATGTTTAAAAAGAAAGTTCATAGCAACATAACATACGATATGTATATTGCTATGAACTCTAAGTTGTACTTATGTATATGTTCTCGTATTCTTACATTTTTGAGGTAGTACCGCGTACCTTAGTGGAGGACTGAAAAGACTCCTCTTGTTCCTCCACAGATTAAATTATGCTACCTAATATTTCTTTTTCTGCAAAAATAGCTATTGCACCACCTGTATGCAGAAATACAACATTGCTTCCTTTTCCGATTTTACCTCCCCTTACATCATGAATTAATCCTGCAAAAGCCTTTCCTGTATATACTGGATCTAACAGTAACCCCTCCTTCTTTGCCAACATTTTGATAGCTTCCGTTGCTCCTTCATTAGGGCATTCATATCCTGGTTCATAAAATCCTGTATCCACATAAAAATCTTTTTCTTCTACCTTAGATTCAAAATTTAAATAAGCTAATGCTTCATTAGCAAGACTTGCCTTACTGGCTGCATATCGCTCTCCAGTATCCAATACTGCAACTGAGCGAATAGTTGTATCGACACCCAAAAGTTTTTTTCCTGCCATTAGCCCGGCCATGGTTCCACCTGATCCTGTTGCGTGATACAAATAGTCAAAATTAATTCTCAGATCCTGAGCCTGTTCACACAACTCTATCATTCCCATGATATATCCTACGGAACCCACATCATTAGCTCCACCCATAGGAATATTCATGCATTTATGTCCTTCTGCTTCTAGCCTCTTAATATGCTCTTCTCCAAGAATTAAGGAACGCTTCTGTGCTTCGTGAAAAGTTTCGCCTTTCTTAAGGCTCACTATGTGAATTTCCGCATCAAAGATCTTGTCCAACAGAAGATTTGCCTTCATATCATTCTCATCTGGCTCCACTACTGCAGTCAGGTAAACTACTGGTTTAAGACCATTTGCAACTGCTGTCCATACGGTCTGCATCGCATGGTTAGACTGAGTTGCACCATAAGTAAATACATATTCACACTTGTCTTTCAGGGCTTTACCAATCAGGAATTCCAGTTTTCTGGTCTTATTTCCACCAAAGAGATTTTTTCCCGTAAAATCATCTCTCTTAATGAACAGGTTAATTTTCAGCTCTTTCGATAACTTTTCAAGTTTATATAAGGGTGTAGGAAAAAACCCAAGATCAACTCTTGGTGATGTATCAATGTGATTTTTTACTTCTCTTATTGTCATTGACATATTCTTGTCCTCCTTGCATTGCCTAGTTGTAACATTTAATATCTATGTTGCAAACCCTTCTTTTATACAATTGGCTGCACCTTAATCAACAGATTTTCCTAATCCATCCCTCTGGTGCTTCTATATCTCCTAACTGAATTCCAGTTAATGTATCGTATAGCTTCTGTGTAACAGGTCCCATAGTCTTCTGACAGCCAGAAAAACAGATTTCTTTTCCATGATCTACCACCTTTGCTACCGGCGAAATCACCGCTGCTGTTCCACATAAACCACACTCCAAAAAAGTATTGATTTCAGACAATTTAACCGGTCTCTCAGTCACTTTCAAGCCAAGATATTTCTCTGCCACAATCACCATAGAGCGTCTTGTAATAGATGGTAAGATGGTATCTGATTTTGGAATAACAATTTCATTATCTTTTGTTACAAAAAAGAAATTAGCTCCGCCGGTTTCTTCCACGAAAGTTCTCGTAGCAGAATCTAGGAACATATTCTCATCAAATCCTCTTCGATGTGCTTCCACATATGTATGTAAACTCATTGCATAATTTAATCCGGCTTTTAAATGACCGGTTCCGTGTGGTGCAGCTCGGTCAAAATCACTGACACAAATTGTTAATGGTTTTACGCCACCTTTAAAATAAGGCCCAACTGGAGTACATAATACACGGAACTGGTATTCCTCCGCCGGCTTTATACCGATTACTGGGGAAGATGCAAACATGTACGGTCTCAAATAAAGTGTTGCTCCACTTCCGTAGGGTGGAACCCAGTCAGCATTCGCTTTTACTACCTGATCAATGGCATCTAAAAATCGCTCTTTTGGAAATGGTGGCATTTCCAGGCCTTTTGCAGAATCTATCATACGTTCTGCATTTAAATCAGGGCGGAATGTTACAGTGCTTCCATCCTTTGTAGTATAAGCCTTTAACCCTTCAAATACGGACTGGCAATATTGAAAAACGCCTGCACTTTCATTTAAAATTATATTGGAATCTGAGGTAATTGCACCTTTGTTCCATTTGCCATTTTTGTAATTTGAGACATATCGTTTATCAGTTTCTCTGTATGAGAACCCTATACTTTCCCATGCTAAATTCTTTTTTTCCATATTCTCACCTTCTATTTCTATAATTTTATAGTAAAGCTTTTTTATTTTTCTTTATAAATCAAGGATTACAGGTTTTTTTGTTTCAAAAAAACTCTGTAATCTTTTTTTTCTGTATTAAGATAGTGCTCTCTGAATTGCTTTTGTTTGTTTCTAATTTGATTTCAATTAAAGCTTACTAGCCTCTGCAATGATGTTCTCTACTGCAGTCTTTACATACTTAGGATCTGTAGCAAGATTCAATCTGATAAATCCCTTAAAATTCTCGCCGAAGCATTCGCCATAATCTACCGCTAAATGGCATCTGCCCTGAATGAATTCCACCAATCTTTCTGCCTCAATGCACTTACGCATATCAAGGAGTACAAGATAAGTTCCTTCCAGTGCACAAACTGTTACATCCGGTAGTTTTTCATGTAATTCCTTTTTAAGATAATTATAATTATCACGAATCACTCCCATGAGATTTGACAACCACTCTCCACCATGAGTATATCCTTTCATAGTAGCAGTTAATCCCATAATATTCATCTCTGTTCTATTCATACCTCTAGCAAATTTATCGTAGATTTTCATTAAGTTTTCATTTGTAATAACAATATGTGAATGTAGCAATCCTGCTAAGTTAAACGTCTTTGAAGCAGATGATACTGTAATAACTATATCACCATATAGTCCATCAGAAACAACTGCAGATGGGATGAATGGATTTTCTCCCAGTACGATATCCTGATGAATTTCATCACTTACTACTAAAACATTGTATTTTTTACAGATTGCTAGAATTTCCTCTAATTCCTCCTCGCTCCAGACTCTTCCTACTGGATTGTGCGGGGAACACTGGATAAACATTTTTACTTGATTTTCCACTATTGCTTTTTCAATTGCTTCATAATTCATTGTAAAGTATCCTTCATTGTAATCCAAATCAACAGACACTAATTCCCTTCCATTGCTTGTAACCACATTATGAAACGGATAATAAACCGGTGTCAAAATCAAACACGCATCTCCTGGATTTGTAAATGCATGTATCATCCATGCAATTACGGTTATACAACCCGTTGAAAAACGCACCCACTCTTTCTTAATCGGAAAATGATATCGTTCACTCATCCAATCAGAAAATGCTTTATAGTATTCCTCTGAAACAGAGGAATATCCAAAAACCCCATGCTTTGCTCTTTCAACCATTGCCTCAATGATCTGATCAGGGGTTTTGAACTCCATATCTGCAATCCACATGGGAATTAAGTTAGGGTCTCCATATCTACTTTCTAACTCATCCCACTTAAAGCAATCTGTCCCACGTCGCTCAATCAAATATTTTTCTAAAAACTCTTGTTTATTCACAAAACTAATCCTCCATAATTTTCTTTAGAACTTCATCTAGCTCAAAGGTTCGTGTGCCATCTTCTAACGTAAAGAATGGAATTCCAATTCCACCATTCTTTTTCACATTATTATAGATTGGATTGTTTTCACGGGCCTTTAGAAAAGCCTTAAGTGAAGGGAAGCTTGAGGAGATGTCCTCAAATTCAACCTCTATTTTTTTATCTTTCAATTTAACAAGGGCATATAAGGTATCCGTGCATAAATGACTCCCTATTACATTTACTTTCATTTTTATGCTCCTCCTTTGGGAATATTAATAAGTAATAATATTATTCGCTTATTTTACTAGACTCTGTTTTCCTGCCATGATCTTCGTTTTTATACGATATGCAAATGAGTTTATTATCCTGTTTAGAAGGATTAGAAGTATACAGACTATCCACCATTTTATTCCCCATTCATTAAATGCTAGTGCAGCTCCAGCTAAGATAATAAGAAAATCTGCTAGTAAAAAAAGTAACTTACTTATATTAAATCCTTTTTTAACAATATGCAAAAATCCTAAAATTACAAGCTTTATTCCGTAAATACCTATAAAAATTCCGGCTACATCTTGAATTAAATAATATAGTTTTAAATCCATATACTTCACCTCTTTTTAGAAATAATCCATTTTCTATATTTTAAAAACTTGCTTTATTCAAACTTAAAGCGTTAAGCATTTAGTTCTAACTCATTTTCAAGTATTTCATCATCATCATACTTTTTCATTGAAAATCCAGTAAACCCATATATTAAAGTAACAATCGGTGAAATATAATTCATAAAGCAATATGGGAGATATGCTACTGTGGCTACGCCTAGTGTACCCGCTGCATAAATAGCATGCCCATTCCAAGGCATAAGCACTCCTCCGTAAGTTCCACATGATTCAATTACACGTGATAAGTTTTCAGACTTTAATCTAAATTTTTTATATAACGGCCCCATAAAAGTACCAGCCAATACAGCAGCAAGACTTGCACTTCCTCCAACTCCATTACCAAAATAAACCACTATCATTGTAGCAACAGTTAAAGATTTTACACTTTTTATTTTAGTAATTAAAGGTTTTAAAAATGTATCCATAACTCCTATATGATTTAGAACTCCAGATACAAACAATGCAAAGAACATTAAAATTCCAACACCAAACATAGAAGTAACTCCACCTCTATTTACAAGAACGTTTACAAACTGCACACCTGTATCTGTAGAAAATCCTTTATAGAAAAACTTAAGAATTGATGCTAGTGATTGACCTTGATAAAAAATTGCCACTATCCCCCCTGCTACTGAAGCAAGCATAAGTGATAAAAATGGAGAGACTCGCTTAGCTAAAAGAACTATTACTAAAACTGCTGGTAAAAATGCAATGAATCCTATTTTAAAATTACTGCTAATAGTATTTAAGATTAAATCTATATTTCCCATATCAAGATTAGCACTCTTATACTTAAATCCTATGAATATGAAGATTATAGCTGTAATAATGTACGTAGGTACCTGTTCATACATCATATGCTTAACATGAGTCATAAGTTTAGTATTAGTAACAGCTGCAGCTAAATTAGTAGTATCTGAAAAAGGCGACATTTTATCTCCAAAATAAGATCCGCATATAATACAACCAGCTGTTAAAGGTGCAGGTATTCCTAGCCCTTGACCTACACTCATCAAAGCAACTCCAGCAGTTGCCATAGTACCCCAAGATGTACCTGTTGCAAGAGATGTAATGGAACATAACAAAAGTGAAGTTATCAAAAATAATTGAGGTGAAATAATTTTCAAACCATAATAAATTAAAGAAGTAATTGTTCCAGCTGCCATCCATGTACTAACCATACCTCCTACTGCTAGTACAATAAAAAACGGTTGCATACCTTTTCTTACAAAGTTAAACCCTTCAGTTTCTATTTCATCAGCACTATAACCTAAGGCTATTCCTGCACATATTACTATAATAAATGATAAGAAGAACATTCCATCAACTGGAGCATTAAAAACCATTTTTCCAATTATTATAACCCCTACAACTAACGTTAGAATTATAGCAGCTAAGCCAAATGTTAACTCTTTTTTCTTTTTCATAATATAACTCCCTTCAATTATCAGTTTATACACATTATTTTTATATTTGAATCAATGGTAATCTTATTTAGTACAACAGGTTAACTTAGATATTGAGCCATATCCCTAGATAGTAGAGGTATAAAATGATCAAATTCTAGGATATTGCTAAACCATTAGCACTAGGGATATAGCTTATTGTCCAATCAATTCTATATTCATAAAATGATATTCACTATAAAGTTGTTTACTGGTAATATAAAAGAAAATATTAACTTATTTTTCAACAGCAATTGCTTCAATTTCGCAAAGAACTCCCTTAGGAAGCGTTTTTACTGCAACACAGCTTCTAGCTGGCTTTGATACAAAATACTTGGCATAAACTTCATTAAAAGCTGCAAAGTCTCCCATATCAGCCAAAAAACATGTTGTTTTAAAAACTTTATTAAAGCTGGATCCTGCTTGTGAAAGAATCGCTCCAACATTCTTACAGCTCTGTTCTGTCTGGGCAACGATTCCTTCTGGTACCATGCCATTTTCTGGATTTACAGGAATCTGACCGGAAGTATATACAATTCCATTCACAACAAATCCCTGAGAATAAGGTCCAATTGCTCCTGGTGCATTTTTTGTTTCAATAATATTCATTACTTTTCCTCCTCTAAAATTAACAATTTTCTGTGTATTTTTCATTATGTTTAGTATTAACTGCTTCACATATTCGTTTCAAACCTTCTGCTACCACAGACTTTGGACATGCCAAATTTAATCTGATAAAACAATCAGAATTCTGAACGAACATATTACCACCTTCAAGGAGAACGCCGGCTTTATATGCAAAGAATAAAGGTAAATTCTCGTCTTTCTCAAAATAAGCGCTTAAATCCACCCATGCAAGATAAGTGGCTTCTGATATTTTGAATTTTGCCTTTGGCAAATTTTGCGAAAGATACTCTTGGGTAAATCTGAAATTTTCATCCAGATAAGCTCGTAATTCCTCAAGCCAAACTTCTCCTTTTTCATATGCCGCCTGAGAAGCTGCAATACTCAAAGGATTATCAAAATTATAATGTTTTTTAAGCCATATTTCTCTCAGCTTTTCATCTGGGATAATAATATGTGAAATCATCATACCAGCCAAATTAAATGTCTTACTAGATGCCATACATGTAATCAGTTTTTTATAATCCGGCATAATCTTTCCTAGTGGAATATGTGTTTGATTAAGACGAATTAAATCGCAATGAATTTCATCGGAAATAACCCAAAGCTGATGCTTTTCTACTATTTTTGCGATTTTCTTTAGTTCATCCTCCTTCCACACACGTCCTGTAGGATTGTGAGGATTGCAGAAAATAAAGAGTGTCGTCTTATCATCTGCAGCTTTTCTTTCCAAATCTTCAAAATCTATTGTATAATATCCATCCTCATTGATCAGGTTTGAACACACACTTTCTCTTTGATTAAAATCAGCCGCATACTTGAAATATGCATAAGACGGAGTTAAAAATAAAACCTTTTCATCCTCTTTACAAATATAATTCACTAGCTCATACAATGCCGGTATAATACCATTTGACATAACCAAATCATTTTTATCAAATTTCCATCCGTAGCGTTTCATGCACCAATTTGCAAAAGCCTCATAATAGCTGTTTTCGAATACTCTAGTATATCCGAAAATACGTTTTTCCAATCGTTCTTTAATACCCTCGATTACAACATCTGGAGTTGCAAATTCCATATCTGCAACCCACATTCTTATAAATTCTTCATCTTTATAAGGAAAGGTCATTGTTTCATCCGCATGAAAAATATAACTGCGGAACCCATCTGTATTCATAGCATTTGTGTTTCGACGTTCAATAATTTCATCAAAATTATACATATCTTCCTCCTCCTGTCCATTACTTAAACCGTATGATTATAAGTCATTCCTAAGCCACTCTACAGCATAACGCACAGTAGAAATAGCACCAGTTTTCAACACAGATTCATTAAAATCAAATTTTTCATTATGATGATTTGCCCCATAACCAGCTTCTTCGTTTTTAATACCTAAAAAGGCAAATACACCTTTATATTTTCTTAACCATTTAGAGAATGTCTCTCCACCATACCACGGATCACAATCAACAACTGTACCCACTGGTAATACTTCTTGTAATACACGTTCAGCAACTATAGCACTTTCTTCGTCATTAATTACAGCACTGTTGATGGTCTCTAATGGAAATTCTGCTTTACATTTATGCATAGCAGCCGTGTGAACAGCAATATTATGGAACATTTCTTGTGCTTTTTTACCTTCTTCATCATTAAAAAATCTGAATGTTCCCCTAATCTCTGCCTTGTTATCAATTATATTTGATTCATTTCCAACATGCATCATTGGGATAGCCATTGTAACAGTTTCACCAGCTGTTATTTGATTACAAAATGCCACACAAAGATTATTCAAGAAGCTTGCAGAACAGAATAATGGATTAGCTGCTAAATCTGGTCTAGAAGCATGTCCTTCTTTTCCAATAAAATCAACCCTAGCAGTGCAATAACCTGCCATTCGTGGTCCAGCTTCTACAGAAATCTTTCCTTCCTCTAATTCCGCATAAACATGAATTCCCCAAATACGGTCAATTTCGTATTTATCTAATGCTGCTAGAAGTGCATCAACCCCACTATTAGGTTCTTCCCCTTCCTCAAAGCAAAACAATATAACGCCGTTTAATGAGTCTTTCAAAGCATATAGCACCTGCATTGCCCCTAGCAGCATAGCTGTATGAGCATCATGTCCACAACCATGAAAGGCTTTAGGCTGTTCAGAAATGCATGTCCTTGTCCCAACAAGATTGGTTGGTGACTCTGTCATTAGTAATGCATCCATATCAGCGCGAAGAGCAATATGTTTACCAGGGCGGCCTGTATCTAATTTAACTATCACACTAGTTGTTGGTACTTCCTCATAGGTTAAACCAAGTTTCTTAGCTTCATCAATGATAAAAGCTTTCGTTTTAAATTCATACATACCAATCTCAGCAAAGGTATGTACTTTTCGTCGGCAATCGATAATATAATTCTCATATTCATTAGCAAGTTCTAAAATCTGATCATTTAAAGGCATGAAATGTACCTCCTCAAAATCTTATATTTTTCATAAATAGCATAAAATTACCTTTTGTAAACGGACCTTTCAATGACCAAACATATAAATGTCACATTCACTATACCTTATTTAAAGGCTCCCCATATCGTTGAAATTTATTCAGTTAAGCAATTCATATTAAATAGCTACATCTTTTTAGTTGATAATAGCACCTCCTATTCCTTTCCTTGTATGATCATGCTGTATCATATTTCTTATTTTAATATTAAAAATTTTTCGCGTCAAAACACATAAAGTTTCTTATGAATAAACTTTTTTTCTTATTTTTTTAATTAAAATAGATTTTTTTCTTTTCCTATGTTAAAATTCTTGTATACAAAAAAAATCACCAAATTTTCGAACTTTTGTGTATTTATACGAAACTAATCATAAGAGGTGGAAGACTATGTCTGAAATCAACATACAGATTGGCAAGCAGATTCGCACCTATAGAAAAATGCGAAAATTAACACTTGATGAATTATCTACTATGCTACATAAAAGTAAATCCACGATTTCAAAATATGAAAAAGGAGAAATTTCCATAGACATAGAAACACTATATGAAATTGCTGATGTTCTCGAAATTCATGTTGAACAATTGCTCTACCTTCGTCCCAAACGTACTGTTATCTCTTCTCATAATAACAGTCCTGCATTTTTCAGTGGAGTATCTCAATTCTACTCCTATGTTTATGATGGACGAAGCAACAGTATCATTCGTTGTGTATTTGACGTCCTCTCTGAAACAGAAAATCATCAACATAAAATTATGATGTATATGAACTATAAAGATTTTGATAATTACCAGAATTGTGAAAATACCTATTGGGGCTATATTAAGCATTATGACGCACTTACTCACATTTCACTTGTTAATAAGGATACAGCTATGGAAAATGTCAGTGTTCAGATACTGGCTTCCTACTTAGATTCTGACACCAAATGGGGATTGTTTAACGGATTCTCATCTAGACCAATGATGCCCATTGCCGTTAAAATGCTGTTTTCAAAAACCCGTTTGAAAGAAGATTCTACTCTTGTTCATCAGCTAAAAATTTCTAAAGATGATATCCGATTATTGAAATTATATAATATGTTATCTGCTACTTAAATAAGAGAATTACCTGAAATATACAAAAGCCGTACAATCTATTAGTTGTACGGCTTGAATGCATAATTAGAAATTATGCTACACTATATATCTTCACATCAGGATTAGCATCCCATAATGGTTTAAGCCCTATAAAAACGTCGTTTTTAAATAACTCACTATCTAAATATGCCTTTGCATTCTCTACACTGTCAAATCCATGAAGTACCTGAACATCTTCATCGCGAATTAAAAGGTCTTTAGTAAGTGCACCAGGTATGTCATTCAAAAATGGAGTGCGGTAATCTGAATAAATCTTTCCTGCAGCAGGTCTGTTTTCGTTGCTGATTTTCATTGTGATTTCAAGATAAGCTTTTACTTCCATGATAAAATTCCTCCTTAGATATTGTTATATTTGCTTATTGCACAATCAAAGTATATTAAAAAAACTATACAAGTTAAAGATATCATTAAATTTATGAGTAACTAATAAATTTCATAGTAACTTGTAAATTGATAGCAAGAGGTTATAATTTAGATATAAAAAGTATTGGAGGGATGACGGATGTATAAACCAAAATTAGAAAAAGAAATTAGGTGCCCCTTGGAATACGGATTGGATATATTCGGTGGAAAGTGGAATTCACGAATTATATGTGTGCTGGCTGAAAAGAATATCTTGCGTTATAGTGAAATTCGTAAAGAAATGACAGATATAACGGATGCAGTATTGGCTACAACTCTAAAAAATCTAATTTTAGATAACATTGTAAGAAGAGATCAATACAATGAAATTCCTCCTAAAGTTGAGTATTCATTAACAGATAAAGGAAAATCTGTTGTGCCTATTTTACAAAGTATTTGTAAGTGGTCTGGAGCTTATCACAAAAATGAAAGTGAACATATAATGGCTCAATGCCAGAAATGTGATTATAGCAATGAATAAAATAATTTACAATTTGTATGTTCCCTATTAGTTACTTTTAGTAATGAAGTTACTAAAATAATAATGAAGTGACAGTAGATAGATTTGTATAAAAACAAATCTGCCTACTGTCTTTTTTGTAAAGGACATAGATATAAGATTATTTTGAATTTTAAATTCTATTTAGCATTTATTATAACGCTACATTTCCTAAAACAAAAGCTTCTAATTGACATTTAGATAAACTACACTTACACGGTCATTACAGAATATCCAAACTAAAAATCATTGTTTCATCAGTCAATATATTTTATAGCAAGACAGCAACCACCTCAATCTCACAAAGAACTCCTTTAGGTAACTCTTTTACTGCCACACAACTTCTTGCTGGGTTAGAAACAAAATACTTTGAATATACTTCATTAAATTCTTTAAAATATTTCATATCAGCTAAGAAGCAGGTTGTTTTAAATACATGTACGAAATCAGTTCCTGCTTCTTTTAGTATTGCTCCTACATTGCGACAACTTTGCTCAGTCTGTTCTATAATTGTCTCTCCTATTGTTCCTGTTTTGGGGTCTATAGGTATTTGTCCTGAAGTGTATACCATACTATTCACAATGTAGGCCTGTGAATATGGTCCAATTGCTCCTGGTGCATTTTCAGTATTAATGATTTTCATATTTTAATTCCTCCTGTTTTTTTAATTTAATTAGTATATAATGGTTTATATCATATGGTTTTTAAATTTTTTTCGCATTAGTCGCGTTGCATATTTTTCTTAACCCTTCAATTAAAATACATTAAACATATTTAAAATCATAAGTCCAGCTAAATTATCTGTTGCTACACAAGCTAGATATACCAGTATTAACCTTATCAATATTCAGCATGTTGCAGCCAATTCCTTTATGATATTAGCAAGAACATCTTAATATATCTAAGCATCTATTTTTTTACACTTAAAGCTATTTTCATTCTTTCCAGACCTTCCTCTATATAGCGAGTTGGACAGGCAAGATTCCAACGTTCAAAGCCTTTTCCTTCGTCTCCAAATATATATCCGTCATCAAAAAACAACTGTGCCTCTTCTCTCAAAAGTTTGGCCAAATCTCTGTAATCAATACCCAACGCATTAAAGTCCATCCAAAGCAAATAAGTACCTTCAAGCGGTGTTATTTTAACTGCCGGAAATTCTTTTTCCATGAATGCCTCTACCATTAGACGATTTTTATTGATTACAGTCAGACATTCCTCCAGCCAGTTCTCACACTCCTCATACGCAATACGATTTGCCTCATAACCTAAAATATTGCATTTAGGATTTATGCACTCAGTCAGTTCTACATTACGAAACTCTTCTCGAAGCTCTTTGTTAGGAATGATTATGTTAGATGTCTGCATACCCGCCAGATTAAAGGTTTTGCTTGGTGCCGTACAAATAATAGAATGCTGTGCAAACTCCTCACTGATACTTGCAAATACTGTATGCTGATATCCTGGCATCACAATATCAAAATGAATCTCATCTGAACAAATTATAACACCATTATCAATACAGATTCGTCCAATCCTTTGCAACTCTTCTCGTGTCCACACACGTCCACAAGGATTATGTGGACTGCATAAAATAAGAAGTTTTGTATTTGGTTCTTTCGCCTTTTCTTCAAAGTCCATCCAGTCAACTTCATATCGTCCATCTAGATTTACTAAAGAGGTTTTAACCAACTTACGATTATTTTTTTCAATTGCCGTATACATAGGATAATAAATCGGTGTCATTAGCATAACGCCTTCACCCGGTTTAGTAAATGCACGGATAGCTGTATAAAAAGCTTTAATAACACCAGTACTGCTGAGAATCCATTCCGGCTTAACGTGCCAATTATGTCGACGTTCCATCCAACTACAAACTGCATCCTTAAATTCTTTTGTTGGATCCGCATATCCTAATATATATTTGTCAATATATGCCTTCAGTCCTTCCCGGATCTCTGGAGCATTTTCAAATTCCATATCTGCAACAGAGAAAGGAACAATGTCCCCAGCAAATCCCGGTAAAAACTCATGGATTTCATTCCATTTTTTTGATCCAACGAAGTACCGAGGAGTAACTGAACTAAAATTGTATTTCATAATAATTAATATCTCCTTTTAATAAATTTCGTCATAAGGTTTTACAATATTAGTAGTTTTATATGGCATAGTTCTTAACCCCATGTTGAATATTCGTTGTATTACTTTTTATTCAACAAAAGGTTAATGATCTATACCATACCCACTATAAATTCAAATTTATGCTTACCTTTCTATGTTTTAACACCTAATGTGCATACTTTATAATCTATTCAACCACTACTTTATCACAGTGTTTCAGTGCATATTCTGATAACTCATTTCCAATTCCAGGCAAATCCGGAACTGTAAATTCACCATTTACAGGCTGATAGTCATAAATGCATAGTTCTTTGTTGAAGTCTTGTAAATTATACACATGATGCTCATGGATGACAAAGTTAGGTATACATGCTTCAACCTGTAAAGCTACAGCTGTGCATAAAGGACTTGCACACGTATGAACTTGAACTCCAATATCATATACATGTGCCATATCACATATTTTTTTGATTTCTGTAACACCACCACATGTTCCGATATCAGGCTGAATCATTTGTATTGTTTGATCCTCAAAATATGGGGCATACTCCCATCTTGTATAAATTCTTTCACCTGAAGCAATTGGAATATTTAATTTATTTGCAATACGAATTGCTGTTTTGGGTGTAGGTGTATTAGGTTCTTCATAGCAGAATATATTATATTTTTCAACACTCTTTCCTATTTGTATTGCTGATTGGGCATCTAAGAACGAATGATTTTCCATGATGATATCTACATTTGGCCCTACAGCTTCTCGAACTGCCTTTACTCTTGATTCTACCAAATTAACATAGTACGGCTTTAACAGACCTGTTCTTTGTTCTTCCGAAAAAGTATTACCTTCTTCATCAAAAGTAAAGAAGTCAATCTTCACTGCATCATAACCTTCTTTTACTGCCTTAATTGCATTTTTTGCGTAATCTTCTGTAGTAATAGCCGGTTTTAAATCATTACCCCAGCCAAATTGTAATTGACTTGCATAGGTACGTAATTTATCTCTAAATTTTCCTCCCAGCAATACGTGCAGTGGTACATTTAATGCTTTACCTTTAATATCCCATAGCGCCATATCAATTGCTGAAACTGCTGCAAAAAATACTGCACCCCCATTTTGTCCCCAAAATGTCTGTTTATAAATTTTTTCCCAAATAGGTTCATTTTTCATCGGATCCGCACCTATGATTAAAGATGACAACTCTTTTAACATACCAAAGGCTCCCGGCGCTGCATTTGCATAAGCCATTGCTGCTTCACCATCTCCGTAAATTCCTTCGTCAGTATAAATTCTACATACAATTGGTCTCCAAGGAATATTGCTCCAATCTGCAGGTGACCCTGGTACAGTTTCCTTCATTTTTTTACTTGATTGTAACAACATAACCTCTACTTTACTTATTTTCATTTTTTATCCTCCTAATATCATGTTATATAATAGAACCTTTTCTACAAAAATCACCCTAAACAAAATTCTTGCTTCATATAGAAGTTTTTTCCCTTTACGTATACAGACGTATTTATAGTAATCGTTTAAATCTCTACCACGTCTGTACTTGGTGTTTCTATTTTTCCTAAGGCCGGTTTGAATCCAGTTAAAATATAAATCAGAGCAAATACCACTCCAAGATAAGTCAATGGAGCATATAATGCATATTGAGAAATCGGAACTCCTAAAGTTGTTACAGCAAAAATTGCAGTAACATTCCAAGGCGTTATCCAAGCAGTTGCTGTTCCAGTATCTTCTAACATTCTAGACAAATTTTTTCTCGGAATACCATATTTATCCATTAACGGTCTCATTATTGGGCCCATCAATGTAAAGAGAGCATAATAACTTGCTAAAATTAAAACAACAATTATATTTAACACATATGCACCTGCCATAATTGTTTTCCAACTCTTAGTTGATGTAGTAAGTTTGTCAATCAAGAATTCTAAAACACCTGCTGCCTTTAATGGGCCTCCAAATACTGCCGCAGATATAAAGAATGCAACAGTGCTAAGCATACTTGCCATTCCGCCACGTGTAAGCATTTTATCAACTATTTGTACACCAATCCCACCTTTGAACCCATTATATAAAACATTTCCCATATCAGACAAGGAAGCTCCCTGAAATATACCAGCACATAAACATCCCAGAAATATACCTATACCAAATGTAGGTATACTTGGTACTTTCTTAATAATTAATATTAATGTTATTATTGGTACCAGCAAAAGTATTGGATTTAAGTTGAAACTTTTTTGCAAAGTATCAAGAATTAGTTGAGTTTTTTCACTTGAAACAACTCCACTTGTGCCAAAGCCCATACCCAAAATAATATACATTACTAAAGAAATAATATAACCTGGGATTGTCGTATATAACATGTGTTTTACATGATCAATTACATCAACCCCTGATAAAGTAGGAGCCATAATAGTAGTATCTGACATAGGAGATAACTTGTCTCCAAACATAGCCCCGGTAATGATTGCTGCAGCAGCATAATGTAAAGGTATACCCAACCCTTCAGCTACTCCCATCAAAGCAATTCCGATTGTACCCACCGTTCCCCATGATGTACCTGTAAAAATCGACATCAAAGAACATATTAAACATGCAAAGAATAAAAAAATAGAAGGTGATATTAATTTTAAGCCATAATATATCAGTACCGGAACAACTCCCGATAAAATCCAAGAACCTATTAAACAACCAATTAGCAATAAAATTACTACTCCAATGATCATCGAATTAATACTTCCAAAAATTTCTTCCTCTATTTGTTTCCACTTGGTACCAAAAAGTATAGCAATTACAGAGGCAAACCCTCCTCCTGCTAACAAAGTAATTTGGGTTGGGGCATGAACTACTTTTAATCCCATAATAATAGCAAAAACCGCAGCTATTAATAAAAGATAAGCTTTTAGTGAATTAGATTTCTCCATATGATATTCCTCCTAACTTCATTTTAATAAAATATTAATTTAAATATTAGTGATCACCTATTATATATAGAGCAATAATCGTGCCATTTTATTAATTAATATTGATTTAACTATATCAAAATTAATATATGAAAAGGAGTGAATGCCCAAATTAAAGATCTTTGTTCACTAATTGTTTTTTTCAACAATAATGTCTAAGTAATTTCTTTATTATTCCGTCAATATCGCATGCACTACTATCTTTTACACAATAAAAAATCAATGGTATTTTTAGGATTATAATAATCCCAAAAATACCATTGATATAAAATTTCGCAAACATTTCTATTAAACATCTCCTATATTTCATTAATACCTTGCTTTAGAAAATCCTAAAAGTTTAAAAACAAGCTTTGATGAAGAAAATGCAAAAATAAAAGGCATTATTTTCGTATGCCTTTTAGTGTAATAATCATGTAAACAGCCACTCCATGTCAATGGCAAATCGCCAGTTAAATAAATATTTGATTTTAAACATATAAATATTAAATAGGATAACTTACTTAACAAAATTGCTTACTTGTCAAAAAATAATTCTGCCTTTGGAAATAGACCAAACATTCCTCCAGTATGTATAAATAATATTAAATTCCCCATAAGGAATAGGCCCCCATAGGTCCCCCCAGAACCAACTGCAATAACAATTGCATCAAAATGTATCCCTAATTCCTTTTCCTGTTCTAATATTTCCTTCATTCCTTGAATATAACCAAAGGTGCCTATGCCATTAGATGCACCTTCTGGAAGGATGTATGGATTATGTCCCTTGGTTATTAATTCACTAATAACTTCCCTGTGCCTTTACGTTCTCATCATCACTCTTTAAAACTAAATAGGATTTCATGCCAAATTTAGCTGCTACTGCTGCAGTTGCCCGAGCATCATTAGATTGTATACCTCCGCAGGTAATTAAAAATTAATAATACTATATAAAAATGAGTAAATACTCAAATCAAAGATTTCCATCCATTAATTGCTGTCCTTCAACGACAATGTCCTAGTATTTTCTTTATTATTCTGTCAATATCATATATCCTAGCATTTCCTAAATAATAAAAAAACGGTATTTGGGGCATTATAAAAATCCCCCAAATACCGTTAATGTAAAATTTCTTCACAAACGTTTCTATCAAGTATTTCTTATATTATTTTATTAATCCTTTGCTTTAGATTTTATTGCTTCGAGAGCTTTTAACCCTAATTCCGTGATGACAGTTCCACCTCGACCTTTCAATATTTTCACCATCTGAAAAGCTTCCATATCGAAAAGTAGATTACGTATCTCCACCTCTGAAATATGCTTACGCTTAATACGTGATAGCTCTGCCAGACTTCGTCTTCCAAGCCTTCTATTGCTGTCCTCTGCATTTTTTAATGCTTCCAAAATAAAGATAATATCAGAAATTTTATCTTTTTCATATTGTTCAAATTTTAGAATATTCTCTTTCTCTTCTTTATTTAAAAAAGTATCAATCACCTCGACCTCAGAAAGGACAGGCAAATCTTCAATATCTATTACTGGTTTACAAAGATTCCTAAAGTACTCAATATAGTTACGAAGTTCCCGGATGTTCCCTTCCCAGTAATGATTTTTGAGGCGTTTCATTGCACTGTCGGTTATTTGAAAATTAGCATTAAGCTGCTTCGTAAATGTATCTACCAACAAGGGAATATCTTTTTTTCTATCACGAAGAGGAGGTATTTTTAGCGGAATGACATTCAACCGATAATAAAGGTCAAGTCGAAATTGATTATTTTTTATCAAATAATCAATTCTACGATTAGTTGCAGCAATAATTCTTACATCCACACCAATCACTCTGTCTCCACCTATACGAATAATTTCCTTTTCTTGTAAAACTCTTAATAAACGAGCCTGCAAACCTATTGGCATTTCACCAATCTCATCTAAAAACAACGTACCAGAATGAGCCAGTTCAAAAAGACCCTTTTTTCCACCCCGTCGTGCCCCTGTGAACGCCCCTTCCTCATAACCAAAAAGTTCGCTTTCAAGAAGGCTTTCTGGAACAGCTGCACAGTTGATTGCTACAAAAGGATTGCCTTCTCTGTTTGATGCATTATGAATAGCCTGAGCAAAAAGTTCTTTACCAGTGCCACTTTCTCCAGTAATCAAAACAGATGAATGCGTTTTAGCATTCATTTCAGAAATTTGTATGACCCTTTTCATATGTTCATCTTCAGTAATTATATCGCTAAAATAATATTTTGCTACATATCCACTAGCAATAGATACTTTTTTGAAACTTGTCGTTTTTATTGTTGACTCATGAACTCTTTCCAATGTTATATAACAAAGACTTGTTACATTTGTTTCACCCGTTGTGATTTTAACAAGTATATCATCCCCCTTGATTTTTATTTGCTTTTTCTCCAGCGGTCTCATTTTTTTAATTGCCTCTTGAATTGAAGGCTGTGGAAAAAGCCTTAAAACGTTTTCCCCAATTATACTTTCTCCTTTGAACCCCAATATCTTTTCCGCCATAGGATTATAGTTTGTTATGATTCCACTTTGTGTAAAACTAATTATACCGCTCCGATAGTTCATAGTTATAAATTCGTTAAGGCAAAAATAAGACTGTATCATATCAAGACCAGAGCTAAAATTAAGAGGCATGATCTTTTTATAATAATCTTTGACTTCTGGCGAATAAAACAAATCTTCTAATTCGAAATGGATAAGAATATAAACAATCGTGCTGATATCAATTACCCTATTGCCAATATTAATAATATGCTTAACTGAAGCAGGCACAAGCTTTTCTTCGTCGGGAGTAATCGCCAATTCGAGACCATTGGTTTCTTCAAGATTTGGTGAATATGGAATTAACTCAATATGCTTTGCCCCTAGTTGATAAATCTGATCGATACACTGCAAAGCCAGACTCAAGCTGAAGTTAACCAGTAAAGCCTTGCTTCCTGCGGGTAAATCGAGAATTTTTTGAAAATTGCTTTTGAGAATGGTTAAATTAGTATTAATTATTTGTATATTATCCGGAATATATTTCTTTGTAATTTTGTAAACATCATAAGTTGAGATAAGTACTAAATCAGCTTGAACACCTTCCGACAAATTACCATCAACGACATAATATTTTTTTATTGAAAGTTTATTTTTAAACAATACTTCTAATTCACTACAATATCTATTTGCCGCCCCTTCAGTATATGTAATAATTGCCAGTGTTTTCATCGTATACCCCCTAGTATAATAATGCTATAGCCACTAAAGCCTATATTTTTAAAGCATTTTTATAAGCACTTATTTCCATTATTCAGTAACAAAGAAGGAGTTTTTCCTTCATCAAATGTTACTTATAAACTTATAAAATTCTACATTCTAATTTAAAAGTTTCTCTTATGCCATCAGACCTTGCTCTTGATTTAAGAAATCTTTCAAACTGATGTTTACTTTGAAAACAATATATTCCCAGCATATGAACTTAAGAATAAGACTTGAAGAAGATATTATTCATGCAGTAAATTATCATTACTCTTTAACTGCAATTATTATTCCAAATTAGCCTTAAATTTTTAACTTCCACAAATATTTCTTCATTGCCTGTATGGTAAACTAGCGTGTTATCTTTTGATTTTACTAGCTCCTTTGTAGCTTCTCTACTATCATTAATACCTTTAATTACAGCCATATCATCCATATACTTCTTATTCTCTTCAATGTGATATTCTAAAACTTGTATCTTAACAAACTGATTTGGATATATCTTTCTTACCTCATTCCACTATATCACCATCCTAGATATATTTAACTAAATCTATTGTATCATATCTTTATATTTTCATCTATTTTTTAGAAAATGGTTTTGTTGTTTATCATATCTACTTCAACTTATTACAATAAACTATACTTGCTTCTATTCTTTTCATATAATAAACCTCGTACTTTTTCTAGGTATCAAGTCGTTCAGTAAACCCTCCACCCAAACAAGCTCAAAAATAAATCTTTGCTTAAAATCAAATTAATATATATTGTAAGAATTACAGATTTGCATTGCAGTACCTTCTGGCATCACCTGAAATCCTAGCTTTTCATAAAAAGAAACATTTTTTCGCTCTTCGGGCATAATTTCAATATAGCGAAAATTCTTATATTTTTCTTTTATCTTCTCTATCATTTGTTTCGCAATTCCTTTCCCTTGATACTTCGGATTTACCAAAACGTAATGAATGTAAGCAACCAATTCGCTGTCATCCAGCGCTCTGGCAAGCCCTACCAGATTTTCTCCATCCCAAGCTGTAATTACTGTATCAGAATTCATTAATGCTTTATGTAGTCTATTCGGATATTGACCGGATACCCAGCCAACGGATAAAAATAACTCTTGAACCGCCTCTTTTGTAAATACTTTTTCTGATTTATATTGAATTCCTATCATTTTTACACCCCTTTCCCTTTTAAAATATAAATTTTTTCAGCGTCACATCTAGCAGTACGAAAAAAAGCCCAATGCCTTTATTTAGTATTGGGCTTTTGGACATGCCATGAAACCAAGAATATTTTTGCTTATAATACCTTCTTGTTATCAGCTCCTGGAGTTGTAACGATAACTTGTTTTGGAGTAATGATAAGTGCTCCCTTGGCAGTTACTGCACCATTAAACATATCAGAAACCAATTTCTTAAAAGTATCTACAACATGACCTTCTGTAACATATTCAGCCGTACCTTTGATTTGATATCCTTCCATATTTTCTCCGTTGCATGCAGAAACAGCTATCTTACCATTAGCCTTGATATTAGAAAGGGTTGTATCTAAAAATACATCTCCAACTACCAGCTTACCATCATCTGTCACATCCTTAAATGCCACTGGTACAGCATTAGGTTCATCAGAATATGTGCCCAAATACCAAAGTTGCTCTTTTAAAAGTTTTACTACATTAGCGTTCATTTAAATTTTCCTCCTTTTAGATACAGCTTTAGCTGCTTAACTCAGTATCATTATACAGAACGCAATATAGAAAAATAAGATATTAAGAAATTTATAAGTAACTAATAAATTTCTTAGTATAAATTGTAATCACACTTCTGACACTGCGATAGAACATGTTCATTGTCTTCTTTGTGATACGCACCAGACCATCTGCAAATACTTTGTAGAATTGGTATAACAGACATTCCTTTGTCCGAAAGACAATATTCTACTCTAGGTGGGATTTCATCAAATTGCTGCCTGATAACAATCCCGTCTGCAATCAATTCTTTTAATGTTGCAGCCAAAACAGCATCCGTGATATTAGACATTTCCTTGCGAATAACACTGTAACGCAGAACTTGATTTTCTGACAGAACACAGATAATTCGTGATTTCCACTTTCCACCGAAAACATTCAAACCATATTCCAAAGGACAACGAATATCCTTTTCCAATTTGGGTTTATACATCTTACTTAACCTCCTGTATTGCTATTATAAAAGCAACACTATGTATACACAAGTAACTATGAAATTTATAAGTAAGTATTTTTTATTATATTATTTCATAATTTTATCAATTGCATTATTTAAATTAATAAGTACTGACTTACCTATGTATTATGTCCTTCGGTAAACCCTCTATCCCAACCCCTAGAGGAAACTTCACAATTATTAACAAAGCAGTAAATCCAAGTGGACCATTTGGAGCAAGGTGGCTAGGTCTTTCTAAGAAAGGTTATGGAATTCACGGAACAAATAACCCTTCTTCTATTGGAAAAGCTGTATTCAATGGGTGTATTAGATTGCACAACCCTAACGTTATTGAAGTGTTCAATTTAGTTTCAATTGAGACTCCTGTGAAGATTGTTTAGTTAAATTAAATAGAAACGTTCATAGTAAAATGAACTAAATCTTCTTGAGAGTTTTTATATTTTTTCAATATTTCTATCTCTTCATCATCTGGTTCGTCTTCTTTAATGCTACTCCATTCCTTTTACTTCTTTTGTTTTAGATATTCATAAAAATCTAATACTTCTGCTAAAACTTGTGCATCATTCTCTTTACTTAGTTTTTCAATTACTTCTTTAGCTAAAGGACTCATACAATCACTCCTTCATTTACTAATATTGATAATTATATTTATACCAAATTTTTTAGTTTTAACACTTATTTTTCTACAAGGAATAGATTCAAATACTATCAATTTTATAATATACTATCATATTCAAACCTAAAAAGATCCTTCAAAAATTGAGGAAATACTTGCACTAAACAATACAGTTAATATAAAGCTTTGGTTAAAGGAGAGAATTTATAGTATTAAGGTGTTTAAATAATATGAACTTCAATATATCATTTATTATTAAAATTAAGATGAACCTCTTGATCAGAGATTTCTAAAAATATTTGAATATACATCATATCAGAATAGCAACACTTGAGTATGTCTTCTTCCACATTCCCTCTTTTATAATAATCATGCGTATACCTATTCCTTAATCTAACAAAGTTAGTTATAAACTCACATAAGGTATCATCTATAAATCCATAAATACGAGCACGATTTACTAAATCTACAGCTGAGCATCCATCTATATAATTATCTGTCATTACAAGATATGTTTCACACATATCAATTATATATTCACAGAAATCTTGAAAATACCCTAATATTGCTCTTCTAAGATGAATTGATTTAGTATTAGAATACTCCTTCATGGCATCTTGCATTAATGTTAATACATCCTTAGCAGTATTAAATTTAAGAGCTAATTTTTCTTTTTTATATTTATAATACGGTGACATCTCAATTCCCCCTTAAAAGCTTCATATCTTCATCTATTCTGTTTTGTAACCATTCATTCTCTCTAATATATTTATTTACATATAATCTAAAATCAATTTCCTTTAATGGATCTATTATTAATTTATCATTGCTTTTTATGTAATGTCTGGCAAAGGGACTTGCAAATTCATTCATGTAAATAAAGGTTAAGTGAATGTTTTTATAGTTAAAATACTCTTCGAACAATGGAATGAGAGTATCCTCTATTTTAAATTCAGTTGAAGCATCAATTCTATATTGCAACAATAATAAGATATCTATATCACTTCTGCCACAAACCCAAAATTCTGTACCATAGCTACCAAATATGGCTGCAGATATTAAATTATCGATTTTAGGTAATTTTAGATTACTTAACTTAACCATTTCTCTATTTTCTCCCCTTGAAATTATAAATATGTTATTATTATATCACAACTAAAAAAAATTCTCTTCTTTAGGCAGAAATAGATTTCATCTAATAAATATTTGCCTTTATATTGGAAAGGCTGTATCAAATGGATGTATTAGATTGCACAATGCAAATGTTATTGAAGTGTTTAATTTGGTACCCATCGGAACGCCTGTAAAGATTATTTAACTAATTAAAAAAGACATCAACGGGTATCAAAACCTGTTGACGTTTTACTGTTAACTTAAGTTACCACTTACTGCAGAATTATTATGCAGTCAAAATATTTTCTTACTCTCTTACAATTATTGTAATTGTGAGAAATACTTTGACATATTTTTTTATGAATCGAGTTTCAATTACGTTTTTACAATTAATCCTAAAAACGTTAATTATTGCCTGCATGCTCCAGTAACCCAGTTTTGGAAAATACTAAGCATTTCCTCTAAGTTGTTTGGACCACCATTCCCGTGAAATATATTATCACTAACGTTACAATATATCCAGTTAGATTCACTTCGTTGAATATCTACTATCCCAAATTCTTTATCTTCTAGAATAGTATCTGTTAAGTCTATATCTACCATCCACCCAGGATTATCTAGTGTTGATATATTAATTCCATGACAATGCTCCCAGTCTCCATCACAATTTTCTAAATACCAATTTTGTATCCATTTTAGTACATTCAATAATATCACCTCTTTATTGGCACTTCCCAAGGTATAGGTGCTCTTACATCACCATGTACAATTTTATCATGTACATGAGGAAGCAATCTTTCTTTTGTTACCTTGTTAAAGTGCGGTTCTCATTTCATTTGTTTTGATGTTTTACTAGTCCTAAAACTAGAACTATTAGCATACTTAAAAGTAGGATAATAAAGAGTAATGCCATTGGTATTCTTACTAGATCAAAATACTGAGAATATCTTTCTTTTATAATCATCAGTAAAGCAATAACCATCACTGCAACTGTAAATATTATACCTCCAGCTATTAAATGCTTTGATATACTTGAGCCAATTGAAAATTTATATATAGCTATAAACATTAGTATAGGTGATAATACAAGAATACCAGCTTGTATTTTTATTGGAATATTTTCAATTCCAATTTTCTGTATAGTATACCTTACTACAACTACTGCAATAATTGCTGCTGCTAATCCCAATAAGTTTTTTGAATCTTTCATTCACTTCTACCTACTTTCGCATATGCCCTATTTGCATAGTAAGGTACGTGACTTGGTAGTTTATTTGCAGCTTTCTCTAATACCTTATCACCCAAACCTCCAATATTCCCAACTAATAAGTTATCTATTTGATTTTTACTTAATCTAACACTTTTTTCATTTTTATTCGGTACTACAGTGGATGCTTGTGTTCTTAGCCACTGGTCATACTGTCTTTGAGTCTCTTCATCTGCAAATGCAGTCTTCAAACCAAATGTATCTCGCCCATTAATCGGATTATTTTTACAATAAACAAAAAGATTATGTCCAAGTAATTCTCCTGTTTCACCAATAATACCATCAGCATTAATAAACCTACCCCACTCTGGATTATAATACCTACTCTGCAAATAGTACAATCCTGTCTCAGTATCATACCTATATCCTCTATATCTATAAGGGTTCTTGATTCCCACACTATCTTTCATCGTGCCATCTATAGATATTAATTTACCCCAGCTGTCATAAAAATAGCTTACAACTTGCACACCATCTTTATCGTACAATCCTATTATATCACCTTGAGCATTTCTGTATTTTAAGGAAGTTCTATAGCAAAGCTATAGAACTAAGCGATTCACACTAAATCAGAGATTTAGGTTCTCTGCTTATCAGTTCCGTTTAGGTTCATACTTACAAGATTACATTCAGCATCATAAGTATAATATATCTTATCAGCACCATTCTCTTCAAAAGTAACTTTGTCTCCTGCAAAACGTCAACTGGTATCAGAACCTGTTGACGTTTTGTTGTTAGCTTCAATCAGCCATTGTATGGAGTCTTAGCTGTTTGACTTATGATTTCCTAGGCTAGTGTCCTAGTAGCTCCTTTTTGGTGCTCAATCAAAGTTTTCGGTGCACTATTTTTATTTGCCAGTTACCTCTCACTGCAGAATTCTAATTATGAGGTGAATATCTACATCTAAATTGATATAAGCCGTATAGATACCAACAAATGGTGCTACTCTTATTATAGAGCATTATAAATGTAGCTAGTTTTAATTTACTTATGCAGCGAATTGTCAAAATCACATTTGTAGGTTATCTATTAACCAATACCTAATTTTTTTCTATTTTCAATTGTTAAACCCCATAGTTCCTCAATTGGTACTGCTCTTCTAGAACGTTTCTCAATCTCCTCGCCTTCTGCCCATAAGAAAGGATAAATAGAAATCCCTTCGTCGCCTGATATCTTTCGAACTTCATCCTGCCATCCTTGCCATCTGAAAGAATCATAAAATTTATTTATATTACCAACAAAAGTCCAGTGGACAAAGTCTGAAAATTTTAATTCTAAATCCTCCCATTCTAATGTATCTGGAGCTAGATAGCATACATTGCCAACAGTAACACCAAGCAGTCCACCATTTATTGCAAAAAATCCACCTAAAACATCATCTGCAACTAAAAGCGCCCCATCTAATCTTGGATTTTCGTTCTCAATATTTAGCTTATTCCATACTGAAACATCTCTTTTTAGCTTCTTG
Organism: Clostridium homopropionicum DSM 5847; assembly: GCF_001263795.1. Lineage (GTDB taxonomy): Bacteria > Bacillota > Clostridia > Clostridiales > Clostridiaceae > Clostridium_H > Clostridium_H homopropionicum. Next base: position 303,166 of record NZ_LHUR01000012.1, read on the forward strand.
GAACCACAGCCTAGTATTCTTATCCAACCATTTTGTATTATTATTCCCCCACAATGATATGCTATCGCACCTAAAGTTGATTTTGTGGTAACTTGTAAATCATACAACACTCTTTCAGAATCCTCACTAGATGATGGTAGAATTTCTACTTGATTTATAGCTTCCTTTAGCCATTTATCAACTAGTTTCCAAGCTGATTTCTCATTATTGATCAATTCATTTAATTGCTTCATGTATTTCACTCTCCTCTTACTGTATAAAAACTAATCTCCAACTCTTATCCTTACCCTTGTCCCGTCAGGAAAAGCCCTCAGTTTGTGTCCCATCCATGAACCTGACCCTCTATTATCCGAAGGAACAACTGGTCGCACACTTGCCCCAGCTCCACCTTCTCTAAACATAGCAGGAGGATATTCATCTAAGTCTTTAGCTTTTACCTTGGGTATATCTTTCAATGACTCTTTTCTATTTGCCTTCGCCTTACTTCTGTCAACTGTCAACTTGTCTGGATGACCACTTTTTATAGCATCTTCTACGTGTTGTGCAGTCTCTGGGTACTTACTTCTAGGTATTACAATTTCTACATCAACATCATCATCAGAACTAGATTCGACTTCTCCTGAACTATCAGCCGCAACTGTTGACTGGTAATACCTATATCCCGCATATGTTAAGAATCCTGTTGAAGCTACAAGTGCAACTCCTATGGCTATTGGCGATGAAACAACTGCTGTTATAGTGCCTAATATTCCTGTTGCTACCTGACCTAATGAAGGAAATGTTAAAGCAAACCAACTTCCACTTGGGTCATACAAATTCACTGGATTATTTAAGCAATAAGCAAACATGTTAGCTGATAGTAAGGTTCCAACCTTGCCTACATATTCATCAACATTAAGGAATCTACCCCACTCAGGATTGTAGTACCTGCTTTGTAGATAGTACAACCCCGTCTCGGTATCATACCTATATCCTCTATATCTGTAAGGATTCTTATATCCTACACTTGATGTATTATTTGTTATGTCAGTTCCACTACCATCTTTTATGGATATAAGTTTTCCCCAAGAATCATAAGTATAAGATGCAACTGCAGAACCATTCTTATCAAATAATCCTATTATATCACCTTGAGCATTTCTAATGTAGTAGTATTCTACTCCATTTAGATTCATACTTACTAAATTCTCATCTGAATCATATGTGTAGTAAATCTTGTCTACACCATTATCCTCATAGGTTACTTTATCTCCTGCAAGATGATATTTTGTTGTTACTCCATTTACTGTCTTTTCTGTTCTTATGCCATCTGCATTGTATTTATAGCTTATATTTTTACCATTACCATTTAAACTTTGAAGCTGTCTTCCCTGCTCCCAAGTAAATGTATATCCATCATAAGTTAGTGGGTTTCCTATGGCATCATAAGTTATAGGCTTTCCATCAAATGATGTTAACTTGTCTTTCCAGTTAATATCAGTGTATTCATAGTTATATGTTTTTAATGGTGTTCCAGGTGTTCCTGTTGTATAAGGATATTCTGTTTTACTTAGAATATTTCCTCCAGCATCATATGAGTAAGTTATGGTCTTATTTAATACTTGGTTGTCTTCTCTTGTAAGCTGATTTAGTTGATCGTAAGTATAATTTATTACTTTTCCATTTTCAGTTATAGTTGCTATATTACCATTTGGGTCATAAGTGTAGGCTATCTTGTTTCCATTGTTATCTATTTCTTTAACTTTTGTAGTTGTATTTACCACAGAACCTACGGTCTTTCCAGTTTCAAAGCTGTATTTTGTTATAAAATCTATTACACCTGTACTTAGAGTTCTATCTGTTACTCTTCCTATGGCATCATATTTATAATTTACTTTATTTCCTCTTCCAGCACTGTAAGCTTCATTTATTTCTTCACTACTTAGCTCTGTATTATAATATGTTAAACCCTCCAGCTGTCCATTCAGTTGGTTACTTCCAGCTACTGTACTTCCTACAGCTGTTTTTGCTCCAGTAAAGTCTTTAAAGCTTGTAGTGCTTCCTGAGTAAACTTTATCATTTAGATATAGTTTTACATTTAAGGTTGCTCCTGATACACTCCAAGTAAAGGCTGCATAATTCCATGTATTTAGAGTAATTATATCTGTAGAGGTTATTAGAGTTAACCAGCTGCCACTAGCATTTCTAACTGCTAGATTAAGCTTACTGTTGCTGTCCAGATAAGTAGTTAATAAGGATCCATTTCCTTCTGATGCTAAAATATATCTATTTGTTGCTCCACCCTTAGTGTTAAGCCATACTCCCATAGTTCCTTGACTTTGCTTTAAGCCTAAGTCATATAGAATTTTTGTACTTGAGCTAGTGGTAAGCACCCTCTTCTGTTTTACTGTGCTATCAGTTACTGCAATGTCTTTTTCATAACTTTCCCCAGCAATGCTGTAAGGTTTTGTTCCTCTTGATCCTGTGGTTGAATTATTTAGTGGGAAATATTCTGTTCCTTCACTATTCAATAATGGATTTTTGTAGTATATATCTGTTACCCTATTATCTTTATCATAATCGTAAGAAGTTATATATCCAATTCCATTTACTTTTTCTTGGAAAGTGCTTATATTTCCTCCTTTGTCATAGTTATAAGTCATTATATTTCCATCAGAATCTTTTAACTTCGTTAGCCTGTCTGATGCATCATAGATGTATCTATATGTTTTATTATTAATTAAATCTTCAAGAATTCCTAGATTTCCACTGGCATCATAGGAATATTTATATTTTTCTGCTCCATTAATTAGTTTAGAACTTATTCTATCTTCACTATCATAGTTGTAAGATATGGAGGTTCCATTACCGTAGGTAGAACTTTGGAGAAGTCCTGTTCTAGAATGAAAGACATTAGTGATTAAGTTCTGACTTCCTACGTTAACTTCACTATTATTACCTGCTCCGTCATAATTGAAAGTATAGCTAAAGCCATTATGACTTACTGACTTTATTTTATCATTTTCGTAGGTATAGCTGTTTTTTATACTATTTAATCCAAGATAGTTTCCTCTTCCAATATCTCGTATAGAATTTATATCAGTTTGTGATAGTGCTTCTCCGGAGTATATAAATTGGTCCATCAATCCATTTATTGAATATAATCCTGAATCATGCATACCTAATGAGGTAGTTGCTCCTGTAAAATCTTTTATAGTTGCTGCATTTATATCAGCTACACTATACACTTTATCATTTAGATACAAATTAAAGGTTAATATACTGCTTTCATTTTTGCTCCAGTTAAAGGCTATATAATTCCAAGTATTTGCAGTTACAGTATCTGTAGAGGTTATGACGGTTCTCCAGGTTCCATCACTATTTCTTACTGCTAGGTTCAGCTTGTTACTTGTGTCTAAATATAGGGTTAACATAGAGCTATTGCCGCCAAACTGTGAATCAAGTATATATCTTGTAGTTGCACTAGTGCCTGGATTTACCCATGCCGCCATAGTACCTGAGCTTATACCTAATCCTAAAGTGTATGCAAGCTTATAGTTATCTAATGCTTTAAGTACAAGTTTTCCGTTCTCATCATTATCAAACAAAGCATTATTTGCTGAAGGACTTGTACCCTTCGTTCCTGTTGTACTTCCTTCAAGAGGAAATACTTCAAGGTTTCCGTTAGAAGCTAAAGTTTCTACTTGCTTTAATCTATCTATGGAATCATAGGAATAAAATATTGAATTTCCTTTTGCATCTGTCGTTCTATCTAAATTCCCTTTAGTCGTATTATAATTATAAGTTACTTTATTTCCTGAGGAATCTTCTATGGAATTTAAATAATTTCCGTCGGTAGTATATGCTGCTGCAGATTGTACCGTAAGTTCACTTGTTTCTCCTACCTTTGATGTTGTAATGTTTCCACTAGCATCATATTCAAAGGTGTATTTTACGTTTTCAGCAGAAATAGCTGTCTGTATATTGTGCTTAGCATCATGGGTATAATTGTATATTCCGCCATTTACATTTGTAGCTTTAACAACATCATTATTTTGATATTCAAACTGAGATTCCTCTGCTCTTACATCCTGTACGGATTTTATATTACCTTTATCGTCGTATACATAACTTTGGCTAAACTCTTCTTTGTATAGCTGAAGGCCATCGAAATATGCTGTATTTTCATTCTGGTAGTAAAGAGCATAGAAGGTTAAGCTCTTATATGCAGCACCTGTAATTATTTTTGCTGATGCATACTGCCATTCGGTGGAATCTTCATTGAAAGGAACTACCTTCCATTCATAGGTTCCATCTAACTTTTCTATTCCCACATCTAATGCAAAGTATCTTCCACTTGATAATGGCACTGAGTCTCCTTTTGCCCATCCTGATACTACATAAACATCTCCAGCATTACCTGACTGATTAATCTTTTGATATATGGTTTTATTTAATGATGCACTTCCATTAATTCTAAATACCTTTTTAGTAGTGTCTAATTTTATAGGATATGAAGAATCTGAAGAAGTTACTAAAGTGTCATTACCATCAGTATAAGAATTTTTACTCCAGAAATCTGGCGTAGCTAAACCATAAATAAAATTAGGATTTTCTAACATATTGTATCTATTAGCTAAAGCTCCATCTTCTAATTGAATGGCATCAAAGTATGCTGCTCCACTTTCATTTGCAATACCTACATTTGCTTCAACTACATCTGACGCAGCATTACTTGGAAGAGTAAAGGTTACTTCTTCTCTTTCCCATTCATTGGTTCCAGAAACATAATCAGAATATACCGTTTGAGTATTTCCACTAGAATCTTGATAACTTATAAATACTGCTGCACCTTTTTTGTTATCCTTGGATACATTCTCTGTTTTTATATAAGCTGATAGGGTGTACGTGTTTCCCTTTGTCAAGGTTACCTGCTGCTTATGAAAACGTCTATTTAAAGTATCTAGTTTTTCAGTTTTTAAGGCTTGTGCTCCTAAATACTTAATCGTAGTATCATAGGTTGATGAGCCATTGGTATTTCCATCATTAACTGCGGTCCAATTGCCTACTATTTCTGCATTATGATTTTTTAAGTAATTCATTATAGGCTTTTGAAGCTTTGATTCGAAAGATAACTTATTGTATAATTCTTTTCCAGTATCGCTCTTTGTATTATAGTCATAATAAAGGGCATTCCCTTCATCATCTCTTGTAGATACGGTGTTTCCGTAATTATTGAACTGGTATATATTTTTCTTTCCCCTATAATCATTATAGGTAGTACTATTATATCCATAATTAACGTTTATCCCTTGTCCTGGTGTACCATCCTCATTAGTCTCTATTATTTGTTTTACACGGTAAGGAAGTACATCATAATATATATATCCTATTTTATAACCATCAAAATTTGTAACATACTCTAAGTTGTTGTTTGCGTTATAAGTATAAGTACTATAGTTTCCATCTGGGTAAGTTATTCTTGATAAATTTATTCCATCATAAGAAAAACTTGTCCTTCTGTTACTTGGATCAATTATACCTAAAAGGTATCCACTTTCACTAACATCAAGTTTAGTAACTCTACCTGCTCCATCAGTTATAGATTTTAATACTACCCCATCGTAGCTTAAGGTTAGAGTATTTCCATTACTATCTTGTATTTTATAGAGATATCCACCAGAGGTAAATAAAAGTGCATTATCCTTCTTATCTTTTATTTTATATCTTTCATTAGTACTAGATGGATTTATAGTCATAGTAATATCTATTCCACTCTCATCTTTATACACACTTTCAGTGGAATCATATACTAAGTAATGCTTCGTTCCATCCTCATCTGTATATACATAATTTTGTGTTACAGCATCAAAAACTAATTTTTGACTTAGATTTAATCTCCATCCGTTACCATATCCATTACTTACATTTCTCTCATTGCTGTTAAATACATGACTTAAGGATATAGGCATTTTGTTTCCATTCATTGATAAATCATTGTGCACAAGTACTAAGTTACCATTATAATCATTGACATAGCCTGTACCAGCTCTTCCTATATCCTGAGAATGATATGTCCAGTAATTTTCAAGGCCTGTACTATCCGTGTAATAAATTAATCCTCGTGGTCTTAGTTCTACAAGTGCTGATTCGGAATCAGAAGAAATAAATTGATTGTATCCACTAGCTTCATTGTGATTTTTAATCATCAACCCGTTATTAGTTCCAGTAGATGTCCACTCTTTAGCAATGGAGGTTATATCCCATGCAAATTCAGCATATTGATTCCCGCTTACTATTTCATAGTCCTCTATCTTAGGATTATAAGCTGGCTGATTGTTCCAAGTTATAGTACTTGAATTCCAAGATCCTTGCACTTTATGAACGTCTATTTGCGTCGGTGTTGCATTTGCTTGATTTAAATATAAAAATAGGTAAGCTCCAGTAACTATGCTTGTAGATTGTATTGTAGGTAAATCAAATGAAATAAATGCTCTATTCCTGTTTGTTGTTGAACCTTGTCCAACCTGTAGGAATTCAACTCCTCCATAGTTTGAGTTAGGCACTCCTTCTGCTACATAGCTGTCATGAATGCTATTAATATTTAGAGGGGTTTGTACTGTTGGATCAATAATTACAGGATATACTCTATCTTTACTATCTAACCATTCCTTATTTGGCAACAAACTTAAAATATAATTATCGTCCTTTTGTTCTAATAGGATCTCTATATACTTACTTATCTCTCCCTTAGTATCATACATGAAGGGAGCTTCCATAGTATATATAAGCTTTGAATTATCAACATCATCGTAAAAACTGATACTTTTATCTTCATTTAGTTTTGCAGTTAAATTCTTAGTTTTTAAGGTAAATTGAAAATTAGGGTTATCCACTTTTTCATTTAGTACTATTGATTCCTTAACTTTTTTTGATATAATACTGTATTCTAGATTTACTTTATCTTCTATATTTTCATACTTTACCTTTGAATTAATATTTTTTAATACCTTTTTGTCATCATCACTATTTCCATCCTTCGCTAAGTCTAGAACATTCTCTTGAATATTTGAAGACACTACCTTCGCTTCAACTTCTGCAATAGGGGCTTCAGTCTCCCCATCACTAGATCCATCTGTACTTTTGCTCATTTTCCAAGATATTTCATACTTATCTTTATTAATGCTTATTAAATTTTCCGAATTAGATTTTTTAGATATTTTAACCTTAAAATCATTGTCTTTGTTTTCCAGCACGCTATTACCTGATTCATCTGTAGCTTCTACTAGAGTATTGTCTATGTCCTTCCATTCACCATTTTCCTTGTAGTGAACTGGATCGTTATATATTACTGCTTCATATGTATTATCCTCGAGTAAAAAGTGTTTTATGTTCTCTTCTCTTTTTTCTTTCACCTCTTTGAGTATTTTTGGTGGATTTTTTGCTGCAGCTTGTGCTTCTGTTTCGCTAAATTGTGGTTCTACATAGTTTTGTTTATTCTCACCATTTATTGTCTCTGCAAATACCTGTGTTGGCAGAGCAGTAAAAATAAAAAAAGCAATTAAGATCCTAGAAATTAATCTCTTGTAGCTATTCACTATATTTCCTCCTTCACTTTAAATGTTAACAAATTGTTAACTAAAGTGTATTATAGAACCTCCTCTGGCTCAAGGAGTAATATATGCTGTATTAGCTACTATATTACATTACATGATTATAGTGTAATTAATCCCTACATATACTAATTAGTTTATAGTAAGCATCTTAACTTCCCCATGTATTATGTCCTTCTAATATGAATAACGTTTATTTTTTCAATACTAACTTGGTATCTTTAATTACCTTAGCTATAGTGTAAAATATTACAAAGAACTCCAATCTACCTAAAAGCATTAAAACAGATTCAGTCCATAAAACAACTCCTGAGACATTAGCTGAAGTAACTCCAACAGATAATCCAACCGTACTAAGACTTGATGCAATTTCAAACATAGCATCCCTAAGAGGATATCCGCTTAGAGTAATTATGCAAACTCCTATAAAATAAGTTATAACATACATAATCAAAAAATTCCCTAGTTCTACCAAATGATTATCTTTCACATAATATTTTCCATCTGGTCTAAATACATAATTCTCTTTAACTCCGTATTTAGGGAGTAAGAATCCCTTTATATTCCACAATAATGATTTAATTAGTACATATGCTCTATAAAGTTTTAATCCACCAGCAGTTGAACCAGTTCCACCACCAATAATCATTAATATAACCATTACAAATATTCCAAAATCATTCCAATTAGTATATGTTACTGTAGAAAAACCTGTTGTAGAGATAGCTGAAGTTGCTTCAAAAATTGCTATTCTAAAAGATCTCCCAAGAGATGTATACAACCCTCTTAGAGTATAGAATGCTAATAGCGGAATTGATAAAGACATTAGGAAGAACATAAATCTTACTTCACCAATTCTAAAAAACCTTTTAACTTTCCCTTTTAAAATTAAATAATGAGCTGCAAAGTTAGTAGTTCCAAGTATCATTAAAATAATTGTTATTAATTCTATTATTGGACTTTTATATTCTCCTATACTATTTACTTTAGTAGAAAAACCCCCTGTCGATACTGCAGCTATTGAATGATTAATTGCATCAAATATAGACATTCCAGCTATTACATACAGTATTATTCCTGCTATTATATATCCGCTATATATCTTCATTATAAGACTTGTAGTTTTCTTTATATTAGGGAGTAATTTATCTGACCTTGCTTCTGCAGTATAAAGTCCCATGCCAAGAGGACCTATAATTGTTGAAAGCATAACTACTGCAAGTCCTGCCCCTCCAAAAAATTGCATTATACTTCTCCATAGTAAAAACACTTTTGGTGCTTTAGTAACATCTACTACAGATAATCCTGTTGTTGTCCACCCACTAGTACATTCAAAAACAGCTTGAGTAAAATTAAGCATACCTGATAATGTGAATGGAAAAGATGATATAATAATAGCTACTATCCAAGATAAGACTACAATTATTCCTCCATCCTGCACTGTAAGAGATATAACTTTTCTATTTTTTAATCTATTGCTCATTAAAATACCTAAAACTATAGATACTGCCGAAGGTATAATAAAGTATATACCTTGACTTACTTCATCAGTGTAAAAAAATAAAGAAATTAAAGGTATTATCAGTACAATTCCTGCTCCTATTGTTATTATTCCTATATATCCTATGATAAGCTGATATTTCTGTTTTAATTGATCTAGGTAGAGCATATCTTATTCAATCCTTCCGGTTATACTTTTAAGTACATTAGACTGCACTTTTGGCAAGCATAATATTATGAGTTTATCATCTAAAAGTATTATTGTATCACCATTAGGTATTACAGGTTTGTCATTTCTTATTATGCATCCTATAGTAGAATCTTCAGGCATAGATATATCTTTTAATCTTTTATTTATAACAGGAGAGTCCTCTAAAATTTCTACTTCTAAGCTTATTACTTTTCCTTCCTCTATAGGAATTAAGTTTATAATATCTTCTATAGAAATTCTTTGCTCGATAAGTGATGAAATTATATCAGTTGTACTTATAACAGTATCAACTCCCAATTCTTTAAAAATGCCTACATTATTTGGATCATTTACAACTGCAAAGGTTCTACTAACCTTAAAAATTTTCTCTGCAAGCTGACATATTACTAAATTACTTTGATCCTTACTTGTTAATGCTATTACTAAGTCAGTATATGCAGCACCAGCATCCTCAAGTATATAAGGCTTTGTAGCATCTCCATTAACTGTTACTATATTATATATCCTTGCAAGCTTTACACATTCTTCTTTATCACTGTTTATAATAGTGACATTATATCCTTTTGATATAAAGATTTTCGTTAGGAAATATACATTATTTCCTCCTCCTACTATGATTATCTTCATTATTTATCCGCCTTTTCTCCATTATTAATTATAATATTTTTAAATTCCAATGCTGAAAGGTTGGTAGGGCATATAGTATCTATATTTAAGTTTTTGTACACTTCTTCTCTGGCTGGCTCATATAATCTTGTTATAACCCTAGGTACTTTATAAATAATCTTAGCAATTTGTGCAATCATAATGTTAGTATTATCGTCATCAGTAGCTACTACCACTACATCTGCTTTATCTATCTTAGCTCTAAGCAATGTATCTAGTTCAATTGCATTTGCTTCTAAGGTAAATCCACTAAAATCATCAGATAACTTTGTAAAAGCAGATTCCTTTTTATCTATGACAACCATACTTTTTCCTTCTTTTGAGAGAAGGTTAGCTATGCTTCCTCCTAATCTTCCACAACCAACAATTATTATATATTCATCCTTATTTCTATTAAACATCGTCATTATCATCCCCAAAATCTATTCCTTTCCTAGTATACATATACTCAGTTGCTCTATCTAAATTATGTTGCGCTGGTTTATATGCAGCATCTAAAGAAAGTGCAACTCTATAATGGTTTAGTGCCGATTGTATATTATTTTTGTATTCTAATAAAATTCCAAGTAAATTATGAGGTTCTGGTGCATCTACATTTAATCCTATAGCTTTCTTAAGATATTCTTCAGCATCAGAATATTTTCGATCTTGAAGACACTTTTTCCCATACTGCAGTGCATCCTTATAGGTGATTTTATCCTTACTCTCTATTTCTTCAACTCTAATTTCCTGTCTTTCTAAAACTTCTTTAACAATTACTCTTACCTCTTCCGGGGTAAAAGGCTTACTTATAAAATCAATTGCTCCAAGCTTCATAGCTTCCACGGCTTTTTCAATAGTTCCATATGCAGTCATCATAATTACATTAACATTTATTCCTTTGTCCCTTATTTCTTTTAAAACCTGCATTCCATTAAGTCCAGGCATTTTTATGTCGAGCATTACCAAATCAAATTTTTCACTCTTTATTTTACTAATACCTTCTTCACCATTTGTTGCTATAGATATTTCATATTGTTGATCTTCAAGGCACTTTTTCAAGGTAAGTCTTATGTTCTTTTCATCATCTACTATTAATATCTTGTTACTCATTTTAACCCCTCCTACTGATTTCTAAATATTTTTTTATTACTTCTTTTATATCATCCATTGTAAAAGGCTTTATTAAATAATCATTAGCCCCAACATCAAAAGCTTTTTTTAAATCCTCCTGCTGATTTTTAGCACTCATAAAAATTATTGGAATATGCCTTGTTTTGATATCTTTCTTTAATATTTCACACACCATATATCCATTCATTTTAGGAATTAGTATATCCAAAAGTATCATATCTGGTATATACTCAAAAGCAAGGTTTGCTCCCTCAATACCGTCTTCAGCTGCTATTACTTCTACATTGTAAGCTTTGAAAAACATCTTTAATGTTAGTAAAATATGTTTTTCATCCTCTATAATTAATATCTTCTGCATTTTATTCTCCTCTATTCCTAATTATTTATCTATATTTAATGTGAAATAAAATGTAGTAACCTCTCCTTCTTTGCTTGTAACCCATATATCTCCACCATGCGCATTTATTATTTCCTTACTTATTGCAAGACCAAGACCTGCTCCTCCTGTAGATCCATTGTTATCATCCTTAAGTTGAACGAATTTTTCAAAAATCTTTTTATGATATTCCTTAGGTATCCCTGCTCCATTATTACTTACATAAACAAGCATCTTATTATTTCTAAACTTACATCCTACTGTTATAATTCCACTTCCATCAGTGGGGGTGTACCTTATAGCATTACCTATAAGATTACTAATAACTAGCGATATTTTACTTATGTCGCCCATTACATTATTATTTCTATTATTGATCTCTAAATTAAGTTTTATATTTTTTTCTTTCAATTGCAAGTTAAATACCCTAACTGTATTTTCTATCATATCTTTAATATCAAACTTTTCTATATTCATTTTCATTCTGCCAGATTGTATTCTTGATAAATCTAATAATTCATCTACAAACTTTTTAAGTCTTATTTGGTCCTCTTTTATAGCTTGAATAATCTCCCTTTGATCATCATTTATATTTCCTAATGTATTTTCTAACAACAGATCTACTCCCATACTTATAGATGTTAATGGAGTTCTAAATTCATGAGATACTGTTGAAACAAACTCTGACTTAACTTGATCAATCTCTTTAAGTTTAGTTATATCCTGCAAGAGTGTTACAACTCCAAAATATTCCCCTGAATCACTTATTATAGGTGTAACATTAATTCGATAATATTTATCAATTTCATTATCTTTTATTGTAATATCCTCATAGTTTTTATATTCATCATATCCTTTATTAACTGACACATTGTTTATAATTTCAAACATATCTTGTCTTCCTATACATTCTAAAAAGTGTTTATTTAATACCTCTCTCTCTCTAATGTCTAGAATCTTTTCAGCCGCTCTGTTAACCAATGTTATATTATTAGAATTGTCCGTAACTATTACTCCATCACTAATGCTCTCTACTATGCCTTCACTCTTCCGCTTTTCTTTCAATAACTTATTTATATTTAGCATTTCGTAGTTTTTTAGTTTATCTGACATTATGTTAAATTCATATGCAAGATTAGCTATTTCATCATTTCCTTCTACCTCTAGTTTTTGACCATAATATCCTTCTGAAATTTTCTTTATTTTTTCAATTAAAATATGAATTGGTTTAACAATCTCTTCAGTCAAATAAAGTAATAATATTAGTCCTATTAATATTATTACTATAGATAATAATATTGTTGAGTATGTTGCCTTAGCTGCTATATTCTTAGCATTATTCTTTTTAACTACCATAGCTTCCTGATTTATATTTAATAAATTTCTGCACTCAGCTTTTGTACTATTAAACAGGGGTAAAATATTATTGTAGTAATAACTATTATCTATTCCCATTTGTATCTTTCCATACATTTCCTTTAGTGTCAAAAATGACTGCATATACTGAGAATATAATTTGTTTAGCTTATCTATAGTTTTAGACTCATCTTTTTCAGTTATGTTATCCTCTGCTATAGATAGATACTTTAAAAACTGCATTTGGTTATAATAAAAAATGTCTACCATTCCTTTATCATTTGCAAATAAATATCCTAGCTCTGCACTATCCTGTCTCTCTATTGCTTCTATCATATTTTGTGCTGCTACTATACTTCTATAATTAGACTCCATAATATTATCTATAGAATCATTCAATCTCCTAAAGTTGATGACAGACCATACGCTGCTGATTATTAATGCTACGATTAGTACAAAATATATAGTTAGTATTTTACTTTTTATACTACGAAATTTTTTCATATCCAAACTCCTCTAACCTTCAAGGTATGAATTTTAATTTATTTAATTCATCATCCTTTATGATTTCTGAAAAAGGGTAAAAAAATACCGTGGAGAAACCACGTTTATTATTTCCTCCGCTTCAATTATAGAATTCAGCGCTTATATTAAATTAAACAAGTAAAGACCATCAAAGCTCCACAGTCTATGTACTCTTTTATATTATTTGGTTCATTTTAACATATATATTATTGATACTCAAACCACACAATTATTTTTATCTTATTTATTATACCTATATATAAATTATCTTCATAAATTATCCCACATATGCTTGGCTTATCTTGAAAAATCTATAAGTATAACTGTAGCAAATTCACTTTTAAGGTTATGGTATTCATGGAACAAATAATCCTTCTTCTATTGGAAAGGCTGAAAATAATATTTTACCATTTTACATTTTATTATTCCATATCAGAAATTTAGCATCTGAATTTCACCACCTACTTTATAAAATAAGCTAACCATCTAAAAAATCTTCCTATATTTTTAAAAGAAACTATATTGCACAATAATTCAGTTAGCCTTCCAAACTTCCTATAAAATAAATTAAATGCCAGAAATGGAATCCATTGCTTTTTAGATTTTGGTAGTCTTTTCATTATATTTTTAAACGTGTACACTTCTTTATATATCCATAGATAACCATTATATAATTCTTCTGCTGTCATATTCTTTGGTTTATATACCACATGGGCAGTATTATAATTTGACAAATTAAAATCTACAATTCTATTTTCCTCTACTAATGATGAATATAACTTTGTACCAGGATATGGGGTAAGGATATGTGAGGTTACCGTTTCTATTTTATTTTTAACTATCCATTCTAATGTACTCTTAAATACAGAAACATCATCTTCATCTAATCCGAAAACAAAGCTTGCATTTATCATTATTTCCCTTTTATGAATTTCATCTATAAGTTTCTCATATCTATTTACACTATTTTGCACCTTATGAACACTGTCTATTGACTTACTATTTATACTTTCAAAACCTATAAATAGACTTTGGCAACCAGCCTCCTTCATTTCATCTAATAATTCGGGCATGTCTACTATATTAGAAGTAACCGCTGCATTCCACTTTAGTTTAAGAGGTTCTATTTCCTTTAATAATTTTTTTGTCCATTGGGGATTTCCAATAAAATTATCATCAATAAACATTATATGTCTTGTCTTTAATGCCTTTATATCTTTAATTATATCGTCTATTGGCCTATTAATATAAGTTTTAAGCATATTTTTGCAACTGTTGTAGCAGAAGTCACATTTAAAAGGACATCCTCTGCTTGTACTAATTATATTAGTATATAAATACTTTTTATTATCAATAATGTAATAGTTAGGTGATACTATTTCTTTCCCAGCAATATTTTCCATATCATAATATATCTTTTTAAGCGAATTATTTTCTTTATCTTTAAGGATTTTTGTCCAAACTCTCTCAGCCATTCCTACACATATTGCGTCAAAACTATTAAGAGCACCCTCTGGATCTGCTGTAATATGAATACCTCCTGCAATTACGGTTACACCACGTTTTTGGAACTCCTTTGATATTTCCACCGCTCTATTCATAACATCTACAGTGACAGTTATTGCTACCAAATCTACAGGTTCATCAAAATCTATATTTTCAACATTTTCATTCTCAATAATAACTTCATGCTCTTTCGGCGTAAGATTTGCTATTGTTAATAAAGCTAATGAAGGAGACATTCTTGTTTTTAACTTTGTATCCATAGGTCTTGGCAGCATTGCAGGTTGAATTAATTTAATCTTCATACATTACCTCCCAGCATAAAAATTTACAATTGACAATGCACAATGGACAATTATAGATGCCTTTTCTCAACGAACTTAGAAAAGCCTCTATTATATATTTTAGGAAATTCAGCTCTGCTGAATTTCATCCTTCATTGTTAATTGTCAAATGTCTATTGTCAATTAAATTCATTTCTGTATTCTAAAATATCACCTGGTTGGCAATCCAAAGCTTTGCATATTGCCTCTAAAGTTGAAAATCTAATAGCTTTGGCCTTTCCATTCTTTAGTATAGAGAGGTTTGCCATGGTTATTCCAACCTTCTCTGTAAGTTCTGTTACACTCATTTTTCTTTTAGCTAACATCACATCAATATTTATTATAATTGCCATGTTATTCACCTCATACCGTTAAATCATTTTCTGATTTTATGTCTATGGCTTCTTTTAAAAGCCTTTGAAGAACAGCAGCAAAGACTGCAATTACAATTGACGCAAAAATAATGATGACTGGGATTCCTACTAGACCTGGGGCGTCGTCTGCATCCGCTATTGGAAATAAGAATGGTATTAGTACTGTATATACGATACTGATTGTGACTGCACAGTATTTTATATTCTTCAAAGCCTTTACAGATAATTCCGAGAAAGCTTTGTTCTTGTCAATATAGCTTAAAAGTTTTAAAGCCTGATAAAGAGCAAAGAAATACGTTATGGCTGCTACATACACACCCATTAAAATAAGAAAGTGTAAATAATTCACAAATCCAGGCAACCAAAATATGCATAAAGCAAGAACCGGTATTCCAATAAGAATAACAAATATCTTTAAAAATAGTGTTGAACCATGTTTCATAAAAAGCACCTCACATTTAATTTTTAATTTTTATGTATTTTACTATGTATATGATAACATCTTTTTTATCGTTTATCAATAAATAATTATTGAGTAATATTATATTTTTATTGAATAATTTTGTTTTATAATAAAAAAGGGTTAATAGAAAAGCAAGAAGCCACTTTGTAAAATGAAAAGCCACCTTTGTAATCGACAACTAAATATTTGTAACCGAAACGCAGTTTTTGTATCCGTAATGCCTGTTTTGTAATCGAGAAGCAATT
>NZ_LHUR01000013.1 GCF_001263795.1 Clostridium homopropionicum DSM 5847
AAATGCTTATAGATATGGTAAATAAATATAAGGCAGATGCAGTGGTAATTTGCATGATGAAATTCTGTGATCCTGAAGAATTTGACTATCCAATATACTATAGAGAGTTTGAAGAAGCTGGAATTAAGAATTTGTATATAGAAATTGACTTAGAAACAACATCCTTTGAACAAACTAAAACAAGAGTTCAAAGCTTTAGTGAAATGCTTTAAATCTAACTTCTTATATAAACCAATATTTAATTAAAGATCTTTTTTGGCTTAGCAATAAGCCTTAAAAGTTCTTTAATTTTTTTGTCTTTTAGGGTACATTGAATTCTAAAAATATTATTGCTATAATATAACCAATTTGTTTTTCTTCTTAAGATTTGGAGGTGCCTCGTGAAAACTACAAAAAATTATGCTTCTATATTAAAAGAATTGTTATGTTTTTCAGATACAAAATTTGTTGTTCTATCAAAAGCTGTAGGGTATGATATTTCTTATATAAGCAAATGGTGTAAGAATATTAAAATACCTACTAGTAAAAATATAGGAATTATTAATGAAAGAGCATCAGAAATTTTTTCAGAGGAAATTATTAAACAAAATAAGGTAAAAAAATTTTATAGAACATTTGAAATTCCAGAACCTATAGGCTTAGAGGATTCTAGTAATAATGATAAATTAAAAAGTAGCATATATGATTTACTAGATACTGCATATAAAAAATCAGAAAAGGATTTATCTGAAAAAGCTGAACAAAGACAGGAAGGAAACAAGGTTATTGTAGGAAAAAATAATGCAGCTACTTTTATTAGAGAGCTTATTTCAACAACCTTAGAAAATTCTACAACAGATATTGAGTTAATCTGTACAATGGATATCTGTAAAACAGCTGCTAACATGAATATAGATTTAATGGAAGAGTATAAGCTTCAAGATGTTAAAGTGAATGCAAAAATGGGCTTTAACATGAATGAATTTGAAGAAAACCCCAATTTTTATTTAGGGAAAATATATTCCATTCTAAATAAAAGATGGAATGTAGAATTTGACTTTTATGACAACAAAGATATGGATAAGTTAAATATAATAGCAATTAAAGATAAATTTGCAATTACATGTTCTTTAGATTGTGATGGCTTAATAGAGGTAGCAACTATTATAACTGATGAGAAAATTGTAAATACAATATATGATAAAGCTATTTCAAAGTTTAGAATTGGAGATATTTTAATTAGGTCAACAGATGTTTCATCTCTAGAAAAAGGGGGATATAGAACAGAATTTTATTCAAATAATGAGTTTCAATTTCTTTCTACTAGAGGATTTGAATTTTTACTACCCTCTGAAGTGATTTCAGATATTGTTGAAACAGCTTATGCACAAGGTTTTGGTGAGGATACAGCCTTCTTAATCAGAAAGCTGCAAATTACCTGGGAAGAAATGTTTGAAAAAAGCAAAATTAATTTTATTATCTTAAAGTCTGCACTTATGAAGTATATTGAAGAAGGAGAGATATTTTATACCAATATTGTATATAATTTATCTGTGGAACAAAGAAAAAATCATGCACTGAAAATAGTAGAATGCATGAAAAAGAACAGCAATATTAAAGTTATAATTTTAGATGATGAATTGCTTAATTATGATTCTGATTTTTTCAGAATCTCTGCTTATGTAAATAACAAAAAAGTATTTTTAAAGAAGAATTTAAAGAGTAAGCTAGGAGATTTACCTTTATTTTATACAATAATAAATGAAAAACTTGTTAGATATATTAATCAATATCTTATTTCCATAAAGGATAAAGACTTTTGTACAGAATATGATGCTGAAGCTGTTGAACATATTCTAGAAAAATACGGAGCAATGTATTTAAGAATGATAGAGGCAAAAGAATTTAATAAAAATCATACAAAAAATTAAAATGAAGTTTTAATAATTTTGTTTTTTAAATCTATTTTAGGTGTAGGCAAAGTAATGGCTACGACAGTTGCAATAATTGGTATGATTACAAGGGTAGAAATTGCTGTATGGATACTATAATTATCCGAAATCCATCCTAAAACAGGGGCGAATACACCACCTACGCTTACAGCTAAACCAAGAGTAACTCCAGAAGCTAACCCCATATGGTTTGGTAGATACTTTTGACCGTAAACTACCATTGGACTATAAGGTGCATATAAAGCCATGGCTATAGGTACTAGCATTGCAGTTGCAATATTAACGCTGTGAATATTAATAAAAACTAGCAACAGTGGTATAAGTAATGCAAAGCCTATTATAATTATTTGCTTATGGCCAAATCTATCGGCTAACCGTCCAGCAATAAGAGTACTTATAGCTCCAGTGACAATCAGTATTGTCAAAGCAGTACTGCCTGCAGCTTTAGATTGTCCAAAATTATTTATCCAGTAAAGAGGTAAAAAAGTATTAAAACCAAAAAATATTATAGATCTGCAGGAAATTGTAGTTAAAAGCCGCAAGAAGGAATTCCACTCATCCTTAATTATTTCTGATGTTAATACTTTAGTAACCTCAGAATGTTCATGATTGTAAAGATTTTTCAACTGATTTAACAATATAAGGGAGACTATAATAACTGGTAAAATCAGAAGTAAAGAGCCTTTTAACCCTAATAATAAAACAATTGAAGTTGTAAGTATGGGTCCTATTGCAAACCCCATATTTCCACCTGCTGCAAAGGTACTGACTCCAGTTCCTTTTTTTTCGCCTGAAATACTATTTGTTACACGTGCAGCCTCTGGATGAAAAGCAGCAATACCTATACCGCTGATAGCTACTGAAATTAATATTAGCCAATAGCTTGGCAAAATTCCTGCAAGTCCAATCCCTGCTCCTGCTAGAAAAAGACCAAGAGGCATTATCCAAGGAAGAGAAATTCTATCAGAATAAAAGCCAAATAGTGGTTGAACTATTGAAGAACTTATATTTGCTGCAAATACTAAACTTGCTGCAGCTGCATAGGTTAAATTATGTTCATGTATTAAAAATGGAAGCAGTGCTGGCAGTGCTCCTTGAAATATATCTATAATAAAATGTGAGGAAGTTAGCAAAGCAAGATATTTTTTGTTCATTTTATCGCTCCTTAAGTTATAATAGTTATATTGTATAACAATAACTATTATAAAACTATTTTTACATATATTCAAAATATATTAAAATGTGCAGCTTCTAATGAAATTATGTTTATGATATAATTATGGTAAAAATTAACTGGGGGGGTATGGGGAAATGCAAATATTAAATCCTATAGAAAATTGGAGAAGTATACGCAGATATGAACAAAAAGAAGTTGAAAAAGAAAAAATAAATGCAATTCTAGAAGCTGGTCGTATGGCTCCGTCATGGCAGAATTTACAACCGTGGCATTTTCTAGTTATCACTGAGGATAGTGGCAAAAATAAGTTGGCGGAAATTGTAACAACCGTTAAGTTAGTACAAAAGGCGCCGGTTGTTATTGTAGTTCTAGGTGATATGAATGGATTTCAAAGAGATGAAGCGGTAAGATTATTGATGGAGCAGTTAGGTGAAAGAATGAGTGAAGAGGATTTGAGAAAGTATTTAGATAGAAAAATTACAAGTCCATTAAATGTAGGCATTGAAACAGTTAAAGCAAGGGTACTGGAACAACTATCATACGCAGCTGCATTTATGGCATTGGAAGCCAGCAATCAAGGACTTGGAGCTTGTGTATTAGGGGGCATTGAGAATAATATTACAGAAGAAACTGATAAATGCAGAGAAGTAAAAGAGTATTTTGGAATTCCTAAAAACTATGAAATTTATACTCTGATTACTCTGGGATATCCAAATGAAAAGCCTGCAAAGAGAAGTCGTAAAAACTTAGAAGAGGTAAGCTCCTGGGAAAAGTTTTAAATATAATATTTAGAAATAAAAACGATACAATATATAAATGTATCGTTTTTATTTTATAAATTATTTTATTATTTATAGTTGTACCTTTGGAAGAGTAGCAAATCCTTTTTCAAGATCTTCATCAGTAGGTATGTAGTCTTCCATAGTTCCGCTGTTGTAGCTCATGTAAGCAGATAAGTCGAAGTAACCTGTACCTGTAAGGCCAAATAGAATTGTTTTCTTTTCTCCAGTTTCTTTGCACTTAATTGCTTCATCAATGGCAACCTTTAAGGCATGAGAAGATTCAGGAGCAGGGAGAATACCTTCACAGCGAGCAAACATTGTAGCTGCATCAAACACCTTTGTTTGTTCTACGGAACGAGCTGTAATGTATCCATCATGATAAAGCTTTGAAATAATAGGACTCATTCCATGATATCTAAGACCACCTGCATGATTTGGAGATGGCATAAAGCCTGAACCTAGTGTATACATCATCATTAGTGGAGTGGTTTTGCCTGTATCACCGAAATCTAGAGCGTACCTACCTCTTGTTAAAGAAGGACAGGAAGCTGGTTCAACAGCAATAAATTCTATGTTGTTTTTTCCTTCAATTTTGTCTCCCATAAATGGTGCAATTAAACCACCTAAATTAGAACCGCCTCCAGCACAGCCAATGATAATGTCTGGATTAATGTCATACTTATCACATGCTATTTTTACTTCTTCTCCAATAATTGATTGGTGTAAAAGAACATGATCAAGCACACTTCCTAAAACGTAGCGACAATTAGGTGTCTTCATAGACACTTCCATAGCCTCAGAAATTGCACAGCCTAAGGACCCGCCTGTACCAGGATTTTCAGCTAAAATTTTTCTACCAACTTCAGTTGTATCAGATGGAGATGGGGTAACTTTGGCTCCGTAAGTTTCCATAACAGCTTTTCTATAAGGTTTTTGTTCTGTAGATACTTTTACCATAAATATATTTAGAGGAATGTTATAGTAAGCACATGCCATTGATAGGGCTGTTCCCCACTGGCCAGCACCGGTTTCAGTAGTAAGACTTGCTATTCCTTGCTTTTTAGCATAGTATACCTGCGCTGCAGCAGAATTTAATTTATGAGATCCAGAAGTATTTGTACCTTCAAATTTGTAGTAGATCTCAGCAGGTGTATCAAGCAACTTTTCTAAACAATAAGCACGAACTAGAGGAGAAGGCCTATACATTTTGTAAAAGTCGCGAATTTCCTCAGGGATTTCTATATATTTATCTGTTGTGTTAAGCTCTTGTTCTACAAGCTCTTTACAAAATACTGGCTCAAGATCTTCAGCAGTACAAGGTTTTAAAGTACCTGGATGAATAAACGGAGTAGGTAGTTCTTTCATTACAGCTTTTAAATTATACCAATTTTTGGGCATTTCTTCTTCAGTTAAATAAATTTTATAAGGTGTTTTAGGCATAGTATTCATTCCTTTCATTTTCTATATTAATATTATATAAAAAAAAGCCCTTGTCCACGTATAGGACAAAGACTGTAATCTCTGCGGTACCACCCAAATTGCGAATAAACGCCACTCATTTAATGTACAAACATACACTATCCATGGATAACGGGTGGAATTCCCGGCTTGCATACACTTCAATGAATTTCTGCAAAACCCTCATGAGTCCATTCACAATAAGCTTATGGTCGCAATCTCACCATCTGCGACTCTCTTTACATAAGTTGATTACGTTACTACTCTCAATCAACAGTTTGTGGTTGTATTCTTATTATGATAATCTTACAGTGAATAAAATTTGTTGTCAATAGGTAAAACTGATTTTTAGTAAATGCCAGGATTTTCACAAGAAGAATATTTTAATCTTTCTAATTTAAAGTTTGATTGAGCGAGTATTTCTGGCCAAATTTTAACCATTTTACGTACTTTATCTTTTTTTACTTGCGGTAGTTTCTCCCAAGAAACTAATCCAGGGTCAGTTTTTTTCTTATGATCTTTAATTTCACCATATGTCCAACCATCTTTTTTTCTATGACGATACCACCGGGTATGTTCATTTTCAGCTAAAGCATCTAACTCTTCTTCTGAAAACTCCATAAAGGACGGAATTTCTTTAACAGAAATAACATCATAATTTATTTTAATCAGTGCGTTAGGAATGTTTTTAGCCATATCTCTATTAGATCTTTTTAGGTCTTCACTAAGTTCTTGCCAAGGCATTAAAAAGTCTTTATCCATTGAAAGGTCAGATTTGCTTAGAGCTCTATATTTTTCATGAAGAGCTGTAGCAAGAGTTTCGATCTTTTCACTAAAAAAAGCATCTTGCATTAAGTGTCGTAAGAATTGTTCTTCATCAACATGTAGTTTTAGCTGTTCCTTAGAAGGTAAGTCAGATTGTTCCCATTTTTTGGCGTTAGTCAGCATACTCATTTCTAATATTGCTTCCATAGATCTTGATTCATGCTTGTACCTTGGAATTTTTAGCAATGCCCTAAGAACACCATTATCAATTTGTGCTTCACTATTATCATTTATTAGATGAGGTACTTTACGTTCAAGTAGAGAACGTAAGAGCATAGCTCTTCTAATAATAAATAACTGATCCCATTCAGCATCAGTTTGATTTGGACCTAAAATATCTACATAGCCTCTTAAACGGCTTATAAAATCTGGACCTTTTGCTCCTTTAAACTCTAATAAAAATTTATTTTTAGCAGTTTCATCTTGGATATGTTCTCCACAAAATTCTCCAAAAGTGCTGTTTGTTCCACCAGCAAATACGAATATTGCTTTGCCAATAGGGTGTATTGAATCACCTTCTCTAAAAACACCATCCTGCATAGGAGCTAGAAAATATTTAAGCCATCCCAGTTTACCCTCAAAGGCAGAATCAAATTCATCAAAAAATATTAATGGAATTTTCCCTTCTAAAGATAGATCTCTTACCTTATGAAAAGCATTAATTAAGTCTAATGGATTCCTAAATTGAGATAAATTAAAATTTAATTTCTCAATTAACCCAGGAGAAATACTAGCTGCTACCTCTGTTACACCAAAAGATTTTCCAGAACCGGGAGTTCCAAAAACAGCAATTGAAAGTGGTCTAACTACATTTTTGGAAGAAATATACTCAACCATGAGATTTTTTATACTTCGATAGCTTTCAATCTCAGTTCTATCGACGGTTTGCAAATTGCCAAACTGTGCAATTGGAATAAATTTAAGGGAACTTTCTACTCCATTTTTTACAATATCATAAGCTATCTCAGCTAGATTTGCAGAACTTTTATCTTTAAGGATGCACCAGTGAGAGTAAGCATCAAAGTTACACAAATTTGGGATTATGGCATCTTGAACTAGCTCAGTAAATACAGTATCCTTATCTTCTTTTATAAAAATTGAAGGGCTAGGGAATTCATATACTTCTAAATCCTTGCTAAATCCATTTAAAAAATATTTATGAGCGGAAACTATCCCCTCTCGAATGCCTTCTCCAATTAAATGACATAAATCTTCTTCATATGATTGCTCCATTGCAATACAATGTGCAAGACCTGCTACAAAGCAAGAGGTAAGTCCGTACATTTTGCCATCTGTATCTTTAAAGGATCCTCCTTCAAATTCGTAAGGAAGAAAATAAAGAGTTGATTGAGGAGCTTTTGCGTTTGTATAATAAATGGCACCTTCTAAACCAAAAGGCACGATTAAATGATGGCATTTTGCAAGAAAAGAAAGGTTAGGATTATTGTTGATTTGCCACACAAAGTCCTGAGCTGTTCTTTCCCAAGAAATACTTCTGCTAATATTAACTCCTTTTGAACGAAGATCATCTCCATTTATAATGACTATAGTTTTTTCAATATGATATTGTTCTAATTGCTTCCAAAGTTCATTAGATCCTATGGGATTGTTCATTTTGTACAAAACTAACGGAGATGTATCAGTTGATTTTATTGATAAAGGCCAAAAGTCAGAATTAGAATTAAATCCATTATTTTCATCATCTATAATAACAATGTCTGCATTAATATCATCATTATCTATAGGAAGTAATTTAGGCTGACCAGAGGCTGGACCGGTAAATCCTAGAAAGCGCTTTACTCTATAGACTTTTTCCTTCTTTTTGTTAGATATAGGGAAAAGATCTAATTCTGCTGTAGAACGTATAAATTCTTTTGAAAGATTAGATTCTATATTCGCTATTTTAGGTGAAAGGATAGTAGCTCCTGTAGCTAAAGATACAAGGTCTGATAAAAGCAAGGATTCTCCAGATACTAATTTGCTGTGCATATTTATATGATTTTGCCAATTAAGACCAGTACTGCTTTGAGGTTCTGTTATCCATTGTAGTGAATTAATACAAATGTCTCCTGACACAACAATCTTCAAATTTTTATTATCCATAGCATATTTCACCCCTTTTGTATTTATTTTTCAGTAAAAGCTCTAAAACTTAAAAACAATTATACTATAATATTTTATACATTTCAAAAAAATGCGTAAAAATAATCGAAATTTAAAATGAAAATAGAAAAAAATAGAAAAATAATGAAAAATGTAAATTTTCCCTGTATAATAGTGGATAGATAACTTTTAAATTGAGCTTAAATAAAGTTATTTATGAGGAGTGAGTTTAAATGAAAACTAATAAAGTTAAACATATACTTCTTTGGACAATGTTAATCAGCAATTTTGTATATTTTAATGGATGCATCAAGAAGTCTGAAACAATAAAAATTGGTGTTTTAGGAACTATGTCAGGTATTAATTCTGATTTATCTGTTTCAGGTCGAAGGGGAGTTGAATTAGCAGCGGATGAAATTAATAAGGCTGGAGGAATAAATGGAAGAAAAGTTCAATTAATTGTAAAAGATGATAAAAATGATCTAAAAGTGGCACTTCAGATGAATAAAGAATTTATAGATGAAAATGTTGGTGTAGTAATTGGGCCTTATACAAGCGGCATGATTGTTAATTCTATTGACTATTTAAGAGATAAAGAAATATTATTTTTGGGTCCAACCATAAGTGCAGATAGTTTATCAGAGAAAGATGATAATTTTATTAGGTTTATTGCCTCAACTAAAGAACAAGCAGTAGTTTTAACTGAAATGGCTAAGAAAAATAAAAATAAAAAATTTGCAGTAATTTATGATAAAGAAAATAAGGGATTCAACGAAACACTTTATAATAACTTTAAAGATTTGTTGGAAAAAAATTCAGGACAAGTTATTTTTACAAAGGGTTTTAGTTCTAATAAGGATTTAAATTTCTCAAGAATTGCAAAGGAAATAGCAGATTCAAAAGCTGATGCAGTCTTTATTATTGCTAATGCAGATAATAATGCAACTATAACTCAACAAATAAGAAAAATTGAATGTAATATACAAATATATTCACCTTTATGGTCTAATACCTCTGATTTGATAACAAAGGGTGGAAGTTCAGTTGATGGGATGTATATAGTTGGTGCAATTGATTTAAATAGTAAGTCAAAAGACTTTGTTGACTTTAAAAAAAGCTATCTAGATAAATACGGAGAAAGTCCAACTTTTTCATCTGTGTATTCCTATGAAACTTCTATGGCTCTATTTGAGGCGATAAAAATGGGACCCGATTTTAAACCATCTACAATTAAGGATAATATTATAAAAATCAAGAACTTTAAAGGTTTAGAAGGAAATTATAAAATAGATAAATATGGAGACAATACTAGGAAATATATGATATTTAGGATAGAAAAGGGAGAGTTGAGAAAGGTTGAATAATATATGAAAAGGAATTTTAGTTTAAAGCATCAAATGCTAGCAAGTAACATATTAATATTTGTTTTACCTGCCTTAGTTTTTGGATATGTAACTATATCAACCTTTTATAAAAGAACAAAAGAGGAGATTAAACTTAATAATATTACTACTACAACACATGTAAATAATCAGATTGAGAACTTTATCCAGGGACCCATTAATGTTATGAATGAGGTAAGAGAGGTTTTATTTAAGAGAGAATTTATCGAAGAGAATGAAGTAAATACCTATTTAAATTCTATAAGGAACATTTATTCTTATTTTGACAGTATTAGGATTATTAATAAGGAAGGTAGAGTAAAAAATATTGCTCCATATAGTGAAGAACAAATTGGAACTAGTATGATTTATGAAGATTTTTTTAAAGAGATAGATATTACAGGTAAATCTATGTGGTCTAGAGTGTATCTTTCAAATCAAACTCATAAACCAACTGTAAATATTTCTATGTATATTAATGGTGATGTAGTAGTTGGGAGTTTGAATTTATCAAAACTAACAGAAATTATCCAAGGTATTCCAGTAGAAAAGGAATGGTCTATATCTTTATTAGACGAAAATGGAATTTATATTTTCGATAAGAGAAATGGGGAAAATGTAAGTCAAAGAAGAATATTTGATTATTTCAGTGATATAAAGGAAGGCATTAAACAGAACAATGCTATGATAAATGTTAATAGCAGTGGAGAACTAATGTTGTATTCAACAAAAATTAAGTCAACAGGATGGTATTCGGTTATCGTTGTAGAATCTGAAAAGATATTTAAACCTGTAGATAGGTTTAGAAATGCTTTTTATGTTGGGCTGATAATATTCTTAATTCTAAGCTTTATTATTTCTACAATTAATGTAAATATGATAATAAAATCTTTAAAGAATCTTATAAATAAAACAAAACAAATTTCCAGTGGTGATTATAGTATAGAGCCAGAATCTAAGGGATATAAAGAATGTATAGAATTATCAAATAATTTCTATATCATGAAAGAAAAAATAAAAGAAAGGGAAGAGCGTATACAAGCATTAAACTATCATGATCAGCTTACGGGCTTATATAATAGAAGATTTTACGAAGAAGAGCTGAGAAGGCTAGATGAAGAAAAAAACTTACCGTTAACAATTGTTATGGCAGATGTTAATGGATTAAAGCTTGTAAATGACTCCTTTGGACATTCAGTAGGAGATGAACTATTAAAGAAAGTAGGGCAGGTAATAAATAAAGGTTGTAGGGATAAAGATATAGTAGCTAGGCTAAGTGGAGATGAGTTTGTAATTCTCTTACCTAAAACAGATATTTATGAAGCTGAAGAAATTGTGAAAAATATAAAAGAATTAACTTTAAAAGAAAAAGTAGGGGCAATAGATTTATCTGTATCCTTTGGATATGAAACTAAAAATAATAAGGAAGAGATAATTCAAGAGGTATTTAAAAAAGCAGAAGATTATATGTATAAGAAAAAACTCTTTGAAAGTCCAAGCATGAGAGGAAAAACAATAAATGCTATAATTAATACTCTTCATGAAAAAAATAAAAGAGAAGAGCAGCATTCTCATAGAGTATCTGAATTATGCGAAAGCATGGGAAAAGCCCTTGGTTTACAAGAGTCAGAAATTCAAGAACTAAAAACTGTAGGGTTACTTCATGACATTGGTAAAATAGCTATTAATGAAAATATACTTAATAAGCCAGGAAAGCTTACAGAAGATGAATTTGAAGAAATTAGGCGCCACCCTGAGATAGGATATAGAATATTAAGTACAGTAAATGATTTATCAGAAATGGCAGAGTACGTTTTAGCCCATCATGAAAGATGGGACGGAAGAGGATATCCTAAAGGCTTAAAAGCTTTTGAAATACCAATTCAAGCTAGGATAATCGCTATTGCAGATACTTATGATGCTATAATTAGTGAAAGAAGCTATAGAATCGCTTTACCAGAAAAAATAGCTATTGAAGAACTTAAAAAGAATTCTGGTATTCAATTTGATGAAGAACTTGTTAAAATATTTATTGAAATGATACTAGAAAAACCGTTAGAATAAAAAAGAAACTGAAAAATCAAAAAGAGGGGCTAGAACTATGAAACAGGGAAATTTTAAACAAGAAGAAAAAAGCATCTTAGAAATGCGCTTAAAATTTGAAGCTTTATCTGTATATAGGGATATACTAAAAGATAAGGTAATAAACAAATTGTATTCATTAGTGGATTATTTGTATGTTGGGGAATGTGATTTGTGTGGCTTTCTTAGCCACTATAATAATTTTTACAATTCATTAATGGAAGAAAATCCATCAGGATCACTTAAAAACTATATAATTGATTATATAATTTATAATGAAAATCCATTTTCGCGCAAGGCTGAATTTACTAACATTAAAGAAATTGAAGACTCTTATAAGAATGTCGTAAAAGAAGACTTAAATTTTCTTCAAAATATATCAAATTTAAGTTCTAGTTTTTTAAAAAATTATGCAGTAAAGCATTTTTCACAATGGGATTTTGAAGAGACAATAATAAGAAATCTTCCTAAGTGGAAAGTATCAGCTAAATTTAGTGGGCATGAGTCTTATAAACGTACAGCAGAAAAACTTGTTACTTCAAGCTTATGGGGCGATTATTTAGAAGTTTTAGGCGATTTTTATAAAGAAAATGGAACTGGAATATTTGCTAAACATAGAGGATTTGTTTGGGAGGCTCAAGGAAATGAAAAATATTTAAAAGGAATTGACTCTCCTGATCCAATAATGTTGAAGAATTTAATTGGTTATGAACGAGAACGTAAACAGATTATTGAAAACACAATGCATTTTTTAAATGGACATACTGCTAATAATATACTTTTGTATGGAGATAGGGGTACTGGAAAATCTTCTACAGTAAAAGCTCTATTAAACGAATATCATACCATGGGCTTAAGAATTATAGAAATTCCTAAGCAGTATCTTCCTGATTTGCCTGAGATAATAAGGGCTGTTAAAAATAGAAACTTGTACTTTATTTTCTTTATTGATGACTTGGCATTTGAAGATAGTGAAGAAAGCTATACAGCTTTAAAGGCAATACTAGAAGGTGGACTAGAAAGTAGACCTGAAAATGTTGTTATTTATGCTACTTCAAATCGTCGACATCTAATAAAGGAAAAGTTTAGTGAAAGGCAAGGTTTAATGTCAGGAAATTATGAGGATGAAGTTCATGCAGGCGATACTATGCAAGAAAAGCTTTCTTTAGCTGATAGGTTTGGAATAACCATTACTTTTACTTCCCCAGATCAGAATAAGTATCTTGATATTGTTGATGGATTAGCTTTACAAAGAAATATAGAAATGGATGAAGAAACACTACACAGAAAGGCATTGCAATGGGAAATGAGACATAATGGCCGTTCTGCAAGAACCGCTAGACAATTTATTGATTGGCTAGAAGGAGAGATAAAAATGAAGGAGGTATTATCATGAATACATTTGAAAATGTAGCAGTGGCTAAGGAAGCAAACATATATTTTGAAGGGAAGGTGACTAGTAGAACTATTTTATTTAAAAATGGAGAAAAAAAGACCTTAGGAATTATGCTTCCAGGAGAATATGAATTTTCAACTGGAAATAAAGAAGTAATGGAAATTACTGCTGGGAATCTTCATGTTAAGCTTCCAGGCAGTGAAAATTGGGAGACCTATGTTTCAGGTACTGTTTTTGAGGTACCAGCTAATTCTAGTTTCAAATTGATTGTAAAAGAAACTACAGATTACTGTTGCTCATATATTGAAGAATAGGTTTAATTAATTGGGGAGTGGAGGATAATTAATGCTATTTAACTCAAAAAAACCACCATGTTATGAAGCAGATCAAATAATTGAGTATGTTGACAAAAGAATAAAAGGCAAAATAATAAAAAAACCTGTTGTAAAGTATGGTATTCATATAAGGTTAGCTGATTATTTTGACAAGCTTTTTGCCAGCGAGGAAAGTATGGCTAAGTCGGCAAAAAAGATAATTGAGATAGGTGCTACTATAAGTAGTTTTGACTCTGAAATGAAGCATATATCTGAAATGTTAATTGATTTTGCAAAAGAAATGTCTGATGTAAGTCAATCTAATTTAGCTATTGTTGAACAAACAACGGCCAGCATGAATGGCGTAAATGAAACTATAGCTAACGCAAGCCAGACTCTTAATAATGTTTCAAGCTCATCTGAAAATCTGATGCAAAGCAATATTGAAGGACTCACTCAGATGGAAGAAATTAGTGAAATAAAAGATGGAGTTGTAACCAATGCAAATATAATGAGAAGTAAGATAGACTATTTAGTTGAAATGGCTAATAAGGTAACTAATATTGTAAGCACAGTAGAAGCCATAGCAGGTAAAACGAATCTTTTAGCACTGAATGCTTCAATAGAAGCTGCAAGAGCAGGGGAGCATGGAAGAGGATTTGCAGTAGTTGCTGACGAAATTAGAAAGCTTGCAGATAATACTAAAGTAAATCTTGAAGGAATGAAGGATATAATGATAAATATTCATGAAGCCGCAAGAGATGGAAAAGATAGTATTGATAAAACAATAACAGAAACTACTAAAATGAGTGGAAAAATTGATGCAGTTAAAGGCACTATAAAAGAAAATGTTCAACTTCTAAATACTACAGTTAATGATATAAAATTACTTAATGATTCTATGAGTGGAATTAGCGTTTCAGTAGATGAAATCAATAAAGCTATGGAAACTTCTACAGTAGATGCTGAAAAACTTACTAATATGACACAAGAAATACATGACAGTGCAATAGAAAGTGCAGATGTAGCAGGTAAGATTTCTGAAATTGATAGTGAATTATCTGTTATGGTTAAAGATATGCTGTCACATTTAAAAAATAGTGCAAACTCAATAAATAATAAAGAGTTTAATTCTTACATGGAAAAAGCAATAAAATCTCATAAGGCCTGGTTATCAAATTTAAAGAGAGCTTTAGATGAAATGAAAGTGTATCCTCTTCAATTAGATGGTACTAGATGTGCCTTTGGGCATTTTTACTACTCTATAAATGTTGATCATCCTAAGATTATATCAAGTTGGAGAGAAATAGAGAAGTTTCATTTGGATTTTCATGGCTGTGGGGAAAAGGCTATGCAGGCCATTAAGAATAACAATTTTGAAGAAGCTAATACTTATTATAAGCAAGCTGAAGAAATATCACTTAATATCTTTAAACACTTAGAGTTAATTATAAAAGAAGTTGAAGAACTTGATTTAGCAGGTGAGCAAATATTTAACTCTTTATATAGTAAATGTGATGATGGATCCTGTGAAAGTTGTAATGAAGCGTGTGCAACTAGAAAATAATTTAGGCGTATAAAGCAGCACAGTTCAAACTGTGCTGCTTTATACGCCATTATTTTTTCTAGTCGTTGATATTATTATTGGCTAGCAATTGGAAGTTCAACCATAAAGGTTGTGCTTTCATTTAAAATACTTGAAACAGATATGTTTCCACCATGTTGTTCCACTATAGCTTTAGCAATAGCAAGTCCAAGACCATAACCTCCGCTGTCTCTAGAACGAGATTTATCAACACAATAAAATCTGTCAAATATTTTATCTATACTTTCTTTAGGAATGCCTTTTCCAGTATTAGATACGGATAAAGTAATCTTATTGTGGGATTTTTTTAAACTAATGTTTACCTTTCCTTTGATATTTGTATATTTTAAAGCATTATCTAATAAAATCATAACCACCTGCTTTAGTTGTTCGTTATTTCCTGTGATGATTAAGTTAGGTTCAATATCATATTGTAGATTAATGTTATTTTCAAAGATAACTGCCTCCATAGTTAAAATTACATTTTCTACAGTTTCACTTAAACTAAAGTTTGTATAAATCATTTTTATATCTGAATAGTTGATTTTAGTAAGGTAGAGCAAGTCATTTGTCAGCTTTGACATTCTTTCCACTTCTGATTTGATATAGTTCAGCCATTTTGACTGACTTCCTATAGTTGTATTATCATTTGATAATACTAAATCTACATTGGTATTTATGACAGCAAGTGGAGTCTTAAGCTCATGAGAAGCATCTGCAATAAACTGAGTTTGTTTATCAAAAGCTTCTTTAATTGGCTGAATTGCTTTATTTGCAAAGTATCTACTTATAAAGAAAATAACAATTAACATTACAAAGGCAACCACTAAAAAGGTATAAATTAGATTAATAAGGATATCTTGTCTTGAGGTAATATCTAAAAAAGTAATTTTATTACCAATATCATTTGTGGTTAATAGATATGCCCAATAGTAGCCATCCAATTTAAACTTACCGGAGCTTAAATTTTTAGAAAGAGCTGTATTTTTCGCTGTTTCTAAAAATTCTTTATCCATTTCAAAAATAGAAGTAGAATTAATTATGTTACCATTGCCATCAGTAATTAAAACAAAAGAAATGGAACGCTCTTCTGGGGGCTGTTCATTGTTGATTTTTGGTTCAAATTCTTTAGGATTTTCCTTTGGTCTTCTATTGAACTCTGAAATTTTATGCAATTCAATATCAATATTCTTATATACATCGTTATAAGTGATAAAGTATATAGAGGAAAAAGCAAAAAGCATCATTACAGAAATTATGACCAAGTTAAGAATTAGAAATTTATTTCTAAGTTGTTTAAACATCTATTTTTTTACCTCCAAAATATATCCTACTCCTCTAACGGTAGTAATCACCACTTCTGAATCTAAATATGACAGTTTCTTTCTTAAAAAGGAAATATAAACTTCAACGTGATTATTATCTACATCAGAATCAAAGCCCCAAAGTTTTTCAATAATTAATTCTTTAGAGGAAGTTGCATTTTTCCTAGAGATGAGCAATTCTAAAAGCTCACTTTCCTTTAGTATTAGCTTAATATCTTTAGACCCCTTTGATAATTTTAAGGTTGAAGGATTCAATTCAATATCTCCAAATTTTAAAGTATTGTCTTTAATAATTTCCCCTTTACGTCTTGAAACTGATCTTATTCTTGCTAACAGTTCCTCTGTTGCAAATGGCTTTGGCAGGTAATCATCTGCACCGCTATCAAGCCCAGCTACCTTATCTGAAATCTCTCCTTTAGCTGTAAGTAGTATTACAGGAGTTGTAATACCTTCCTCTCTAATATTTTTTAGTATACTTATGCCGTCAATTTTAGGTAACATAATATCTAATAATATCAAGTCATAAATATCACTTAGGGCATTATCAAGTCCAGCTTCCCCATCATTAACTGCATCTACAGTATAGTTATTCTTTTTTAATATTTGAGTTAAAGCTTCTGCTAAAGGAAGCTCGTCTTCTACTATTAATATTCTCATAATAAATTCTCCCTTTGTTTTTCTTAGTAATAATTATAGCATAAGATACCTTAAATTAACCTTAAATGTAAACAGACTATGAACTGTTAAATCTATGTAAAACATTTAAGGTTTGTTTAAGGTTCACTTTGTAAAATAAAATCATAAACTTGATCAGTCAGGAAAAAAGCAATAAAGGAAAGGAGAGATAACATGGCAATTGAAGTCTTTAATAGACATGAAGGAAAGTTTTTACTTAATAAAAACAAGTATGAAAAAATTCAATATATGCTTTTAGAGTATATGGAGATAGATGAACATAATAAGAATGATGAATTTTATACCATAAGCAATATTTACTATGATACTAAGGATAATCATTTAATAAGAACATCCCTATTAGGACCTAGGTATAAAGAAAAGCTTAGACTTAGAGCTTACGGTGTCCCAAGTGAGAATGAAAAAGTTTATATGGAAATAAAGAAAAAGGTATCTGGATTAGTGAACAAAAGAAGAACAACATTAAAATTACAGGAGGCGTATGAATTTGCAAGTACTGGTATTAAGCCTGAATATAAAAAGTATATGAATAAGCAGGTTTTAAACGAAATAGAGTATTTTCTTAAAATATACGATCTTGAGCCAAAATTATATCTTGCTTATGACAGAAAAGCACTGTTTGGAAAAGAAAATCGTGATTTAAGAATTACTTTTGATAAAAATATAAGAACCAGAAGATATGATTTGAAACTTGAAAATGGAGATTATGGAGAAGCGCTGCTAGGAAGTGATGACATTTTAATGGAAGTTAAAGCAGAGAAAAATATACCTCTATGGCTTTCAAAAATGCTTTCTAGAGAAAATATATTTAAAAGAAGCTTTTCAAAATACGGCAGTGAATACAAGAGATTACTTGAAAAAGAAAGAAAAGAGAAAGGAGAATTAAATTTATGTTTGAATCAATACTTAATGCAATATCAAACACAAGCACAGCTAGTGCATCAATATCAGTAACAAATGCAATTTTAACTATTCTAATTTCATTTATCTTAGGTGGATTAATAAGCTTTACTTATATGAAAACCTGTAATAAACACATATATTCTCAGAACTTTTCATTAACCCTTGTCATTATTCCAGCAGTTGTTGCAATAATTGTCCTATTGATAGGAAGTAACATTGCAAGAGCTTTTAGTTTAGCTGGTGCCTTTTCAATAATCAAGTTCAGGAGCGCACCTGGGGATTCTAAAGATATTTCTTATGTACTATTTACAATGGCAGCAGGATTAGCCTGTGGTGTTGGAGTTTTTTCCTATGGTATTTTATTTACTGTATTTTTATGTTTATTAATGTGGGTGCTAAACTTAATAAATTTTGGAGAAATAAAAAACTCTCAGAAACTGCTTAAAATAACCATTCCAGAAGACCTAGACTATGAAAATGCTTTTGAAGAAGTTTTTGAAGAGTATACAATAGAACATCAATTAATTAAATTAAGAACAACAGATTTGGGAAGTCTTTATCAGCTTGTATACACAGTAACTATGCCTGATAAAGTTACTCAAAAGGATTTTTTAGATGCATTGCGCTGCAGAAATGGTAATTTGAGCATTATATTATCAATGCATTCGGAAGCTAATGGGGGCTTATAAAATGCATAATAGGAAACGTATATTTACAAAAAAGAAAATAATCACATTAGTATCGATATTAACTATTTCTACAATATCATATGCGCTGGCTTATAGGTATTTGATTGAAAGAGTTGAGGCACAGGTAACGGATAATAACACTACTACAATTGTAAGCACTAATAGTACTACAACTAATAGTAGTACTTCAAATGAAACCAATACAACTAGCAGTTCTTCTACTACGAAAGAATCCTCGGAGGCTAAGTATGATGACTGGAGTTATAAAAGTGATGGAATAGAGATTAGTATTAAAAAAAATACTAAAGGTTCTGGAGCAGATAAAATAACTTATTATGTTGCTGATGTAAAAGTAAAAGATTCTTCATATCTTCACTCAGCTTTTGCTAAAAATGAATATGGAAGAAATATTTTAGAAACTACTTCAGACATAGCTGATAATAATGGAGCTATCCTTGCTATAAATGGAGATTATTATGGATTCCGTAGTGATGGAGTATTAATTAGAAATGGTAAGTTGTATAGAAATGAGCCAGCTAGGACTTCAGCAGCCTTATATAGTAATGGAATCATGAAAACTTTCGAAGAGAAAGAAATATCTTCTGAAGAATTGTTAAAGAATGGTGTTATAGATACCCTTTCCTTTGGACCTGTGCTCATAAAGGATGGAAATATTGTAGACAATTCAGGGAAAATAGTTGTAGACACTAATTTTGGAAACCGTTCTATTGAAGATGCTAATCCAAGAACGGGAATAGGAATGATTGAGCCAAACCACTTTGTATTTATAGTTGTTGATGGTAGAAGTGAAGAGAGCCGAGGAATGACACTATCAGAATTTGCAGAAACCTTTAAAGAATTAGGATGTACTGAAGCATACAATCTTGATGGGGGAGGATCATCAACAATGTATTTTATGGGGAGAGTTGTGAACAATCCTTTAGGTGAAAATAAAGAGCGAAAAATCAGTGACATACTCTATGTAAAATAACAGTTATTATTAAAATAAAGTAGGTGATTATATAAATGAATATATTAATTCCAGCTTACGAACCAGATAAAAGATTAATAAAACTTATCTATGACTTAAAGTTATCCTGTGAATATAATATTATAATTGTAGATGACGGAAGCGGAATTGCTTATAGTAATATATTTTTGCAAGCAGAAGAACTAGGATGTACAGTACTTACACATGAAATTAATAAAGGAAAAGGTCAAGCACTTAAAACTGGGTTTAATTATTTAAAAGAAACGGGAGATGGAGAAGGGATTGTCTGTGCAGATTGCGACGGACAACATCTACCACAAGATATAATTAAAATAGCAGAATTAATTAATGAGCATCAGAAGTGTATTATTTTAGGGACTAGGCGTTTTGTTGGGAAAGTACCATTTAGAAGTCGTTTCGGGAATAGCGTAACAAGAGCTATATTTTCCTTTGCCAGTGGTGGAAAAGTTTATGATACCCAGACTGGACTTAGAGGATTTTCAAGTAGGATGCTATCATGGCTTTGTCAGATCCCAGGAGAGAGGTTTGAATATGAGATGAACATGCTTCTAGAAGCAATGCCTTCTGGTTACAGCTTTTACGAAGTTGATATAAATACTGTTTATTTAGAAAAGAATAAGTCATCTCATTTTAACCCTGTAAAGGATTCATTCCGTGTATATCTGCCTATTTTAAAATTTAGTATGTCATCTATATTATCAGGTCTACTTGACTTTACATTATTAGGAATTTTGCAATTTTTAACTTCAGATTTGCTTTTTTCAGTAATAGGTGCAAGAGTCATTAGTGCTTTGTTTAACTATACTGTAAACCGGTTTTATGTATTCTCAAGATTTAAAAATTTACCAATAAAAAAATCTTTATTTAGATATTTTTTAGTTGCAGTAATAGTATTACTAGCAAATTACGAAGTTATCAATATTTATTATAGTATTATTGGCCTATCTTTGTTTTTGGCTAAGATATTAACAGAAGTAACTGTATTTTTATTCAGTTTTTGGTCACAGAGAAAATTTGTTTTTAAAAATTCATGAGAAATTAAGATAGGGCCCATTTTAATTTATATAGGTTATTTTATTTTAAAAAAGATGATTATGTGAAGTTAATTAGGGTGGTACCGCAAAATTTTGCCCCTTGAGTTTAATTACTCAAGGGTTTTTTATTTATTGAAAAATAACCAAAAAGGAGATTGAAAACATGGAAAGAATAATGATAAATGAATTGAAAAATTATATAGGTAAAAAGGTTCAAATCAAAGGATGGCTTTGCCATTCAAGAAAACTTAAAAATATTACTTTTATTATACTAAGGGATAGAACTGGACTAGTACAATGTGTAATTGAGAATAAATATATGGATATTATTAGAAATTAATTTAGATACTATGCTAAATAATAGAGTTTTAAGTTTACGACATGAAAAAATCAACTCAATATTTAAAATTCAAAATATCATAGTGCAAGGCTTCAGAAGCTTCTTAATCAAAGAAGGGTTTACAGAAATATTTACTCCTAAAATAGTAGCTGAGGGAGCTGAAGGTGGTACAGAACTTATTGTTTAGGGGTATTGAGATTACAACAGGTGGTCAAAGAATTCATGAGTATGATATGTTGATTAATAATATAAAGTACAAAGGACTATCACCTGAAAAATATGAAAGCTATACTTCAATATTTAAATATGGGATGCCTCCTCATGGTGGTCTAGCAATTAGACTTGAGAGAATAACTGCACAGTTAATAGGACTTGAAAATGTCAGAGAGGCATCATTAATACCAAGAGATAGAACAAGATTAATCCCGTAATAATTAGAATATAAGCTTGAAAAATACTACCCTATTGACAAGGGTTATGGAGTAATCTATAATAAATTAAACAGTGTTTAATAATTAAATTATGTTTAAAAGAAAGGGTTATTTACTTGAGCAGAGAACGTCAATTAAAAAAGCAAGAAGAAATTAGAAAAATAATCTTAGAAGCTGCAAGAAATATAATATTGAAAGAAGGTATCCAAGGACTATCTATAAGAAAAATAACCAACGCCATAGAGTATTCTCCAGCAATTGTATATCATTACTTTAAGGATAAAAACCAGATAGTTGAATCAATAGCAACTGAGGGATACGAAAAAATATTAGCAGCAATTAGGTCGGTGAAAGTAGATGAGAATAGCCCAGAGAAAGAAATAGAAGAAGTATTTAGAAAATATATAGAAGCATCTCTTTTACATCCTGATGAATACAAGGCCTTCATGCTTTGTGAGGATAGTACTGTTTTAACAAAGACTTGTATCCTAGAAAGAGGAATAAGTGAAAAAAGCCAGACTATGAAGTTGTTAGATAGCTGCATAAAAAAAGGGATAGAGCAAGGAATTTTTGAACCTTATAATGAAGAACTGACCGCACAAATTATTTGGACTTCAACCTTTGGACTCATAATAAAGATTATATTGGAAAAGGATATTTCTCAAGAACAGATTAATAGACTGATAGACCATCATTTCAATATATTGTTCAGAGGTATTATAAAAAGGAAGTAATCTTTTGGTATAAAAGGTAGGAGGTATTAAAAAATGAGGAATTTAATATTATATGCAACTAAACATGGTTGTACAAAAAAATGTGCTGCAATACTATCCCAAAAACTAGATGGAGAGGTTGACTTGTTTGATTTAAAGGAAATAAAAGGAGTTAATTATGACCAATATGATAAGGTGATTATTGGAGGATCAATTTATGCTGGAAGAATTCAAAAAGAGGTAAGCCGGTTTTGTATAGAAAATATAGATAAATTAAAAGAGAAAAAGCTAGGGCTTTTTATATGCTGCATGAATGAAAGTATAAAAGAAACACAAATAAATACCTCCTTTCCAGAAGAATTACTAAATTCAGCAGTTGTTAAAGACAGCTTTGGAGGAGAATTTAATTTTGATCATATGAATTTTATGGAGAAAACCATAGTTAAGATGATTTCAAAGAGCGACCCGAATCTTCCAAAGGTAGATGGAAAAGAAAATATTTCGAAGCTTTCAGAAGACAGTATTAATAAATTTGCTGAGAAGATCAATAAGGCTTAAGTTTAAATATTTAAGAAGATTTTTATAAAAGGGAGATAATTAAATGAAATCTTTTTTTAAAATACTATTTTCTATAATTATTATTTTTATATTGATTTCTGGAGCTGGGTTATTTTATCTTTCAAGAGGCCTCGAGGATGGCAGAGAGCTGAAAATAAATAATGTAAAATTATCTCAAGTAAATGATGGAATATATAGTGGAGAATATAACTCTGGAAGATGGTCAAATAGTGTAGAAGTTACAATAAAAAATCATAAGATTACTAAAATAAATGTAGTTAAGGATGTTACTTTTTCAAAGAAAGATGTAACTGAAGAGCTCATCACTAAGATAATTAAAAATCAAAATACAAATGTAGACGTGGTTTCTGGTTCAACAGTAACCTGTAAGGCTTATCTTAAAGCCATTGAAAATGCCTTAAAAAAATAATAATATAGTTTAGATATACCATTCATATGTTTTAGCTGTTAAAAATTTTGTCATAATTAATCTAGTACAAGTACTTCAAATAGGGATGTTAAAGTTAATAAGTTAATATAAGAATAAAGCATGTTAAAAACCACCAACTTCAATTAAAAAGTTGGTGGTTTTAGCTATTGTGCTGTAATTATTTCCGACAATGGACTTGTATTTCCGTTAAAGTCACTAAAGTATATTTTGTAAGTTGATCCAGTAGTACCATTGATATCACCTAAACTAAAGATAAGAGGACCAGTACCAGGTACATCACTAGGGTTAAGAACAAGTTCATAACATTTTTCATGATTACTAGAATTAACAATAGTAATTTTATAATATTCATATGATTCTAGATTGTTTATGGTAATGCTGTCTTCATTTTCAGCTGTTCCAAAGTTTAATTGAATATCATTAATATTTGGTGTATCCATTACCATTACCTCATCTGACAATTCACTTTCATTGCCGAATTCATCAATTAACTGAACTTGAATCTTATCTCCACTAGCTAAGCCAGTAGCTATAGGTATATAGGTATCATAATTTTTCTGAATATTACTAGAGGTGATTAAAGTTCCGTTAATGAATATATTTATAGAACCTTTGTAATTACTATTGAGACTTATTTCTCCTTTATTCCCTAATACAGTAAAGCGATTGTAATAAATATGATTATACATTTTACTAGGTACTTGAACTACATCGGATTTAGCAGAAATATTTCCATCTTCATTTAATATAGCAACCGCTATGGTATCATAAGAATCTATGCCATCATCAATGCTTATATCAAGGCTTCCGTTTTCAGGTATGGATACAGGCGATAACATATTTGCATTTTTGATTACAGCGGCGAATATTCCATCTATAGATTTAATTTTTACCTTTTTCTCCGAGGCTGATAAGATAAACCTGATATTTTCAGCATTAGAGTTTGAATTTTTAGGTTTAACTTCATCATAGGTTACTATACCATCTGCAACCCAAGGTGATTTCATTTGTCCATTGACAAATCTATAATATACTGTATCACCAGAGGTAGTGCTTGCATCTGCAAGAAAAGGAGTTAAAGGTAGAGTTCCTTGATATAATTGGTAAAGCTCGTATTCAGCATCTGCGGTATCACTTGGAATTCCCGATTTTGTAGTTATAACTTCCAATTTTTCGTAATAATAAGGGAAATCATTTCCTATAATTACCACATTTTTCACTTCTGGATTACTGTTGTCAAAGCTTAAATTTTCTACCGGAGGAACAAGTACAGATACCATTTCAGGAGTTAAATGTATTGAAGCATATTTTTTTACTTTTCCTTCATTATCAGTAGCTAGCAATAAAAGATCTTGGTAAGGTAATGCTTCAATATCTTCTCCTTGTGTATAATCTATTGCACCATCAATAATTCTGTCATAAGTAATAGTGTCATAATAATAATTATTATAATCAAAAACTTTTACCTGCCACTTAGTAGCTTCAGGGATATCATTTATATTTTTTAGAGTTTCAATTTTAGTAGTTCCATAGCTGGAACCTCCGGTGCCTGGCACCGGAGAAGAGTACTCAGTATCTATTGTTAGCTGTTCAGCTGGTTGTGCATGTATTACAAAAGGCATAGAAGGAACAGTTAAATTTGAAGATACAAGTTCTCCAGGAATTATTAGGATAACCCATTGGTTTTTATCTATATTGTAATTAGGTTCGGCTGCAATGGTTAGATCAAGAGTATTGTCATTAACAAGAGTAGCAGTAAATCCATCTCTTAATTTAGACCACTGATCATAGTTGCTATCTGTATAAAAGCTATCATATAGTTTGTTTAGCTTAGAAGTATCACTTACAATGTCTTCAACCCAATTCCCTTGTTCAGTTCCTAAGGTAATTGTAAGGATAGCTTCATCACTATTGAGTGTATTTTCACATAGGTTTTCTATACCGGAAATCGTAGGAATGTACCCATTACCATCATCTATTATCTTCCCAATTATAACATCATTATTTATATTTCCATAAATGTCTTTTATGACATCTTGATTAAATTGAACCTCGATAGTACCTTGAGAATATACAGAAATAGGGTGTTCTAAGTATAGTGCTAAAAACGGATTATTTGACATATTATCAGAGTAACTCCATTGTACTTCATCAACATTAACATCTTCAGTAGTTTCATAATCAATTATTTTTATACTAGAATTTAAAAGTAAAGTACTTGGAGTGGTTATTGCTAAGGTATCTGCATGTAAAGATTCATTAAATTGTATAATAATAGCATCTTCTGAAGTTAAGAAACTATTTAAAATGGTTCCAACAGGAGGAGTAGTGTCATAGCTAGATACTTTAGCAGTTAATACACAATTAACTGGCTGACCTTTTAAAAACCCAGTAGTAGCTATAGGTGTAACTTCAAAGAATATATACTTGTCTAAATCTGATTCAGTTAAAGTGTAATTTAAAGAAGTAGCATCTTCAATTTCAGCTTTATCTAAGCCATCAACACTAGATCCTCTGTACCATTTAAATGTAGAGGTTCCTTCAATATCATTATCCCTGTCAGAGTAGGTATACATTCCAGTAAGAGTATTACCAACCTTAGAATCGCCACTAATAGATAAATTTATTGCTACTGGTGCAGAATTAGGTATTGGATCAGGAGGTGGAGTATATCCCGTATCATTATTTGCTGGGATTTCAGGAGCTACCACAGGATCATAGCTGATTTGTGGTGGTGTTTTTGGCTCATTTTCAGTATTTGGTTTATCCTTCTCTTTTTGATCTTCTTCTATTTTTTTCTCTTCAATTATCTTATCTAGTTTATTAAGTAATTCTGGGTCGGACTCAGTTACACTATTTTTATAAGATTCAAGCACAAATGAGTTAAGATTTTCTAATTTTAATGGTTGCTGAATAATATCATCTTTATTTTGTATTGTATCATCAACTTTTAAGTGCTGATCTTTTTCTAAAACCTTTTCTACTTTTTCTATATTAGGAGCACCATCTGGTTGAGCAGTTGGAATGTAGGTTTCTGCAAAAACTGTACCTTCCAATACAGCTATTTCAGATTGTCCTTCTTCTTGAGATACATAAAATTTAGTTCCACGGACTCCTGCGATGGTTGTTGAAGTTTTAATTTGAAATTTAGAGTCTTTATTTAATTTTGTTTTTACATTTGCCCATACTTTACCTGCTTGCAAGGTGAAACTAGACTTACTAGAGTTTTTAGATATTTCTTTTGAAAGCTCAGTAATACTAAGCTGAGTATTGTCACCGACAGTTACTTCTTTGTCTGAATCGATGTCAAGGGTGGCAGAGGATTTTTTGCCTGTAATTATTGTGTCACCTTTTTTTAAACGCATTCCTTTAAAGGCTGAGATTTTTTTCTCTCCACCAGATTTTTTTACATATACACTTCCTTTGTAGCTTGATATAGTTGCAACTGAGGCTTCAGCAAAGGCAGTTACTGAAAAACAATTAAATATTAAGGAAAATAATAAAAAGAATTTTATAATATTTTTATAGGTTTTCTTCATTATTTAAACCACCTTCTCCAATTGATAAATTTCAACTCCATTAGCTTTACCTTTAACTTTTATTTCTCCAAGAGGAGTAACTTCAACCTTGTCTTTAACTAATTCGTAGGTAGATTTGCTTAGAAGAATTTGTCCAGCTTTTGCGTTGCTTTCAAGTCTTGCAGAGGTATTTACTGTATCACCGATTGCAGTATAGTCCATTCTAAATTTAGCTCCAATATTACCTACAACAGCATAACCTGTATTTATTCCTATTCCAAATTGAACACTTTTACCAAATTTTTTTTCTAATTTTTCTTGAAGTGCAATAGAGCCTTGCTTCATAGCCCAAGCCGATTTTACTGCTCTGTAGGCATGATCCTCTAAGTCAAGGGGTGCGTTGTAAATAGCCATTGTTGCATCTCCAATAAACTTGTCTAGAGTACCGCCTTCATTAAAAATAGATTCGGCCGTTAGATTTAAATAATCGTTTAATATTTCTACAATTTCTTCTGGCTGAGCCTTTTCAGATAGAGGAGTAAAACCTCTAATGTCAACAAAAAGAACTGTAATAAATCTTCTTACACCTCCAAGATTTAGACTTTTTTCTCCACCTTTTAGTATTTGATCAACAACTTGAGGTGCAACATATTTGCCAAAGGTATCAGTTATTTTTCTTCTTTCAATATATTCATCAATGTAACTGTAAATTATTAGCATAATGTTAATTGAAGCCATTAAAAGTAATGGATATACTATTTTAATAATTATTCCTTTAGAATAAGTAAAGTTTGCAATAACTAAATAAAATCCCATTAAGACCAATAATAGAACAGAAGCCTTAGGAGGAGTTAATTTTTTAAATAATAAATATGAAGCAATTCCTAAAAGAACTAGAATTAATAGATTTACTTTATCAGATACATATGTTTTAAAGTTATTGTACAGGTAATTTTGAATTAGATTAGCGTGAATTTCTATTCCATACATTTGATAATTTCTAGAAGCAGCAGTGAAAAACCTGTCCTGCAATCCAACTGTATATGGCCCAATTAGGATTATTTTTCCTTCAAAATATGAAGGATCTATTGTACCGTCAAAAACGTCTGCTATAGAATGACATTCAAAGGTTCCAGGGGCTCCTGAAAAATCTATGTAATTTTTATTCCAGATTTCTTCTTGTTTAGCAAGGAGCTTACCTGAGTTCAAGCCATTTTTTACAGCTTCCTTGTAGATTTCATATGAAAAACTATTAATTTTTTTACCATCATAATTGATGTTATCGTAAAATCTTCTTATTATTTCACCATCTTTATCGCTAGGAAAAACATTTATAAAACCACTTTTACTGACTTCTTTTAATTCTTCCATTGGCTCTTCCACGGTAGATACTTCAAAATTTCGAATATCTTTATTATATTTTCTTTCAATATTTTCATAAGAAGTGCTTTCAATATTTCCATAGGAGGCTAGTACAACATTTCCAGCTTTTTTTATAGAGTCTATAAGGGCAAGGTCTGACTCAGGTGAGTCGGATTTATCAGAAAAAATTATATCCACCCCAATAGCTGCTGATTTTCCTTTAGATAAAATATCAAAAAGCTCTGAATAAACTTTTCTATCCCAAGGAAAGGTGCCGAATTCTTCTAAGCTTTTTTCGTCGATTCCTAGAATAACAAT
Organism: Clostridium homopropionicum DSM 5847; assembly: GCF_001263795.1. GTDB lineage: Bacteria > Bacillota > Clostridia > Clostridiales > Clostridiaceae > Clostridium_H > Clostridium_H homopropionicum. Next base: position 28,386 of record NZ_LHUR01000013.1, read on the forward strand.
ATCTGAGTCAGGGTCCTTTTGCTTTTGAAATTGAGCATCCTCTACATAATTTTCTAATTTAACAAATATATCATATTGAGAAAATATACAAAAAAGAAATATGAGTGCTAAGGCAAGGTACTGCGATTTTATTTTCACATTTAAATCCTCCTGATTGATAAAAATTAATGTTTGAAAAGTAATATTGTTTTTGATATTGTATAATTATAACATTATTATACAATAAATATAAAAGTGGGTATAAGATTATTTTACTAAAAATAAATATTTTTTATGAAATGAGGAAGATATTGTGATAAATATGAAAAAAATTATATTTTCTTGCGTTGGCTATATATTCATTAGTACTTTCTTTAATGCAAAAGCTTTAGCTTTAGCTTTAGAAGTAACTGCTGATGATTTAAATAATAGATTGATAGAATTAACATCATCAATGGAAGTCAAAGTTGATAATGGATCATGGACATACTATTCTTCAAATATGAATCTTGATTTATCAGGAGATAAGAAAGTTTCAGTAAGAAACAAAATTCAAAACTCAAATAATTATGAAGTAAAAGAGTTCACATTTACTTCAACTCCAATTTTATCCTCATTGAGCAATTTTGCCGGATCTGGACAAAATATTTTAAAGGATGGAACTAAAAGCATAAGCGGATTTAATTATCCTAGCAGCATAGTTCTTGATAGAGATGGTAATATAATTGTAGTTGACTCTTATAATAATTGTATAAGAAAGATATCAGGAGATAACGTAACAACAATTGCAGGTTCTATAGATAAAAAAGACAGTTACGGATTTCCAATGGGAGATTATGCTGATGGAGATGCACTGAATGCAAAATTCAATAAACCTAAAGATGCAGTAGTAGATTCTAAGGGGAATATTTTTATTTCAGATTCATGTAATAATGTAATTCGTAAAATAAACAATAATAAAGTATATACTTTTGCAGGTACTGGGGAAGTAGGATTTACTAATGGAGAGGGCAAAACTTCTAAATTTAACCTTCCATCAGGAATTACAATAGATAAAGATGATAACCTATATGTTGCAGATAGTTTAAATAATGTAATAAGAAAAATCACTCCTAATGGAGTAGTGTCTACTTTTGCTGGAGTGCAAGGAGAAACTGGAGGATACAAAAATGGAGCACTAAATGAAGCTATCTTTAATGAACCTTCAGATATAATTATTGATAGTAAGGGGGCTTTTTATATAACAGATTCAGGAAATCAGGTTATAAGAAAGATATACAATGGACAAGTAACTGCCATATCAGGAAGTGTAGATGGTAAAATTGATAACTCGGATTATATGGAAGGAGGTTATGCAGACGGAATTGCATCAGAGGCAAAATATAATTTTCCCAAAGGTATTAGCATAACTGATGAAGGTGTTTTACTGGTTGCGGATACTTGGAACAATATGATTAGAGCAATAAAAGCTGATGGAACTGTTTCTACTATTACTGGCTCTGAAATTGTAAATGAGAGTGAGTCAAATGAGAATCTTGTACAATTAAATAAACCTACAGATGTACTTTATTCTAAAGGATATATTTATATTTGTGATTCTTGGAATAATTCTATACGAGTAATGCCTTTAAGTAAAAATGAGGACAGGAACTTTTTTCAGTTTCTAGAGCCTACTGCTCCTGTTCAAACAGTTAAAGAGGATAAGCTATGGAAAATAAATTTCAGTAAGGAAATTGATGAAGATTCGATAAATGGTAATATCTTAATTTATAATAAAAGCAAAAATCTAGAAGTAAGTATTACCCCAGAACTTTCCACAGATAAAAAATCAATTGTTATAAAACATAAAGATAATTTTATTGTGGGAGATGAATATGTAATTTATGTAAAAAATAATATCATAGGTATAGTTGATAAACAATACATTAGAAAGCCAATTATGTTTGAATTTACAGTTTGCAAATAGTGATTATTTTACATTGGAGGTGGACTCATGGAAGTATCGATTTATATTTTTGCATTGGCTATCATTATTTTATTTTGTATATTCGGGTACCTCTTATATATTAAAGAAGCTCAATTGAATAAATACAAAAATCTCTTTGAAATAGGAAGAAAGATTACTTCAAATATTAAGTTAAATAAGCTCATGGAAGAAATAATTACAATTGCAAAAAATGAAACACAAGCTGAGGCTGGGTCACTTTACATTGTAGACGAAGAAAAGCAAGAACTATGGTTTCAAGTAGCACTTGGAGAAAAAGGTGATTTACTAAAAGAAATTAGGTTAAAAATGGGTGAAGGTGTAGCTGGATGGGTAGCTAAAGAGGGAGTAACTCTTAATATTAGAGATGTAAATAAGGATTCCAGATTAAAAAAAGAAATAGGTAAAAAGATTAATTTTAATCAAAAGGCTATGCTTACTTTGCCTATTAAATATAAAGACAAGACTATTGCGGTTATACAGTTAATAAATAAAAAAGGCGGGGAAGTATTTACTGAAAAGGATGAAAAGTTTATTGAAGGAATGTGTAGTCAAATAGCCATAGCTCTTGAAAATGCTCAGTTATTTAAAAGAACTAAAGAGCTTTTTATAGATTCCATTAAAGCTCTTGCAAGCGCTGTGGATGCAAAAGATCCATATACTAATGGACATTCGGAAAGAGTCACTGAATATTCCTTATTGATAGCTAAAGAAATGGGAATGGATGAAGAAAAAATTGAAACTCTAGAATATATGGGCTTACTTCATGATGTAGGTAAAATTGGAATTAAAGATTCTATTCTAAATAAGCAAGCACCTCTTGATAATGAAGAATTTGTTATTATGAAGACACATCCAAGTATAGGTTCTAAGATACTATCTACAATGAAATCTTTAAATATAATAATACCTGGGGTAAAATATCATCATGAAAAATTTGATGGAACCGGGTATTGTGATGGACTCAAAGGAGAAGAAATACCTCTTGAGGCTAGAATTATTGCTGTTGCAGATACTTATGATGCAATGACCACTGATAGACCTTATAGAAAAGGACTTTCACATGAAATTGCCATGGAAGAAATAAATAAATTTTCAGGAAAGCAATTTGATCCTAAAATTGTAGAATATTTTAACAGAGTTATGAAAAAGAGGTTAATATCAAATGATGAACAATAGCTTTTTTGTTATTTTTATATTAGCCCATTTAATTGGAGATTTTGTACTGCAAACGGATAAAATAGCAAAAGAAAAAGCATCTTCAATTAAAGGAGTTTTCGTTCATTCTTTAATTGTTATTTTAGTACAAATGTTGTTTTTAAGTGTATTTGGAATAAAGGGAATAATTTCTGGATTAATATCAGGAAGCATCCACTTTTTTATTGATTCTATAAAATTATATATTAGTAAAAATATATTCCTTAAAAATAAGCAGACTTTATATTTTTTATTTGACCAAGCTATCCATATAGCTATCATACTTTTTCTTACCCTTACCTTTGGTAAAGAGCTTGGAGAAAATTATAAGGAGCATATTGGATATTTAAAATATGCAGTATCAATAATAACCTTAACTTATGCTTCAACAGTCGCTTCTAAAATATTAATTTTTGATTTAGATTTAGTGCCAAAAGATAAAGGGTTTTTCATGAAAGATGAAAGAATATTAGATGCTATTGTTGCTATATTAATTTGGATTATTATTGGTTTTATCAAATGGAAATTACTTATTATTGCATTGATACTTGTTTTGTTTTCATTATATTTAGCTCTTGGGAAAAAGCTTTATAAATATTATAATAAAGTATATTTTATAAAATATATTGTGTATCTGATTGTATCTTTGATTCTTAAATTTTAAAAAACTCAGGAGAAGAAATATGAATATACAAATTTTTGGCATTAGTAAATGCTTTGACACTAAAAAAGCAGAAAGATATTTTAAGGAAAGAAAAATTAAATACCAGTTTATTGATTTGAATGAAAAGGGATTAAGTAAAAGGGAACTAGAAAGTGTTAAAAATTCTGTAGGATTAAATAATCTTATAAATGCAAATTCAAAAGAATATAAAACCCTTAATATGGAACACATAAGAAATGCTATCGTTAAAGAAGAAATACTTTTAAAAAATCCCAAATTATTCAAAACACCTATAGTAAGAAACGGCAGTAATGCAACTGTAGGGTATGAACCTGAAATTTGGAAAGGCTGGGAGTAATTAATGTTAAAATATTGATTTACAGGAGATGATAAAATGTTAAAAGAATTTAAGCAGTTTGCTTTAAAGGGAAATGTTATAGACTTAGCTGTAGGTGTTATAATAGGAGGCGCTTTTGGGAAAATAGTTACATCCTTAGTTAATGATATTATAATGCCTATAATAAGTTTACTTGTTGGAAGAGTGGATTTTTCAAAGCGGTTTATAGACTTAAGTGGTAAGGGGTATGAAACCTTAGCAGCAGCTAAAGAAGCTAATGCAGCAACTATAAACTACGGTTTGTTTTTAAATAATATAGTAGACTTCTTAATCATATCATTTTCAATTTTTATTGTAATAAAGCAAATTAATCGTTTTTCTAAAAAAGAAGCTCCTGCACCAGCTACAACAAAGGTATGCCCTTATTGCTGCAGTACAGTACCAATAGAAGCTAAAAAATGTGCTCATTGTACTTCAGATTTAGAATAAATAATATAAAATACAGAATATATTTATCATAAAACTGGCAATTTTAGGCACTTACATATATGTAGGTGCCTTTGTATTTCTGAAAACTATTACATATAAACAATCTGTAAATATATATTAAGTGATATGGTAAATTATTTTTTAGATGCTATAATATACTAATATAATTTGGAAGTTGTAAGTAATATGATTTTAAAGGGGGCATAAATAAATGAAGTGGTTTTTAAATATGAAAGTAAGAACTAAATTAATGATAAGCTTTTTAATTATTTCTCTTTTTATAGCTGTATCGGTAACCGTTTCCGTATATGATATGGATAAAATCAATAATGGATCAAAACAAATATATGAGAATAATCTTTTATCTTTAGATTATTTAACTTCCCTTCAAAAAAATCAGTTAGAAGTAAGATCTGAATTACTATTAATAGATTTAGAAAGTGACGTAAATAAAGTTTCTTCTAGAATTGAAACAATAAATAAAATATCAACTGAAAGTAATGAAAATATAAAAGCTTATGAAGCTCTAGGAATAAATGAAGAAGAGAAGGCTATAGTAAAGGAACTAAAAACTACCTTAGAAGAGTATAGGAATTTTAGAGAAGAAGCCTTAGATCATGCTAAAAATGGAGAGTTTAAAGATTTTGGTGAGCATATTGTAAAAGTCAATGAACTTAGAGACAAGACAGATACTGTAATAGAAAAATTAATACAGTACAATAAAGAAGAAGCAAAAAATATTAATACACTAAATCAAATAACTTATGACAACTCAAGGAAAATGTTAATATTAATTGGAGTTAGCGCATTTGTATTATCTATATTAATAGGTTTTGCAATTGGAAAAGTTATTTCGACTCAAGTAAAAAAAGGCTTAGATTTAGCACATAAACTAGGTGAAGGAGACTTAACTTTCAAACTAAACATTAATAGTAAAGATGAAGTAGGTATGCTAATTAATGAGTTAAACCAAGCTATGGATAATACCAGAGAATTAATCGGAAGCATAATTAATGAAACTCATGAAATAACTTATTCTAGTAAGGAATTAAATGAAGCTATAGAAGAAATAACAGCTAAAATGGAAAATGTAAATAAATCAACTGAGTCTATTGTTGCTGCTATTGAAGAAAGCAGTGCTTCTTCTGAAGAAATAAGTGCTTCTACTGAAGAAATTGATGCAACTACTGCTGAACTTGCCAAAAGAGCAGATGAAGGAAACATTGAGGCAGAAAATATTAAGAAAAGAGCTATTAAAATTAAAACTGAAGCAGAAGAAAATGCTAAACTTGTAGACCAGCTTTATAGAGAAAAACAAGCAAGTATAGTAAAGGCTATAGAGGAAGGGAAAGTAGTTAATGAAATAAAAACAATGGCAGATACAATAGCTGCTATTTCAGAACAAACCAATTTATTAGCACTAAATGCTGCAATAGAAGCTGCAAGAGCAGGAGAACAAGGAAAAGGATTTGCGGTTGTAGCGGAAGAAGTACGAAAACTTGCAGAACAATCTTCAAATTCAGTTTCTGTTATAAAAGATACTATTACAAATGTACAAAATGCATTTAAAAATTTATCAGAAAATACATCAGAAATTTTAAAGTTTATTGATGGAAATGTTACTAGAGATTATGTCAATATGGTTGACATTGGAGTAAAGTACGAAAATGATGCTCTTACACTAAGTAAGCTTACAGAAGATTTAGCTGCAAGTACTGAAGAAATGTCTGCTACGATGAATGGTGTGGCAGTTGCTGCCCAGAATTTGACTGCCACAGGTGAAGAAACTTCTGCTGGTTCACAGGAAATATTAAAAAACATTCATGAAACAACTATGGCTACAGCAAGAATTGCTAGAGGCTCAGAAAAACAGGCAGAAATAGCTGAACGTCTTAACAGCTTAGTTTCAAAATTTAAAGTATTATAAATAACAAAATTTTCTGAAAATGTTTTTATGATTATTATTGAAATTTTATAGGATTCTGATATAATATTCTTGAAAGAAGATATTAAATAAGTCTGAAATATTCGTAGAGCTCTTATTTTGAACCTACAGAGTTCATAAGGGAGTTCGATATTTAGTTGTGAATTGTCCTTTAAGTCCAAAAGGATTATTTGGCAAGGACAGGGAAACAGCTGTGAGAACACCCACCTATCATAGAGATAGGTGTCAAAATCGGAGTAGCGGTATTTTGGATTTTAATATTTTAATATTATAATTAAAAGAGGATAAAACCTCTTTTTTATTTTTGAAATTAATTTAAATTTACCTACCATTTATGGTAAAATACATTATTATATATAATTTTAGGAGGCACAGGAATGAGTGTACATATAGGAGCAAAAGCTGGCGAAATTGCAGAAACAGTATTATTGCCTGGAGATCCATTGAGAGCAAAATTTATTGCAGAAACTTTCCTTGAAAATGTTATATGTTACAATGAGGTTAGAGGAATGTATGGGTTTACTGGAACATATAAGGAAAAAAGAGTGTCAGTTCAAGGAACAGGAATGGGGACACCATCTATTTCAATTTATGCAAATGAACTCATAGAAAGCTATGGAGCAAAGAAACTTATTAGAGTTGGTACTTGTGGATCTATTCAAGAGAGCGTTAAAGTAAGAGATGTAATACTTGCAATGGGCTCATGTACAAATTCAGGAATAAATAAAATGCGTTTTAAAGGAATGGACTTTTCAGCAATTGCTAGTTTTGAATTATTAAATAAAGCATATAATGTTGCTAAAGAAAAAGGAATTACTGCAAAAGTTGGGAATGTTTTAACAAGTGATTTATTTTACAATGATGATCCAGATGCTTGGAAGCTTTGGGCAAAGTATGGTGTTTTAGCTATTGAAATGGAAGCTACTGCTTTATATACTTTAGGAAGCAAGTATGGAATTGATACTTTAGCAATATTAACTGTAAGTGATAATATTGTAACAGGAGAAGAAACCACTTCCGAGGAACGACAGAGTACTTTCACTTCAATGATTGAAATTGCATTAGAATTAGCTTGAGTAAAGCAGAAATTTCTGCTTTACTTTTTAATTTAGTTAAAAAATAAAAATAAATCCTAGAGGACATGTCCCCCTTTATAAATATTGTACATATAAAGGTAATATAGAAGTTTTTTATGAGGGGGATGAATATGACTAATATAGTTGTTCAATATGTCTTAGTTGTTGTTCTTATTGCTGGCTTATCTTACCTTGTATATTTAATAAAGGATAAGGGAATTAGTGTTAAAGAAGATTATTTTGGTATAACTTATATGTTATTAAAATCATTAAATGACATAGAAGCTACACCTGAAAAGGTTAAAAAAATAATAAGAGCAATTTCAGAAGAAGTACAGTTTATTGAGTTGAATTATAAAAATGAAGATAATACTTTAAAAGAAGAAAAGGCTTTAATACTAGCTAAGGAAGCTTTGGAAGCTTTAGAATTTGAAAATAACATTGATGATGAATCAATACGATATATTATTAGATTATGTGCAGCAGCAATGCCACCAACTCATGAGGAGAAATGAAATAATAAGAATTTAAGAAAAATGCGACGCATTTTTCTTAAGTAACCAGTAACCAGTGACCAGTTGCCAGTAGGATTAATAAAACTGGTTACTGGGAATTGGTTACTGGTTACTAAGAATTTTACGTCGTAAAATTCTTACACTGCGATAAAAATAAACTTGTAATAATTTGCATAAGTCGTTACAATATATATAGTTTAAATAGAACAAATGTTTCTATTGATGAAAGTCGTTGTTAAATAAAAATAACATTTGGAGGCTAACAGACAATATGGTAAATACAAAAGTTGAATCTTCTTATGATGTAACCAATCTCACATCTTTAGAAAAATTAGAACCAGTAAGAGTTAGACCAGGAATGTATATTGGTTCTACAGGTAGTAAAGGTCTTCATCATTGTATATGGGAGATATTAGATAATTCTATTGATGAAATTACAAACGGATATGGAGAAAAGGTTTCAGTTATTTTAAATAAAGATAAAAGTGTAACTATTATAGATAATGGTAGAGGAATCCCTACTGGCATTCATCCTATAAAGAAAAAATCAGGTGTAGAGATGGTATTTACTGAGCTGCATACTGGTGGAAAGTTTAATAATAGTAATTATAAGACCTCTGGTGGACTTCATGGAGTAGGGGCTGCAGTTGTAAATGCATTATCTGAATGGTTAGAGGTTGAGGTATGCCAAAATGGTCATGTTCATAAGCAAAGATTTGAATATGCAGAAGATAGAGAGCTTAATAGAAAGATGCCAGGAACACCAGTTACTGAACTTGAAACCATTGGGAACACTAAAATTACAGGAACTAAAGTAACATTTAAGCCTGACAAAGAAGTATTTAGTACTGTAGATTTTAAATTTGAGGTAATTGAGGAAAGGCTTCAGGAGTTGGCCTTTCAAAATAAAGGAATCACTTTAATATTTAAGGATGAAAGAAAAGAGCCATTTATTATTAAGGAGTATAGATCTGAAAGAGGATTGCTTGATTTTATTGAATATCTTAATGAGAGTAAAGCTGCTATACATAAAGATCCTATAATATTTGAGGGCGCAAAAGATTTAGAAGGAATGAACCTTTATTGTGAGGCTTGTATTCAATTTACTGATTCAACTACAGAATATCTAGCTAGCTATGTAAATAATATACCTACTACTGAATCAGGAACACATGAAGCTGGTTTTAAAACTGGTATGACTAGAGCCTTTAAAGAATGGAGTAAAAAATTAAATATTGTTAAAGAAAAGGACAAGGGGTTTGAAGGTGATGACTTAAGAGAAGGAATGACAGCTATTCTTAGGGTTAAAATAAGCAATCCTATTTTTGAAGGTCAAACAAAAACAAAGTTAGGTAATAATGAAGCTTATACAGTTATGAATGAACTCACCTATATAAAAATAGGTGAGTGGATTGAAGATAATAAGGAAATAGCAATAAATATTATTAATAATGCAGTTTCAGCAGCTTCTAGGCGAGAAAAAATAAAAAAAATAAATGAAGCGGAAAAAAAGAAGATTGGAAAAGGAACAGCTCCTTTAGCGGGAAAGGTAGCTATTTGTACTTTGAAAAAACCAGAATTATGTGAGTTTATTGTAGTAGAAGGAGACTCAGCAGGTGGAAGTGCAAAGCAGGCAAGAGACAGAAGATTCCAAACTATAATGCCCTCTAAAGGAAAGATAATGAATACTGAAAAACAGAAATTGGAGAATGTTATAGCTAGTGAAGAACTAAAGCTTTTTAACGCTGCAGTAGGAACTGGAGTATTGGAAAATTATAATGAAGAAGAATTAAAATATAATAAAATTATTATTTTGAGTGATGCGGATGTTGATGGATATCATATAAGAACCCTATGGATAACTTATATCTATAGATATATGAGACAACTTATCACAAATGGGCATTTATATATAGCTCTTCCACCTTTATATAAAGTATATAAAAGCGGTAAAACAGGAGAAACTGTAAGATATGCATATAGTGACGATGAATTAGTTAAAGCAAAAAAAGAAGTAGGTAAAGGAGCCTTGATACAAAGATATAAGGGCCTAGGAGAAATGAATCCTGAGCAATTATGGGATACAACTTTAAATCCGGAAACTAGAACTCTACAACAAGTTACTATAGATGATGCTGCAAAGGCTGAAAAAATGATTTCTTTATTAATGGGAGAGGTAGTAGAACCTAGAAGAAATTATATGTTTAAATATGCAGAATTTTAGAATTTAGAGAGGATTACAATATTATGAGCAAAAAAAATATAGATATACCTTTTGACAAGAATATAGTTCCAGTATCCATAGCTGAAGTAATGCCTGATAACTATCTTCCTTATGCTGTAGAGGTTGCAAAAGAAAGAGCTCTTCCTGATGTTAGGGATGGACTAAAGCCAGTTCATAGAAGAATACTATATGGTGCATATAAATTGAAAGCAATGCCTGATAAACCTTATTTTAAATCTGCAAGAATTGTTGGTGATATTTTAGGGAAATATCATCCTCACGGAGATACCTCTGTATATGAGTCTATGGTTATATTAGCTCAAAATTTTACCACAAGAAAAACATTAATAGATGGTCATGGAAACTGGGGAAGTATTGATGGAGATAATGCAGCTGCCATGAGATATACTGAAGCTAGACTTACATACATAGCCTTAGAAATGCTTAGAGATATAGATAAAGATGTAGTGGAAATGGTTAATAATTATTCTGATACAGAGTTAGAGCCGAAGGTACTTCCAGCAAGATTCCCAAATCTTTTAGTAAATGGTGCCTTTGGAATTGCGGTAGGACTTGCAACAAATATACCACCTCATAATCTTGGAGAAGTAATTGATGCGGCTATTGGATTTATAGAAAATAAAGATATAACCGTAAAAGAATTAATGAATTATATAAAGGGACCAGATTTGCCTACAGGGGGAATCATTATTGGAGAACAAGCAATCCTATCAGCATATGAAAATGGAGAAGGCAGAGTTACCTTAAGAGCTAAAACAAGTATAGAAAAATTAGATAATGATAGATATGGTATTATTATTACTGAGTTTCCTTATAGAAGAAACAAGGCTAAAACGCTTCAAGCAATCTCTGAAATGACTGCTGATAAAAAACATTCTAAAGCCTTAGAATGTATTACGGATATAAGAGATGAATCTGATAGAAATGGTATAAGGGCGGTAATTGAGTTCAAAAAATCTACTGATAAAGATACTATGGACAGAGTTCTAAAATATTTATTTAAGAGAACAGATCTTCAAGTAAATATAAACTTTAATATGGTAGCAATTGCTGATGGCAAGCCAAGAACCTTAAACTTATTGGAAATAATAAACTACTATGTTAAACATCAAAAGGATGTAACTACGAGAAAAACTAAAAAAGAGTTGGAAATTGCTAGAAAGCGATTTCATATAGTAGAAGGCTTTATTAAAGCAATAGATATAATGGATGATATATTAAAAACTATCAGAGCTTCAAAATCTAAGAAAGATTCAGAAGAAAATTTAATAAATAAATTTCAATTTACACAAGCTCAAGCGGAAGCTATTGTAGAGCTTATGTTATATAAGTTAACTGGACTCGAAATTAAAGTATTTCAAAAGGAATATGCTGAACTTGAAAGGCAAATCAAAATGCTAAATAAAATTTTAGAAAGTGAAAAAGAACTTTTAAAAGTAATCAAGAAAGATTTGACTGAAGTTAAAGAAAAGTATAATGATTGTAGAAAAACTGAGATCATAGCTAATGATGAGATGGCAAAGATAGAAAATGAAGAATTAATATTAGAGGAAGACATTATAATTACAATGTCTAATGAAGGATATATTAAAAGAATTTCTGAGAAGGCTTATAAAAGAATTAATGGAGATATTAATGAAATAGAGTATAGAGAAGGAGATTTTAATAAATATTTCTTAAGCGGAAACACAAAAGACAATTTATTCATTTTTACAAACAAAGGCAATATGTATCAAATTAGATGTTCCCAAATTCCTGAAATGAAATGGAAGGAAAAAGGAGAGAGGATAGATACCTTAGTTAAAAGTTTGTCACTTGAAGACGAAAAAATAATTTCTACAATTATTATAGAAGAATTAAAGGAAGATGGAATTTTAACATTTTTCACAAATAAGGGTATGATAAAGAAGACTAGCCTTTTAAAGTATGAAACTAATTACACTAAAATAGTTGCATTAAAACTAAAAAATGATGAAGAACTGATTAAGGTAACATTGGAGAACACAAATAATGTCAATAATAATATTAAAGTAGTGACAAGAAACGGATTGGAAGTATATCTTAGATTACCTGAAGTGGAAATTACCGATAGAAATATATGGGGAATGCAGATACTGAATATCTGTAGTGAAGATAAAATAATACAAATAGATTATATTGAAGAGTTAGAGACTAAAACTTTTATAGCAAATATAGATAATAAAGGAAATGTAAAAATATCAAGTTTAAAAATTCTTAAAAATACATTTGGCTGCACAACAGATTCTTTAAGTAAAATCCTAATTTTTACGGATACGGGAAAGGCAATTTTATTATTAGCTAATATGATAGAGAATTTAGATAAAGAAGGAATATGTTTAGATAAAGTAGTTGATGGTTTTGATAAAGAAAAAGATAGGGTAATTAATGTTATTTCTATAAAAGGTTTTGATGAGGATTATAGTCTTTATTTCTTTAGCAGTTTTGGGTATGTAAAGAAAACAGCATTAAATGAATTTTTAGCTGATTTTACATGTACTAAGGCTTATAAATTCAAGAGTGAGAATGATAAGCTTATTAATGTACAATTAATAAATAATAGTGTTCAAAAGGATATTTTATTAATAACACAATTTGCCATGAGTATAAGATTTGAAGATAAAGCAGTAAGCTTTATGGGCAAGATAGCATCGGGAGTAACTGGAATAAGCTTAAAAGAAGGAGATAAAGTAATTTTTGCACAACTAATTTCTAAAGTTAAAGATGATGAAGTAGCTTTTCATGGAGAAGATACAAATGAGTTGTGCATTAGGACCAAAAATAATTATAGTCTTAATATTCCAATTACAGAAATAAAACTTCAAAATAGAGCTGGAAGAGGAAAAAAGATAGGACTACTAGATATAGATGACTATATAATAGAAATAAAATAAGAAAAACTGGGCAAATGCTTGTCCAGTTTTTCTTATTTAAAATATAGGAGATTATTTAACTCTTCTTAATATAGAAATAACGTTAGTTCCGCCACTTCCACCAACATTTACAGTAACAGCATTTTGAGCACCCTCTACTTGAGCACCAATAGCTTCTCCCATAAGTTGTTTTGCTGCTAATACATGCATTGATACTCCAGTAGCTCCTACTGGATGTCCTTTTGCTTTAAGTCCTCCAGATGTATTAACTGGAAGTCTTCCCCCAAGGAATACAGAGCCATCAAGTACTGCTTCTCTTCCTTTTCCTGGTTCAGTTAAACCTAAAGCTTCATATATTACTAATTCATTTATTGTAAAGCAATCATGAACCTCAGCAAGATTTATGTCAGCTAAAGTTAAACCAGTTTCATCTAAGCATTTATTGAAAGCGCGTCTTATTGCTTCATGTTCCCAATTGTGTCTTTTCCCTTCAACTATTGATATATGGTCACACATCATGCTAATTGCAGATATTTCAACAACTTTATCTTTTAATTCTTTAGCTCTTTCTGTAGTAGTAAGTACAACTGCAGCTCCTCCGTCTGAAACTAAAGAACAATCTGATAATTTTAATGGATAAGCGACCATAGGATTTTTATCTGAAACATGTAGAGCGTACTCCATGTTACTTCCATTTTGCATTTGAGCTAGAGGGTTTTGCATAGCATTGGTATGAGCTTTTACAGAAATACGAGCAAGAGTATCAGCTAATTCTTCTTCACTTATTCCGAAGTGTGCCATATAGCCTTTGCCAAGCTCAGCATATAGTCCTGGGAAAGTATATCCATGTTCTCCTTCTAAAGGCATATAAGATGCTTTTGCAAGAGTAGCAGTAACACCCTTTCCATTTAAAGAAGTCATTTTTTCTGCTCCAACAACTAGTACATTTTTATATCTTCCAGATTCTATACCTTTAATAGCTTCATATACAGCAACTGAACCTGATGCACAAGCTCCTTCAACTCTAACACAAGGTTTGAATCTTAGTCCTGGGTCAATTTCTACCATAAATGGGCCTAAATGTGATTGGTTATTAAAATCCATAGAACCGTAGTTAGCGAAAAATACTGCATCTATATCTTCACCAGTAAGTCCTGAATCAGCTAAAGCTCCTCTTCCTGCTTCTAATATTAAATCATAAATAGTTTTGTCTTCTAATCTACCGAATTTTGAATGTGATGTTCCTATTATTGATACTGACATTTTGATATCCTCCTCAAAATAAAATATATGTTCGACTAATACTTTAGCAATATGTATGCCAATAGACATCGAATAGCTATTTTTTTAAAAGAAATTATATTTATTTAAATAAAATCAAATAATGATTATAATAAAATTATGTATTATATTGAAAAATAGAAAAAATAATTATGTAAGTTTTATTAAAAAATATAATGAAGTTTAAAAATATTTAAAAGCATGTCCTAAAACGCGACAAATGTACCTTTATAGGACAATAATAGGATTATTTAGCTTTATATAAATTTTACTTATACTAAGGAATGTAATATATTAATAAATAGATAATTTATAATACAAAAAAATGATAAAAAGGGTGAAAGAGTTAATGAATTACTTAAAATCAAAAGCTTTTCTAGAATTTTGCTACAAAATATTTGATAAATTACCTGTTCCAATTGATATAGTAGATGAAAATGGAATCATTATATATCTTAACGAAATTTTTGCTGATTTTTTTCAAATGCCTCAGAATGAGATAATTGGTAAGGATATTTTAGAAGTGCATCCTTATTCTATATTTAGAGAAGTATTAAAAACTAAGCAGGCCAAAATAGCAGCAAAGCATAAATTTAAAAATAAAGCAGATGAAGCGATAGTGCATATAATACCCCTACTAGATGATGATGGAGAAGTTCTTGGTGGAATTGGCATGGTGTTATTTGAAGATGTAGATAAAATGGAAAACACAATGCTAAAATTTAAGACCTTAGATAAAGAGATAAAACTACTTAAAAACGAAATAGCAAAGATGAATAGAGCGAAGTATAACCTTGACAGCATTGTTGGAATTTCAGAGGAAATAAATGAATGTAAAGATAAGATAAGAAAAGTAGTAAAAGTAAATTCAAATATATTATTAGTTGGAGAGAGTGGAGTTGGAAAGGAGCTTTTTGCTCACTCAATACATAATGAAAGTGATAGACGGGATATGCCCTTCGTAGTACTAAATTGTTCTGCAATTCCAGAAAATCTAATAGAATCTGAATTATTTGGATACGAAGAAGGATCATTTACGGGAGCTAAGAAAGGGGGAAACATAGGTAAGTTTGAATTAGCGAACGGAGGAACAATATTTTTAGATGAAATTGGTGAAATGCCAATATATCTTCAGGCTAAGTTGTTAAGAGTGTTGCAAGAGAAGGAGGTTCATAGAATTGGAGGTAAAAAGCCAATAAAACTAGATGTGAGAGTAATTAGTGCTACAAATAGAGATTTAAAGCAGATGATTAGAGAGGGGAAATTTAGAGAAGACCTCTATTATAGGTTAAATGTAATATCTATTGAGATACCTCCTTTAAGAAAGAGAATAAAAGATATTCCTTTATTAATTAAGAATTTTGTTGATGATTTCCACAGAGAAACAGGCCTTTATAGAAAAATAGGTAATGAAGTTATGGATGTTTTTATTGGGTATAATTGGCCAGGTAATATAAGAGAATTAAAAAATATTATTGAAAAAATTTGTGTTATTGCAGATGATGTTAATGTCTCAATAAAGGACATACCCAAATATATAGTAAATAGTTCTCTTAAAAAGAAATGGGAAAATCAAAATACAGGACTAAATAATATAATGAAGTCTATTGAAAAAGAAATAATACTAAATACTTTGAAACAGTGCAAAGGTAATAAGAGAAAGACAGCCATGGTTCTAGAAATACCAAGATCAAAACTTTATAGAAAATTAGATGAGTATAACATAGAAGAAGGAAATGATGCAGATGATTAAATAGTTATTGCTAATTTGGTACGCAAATTGCTTTTATTGTATTAAGTAATATTATATTAAATTGGAGGTAACTTAATATGAAAAAAGTATGCGTTCTTGGTGCAGGGACAATGGGAGCAGGTATTGCTCAAGCTTTTGCTGTAAAAGGTTATGAAGTGTTGGTAAGAGACATCAAAGATGAGTTTGTTGAAAAAGGACTTAATGGAATTAAAAAGAACCTTTCAAAGTTAGCTGAAAAAGGTAAGATGGAAGAAGCTAAAAAAGAAGAAATACTTTCAAGATTATCAGGAACAGTTGACCTAAATGCGGCAGCTGATTGCGATTTAATTGTTGAAGCAGCAGTAGAAAACATGGCAATAAAGAAACAAATATTTGCTGAATTAGATAAAATATGCAAACCAGAAACAATTCTTGCTTCAAATACATCTTCTTTATCAATAACAGAAGTTGCATCAGCAACAAATAGACCTGATAAAGTTATAGGAATGCACTTTTTCAATCCTGCAACTGTTATGAAGCTTGTTGAAATTATAAAAGGAATGGCAACATCACAAGAAACTTTTGATGCTGTAAAAGAAATTTCAATATCTATAGGAAAGGACCCTGTAGAAGTTGCAGAAGCACCTGGGTTTGTTGTAAACAAAATATTAGTTCCTATGATTAATGAAGCAGTTGGAATACTTGCAGAGGGAGTAGCTTCTGCAGCAGATATAGATAAAGCTATGATGCTTGGAGCAAATCATCCAATGGGACCACTAACATTAGCAGATCTTATAGGACTTGATATTTGTCTTGCAGTTATGAATGTTCTATATACTGAGACTGGAGATTCTAAATACAGAGCTCATACATTACTTAAAAAATATGTTAGAGCAGGCTGGCTTGGAAGAAAATCTGGAAAAGGATTTTACAACTATTAAAAAGCATATATATCTTTATTAAACATATAAACTACTTTTTACGTACCCCATTATGCATTTAGTATCCAATAAATACTAAACGTATAATGGGGTACTATGCTTTTGAAAAAATACTATAACACAAAAAAGTATGTACTTGATATATGTAAAGTGATGGAATAAAATCAATTTTGTAAAGGGTATCATATTAAACAAATAGGAGGTATACAGGCAATGAAAAAAGTATGCGTACTTGGTGCTGGAACAATGGGAGCTGGAATTGCTCAAGCTTTCGCTGTAAAAGGCTATGAAGTATTAGTAAGAGACATCAAAGACGAGTTTGTTGAGAAAGGTCTTAATGGAATTAAAAAAAACCTTTCAAAATTAGTTGAAAAAGGTAAGATGGAAGAAGCTAAAAAAGAAGAAATACTTTCTAAACTATCAGGAACAGTTGACCTAAATGCGGCAGCTGATTGCGATTTGATAGTTGAAGCAGCAGTAGAAAATATGCAAATCAAAAAACAAATATTCGCTGAATTGGATAAAATATGCAAACCAGAAACAATTCTTGCTTCAAATACATCTTCTTTATCAATAACAGAAGTTGCATCAGCAACTAATAGACCAGATAAAGTTATAGGAATGCACTTCTTTAACCCAGCTCCTGTTATGAAACTAGTTGAAATCATAAGAGGAATGGCAACATCACAAGAAACTTATGATGCTGTAAAAGAAATGTCATTAGCTATAGGAAAGGATCCAGTAGAAGTTGCAGAAGCACCAGGATTTGTTGTAAATAAAATATTAATCCCAATGATAAATGAAGCAGTTGGAATACTAGCAGAAGGAGTAGCTTCAGCTGTAGATATAGATAAAGCTATGATGCTTGGAGCAAATCATCCAATGGGACCTTTAGCATTAGGAGATCTTATAGGTCTTGACGTATGTCTTGCTATTATGGATGTATTATATAAAGAAACTGGAGATTCTAAATACAGAGCTCATACATTACTTAGAAAATACGTTAGAGCTGGTTGGTTAGGAAGAAAATCAGGTATTGGATTCCACAATTACGCAAAATAATAATTGTTAGACATAATATTTTAATGCAGTAGTAGCTTTTGGTAGAAATATCAAAAGCTTTTTCTTAAAAAATAACTGCACACAATGGTTTCTTATAAATATTAAGTATAAAAAAAGACACTATATCCTTAAAAAAATACTATAATACAAAAAAGTATGTACTTGATATAAGTGCAGTAATTGATTAAAATTTAACATGTAAGGGTTGGCATCAAGTTTTGCTAAGTAAAAATTTAACAAACTCTTTATTATATAAAATCATAGGAGGTAAATATCATGGATTTTAATTTATCAAGAGAACACCAATTTATAATTCAAATGGTAAGAGAATTTGCTGAAAACGAACTTAAGCCTAATGCAGCAGAGTATGATGAAAAGGGTATATTCCCATTAGAGGCTTATAAAAAATTAGGTAAACATGGAATTATCGGTCTTCCATTCCCTAAAGAATACGGCGGATCAGGTGGAGACTATTTATCTTACATTCTTGCTGTAGAAGAAATTTCTAAAGTTTGCGGTGCAACAGGTATTTCTTATTCAGTAAATACTTCCTTATGTGCAGGAGCTATTTATCAAAATGCTACTGAAGAACAAAAGAAAAAATACCTTCCTGATATAGCTTCCGGTAGAAAGCTTGGATCTTTTGGATTAACTGAACCAAACGCTGGTACAGATGCTGCTGCTGGACAAACAGTTGCTGTTAAGGACGGAGATAAATACATATTAAATGGTCAGAAAATTTTCATAACTAACAGCCCAATTGCAGAAACATTTGTTATATTTGCATCTACTGATAGAAGTAAAGGACCTAAAGGAATGTCTGCATTTATCGTAGAAAAAGCATTCCCAGGAATATCAATTGGTAAAGTTGAAAACAAAATGGGTATAAGATCTGCGCAAGTTGGTGAAGTTGTACTTGAAGATTGTATTGTTCCAGCTGAAAACCTTTTAGGTTTAGTTGAAGGAAAAGGATTCTCTGTTGGAATGAAGACACTTGATGGTGGAAGAATCGGAGTTGCTGCTCAAGCTTTAGGTATTGCTGAAGGAGCATTTGAAGAAGCTAAGAAATATATGAAAGAAAGAAAACAATTTGGAAAAGCACTTTGGAAGAACCAAGGATTAGCTTGGAGAATGGCAGAAATGGATTTAAGAATTGAACAAGCTAGATACTTAGTTTACAAAGCAGCTATGGATAAAAATAATGGAAAACCTTATGGAGTATCAGCAGCAAGAGCTAAATGGGCAGCATCAGATGCAGCTATGTATGTTACAACAGAAGCAGTTCAATTATTTGGTGGATACGGCTTCATGAAGGATTACCCAGTAGAAAGAATGATGAGAGATGCTAAGATAACTCAAATCTACGAAGGAACTAATGAAGTTCAAAGAATGGTTATTTCAGGAGACATATTTAAATAGACAATATTTAAATAGTTAATTAAGAAGGAGGAATAAACAATGAAGATAGTTGTTTGCTTAAAACAAGTTCCAGATACAAACCAAGTTAAAATAGATCCAGTAACAGGAACACTTATAAGAGAAGGAGTTCCATCAATAATAAACCCAGAAGATAAAAATGCTTTAGAAGAAGCATTAAGATTAAAAGATGAAAACGGAGCTCATGTAACAGTTATAACAATGGGACCTCCACAAGCAGAATCTGCATTAAGAGAAGCAATGGCTATGGGAGCAGATGATGCTATACTAGTAACTGACAGAGCTTTCGCTGGAGCAGATACATTAGCAACTTCAAGTGCACTTGCAGGAGCATTAAGAAAGTTAGAGTATGACATAATATTTGCAGGAAGACAAGCAATCGACGGAGATACAGCTCAAGTTGGACCAGAAATTGCTGAACACTTAAGTCTTCCACAAGTAACTTATGTGCAAAAAGTAGAAGTAGCTGGAGATGCATTAAAAGTAACTAAAGCATTAGAAGATGGATACGAAGTAGTAGAAATCAAAATGCCATGCTTACTTACAGCGATAAAAGAATTAAATGCTCCAAGATACATGGATGCTGCTAACATATTTGAAATCTTTAGTAAAGAAGTTAAAGTATGGAGTGCTGACGATATAGAAGTTGACAAAGCATCATTAGGATTAAAAGGATCTCCAACAAAAGTTAAGAGATCATGGCCAAAAGAAAGCAAAGGTAAAGGCGAAGTAGTTAACATGTCAGCTAAAGAAGCAGCAGCATTTGCAGCAGCAAAATTAAAAGAAAAGCACTATATTTAGTATATAAGTAGAAGTGGAGGGATTATCAATGAATATAGCAGATTTCAAAGGTGTTTGGGTATTTGCCGAACAAAGAGATGGAGAGCTACAAAAAGTAGCATTAGAATTAGTAGGAAAAGGTAGAGAAATAGCTGATAAATTAGAAACAGAATTAGTAGCTATATTATTAGGAAATAAAGTAGATAGCTTAGCTAATGAATTATTAGCTTATGGTGCAGACAAAGTAATATATGCAGAAGATGAAAAATTAGCACACTTCACAACAGATGCTTACACAAAAGTAATTTGTGATTTAGTAAATGCAAAGAAACCAGAAGTAATGTTAATAGGAGCATCATTCCTAGGAAGAGATTTAGGACCAAGAGTAGCAGGAAGATTATCTACAGGATTAACTGCTGACTGTACTGGCCTTGATATTGAAGAAGGAACAAATCACTTAATGATGACAAGACCAGCATTTGGTGGAAACTTAATGGCAACAATTATGTGTACTGAAAATAGACCACAAATGGCAACAGTAAGACCAGGAGTTTTTGATAAATTAGCTAAAGATGAAGCTAAAGTAGATGCAGCTAAAATTGAAAAAGTTGCAGTAACTCTTGGAGCAGATGACTTAAGAGTAAAAGTATTAGATGTTGTTAAAATTGCAAAACATGTTGCTGATATCGGAGAAGCTGAAATATTAGTATCTGGAGGAAGAGGAGTAGGAAGCAAAGAAAACTTTGCATTACTACAAGAACTTGCTGATTTACTAGGTGGAACAGTATCTGGATCAAGAGCAGCAATAGAAAATGGCTGGATAGACCATGCATTACAAGTAGGACAAACAGGAAAGACTGTAAGACCAAAACTATATTTTGCTGTAGGAATTTCTGGAGCTATCCAACATTTAGCTGGAATGCAAGACAGTGATTACATAATCGCTATCAACAAAGATGCTGATTGCTCAATGATGAAAATAGCTGACTTAGGATTAGTTGGAGACTTTAGTAAAGTTATTCCAGAATTAATAGCACAAATTAAAAGCTATAAATAATTAATGTTCTTATTGGCTGTTAAGCTAGCGAATTAACAGCCAATAAGAAAACTTTAATAAAAATTGATTGAACATTCAAAATATTAAATAAAGTTTTTCTGTAGAAGATCAATTAAAAGGTTTATGGGTTCCTTTAATGTTGGCAAGAGAAAAGAAAAACAATTTTAAATTCGTTCACAAAAATATATATATAAAATAATTTTAATTTAGGGGGAAATTTTTATGGATTTTATGTTATCAAATCAGTATCAAGTTATTCAAAACCAAGCGAGAGAATTTGCTCAAAAGGAATTATTACCAATTACAATTGATAATGATGAAAAAAGCGAATTTCCAATGGCACAATACAAAAAGCTTGGTGAAATGGGATTATTAGGTTTACCTTATGCTAAGGAATATGGCGGTACAGGTGCAGATTATCTTGCTTATGCCATAGCTGTTGAAGAAATATCAAAAGTTCATGCATCATTAGGTATTTCTTATTCAGTTACTACTTCATTATGTGCTGGATCTATCTATAATGGTGGAACAGAAGAACAAAAGAAAAAATATCTTCCTGATCTATTATCAGGTAAAAAATTAGGTTCTTTTGGTTTAACTGAACCAAATGCAGGTTCAGATGCAAGTAATGCTGAAACTGTTGCAGTTAAAGATGGAGATTCTTACATTTTAAATGGTTTAAAATGCTTTATTACAAATGCTCCTGTAGCAGATATTTTTGCAGTATATGCTATGACAGATAAGAGTAAAGGAGTAAAAGGACTTTCAGCTTTTGTAGTAGAAAAAGGAACTCCAGGATTTTCTATAGGTAAAATAGAGGATAAGTGTGGAATAAAGTCAGCACAAGTTGCAGAATTAGTATTTGAAAATTGCAGAATTCCTGCTGAAAACTTACTTGGCGGAGTAGAAGGAAAAGGATTTGCAACTGCAATGAAAACTCTTGACGGAGGAAGAATAGGTGTTGCAGCTCAAGGATTAGGAATAGCTAAAGGCGCTTATGATGTTGCAGTAGATTACATGAAAAAGAGAGTACAATTCGGAAAACCTCTATTTAAAAACCAGTATTTAGCATTTAAAATGGCAGAATTAGAAGTTCAAATAGAACAAGCTCAATATTTGTTATATAAAGCTGCTTTAGATAAGAGTGAAGGAAGACCATACTCAATTCCAGCAGCAAAAGCTAAACTTACATGTACTGATGCAGCAATGCATGTAACTGTTGAAGCAATTCAAATGCTTGGTGGTAATGGTTATATGAAGGAATATCATCTTGAAAGAATGATGAGAGATGCTAAGATAACTCAAATTTATGAAGGAACAAATGAAATACAAAAGCTAATAATTAGCGGAAATATTTTTAAATAAAATAGCTTATAACCAATCCTCACAATATATACTTTAAGATAAAGTCGGGTAAATATTTAAAATTTTACCTGACTTTATCTTTTCTACAAAAAATAACACAAAACAACTAAAAATGTGATATAATTATACATATAATTCATTAATATACCAAGGAGGGGGAAAAATGACAATAAAAAGGAAGTTGCCTATAATGATTTCAGCATTAGTTATTGTAGCTCTCATTATAACTAGTGGAATTGCTTTTTATTTTAATATGAATACGATTACTAACTTAAACGAAGAAAAATTGAGAACAATTAGTATTCAGGAAAAACAAATAATTACATCTTTAATAAATAGTGAGAAAAAGCATCTTGAATTACTTGCAAAAAGTAAGCAGGTAGTAGAAACTGCAAAATTAAGAGAAAAATATCCAGGTAATGAGTTTTTTGCATTAACCAACCCAGAAATACTTCAAGCAAGTGATTTATTGAAAAAGGAATTTGAAAAAGTAGAGCTTCACGAACACTTTTTCTTAAGTGATACTAAGGGAATAAGCATTTCAGATAGTAACCCTAAAACTTTAAAAGTACTTAATATAAGTAGCAGAGAATACTTTCAAAAAGCTTTAAAGGGTGAATTCAATATTAGTAACACCTTAGTTTCAAAGGTAGATGGAAGAATAGTAGTTGTATTTGCAGCTCCAGTGAAAGATGAAAATAATAGAGTTATAAGTGTTATTTCAAACTCAATATATATAGATTTTTTTAGTAAGTACTTAAAAGAAATGACCATAGGCCAAACTGGATACATGTACCTAGTAGATTCTGTAGGAACTGTATTATCTCATCCAAATACTGCATTGATAGCAAAACCTGCAGATAATTCTATAATTAAAGAGGTAGTTGAAAAAATAAAAACTGGTGAAGAAGTTAAGCCAGAAGTTAAAGAATATGAAAGTAGTGATGGAGTTAAACGAATCCAAGCTTATGAAGTAATTCCAGGTGTTAATTGGATATTAGGATCGACTACTACTGTAAGTGAAATGCAAAGCGAAGCAAATGCCATGTTAAAGACAATTTGCATAGTAATTTTCATAGCAATATTAGCTTCAATTGCATTAGGTATAATTATTTCAAGAAAAATAACAATACCTATTGGGAAGTTAGCAGTACTTATGGGAAAAGCTGCTGAAGGAGACTTAACAGTAAAATGTAAAGTAGAATCAAAGGACGAGATAGGAGATTTAGGCACTAGTTTTAATAGTATGACAGAAAAGATACGTGAGCTTACTAATAAAATAAATGATTCTATTAGTGTAGTTTCTTCAACAGTGGAAACATTGACAAATTCTACAGAAAGTACATCTTTATCTATTGATGAAGTGGCTAAAACAGTACAACAAATTGCTGAAGGCTCATCTAGTCAATCAGAAAGTATACAAGAGGTAGTAGAAAAACTATCTAAGGTTGGTAATGAAATTGAAAATCTAGATAACTACTCAGGTGAAATGAAAAATAATACTGAAGCAATATTAAAGGTAAATGAAAGTTCTAAAGATATTGTTAAGCTGCTTTTAGAGAAAACTGATGAAAATCATAAGGCAGTAGAGAAGGTTTCAGAAATAATGGACGAGCTTAAAAACAGCTCATCAAATATTGGTGCTATTATTGAAGCTATAAGCAATATTGCCGATCAAACAAATTTACTTGCTTTAAATGCTGCAATTGAAGCTGCTAGAGCTGGTGATGCTGGAAAAGGCTTTGCTGTTGTAGCGGAGGAAGTAAGAAAGCTTGCAGAGGAATCATCAGAATCAGCAAATCAAATTGGAAATATAATTACTGACATTCAGAATAAAACTAATGATGCTGTAGGTATTGTTTCACAGGTTAAGAATGCTGTAGAAGAGCAAAATAATGTTGTAAATAAAACTGAAGAGACCTTTAAAGAAATATCAAGAAATATTGATAATATAGCTGAGAAGGTTGAACATATGAATAAATCTATTAAAAATATGAATAAGGATAAAGAAGAAGTTATAGAAGATATGCATAGCGTTTCGGCAGTTTCAGAAGAAACAGCAGCTTCTTCTGAAGAGGTTTCTGCATCAACAGAGGAGCAATCTGCAGCAATGGAAGAGCTATCAGGATTTGTTTCAAAATTAAACTCTATGGTTGAAGAATTATCACAAGCAGTAAAAATATTTAAACTATAATACTCTTAAAAGAGAATATAAAATAAATAAAATACGAAGTAAGTAAAACTGCTTCGTATTTTATTTTTAAAGTTATATAATTTTTTTTATAAATTATATATAATTAATTTATAAATTTAAAGGGAGACTAACTATGATAAAACATATTCTAAAAAATGGAATAAAACTAAATTATATAAAAAAAGAAGGAAAATTAACTTCCTTTTGTATAGGTTTTAATGCTGGGGCTATTATGGAGAAAAAGTATGAAACAGGTCTTGCGCATGTAGTAGAGCATATGCTATTTAAAGGTACTAAAAAAAGAAGTGAAAAAGAAATAAATGAAGCTTGTGATGAAGTTTTTGGGTTTCATAATGCAATGACGAATTATCCATATGTAATATATTATGGAACAACATTAAGTGATGAATTTAAAAAGGGCTTTGAAATTTATTCAGATATATTATTAAATCCTACATTCCCTCTAGAAGGCTACAAGGAAGAAATCAATATAATTTTAGAAGAATTAAAAGAATGGAAGGATGACCCATACCAGGAATGCGAAGATGAGTTGTTTTTTAATACCTTCAAACAAAGAAGAATAAAGGATTTAATTATAGGAAGTAAAGAAAGCATAAATAAAATTACAATAGAGCAAATATCTGATTTTTATAAAAAACATTATGTACCATCAAATTGTGTAATTAGTGTTGTTTCTTCATTAGATTTTAAAGAAGTATTAGATCAGGTTGAACTTTTGTGGGGAAATTGGCATGAAGAATATAGTTTTATAGAAAATGATTTATATGAAAATAATAATGAAGGAATTTATTATAAAAACAGAAAAGATTTAAAAAGTGCCAAAATACAGTATTGCTACACAATTGATTCATTAAATCAGTATGAAATGAAAATATTAAAAATCTTTAACGAGAGGTTTGGTAATGGAACAAGCAGCATACTATATGATGAAGTAAGAACGAAAAATGGATTAGCATATGAAATAGAAAGCAATATAAAAGAAGAAAAAGGAATTAAACTTTTTACAATTAAAGTTGGGACCTCTGTTGAAAATATTGATAAAGTTATTGATCTAATTAATAATAATATTAATTTTATATTAAATAATAAAGTAATCTTTAATGAGTCAGATATTAGAAAAATAGTAAAGTCAATAAACCTAAAGAAAGAGTTGAGTCTAGAAAAATCCATTGAATTATGCAAGAAACTTACTACTTATGAACTTATGTTTAATTCGACAGAAGATTTGTTTAATGAATTTCCAGAAGAGTTTATAGCTTCTATAGATGAGAACAAGATAATAAAAGTAGTAGAAAAAGTATTAAGAAGTCCCAGTATTCAAATACTGAGACCTTAATTACCTTTTCTTTTTCTTTTTTTTGCTTACAGAAAAACCAAAGGAGCCTAAAGAGTTTTTTGAAAGTCCAAAATATTCACCATGAGAATAACAGATTAGGTTAGCTTTTTCGTAGTGTATTTTGCCATTAATATCAATTAAGTCTTCTTCCACGTGAACACATAAAACCTCTGCCAAAAATAAGTCGTGAGAACCTAAAGGTATTATGTCTTTTACCCTGCATTCAAGAGAAATAGGACAATTATCTAAATAAGGTACAGATACATTTTTACTTTCGCCTAATTCAAAAGAGAGTTCTTTAATTTTGTCAACGGTTCTTCCTGATTTAACTCCACAAAAATCTACAGCCTTCACTAAAGCTTTTGAAGGTAAATTTACTACGAATTCTCCAGTTTCTTTTATGTAATCATAGGATAAACGCTCAGGTCTAATAGCTATTGTTATCATTGGAGGTCTAGTACAAGCTGTTCCTATCCAGCCTACAGTAAACACATTCACTTTTGCCTCTTTGTTTTTTGAGGTTATAAGCACTGCTGGTACAGGGTTAAGCATAGCACTACCTTTATAAGTTTTCTTAGTCATTATTTATATCTCCTAAATTAATATTTTATATTCCTACATTTCTAACACATTTTATATAATATCATAAGAAAATAATTATAGATAGCTATCGATTATAAGTGCATGCATTTAGAAAGTAAAAGTTTAATAATAAGCTATATTTTGTAGATGAAGAAGCAATTAGTTTGCATAGACCTAAACCTTGTGAAGGGAAAGATCATCTTTTAGGATAATTAAAATAAATTTTCTCATAAAAAAGATACCCAGAGAAGAGTTCATTTCTCTGGGTATCTTTTTAAGCAATTTTTACCTTGTACATATTCATCCATATATTTATTTGAATTAGATATGCCATAAGTTGAGGACCTTTCATTAACTGACCGAACCAGTATCCATCAAAGGATTCTCCTTTAGTTTCAATAAGTTTTTTTATAACATTATAATCAATTAATTGTAATATTGGTGATGTTTTATCCTCAATAATATTATTTAGCCAGGTTGCAACTAGCTTTGTATAATCAGGATTGAAGGTCTTTGGGTATGGGCTTTTTTTCCTCCAAAGTACATCTTCAGGAAGTATGCCTTCCATTGCTTTTCTAAGAAGTCCTTTTTCTCTATTGTTATAAAATTTCATTTCCATTGGAATGTTATAAGCATATTCTACTATTCTATAGTCTGCAAAAGGAACTCTAACTTCTAAGCTGTTAAACATGCTCATTCTATCTTTTCTTGTTAGTAAAGTAACCATAAACCATTTTAAATTTAAATAGAAAATTTCACGCATTCTGCTTTGAGCCTTACTTTCACCATAAAGCTTAGGAGCTTTACTTATTGCTTCCTTATATCTACTCTGGATATAAGCTTCTATATCCACATTTTCAAATTCCTTTGATAAAATTGACTTTCTAGCCTTTATAGATTGAGACCAAGGAAAGGTTTCAGAATTAATAAGTTCAGGAATTCTGAACCAAGGGTATCCTCCAAACAGCTCGTCTGCACATTCACCAGAAAGAGCTACAGTATTCTTTTTTCGAACCTCTTTGCAGAAAAGATATAAAGAGGAGTCTATATCAGCCATGCCAGGCATATCGTTTGCTATGACAGAATCCATTAGCGTTTCAGTAAGTTCGGGAGTATCTATTATTACTTTTGTATGCTTGCTGTTTATATATTTACTCATTCTATCAATCCAAGGATCATCAGCATCGGGCTGGAAAGCATTTGAATTAAAATAAATATTATTATCCTTATAATCTATAGAGTAGGTATTTAATATTTTACCCTTTACTTTATAATCTGAAGCAACAATTGAAGAAATAATACTTGAGTCCAATCCTCCTGATAAAAATGTACAAAGAGGAACATCGGAAATAAGTTGACGTTTAATAGCATCTGTTAATAAAGATTTAAGGTGCTCTGCAGTAGAGGATATATCTTCTTTATGCTCCTTACAAGTTAAATTCCAATACTCCTTAATTCGTAAACCATCTTTTGAAAAGATAAGGTAGTTTGCAGGAGGTAATGAAAAAACATTCTTGAATATTCCACTATCTAGCGTATGAGCAGGACCAAGTCCAAATATTTCGCATATTCCTTCTTCATCAATAGTAGGTGTAACTAGAGGGTGGGCAAGCAAGGTTTTTAACTCAGAACCAAAAATAAAATTATCTGATTTAATAGTGTAATATAATGGTTTTACTCCTAATGGATCTCTGCATAAAAATAACTTAAAGTTATTTTCATCCCATATTCCAAAGGAGAAAATACCATTTAATTTATTAACACAGTCTGTTCCCCAAGCAATGTAAGAGGTAAGTAAAACTTCTGTATCAGAATAAGATTTAAAATTAAAGCCTAAAGAAATAAGCTCTTTTCTTATATCTTCAGTATTATACAATTCGCCATTATACACAATTATATATTTGTTGCCTTCATGAAACCTAATCATTGGTTGTACTCCTCCAACTGGGTCTACTACCACAAGTCTTCTATGTCCTAGTAGGGCATTAGGAGATAAATAATAACCGGAGGAATCAGGTCCTCTTTTTTCTAATGTTTTCGTCATATCATCAATAATATATCTTTTGTCAATTAAGTTTTCTTTATAGTTTATTACACCTGCGATTCCACACATAGTACCAGCTCCTAAAAATCATATTGTTAAATTTATAATCCATATATTTTATGAATTAAAGCTGCTTAATGTGTTTTATTTAGATTTAGTTATTTATTTTATATGCATAATTTTACTCCCTTCCCTCTATAACACTATGTTAAATTCTGTAGGCAGATAATATAATTTAATTATTGATAAGTCAAAATAGAGATGGAGGTAATCTAATTGGACAACAAGGAATTGGAATTGCTAGAAAAAATTTTGAGAGAACTTCAGGATATTAGGGTTATTGTAGAAGAAAATCTAGAGTGTGAAAAGGTGGAAATTAAGGAGTAAAAGCTTAGGTACATAATTTAAAAAATATAAGGACAAGTATTGATTACTTGCCCTTATATTTTTATATTGAGTCATAATAGGATTTAAGTAACAAAGCATCATTTTCAAGAATTGGACTTTCACAAATAATGCATCCTTTAATATCAAACTTTGAGAAGGCTTTAATACATGCCTTATAATTAAAATCACTTTCTTCAAAGGGAAGATGATTTTTCTCACCTTTTAAACCGTAATTAATCCCCGACATATGTATATGCATATCCTTCAAAGCATCTTCTCCAAGTTCGGTTCCTATATAATCCAATATTTTTGCAAAATCATCATAATTTTTTAACGAACCATTGTATCTTGCATGGAGGTGAGAAAAATCAATGCATGGCTTACAGGTTGGGACTAGTTTGCATAACTGAACAATCTCCTCTAAAGAACCAAATTGGGTTTCTTTACCTGTAGTTTCTAACCTATAATCCACTCCTAAGTCAGGAAGTTTCAACAAGTTTTCCTTAATAGTATTAAAAGTTTCTTCTTTTGAATCATTAAGATAATAACCTGGATGAAACACGAGACTTTTTCCATTAACCTTTAATAAAGCTTCTGCTCCTTTTATTATTCTTTCAATAGATTTTTCTATCTTTTCATCATCTTCAGCATTAAGGTTTATAAAATATGAACCATGAGCTGAAAGATAAAAATTATTATTAATTTTAGAATTCAATACTTCTTCTTTATTTTTATCAGTAATATTTACTGATCTAACAAATGGAAGTTCCATGGCATCCAGTCCAATGTTGTTTAGATAATCAATACCTGTTTTATAATTAAATTTTGCATTTTCCTTTCCAATAGGCAATCCGGAGATTCCGAATAGCAATTTATCCATATATATTCCCATTCCTTTCGCTTCGCTCAAGGCACAAAACGTAATGAAAAGTATTGGCTTCAAGCGAAAATTCTTTTATTCTTAGTCATAGGGAAACCGGTAAACTACAAATCACGGGGAGGTGAGTGGGTTGTCTGACTTGTCAGATGACCGAATATATATATGTGTAGACCGCCTTTTCAAGCACAAATAAGTGTACCTTTGAGTACGTAACCTTATCTTTGTTTAAACAATCTCGTTTAAATGCTAGGCTGTCAGTCAATGCCGTTTCTCCCTATAATTCTTATGAACTTTTCAGTTCAGAAAGGAGTCCCTATGGCTTTAAAAATAGTGTATAAAATCTGTTGTGGAATCGATGTCCACAAAACTTTCGTTGTTGCCTGCATCGCTTCCACCAACAAACAAGGTGTTACAACCTACAAGAGCCACCGCTTTTCTACCTACACCAAAGGCCTGAAAGAGCTGTTACAATGGCTTCTTGATTATAATTGTATGGATGTCTGTATGGAATCTACCGGTAAATACTGGATTCCTGTGTACAACGTCTTGGAAAAGAGCTGTTCTATTGTACTTGCACATCCTAAGTATGTTAAGGCTATCCGTGGTAAAAAAACTGACAAGAAAGATGCGAAATGGATTGCTGATCTGTTTAAGGATGATCTTGTTGCCGGTAGCTTTATGCCCCCTGCTGATATACGTCAGCTGCGTGACCTTATGCGCTATCGTTACAAACTAACCTGCTTTATGTCCAGTGAGAAGAACCGTCTCCAAAACTGTCTCACGGTTTCTAACATTCAGTTAGCAAGCGTTGTCTCAGACACTCTTGGTAAAAGTTCTAAAAGAATTCTGGATAAGATACTTAAAAATCCTCTTGATACTTCTTTTGATTTGGAACCTTTAATTCATGGCTCTATGAAGAACAAAATTTCAGAATTAGAGCTCGCCATTGATGGTTATATTACACCAGAACAGGCTGGTAAATTAAAGATTATCAAAAGACATTTTGAAGATTTGGAATCCCGGAAAGCAGAGCTAGAAAAACTGATTCTTGCGCTCGCCAGTCCCTATCAGCAAGAACTCGACCTAATCCTAACCGCACCATCGTTTAGTAATCCTTTCTCTGCAATAACTGTCATTTCAGAGATTGGTGTCAACATGGAGGCTTTTCCTTCGGCGAAACACTTATGCTCATGGGCAGGTCTTACACCTACCAACAATGAAAGTGCGGGAAAGAAAAAATCTGTCCGGGTTTCCAAAGCCGGATGCTATATCAAACCATTTTTAGTCCAATGCGCTAATTCTGTGGTAAAAAGTGAAAAGCATCCTGAAATCCGCAACCGCTATCTTCGTTTAAGAAAACGTCGCGGTCACAAGAAAGCAATCATTGCAATAGCGAGAATGCTTCTAACAGCATTATACAACATGTTGAAGAATAATGAACCCTATAACGCTGAACTTTATCGGAAATCTGACGTTCTTCCTGTTGACCGTGAGATTACTGTAGAACAGGCTATATTAATGGCAAAATTCCAGGGTTATAAAATCAAGTCAGCTACTGAATAACATTAATTTTGTCTACATATTTAATTTTTTGAAGCCACCGCAAGATGGCTTGTTTGCTATACCTTTAAGTCGATGGCTACCAGCTACTATTCTTTTTCAACCTTAACACCTCCAGTAAAGATTATATCACAAATTAATTATTTGGTATGGTATAATATCAATTGAGAAGGTGATAGAGTAATATGGAAAATCAGTGGCGACTTAGAGTTACTAAATGCGATATTGATACTTTAGCAAGAGAAGCTAAAATAAATAAAATAACAGCAAAGGTACTGGCAAACAGAAATATTAAGGAAGTAAATGAAGTTAAAAAGTTTATGAATCCTTCATTAAATGATTTGCATGACCCATTTTTGATGAAGGATATGGATAAAGGAACGGATATTATCATAGATGCCTTAGAAGAAGGTAAAAAGATTTTGGTTTACGGAGATTATGATGCAGATGGTGTAACTAGCACCACAATTTTATACAAAGGTTTATTAAGTTTAAATTCAGATGCAGATATTCAATATTATATACCAGATAGGGAAGCAGAAGGTTATGGTATGAGTGTTGAAAGGATTAAAATACTTAAAGAGCAGGGAGTAGAGGTAATTTTAACTTGTGATAATGGTATTAGTGCTATTGAAGAGGTAAAACTAGCGAAAGAATTAGGAATGGTGGTAATAATTACAGATCACCATGAGCTACCTTTTATTGAAAAAGAGGAAAGGGAGTATATTATACCTTCTGCAGATGCAGTTATAAATCCTAAGAGAACTGATTGCGAATATCCATTTAAAATGTTATGTGGTGCGGGAATAGCCTTTAAGTTTATCCAAGCACTTTATATAAAACTTGGCATTGATGAAAAAGAAGCATTTTCATTAATTGAAATTGCTGGAATTGGGACTATTTGTGATGTAGTGGATTTAATAGGTGAAAATAGAATTATAGTAAAAAATTCTTTGAAGATGATAAGTAAGACGAATAATATAGGTTTAAAGGCACTAATAAATATGTTAGGCATTAAGGATAAAGAAATAAAATCGCATAATGTTGGTTTCATGATAGGACCCTGTATAAATGCTACTGGAAGACTAGAAACTGCCTCCTTATCAGTTCAGCTTTTAGTAGCAGAAGATGAGGATAAAGCACGAAACTTAGCTGAGACATTGGTAGAATTAAATAAAAAAAGGCAGGCAATGACTATTCAGACAGTAGATAAAATAGTTAAATATATAGAAAGCTCAAATCTAAACAATGATAAAGTGTTAGTTGTATATGACAAAGATGTTCATGAGAGTATTGCAGGGATAGTTGCGGGGAAGATTAGAGAAAAATATAATATTCCTACAATAATTTTGACAAAAGGTAAAGAAATGCCTAAGGGTTCAGGAAGATCTATTGAAGGGTATAATTTATTCGAGGAATTACTTAAATGCAGAGATTTGCTAGATAAATTCGGAGGGCATCCTATGGCAGCTGGACTTTCTATAAAAGAAGAAAAAATAGAGTTGTTAAGGGAGAGATTAAACATTAATTGTCCACTGACAGATAATGATATTATACCAAAAATAAAAATAGATAATAGAATACCGCTAACAGCAATTAATGATGAACTAATAAAAGAACTAGAAGCTTTAGAACCCTTTGGTAAAGGCAACTCAGCCCCTCTATTTGCAGAAAAAAATATATTAATTTCAGACATTAAAATTCTTGGAAAAAATCAAAATACTTTAAAACTAACTTGTATTACAAAAAACAATAGAAAGATTGATGCAGTAGGCTTTAATAAGGTTGAAGACTTAAAGTATATTTTAATGAAAAAATACAAGAATGATTATGAAAAAATTATATCTTACCCTTTCGGATTAAAACTCGATTTAATATTTTATCCAACTATTAATGAATTTAATGGTATCAAAAATAAGCAACTGACAATTAAAGACTTTAGAATTTCAGAATAGAAATCTTCGCCTTTATGTGAAGATTTTTTTTATTACTTTTTGGAAAAGGAAGGAAATTTGTTTTTTTTATAGAATTAAATTAATATATAGTAATTATAAAACTTGAGTTAAGTAGAGAGGAAATTAAGATGTATAAACTATACGATAATCTTCCTGTTAGTATCATAATAATAAATAGTAAAGAACTCTGCATAGAATATGTAAATGATGAATTTGTTAATACTTTCAAGTTAAGCAAAAATATTATAGGAAACATTTTTAAGAGTATTGATTCATTTAGTAAAGTGAATAGATATATTGAGTGTTCAATAAAGGAAAAATCTAATAAAAAATTCTGTAAAATAAATTTATTGGATAACAGATACTTTGACTTTTATATTAATTTTAAGGATGATAATTTAGTTGTATTGATTTATGAAGTAACTGACTATGCAAAAAAAGAAATAAAGGTAAAAAGTGAGCAAGAAAAGATATTAGGTGTTTGGTCAGAAATGAAAACCAAATGTGAAATTATTCAACAAATAAGAACTAAAGAAAAAGAATCCTTATTGCATCTTAAAAATGTAGTAAATAATATATCAGAGGGGTTAGTTGTATTAGATAGATTTGGAGAATTTGATTTTTGCAATGAAATGGCTTTAAGCGTAATGGAATTAAATTTAAAGCAGATGTATGAATATAGAGAGATTTTAAAGAATAGACTAAAGATTATTGATACTAATGATGATATTACTGCAGATTCAAAGCAATTAATAAGAAATTACATGGAAAAACATGAGTCTATAGATAATTTGATTCTTGAGTATAAAGTTAGAGCTGATAAAATAAAGTATATATTATTAAATTGTAATCCAATAATAAATAGACAGGGTAATATAGTTAATACTATAGTAACTATAAAAGATGTAACTAAAGAAATAATTCATAATATGGAAATTAAAGAAATAGTGAGAATGAAAGATGATTTTTTTAATTCAATTTCTCATGAACTTAGAACTCCTCTCACTATAATTTATGCATCGCTTCAACTGGCTAACGATGTGTATAGTGATGAAATAACCTATAATATGCAAAAGATTTTAACTAGAATAAATCAAAATTGTCGAATTCTATTAAAAACTATTAATAATATTCTTGATATTTCTAAGTCAGATGCAGGTTTTCTTGAAGCTAACTATTCACCCTTTGATATTGTAAGTTATACAGAAAATCTAGTTTCTTCTGTAAATTTTTATGCTAAGAGTAAAGACATAGATCTAATTTTTGATACATCAGAGGAAGAATGTGTCGTACTTTTAGATAAGGATAAATACGAAAAAATAATATTAAACTTAATATCTAACGCTATAAAATTTACACCGGAAAATAAGAGTATCTTTGTTGATATAAATATTGGAAAAGATAATTTTAAAATTAAAGTTAAAGATGAAGGTGTAGGAATACCTAAAGATAAATTTAATAAAATATTTGATAAATTTATTCAAATTAATAATTCATTTTCTAAAAAATCAGAGGGTACCGGTCTTGGTTTAGCCTTAGTAAAAAGATTTGTTGATCTTATGAATGGTTCTATAGAAGTTTTTAGTGAAGAAGGGAAAGGAACAGAATTTATTATTAAGTTCCAAAGAAAATCAATTGATGAAGGTGATTTTGAAAGTATCAGTACAATTGATGTAAATTCAAATAATAGAGTTATTATTGAATTTTCAGAATTCAGTTAAAAAAGGAAAGATAGATTCTATCTTTCCTTTTTCAGGTTTTATTGAACTAAATTTTATAAGTTTGTTCTTTCGTATTGTTCAACCATTTTTTTAACCATTTGACCGCCGATTGATCCAGCCTGTCTTGAAGTTAAATCTCCATTATATCCTTGCTTTAGGTTTACACCTACTTCGTTAGCAGCTTCCATTTTAAATTTGTTTAATCCTTCTCTTGCTTCTGGTACTAAAGCTTTATTACTTCTTGCCATTGAAATCAACCTCCTAATTTTTTTTATATTGTGTTTTTGTGTTACATTAGTATCTTAACCTTTTTTCGGATTAATATTTTAGTATCTTACAGGTACAAGTTGAAGTTTGTACTTCTCTTAGAAAATTGGACATTAACTGTCATTTTTTATGTATTATTTTATATAATTATAATTGACAATAGACAATCAATCATAGAAAATTAGTATTAACTAATGCAGCAAATTTAAACGTCAATAATATTCATAAGGCTTGGGAGATGATTTTTTGAGAAATTTAAAAATAATTATGACTGGTGGAGGTTCAGCAGGACACGTGACACCTAATTTAGCTTTAATTCCTGGATTAAAACGCCTTGGATATGAAGTTGAATATATTGGTACAGAAAATGGAATAGAAAAAAAGATAATTTGTGATGAAAATATAAAATACAACATTATTTCCAGTGGAAAGTTAAGAAGATACTTCGATTTAAAGAATTTTTCAGATCCTTTTAAAGTATTAAAAGGAGTATTTGAAGCATTAAAAATTATAAGGAAAGAAAAACCTAACATTGTATTTTCAAAGGGCGGATTTGTCTCAGTTCCAGTAGTTATCGGAGCCTATTTAAATAGAGTTCCGGTTATCATCCATGAATCTGATATTACACCTGGTCTTGCAAATAAAATATCTATACCCTTTGCTACTAAGGTATGTGTCACTTTCCCAGAATCATTAAAGCATATTAAAGGGAATAAAGCTATCCTTACGGGGACTCCAATTAGAGAAGAACTTTTTAAAGGCAGCAAAATAAAAGGCAAATTAATTTGTGCATTTGAAGAAGAAAAACCTATACTTATGATAATCGGGGGCAGCCTAGGATCTAAAATTATAAATGATACTGTAAGAGAAATGCTTGATAAGTTGCTCATAAAATATAATATTATCCATATTTGTGGTAAAGGAAATATAGCTAATAATTTATTGGAGATTAAAAGATATAAGCAGTTCGAGTATGTAAAGGATGAATTGACACATTTAATGGCTGCTGCAGATATTTTTATTTCAAGAGCAGGTGCAAATGTGATTTTTGAGCTTTTAGCCCTAAAAAAACCAAGCGTTCTGATTCCTTTATCAGCAAAAGCAAGTAGAGGTGACCAAATCTTAAATGCAGAGTCCTTCAGAAAAAGTGGATTTAGTGAAGTAATTCAAGAAGAGGAATTAAATCCAAATGTTTTATATAATAAATTAAATTATGTTTTTGAAAATAAAAGTCTTTTCATGGAAAAGATAAATAAAAGTTCTAGTAATAATGGGGTAGAAAATGTATTGAAAGTAATACAAGATTGTACAAAATAATGAAAAAACTATAAGAGAGGGGCAGTATTATGAAAATAGAATTTTATGGCGCAACAAAGTGTGTTACGGGTTCTTGCCATATTTTAGAAGTGAAAGACAAGAGGATTCTATTAGATTGTGGAATGTTCCAAGGAAGAGATGAAAAGGAAAAAGGGAATGATTTCTTCCCTTTTTCACCTAAAGACATAGATTATGTAATTCTTTCTCATGCTCATATTGATCATAGCGGAAGGATACCTTTATTATACAAGAAGGGTTTTAAGGGAGAAGTTATTTGTACAAAGGCTACAAAGGAATTGTGTAAGATAATGCTGCCAGACAGTGGGTACATACAAGAAAATGAAGCGGAATGGAAAAATAGAAAACGAATTAGGCAGGGATTAGACTTAATTGAACCTTTATATACAGCTAAAACAGCAGAACTATCATTGTATCTATTTAATGGATATAACTATAATACTGCTATTGAGGTTTTTGATGGCTTTAAAATTATTTTTAAAGATGCAGGACATTTATTAGGTTCAGCTATAGTGGAAATGTACGTTAAGGAAGATAATAAAGATGAAGTAAAGCTTGTATTTACAGGAGATTTAGGGAACCTAAACAAACCAATAATTAATGATCCAACTTTAATAAGTAATGCCGATTATGTTATTATGGAAACCACATATGGAGATAGGTTACACGGGGAGGTAGATTGGTCTCTAAGAGAACTATTTAATATTATTAAAGATACTTTTAATAGAGGAGGTAATGTTTTAATCCCTTCCTTCTCAGTTGGAAGAACGCAAGAATTACTTTATGCTTTAAGTAAGTTCGTAGAAGATAAGGAATTAAATGATATTACAATTTTTGTTGATAGTCCTCTTTCTACTAATGCTACAAAGATATATGAAAATTGTAGTGAGTATTATGATGATGAAATGAAAAGTTTAGTAGAAAAAGGGTTTGATCCATTAAATTTTAAAGGAGTAATTTTTACTGATACTCCTCAAGATTCAATGAGTATCAATAAATTTAAAGGAAGTGCAATAATCATATCTGCTAGTGGAATGTGTGAAGCAGGAAGAATAAAGCATCATTTAAAGCATAATTTATGGAGGAAAGAGTGTTCAGTAGTATTTAGCGGATATCAAGCTGAAGGTACTTTAGGTAGAGCAATATTAGATGGAAGTAAAAAA
Source organism: Clostridium homopropionicum DSM 5847 (assembly GCF_001263795.1). Taxonomy (GTDB): domain Bacteria; phylum Bacillota; class Clostridia; order Clostridiales; family Clostridiaceae; genus Clostridium_H; species Clostridium_H homopropionicum. The sequence continues at coordinate 66,808 of NZ_LHUR01000013.1, forward strand.
GTAAAATTATTTGGCGAAGAAATAGTAGTAAATGCTAAGATATATAGTTTAGATGGATTATCTGGTCATGCAGATAGAGATGGGCTTATTAATTGGATTGATAATTTTAAGGTTAAGCCAAAAGAAATTTTCTTAGTTCATGGAGATGAAAAAGCAATAAATAATTTTAAAGAAATATTAATATCAAAAGAATATAATGCAAAAATAGTAGAGCAAGGAGAAAGTATCTATATAAACGAACCAGTAAACATAAATAAACAAAATGTAAAATATAGAATAATAAACATGTTGAATTCAATAAATAATATTGAGAGCTTAAGTAAGGAGGATTTATTAAAAGAAATTGAAAAAGTAATAGATAGTGAGGAATATAAAAAATAAAAAAAGTATAATAAAAATCTCTAATGTGCAAAAGATATATTTTGAAAAATATATTTTAGAGAGGTAAAAAACATGAAAAAAGTATTAAGGAGTTTTTTAGTTTTACTTATATTCTTTATTGCAATGAATTTTCAAAATATTGCTTTTGCACAGTCTATAACAGTAAAAACCTTTAACTATACGGTTAAAACTGGTGATAGCATATGGAAAATATGCGAAAAATATCAAGTTGGTGTTTCGGATGTAGTTTCTGTAAACCCACAGATTCCTAACCCTAATTTTATATATCCTAACCAAGTGATAAAAATTCCAGATTTATCAGAAGTAAAGAGCCTTGAAAGTAGAGTTATACAATTAGTTAATAGTGAAAGAGCTAAGAAGGGATTAAATAGTTTAAACCATAATTGGCAGCTATCAAGAGTAGCTAGATATAAATCTCAAGATATGGTAGTTAAAAAATATTTTTCTCATACTTCTCCAACCTATGGATCACCTTTTGTAATGATAAGAAACTTTGGGATTAATTACAGAACTGCAGGAGAAAATATTGCATATGGTCAAAGGACTCCAGAAGAAGTTATGAATTCTTGGATGAATTCTCCGGGACATAGACAAAATATTCTAAATCCATCCTTTAGCAGTATTGGTGTAGGAGTGGCTAAAAATTCAGCTGGACAATATTATTGGACCCAAATGTTTATAGGGTGGTAAAAATATAATATAAAATAGAGAAAGGATAATACACTTAAAAGTAATTATCCTTTTTTTATTTATTAAAAATCTTAAAAGTAAATCTATAATCTATCGTTTGTAAAAAATCCATCAATAATTTTTTCTGCTAATCTTTTTCTTATATTAGCTTCGTTAATTAAGGAAAGTACAAAAATCAGCATTTGAGATAAATCTTTATTAGATAAATCTAGACCAGAAGTACTTTCTTCTATGAACTTGATTTTATCAGGCAGTTCATTTTTCAGAATACCTTCCTGATATTTTTTTATTTCTAAGAAAGATTCATAAATTTTATGTAAATCTATATCATTATCATTAGATACATGATCTAATAAGTCTTTAAATAATATTCCAATATCGTTTATAGATAAGCTTTGCTTTAGATTATATATTAGTATTAATAGAATCATATGCTCTTTTGAGTACTTTTTTTTATTTGGTGGTATAAGTATTTTAGACTTTGTATAATTATTAATCATTGTTTTTGTCATTAGTTTTTCATCATAAAATCTTTTTAAATGACTTAATTTATCATCGAAGAGGGTTATTACTTGATCCATATATAATTCTAAGTCAGGTATATCTGAAAGTTCTATTTCTTTATTTAATAAAAGATCCTTTAAAAGTAAAGAAATCTCTTTTTCGTTAAACTTCATTAATAACACTCCTAATCATGTAAATGCGTTAAAAAAATAGTAACACATAAAAATGAATAGTTCAATAGATAGTAATTTGAACCACATATTACATATAGCATTGAAAAAAATATTGTGAAAACCCAAAAAAAATATTATAATTTTCGATACTTTGTGTTATATTAATAATATGACAACATATAGTTATTGAAACTATGTGTGGTAATTTAACTTAATTTTGAACGGAGTGGTAATTATGATGAATAAGTTTAGAGAACCCATCAGTGGGTTAACACATCTATTTGGGGCAATCGTATCTCTCTTAGGTATGATAATACTGATTGTATATGAAATAAATAATCCAAAATCAAATGTTTTATCATTAACATCTGTAATACTTTTTGGCATAAGCTTAATTTTACTTTATTCAGCAAGCTCAATATATCACCTTGTGAAATCCTCAGAAAAAGTGATTAAGGCATTAAGAAAATTAGATCATTCAATGATTTTTGTTTTAATTGCTGGAACATATAGTCCAATATGCTTATTAGCCTTAAATGGAAGCTTAAGATGGGTAATGTTTTCGCTAATCTGGAGTTGTGCACTAGTAGGTATATTTTTTAAAATGTTTTGGTTTAATGCTCCAAGATGGCTATCTACACTATTTTATGTATTAATGGGATGGTTATCAATATTTATTATTTCACCTCTTTCTAAATCTATTAGCATTAAGGGAATTATTTTATTAATATTAGGTGGATTGCTATATACTTTTGGAGCAGTAATTTATGCTTCAAAGTGGTCTATATTCAAGTCTAAGGTATTAGGCTTTCATGAAATATTCCATATATTTGTATTAGCAGGAAGCTTGTGTCATTATTTTATGGTATTTAAGTATGTACTATAGTTATATATAGAAATAATGAGTATAATTTATTGAAAGCAGCTTAAAATAGTTGCTTTTAATTTTTTTAATTATAAAATTAGAGTATAAAATAATAAATTTGGAGGAGATAGGAATGGAAAGATTAAAATCCATAATAGAGATAGATAAGTTTATACAAGAAAGCAAGTTGGCTTTTTTATATATTTCTTCAAATAATTGTAATGTTTGTGAAGCCTTAATGCCTAAGATTCAGGAGGTATTAGAAAAATACCCTAAGATTATTAAAAAGAAAATAGTAATTGACGATATTCAAGAAGTTTCAGGACATTTATCAATATTTACAATACCAGCAATAATTTTTTATATAGAAGGAAAAGAAATTTTTAGAAGAGCAAGATTTATTAGTGTAGGTGAAGTTGAAGCTTTAATCGATAGATACTATAAATTAATAGATTAAAAAACTAAAGCAAAAGCTTTAGTTTTTTATAAAAATTATAAATATTGTAATCAATAAATTATTTCTTTTAAAAATAAGCCATGGGCTGGTGCTGTGTCTGAGGCTAGAGAACGATCTTTCTTATGCATGATTTCAATTATTTCTTCGATTGTTATTTTTTCAAGACCAGCTTGTATTAATGTGCCTACTATTATTCTAACCATTTTATGCAAGAATCCATTTCCATTTAATGCTATTTGTATATCATTATCTTTTTTTACAATGTCAATTGAATATATTTCTCTAATAGTAGATTTTTTCTTAGACTTTAAAGCTGTAAAGCTTTTAAAATCGTGCTTACCAATAAAAATAGTTGCTGCCTTTTTCATAATCTCAATGTTTAATTGCTCTGGTACATGATATGAGTATTTTCTGCTAAATACATCATGAAAAGTGCCATTATAAATTTTATAAATGTAAATTTTCTTTTTAGCTAAGTATCTTGAATGAAAATCATTAGCAACCTCTTGTAGACTTTTGATAACAATATCTGAAGGCAGATATTTATAGCAATAAGTTAGAATTTCTTTGTTTAATATCTTTGAATTAGTGTGAAAATTAGCTATTTGATTATAAGCGTGAACTCCAGCGTCTGTTCTACCAGAGGCAATTAATTCTATTTCTTCACCAGTCAATTCCCTAAGTACTTTCTCTATTTTGCCTTGAATAGTGTTATCTTCATTGCCTAATTTCTGCCATCCTTTATATCGGCTACCATCATATTGAATAGTTAATTTTATATTTCTCATAAAAAAACTCCTATAATTTATTATTAGATATTTGTGTTTTGTTAATATTTTGATTATACTTTAGAAGTATATAATCACCCAAATAGTATATATCTAAATTAAAATTAATAAAAGCATTAAAATAAAATAATAACAGTTATTTTAGGAGTGGATACCTTGAAGAAAGTTATAATTGCAGAGAAGCCATCTGTAGCTAAGAATATTGCTGAGGCCTTAAATATAAAAGCAAAAAGAAACGGATATTTTGAGGGAAATGACTATTTTGTAACATGGGTATTTGGACATTTGTTACAATTATATGATGCTAAAGATTATGATGAAAATATGAAAAGCTGGAGATTAGAAAGATTTCCTTTTATACCAGTTGAATTTAAATACAAGATAAAACAGGATAGCGTTAATAAAAGTGTGACTGATAAGGGGGCAGAAAAACAGCTTAAATTAATAAAGTCCCTAATAGATAGGAATGATGTAGACGGCATAATTTCTGCTACGGACTTTGATAGAGAAGGGCAAGTAATTGCAGATGAAATATTTTTACATTTCAATGAGAAGAAGCCTATTTTTAGATTACTATTAAATGAATGGACTTCAGAAGAAGTATTAAAAGGAATGAAAAACTTAAAAGATAATAGTGAAATGAAACCACTGCAAGATGCAGGAATAGGGAGACAGTTGGCTGACTGGATTATAGGAATAAATCTTACATCAGTGGCCACATTGAAATATAAATTAAATGAAGATAAAATTCTAAACATTGGAAGAGTGTTGCTTCCAACTTTGAAAATTATTTATGACAGAGATAAGGAGATAGAAAATTTTAAGGCTACTACTTATTATAAACTAATAGCTAATTTCAAAACCAAAGAGAACTATGAATTTGAAGCATTGTACTATGAAAATGATACAGAAAAATTTGAGCAAAAAGAATATCTAAATGAAGTTTGCAAAATGATAGATAGCAAAACTGCAGAAATAGTAGAAAAACAAATTGAAAGAAAAAAGGAATATACTCCATTTTTGTTTAATTTATCAAATCTACAAGGGTATATTACAAGCAAATATAAGGGTTGGACATCTGATAAAGTTTTAAAAGTAGCACAATCACTCTATGAAAAGAAATTTATAACATATCCAAGAACAGGAAGTATTGCGTTAGAAGAAAGCTTAGAAGGTAGAGCTAAAAAGGTATTAGAAAGCTTGAAAAAAGGGCTTCCATACGAAGAGGAAATAAAGTTTATTAAAAGTAAAAGAATATTTGATAATTCAAAAGTTGAGAGCCATAGTGCAATTATGCCAACATATATATTACCTTCAAGATTAGATAATGATGAGCAGATTGTGTATGATGCAGTAAAGAATCGATTTATAATGCAATTTATGCCAATAGCTGAGTATGAGGAGACAATTATTAGGATTAAAGTTCATGAGAAAGATATAAAAGGAATATTTATATCAAAGGGAAAAGTTCAGATAATTGAAGGTTGGCGCAAAATAGAGAAAATTGAAACTAAGGATACCTTGTTACCAATGGTAACTGAAAAGGATGTTGTAAGTTTAACAGAAAGTAAAGTAAATGAAATAATTAAAAAACCTCCAAAGCTTCATACTGAGAAAACACTGCTGAGGGTTATGGAAACTTGCGGCAAAAGCTTTAAGGATGAGGAAGACTCAGAAGAGATGATGGCATCTATATTAAGTGGATTTAATATAGGCACTCCAGCTACAAGAGCAGATACAATAAAAAAACTAAAAGAGGTTGGATACATAGCAAGTAAGGGTAAAAATCTTACTTGTACAGAACTTGGGAAAACAATAGTAGAAATATTTCCAGCAAAAGAGCTATTAGACTTAGAATACACAGGTAGACTTGAAAAAACCTTATCAGATATAGAAAAAAGAAGATTCCAAAAGGAAGATTTTTTAAAGTTAATTATTGATTTTACTGTTAGTGCAGTGAACTCTATAAAATATGATACTTCTATGTTAAGTAATTTTAAAGTTCAGCTGCCGGAGGGTGTAGAAAGTATAGGAAATTGTCCTGTGTGTGGGAATCCTGTAATAGAAGGTACTAAAGGTTTCGGATGCAGCAATTGGAAAAATGGATGTAAATTTATAATTTGGAAGGATGATAAATTTATTGAATCATTTGATAAAAAAGTAAGTAAAGAGATGATTAAAATTTTACTCGAAAAAGGTAGAGTAGGTTTTAGAAATCTCAAGAGTAAAAAAGGCAATATTTTTTCTGCTTATTTTAGATATGAAAAAGATTCAGAAACAGGATATTATAAATGGAAAATAGAATTTATAAATGATTAAAAAGACCTGACTTCAGCAGGTCTTTTTAATATATAATATTATAGTTTTGATGCAATATTTTTTAAAACTTCTGAACTAGAGTAAAGACTTTCAACAGCACTAGTAATTTCTTCAATAGTTCCTGTCTGTTGTTGGAAAACTTCATTAGACTCATTTATTTTATCAGATATATGTATTACTGAATTTTGTATATTTTTTAGAATATTATTAATTTGATTTATTGATTCATTACTTGAATTAGATAATTTTCTAATTTCCTGAGCGACTACGCTGAACCCTTTTCCAAATTCACCTGCTCTTGAAGACTCAATAGCTGCATTTAAACCTAGTAAATTTGTTTGTCTAGCTATATTACCAACAAATTGTAATATATCATCTGTATTCTCAGCTTCTTTCCTTGTTTTTTCCACATTCTCTTGGATCATAGCGTTAAATTGAGCCATATTTTGAATACTTGTAGAGAATTCATTTATTGCAGAACTTATTTGAGAAAGTGAATCAAATAAATTTTTAGCTAAATTAGATACAGTGGTTTGCTTTTCTAAGCTTTTTGCCATAGAAATAGCTCCGATTACTTTCCCATTTTCTTTTATAGGTATACCAAGTGCTTTGGTAGGAACACCAAAAACTTCTGGCGGAATTACACTAGAAACTACTTTGCCACTAGTTATAGTTTGATAAGCAACACTTCCCACTGGAATTGGATCACCGTCTTTTTTGTTTAATTTAACATTTTCACCGTCATAAAATTTAAGAAAAACTTCAGTATTTGCAATAGAAATTGCTGCATCATCCTCAACAAAATATTTTAGATAATCCATAATATTATTAAATGAATTCATTATTTCATTTTGAGAAACATCTGTAATCATCACATTACACCCTTCCATATAAAAAAATAAGTTAATTAAATTATATAGGTTTATTAAATAATTTTAAATACTAAATTTTCAGTTTTTTAATTTATTTATACATTAATATGCAAAATATTATTATTCACCTTAATTTAAAGAACTTAATGTGATAAAATATATTATGATTTCTATTAAAATTTTAGGAAGGATTAAAATATGAATTTATTAGCTATAGATAGTTTAAGCAAAAGCTATGGAGAAAAAGTACTTTTCAACAGTATATCTTTTAATATTTCAGATAAGGATAAGATTGGTATTATTGGTATTAATGGAACAGGAAAGTCAACCCTTTTACGAATACTTAGTGGTGAGGAATACTATGATTCAGGTAAAATTATAAAGTCTTCAAATCTCAAAGTTGAATATTTGCCACAAAACGTAGATTTTAATTCTAAGAGTACAGTACTTGAACAAATATTTAAAACTAATTCACCAATCATGAAATTAATAAGTCAGTATGAGAATATACTTGATAAATTAAATAATCAACCTGAGAATGTAAAGCTTCAAAATGACTTAATGGAAGTAAGTAATAAAATGGATAGCTTAAATGCTTGGGAATTGAAAAGTAAGGCAAAGATAGTTTTGACTAAACTTGGTATTAATAATTTTGAAGCTAAAATCGCCAGTCTTTCTGGTGGTCAAAAAAAAAGAGTTGCTTTAGCTAGTGTTCTTATTAACCCATGCGAATTACTAATATTAGATGAACCTACAAATCATATAGATAATGATACGGTTGATTGGCTAGAGGATTACCTAAATAATTTTAATGGTGCAGTTCTTATGATAACTCATGATAGATATTTTTTAGATAGGGTTACAAATAGAATACTGGAAATTAGTAATGGTAATTTATATTCTTATTCTGGAAATTATTCTATGTTTTTAGATTCTAAAATTCAAAGAGAACAGTTAATTGAAGCAAAAGAGGATAAAAGGAGAAATATTTTAAGAAGAGAGCTTGAATGGATTAGGCGTGGGGCGAAGGCTAGGACTACAAAACAGAAAGCGAGGATAGAGAGATTTGAAGAATTAAGTTCTCAAAATTCAGAAGTACAAAATGATAAGATAGAAATTTCATTATCCACTAGCAGGCTTGGAAAGAAAATTATAGAATTAAATAATATAAGCAAAAGTTATGAAGAAAAGAAACTTATCAATAACTTTTCATATATCTTTACAAAAAATGATAGAGTTGGAATAGTTGGATCCAATGGATTAGGTAAATCTACTTTGCTCAATTTAATTTCTGGAAATATTAAAGAAGATAGTGGGAAAATAGATATAGGTGAAACAGTGAAAATTTCCTATTTCTCACAAGAATGTAAAGATATGAACGAAAACCTTAGAGTTATTGAATACATTAAAGAGCAAGCTGAATATATAAAAACTTTTGATGGCACAATGATTAGTGCTTCAAAAATGCTTGAAAAATTTTTGTTTTCTCCAAATCTTCAGTATAGCTACATTAGTAAACTCTCTGGTGGTGAAAGAAGAAGATTATACCTTTTGAAAATACTTATGAACTCCCCAAACGTATTACTTTTAGATGAGCCTACAAATGACTTAGATATTGAAACCTTAAATATATTAGAAGACTATATTGAATTTTTTAATGGAACAGTTATTATTGTATCTCATGATAGATTCTTTTTAGATAAAACTTGTAATAAAATAATCTCTTTTAAGGGCAATGGAGTTATAAATTACTATGTTGGAAATTATTCTGAATGTAAAGAATTTTTAAAGCCTAGTGAACAAGAAACTGATTGTAAAAATAAATCCAAAGAAAATATCGTCAAAACAAATGAAAAGAGATCTTTAAAATTTTCATACAATGAAAAAAGGGAATATGAAAAAATTGAAGGTAATATAGAAAAGTTAGAAAATGAATTAGAGGAGATTGAGGAAAATATTAAACTTTCAAGTACTGATTATGCAGTTCTTGAACAACTTTTAGAAAAAAAAGAAAGAGTAGAAGAAGAGTTGTTACAAATGATGGAGAGATGGGAATATTTAAATGAAATTGCAGAAAAGATAAATAATTCTAAATAGTCATAAAAATAAATTTTCTATTACTATTACATTTGAATATCTTTGAATAATTAGCTATTTTATGATAAAATTTATGAATACAATTAGTTCTAATCTTTCAATGAGCACTAAGGAGGCATAAATGTGATAAATAAAAGAAGAAGTAAGTTTATATTAGCTGTTTTAATTTTTAGTTTTATATTAAATTTTAACAATTTAATTCTAGGTGCCGAAATAGTAAAAGACAATCAAGCAGCAAATGTTATAAATTTAGGGTACATAGCCCAAGATGGAGAATGGATTTATTATTCCAATATTGCTGATGGAAGCAAGTTATATAAGTCAAAGCTTGATGGTTCTGAAGAAGTAAAAATAAGCAATGATGTTCCAAATTTTATTAATGTTTCAGGAGATTTTATTTATTACTCTAATATAAGCAATGGTTATCAACTTTTTAAAATTAAAAAAGATGGAACTGAAAAGAAAAGAGTAGTTGATGAAAGCTGTTTTTGGACTCAGGTTCAAGGAGATTGGATTTACTTTGCTAAAAAGGAATCAAGCGGTCAGAAAATTTATAAAATTGATTTAGATGGTAAACATAAAACTAGAATAAGTAAGGATAGAGTATATGGCTTTGCTGTTTTAGGGGATTTTATATATTATTCAAATGAATCCGATGGGCACAAAATTTATAAAGTCAATATAGATGGAGGAGAACCGCAGAAGTTAAATGAAGATCAATCCTATTATATTAATGTAGTAGGCAATAATATATATTATCAAAATGCAAATGATAAAGGGAAAATATATAAAATAGATATAGATGGGAAAAATAAAATTAAATTAAATGATGATTCTGCTGATTATATTAATGTTTCAGGAGACTGGGTCTTTTATTCAAATGCTTCAGATAATAATAAGCTTTATAAAATGAAAACTGATGGAAGTGCTAAAGCACTTATTAATAATGAGGGTTCTGCTGCATTAAATATCATCAATGATAGTATTTATTTTTGGAAAATCAAAAAGGATTCCAAGGGAGATACTACTATTGATAGTTCAAACTTGCTTAGAATAAATAAAGATGGCAGTGATAAAAAAATTGTAAAAGTTGAAGTTATAAAAAAAGAAGAAACTGAGACGGGGAAACTAAGTACTTCAAGTATTATATTAATATTGTTATTTGTTTTTATAACCTTCTCACTTGAGGTTTGGAAGCTAGTATCTTTACGTAAATTGAGAAAAATATCTGAAAAGCCAAGTTCAGAAATTGATGAAAATTATGCAGCATATTATATTAAGTTTCTTTCAACTGCAAGAATACCAAGAAGATCAGAATACTTTAGAATGGCAAAAAGTGTCTTCGAGAAAATATATATTTCACCAAATGTTAGTCAAGAATTGAAGGATGAAGTTAAAGCTGCTATATTAAGAAAAGGAATAAATTTAAATAATTAATAATAAGTAATAAATAATTTAATAAATTTTTAGTAAGTATATTACTTTATTAGTATAATACTTTATAAGGATGTGTTAGTTAATGGAAAATAAAATTGATATTAATAAAATAATAGAAGAAAAGAGTTTAGAAATTAATTTTAAGCCAATTACTTCTGTAATAAAACAATCAGTAATTGGATTTGAGGCTTCCTGTTTAGGATATAAGGTAAATAAAGACATAGTTTCTATGGAAACACTTTTATTACAGGCAGAAAATGAATCCAGAACTATTGATTTAGACAGACTTTATAGGGAGAAGGCTGTAGAGAAATTTTCAGATGTTTATAATGATAATAAAGAAATATTATTGTTTATAAATATTAGTGCCTCAATAATAAAAAATTTTATTGGTTCAGGAATAATTATGGATCTAGTAAATTCTTTTAAACTAAATCCACAAAATGTTGTATTGGAAATAGTAGAAGATAAAGTAGAAGATGTTGAGGGACTTAAGAAATTTATAAATTATTACAGAAATGAAGGATTCTTAGTAGCATTAAGCGATATTGGTTATGGATTTGCAAATCTAGACAAAATTTCTTATGTTGAACCAGATATAATTAAGATTAGTGGTGCAATAACAGAAAATATAGATTTGGATTATTATAAACAAGAAATTTTTAAAGCATTAGTAAATCTCTCAAAAAATATTGGTGCACTTGTAATTGGTGATGGAATTACTACAAAGGAAGAGGCCTTAACAGTTATTGAATTAGGAGCTGATATGGTAGAGGGAGATTATTTTGGTAATTCTCTTGAAATTACTGAAAAGTTTATCTCTAAGGCTCAAAAGGCTGTTAAGAATCTAGCTTCTGACTACAGAAAATACATGGTAGATAAAATCAGCTTAGAGAATACCACTCATAAGAAATATGAGAAAGTTATTGGAAATATTCTTGAAGAACTATCGAAAATTCCTGAAAAAGAATTTAACAATAAACTGAATGAAGTTATCTTAAATAATAATGAATTTGAATGTATATATGTTTTAAATGAAGCAGGTATACAGATTACGGATACATTGACTTGCTGTAAAGATATGCTATCTCAAAAGGCACTAATTTTCCATCCTGCAATTAAGGGAACAAACCATTCATTAAAAAAATATTATTATTTTCTAGTAAATATGTCTTTGAATAAGTATATTACTGAGCCATATGTTTCTTTAGCTACTGGAAATCTATGCATAACGATATCTGCAATTTTCAAGGGCTTAGATGATAAGGAATATATATTATGCATTGATTTTAACCCAAATGATATTAATTTCTAGATCAATTATAAAATTAAAACCATAAGTATGACTTATGGTTTTAATTTTACATTGTATTGGAAAACATTCTACAAATGTTCTCTAATAATTTTATAAAGATTGAACTATTTTCGAAAAAATTTTTATCTAGTAGAGTAGATTCGGAACATTCTTTATGAAAAATATTCTCTAGTTCTAATACTGTCGTATCATCAAAAATTATTGCATTAAGTTCATAATTAAGTTCAAAAGATCTTATATCTATATTAGCATTACCCATGCTGCAAATCTTACCATCAACTGAGATTGCCTTAGAATGAAGAAATGAATCTTTTCTATATAAATATACTTTTACGCCACACTGCATAAGTTCTGAAAGATATGTTCTAGAAGCATAAAAAACATAAAAGTGGTCACATTTTCCAGGAAAAAGTATACGCACATCTATTCCACAAAGAGCTGCAATTTTTAAAGATATTAATAAGCTTTCGCTAGGAATAAAATAAGGTGTCATTATGTAAATATTTTTCTTAGCGCTTGATATCATATTTATGATAGAATACATAATGGACGGATTATCTGAACTTGGACCTGATTCTACTGCTAGCATAGGTAAGCTAGAACAACTTTCAACATTAGGAAAGTAATTATTATACTCTACTTCTATAAAAGGAGGATTATTTTTATCTCTATTAATCATAAAATAATCATTTATAAAGGAACGTTGAAGATTAAAGACAAAATCTCCTTTAACCCTTATATGTAAATCTCTCCAAAAACCTAGCTTTCCTTTTCCTTCATATTCATCTCCTAAGTTCATTCCTCCTAAAAAACCAATAATGCCATCAATAATTACTATTTTTTTATGATTTCTATAAAATGGGGCAAAATAATATGCATATGGCACAACATCAATTCCGAATTTTTCTAATTCTCTAGTGTATTTTCTACCTAGAGTTATGGAACCAATTTTGTCTATAATAAATCTCACTTTAATTCCTTCTTGAGCTTTTCTAATTAAGATATCTTTTATCTCATTACCAACTTTATCATTACGGACAATATAGTATTCAAGGTGAATATGATGGTTAGCCTTCATAAGATCCTCCTTAAGGGCTTTATATTTAGACTCTCCATCAGTGAAAAATGTTAATTGATTATTAGTGAAAATTGGATAAGGATTTGTTTTTTCAATAATTTTTTCTAGAAAATTAAATTCTTTATTTTTATTTTCAGAATAATAATTTTCAAACTTGTCTTTTAAAAATATAGATACATTATTGGTAAAACACCTGTTTCTCCAATTTCTTCCCAATAAAAGAAAAGTTATAATTGCTAATGTCTTAAATAGCATAAAAAATAGTATCCAACATAAGGTACCTTTGGGGTCTCTCTTATCGAATATAATACGTAATACACATATGAAAGAAATAATAATTAAAATCACATCTGATATAAGTTTTAAATTATAAATCATTTATTTTATCTAAGATAAAGTTTTTATTTTACATCTTTACCTTAGAAACCTCCCTAAAATAATTTTTTTATTAACATACAAAATATTTATAACATGTTATTAGTAATTCCCAATAACTGTTGAATTATTAGATAAATATATTGATAATAAAGTTGAGAATAATTGTATTTTGATGTATATTTGTAACATGAATTGTAGAAAGAGATAAAAGGTGGGATATTAGTTGGATTTATTTGATTTTGCAGTAGAGAAAAATAACGTAAAAAAGCCTTTAGCAGAGAAAATGAGACCTATAAAATTAGATGATTTTATAGGTCAAGAACATATTGTAGGTAAGGGAAAATTATTGAGAAGACTAATAGAAAATGATAATTTAACTTCTATGATTCTTTATGGTCCTCCTGGAGTTGGAAAAACAACCCTAGCTTACATTATCTCTAAGGATACTAAAAGCCAATTTGTAAAATTAAATGCTACTTCTATAGGTGTAAAAGAAATAAGAGATTATATAAGTAAGGCTGAAGAACTTTTAAAGTTTTATGGGAAAAGAACGATTTTTTTTATCGACGAAATTCACGCTTTAAAAAAAGGTACACAGCAAGATGCACTTTTAGATGCAGTTGAAAAGGGAATTATTATTTTAGTTGGAGCAACTACTGAGAATCCATATTTTGAAATAAATAGAGCTTTATTAAGTAGGGTTAGGATTTTTCAATTAGAAGAACTAACAAAAGAAGATATAAAGAATATTTTAATAATGGCTCTCAATGATAAAGAAAGAGGTTATGGAAATTTAAAAATTAAAATAAATAGAAAAGAAATAGCAATGATTGCTCAGTTAGCTTCAGGCGATGCTAGAAATAGTCTAAACATCTTAGAACTAGCAGTTTTATCTACTCATAAAAATAAGGATGGACATATTGAAATAGATGAAGATAAAATAAAGGATTGTGTTCAAAGACCATTGATTAAATATGATTCAAGTGGAGATAACCATTATGATATAGCTTCAGCCTTTATAAAAAGTATAAGAGGGTCAGATGAAAATGCTGCTTTATATTGGTTTGGTAGAATGATTATTGGTGGGGAAGATCCAAGATTTATAGTTAGGAGATTAATAATTCAGGCTTCAGAAGATATTGGTCTGGCTGATCCAAGGGCAATGCTTATTGCTCATGCAGCCTGGAATGCGCTAGAAACTGTTGGAATGCCAGAAGCCAGGATACCAATAGCAGAAGCTATAATATATCTTTCAAGAGCAAATAAATCCAACGCAGTATATACAGCAGTTGATAAAGCAATAGATGATGCAAAAAATAATCAGTTTAGGGTGCCGCCGCATTTAAGAGATGCACATTATAACGGTGCGAAGGAATTGGGGAGTTTTGGATATAAATATCCTTTTAACTATCAAAACAATGAAATTGATCAAGATTATTTTCCAAAAGAAATGAATAAAAAAACTTATTATTTTGAATAATATTTAATGTTGACAAAATTGCTATGATTTGATATTATAAAGTTGATAATTTTACTCGGAATTATTAAATGATAATTACTGAGAGGTTATATATAAAGGGGTGATTTAATGAAGCTATCCACAAAAGGAAGATATGGTGTAAAGGCTATGGTTGATTTAGCTATAAATTATGGCGAAGCACCAGTATCAATAAAATCTATTGCTGAAAGGCAAAAGATTTCAGAACTGTATTTAGAACAACTTTTTGCACCTCTTAGAAAAGCAAAGTTGATAAAAAGCGTTAGAGGGGCTCAAGGAGGATATATCTTAAACAAATCTCCCAAAGATATAACTGTTTCAGATATTATAGAAGTATTAGAGGGACCAATTGAAATATCTTCTTGTATTGATAGTAATGAATGCAACAATGTAGATACTTGCCCCACTAGACTATTGTGGGAGAAAATCAAAAATAGCATTGATGAAGTTACAAATTCAATTACTCTTCAAGATATGGCTGATGATTATAATAACATGTTAAAAAAAAGGAGTGAAGCTAATGAATAATAAAATATACATGGATTATGCTGCAACTACATATACAAAACCAGAAGTTTTAAATGAAATGTTACCGTATTTTACTGAAAGCTACGGTAATCCATCATCTTTGTATACCTTGTCTGATTCAAATAAAAAAGCGCTAAATGCTGCAAGGGGAAGAGTAGCTAAAGCTATAAATGCTGATGCTAATGAAATATTTTTCACATCTGGAGGTTCTGAAGCAGATAATTGGGCAATAAAAGGAGCTGCTCTAGCAAAGAAAAATAAAGGTAATCATATAATAACCTCTGCAATAGAACATCATGCAGTAATAAATACATGTGAGTTTTTAGAGAAAAATGGCTTCGATGTAACATATTTACCTGTTGATGATAAAGGTTTCATAAATATAGATGATTTAAAAGCAGCAATTACAGATAAAACTATTTTAGTTACAATTATGTTTGCAAATAATGAAATTGGTGTTATTGAACCTATAAAAGAAATTGGAGCACTTTGTAGAGAACATAAAATTTTATTCCATACAGATGCAGTTCAAGCAGTTACACAAGTACCTGTAGATGTTAAAGATATGAATATTGATATGTTATCTATGGCAGCTCATAAATTCTATGGACCAAAGGGAGTAGGTGCTCTTTACATTAGACGTGGAATTAGAATTGAAAACCTAATTCACGGTGGAGGTCAAGAAAAAGGAAGAAGACCAAGTACTGAAAACGTGGCTGGAATAGTTGGTATGGGTAAAGCCGTCGAAATCGCAATGGCTGGAATGGAAAAAGAAAGTAAAAGATTAGCAGGCTTAAGGGATAAAATTATAAAAAATATCTTAGAGAATATACCACACAGTAAACTAAATGGACCAGCAGGAGATAAAAGACTTCCAGGTAATATAAACATAAGTTTTGTTGGTGTTGAAGGGGAGACCTTATTACTTGATTTAGATGATAAAGGCATTTATGCTTCAACTGGAAGTGCCTGCGCATCTGGAGATCTTGAACCATCTCATGTATTATTAGCATTGGGCTTATCCCACGGGGTAGCACATGGTTCTTTAAGATTTAGCTTAGGTTCTGGAACAACTGAAGAACAAGTAGATTACTTATTAAATGAACTTCCTTTAATAATAAAGAGAAGAAGAGAAATGTCTCCATATTGGGAGCAGTTTTTAAAAGAGAGAGGGGAAATATAGTATGTATAGTGAAAAAGTAATGGATCACTTTAGAAATCCTAGAAATGTTGGTGAATTAGAAGACGCTAATGGTATTGGAGAGGTTGGTAATCCTCAATGTGGAGATATAATGAAGATATATCTAAAAGTAGAAGATAACATTGTAAAGGATATTAAGTTTAAAACCTTTGGATGCGGTTCTGCTATTGCTTCTTCTAGTATGGCTACAGAACTAGTAAAGGGAAAAACTGTTGAAGAAGCTTGGAATTTAACAAATAAGGCTGTAGCAGAAGCTCTTGAAGGATTACCACCTGTTAAAATGCATTGCTCAGTTCTTGCAGAAGAGGCTATTCATAAAGCTATAAATGATTACAGAGAAAAACAGGGGTTAGAAACCTGGGAAATGAAAACACATTCTCATGATATACATCATGAGGTACATGGTAACTAGTAGAAAAATTTTATTATTAAATTGATTATATTAAAAACTCTAAGCACACATTTATCTGTGATTAGAGTTTTTATATTTTTTAACATATTAAGTAAGAATATTTAATTTGTTACTAGTTAATAATATTGATAATAATAAAAACTAAAAAGAGGTATTAAATGTACAGAATTAAAGATTTTATGCTTATGGATGTTATAAACATTGAAAGAAAAAGGATAGGTTTTATTAAAGATATTCTAATAAGTTTTAATAATAGGTGCTTATTAGGATTTTGTATTTCACCATTTAGAATATTTAATAAAAATTTATTTGTGCATATTCAAGATGTAATAACTTTTAATTCTAGCATAGTTGTAAAAGATACTAGCATAAAACAAGGTTTAATGATTTCAGAAATTAGAGGAATGGATGTGGTAGATATCAATGGAGATTTATTGGGAATGGTTGAGGATTTCATTTTTGAAAAAAGAGATTTTAAAATAACAGGTGTTGTTGTTTCTACTGGATTTATTAGAAATATAATACATGGGAAAAAAATTTTTTTAATTAAGGATCTTATTTTAGGAGAAAAAAATATATTGTATTTTTCAAAAAATAGCAAAATATCTTTTCTTACTATTCCACACGAATTAAGGGAAGTAAATAAATATGAATAAATTATTATATAAAAATAAGAAATTAATAAAAATAATAGTATATGTAATTTTACTTATATTATTAATTGTTCTTTTGTATAATAACAAGATAATAAAAGATATTTTCTCAATTATATTGGGTGCTTTTATTTTATCTTATGCACTTAAACCGTTTCATAATGCTTTATTAAGGAAAGGAATAAAGCCAAGTTATGCAGCACTAATATTAATTTTGTTTGTTATAGTGAGCGTTATTTTAATAGTAACCATTTTGATACCATCAATATTTAAAGAAAGTATTAATCTCGGAAATACTATTGAAGAAATACAAGAGTATTCAAATGAAATATACTACAATTTAAAATTAATTCAAAAGGACAAATTTATTGTTAACATTTTTGATAATTTCTACGGCAAATTAAATGGATTATTGCTTCATATTTTTGATAAGCTCATGAATTTTACAACTAGTCTAGGAGAAAAAGCATTAGCATTAGTTGTTATACCAATAATTGCTTATTATTTTTTGTGCGACAAAGAATATATAGAAAATAAACTTCTTTTATTATTTCCCTTAAATTCAAGGAAAATAATAAAAAAAATTAATAGTGATATAGATAAAATACTAGGAAGATATATCGTAAGTCAATTTATTCTCTGCGCAATTGTAAGCCTTATCACTTTTATTTTATTACTAGCCTTGAGAGTGAAATTTCCACTCGTTCTTTCTCTACTAAATGGATTGCTTAATATAATTCCATATTTTGGGCCAATATTTGGTATGGTATTGCCAATTATTGTAGCGCTATTAACTTCATATAAGACTGCTTTATACACTTTACTAGGTTTATATTTGATTCAATTAGTTGAAGGCAATATATTATCTCCTAAGGTTACTGGAGATAGTGTAAGTATGCATCCATTAGTAGTAATAATTTTACTTTTAATTGGAGGAGAATTAGGTGGATTTTGGGGAATGGTTCTAGCGATTCCTATTGGGGTGATAATAAAGGTTATTTATGATAATTTGAATTACTACATTTATTAGCATATTTTTCTCATTTACTAGAATGTTGACATAAATATCATTTTTTCATATAATCAAAATATCTTTATACATAATAGCATATAATTAGGCGATGAGCAGAAGGAGTAAATATTTTTTATCATTCAGAGAAGAAGTGGCTGGTGAGAACTTCTTGATATAAGTATTGAAGCTATCTAGGAGTCATAGTGATTTAAGAGATGTAAATGTATAATTTACTATTATATATTTATGTAATTAGGGTGGTACCGCGGAAAACTTTCGTCCCTTAAGGGAATGAAGGTTTTTTTGTATTATTTTTTAGAAAGATGTAACAGATGGAGGTAATTATCATGCAAAAAATGGGATTAAATGATGTAAGAGAGGCTTACCTAAAATTTTTCGAAAGTAAGGAACATTTGAGACTTGAAAGTTTTTCGCTTGTTCCTAAAAATGATAAAAGTTTATTGCTAATTAATGCAGGTATGGCACCGCTAAAGCCATATTTTACAGGACTTCAAACACCACCAAGAAAGAGAATTACAACCTGTCAAAAGTGTGTAAGGACAGGAGATATTGAAAATGTAGGTAAAACCTCAAGACATGCTACATTTTTCGAAATGTTAGGAAATTTCTCTTTTGGAGATTATTTTAAAAATGAAGTAATACCTTGGGCATGGGAATTCATAACTGAAGTATTAAACCTACCAAAGGATAAATTATATGTAACTATATATTTAGATGATGATGAAGCATATGAAATATGGACTTCAAAGACAGATGTAAATCCTAAACATATATTTAGATTAGGTAAAGAAGATAATTTCTGGGAACATGGTGTTGGACCTTGTGGTCCATGCTCGGAAATTCACTTTTATAAAGATTCAGGTGAAATTATATCTGCAGAGGACTTTAAAGAAAAATCTGATTTAGATAGAGCTGTTGAATTTTGGAACTTAGTTTTTACTCAATTTGATAAAGATGAGGATGGTAATTATAACAGATTAGACTTCCCTAATATTGATACAGGTATGGGGCTTGAAAGAATGGCTACAATTATGCAAGGTGTAGATACAATTTTCGAAGTTGATACAATAAGTACTATATTACATGAGGTTTCAAAGCTTTCAGGAGTAAAATATGGTGATGATAGCAAAAAAGATGTGTCACTTAGAATTATTACTGACCATGTAAGAAGTGTTACTTTTATGATAAGCGATGGTATTTTGCCTTCAAATGAAGGTAGAGGATATGTATTAAGGAGGCTTTTAAGAAGAGCCGCAAGACATGGCAGAATATTGGGGATAAAAGGGAGTTTCCTAAATAAGATAGTTGATACTGTTATTAAGTGTTCAGGAAAAGCATATCCAGAGTTAGAAGAAAAATATGAATACATTAAAAAAGTTATATTACTAGAAGAAGAAAGATTTGGAGAAACTATAGATCTAGGAATGGATATACTATATAGCTATATAGATGAATTAGAAAAGAATGCAGAAAAGACTCTATCAGGTGAAAAGGCGTTTAAGTTATATGACACATATGGCTTCCCATTAGAGTTAACTCAGGAGATTTTAGAAGAAAAATTAATGAAAGTTGATATCGAAGGCTTTAATGAAGAAATGAATAGGCAAAGAGAAAGAGCAAGAGCCGCTAGAGAAGAAAGTACTTACATGGGAACTGATGTAAAGGTTCTTGATACAATATCTTCAGATATTGAAACAAAATTCTCAGGATATGATAAATTAGAATTATCGTCTAAAGTTAAGGTAATTATCAAAGATGATAAATTTATTAACAGCATTAATGAAGGTGATAGAGGAATAATAGTAACAGAGGAAACTCCTTTTTATGCAGAAATGGGAGGTCAAGTAGGAGACAGAGGAATTATATTTAATGATAATTTTGAAGCTGTGGTTGAGGATTGTAAGAAGAACATCGGAGGAAAGACTGTACATTTCATTGAAGTAACAAAAGGAACTCTAAACATAGAAGAAATAGTAACATTGAAGGTTGATAAAGTTAGAAGAGAAAAAATTTCAAAAAATCATAGTGCTACTCATATGCTTCACGCTGCCTTAAGACTTGTTTTAGGCGATCACGTTCATCAATCAGGTTCTTTTGTAGATGAAGATAAATTAAGATTTGATTTCACTCATTTTGCTAGCGTAACACCAGAAGAAATCAAAAGGGTTGAAGAAATAGTAAATAGCAAAGTAATGGAACTTTACTCAGTTAATACAGATGAGATGTCTTTAGATGAAGCAAGAGAAACAGGTGCCATGGCTTTATTTGATGAAAAGTATGGTGAAAAGGTTAGAGTAGTAAAAATGAGCGATTTTAGTGTAGAGCTCTGTGGAGGAACTCACATTGAAAATGTAGGTAAAATAGGAATTTTTAAAATAGTATCCGAAAATGGTATTGCTGCTGGAATCAGAAGAATTGAAGCTGTTACAGGAGAAAAAGCATTAGAATATATGGAAAGAAAATCAGAGATACTAAAAGATATTAGTGAAATAATTAAATGCTCTGAAAAGGATATTATTAATAAACTAAATCAGATTAATGTAGAACTTAAAGATAAGGATAAAGAAATATCTCAATTAAAATTAAAGCTTGCAACTGGTTCAGAAGATGACATATTGAAAAATGTTAAAGAAATAAAATCAATTAAAGTAGCTACTGCAGTTCTAAAGAATGTAGATAGTAATTCTTTAAGAAACCTAGGGGATAAGATTAAAGATAAAATTGGAAGTGGTCTTGTAGTCTTAGGCAGCAAAGAGGGAGATAAGGTACAATTCTTAGCTATGGCTACAAAAGATGTAGTAGCTAAAGGAATTCATTGTGGAAATATAATTAAAGAAATTGCTAAAATTGCAGGCGGAGGCGGCGGTGGAAGACCAGATATGGCTCAAGCTGGTGGAAAATTGCCAGAAAAATTGAATGAAGCAATAAATGAAGTCCAAAATATTGTGGAAAAATTAGTAAAATAGTATACTTTTTATTTAAATTGGTTTATAATAAAATTACAAGTATTATAGATGTGGACTGCATTTCATAAAAAGGGGTGAAGCAGTTATGGGAATAAGTGAAAATACCATGCAATTCGATATACAGAAAAATAAGAAAGATATTACTAGAAACATATTGAGCCAAGTTAATGATTCTTTAAAGGAGAAAGGTTATAATCCTATTAATCAGTTGGTTGGGTATTTAATTTCTGGTGATCCTACTTATATAACTAACTATAATGGAGCGAGAGCATTAATCAGAAAGTTAGAAAGAGATGAAATACTCGAAGAAGTTTTAAAAGCGTATTTATCAATAAAATAAAAATGCCCTTATGGGCATTTTTATTTTGACACTTCATATTATTAAACAAGGAGATAGCCTATGAGGATACTGGGATTAGATGTTGGAGATAGAACTATTGGAGTTGCTATCAGCGATTTGCTAGGATTAACGGCTCAAGGAATAACTACAATTAATAGAAGAAATATTCAGTTTGATTTAAATGAATTGATAAAAATTTGCAAAGAATATAATGTAGAAAAAATAGTATGTGGCTTACCCAAAAACATGAATGGAACTATTGGTGAGCAAGGTGAAAAGGTAATAAGTTTTTGTAAAATACTTGAACAGGAAATAGGTATCCCAATAAAAATGTGGGATGAGAGGTTAACAACTGCTGCAGCCCAGAGAGCTATGCTAGAGGCGAATTTATCGAGAGCAAAGAGAAAAAAAATCGTAGATAAAATTGCAGCTACTTACATTTTACAAGGATTCTTAGATAGTATTTAATGAAAATAAAATAAAAGGAGAAGATAAAAATGGAAAAGGAATTTGATACAATAGTTTTAAAAGATGAAGATGGAGAAGAAATAGAATTTGATTTAATAATGAAGTTTGAAATTGAAGAAAAAGAGTATGTTATACTTGCACCTATAGAGGATGAAGAAGCAGAAGCTGTAGCTTTGAGAGTAGAAAAAGACAATAATGGTGAAGATATTTTTGTTACAATTGAAGATGATGTTGAATTTGAAATGGTATCTGAAGCATATGAAACCTTAATGGAAGAAAATGAAAATTTAAACTGAATTGTAGTATCGAATAGTAATCATTATCAATTGACAAAAGAGGAATAAACAATTAAACTTTAATGAGGACTCTAAATTTGCTAACTTATTTATAAATGTTTAATTTATGGAAAAGAGGTATTATGATGTATAATGTGTCACCAACACAATTAGATAAAGTTAAAGAATTGCTAAAACTTAAAGGTTATAAATTGACTCCCCAAAGGAGAGCTGTTGTTAATAAAGTATTGGAGAACAGAGGGAGTCATCTAACAGCCGAAGAACTTTATGAGCTTGTGAAAAAAGAATGTCCAGAAATAGGTCTGGCAACTATCTATAGGACTATACAGCTTCTTGAAGAGGTGGGAATACTATGCAAGCTTAATTTAGATGATGGCTGTAATAGATATGAGTTGGTTGACGAAGAAGAAACACATCATCATCATCACTTAATATGCACTAAGTGCGGTAAGGTTATTGAAGTTGCAGAAGACTTATTAGATGTTATAGAAAGAAATGTTGAAGAAAAATATAAATTTAAAATAGAAAATCATAGTGTTAAATTTTTAGGTATTTGCAATAAATGTCTAAATAATTAAGTTTATAAATTATTATTAAAATGAAAAAGGAGGGTAGGGTATTGAAAAAAGACAGAGATAGAATTAAAGTAATCCCCTTAGGTGGACTAGACGAGATAGGTAAAAATTTATCTGCAATTGAATATAAAAATGAAATAGTTGTCATAGATTGCGGACTAAAGTTTCCTGAAGATGAAATGTTGGGAATAGATGTGGTAATTCCGGACGTTAGCTACTTAATTAAAAATAAAGATAAGGTTAAAGGAATCTTTCTTACTCATGGCCATGAAGATCATATAGGTGCATTGCCATATGTTTTAAGGGAATTAAACATACCTGTTTACGGAACAAAACTTACTTTAGGGATTGTGGAAAATCGTTTAAAGGAAACAGGATTACTAAGTTCGGCTAATTTACAACGTGTTAATCCAAAAGACATAATTAAATTAGATAATTTAGCAATTGAATTTATAAGAACAAGCCATAGTATTGCTGATTCCGCAGCAATAGCTGTTCATACACCATTAGGTATAATATTACATACTGGTGACTTTAAAATAGATTATACACCTATAGATGAACAAGTAGGTGACTTAGCTAGATTTGCGGAACTAGGTAAAAAGGGTGTTGTGCTGATGCTAGCTGATAGTACTAATGTAGAAAGACCTGGGTATACAATGTCTGAAAGAACTGTAGGTGAAACCTTCGAGAGCATTTTTGCAAAAGCACAAGGAAGAATAATAGTTGCTACCTTTGCCACAAATGTTCACAGAATAGAACAGATAGTACGAGCTTCTATTAAGTTTGGAAGGAAAGTAGCTGTTTCTGGAAGAAGTATGGAAAATATAGTTACAGTGGCTTCTGAATTAGGATATTTAGATTATGAAGAAGGAACTTTGATTGGCATTGATGATATAAAAAAATATCCAAATGAAATGATCACAATTATTACAACAGGAAGTCAAGGAGAACCTATGTCAGCCCTTTCTAGGATGGCATCATCTGACCATAAAAAGGTTAGTATTGTTGAAGGGGATATGGTAATTATTTCTGCAACACCAATTCCAGGAAATGAAAAACCAGTATCAAAGGTTATCAATCAATTGTCGAAATTAGGAGCAAATGTTATATATGAGGCATTAGCTGATGTACATGTTTCAGGTCATGCATGCCAGGAAGAACTAAAGCTTATGCATACATTAGTGAAACCAAAATTTTTTATGCCGGTTCATGGAGAATATAGGATGCTAAAACAACATACTGATTTAGCAGTAAGACTTGGAATGCCTAGAGAAAATATTATTATTGCTGAAAATGGAGATGTTATCGAGATTACTAAGGATAGCATTAAAAAGTCTGGATCAGTAATAGCAGGTCAGGTATTTGTTGATGGATTAGGTGTTGGAGATGTAGGTAATATAGTTTTAAGAGATAGAAGACACTTATCACAAGATGGTATTGTCACTGTTGTAGTTACAATTTCTAGAGAAGGTGGAAAAGTAGTTGCCGGTCCAGATATAATTTCTAGAGGATTTGTTTACGTAAGAGAGTCAGAAGACCTTATGGAAGAAGCTAGAGTTATTGTTAGAGATTCTTTACGTGAATGTGAAGAAAATTCTATAACTGAATGGGCTACTATAAAGTCTAAGATTAAGGAAGTTTTAAGACTATTCTTATATGAAAAAACGAAAAGAAAGCCTATGATATTGCCAATTATAATGGAAGTCTAATAAAAAAATAGATTTAAAATAAAAGTACAATATTTTTTCAAATTTCAATTAACTTTTAGAATGGATAGTTAAGTTTCTACAAAGATTGACTTTTTAATAGTATAATATTAGAATAGAAATGTTAATTATAAAATTGGATACTAGTTAGTATCCAATTTTTATTTGAACATTTTGGTAAAAAGTATGGAGGAAAGAATATGGAATTATTTTCGAGAAATGACATAAGAAATATAGCGATTATTGCTCACGTTGACCATGGTAAGACAACTTTAGTAGATGCTATGTTAAAACAAAGTCTTGTTTTTAGAGAAAATGAAAAAGTAGAAGAAAGAGTAATGGATTCGAATGATTTAGAAAGAGAAAGAGGAATTACCATTTTGTCAAAAAATACCGCAGTAATGTATGATGGTGTTAAGATAAATATAGTTGATACTCCAGGCCACGCTGATTTCGGAGGAGAAGTTGAACGTGTTTTGAAAATGGTAGACAGTGTATTATTGGTTGTTGATGCTTTTGAAGGACCAATGCCTCAAACAAAATTTGTTCTTAAAAAAGCATTAGAATTACAATTAAATCCTATTGTAGTTATAAATAAAATTGATAAACCAAATGCTAGAGCTGAAGAGGTAATAGATGAGGTTTTTGATTTATTCGTTGAGCTTGGAGCAGAAGACGAACAATTAGATTTTCCTATAGTATATGTTTCAGCAAAGGGTGGATATGCTAAAAAAGAGTTAACTGATCCTGAAGAAAATATGATACCATTATTTGACACAATAATTAAAAATGTACAATGTCCTACAGGTCAAATTGATGCACCACTTCAATTATTAATATCTACTATTGACTATAATGAATATGTTGGAAGAATAGGTATTGGTAAAATAGAGAGAGGAACTATTGAGAAAAACCAACAAGTTGCTGTTGTAAGTAACGATGTAGTAAATAAAAATATAAAAATTTCTAGCTTGTATGTTTATAATGGCTTAAAAAAGGAAGAGGTTGCTCAAGCTAAACTAGGGGATATTGTTGCTGTTTCAGGTATACCAGATATAAATATTGGAGATACAATTGCAGACCCTTCTTGTCCAGAGGCATTACCATTTGTTGAAATTGATGAGCCTACATTAAGCATGTATTTCATAGTAAATGATTCTCCTTTTGCAGGACAGGATGGAGAGTATGTTACATCTAGACATTTGAGAGATAGATTATTTAAGGAATTAGAAACTAATGTAAGCTTGAAGATTGAAGAAACTGATTCAGCTGATTCTTTTAAAGTAAGTGGTAGAGGAGAACTACATTTATCTATTTTAATTGAAACAATGAGAAGAGAGGGCTATGAATTTCAAGTATCTAAGCCAACAGTAATATTTAAAGAAGTAAACGGTGAAAAACTTGAACCAATTGAAGATTTAACTATTGATGTTCCAGAAGAATTTATGGGAAGCGTTATGGAAAAATTAGGGCCAAGAAAGGCTGAAATGGTTAATATGACTTCAGCTATCAATGGTTATTCAAGGTTAGAATTTAAGATTCCGGCTAGAGGGTTAATAGGATTCAGAAATGAGTTCATGACTGATACAAAAGGAAATGGAATAATGAATCACGTATTTTTCGGATATGAACCATTTAAAGGAGAAATTCCAGAAAGAACAAGAGGTTCACTTGTAGCATTTGAAACAGGAGAAGCAGTTACTTATGGACTATTTAATGCACAAGAAAGAGGAAGATTATTTATTCCTGCTGGTACACAAGTTTATGCGGGAATGGTTGTAGGAGAATGTTCAAGAGCAGAAGATATTGATGTAAATGTATGTAAGAAAAAACATTTAAGTAATACAAGATCTTCAGGATCAGACGATGCACTAAAATTAATTTCTGTTCCAGATATGAGTCTTGAACAATGTCTTGAATTTATTTCATCAGACGAACTAGTAGAGGTAACTCCTAAAAATATAAGAATTAGAAAGAAGATTCTTGACAGTACAGAAAGAAAAAGAGCCTCTAGAAAATAGAAATTTAATTTTTGAGGTGCATCTATGAAGAAAAATAAGTTAATTAACCTATTAATATTAATAGCTTTTATATCTATTTTAGGCATAAAAGTATCTAGTGATATTAAATCTCCTTTTAAAGTTAAAGATGGAAATTTTAAATTTTCTGTTAATGAGGGTGATACTTTATTTAATGTAGTAAGTAAGCTTAAGGAAAAAGAGCTAATTAAAAATGAGTTCTTATTTAAAGTGTATATAAAGAATAATAATTTGAATACTAATATAAAACCTGGAGAGTATTATTTAAATAGTGACACCTCAATAAGAAATTTTGTAGAAATGCTAAACAAAGGAAGCAAAGAAAGTACTTTACTTAAGGTTACAATTCCAGAAGGCTATGATATTAAACAGATAGCTAAGCTTATGGAGGAAAAGGGGATTATTTCAAGCGAGGAGTTTATAAATTCATGTAAAAAATATAAAACTCCAAACTATATTAAATCAAGCTCAAAAGTTAAATATGCATTAGAGGGATATCTTTTTCCTGACACTTATGAGTTCAATAAAAATGTCACAGGTAAAGAAATAATTGATAAAATGTTAAATCAATTTCAATTAGTTGTAAGAAATATTGAAAAAGAAAGCAATAAAAAAATAGATGACATGCAAAAAATTATTACTATTGCTTCGATAATAGAAAAAGAAGCACGAGTTGATGAAGATAGAGCTAAAATATCTTCTGTAATATATAATAGGTTAGATAAAAATATGATGCTTCAGGTGGATGCAACAGTTTTATATGCTCTAGAGGAACATAAAAATAAGCTAACTTATGATGATTTAAAAATTAAGTCACCATACAACACTTATGTAACAAATTCACTTCCACCAGGACCAATATGCAGTCCAGGAGTTGAATCTATCAAAGCGGCATTATTTCCTGAAAAGACCAATTACGTGTTTTATGTTTTAGAAGATGACAAGAAACACTTTTTTACAAACAATTATAATGACTTTTTAAAAGCAAAAGAAAGATATAAAAATATTAATAAATAAATTTCCGCTTATAAACTTTTATGAAAGTGGAGGTGTTTATATGAGTGGAATAGTCCAGGAATATATTGTTGATTATATTAGGGGATTAATTGGCGAAGATACTGGAGTTTTAAAAGACTTAGAGGATTATGCAACTAAAGAACATGTTCCTATTGTTCAGAAAGAAGTAGCTAGCTTTTTAAAATTTATGGTTACTATTCAAAAACCTAAGAAAATTTTAGAGTTAGGAACGGCAATAGGATACTCATCAATACTTATGAATATTGCATCCAATGGTAATAGCATTATTACAACCATAGAAAGAGAAAGAGACATGATTGATATTGCTGAAAAAAATATCCAAAACTATGGTTTTGAAAAAAAGATAAAAATATTAGAAGGTGACTGCCTAGAAATACTTCCCAAACTAGAAGAAAAGTATGATTTAATTTTCATGGATGCAGGAAAAGGACATTATAATGATTTTTTTCCTTATTGTTTAAAGCTTTTAGAATATAATGGAATAATTATTGCAGATAATGTATTGTTTAGAGGAATGGTTGCAAGTGATGAATTAGTTCAAAAAAGAAAAATTACTATAGTTAAAAGAATGAGAACTTATCTTGATATGTTATGTAATAACAATGAGCTCGTTACTTCAGTAATACCAATTGGAGATGGAATTGCCATAACAACAAGGAGGAATACTGATGAATAAACCAGAAATATTAGCTCCAGCAGGAAATTTAGAAAAATTGATTACTGCTATTGATTTTGGTGCTGATGCAGTATATTTAGGTGGCAACAAACTAAATCTAAGGGCTTTAGCTGATAATTTTAATACAGAAGATTTAATTGAAGGATTAAAATATGCTCATGAAAGAGGAAAAAAAGTATATGTAACAATAAATGTATTTCCTCATAATGATGATTTAATAGGATTGGAAGAATATTTAATTGAACTTTATGAACTAGGAGTAGATGCAATAATAGTTTCTGATGCTGGAATTATTTCAACTGCTAGGGAAGTAGTTCCTAATTTGGAAATTCATTTAAGTACTCAAGCGAATAATGTCAATTATAAATCTGCTGAGTTCTGGCACAAAAATGGAGTAAAAAGAATTGTCCTTGCTCGGGAACTATCTCTTGAAGAAATTAAAGAACTTAGGAAAAAATTATCTCCAACATGCGAGTTAGAAGCATTTATTCACGGTTCAATGTGTATGGCTTATTCAGGAAGATGCCTTTTGTCGAATTATATGACTGGTAGAGATTCAAATAGAGGAGAGTGCTCTCAGCCTTGCAGATATAAATATAATTTAGTTGAAGAAAAGAGACAAGGAGAATATTTTCCTATATTTGAAGATGAAAAAGGTACATATATTTTTAACTCAAAAGATTTATGTATGATAGAACATATACCAGAGCTTGTTGAAGCTGGAATTGATTCATTTAAAATAGAAGGTAGAATGAAAAGTACTTTCTATGTAGCATCAGTTGTTAAAGCATATAGAGAAGCTGTTGATGCATATTTTATGAATCCTAAGGAATATAAGTTAAATCCTAAATGGGTAGAATATTTAACAAGACCAAGTCATCGACAATATTATACTGGTTTTTATTTCAATGAACCTAATAAACAAATTTATGATACTTCTTCTTATATTAGAACTTATGACATTGTTGGAGTAGTAAAGGAATTTAACAAAGACACAAATGTTGCTACAATCCAGCAAAAAAATAGAGTTTTTGAAGGAGATAATGTTGAGGTTTTAAGACCAAATGAAGAAAGCTTTGAAGTAATATTAAAAGAAATGAAAGATAAAAATGGTCAATCAATTGATGCAGCAAGAAGCGCTGAAATGATTTTTACAGTTACTACTGATGTAGAGCTAAAGAAAAAGGATATACTTATTAAAGTTAGGGAGAATTAATAATGATGCGACCAATATTAATAGGAATAACTGGTGGAACGGGTTCTGGCAAAAGCACTGTAGCTAAAGAGATTTTTAAAAGTTTTAGAGAAGATTGTATTGCAATGATTGAACAAGACTCTTATTACAAAAATCAAAGTCATTTATCCTTTGAAGAAAGAATTAAGACGAATTATGATCATCCTAATGCTTTTGATACTCCACTTCTAGTGGAGCATCTGACAAAGCTTTTAAAATCACAAATTATATACAAGCCTCTTTATGACTTCAAGGAACATACAAGAAAAAAAGAGATGATAAAAGTTGAGCCAAGAGATATAATTATTGTAGAAGGCATAATGATATTACAGGACGTTCAGCTAAGAAACTTATTAGACATAAAAATATATGTTGATACAGATGATGACGTTAGAATAATAAGAAGAATTTTGAGAGATATTAACGAGAGAGGTAGAACAATTCAGTCGGTAATTAAACAGTATTTAGAAGTTGTAAAACCTATGCATGAGCAATTTATTGAACCTACTAAAAAATATGCGGATATTATTATTCCAGAAGGTGGCCAGAATAAAGTTGCTATTGATATTATGGTTTCTAAGATTAAGCAGATTTTAATTGAAAATAAATAATTAAGAATAAAGAACTCCTTTGTTGGCTAAAATCATCAACAAAGGAGTGTTTTTATGAGTAATTTTATTGATAAGAAAAGAATTTACATAGTATTTATAATTTTTTTAATGATATTTATACTATTGTTTTTGAGAATAGTAAATTATATATATTTCAATTCTAAAGAATTAGAGAGTGTTGCACAAAATCAATATCAATATAAAGAAAAGAAATTAGAATTGAATTATAATTTATTGGATTCGGAAGGAAGAGAGCTACTGGAATACAAGGATAATTATTATGCAGTAATTGACCCTTTAGCCTTTCAAATGAATAACAATTATACGCAAAAAGATGATTTAGAAGCACTTAAAATAATTTTAAAAGGTTATAACTCTGAATATGATTTAGAAAAATTAATGAGTAAAGGTTCTAATGTTAAAATACAATTACCTATAGATAATAATACTTATAAAAAATTAGATAAAATTAATGGAGTAAATGGATTTTATGTTTATGTGTATTCTTCCATTAATAGAGGTAATTCTTGGTGGAGTATAGAAAATATGATAACCAACATATATAAAAATGAAAATGATAAGCTGAAATTAAAGGATGATGACTCCCTTGAAATAAAAATAAATGATAAAACTAAAAAAAATTCATATACTTATAGTATATTTGATAAGGATGTAAATGGAAACATAATAAAAGAATCCTTGGAAACGCCTAAAAATAATGTAAACGTAAAGCTTACCATAGACAAGGTTTTGCAGGATAAAATTAAAAATGTCCTAAATAATGAATCATACAGCATGCATGAACAAATAGGGGTAGTGTTGATGGAAGCTGATACGGGTAAAATAAAAGCCTTAGTGCAAAAGGATGACAGCAAACCTAATATTAATATAGGAGCTAGTAGTCAAAATGGTTTTTTTGCAGGATCAATTTTTAAGACAATTGTTGAAGAAGCAGGTATTGAAAATGGAAAGCTATCACTTACTAAATTGTATTCATATAAAAATTATAGTGGACTCTTTGAAGAACATGAAGATAGAGAAGAAAAAAATGCAAAAGAAGCATTTATAAAATCTTCAAATAATGTATTTGTTCAAATAGGAGAAGATGTAGGAATAGAAGATATTGATAAATTATCTCAAGAGCATGGTTTATATGATAAAGTTTTAGGATTTGATCAGGAACAAGAAGGGAAATTAGAACTAAGTTTAAACGATTTGAAAAATAATCAAGGAGATAGATTACAAACATATATCGGACAAAAAACAAGAATAACACCAGTTCAAGCTCTAACAATTCCTAGTATTATAGTTAACAAGGGGAAATATGTGAAACCATATATTGTTGAGTCTTATATTGATAGTAACAATGAGATACTTGAAAAAGAAAAAACTATAGAAAAAAACGTTATTAGCGAAAGAACTGCTCAAATAATGAAAAATCAGATGCTTCAAGTTGTAAATAACGAAGAAGGCACTGGAAAGCAGGCTTTTATAAAAGGAATAGAAATTGGGGGAAAGACAGGAACATCTAAAAGAGTTGAGATTAATAAGAATAAAGAAAACGATATTCTTAATACATCTGAATTTTATGATGGATGGTTTGTAGGCTTTTTTAAAGTTAAGAATAGGTACTACTCCATGGTTGTTTTTGCACAAAACATTGGAAAAGATATTAATGCATCCGGAACGGCTGTTCCAGTATTTAAAGATGTGGTTAAAGAAATTTACGACTATTTAATAGGAAACTTTTAACTTGTCCCTTAATATTATAGTAATAAGCACTATTAGGGGGATATCCTTGTGTTGTTAGCAAATTTTTTACTTAGTATTATTGATAGTATGATACTTTTAACTGCTTATGTAAGTAATGGCACTTCATTTCCTCAACCGCTAGATGAAAAGGAAGAAAAATATTACTTAAAGAAATTTAAGGAAGGGGATAGCTTAGCTAAGGGTATTCTTATAGAGAGAAATCTTCGACTTGTAGCACATATTGTAAAAAAGTACTCTTATCCTCATAAGGATATGGATGATTTAATTTCTATTGGAACTGTTGGTTTAATAAAAGCAATAGATTCTTTTGATACTTCAAAAGGAACTAGATTAGCTACTTATGCAGCACGGTGTATTGAAAATGAAATATTGATGCTCATAAGAAATACAAAAAAAATAAAGAATGAGGTTTATCTTCAAGATCCAATAGGAGTCGATAAAGAGGGAAATGAAATTTCGTTAATGGATGTGCTAAGTAGTGAGGAAGACTCAGTAATTGAAGTGGTTGAAAATAGAATACAAGTAAGAAAACTATACGATAAAATAAATATGTGTTTAACGGATAGAGAAAAAATAATAATTAAAATGAGGTACGGTTTAACTGATGGAAAGCCTAAAACTCAAAGAGAGATCGCTACGTTATTGCAAATTTCCAGATCTTATGTTTCTCGAATTGAAAAAAGGGCTTTAAAAAAAATGTATAAGGGATTTAATAATAAAGAATGATTTAAAAAGTTGGCCTATTAGCCAACTTTTTTAAATTTAAATAGGATTAGGTATAAAATCTTAATAATTTGTTACGAAATATAAATATATATACTATTAAATTACATATTAATATAAAATATAACTAGTATTTAAGACATATTAGGAGGATAA
The DNA here is from genome assembly GCF_001263795.1 of Clostridium homopropionicum DSM 5847. Taxonomy (GTDB): domain Bacteria; phylum Bacillota; class Clostridia; order Clostridiales; family Clostridiaceae; genus Clostridium_H; species Clostridium_H homopropionicum. The sequence goes on from NZ_LHUR01000013.1 coordinate 100,112, forward strand.
ATTTTGATAACTTTAAGTGAATTATTGGAAAAAACATTTAATGAAAATGCCTCTGATTTACATCTTACGGTTGGTACTGCTCCAATCTTAAGAATAAACGGAAAACTAACTCCCATTGGTAATTACAAATTAAATTCTAGTGATACAGAGATTTATGTAAAAGAATTATTAGGGGATTTATTTGATGAATATGATAAAAATGGAGAGTTAGATACCTCTATTTCTGTTCCGAGTGTTGGAAGATTTAGAGTAAATGTTTATAAGCAAAGAGGAAGTCATGCAGCAGCTATTAGATCAGTAGCGTCTAAAATACCAACTTTGAGTGATCTTAAATTGCCACCGGTAGTAAAAGAACTAACTCAAAAACAAAGGGGCTTAGTTCTCGTAACCGGACCAACTGGAAGTGGTAAAAGCAGTACCTTAGCAGCCATGATTAATGAGATTAATAGCTCAAGGGCAGAACATATAATTACTCTTGAAGATCCTGTAGAATTTTTGCATAAGCATAATAAATCTATTATAAATCAAAGAGAAGTAGGAAGAGATACAAAATCATATCAAGCTGCATTAAGAGCTGCACTAAGAGAGGATCCAGATGTAATTCTAGTAGGAGAAATGAGAGATTTAGATACTATTTCAATTGCAATAACAGCTGCAGAAACTGGACATTTAGTTTTATCAACATTACATACTATAGGAGCAGCTAAGACTATTGATCGAATAGTAGATGTTTTCCCTCCATATCAACAACAACAGATTAAAATACAATTATCTGCTGTTCTTCAAGGTATTATTTCTCAGCAATTAGTACCGAGAGTTGATGAAAAAGGTAGGGTTGGTGCATTTGAAATTATGGTTACAAATTCAGCTATTCAGAATTTAATAAGGGAAGGAAAATCTCATCAGATTCAATCTTCTATACAAACTGGCAATAAATATGGAATGAAGACTATGGATATGAGTCTTGTAGAATTATATAAGAACGGATTAATTTCAAAGGAAGATTCACTAACTTATTCTGTTGATCAAGAGATGTTAAAAAGGATGATAGGAATATAGTATAAATATTTTCTGAGTTTAATTTATCTATTAAATTCAGAAAATATATAGTATAGCTTAATTATTTATGTTAAAATAAAAGTGCATGAACTTAATTAGTTATTGGAAATAAGTTGCATTTAATCAATTTTATTGTTGGTTTTATTGAGGTTTTTATTAGCAAATAAAAAATTTAATTAAACTCAAAGGGAAAAACATCTTTCTGTTGAATATAATAGTTAGAGGTACTCTGTGAAGGAGGGAAGCCTAATGCACGACTATATAGTTGGGCTTGACATCGGTTCATCGAATGTATACGGTGCTGTTGGTAAAATTGATAGTAATGGAGAAGTAAGAATCATTGGTATAAGCTCAGTAAAATGCTCAGGAGTAAAAAAATCAGTGGTGGTTGACATAGATAGCACTTCTCAATCTATAATAGAGTGTATTTCTAATTTAGAGAGAATGGTAGATGCATCTATAGAAGAGGTATACTTAGCATTACCTTCTGGAGTAAGTGAGCTAACATGGAACAAAGGAATAGTTGCAGTTTCTTCTGATGATAAAGAAATTAAAGATAATGATGTTATTAGAGTAATAGAGGCTGCGAAACTGATTTCTGTTACTTCAGATAAAGAGATAATAGGTGTAGTGCCTCAACAGTACATAGTGGATGGATATGAACATATTGTTGAGCCAATTGGCATGAGTGGTATGAGACTTGAAGTAGAGGCTCAGGTAGTTACTGCAAAAAGCACAGTTATAAATAATTTAAGAAAAAGCGTAAATAGAGCAAGATTAAACATTGAAGGTGAAGTACTTCAACAGCAGGCTATTTCAAAGGCAGTTTCTAAAAAAGAAGAATTAGATATAGGGGTGGCGTTCATAGATATAGGTGCTCAAACAACAGATGTATCTATTTATAAAGACGGCAACCTTTGCTATACTAACATGATTCCTTTAGGTGGAGATAATATAACAAATGACATTGCAATTTGTTTAAAAATACCTTTTGTTGAAGCGGAAAAATTAAAAATTAAATATGGTAATTTAGAAAAAACAACCAACGAAAATGACATAATAATTAAAGTTAATGCAGGTTATGACAAACTTAAAGACGTAAGTTTATCGTATTTAAATGAAATAATTGAGGCTAGAACTGAGGAAATACTGTACTATGTTAAACAAATTCTTGTAGAAAGTAAGTTAGATAATGAAATTTCTGGTATAGTAATTGTAGGTGGAGGTTTGGCTTTATTTAAAGGAATTACAGGATTCGCAACTAAAGTCTTGGACAAGTCTATAAGAATCGGAACGCCAAAGTATACTGGAACTTCCAGTCCTGTGTATGCAACTGTTGTAGGAACAATAAATGATGTAGTAAGTACTTTAAAAATAAATAAAAATGTTCACGTTCAAAAGGGTAAATCTAATACAAATGTAAGTAATTTGAAAGTAAAAGAAAATATAAAAGAACGAAAAGAAGGCTTTTTATCAAAAATAAAAGATTTCTTTACGGATTTTTTTTAGCAAGGAGGTATTATTGTGCTAGATTTTGATGTTGATGTACAACAATTTGCCCAGATAAAGGTAATCGGTTGTGGTGGCGGCGGTAATAATGCAGTTAATAGAATGATTAAAGCCGGATTGAAAAATGTTGAATTTATTGGGATTAATACAGATAAGCAAGCACTTGCTGTATCGGAAGCATGCCAAAAGATTCAAATTGGAGATAAGCTTACAAAAGGGCTTGGAGCAGGTGCTAATCCAGAAATAGGTAGAAAGGCTGCTGAGGAAAGTAAAGATGAAATAGCTCAAGCAATTAAAGGAGCTGATATGGTATTTATCACTGCTGGAATGGGTGGAGGAACAGGGACTGGAGCAGCTCCGGTTGTTGCGGAAATTGCAAAATCCATGGGAATACTTACAGTTGGAGTCGTTACAAAACCTTTCCCTTTTGAAGGAAGAAAAAGAATGCTTCATGCAGAAATGGGTATTAAAAATTTAAAAGATACAGTTGATACCTTAGTAACTATACCTAATGAAAGACTACTTGCAATAGTTGATAAAAAGACTTCCTTACAAGATGCTTTTAAATATGCTGATGATGTTTTAAAACAAGGTGTACAAGGTATTTCTGATCTTATAACAATTCCGGGTTTAGTTAACTTAGACTTTGCTGATGTAAGAACTATTATGCTAGATAAAGGATTAGCACATATGGGTGTAGGTAAAGGTAACGGAGATAATAGAGCAAAGGATGCTGCAAAGCAAGCTATATCAAGTCCTCTTTTAGAAACATCTATTATTGGGGCAACAGGTGTGCTTTTAAATGTGACTGGTGGACCTGACTTAGGTTTACTTGAAATAAACGAAGCAGCTGAAATTGTTCAAGAAGCAGCAGATCCAGATGCAAATATTATTTTTGGAGCTGTAATAGATGAGAATCTAAAAGATGAAATAAGAATTACTGTTATTGCAACAGGATTTGAAGAAAAACTTTCTGAGTTTAACGATACAACAAAAGAAAAATCTTTTGGAAAGTTTGAAAAGAATGAAGGACCGTTAGAAGAAGGCACTGCAAAACATGAAGCTGCTGCTACTCGTGAATTTGATCAAGCTAACTTAGAGGTACCTGCATTTTTAAGAAGATATAATAAATAAATTAATAGATTAAAACTTTTATAAAGGATGCTAATGGCATCCTTTTTTTATTGAATTAATTGGTGTTTGATGGTAAAAAGTGAAGAATAAAAAAAATTAAACATAATAAGAAATGACAAAATTTTAAAAAAAATACATATATAATTATTCTTAAGGATGTGAAAAGGGGGAAAGGGGTTGATATTATATTTAGATGTATTTGTATTACAAAATTTTATTGTAAATGTATTCCTAATTTATATAACTTCACAAACCTTACGAGTTAATTTAAAAATTCATCTAATATGCTTTGGAGGTATTCTAGGTGTTATATATGCACTTTTATCATTATTTATGAGTGGAACATTTTTGGTTTCCTTACCATTTAAGATTATATTTGCTATAGCTATTATTTGGATTTCATTTTACAATTTTAAAAAACTTTTCTTTATTTTAAAAGCTACTATCATTTTTATCCTTTATGCAATGTTATTAGCAGGTTTTTGCTTGTTTATAGAAGTAAGTAACAGTAGTACGGTTGAGCTAATTATTAATAGGGTTTCTTACAAAAATATACTGGCAGCACTAATGATAGTTTATATCATTTTACATAGGACAATTGTTTATATAAGAGATAGAAATCAGCTGAGTAACCTGATTTACGATGTTGATATTATAACAGATAAAAATTCTACTAGAGTAAAAGCATTTTTAGATACGGGAAATGAACTAAGAGAACCTGCAACGAATTTACCTGTAATGATACTTGAAAAAGGTATTTTTGAAAATATGCCTGTGAAGATTTATAGCAAGTATATAATACCATATAAAGTGGTAAATGGTAAAAACGATAATATGGAAGGCTTTAAGCCAGAGTACATTAAAATACACAATAAAAAAGAGAGCTTTGAAAGACAAGTGATTATTGGTTTTTGTGAAAATAAATTAAGTAGTATTAATGAGTATAATGCTTTATTATCTAGGGGAATTTTGTAGGAGGTGCACAATCATTGGAGTTTATAAACATTTTGATTAATAAGATATTAACAAAATTTAAGATTTTTTATAAAAGCATTTATTTTATTGGAGGTAATGATGCTTTGCCACCGCCTTTATCTAAAGAAGAAGAAGAGGATTTAGTGCAGAAGATAATAGAAGGTAATGATAGTGTTAGAACGATTTTAATAGAAAGAAATTTAAGACTTGTAGTTTATATAGCAAGAAAATTTGAAAACTCTGGTGTCTTAGTTGAAGATTTAATTTCTGTAGGAACAATTGGTTTAATTAAAGCGGTAAATACCTTTGATCCAGAAAAGAAAATAAAATTAGCAACTTATGCTTCAAGGTGCATAGAAAATGAAATACTTATGTATCTAAGGAGAAATAATAAAGTAAAAGCAGAAATTTCCTTTTATGAACCCTTGAATACTGATTGGGATGGAAATAAACTATTATTATCTGACATATTAGGAACTGATAATGATATAGTTTATAATTTAATTGAAGATGAAGTAGATAAGCAGCTATTACTTTTTGCAATGAAGAAACTAAGTGAACGGGAAAAGGAAATAATTAAGTTAAGATTTGGATTAACAGGGAAAGGAGAAAAAACTCAAAAGCAAGTAGCAGATATTTTAGGAATCTCACAATCATATATTTCAAGATTAGAAAAAAGAATTATAAGAAGATTGAAAAAAGAAATAAGTAAATTGGTATAGATTGTACATAGTATAAAAGAACACTCCCTAGGAGATAATTAAAATGTGACTACATTAGGGAGCTGATGATACTATGATGATAAACAAAGTTGAAATTTGTGGAGTAAACACTTCAAAACTACCCATATTAAAAGAGAAAGAAATGAGAGAATTATTATTAAAAATGAAGGATGGTGATGATGATTCTAGAGAGAAATTTATTAGGGGTAATCTAAGATTAGTACTAAGTGTTATCCAAAGATTCAATAATAGAGGAGAAAATGTGGATGATTTATTTCAAGTAGGATGTATAGGACTAATAAAAGCTATTGATAACTTTGATTTAGGTCAGAACGTGAGATTTTCCACATATGCAGTTCCTATGATAATAGGTGAAATAAGAAGATATTTAAGAGATAACAATTCTATTAGAGTTAGTAGATCTCTTAGAGATATTGCCTACAAAGCTCTTCAGGTTAGAGATAGGTTAGTAAATAAAGAAAATAAGGAACCAACAGTAGCCCAGATAGCCAAGGAGTTAAATATTCCAAGAGAAGATGTTGTATTTGCCCTTGATGCAATACAAGACCCAGTATCCTTATTTGAACCAATCTATCATGATGGCGGTGATGCTCTTTATGTAATGGACCAAATCAGTGATAGTAAGAGTATGGATGATAGTTGGATTGAAAATATATCAATAAAAGAAGCTATGAAGAGATTAAATGATAGAGAAAAATTAATTTTAAATATGAGATTTTTTCAAGGACGTACACAAATGGAAGTAGCAGATGAGATTGGGATTTCCCAGGCACAAGTTTCACGTCTAGAAAAAACTGCTTTAAAACATATGAGAAAACATGTATAAGGAGCCTTAGGGCTCTTTATTACTTTTTTATAATATATAAAATGAATTACTCATATAATGTAAAGAATAAATGGGAAAGGGGAGTTGATAATAATGGAATATTATTCAATTAATAATTTAAAAATGATGGAGGTTATAGATATAAGTACTGGAACCAAATTGGGATATATTAAAGATTTAGTAATCGAATACAACGAGTATAAAATAATGTCTATATTGATACCGAGAGAAAAAAGTGGTTGGTTTTCTAAAAGTAATGATTTTGAAATTGAATGGGACAAGATAACAAAAATAGGTAAGGATATTATTTTAGTTAATCTTAATAATGGTTAATACATAACAAATAGTAGTAATATTTATTCATTAATAGTATAATTTAAAAAAAGGAAAATTGTTTATACAAGTGAGGAGTGATATTTTGAAGTGCCCGTTTTGTGGTTTTGAAGAAAGTAAGGTTGTAGACTCTAGATCAACAGAGGACCATAAGGCTATTAGAAGGCGTAGGGAGTGTCTGTCCTGTAATAAGAGATATACTACTTATGAAAAGGTAGATGATATTCCAATATTAGTAATCAAGAGAGATTCTAATAGGGAGTACTTTGATAAATCAAAAATAATAAATGGATTAATAATAGCATGTCAAAAAAGACCTGTATCTAGAATACAAATTGAAGAAATTGCTGAAGAAGTAGAGAAGAAATTAAGCAATGACATGTTGTCTGAAGTAAAATCAGAATTAATTGGTGAATTAGTCATGGAAAAATTAAAGAAGATTGATGAAGTATCATATGTTAGATTTGCATCAGTGTATAGACAATTTAAAGATATAAATACTTTTATTGAGGAAATTAAAAATTTAATGTCAAATAAAAAAGTGCTCTAATTAAGTATAGGGCATTTTTGTTATGTTAAAATACAGTTAATAAAGTTAAGTTCTTTAACACAATATAAATAAATTAATAGTTTGATGTTAAAATATTATTAAGGAGATAAATATGATTGAATCAAATTTAATAATAGTTGATGATATTTATAAGTTTATGAAATTTCAGGATAATGAGGCAGAAATATATTTTTCTTCTGCAGAAGGAGGTTTGAATTTTAATCCTAATAATAATAAGGGTATAGAAAATATTAATAAGCTAAAAGAATGGTTTGAACTAAAAGATGTAGGTTATTTAAAGCAAATACACAGTGATATAGTTCATATTTATGATGGTAAAATAATTCAAGGTGATGCTATTATGACAAATAAAAGAGGAGTAGCAGTGGGTGTTTTTACAGCAGACTGTGTTCCAATAATAATTTATGATAAGGTCAATAAAGCAGTTTCAGCTATTCATAGTGGTTGGAAGGGAACCTTAGGCTGTATTGTACTTAAAAGCATTGAAGAAATGAAAAAAACTTATGAAAGTAAATTGAAAGATCTATCGATATATATTGGACCTCATAATATGGGATGCTGTTATGAAGTTGGGGTTGATTTAATAGAAAAATTTCTTGAATCTAATGAGTTCAGTAAAGAAAAAATAATTTATAAAAGAAATTTAAGCCTGCAGAATTGTATAATTAATCAATTAAATTCAATTGGAATAGGACTAAATCAAATAAATTTAGTTAATAAATGTACATCTTGTAATAATGAATTTGAGTTATATTCTTATAGGAAATCTTCTAATAAAGAAGGTAGAATGTTTTCATTTATATTTTTAAGATAAAATATTTATATAGTATATAATAAATGAGGAGGCTATAGAAATGGCTGAGGAAAAAATATTAATTGTTGATGATGAAGAACATATAAGAGAACTTATAAAATTTAATTTAGAAAACAATGGTTACAAAACTATATGTGCATCAGATGGAATAGAAGCTCTAAAAATAGCGAAAAAAGAGTTACCTCAATTAATACTTCTTGACTTAATGCTTCCAGGTATGGATGGGTATGATGTGTGCAAAGAAATACGAAAAGACAACTCTATTTCTAACACTCCAGTAATAATGATAACTGCAAAGGGTGAGGAATTAGATAAAATTTTAGGATTAGAATTAGGTGCAGATGATTATTTAACTAAGCCTTTCTCTATAAGGGAATTGATTGCACGAGCAAAGGCAGTTTTAAGAAGAACTAAACAACAGAGTATTGAAAAGACATTTAAATTCGGAAATAATTCAATTGATTTTGATAAGCATGAAGTTATAAGAAATGATGAAAGGGTAGACTTAACACTAAAGGAATTTGAATTATTAGAAGTGCTTATTAAAAATAAGGGAAGAGTAATGACTAGAGACTTCCTTTTAGATAAAGTTTGGGGTTATGAATATATAGGTGAAACAAGAACTGTTGATGTTCATATAAGACATTTGAGAAAGAAAATAGAGGATGATGATAAAAATCCTAAATATATTGAAACCATAAGAGGCATTGGATATAGGTTTAATCAAGGTGAATAATATGAAGATGAAAAATAAGCTTATGCTATCTATTTTAAGTACTATAATTTTAAGTTTAGCATTAGTTACTGCTTTGTACATGACTATATTAAATTTTCAACATGAAGAAAGTACAAAAAAAAGACTAAAAAATAACAATGAAATTTGCATTAATTTGATTTCGCATAATCTAATTTCAAATTTAGATACATACTTCAAGACCTTTAAGAATTCTGAATTTAGAGTAACTTTAATAGATAAGAATGGGGTTGTTGTTGAAGAATCCCACGCAGACTTGGAAAACATGGATAATCATAATAATAGAAAAGAAGTTGCAGAGGCAAGAAGATATGGAAATGCTTATGCTGCAAGGTATAGTAACTCTCTAAATAAAACTATGATTTATTTTGCTACTGCTTTTGGAGATGGATATATAATAAGAAGTTCAATGCCTATTGAAGTAATTACAGGTTTTGAAGGGAAATACCTGCATTATTACTTTTTTGTTTTATCAATGGTTTTCGCAATTTCAATATTTTTTTCTTCAAAATTATCCTATATAATTGTAAAACCAATTAAAGATCTTGAATTTATAACTTCAAGGGTTGCTAAAGGTGAGCTTGATAGGAGAGTTAGTATAAATTCTAACGATGAAATTGGGCAACTTGCTAAAACCTTTAATAGAATGGCTGATAGACTTCATGAAACCTTAAAAGACTCAATTGGGGAACAAAATAAGCTAGAGGCAATTTTGAAAAGTATGGATAATGGAGTAATTGCAGTTGATAGAAATTATAGAGTTATTCTAATAAATCCATATGCAGAGAAAATTTTTGGGATACAAAAGAATATTATCGGTGAAAATTTCATGGACAACATCAGAGATTATGAACTAGAAAAAGTATTTAAGACCAGCGAGGAAAATAAAGAAATAATAATTTTATGGCCTGAAAGAAGAGTTTTAAAAGTTAAAACAGCGGACATTATTAGTGAAAAAGAACATATTGGAACTGTTGCAGTAGTACAAGATATTACTGATATAAGAAAGCTAGAAAATATGCGAAGTCAATTTGTAGCTAATGTATCTCATGAGTTAAAAACTCCTTTAACTTCTATTAAGGGCTTTGCAGAAACCTTGAGATATGTTGAAGATTCAGCTACAAGAGAGAAGTTTTTAGATATTATCGATGATGAAACGGATAGGCTAACAAGGCTAATTAGTGATATTTTAACCTTATCTGATATAGAGCAGCATAAAGAATTTAAGGTTAAGGAAGACATTGGTGTAGTTCAGTCACTTACTGATGTATACAATTTAATAAAAAATACAGCAGATAAAAAAAATATTTCGCTGGAGATATTTACTGAAGGGGATCCTATTGTAGTAGGAGATAAAGATAAGTTTAAACAAATGTTAATAAACCTAATTGATAATGCAATAAAGTATTCAGAAGAAGGAGATTCAGTTAAAATTAGTGCTAGAAGCGAAAACTCAAAATGCATTATTTGTATAGAAGATACTGGAGTAGGTATTCCTAAAGAACATATTCCTAGATTATTTGAAAGATTTTATAGAGTTGATAAAGCAAGGTCTAGGGCAAGAGGAGGAACTGGCTTGGGATTAGCTATTGTAAAACATATAGTTTTATCTTTTAAAGGAGAAATATTTGTTGAAAGCGAAGTTGGAAAAGGGACTAAATTCACTGTTTGCATACCTTTAAAATAAATGATTTTATTTTTAAATCCATATAATATCTTAAATCCACGAATACTATTATTGAATAAGGAAAAAATATTTTAAGGTATTACTGATGTTAATTTTAATTAACATTAGTATAATACTAGGTTAACTTTTCTAAAGTAATATAATAATTGTGATGATTAATTGAAAATGTTACATAATCGAATGGAGGGTTTTTTGGATGAAAAGAAAATCAATAAAAATGATAGTTGCAGCTTTAGCAATTACTCTTATAGGAGGAGCTTTGGTAGGTTGTGGAAGCAGTAATGCAAAAAAAGACGATACTGCTAAAACTCAGACAGCAGAAAATAAGGTAGAAGAAGTAAGTGGTTCTATTACTGCATCAGGATCAACAGCATTACAACCACTAGCAAAAGCAGCAGCTGATATGTTTATGCAAAAGAACACTAAAGCTCAAATAAATATCCAAGGTGGTGGAAGTGGTACTGGACTTTCACAAGTTGCATCTGGAGCTGTACAAATAGGGAATTCTGACGTACCAGCGGAAGATAAAATTAAGGAAGCAGATGTACTTAAACAACTTATAGACCACAAGGTGTGCGGAATTGGTTTTGCAATGGTAGTTAACAAAGAAGTAAAAGTTGATTCTTTAACAAAACAACAAATACAAGATATATTTACAGGAAAAATAACTAACTGGAAACAAGTTGGTGGAGATGATCTTAAAATAGAAGTAATAAATAGAGGAAAATCTTCAGGTACTAGAGCAACATTTATTTCAACTGTAATGGATAAAAAATCTGAGGCAGATGGTTTAGGAACAGTACAAGATTCAAGTGGAGCAGTTCAAAAATCAATCGAAGCTACAAAAGGTTCAATATCTTACTTAGCATTATCTTATTTTGTAAATGAAGAAGCTAAAAAGGGTATGAAGTTATTAAAAATTGATGGAGTAGAGCCTACTTATGAAAATATTGCTGCAGGAAAATATCCTTTCTGGTCTTTTGAACACATGTATACTAAAGGGGAACCTACAGGTTTAACAAAAGCTTTCCTTGATTACATGGCATCTGATGATGTTAAAGCTATAATAAAGAGTCAAGGTTATATTTCAGCAAGTGAGCTAAAAGCACAATAAAAATAAGTAAATAACAAAGGCTAGTTGTGGCTTTTTCACAACTGGTCTTAGTTTGTTTTAAAAAATATGTAATATGGAGTAGGTATGATGAATAAAAACAGTAAGCTGAACAGAATTAAGAACGAATATATCGGTAGAACTTTTTCTACTATTTGTGGATATTTAATTGTAATATTAACATTAGCAATTATATTTTTCGTAGCTTCAAAAGGACTTACTACTTTTATAAAAGATGGACATTCTTTAGTGAAATTTTTATTTAATGCAGAATGGAAACCTGATGCGGAAATACCTAAATTTGGTGCATTAATATTTTTATTAGGTTCAACAGCAGTTTCGGTTGGTGCTGTGATAATTAGTGCACCAATCAGTATAGCATTAGCTATTTTTATGAATTTAATTTCACCAAAATTAGGATCAAGAGTTCTCCAACCTGCCATGGAATTATTTGTGGGAATTCCTTCAGTTGTATATGGTTGGATAGGAATAACAATATTGGTACCAGCATTAAAAGCTGCATTTGGAGGTATAGGATTTAGTTTAATTGCAGGAATACTGGTTTTAAGTATAATGATTCTTCCTACAATAACTAGTATCGCTTCAGATGCAATTAAAACAATACCAAGACAATACATAGAAGCTTCCTATGGACTAGGAGCTACTCGTTGGCAAACAATTGTTAAAGTAATTGTGCCAGCTGCAAAAAACGGAATTTTAACAGGAGTAGTACTTGGAATTGCAAGAGCCTTTGGTGAAGCCTTGGCTGTACAAATGGTTATAGGAAACTCTATTAAAATCCCACAAGGTATATACGATACAACCTCAACTTTAACTAGTATCATTACAATGGATATGGCAAATACTATATTTGGAAGTGAATGGAATAATGCCTTATGGTCCTTATCATTTTTATTACTAGTAGTTTCATTCATTTTTATATTAATAATAAGAGCCATTGGAAAAAGAGGTGAAGTATAATGAATTCTAAACAAAAGGACAAATTAGCAACTATAATTTTATATATTATTTCAGCCTTTGTAGTTCTATTATTGGTAAGTTTGATTTCTCTAATTTTATTCAAAGGAAGACATTGGATAAATCCTAAATTTCTTTTTGGAATACCGTCTATACAAGCAGGTGGAGGTATAGGACTTCACTTATTTAATTCTTTTTATATGCTTATAATTTCATTAATTATTACAGTACCTTTAGGAGTTGGTGCGGGAATATATTTATCTGAATATGCAAAGGAAGGGAAAATGCTTAATATAATTCGTTTGTGTATTGAAACTATGGCATCTCTTCCATCAATTGTAGTTGGACTATTTGGATTATTGATCTTTGTAAATATGACTGGTTGGGGATATTCAATAATCTCAGGTGCCTTAGCAATTACAATATTGAATCTTCCAGCAATGACTAGGGTTAGTGAAACCTCTATAACTGAAGCTGCCAAGAAAGTTAAGGAAGCTAGTTTAGGCTTAGGTGCAACTCAATGGCAGACAATTAGAAAAGTAATATTACCGTCAGCTATACCACAAATTCTTACAGGGATTATTCTAGCTGCTGGAAGGATATTTGGGGAAGCTGCAGCTTTGCTGTATACAGCAGGTATGAGTGCTCCGGTAGTACATATTAGTGATGGATCTGCATTTAATATTTTTAGACCTGCAGAAACTTTAGCTGTTTATATATGGCAACTTAATTCAGAAGGAGTAGTCCCAGATGCTAGTAAAATAGCAAATGGTGCTTCCGCAGTATTAATAGTAATGGTACTATTGTTCAATATATTTGCTAGAATGATAGGAAAGAAAATATACGAAAGATATGCAGGAACTAAATAAGGAGGATGCAATATGAACATAATTGAAGTAAAGAATTTAAATTTATTTTATGGAAGTAAGCAAGCATTAAATAATGTTAATCTGGAAATACAAAAACATGCAGTAACTGCATTTATAGGGCCTTCAGGATGCGGAAAATCAACATTTTTAAGATGTGTTAATAGGATGAATGACTTAATTGAATCAGTAAAAATTGACGGAGAAATAATTTATGAAGGCAAAAATATATTATCATCTGATTATGATGTTATTGAATTGAGAAAAAAAGTAGGAATGGTTTTTCAAAGTCCCAATCCATTTCCAATGAGTATTTATGATAATATTGCTTATGGTCCAAGAATACATGGTATTAAGAGCAAAGCAAAGCTAGATGAAATTGTTGAAAAAAGTTTAAAAGGAGCAGTACTTTGGGAAGAAGTAAAAGATAGATTAAAAAAGAGTGCTTTAGGCTTATCTGGAGGTCAACAACAAAGATTATGCATTGCAAGAACTTTAGCGGTTGAACCAGAGGTTATTCTAATGGATGAGCCTACATCTGCATTAGACCCTATTTCAACTCTTAAAATTGAAGAGTTAATGGATGAATTAAAAAAAGATTATACTGTAGTTATTGTTACCCACAATATGCAGCAAGCTGGAAGAATATCTGATAACACAGCATTCTTTTATAATGGTATAATAGTAGAGTCAGGTAAAACAGAGGATATTTTCTACAAACCGAAGGATAAAAGAACAGAAGATTATATCACTGGTAGATTTGGTTAATAATATTTGAATAAATAAAAATTTATAAAACAGGATGGTGTGTTTATGTCTGCAAGAAAAGTATTTGAAATGGAATTAAACGAACTTCATAATCATATTTTGAGAATGGGAAGTGTAGTAGAAAAGCAGATTCATTTATGCATAAAGTCTTTAGCTGAGCAAAACGTGGAACTTGCTGAAGAAGTTATAAAAAATGATGATATAGTTGATAAATTAATGAAAGAAATTGAAAATAAAAGTATTAAGCTAATTGCTATGCAGCAGCCAATAGCAACAGACTTAAGATTTATATTTACATGTATAAATCTAGTAACTGATTTAGAAAGAATGGCTGATCACGCTGTGGATATTGCAAAAATAACAAGAAGATTAAAAGACGAAGTATACATTAAACAATTAGTATTCATACCTGAGATGGGTGAAATTGTAAGTGCTATGATAAGGGATGGATTAGATGCATATGTGGAAAGAGATTTAGAAAAGGCATATGAAGTGTCTAGAAGAGATGATATTATAGATAAGCTTTATAAGAATATATTTATAGAAATGATATCAGTGATGACTAAAGATAATACTAAGATTGAACAAGCTACGCAGTTTATACTTGCAGGTAAATTTTTAGAAAGAATCGCAGATCATGTTACAAATATATGCGAATGGACAATTTATATTGTAACTGGAGATCAAATTGACTTAAATGAATAACTGCTGCATAATATAAATTAATATATGTATTATTGATGAAACAGCCTTAAATGGCTGTTTTTAAATTTGTATAAATGGTATGAATCAAGAGATTAAATAATTACTTTGTCTAAACTTGACGTAATAATATTATTAATGATAAGATATTTTAATGAGCTAACATTTGGAAAAATGTATCGGAGGTAAAAATGCTTAATAAAATTTCAAAAGTATTGTCTGGGAGCATTGCAGAAGAAGTAGGAATTGAAGAGGGAGATATTCTAATAAGTATTAATGGCTCAGAAGTAAAAGATATTATTGACTATAAATACCTAATTTCTGATGAATTTATAGTTTTAGAAGTTAAAAAACAAAATGAAGAAGTGTGGGAAATCGAGATTGAGAAAGAATACAGTGAAGAAATCGGTATAGAGTTTGCTGATCCTATGATGGATAAACCAAGAAATTGCCATAACAAATGTATTTTTTGTTTCATTGATCAGCTTCCAGAAGGAATGAGAGAGACTTTATATTTTAAGGATGATGATTCAAGATTATCATTTTTACAAGGTAATTTTATCACTATGACTAATATGAGTGATGAAGATATAGATAGAATAATAAAATATAGAATCAGTCCAATTAATGTCTCTGTACATAGTACCACACCTGAAGTTAGATGTAGAATGATGAATAATAGATTTGCAGGAAACATATACAATAGACTTAAAAAACTTGCAGATGCAAAGATTAATATGAACTGTCAGATTGTTGTATGCCCTGGGTATAACGATGGAAGTGAACTTGTAAAAACAATTGAAGATCTATTTAAATTATATCCATATGTAAGCAATGTAGCTGCTGTTCCTATAGGAGTTACAAAATTTAGAGAAGAAAAAAATTTAGTAAAACTCAAACTTTTCGATAAAGAAAGTGCGACTGCAGAAATTGATACTATAAGTAAACTTCAAGACAAATACTTTAATAGAGTAGGTCATCCTTTTGTTAGATTATCAGATGAATTCTACATTTTAGCCGAAAAAGAAATACCTGAAACAGGATTCTATAATGGATTTGAACAATTAGAAGATGGAGTAGGAGTTGTAAGGTTATTTAGAAATAATATTGAATCTTCACTTAATAAACTAGATAAAAAATTAAAAGGTAGCTTTACAATAATAACTGGAACTTTAGCATATAAAGAAATATTTGATGCGGCTCAAAAGATTATGGGCGAAAATAAGAATATAAAAATTGATGTTAGGAAAATAATAAATAATTTTTTTGGCAACACTATAACTGTTACAGGGCTGTTAACAGGTAAAGATATAATTGAGCAATTAAAAGATTTTCAGCTTGAAAATTACATTATATTGCCAGATAA
Source organism: Clostridium homopropionicum DSM 5847 (assembly GCF_001263795.1). Classification (GTDB taxonomy): domain Bacteria; phylum Bacillota; class Clostridia; order Clostridiales; family Clostridiaceae; genus Clostridium_H; species Clostridium_H homopropionicum. The sequence goes on from NZ_LHUR01000013.1 coordinate 116,308, forward strand.
TATGTTTAGAAAAGGATATGAGCTCTCTAATAATAAAGAACTTATTATGCTTGACGATATTACTGTTGATGCCTTAGAGAAGATACTTAATAGAAAAATTATTGTATGTGATTATACAGGAGAAGATTTTATTGATATTATAAATGAACACTGTAAGGAGGATTAAAGATGGGTAAACCTTTAGTTGCAATAGTGGGAAGGCCTAATGTAGGGAAGTCCACTTTGTTTAATAAATTAGCGGGAAAAAGAATAGCTATTGTAGATGACCAGCCAGGAGTAACTAGAGATAGGATTTATGCAGAGGCTGAATGGCTAAACAAAAAGTTTACTATCATAGATACAGGCGGAATTGAACCTGAAAGTGAAGATGTAATAGTCTCTCAAATGAGAAGGCAGGCTCAAATTGCTATTGAAATGGCTGACGTTGTTGTTTTTTTAGTTGATGGTAAACAAGGGTTGACTGACTCTGATAATGAAGTTGCTCAAATGCTTAGAAAAGCACAAAAGTCAGTGGTGATTGTTGTAAATAAAATTGATAATAGAAACTATGATGATAATATTTATGAATTTTATAATTTGGGCATTGGTCAGCCTATACCTATTTCAGCTTCACAAGGATTAGGACTAGGCGATATGCTTGATGAAATAGTATCAAAATTCTCAAATAAAGAATATACAGATGAGCAAGAAGAACACGTAAGATTAGCTATAGTTGGCAAGCCAAATGTTGGTAAGTCATCTTTAATTAATAAATTGCTAGGAGAAGAAAAACATATAGTAAGCAATATTCCTGGAACAACTCGAGATGCAGTAGACAGCTATTTAGAGAATGAAATAGGCAAGTTTATTTTAGTCGATACAGCTGGACTTAGAAAGAAGAGTAAAATAAAAGAACAGATAGAAAGATACAGTGCTGTAAGAACCTTAGCGGCAATTGAAAATGCAGATGTTTGTGTTTTGATTATTGATGCAGAACAAGGGGTTACTGAACAGGATGAAAAAATAATTGGATTTGCCCATGATAATAATAAGGCAATAATGATTGTAGTAAATAAGTGGGATTTGATCGAAAAAGATGATAAAACAATGAAAAAGTTTAAAGATATAATTAGTGAAAAATTATCATTTTTATCTTATGCCGAGTATTTATTTATCTCAGCGAAAACTGGTCAAAGAGTGAATAGAGTATTGACTTTAGCTAAAGAATGCTATGAAAATTATTGTAAAAGGGTTAAAACTGGAGTACTTAATGAAGTTATAAGTAAAGCAGTTATGATGAAGGAGCCTCCAATAGTTGGGGTAAATCGACTTAAGATTTACTATGTGACCCAAGTAACAATAAAGCCACCGACTTTTATATTCTTCGTGAATAATCCTGAGTTATTACATTTCTCATATAAAAGATACTTAGAAAATCAATTAAGGGAAAGCTTTAATTTTTCGGGAACTGGAATAAAGCTAGAATTTAGAGAAAGGAAGGAATAGAATGTCGGATATTTCTTTTATAGGCGGGGGAAGTTTTGGAACAGCATTGAGTATTATGCTAGCAAAGAAAGGATATAAAATAAATATATGGGCTAGAAATGTTGATGTGGTAAATGATATTAATATTAAAAGGGAGAATATTAAATATTTGCCTCATGTAGTAATACCAGTTAATGTTTCTGCTTTTACAAACTTAGAAGAAGCTATAAGTGATAGTAAAATTGTTGTTATAGCTGTGCCTTCACATGCTGTGAGAGAAATAAGCAGAAAGATAAAGTCCTATATAAGTGATGATACAATAATAGTAAATATTGCAAAGGGAATAGAAGAAGATTCTCTTAAAAGGCTTTCAGTTGTAATAGAAGAGGAAATACTTAATAATCCGGTTGTGGTTTTATCAGGCCCAAGTCATGCTGAAGAAGTAGCATTAGACATTCCTACAACAGTTGTAGTAACCTCTAAAAATATTGAAGTTGCTAAGCAAATTCAAGATAAATTCATGACAAATAAATTTAGAATATATACAAATGAAGATATAGTTGGAGTTGAAATTTGTGGTGCTGTAAAAAACATAATTGCATTAGCTGCAGGTATATCTGACGGTATAGGTTATGGAGACAATACTAAGGCTGCCTTAATGACTAGAGGTATGAGCGAAATAGCTAGAATAGGGCTAAGATTAGGAGCTAGACAAGAAACTTTCGCAGGACTTGCTGGTATAGGTGATTTAATAGTAACTTGTACTAGTATGCATAGTAGAAACAGAAGAGCAGGTATTCTTATAGGGAAGGGATATACTTTAGAAAAAGCTTGTAGTGAAATTGGAATGGTTGTTGAGGGAATAAAGGCTTGTAAGGCTTTTTACAATTTAAAGGAACGTTTAGCAGTATCTATGCCTATTACAGATATTTTATATAAGGTACTTTTTGAAGGAATGGATCCTAAGTATGGAGTCTATGAACTTATGTCAAGAGACAAAAAAGATGAAATGTAAAAAATAATTAAAGTCAGTTAATTTCAAGTAATTAACTGACTTTAATTATTTTTTTGTAATATTTTAATAAATCTCGAAGTATATATGTAGTGTTAATAATAACTAACAGGTAGGAGGGTTTACTTTGGAGAACTTTAACATATACAAGGACATAGCAGAAAGAACTCAAGGAGACATATATGTAGGAGTCGTTGGTCCTGTAAGAACTGGAAAGTCAACATTTATAAAGAGGTTCATGGAACTAATGGTAATTCCTAATATAGAAAATACTTATAAAAAACAAAGGGCACAAGATGAACTTCCACAAAGTGCATCAGGGAAGTCTATTCATACTACAGAGCCAAAATTTATTCCAAATGAAGCTATTGAAATTGATTTAAATGGAGGAACAAAATTTAAGGTTAGAATGGTAGATTGTGTAGGGTATATAGTAAAAGCTGCATTAGGGTATGCTGAAGGGGAACAGCCTAAAATGGTTTCAACTCCTTGGTATGATCATGAAATTCCATTTGAAGAAGCTGCAGAAATAGGAACAAAAAAGGTTATTAACGAACATTCAACAATTGGAATTTTAGTAACAACAGATGGAAGTATCACAGGAATAAATAGAGAAGATTATGTAGAAGCTGAAGAGAGAGTTGTAAATGAACTTAAAACTATTAAGAAGCCTTTTGTGATAATATTAAACTCTAGAAATCATAATTCTCAAGAGACTTTAGAACTTGCAAGCACTCTACAAGAAAAATATGATGTACCGGTTCAATCTATGGATATAGCTAATATGAAAGAGACAGATATTACGAATGTTTTTGATAGAGTTCTAAAAGAATTCCCTATAAAAGAGATAAATATAGATATGCCAGAATGGATAGAAAAACTTGAAATCACTCATTGGCTTAAAGATAATTTTATGGGTGTAGTTAAAGATATGTGTAATAACATATATAGAGTTAGAGATGTTAAGGGATTTTTAGATAATTTAGTAAATGTTGAATTTTTGCAAGATTCTAGAATTAATGAAATTAATATGGGAGAAGGTAATGTTAGATTAGAACTAAGACCTAAGTCAGAATTATTTTACAAGGTTTTAAGTGAAGTCTGCTGCAGAAATATTGGTGGTGAGAATGAATTACTCAATATTATGAAAGATTTAAGTAAAGCTAAAATTGAGTACGATAAAATATCAGATGCCTTAAGAGATGTGAGGGAAAAAGGATATGGATTGGTTTCACCTCAATTAAATGAAATGAGATTAGAAGAGCCTGAAATAGTTAGGCAAGGAACTAGGTATGGAGTAAAGCTAAAAGCTAGTGCACCATCATTACACCTTATAAAGGCCGATATTCAAGCAGAAATATCACCGATAATGGGAACAGAAAGGGAAAGTGAAGAATTAGTAAAATCCTTATTAGAGCAATTTGAAAATGACCCTTCAAAGATATGGGAAAGCAATATGTTTGGAAAGTCTTTAGAGGTATTAGTTAAGGATGGATTACAAAATAAATTATACAAAATGCCAGAAGATGTTCAAGTTAAAATACAAAGAACTTTAGAGAAAATAATAAATGAGGGCAATGGAGGATTGATTTGCATAATTTTATAGCTGAATTCTCTGATAACCAATATATAGCGTCTATATATTGGTTATTTAATTTTACTAGCTATTTTTTCATAAAATGACATTTATACGAATAATAAATAATATTATTGTTATAAAATTTCGCTACGTGTTGACAGATAAATATAACTATGCTAATATTTCCTTTGTGCTAACTATTTGAAAACCGTTTTATAAAATTATAATAGTTACGTGATGAATATTAAGTTTTCAAAGGAGGATATATAATGGAAAACTTTTTTAGATTAAAAGAGAATGATACCAATGTTAAACGGGAGGTTATAGCTGGAATAACAACATTTTTAGCAATGGCGTATATAATTGCTGTAAATCCTAATATACTTAGCGTAACAGGTATGCCTAAGGGAGCAATATTAACTGCCACTTGTCTTTCAGCTGGATTAACAACTATATTGATGGGTATGTATGCAAATCTACCATTTGCTCTAGCTTCTGGAATGGGACTAAATGCTTTTTTTGCATTTAGCGTTGTTCAAGCCAGAGGAATTGATTGGAAGGTAGCTTTAACAGCCGTATTTATTGAAGGTATAATTTTTATTATTTTATCTTTAACAAACGTTAGAGAAGCTGTTGTAAATGCCATACCACTTACATTGAAATTGGCTGTTACTGCTGGTATTGGACTTTTTATAGCATTCATTGGATTTGTAAATGCTGGAATAGTAATTAAAAATGATGCGACTTTAGTTGGTATAGGAAATTTTGCAACACCACCTGTAGTGATTGCTTGCATAGGAATTATTGTAATTGTAATTTTGTCCAAAAAGAATGTTAAGGGAGCTTTGCTTATAGGAATTGTTGTAAGCACTATAATTGCTTGGGTATACGCTTTAAAAAATCCTAAATTAGCTGCGGAAACATATCAAATATATCTACCACAAGGAATATTTAAATTTGAATCTTTTGCTGATATTGCTTTTAAATTAGATTTTTCATATATAACAGATACAACTAAGATTTGGACATTTATTACAATAATATTAACTTTCTTATTTGTTGATTTTTTTGATACTGTTGGTACATTAGTAGGAGTTGCATCTAAGGTTGGTATGATTGACAAGGAAGGAAAAGTAAAAAATGCTGGTAAAGCATTACTTACAGATGCAATTGGTACAACTTTTGGAGCATTAATCGGAACATCAACTGTTACTACTTATGTAGAGAGCTCAGCTGGTGTCGCTGAAGGTGGAAGAACAGGACTTACTTCGATAGTAACTGGAATTTTATTTTTAGCAGCAATGTTTTTCTCACCATTATTTATTGCAATTCCGGCTTGTGCAACTGCTCCAGCATTAATAATTGTAGGCTTTTTTATGATGGAAAATGTAACAAAAATTGATTTTGCTGATTTTACTGAAGGGGTACCAGCTTTTTTAACAATTGCTTTAATGCCTTTAACCTACAGTATAGGTGATGGACTTACTTTAGGAGTTTTGGCTTATGCAATATTAAATTTAATAAATAATATATTTACAAAGGATAAAAATAAAAGGAAAAAGGTTTCGATTGTAATATATATTCTAGCTGTATTATTTATAATAAAGCTTGTTGCAATAGGATTAAAATAATATTAGTAATAACATGCTTATACGCGTTTGATTTTATATTAGCTTATAAATTCAAACGCTTTTATTTTAAATAATTTTATCTAAATAATTACTGTGATAGAGTAACATTTCAGCATAGTAACCTGCATGTTTTAATTTGAATAATATAAATTAAAATAATTATTCAGGGTGATCTATTAATGATAAATAATAGACTTTCAAATATTAAAGAATACCATTTCAAATCTTTAGAAAAGATTAAAGAAGAAGTTACTTCTAGAGGATATGAAGTTATTGATTTAGGAATAGGAGATCCTGATTTAAGAGTCCATGAAAGTATAATTAATGGCATTATTGAAGGATTAAAAATTGATGGCTTTAATAATTATCCACCATATGATGGTATAGTTAATCTAAAAAAAGAGATTATTAAATATTACAGAGAAGTGTTTTCAGTTTGCTTAACGTTAGATGAGATTATAATTTTAATAGGATCTAAAGAAGGAATAAGCAACCTAATACCAGCCATATGCAGTATTGGAGATTATGTAATAGTTCCCGATCCAGCATATCCTGTATACGAAGCTTGCTCCTATTTGTGGGGGTGCATTCCATATAAGGTAGTTATTAAGGAAAAAAATAATTTTCAAATGGATTTTAATGTAATTCCAGAAAAAATAATTGAAAATTCTAAACTCATTATAATAAACTATCCTAATAATCCTACTGGAGCTATTGCAGATGAAGCTTTTTATAAAAATGCAATAGATTTCTGCTGGAAAAATAACATTATATTGTGTAATGATGGAGCCTATAATGAAATTGTTAAAGAAAAAGAAAATCCAATAAGTTTGTTGCAATACGGAAAAGGAAAGAAGGTTATCGAATTTGGATCCTTTTCAAAAACTTTCAATATGACAGGATTTAGAGTGGGTTTTGCAGTGGGGGATAGAGAAATTATAAAGTCTCTGCTAAAGGTTAAGAGCAATGTAGATTCAAGTCAATTTAAACCAATTCAACAGGCTGCTATCAACGCTTTAAAAATTAATAGAGAATATATTAAAAGTATTAGAAGAATTTATGATGAAAGAAGGAGAATAACAGAAGAGATTTTAAAAGAAAAAAACATCCAATTTTATAACCACAGTAGAAGCTTTTACTTATGGTGCAAAATACCTAAGGGGTATACTACAGAAGAATTCTGTCTAGAATTACTATTAAATTTTGGAATTATAGTAACACCTGGAAATGCTTTTGGAGATTCAGGAGAGGGATATTTTAGAATTTCACTTACAAAAGATAAAGATCATATTATTAAATTTTTGAAGGCTATAAAGGTATATAATTAATATATTTAATTATAATAAAAAATATGGTATTATAGTTAGTATGTTACTCGACCTAAATAAAACTTGATATTTTTATTGCTGATTATGTATAATTAATGTAATCTAGGATTAAATGCGGAAGGATGATAATAATGGTAAAGAGTATGACAGGTTTTGGTAGGTCGGTGAGCAAAGAGGAAGATGCCAATAACTTTACAGTTGAAATTAAAAGTGTAAATCATAGATATCTTGATTTTAATATTAGAATGCCAAGAAGTTTAATGTCACTAGAAAATAAGGTAAGAGAAGCTGTAAAAGAAAGAATAAATAGAGGGAAAATAGATATATTTATCAATCAGAATATTTATGGAAAAGAAGACTTAAATGTTAAATTTAATGAACTTTTAGCTGATAGCTATTTGAATGTATTAGAAACAATAAGAGATAGATATAATGTAAATAATGATATTTCTGTATCCCTAATTGCAAAATTTCCAGAGGTAGTTTCATTAGAGAAAAAAGAGGAAGACCTAGAAGAGGTTTGGATAAATTTAAATGATGCACTAATTGAAGCTACTGAAAGCCTAGTTAATATGAGAAAAGCAGAAGGATTAAAATTATTAGAAGATATTTTATCTAATAGTAATAAAATTAAAGAACTATTGTATAATATAGAAAAAAAAGCACCTTTTGTAGTAGAAGATTATAAAAATAAACTTAATAATAGATTAAAGGAATTGCTAGAAAAAGGTACTATAGATGAAGCTAGAGTTTCAGCTGAAGTTGCTATTTTTGCAGATAAAGCAGCAATAGATGAAGAAATTATAAGACTTCATAGTCATCTAAATCAGCTTAAGGAGACCTTAGAAATAAACGAGCCTATTGGCAGAAAGCTAGATTTTATTGTTCAAGAAATGAATAGAGAAGCTAATACCATGGCTTCAAAGTCAAGTGATTTAGAAATAATTAATTTAACAATAAATATAAAAAACTATATAGAAAAAATTAGAGAACAAATACAAAATATAGAATAAAATTTGGGAGGATAATTATGAGTATTAAGTTAATAAATATTGGATTTGGGAACATAGTTTCTGCAAATAGGCTTGTAGCAATTGTAAGCCCAGAATCTGCACCTATTAAAAGAATTATTCAAGAAGCTAGAGATAGAGGTATGCTAATAGATGCTACATACGGAAGAAGAACAAGAGCCGTAATAATTACAGACAGCGACCATGTAATCTTATCTGCTGTTCAACCAGAAACTGTTGCTCATAGATTAACTTCAAAGGGTGAAGTTACAATTGATGAGGTTGAAGAGTAATGACAGATAGCGAAAAAAAGATTGGTTTACTAGTAGTAATATCTGGTCCTTCAGGTGCAGGAAAAGGAACTATATGTAAAGAGCTAATAGAAAGCGGTGAATTCTGGTTATCTGTTTCTGCAACAACTAGATCACCAAGAACAGGTGAGGTAGAAGGGAAAAATTATTATTTTCTAGAAAAAGAAAATTTTCTTAACAAGATTAAACAAGGAGATTTTCTTGAATATGCAGAAGTATATGGTAATTATTACGGAACACCAAAATCTAAAGTAATTGAAAAACTTGAAGAAGGAAAAGATGTAATATTAGAGATTGATATACAAGGTGCTTTAAAGGTAAAAGAGACATATTCAAAAGGAGTATTTATATTTATACTTCCTCCTTCCATGGAAGAATTAAAAAATAGAATTATTAAAAGGGGAAGTGAAACTCCTGAATCCTTAATGACAAGATTTAAGTCTGCATATAAGGAAATTAATTATGTATCAAAGTACAATTATGCTGTAGTAAATGATAAAATTGAAGAAGCAGTAAATAAAATTAAAAGTATAATAATTGCAGAAAAATGTAGTGTTGAAAGAATACAAGAAAACATTGTATCAAAGGAGGGACTAATACATGAACAATTATATGATTAAACCATCCATAGTTGACTTATTAACTAAAGTTGATAACAGATATTCGCTAGTTATTGTTACATCAAAAAGAGCAAGACAATTAATTGATGGAGATGAAGCGCAAATTAAATTAGAAGAAGCTTCAAAACCACTTACTATTGCTATAAACGAGCTCAATGAAGGAAAAGTATTATATGAGTCAGTAGCGAAAGGAATAAAATAAAATGAGTGACAAGAAAACTATTGTAGTAGGGGTTACTGGTGGTATTGCAGTTTATAAAGCCTTGGATGTAATCAGCAAGTTAAAGAAGGCTGGATTAGAAGTACATGTAATAATGACTGAGCATGCTACGAAGTTTGTAAGTCCGTTATCTTTTCAATCACTTAGCCAAAACATGGTAGTGGTTGATATGTTTGCAGAACCAAAAGCTTGGGAAATTCAACATATTTCTTTAGCTAAAAAAGCAGATTTAATGCTAATAGTTCCTGCAACTGTAAATGTATTAGGAAAGGTCGCTAATGGAATAGCTGATGATATGCTTACTACTACAATAATGGCAACAAAAGCACCAGTAGTATTTGCACCAGCGGCCAACACAAACATGTTCTTAAATCCTATTGTTCAAGATAATATTAGAAAACTAAAGGTCTTTGGATATAAATTTATTGAGCCTGAAGAAGGAAGACTTGCTTGTGGAGATACTGGCTCAGGTAAACTAGCGGATACAACCTTAATTAGTGAAATTGTTCTTAGTATGGTATATGATATTAAAGATTTAAAAGGTAAAAAAGTTCTTGTTACAGCAGGTCCGACTATTGCACCTGTGGATCCAGTAAGATTTATAACTAATAGATCAAGTGGGAAAATGGGATATGCCATAGCAGAAGAAGCAAGAGATAGAGGTGCAGAGGTTACCTTAATAAGTGGACCATGCAATATAAATAAACCTTTTGGCATGAAGGTTATTAATATCAAAGAAAATCATGAAATGCTGAAAGCGGTAAAAGAAAATTTTGAGTCTTCAGATATTGTAATAAAAGCTGCAGCAGTAGCAGATTATAAACCTAAAAACTATTCTAATAAGAAGATTAAGAAAGTTAATGAGGATTTAGTGATTCAGTTTGAAAAAGATACTGATATACTTAGAACTATTGGTGAAATGAAAAAAAACCAAATTTTAGTTGGCTTTGCTGCAGAAAGTGATGATCTTATTGCTAATGCAAAATCAAAGCTGGAAAGAAAAAATTTAGACTACATAGTGGCTAATGACATTACTTGTAATGATACAGGCTTTGCTTGTGACGAAAATAAGGTAAATATTTTATGTAGAGATGGTAGAAATATTTCAATTAGTAAGATGAGCAAAAGAATGATTGCAAGAGAATTGTTTAATATTATTAATGAAAAGCGCTAATGCGCTTTTTTCTTATAATTCTACAATAACTTAGTTTTATAAAAAAGGGTGAAGTATGTGTTTAAATATGCAGGAGTTATAGTAAATAACCAATCGATTAGCTTGGACAAAATTTTTACATATGGAATACCTGATAAATTAATAGGTAAAATAAAGCTTGGATCCATGGTAAAGGTACCTTTCGGAAGAGGAAACAAAATAATTGATGGTTTTGTACTACAATTATATAATGAATGCGAAAATCCTAGTAGATTAAAAGAAGTGGTAAGTGTATTCGAAGAATTTACTGTTATTAGTGATAAAGATATTAAGCTAATTGAAATAATGAGAGAAAAATATTTATGCACTTATTTAGAATGTATAAAAGTAATTATTCCTACTGGAATAATAAAAGGAATAAGTAAAAAGTCAAAAGAATTAATTTATGTAAATAATGAATTGTATGATGAAACCTTAAAAGATAATTATAAACAAATATATAGCATTATACAGAATAATAATGGAATGTACAGTAAATCAGAATTGAGCAAATTATTTAATATATCTCTATCTTCTATAAATACAATGATTAAGCACAAATTGTTATCTACAGAAGATACTATAGTAGATAGATTTAATACAAAAGACTATTCTGAATATAAACCCAAAATACTTAATGAAGAACAAAGTTCTGTAGTCAAGAATATTTTAGGTTCAAATAAAAATTTGTTTTTAATACATGGAGTTACTGGTAGTGGCAAAACGGAAATTTATATGAACTTAGTTAATGAAATGATTAAAAATGAAAAAGAATCTATAATTTTAGTTCCTGAAATATCTCTTACTCCTCAGATGGTAGAAAGATTTAAGGGAAGGTTCGGTAAAAATATAGCTGTTTTTCATAGTAGACTTTCTGATGGCGAAAGATATGATGAATGGTTAAGAGTAAAAAATGGAAGAGTAAAGGTAGCAATTGGTGCACGTTCAGCTATTTTTCTTCCATTTAGAAATTTAGGAATTATTGTTATTGATGAGGAACATGAAAATAGTTATAAATCAGATAGTGATCCTAAATATAACACTTTAGAGATTGCTGAATTAAAGTGTAATTTAGAAGGATGTAAGTTAGTATTGGGTTCTGCAACTCCATCAATAGAAAACTATTATAGATGCCTAAAGGGAGAAGTTCAATTATTAACTATTAATAATAGGGCAGATGGAGCAGATATGCCAGAGGTCCATATAGTTGACATGAGACAAGAATTGCTGAAAAATAATAAATCGATTTTTAGTGAAAAGCTATATGAAGAAATAGAGAATGCACTAAACAACAAAGAACAAATCATTTTGTTTCTAAATAGAAGAGGATTTTCTACTTTTGTATCCTGTAGAAAATGTGGATTTGTATTTAAATGTTTGGATTGTGATATTGCTTTGACATATCATAGCAAAGGAGATTTTCTAGAGTGCCATTATTGTGGAAAAAGATATAAAGCTTTGAAGGTGTGCCCTAAATGCGGAAGCAATTATGTTAAATATTTCGGTATAGGCACTGAAAAAGTGGAAGAAGAAATAAAAGTTAAATTTCCTAATGCTAGAACAATTAGAATGGATTTTGATACTACAAGAAAGAAAAATTCTCATGAGCAAATTTATAATGATTTTAAAGATGGTAAAGCTGATATACTTGTTGGAACACAAATGATTGCAAAAGGATTAGATTTCAAAAATGTTACTCTTGTAGGTGTAATTGCTGCAGATATTTCTTTAAATTTACCTGATTTTAGATCTGGTGAAAAAACCTTTCAGTTAATTACTCAAGTTGGAGGAAGAGCTGGAAGGGGCAAAAAAAAGGGAAAAGTAATTGTGCAGACCTATAATCCTGAAAACTCCAGCATAAAATATTCTTTGATAAATGATTATAAAAGTTTTTATAAAGAAGAAATAAGTATAAGAGAAAACATGGGGTACCCTCCATTCTCTAAAATACTATCAATTAATTTAAGCAGTAAAAATGAGCAGTTGTTAATAAAAAATATACAATTACTTGCCATAAAACTAAACAATAATCTAAAAGAAAATGATAAAATAGGGATACTAGGACCTTCTCCTTGCCTTTTATCAAAAATAAAAGAATATTTTAGATGGCAAATATTGATTAAGGGAGAGATAGACAATATTTTAGCCTTAAAGGTTAAAAATATTGTTTATGATTGTTTACAAGAGGTTTATAATGATATAAGGATAAGTTTGGATATTAATCCATCTAATTTGTTATAGGACTATTAACATAGTTACTATAGTTTAGCATTGACTTGAAGTGAAATTAAAAGGAGGATTTAAAATGGCTTTAAGAAATATAAGAAAAGAAGGAGATTCAATTTTAAGAAAAAAATCTAAAAAGATTGAAGAGATTAATGATAGAATTATCACTTTAATAGAGGATATGAAAGAAACTATGTATGCTGCAGATGGAGTTGGACTTGCAGCGCCACAAATAGGAATTTTAAAAAGGCTAGTTGTAATTGACGTTGGAGAAGGACCAATTACACTAATAAATCCAGAAATATTAAAGGCTCATGGAAGTCAGATTGACTTTGAAGGATGCTTAAGTATACCTGGAGAACAAGGTAAAGTAGATAGACCATTAAATGTAACCGTTCGTGCCCTAAATGAAAAAGGAGAGGAATTTGAAATGGAAGGAGAAGGGCTTCTTGCTAGGGCTTTTTGTCATGAAATAGATCATCTAAATGGTATATTATTTATAGATAAAGTAATGGAAGAAAGTGAGGAGTAATTTAATGAAGATAATTTTCATGGGAACTCCTGATTTTGCAGTTCCTTCTTTGCAAGCTCTAATTGACAACTTCGGTGTAGAGGCAGTTTTTACTCAACCTGACAAGCCAAAAGGAAGAGGGAAAAGTCTTGCCATGTCTCCAGTAAAAGAACTAGCTTTAAAATACAATATTAAAGTGCTGCAGCCGCATAAATTAAGAAAAGAAGAAGAGGCGATTGAAAGCTTAAGAGCAATTAAACCAGATTTTATTGTAGTTGTAGCTTATGGTCAAATTTTATCTAAAGAAGTTCTTGAAATTCCTAAATATGCTTGCATTAATTTACATGCTTCGCTGCTTCCAAAATATAGAGGTGCAGCTCCAATTAACTGGGCTATAATAAAGGGTGAAGAAAAAACAGGAAATACAACTATGCTTATGGATGTAGGCTTAGATACAGGTGATATGCTTTTAAAACAAGAAGTTAATATCCATAGAGATATGACTGCAGGAGAATTACATGATATTTTAATGAACAAAGGTGCCGAATTATTAGTAGAAACTATTAATAAAATGTATGAGGATAAAATTGTTCCTGAAAAACAAACGGAAACAGATACTATATATGCTTCTATGTTAAATAAAGAAATGGCTAAGATAAATTGGGATATGTCCTCAAAAGATATTCATAATTTAATTAGAGGATTAAATCCCTGGCCAGTAGCTTATACTAATTATAATGGAGTTGTAATGAAAATATATAAGGCAGAGCCAATATCAGAAGAACATAAGTATATGCCTGGAACTATAATAGATGTTTCACAAAAAGGAATTAAAGTTTCTTGTAAAGATGGTGCAATATTAGTAAAAGAGATACAATTTCCAGGAAAAAAAGTTTTGACTGTGGAACAATATACAAGAGGAAATGTTATCGAAAAAGGTACTATTTTAACATAACAATTGTATATGAAAGGAGTGGTATAAATGTTACCATTTTATGATTGGACATTTATTATAATAATTCCTGCTTTAGTTTTATCAGCTTGGGCACAAATTAAAGTTAGCTCATCCTTTAATAAATACTCAAAAATTACTACTATTAATGGCTATACAGGTGAAAAGGTAGCTAGAATGCTTCTTGATTCTAATGGACTTTATGATGTTCCAATAGAACTAATAAATGGTAAGCTTACTGATCATTATGATCCTAGAAATAGAGTTATGAGATTATCAAGGGAAGTTTTTTATGGAGATTCAGTTGCATCAATTGGTGTCGCAGCACATGAAACAGGTCATGCAATACAGCATAATGAAAGATATTCTCCACTTGAAATAAGAAATGCTATTGTGCCGGCAGTAAACTTTAGTTCAAGAGCATCTTGGATAATCTTTTTGCTTGGAATGTTTTTGGGACTTGGCTATTTTGTTAACATCGGAATAATCTTGTTTATTGCTGTAGTAATTTTTCAACTTATAACACTTCCAGTTGAATTTGATGCCTCTAATAGAGCTTTAAAGATATTACAACAAAGAAATATATTATATGGAAATGAAATTAAAGGAGCAAAGGCTGTTTTGTCAGCAGCCGCAATGACTTATGTAGCAGCAGCTATTATGTCACTTTTACAACTTGTTAGACTAATTGCTATAAGTAGGGAAGACTAAAATAAATATGAATGGAGACACATGATGAAAAATGCTAGAAAATTATGTGTAGATATTTTAAATACTGTATTTTCTAATGAAGGATATTCAAATATAATTCTGAGAAATGAACTTAAAAAAAATAGTTTTAATGATAAAGACAAAGCTTTAATAACAGAAATAGTATATGGAACCATAAAATATAAATATACAATAGATAAGATTTTGAATTCTTTTCTTAAAAAAGGTATAGAAAGTTTAGAGCCATATGTTCTAAACATTTTGAGGAGTGCTATTTATCAAATAAGATACTTAGATAAGGTTCCAACCTTTGCTGCAGTTAATGAGGCAGTAGAGATAGCAAAGAAATACTCTTCTGTAAGTGCATCTAAATTGGTAAATGGGGTTTTGAGAAACTATATTAGGGATTCAGAAAAAACATATTATAATAAGAATAACTTGGTGGAGTCATTATGCTTCAACTATTCATTTGAAAAGTGGTTAGTGAATTTGTTTATGAAACAATATGGAGGAAAGATAACTGAAGAAATATTATCTGGTTTAAACGAAAGACCAGTAACCTCTGTTAGAGTAAACCCTTTAAAAATTAATTATGATGAAGCTTATGAAGAATTGGAAAGACTAGGATATGATATAGAAGAAGGATATGTTTGCCCGGAAGCTATTATTATTAATAAGGGCAAAAATATTGAAGATAACCAGCTATTTACAGAGGGCAAAATTACTGTTCAAGATGAAAGTGCTATGTTAGTTGCACCAGCCTTGGGCTTTTGTGAAGAATTAAAAATATTTGATTTATGTAGTGCACCCGGCGGTAAAAGTACTCATATATCTGAATTATCAAATGATAAAGCACAGATTATTGCTTTTGACATACACGAGAATAAATTGTCTCTAATAAAAGAAAACGCGTTTAGGTTGGGAATAAATAATATTTTATGTAGACAAATGGACGCTTCAACTTTTAATGAAGACCTTAAAGATATTGCAGATGCAGTTTTAATAGATGTACCTTGTTCTGGTTTGGGAATTATTAAGAAAAAACCAGAAATTAAGTATACGAAAAATAATAAGGCATTAGAAGATATAATACAAATTCAAAGAAAGATAATGCTCAATTCAATAAAATATGTAAAACCTAATGGAACTGTAATATATTCAACATGTACTTTAAATAAAAAAGAGAATATGGAAAATATTAATTGGCTAATAGAAAACTATCCCAATATTTCAATAGAACCAATTTATTTTGGCAATTTACCTAATCTTATTTATGAAAATGGAATGGTAACTATACTACCAAACAAATATATGGATGGATTTTTCATAGCAAAACTTAAAAGAAACTGGTAGGTGAATTATGCAAAATATTCTAGATTTCAGCTTAAAGGATTTAATTTTGTGGATGGAAGAAAATGGGCAAAGTAAATTTAGAGCTAAACAGGTTTTTGATTGGATTTATAAGAAGCAAAAGCTAGATTTTTCGCTAATGAGTAATTTACCTTCAAATATGAAACAAAAGTTAGCTGAAAATTTTCTCATAGGGATTCCCAAAGTACTTCAGGAATATAAATCTAATATAGATGGTACTCAAAAGTTTCTGTTTCAATATAGAGATGGAAATATTATTGAAGCAGTTGTTATGAAGTATAAGCATGGAAATACTATTTGCATTTCGACCCAGGTTGGCTGCAGAATGGGATGCAAATTTTGTGCTTCTACTATTGGTGGAGTTATAAGAAATTTATCACCAGGTGAATTGATAGGTCAAGTAATTAAAGCTCAAGAATCAATAGGTGAAAGAATTTCAAATGTTGTACTAATGGGAAGTGGTGAACCATTAGATAATTTTGATAATGTAATAAAATTTATATACTTAATTAATTCTGAAGAAACTCTAAATATTGGACAGCGTCATATTACCTTATCTACTTGTGGCATAGTAGAGAAAATAATGGAATTGGCTGATTTAAATTTACAGATAACTTTAGCAATATCATTACATGCTTCAAATGATGAGATGAGGAAGGAAATCATGCCAATAGCATATAAGTATACTTTGAAAGAATTAATTGAAGCATGCAAATACTATTATAATAAAACTAATAGAAGAATAACCTTTGAATATGCTTTAGTAAAAGGAATTAATGATAAGAAAGAAAGTGCAGAAGAACTATGCATAGTACTTAGAAAATTGCCTTGCCATGTTAATTTAATACCCGTAAATGAGATAGAAGAAAACAGCTTTATTAAATCAAGTGTCAATGATATTAACATTTTTAAAAATACTTTAACTAGTTTTGGAATCGAAACTACAATTAGAAGAGAAATGGGTTCAGATATAAATGCTGCCTGTGGGCAATTGAGGAGAAATTACATGAAGAGTGAATAGTATGTAATGTGTGATGGAGGGTAAGTTTTATGGGTGAGTTTTATAGAGAGAAAAACAGTAAATCAATTGGAATTTTGTCCGATGTTGGGAATACCAGGGACGTGAACGAAGATTATGTAGGTTTTTTTTCCAATGAAGAAATAAGTATGTATATTGTTGCTGACGGTATGGGGGGCCATAATGCAGGAGATGTAGCAAGCAAAATTGCAGTAGAGTCATGTATTGAGTATATTAAAAATTTAGGGGATTTAAATAACTTAGAAGAAGAGTTTCGAAATGCTATTTGTTATGCAAACAAAGTTGTGTATGAAACATCCATATCAAGTAATAATTTAAATGGTATGGGGACAACTATTACAGCTTGTTTAATTAAAGATAATAACGCCATTATAGCAAATGTTGGAGATAGCAGCTGTTATATAATAAAGGATAATTCAATAAAAAAGATTACAAAAGATCATTCTTTAGTACAAGAATTGGTAGATGATGGCAGTATTAGTGAAGAGGAGGCATTAAAACACCCAAATAAAAATATAATTACAAGAGCTCTTGGAACTAAGGAAAATGTTGAAGTAGATATCTATGCAATTGAATTAGATACAAAAATTAAATTTTTACTTTGTACAGATGGATTGACAAATGAAATTAGTAAAGAAGAAATTTATGATATAATAATAAATAATGATAATGAAGATGCAAGTAAATATTTAGTAGAGAGAAGCAAAGAAAAAGGTGGAAGAGATAATATTTCTGTGATTGTTTTTGAAGGAGAGTGCAAAAATGATAGGTACTATTCTAGGAAATAGATATGAGTTATTAGAAAAAATCGGTGAAGGCGGTATGGCTGAAGTTTATAAAGCTAAATGCCATCTATTAAACAGGTATGTTGCTGTAAAAATATTAAAATCACAATTTGTTGATAATATGGAGTTCGTAGCTAAATTTAAGCAAGAGGCCGCATCTGCTGCAAGTTTATCACATAACAATATTGTAAGTATTTATGATATTGGTTCAGAAAAAAATATTAATTACATAGTAATGGAATATATTGATGGAAAAACTTTGAAGGAAATTATAAATGAACAAAAGGTTCTTAGATATAATGAAGCTATAATTTTAGCTATTCAGATAGGAAAAGCATTAGAGTGCGCACATAAAAATAATATTATTCATAGGGATGTTAAACCACACAATATTCTTGTGACTAAGGATGGTGTAGTGAAAGTTACGGATTTTGGTATAGCTAAAGCTACTTCTTCAGTTACAATCACTAATTCTGATAGAATTCTTGGATCGGCTCATTATTTTTCTCCAGAACAGGCTAGAGGAAACTATGTTGATTGTAAAACTGATATATATTCATTAGGAATTATTCTTTATGAAATGGTAACTGGTAAACTTCCTTATGATGGAGATAGTCCTGTTTCTGTAGCAATAAAGCACATTCAAGAACAGGTAAAACCACCAAAAGAGGTAAATCCAAAGATACCAGAAAGCCTAAATAGATTAATTTTAAAGGCTATAGAAAAAGAACAATTTAGAAGATATCAAAGTGCAACTGAAATATTAAACGATCTTCAAAAAATTAAAGATAATCCTAATGTAGAGCTATCAATAGATAATAAAGAGAATGATTATACTATGATTATGAGGCCTATTCATGATTATGAAGATGAAGATTATGATGATATAGAAAATGATGAAATTGAAAATGTTTCAGGTGGCAGTGGTATAACTATGAAGAAAAAGAAAATATTAATAGTAAGTTTAATTGCGATTACAGTTATTTTAGTTGGGTTTATTTCTGCATATATGCTTTCAGGAGGCAAATTGAGTGGTGTTGATAAACCTACTGGTAAAGTTATAGTTCCTGATATTATAGGCTTAGATAAGGAAGAGGCTCAGAGGCTTGTTGAAGAAAAAGATTTGAAATTTGTTGCTACAACTGAAAGCAGTGATAAGCCAGCAGGAGTAGTTATTAATTGTTACCCATATCCAGGTACAGAAATTGATAGAAGTGAAAATGATGAAGTAAGAGTAATATTAAGCTCTGGACCAAAGGTATCAACAGTTCCAAATTTAATTGAGATAGAGTTTGAAGCAGCAAAAGAGTATCTAAAGGTATATAATTTAAAACTAGGTAAAGTAACATATGTTTTCAGCGATACAATTGATAAAGGTAAAGTAGCAGATCAATCTCCAAAACCTGATTCTCCTATTGGTACTAATACTACAGTGGATTTAGTAGTTAGTAATGGTTCAGAATCTAAAATGACTAAAGTACCAAATCTAGTTAACAAAAATGTTGATGAGGCAGAAGAACTCATAGTCAATGCAAAATTGAAATTAGGGGTTCTTACAAAAATAAAGACGCAGGACGAATCTAAAGATGGAATAGTAACAGTTCAAAGTATTGAGCCAAATAAAGAAGTTAAAGAAAACACTGTAATAAATTTAAGCTATTATGTATATGGTGATAAAAGTTTGATTATTGTTCCTAATTTTGTAAATAAAACAGTAAAAGAAGCTCGAAGAATTGCACAAAATTATGATTTGATTTTAGATGTAAGCGGAAGAGATGATTTTATTATAACAGTACAGGATACTTATGCTGGAAAAGAAGTTGAAGCAGGTACTGTTATTAAATTAACTAGTGAACCAAATCCATAATAAGCTAGGAGGAAAAATGGAAGGAACGATTATTAAAGGAATTGGCGGATTTTATTATGTAAAAATCAATAATGATATTATTGAATGCAAGGCAAGAGGCAAATTTAGAAGTAAAGGATTAGTTCCTATGGTAGGAGATAATGTAATTATTTCCATTAAAAATGATCAAGGAGCTATAGAGGATATTTGCAAAAGAAAAAATCAATTAATCAGGCCAGCAGTTTCTAATGTTTCCCAAGCTTTTGTTGTATTTGCATTAAAAAATCCGGAAATCAATTTAGAGCTTTTAAATAAGTTTTTATTGCAGTGTGAGATGAAAAATATAAAATCTATTGTATGTTTTAATAAAATAGATTTAGAAGAAAATTTTATTAATCATGAAGCAGTTAAGATGGTGGAAAGTGCTGGATATGAGTACGTCTTTTTAAATGCTAAAAAAGGTATTGGTCTCGATAAGATTAAAGATAAATTCAAAGGAAATGTCACCGTATTTTGTGGTCCTTCAGGAGTTGGAAAATCTACAATTTTAAATAAATTTGTAGGAACTGAATTAATGGAAACTGGAGACATAAGTGAAAAACTAAAAAGAGGAAAACATACTACAAGACACAGTGAATTAATTGAGATTTCTGGAGGGTTCCTAGTGGATACTCCAGGATTCTCTACTATTGAGCTTTCAATTAAAAGTAAGGAAAGTCTAAAAGAATTTTTCCCTGAATTTTTTAAATATGATTCCCAGTGTAAGTTTAATGGATGTATGCATTACAAAGAACCTGGATGCAGGATAAAACAAGCATTAGATGAGGGAGAAATTAACAACAATAGATATGATTTTTACATAAAAACGCTAGAAGAAATTATTAAAGGAGGAAAGGACAAATGGTAAAGTTATCACCATCCCTTTTATCAGCAGATTTTTCAAAGTTAGGAGAAGATGTATATAAATTAGAAAGATACGGAGCAGACCTTTTACACATAGACGTAATGGATGGAATGTTTGTTCCAAATATATCTTTTGGAGTTCCCATTATGAAGAGCATACGAAAGCTTACAAAGTTACCTTTCGATGTCCATTTAATGATTGAGGATCCTGCAAGGTATATTGAGGATTTTGTTAAAGCTGGAGCAGATATTATAACAGTTCATTATGAAGCTGATAGACATTTGGATAGAACAATAAATTATATAAAAAGCTTTGGAGTTAAAGCGGGTATTGCTTTAAATCCTGGTACACCAGTATCATCACTTAATAACCTGATAGGGATTGTAGATATGGTATTAATAATGTCTGTTAATCCCGGCTTTGGAGGTCAAAAATATATAAAGTACTGTTCAGAAAAGATTAAAGAGGTAAAAAAACTATCTGAAAAATACAATAAAGATTTATTAATTCAAGTTGATGGTGGTATAGGAGTAGATAATATTAAAGAAGTAATTGAAAGTGGAGCAAATGTTATTGTAGCAGGTTCATCGGTATTTAAGGATGGAAAATTAGAAGATAACATTAAAGCTTTAAAGGAAAAATATTAATCATGAAGTTTGTAATAATATCTGGAGGGAAAAAACCATCTCTTGACTTAATTAAAAAGGAATTATTAAATTCTAATTGTGTAATTTGTGCTGATAGTGGTGCTAATTCATTGTATGAATATGGAATTTATACAGACTATATTATCGGAGATTTAGACTCAATAAAAGAAGAAGCATTAGAGTTTTTTAGAAATACTAATACTGAAATATTGAAATATCCTCCAGAGAAAGATTATACAGATACTGAAATTGCTGTTGATAAAGCTATAAGCTTAGGAGCAAAGGAAATTGTTTTATTAGGTTGTACAGGAAGTAGACTGGATCACCTAATGGGCAACCTTGGAATGCTGCTAAAATGTCTTAGAAAAAATATTTTGGCTACAATGAAAGATGATAATAATGTTATTATGATAACGGATAAAAGTGTTACTATAAAAGGAAGTGCTCGCACTACCTTTTCTTTAGCGGCGTACTTTTCAGATGTATATAATTTAACTATAAACGGAGCTAAGTATTTACTTAAGGATTATTTTTTGAAAATAGGAGATCCAATAACTATTTCAAATGAATTCTTAGAAGAAAAAGTAAATATTGAATTTACAAAAGGAATTTTATTAATTATTTTTCCAACAGATTAGCAAGATGTGAAAAACATATCTTGCTATATTTTTTGTAACAAATTTTATTGTTAAGCATAAAATATAAATAGAATGAACTTTTTTTATTTAATAGCTATATATTAGGAGGGTATTATGAGAATTGTTGCTATTAAGGTACCTAAGTTTATATCTAAGATAATAAGAATATTTAAAAAAGGATGAAAATAAAAAATGCAATTGTTATACAATTGCATTTTTTATATAATATCCAAATTATTAAATAGCACGTTGAACTTTTCCAGAACGTAAGCATCTAGTACATACGCTGATTGTTTTAGGTGTACCACTAACTAGAGCTTTAACGCTTTTTATATTTGGAGACCATCTTCTCTTTGTTTGACGATGAGAATGGCTGTATTGAACGCCTGATATAACGCCTTTTCCACATACTTCGCATTTCTTTGACATTAATAACACCTCCTAAATGAAGATAATAATTCCATACGATAGAACGTCTTATATTGTAGCACAAAAATTGTGATTTTGGCAAGTAAAATATATTTCTAACAGTAAGAAAAAGTATATATATCATTAATTTTCTTGATTATATCATATATATATTATAAAATAAATAATATGTGTGAGTAATATACAAGGAGGAATTTGTATGCTTGGAATAACCAATAACTTTGGTTTGGTGAATTATTCTGACGAGGTTTTGGCAAATATTATTGGAGTTTCTACAATGGAATGCTATGGAGTAGTTGGTATGGCCTCAAGAAATGCTAAAGATGGACTTTGGGAGTTAATTAGAGCAGAAAGTTTAAGCAAGGGTGTTAAGCTTTATAATAAAGATAATAAATTGTGTATTGAATTATATATTATCGTTCAGTATGGAACAAAAATTTCAGTTATAGCAAATAATATTATTCAAAAGGTAAAATATAATATTGAGAAGTATACAGGATTAAATGTTGGAAGTATAACTGTAAATGTTCAAGGTGTAAGGGTCTAAGGAGGTACTAAAATTGGAACGTTTTAAGATAAATGGACATGATTTGCGGAATATGGTAATAAATGCAGCAAACAGTCTTCACGGAAAAAAGGAATATGTTAATTCTTTAAATGTATTTCCAGTACCAGATGGTGATACAGGTACAAACATGTCAATGACTTTTAAAAGTGCAGTATCAGAAATTGAGAATTTAGAAACAGTCTCCATATCTGAAGTTGCAAAACGTGTATCTAGAGGAGCCCTAATGGGAGCAAGAGGTAACTCAGGAGTTATTCTTTCACAGATTTTTAGGGGTATAGCTAAGGGAATGGAAGGATATGATGAAATAGATGCAGTTTCCTTTGCTAATTGTATAAAAGAAGGTGCTAATTTTGCTTATAAGGCTGTTATGAGACCTACTGAAGGTACAATTTTAACAATCATAAGAGCAGCAGGTGAAAGTGCCATAGAGGCAAATGAAAAGGATATAGTTGGATTATTAAAGAAGGTTTATGAACACTCTGAAGTTGTATTAAATAAGACTCCTGACATGCTTCCAGCTTTAAAAGAAGCTCAAGTAGTAGATGCAGGAGGAATGGGTCTTTTAATTATTTTTAAAGGAATGTATGAAGCTTTAAAAGACGGAATAAAATCTGATATTAAAGAAGATATAGACTCTCAAGAAGAAAGCAACTTTATTAAAAGTGCAAATATTAAACTGGAAGATATTAAATTCGGATACTGTACTGAGTTTTTTGTAATCTCAAAGAATGCAGCTGAAAATGCAAATACATTAAGAGATCAATTAGAACCTTTAGGAGATTCTATGATTGTAGTAGGGCTAGATGAAATAATAAAGGTACATATCCACACAAATGATCCAGGAAATATCTTATCTAAAGCTGTAAAATTCGGTGAATTATCAAAAATTAAAATTGATAATATGAGAGAACAACATAGGCAAATTCTAGAATTAGAATATGCTTCTACAAAATCTGATGATGTTGCACCTATTACAAATACCAATGTAATTAAAGAAAATGAGAAAGAATTTACATTTATATCAGTTGCAATGGGTAAAGGAATTAAACATATTTTTGAAGAACTAGGTGTCGACTATGTTATTGAAGGTGGTCAAACTATGAACCCTAGTACTCAAGACTTCATTGAACATATTAATAAAGCAAATGCAAAAAATATTTTTATTTTGCCTAATAATAAAAATATTATAATGGCTGCAGAGCAAGCGGCAGAATTATCAGAGAAAAATGTAATTGTACTACCAACAAAGACTATTCCTCAAGGAGTAACTGCACTTACAGTATTCAATGGAGAAATGTCTTTTGAAGATAATATTCAAGAAATGAAAGAAGCAATTAAAAAAGTTAATACTGGATCAATTACATATGCTGTTAGAGACACTGAAATGGATGGCAAAGTAATTAAAGAAGGAAATATTTTAGGATTAATTGAAGGTAAAATAGCTGAAGTTGGAAAAGATATTTATGAAGTTTGTAAAAATGTAATAGATAAAATGGTTACTGAAGAAAGTGAGCTAATTACAATTTTTTATGGTAAAGATTGTGATGAAGAAAAGGTTCAAGAATTTATTAATAGTATAGAAAAACAATACGAAGATTTAGATGTCCACTGCTATAGTGGAGAACAACCCTTATACTATTTTATTATCGCTGTTGAATAAGAAAAGCCTAAGGGCTTTTTTTGTTATAATTTTATTTGGAGTATGATTACATGAATATTAATGATGATATTACAGTAATGAAAGGTGTAGGACCTAAAACTAAAATTGCGCTAAACAAATGTGGAATATTTAAAATTCTTGATTTAATTTTATATTTTCCAAGAGACTATGAGTTTAATAGTTTTTTTGAAAGCATAGAGGAGGTTAAGGAAAGTAAAAGAGTTACAACGAAAGTTTTGATTAAGAATATTAAGAAGGATGCTTATATAAGAAGAAACCTGATTCTTTCTACAGTTTTAATCAAAAATGAAAATATATTATTAGAAGCTAAGTGGTTTAATCAACCTTATATTAAAAACAAAATTGAACTTAATAGAGAATATATTTTTTCAGGAACATTAAAAATAGAAAAAAATAAAAAGATATTTATAAATCCAGAAATTAAGAACGTTGAAAAATACAGTTGCAGTATAAAACCTAAATATAATTTAACAGCTGGTATTTCAAATAATCTTTTAAATAAGTTAATCAATGAAGTATTATCAAAATTTAAGTTTGTTGAATCGCTTCCTAATACAGTATTAACTAAATATAATTTATTCTCTTTAGACCAAGCCATTAGAAATATACACATTCCTGAAGATAATTATAAGCTTCAACAATCTAAGGAAAGGCTTAAATTCCAGGAGCTTTTTAGTTATTGCTTAAAGCTAGAAATGCTTAAAAAATATAGAGAAAATCAAGGGATTAGCTATAAAATTTCTCCAGAATTGAAATTGTTAAAGGAAAAGCTGCCATATAATTTGACAAATGCGCAAAATAGAGTTATAAGGGAAATTCTTATTGACGAAAAGAAAAGTAGGCCTATGAATAGGCTTGTTCAAGGAGACGTTGGATCTGGTAAAACAATAATAGCATTGATAGCATTATTTAATGCTATTAAAAATGGATATCAAGGTGTATTGATGGCTCCTACTGAAATATTAGCATCTCAGCATTTTGAGGAGGCAAAAAAACTTTTTTATGATTTTGGAGTAAATATTGGTTTACTTATAGGAAGTATATCTAAAACTGAAAAAAATAGAGTAAAAGAAGAATTAAAATTAGGTAAAATAGATTTAATTGTTGGTACTCATGCATTGCTAGAAGAAGATGTAGAGTTTTTTAACTTAGGGATTATAGTAACTGATGAACAACATAGATTTGGAGTTGGTCAAAGAAACAGATTACTAAATAAAAATAGTAATGTAGATGTACTAGTAATGTCAGCTACACCTATTCCTAGAACTCTTGCTTTGACTATGTATGGTGACTTGGAAGTTTCAGTAATTGATGAATTACCACCCGGAAGGAGTAAGGTAGATACATTTTTCATAGAGAAGAATAAAAGATACTTAGCATATGAATTTGCTCTTAAAGAGATAAAAAAAGGTACTCAAGTATACATTGTATGTCCATTAGTAGAAGAAAATGAAGAAATAAAAGTAATTTCTGTTGAAGAATTATTTGCAGAACTTAAACAAGAATATTTTAATGGTATTCCAATAGAAATGCTTTATGGGAAAATGCCTCCAAAGCATAAGGATGTTATAATTGAAAATTTTAGAGATAATAAAGTTAAAGTTTTGGTATCTACTACTGTTATTGAAGTAGGGGTAAATGTTCCCAATGCTACTGTTATGATTATAGAGAATGCAGAAAGATTTGGTTTATCGCAATTGCATCAACTAAGGGGAAGAGTTGGCAGAGGAAATAAAAAATCCTATTGCATTTTAATTAGCGATTTAAAAAGTGAAGTATCAAAAAAGAGAATGAATATAATAACGAAGAGTAATGATGGCTTTTATATTGCTGAAGAAGATTTAAAATTGAGAGGTAGCGGAGAAATTTTTGGGATGAATCAGCATGGTGAAGATGGTTTTAGCTTAGCAAATTTAATCGATGATATTAATTTATTAAAAATAGCTAGCAATGAAGCAAAAATTCTAGTTAAAAGTGATAAAAAGGAAGATATTATCATAAAAAATAAAATTATTGCAAAGTTAAAAGAAACATCTAAATTAATTTGTTTTAATTAATAATAATATGATAATTTTAAAATATTTTTGTATAATGACTTTATATATGTTAAAATGTGAGTTAAGATAGACTTCACGTATTAACATAGGAGGATTAATATGAGAATTATTTCAGGAATTGCTAAGGGGAAAAAAATTTTGCCCCCAGATGGAATACAGACTCGTCCGACCCTAGACAGAGTAAAGGAAAATATTTTTAATATAATTCAAAACGATATTGTAGATGCTAATGCTGTAGATGTATTTGCAGGTACAGGCAGCCTAGGGCTAGAAGCGGTAAGTAGAGGTGCTAAAGAATGTTATCTTGTAGATAAACATCCTTCTACATTTAATATTTTAATGCAAAATGTTAAAAATTTAGGCTTTCAAGAAAAGTGTAAATGTATAAATAAGGATTCATACGCAGCATTGAAGGACTTTAGTAAAAAGGGATTGATTTTTGATTTAATATTTATTGATCCACCTTATGCTAAAGACATGATTCCACCTGCAATTGAAATAATAACTTCTGAATCATTATTAGCTGAAAACGGTATTATTGTAACTAAGATTGATTCTTCAGAAGACATTTATAAAGGAAATGAGAAAATTGTATTATATGATTATAGAAAATATGGTAATACTACTGTATGTTTTTATAAGCATGGGGAGGTTTGAAATGAGGATAGCAGTTTACCCAGGTAGTTTTGATCCTATAACGAAGGGGCACTTAGATATTATTGAGAGATCAGCTAAAGTTTTTGATAAATTAATTGTTGCTGTACTTATAAATCCAGATAAAAAGGGATTATTTAATATTGAAGAAAGAGTTGAACTAATAGAAAAGGTAACAAATCACCTGGATAATATTGAGGTAGATAGTTTTAATGGGCTTTTAGTTAATTATATGGTGGAAAATAAAGCTCAAGTTATTATTAAAGGACTAAGGGCTGTATCAGATTTTGAATATGAATTTCAAATGGCACTAGTTAACAAAAAATTAAACCAAGACATTGAAACCCTATGCATGATGACTAGTGCAAAATATGCTTATTTAAGCTCTTCATCTTTAAAACAGGTAGCAATGTTTGGTGGTTGTATAAACGATCTTGTTCCAGAAGAAATTATTGATGATATTAAGATGAAATTAAAAAAGTAGGGTGGATAATTTTATGGAGGTAATGAGATTATTAGAATATCTTCAAGAGATAATTGAAACTGCACATACTATGCCTTTTGTAAATAAGACTGTTGTAAACAAAACTGAAGTTATAGATATTATTGAGCAAATAATTAACTATCTTCCAGAAGAGTTTAAAAAAGCACAATGGATATGTAATGAAAAAGAAAGAATTTTAAATGATGCTTATAAACAATCTGAACAGATAAAAATAGAAAGCTTTGAAGCCTTAAAAAGGGAAATCGAAAAGCATAGCATTACTAGGGAAGCAGAGGCAAAAGCACAAGAAATAATTGCTGCAGCTAATCGTGATGCTAAAACAATAAGGCTTGGAGCTAAAGAATATGCAGATGAAATACTATCTCAGTTAGAAAGTCAAATTAATATTAAGGGCGAAAAAATGCTTGTTACAATAAAAAATGAAACAGAGGAATATTTAAAAGCTACAGAAAGCAACATAACCTCTGTTATAGATATTATAAGAAAGAATATAACGGAGCTAAGAGAATCTAATAAGTAACTTTTTCATTACTATTGGAATTGATAAAATGAATACTTCAATTAAAAATATTTTTTTTAAATTAATTGATGAATAATTCATTAACCCGATATTAAAAGTAGATTGGGAAAGGTCTAGCATATTGCTTTTATATATGATGAGAGTTAATAGAATACATACTAACCCTTGTAGAACTTTTCTTTTAACATATAAATTAATTGGAAAGTTGTACTTATAAGTAATAGAATATGTTTGTGATATTATTGATATACCACTAAATGCTATAAAAAAGCTTATTATAATTAATTTATATAGTATGTCTATATTTAACTCTGAAATTAAATGAGTTCCATTTGTCATCTCTAATAAACCAAGAAAAAAACTTTCAAGCAAAACTAAATTCATTCCTGTAAATGAGGAAATACTTTTAAAAACAATATCAAATAAGATATTGTTTTTTATTATTGCGGTGAGAACTGAAAAGAATATGATAAATCCGCCTATGGAAATAGAGGTCTTAATTGCATTATCAATACTATTTTTTAGTATATCTCCTATAGTTGTATTTTCTTTGGTTACATTTCTATAGAGGTAAATGTTATCATTTAAGTTTTTATGAGAAGGCAGTAAAAAAGACATTATAATACATGATAAATAACTTGAAATAAGAAGTATTAATCCTAGAGAAGGATCTTTTAGCATTGATGTACCTATAGCACCTAGTATAAATAGAGGACTTGGATTTGAAGCAATACTAATTAACCTTTCGCAGGTAGTATAGGATATAATTTTTTTTTCGTAAAGTTCACAAGCATATTTTGCTCCTAAGGGATATCCACATAAAATACTGATTAATATAACAACGGAACATTCTCTAGGAAGTTTAAGAGGTTTGCATAAAATTCCACCTAACAGATTTGAATATATATTAACTCCATCATAGTAAAGCATTATGTTTATTAATACTAGGAAAGGGAACAAGGAAACAAACACTGAGTTAAGGAATAATTGGGCACCTTCTAAAGCAGAATCTATACAAACTTTCGGATTCAAAACAATATTGAAAATTAGTATAGTACATAATAAAGTAAATATAAAATTTTTACTAAAGCCTTTATTTTTACTTTTTATTAAATTGAATATCAACAATCCTATAATTAAAAATATTAAATAAAAGAGTAGTTTCATATTAAATCCCCTTAAAATAAATATTGGTACATGAGCATGACTACTATATTTATATTTTAATTAGGATATAATATTACATTTATAATATACGAATTGGAGAAATTGTGAAATCTGCTTCTGGTGAAATAGAAGAATTTATTATACTATAAGCTTTAGTTGTTAAAATATCTAATTCTAACGGTTTGCATAGCTGTTTTGGAACTTTTGTTATAATAGGTATTGAACTCACTTTTTTAATTTCTTTTAATATGGTTCTTCCTAAAGAGTTGAAACCTAATACTCTTGCGTAGTGAGCGTTAGAGTTCCTTAGAGCAATAAGTTCGTTTCTGGTCATATTTTCAAGACCAATAAAATATTGACATAACAATCTTGAAATTCTAGTATATGAATATCTTTTGCTTTTTACTTTATCCAAAAGTTCATCATAAGTATTACTATTATGTAAGGCTTTATATATTTTATTATCTAACCCTTCCGAAGCATCAGGAAGGTTAAATAAATTGTTATTATTTGTTAAAGCTTTATATTTTATATATGGAAAAATGCTATTCTCAAAAACTAGAGATTTATTTGTGATGTTTTCTTGTAGTTTATTTAAGGTATTAGAAGGAACAGCATTTATTATTGATTCAATAGAATTATCAGTTTTAAGTGAATTTCTTATGGAGGTCGCACTTGGAAGTAGACCAATTAAATTAGATTCGTTATAACTAGATCCAATTCTTTGAATTGTGTGTGGTATTATAGAGCTATTTAATTTTAGTAAACTTTTACAATACTCTATTCCAAGAATATTATTTGAATTATTTAGAATATTATCAAGTTCTATATTATCAAATTCACTATTAGAAATAATAATTTCATTTAAGGCTTTATTTCTAGCTTTTGGGAAAGAAATTCCTTGTGATAAATAATTTCTTAAAGAACTTTTAAATTCATTAGATTCTTTATATAATATTTCTGCAATTTTATATAATAATTTTATATCTCCATGCTCGCTTCCAAAACATATTGATTTTACTATACCTAATGAATTTAATAGACTTACTGCCCCATAAGAAAAAAATTCAGCTGAAGATAAACTATAGGTTGAAGGTAATTCGATTACCAAATCAACACCATTTTTAAGAGCAATTTCTGTTTTACTCCATTTATCAATAATAGAGGGGGCACCTCTTTGTACAAAATTTCCACTCATAACACAGATCAATCCATCGCATTTTGTAACCTCTTTGGTCTTATTTATATGTAATAAATGACCGTTGTGCATTGGATTATATTCTGTAATTATGCTTGATATATTCATTAAATCACCTTTCTTTTATAGGATTATAATAATTAATTATCTCAATAAATGTATATAGTATAACAATTAAAATTGAAAACCAATGAAAAATTATATATTTGTTATTGAAAATTATAGTAAAGTAGGTGTATATTATAATAGAGTATTTTATACATATAATATACAGTAAACTGATCTAGATTGAAAGGAGAAATTAATTATGGGATTTATGGAAAAAATGTGGGAATTGGCAAAAAAAGATTTAAAAACTATTTTACTTCCAGAAGGTGAGGAAGATAGAAACTTAATTGCCGCAGAAAAAATAAAAGATAATAAATTAGCTAAGGTAGTTTTAATAGGTAATGAAACTAAAATTACTACAAGAGCTAAGGAATTAAATTTAAATCTTGATGGAATAACTTTAATTGATCCTGAAACCTATGAAAAGACTCCAGCATATGCAAAAGAACTTTATGAAATAAGAAAAAATAAAGGTATGACTGAAGAAAAAGCTCTTCAAGTAGTAAAAGATCCATTATACTTTGGAACAGTTATGGTTAAAGTTGGAGATGCTGATGGAATGGTATCAGGAGCAATTCATACAACTGGTGATTTATTAAGACCGGGACTTCAAATTGTTAAAACTACTCCAGGGATTTCTATAGTTTCTGGTACATTTGTAATGCAAGTACCTAATTGCCAATATGGACAAGATGGATTATTATTATTTGCAGATTGTGCAGTAAACCCTAACCCAACTGCTGAAGAACTAGCTTCTATTGCTATTGCAACTGCAGAAACTGCTAAAAAGTTATGTGGAATGGAACCTAGAGTTGCCATGTTATCCTTCTCTACTATGGGAAGTGCTAGTCATGAACTAGTTGATAAGGTTAGAAAAGCAACAGAACTTGCAAAAGCTCAAAGACCAGATCTTGCAATTGATGGAGAATTACAATTAGACGCTGCACTTGTAAAAGAGGTAGCTGAACTTAAAGCTCCAAATAGCCCTGTAGCAGGAAAAGCTAATGTTTTAGTTTTCCCAGATTTACAAGCAGGAAATATTGGATATAAATTAGTTCAAAGATTTGCTCATGCAGATGCAGTAGGCCCTATTTGTCAAGGATTTGCTAAACCAATTAACGATTTATCAAGAGGATGTAGTGCTGAAGATATAGTAAACGTTGTTGCTATTACAGCAGTTCAAGCTCAATAACTTATGTAAAACTTAGTATAAAATTTGTTAAATAATATCATATAAATTAATTTAGGAGGAAAACTCATGAAAGTATTAGTTATTAACTGTGGAAGTTCATCTTTAAAATATCAACTTATCGATATGACTACTGAAAAACCATCAGCTCAAGGATTAGTAGAAAGAATCGGCTTAGAAGGATCAATTTTAACACAAAAATCAAATGGTGAAAAATATATTATTGAAGAGCCAATGCCAGATCATAAAAAAGCAATAGAATTAGTACTTGGCGCTTTAGTTGATAAAGAACATGGAGTAATAAGCAGCATGTCAGAAATTTCTGCTGTAGGTCACAGAGTTGTTCATGGTGGAGAAGCTTATGCTGATTCTGTATTAATTGATGAAAATGTAATGAAAGCTTTAGATGATTTTATTAAATTAGCTCCATTACATAATCCTCCAAATATAATAGGTATAAATGCATGTAAAGAATTAATGCCAAATACTCCTATGGTAGCTGTATTTGATACTGCATTCCATCAAACATTGCCAAAACACGCATACATGTATTCATTACCATATGAATTATATACAGATTATGGAATAAGAAAATATGGTTTCCACGGAACATCTCATAAATATGTATCTTCTGTGGCTGCTGAAATGTTAGGAAAAGATTTAAAAGATTTAAGAATAATAACTTGCCATTTAGGAAATGGAGCTAGTTTAGCAGCTATTAAAAATGGAAAGTGTATAGATACAACAATGGGATTCACTCCACTTGGTGGATTAGCTATGGGAACTAGATGCGGAAATGTTGACCCAGCTATAGTAACTTTCTTACTAAAAGAATGTAAGTATTCAGTAGAAGATCTTGATACTTTAATGAACAAAAAATCTGGTGTATATGGAATTTCAGGTGTAAGTAGTGATTTTAGAGATATTGAAGCTGCTGCAAAAGAAGGAAATGAAAGAGCTCAATTAGCATTAGATATGTTTAAATACAGAGTTATCCAATATACTGGTTCTTATACAGCTATAATGGGTGGTGTAGATGCAATCGTATTTACAGCAGGACTTGGAGAGAATGGAATAGAAATTAGAGAACAATTAGGAAATTCATTTGGATTTGTAGGTGCTAAAGTAGACCCAGAAAAGAATAACGTAAGAGGCGAAGCTAGAATAATAAGTACAGATGATTCTAAAGTTAAATTAATGGTTATTCCTACTAATGAAGAATTAATGATAGCAAGAGATACTAAAGCAATAGTTGAGAAATAAAACAAATTATAACAAATTAAAATATATTGCTTGACTTTTTATTGGCGTGTTTATATAATAGTTTGTGGCTAATAAATTCTGCTTAAATGCTAAATTTATTAGCCCATTTATAATAATAGAGGTGTACTTATGCTAATCGATATTTCTGATTTAATAGGCAAGAAGACCAATAAAAAAGAAGTCAGTGTATCTTTTGAGGGTAAAAACATCACATTTGAAGGTGAAGATATACAGTTTGTAGATCCTATCAAAGTTGAAGGTACTATTACTACTACAGGTGATATAATCAATTTTGATGGAACTATTCAAACAACATTAAACCTTGTTTGTTCCAGGTGTCTTGAAAACTTTAATTACCCTTTAGAAATAGAGATTCATGAAAAGTTTTCAAAAGTTCTTCGTGATGAGGATAACGATATTATCATTATTAATAGTGATAAGATAGATTTCTCTCCAATCATTGAGACAAACATTATATTGTCACTACCAATGAAAAAACTTTGCACTGAAGAATGTAAAGGACTATGTTCGGTATGTGGCACTAATTTGAATCATTCCACATGTAATTGTGAAAAGAATGATATTGATCCAAGGCTTGCAAAGTTAAGAGAATTTTTCTCAACTAACTAAGGAGGTGAAAATAGATGGCACATCCAAAAAGAAAAATGTCAACAGCTAGAAGAGATTCTAGAAGAGCTCAAACTTTTAAATTAAGTTTACCAGGAATTGTTGAATGTCCACAATGCCACGAAATGAAGCTTGCTCATAGAGTATGTAAAGATTGTGGTTACTATAATGGAAAAGAAATAATTTCTAAAGAAGATTAAGAAAGAAAGTCTAATGACTTTCTTTTTTTGGACTTTTTTTAGTATAATTTATGTATGAAATGAAAAGAAATAATATGCTAAAATGAGGTGGAATTATGAAAATTGCGGTGGATGGCATGGGTGGAGATTATGCTCCTCATTCTATAATTGAAGGTTGTATTGAGGCATGCAAGACTCATTCTGATATAGAGATTATAGTTACTGGTCCTAAGGAGTTATTAGAAAAAGAATTGTCTAGCAATGGATACTCTGGCGATAGAATAAAAGTTATGGATGCTAAAGAGATTATAACAAATAATGAACATCCTGTAATGGCGATTCGTAGGAAAAAAGATTCCAGTTTGTATAAAGCTTTAGAATTAGTTAAAAATAAAGATGCAGATGCAATTATATCTGCTGGAAGTACTGGCGCTTTTTTAGCTGGTGCTACACTAGTAGTAGGTAGAATCAAAGGGGTAAATAGACCTGCACTAGCTCCTATTATGCCTGGTAAAAACGGGCCATTTATGGTTATTGACTGCGGTGCAAATGCAGATTGCAAACCTATTAATCTATTACAATTTGCACTTATGGGGGAAACTTATTTTGAGAATATATTAAATATTGATAATCCTACTGTTGGAGTGATAAATATTGGTTCTGAGGAAGAAAAGGGAAATGAATTAACTAAAGAAGCACATAAGTTAATAAAAGATAGCACATTGAACTTTGTTGGAAATGTTGAACCAAGAGAAATTCCAGAAGGAAAAGTTAATGTTTTAGTGTGTGATGGGTTTGTTGGTAATACAGTGCTAAAAATGTATGAAGGAGTTGCAGCAACAATTTTTTCTACATTAAAAGAGCAAATTATGTCTTCTTTCAGAACTAAAATTGGTGGTATTATTTTAAAGCCTGTATTTGATAAATTTAAAAAAGACTTCGATTATAAAGAATATGGTGGAGCAGCTTTCCTTGGAGTAGATGGAATTTGCATAAAAGCTCATGGAAGCTCTGATGCAAAGGCTATTAAAAATGCAATAAGGCAAGCAGTTAACTTTAAACAAAATGATATACTTAACAAAATAAGAGGATCAATAGAAGAAAAAATGGTATAAAGCTATTATTAAAATAATATTATCTTATTGACGATGTATAAGTTATATAATATTATCATATTGTAGAAATTATAATTAGGAGGTGAAGAAAATGGTATTTAACAGAGTTAAAAAAATTATAGCAGACCAACTAGGTCTTGATGAAAATACAATAAAATTGGATTCATTGTTTGTTGATGACTTAGGTGCTGATTCTTTAGATGTTGTAGAACTTATTATGGCATTAGAAGAAGAGTTTGATATTGAAATACCAGATGAAGAAGCTGAAAAGGTAACAAAGGTTGGAGATGTAGTAGAATACATTAGTAGTCATATTGAAGAATAGCCAAAGTCCCGTAAACTACGGGACTTTGATCTTCTTTTAGATAAAAGGAGCAAGAATATGAAAAAGAATAGGCAAAATACGTTGGCTAAATTAGAAAATATACTTAATATTAAGTTTAATAATATAGAGTTATTAGATATGGCGCTTTCGCATAGTTCATATGTAAATGAGAACAAGAATTTATGTTCAAATGAGAGATTAGAATTTTTAGGAGATTCAATACTTCAATTGTGTATTTCAGAAATATTATATAATACATACAAAGATAAACCAGAAGGATTTTTAACTAAAAAAAGATCTCTTATAGTTTGTGAAAATTCTTTATACAATGTAGCTACTAAATGGAATATTGGCGAGTTTATTAATATGAGTAAAGGTGAAGAACTTACTGGTGGAAGAACACGTATATCAATCCTTGCTGATTGTGTTGAAGCTATTATTGCTTCCATATATTTAGATTTAGGATATTCTGAGGCTAAAAGATTCATTGAAGAGAATTTTAGTGAAATATTATTAAAGGCCCATAAGGATGAAATTATTTTAGATTATAAGACTAAGCTTCAAGAGATTATTCAAAGCTATGGCGATTATAACATTGAGTATAACCTATTAAATTTTGAAGGGCCGCCCCATAGAAGAAAATTCTATTCAGAAGTATTGGTAACTCCATTAGTTTCTGGCACAGGTGAAGGTTATAGTAAAAAAGAATCTGAGCAAAATGCTGCAAAAGAAGCTTTAGAAAAGTTAGGAGATATGCAAGAAAATGAATAAACATTACATAATTCCTATATTTGTACCCCATGAAGGATGTCCACATGACTGTGTATTCTGCAATCAAAAAAGCATAACTGGGGTATTAGAAAAAGTAACACCTGAATTAGTAAAAGAAACTATTGAAGACTATTTAAGTACTATTGATTATACAAGTTCTACCGTGGAAGTATCATTTTATGGTGGAACTTTTACTGCAATTCCAATAGAAAAGCAGAAATCCTTTTTACACGTGGCAAAAATGTATAAGGATAGAGGACTTATAAAGTATATTAGATTATCTACTAGACCAGATTATATTAATATAGAAATTTTAGAAAATCTTAAAGCTTACTCAGTAGATATTATTGAATTAGGGGTTCAATCTTTAGATAGAGAAGTATTGATTAAGGCTGGCAGAGGTCATTCTGTAGAAGACGTATTTGAAGCTTCTAAATTAATTAAAAAGTATGGATTTATTTTAGGTCATCAAATTATGATTGGTTTACCAGGAGATAATTACAAAAAAGACTTAGCTACTACTAAAATGATAGTTCAGATGGAGCCAAGTATGGCAAGAATATATCCAGCACTGGTAATAAAAAATACTGCTATGGAGACAATGTATAAGTTAAATAAGTATACTCCTTATACTTTAAATGAAGCAATAGAAATTTCAAAGGATATTTACTCTATTTTTGTAGCTAATGATATAAATGTTATCAGAATAGGACTTCAGCCTACTGAAGAAATAACTTATGATAGAGATTTAGTTGCTGGTCCATTTCACCCATCTTTTAGAGAATTAGTTGAAGGAAGCTTAATAAATGAAATAATTAGAGAAAATATTAGTGATGGATTTATAAACAATATTGAAATTCATATAAATAGCAAAGACTTATCAAAGCTATATGCTTATAAAAAGAAATTTTTTAATGACATGATAGAACAAATTAAAACAAATAAAATAAGTGTTTTTCAAGATAACAATATAGATAGAAATGGTTTATTGTTATATATCGACGAAAACTGTAAAAAAATAAATATTAAAGAATATTTACAAACAAAGTATAAAGAAGGATATTTTAATACAATATAGAATATATTCCCTATAAAACATATAAGAAGCAATTATATTTAACAATTATTTTTGTAGGGAGGATTATTAATGGAAGTATTAAAGGTATCAGCTCAATCTCAACCAAAATCTGTAGCAGGTGCGTTAGCAGCAATATTAAGAGAGTGTGGAAGTGTTGAACTTCAAGCAGTAGGTGCAGGAGCAGTAAATCAAGCAGTAAAAGCGCTAGCTATTACAAGAGGCTTTGTAGCTCCTAATGGTATAGACTTGGTAGTTATACCAGCATTTTCTCAAATCTTTATTGATGGGGATGAAAGAACAGCTATAAAGTTTATAGTGGAACCTAGATAATGAATTAAAAGCCGTGCATTGCACGGCTTTATTACTTTTAATTTTTACAGTATTTATTTGATATTTATCATAATTTGCTTTAAAATTATAAGATAAAATTAATAAAATTTTCAATTTACTTATTTAGCAATAACTAATTAAAAATAGGAGAGGTTATTATGTTTTTGAAGTCACTTGAGATAAGAGGCTTTAAATCTTTTGCAGATAAAACGGAATTATTATTCAAGGATGGAATAACTGTAATTGTTGGGCCAAATGGAAGCGGAAAAAGTAACATTTCCGATGCAGTAAAATGGGTTTTAGGAGAGCAAAGTATTAAAAATCTTAGAGGAGGTAAAATGCAGGATGTTATATTCTCTGGTACTGCATACAGAAAGCCAGTTGGTTTAGCACAAGTTAGTCTTGTATTAGATAATAGTGATGGAGAGCTTCCAGTAGAATACAATGAGGTAACTGTTTCAAGGAGAATATATAGATCTGGTGAAAGTGAGTATTACATAAACAATACAAAGTGTAGATTAAAAGACGTTCAAGAACTTTTCATGGATACCGGTATTGGTAAAGAAGGTTATTCTATTATTGGACAAGGCAAAATTGAAGCAGTATTAAGTGGAAAGCCTGAGGAAAGAAGAGGTATATTAGAGGAAGCGGCTGGTATTGTAAAGTTCAAGACAAGAAAAGAGGAAGCAGAAAGAAGACTTGAAAATACTGAGCAAAATCTTCAAAGAATAAATGATATTTTTAGTACATATGAAGAGAGGATTGAACCGTTAAATTTAGAACGAAATAAAGCTAAACAATTTTTAGCACTATCGGAAAGCTTGAAGTCAAAAGAAGTAACTCTAGTGCTTTATAATATTGATAATATTGAAAATAAAATTGCCAACATAAAGAAAAGTATCTTAGAAAACGATTTGCGACAAAAGGAATTTTTGAAAGAAATAAACGATTATAAATTAAATTTAGAAGCTTTAAATAAAGACATGGAAAAGTTTCAACTAGAAAGCGAGTCTGAAAAAAATAATTATTACCATAAGAAGAGTGAAATTCAAAATCTTAATTCTGAAATTGACTTGTTAAATGAAAGAATAAAAAATTTAAATGAATCAATAGAAAAGGATATAAAAAAACATGAGCAAATCCTTAAGCGTCAGGAAGAACTTCGTAAAAACTTACAAGATTTTAAATTAGAAGAAGAAAGATATATCTTAGAACAAGAGAGCTTGAATAAAAACATACTTGAGAATGAGAAGTTAATTGAAGAAAAAAGGATTAACTTAGAAAAAGAAAACTATACTCTAAAAGAATTAAAAGCTTATAATGAAGAACTATTGAATAAAATATCTGAAAATAAAAATGAAACATCAGTTAAAAAAAATAGTATTGAGAATTTTAAAAATAGACTTCGAGAACTTAAATTAACAAATGAAACTTATTTAAGCTCTATTAAAATTAATACAACTACAAAAGACAAGCTATTAGAAGAATATAATAATGTTGAAGAAAAAATAAAGAATTATGAAGAACAGTTAGAGAATAATAATATAGAAATAATAAAAGCTACTAAAATTTTAAAAAATAATGAGTTAAAATACAGGGAAATATATAATGAGTTTAATAGAGTAGAGGCGAATAAAAACGCATTAATTAATTTGGAAAAACACTACGAAGGATATAGTAAATCAGTAAAAAATCTCATGCAACATATTGATAAAGGAGAAATACCTTCTGCTATTGGGAACGCTAGGATTTTAGGAGAGGTATTAAAAGCTTCAGAAAATATGGAAACTGCTATTGAAGTTGCATTAGGAAGCAGTATCTCAAATATTATTACGAGTAATGAAGAAATTGCAAAAGAATTAATTAACTATTTAAAGCAATATCATCTTGGTAGGGCAACATTTTTGCCATTAACAATCATTAAGGGTAAAAGAATTTCTATTCCAGATAAAATAGAAGGAATTAAGGGGTTTATTGGCATAGCCAGCGAATTGGTTGAATGTGATGTAAGTTACATAAATGTAATAGAACATATTTTAGGACGTACATTAATTTCTAAAGATATGGGGAGTGCTTTAGCCATTGCAAAGGAAACAAATTATAGCTTTAGAATTGTTACTCTTTTTGGAGAAATGATAAATCCAGGAGGATCGTTAACAGGTGGAAGTATTTTTAGCAAGAATACTAACATAATTGGAAGAAAAAGAGAGATAAATAGACTAGAAGAAAAGTTGATGAATTATAATTCTACTTTAAAAAGCTTAAATGAAATCATCCTTAAAACTAAGGAGAATATTAAGTTATTTGATGATGCCATTGTAGATATAAAAGATAAATTATATGGAGAATATATAGAAAAAACAAAAATTAAAGAAAAGATTAATGCTTTAAATAATGAAGGTGACAAACTTAAAAATACTATAAATATTTCTGAAAAAGAGATTTGTGTTACATTAGAAAATATAAATGAAAATGAAGAGTGTATTAAAAATATTAGCAATACTATTTCTCTATTAGAAGAGGACGTAGCTAATATTTCTTCTAAAATAGAAGAAATAGAAACTTTATTCAAGGCAGAAGAGGAGAAAATTTTTAAAATAAATGAAGAGATTACTTTAATAAAAGTGAAAAGAGCACAGATTGATGAGACTATATTAAATAAAACAAGAGAAATAAAAAGAGTTAAAACAGAATTAGAACAGTTAATCTTAGAAATTAATAATTTGGAAAAGGAAATTAAAGATTCACAGGAAGGAATATCTAAAGCACAAGATAAAATCAACCAAAATACTGATAAAATAAATGAAATTAGTAGGGATTTATCAAACTTAGAAGAAAAATTTAAAAATAATGAATTAAGAAGAATTAAAATAAAAGAGGATACTAATCATAATTCAGAAAACTTAGAAAGAGTCAGAGTCTTGCTTGATAAAGGAGAAAAGACTCAAAATAATCTGCAGCTATCTTTAGTTAAGAATGAAACTGAAAGGGATGTATTTTATTCAAAGCTCAATGAAGAGATGGGGCTAACTTATGCTGAAGCATTAGAGTTAAAACTAGAGAGTGATAATGTAGAACAATTTAAAAATGAAATTACTGAATTGAAAAAAGAGATAACTTCATTAGGTACTGTAAATTTAGGTGCAATTGAAGAATATGAACAATTGATTGAAAAGTATAATTTTATGAAGAATCAAAAGGATGATTTAATTAAGGCGAAAGAAGAATTGATAAATGTAGTTAATGAAATGACTGATAAAATGAGGACAGTATTTAATTCAAACTTCCTTAAGCTAAGGAAAAATTTCAATGAAACCTTTAAAGAATTATTTAATGGAGGAAATGCTGACCTTATTTTAGATGAAGGTGATGAATTAACAGCAAATATAGAAATAAATGTTCAGCCACCAGGTAAAAAACTTCAAAATATTAATTTGATGTCTGGTGGAGAAAAAGGTCTATCAGCTATTGCTTTATTATTTGCTATTTTAAAAATGAAACCTTCTCCATTTTGTATACTAGATGAAATAGAAGCAGCCTTAGATGATTCAAATGTAGCAAGATATGCAGATTTTTTAAAGAAATTTTCTAAGAATACTCAATTTATTATAATTACACACAGAAAGGGAAGTATGGAAGTAGGAGATGTGCTTTATGGTATTACAATGGAGGAAAAAGGTGTTTCGAAGGTAGTATCTGTTGATTTTGGTAATTAAATTATATTTATTAGGAGATGATATAAATGCTTGGGAATTTGTTTGATAAATTAAAAACTGGTTTAGTTAAAACAAAAAATAACTTTACTGAAAAAGTATCAGAAGTATTGAATTTAGCTGTAAAAATTGATGATGAATTGTATGAAGAACTAGAAGAAATATTAATTACAGCTGACATAGGCGTTGAAACCTCACTAGAAATAATGGATAAGTTAAAAGAAAAAGTACAGGAGAATAAAGTTAAGGATCCTAAAGAGGTTTATACTTGTTTAAAAGAAGTTTTAACTGAAATGCTTGATGATGGAACAGCTGATGTAAAGATTGACAATAAGCCAAAGGTTTTATTAGTTATTGGAGTAAATGGAGTTGGAAAAACAACTTCTATTGGTAAAATGTCATATAAATATAAAAAAGATGGCTTAAAAGTAATAATGGCAGCTGCTGATACCTTTAGAGCAGCTGCTATAGATCAGCTAGAAATATGGAGTAATAGAGCAGGAGTAGATATTATAAAGCATCAAGAAGGCGCAGATCCTGGATCAGTAGTTTTTGATGCTATACAAGCAGCTAAAGCAAGAAAATCAGATTTATTAATCTGTGATACAGCAGGTAGACTTCATAACAAGAAGAATTTAATGAATGAATTAGAAAAAATTAATAGAATAATTGATAGAGAATATGGTGATGCACATAAGGAAACTTTGCTAGTTTTAGATGGAACAACAGGACAAAATGCACTTCAACAAGCAAAACAATTCAAAGAAGTATGTCCTATAGATGGAATTATTTTAACCAAGCTAGATGGAACTGCAAAGGGTGGCGTCGTAATAGGAATAAAAAATCAATTAAATATACCAGTAAAGTTAATTGGAGTTGGAGAAGGAATTGAAGATTTACAAGAATTCAACTCAAAAGATTTTGTGGAAGCACTTTTTTAATAAGTGTTAAGTAAAAATACTTGACACCATGTTCTTAATTTGATATTATCTATTACGGAGTTGATGATTACATGGAGGATAGAGTAAGAATTTCTATTTTAATGGATTATTACAAAGAACTCCTAACGGAAAAACAAAAGGATATTATGGAACTGTATTTTAATGAAGATTTATCTTTAGCAGAAATATCTGAAATTACTAATACAAGCAGGCAGGCTATTTATGATATTATTAAAAGGTGCAACAAACTGTTAGATGATTATGAAGATAAATTAAAGTTATTTGAAAAAAGTATTAAATCTAAAAAAAATAAAGAAATAATCATCGAAAAATTAACCTTGCTAGAAAAAGATACTAATAAGAAAGAATGCTTAGATTTGTTAAAAGAAATAAAGGTAAATATTATAGATTCTATTTAGGAGGATCCATATGGCGTTTGAAGGATTAGCATCTAAACTTCAGGATACTTTAAAAAAATTAAAAGGCAAAGGTAAACTCTCTGAAAAAGATATTAAAGAAGCTATGAGAGAAGTTAAGCTAGCTTTACTAGAAGCAGATGTTAACTATAAAATCGTTAAAGACTTTGTAAAGAATACTGGTGATAAATGTTTAGGAAATGAAGTTATGACAAGCTTGACACCAGGACAACAGGTAATAAAAATTGTTAACGATGAGTTAAAAGAGCTAATGGGCAGCACTGAAAGTAAGATAAATTTTTCTCCTAATGGTTTAACAATTATAATGTTAGCTGGATTACAAGGTGCTGGAAAAACCACTATGGGTGGAAAGCTTGCTCTTGATCTTAGAAAAAAAAATAAAAGACCATTACTAGTTGCCTGTGATGTATACAGACCGGCGGCAATTAAACAATTGCAAGTGGTTGGTAAACAAATAGAAGTACCAGTGTTCTCTATGGGTGATAAAATAAGTCCAGTAGATATTGCAAAAGCTTCTATAGAATATGCTAAAAATAATGATTTGAATGTAGTAATTATAGATACTGCTGGAAGACTTCATATTGACGAAGAGTTAATGAATGAATTAAAGAATATAAAAGAAAATGTAGAACCAAGTGAAATTTTGCTTGTAGTAGATTCCATGACAGGTCAAGATGCAGTTAACGTTGCTGAAAGCTTTAATAATGCTTTGGACATTTCTGGAGTTATTTTAACAAAACTTGATGGTGATACTAGAGGTGGAGCTGCCTTATCAATAAAGGCTATCACCGGTAAACCTATTAAATATGTTGGACTTGGGGAAAAAATGAACGATTTAGAAATTTTTTACCCAGATAGAATGGCATCTAGAATTCTAGGTATGGGTGACATTTTATCTTTAATTGAAAAAGCACAAGAAGCTATGGATGATTCTAAAGCTAAAGAACTTGGCGATAAAATGATGAGTCAAGATTTTAATTTAATAGATTTTAAGGAATCTATGGTTCAATTAAAGAAAATGGGCCCTATGGGTAAAATATTAGAAATGATTCCTGGAATAAACAGCAAGCAGCTTCAAGGGATAGATTTAAGCCAAAGTGAAAAAGAGATTAAAAAAATTGAAGCTATTATTGATTCAATGACAATTAAAGAAAGAAAAGATCCTACTCTAGTAAGTAATTCTCCTTCTAGAAAGAAAAGAATTGCAAGTGGGTCTGGAACTACTATACAACAGATTAATAAATTGCTTAAAGATTTCCAGATGATGAAAAAGATGATGAAACAAATGAAAAATAGTCCAAAGTCGTTTAAAAAGGGTATGTTTGGAAAATTTCCATTCATGTAAATAGATATATACTTTTAAGGAGGTGAAATTAATGGCAGTTAAGATAAGATTAAGAAGAATGGGTGCAAAGAAAGCTCCATTTTATAGAGTTATTGTTGCTGATTCAAGGTCTCCAAGAGACGGTAGATTCATAGAAGAAATAGGG
This sequence comes from Clostridium homopropionicum DSM 5847, assembly GCF_001263795.1. Lineage (GTDB taxonomy): Bacteria > Bacillota > Clostridia > Clostridiales > Clostridiaceae > Clostridium_H > Clostridium_H homopropionicum. The sequence continues at coordinate 160,650 of NZ_LHUR01000013.1, forward strand.
TACTACAATCCAGTTTCTGAACCTAAGACAATAAAGATTGATGAAGAAAAAGCTGTTCAATGGGTGAAGAATGGTGCTCAACCAACAGATGTAGTTAGAAGATTATTTGAAGAAGCTGGAATAAATGAGAAGCTTTCTAAATAATAACCTGGGGGTGTAGTAGATGAAAAATTTACTTGAAATAATAGCTAAAGCTTTAGTTGATAACCCAGAAATGGTTAGTGTAAACGAAATTGTTGGTGAACAATCTATAATTCTTGAATTAAAGGTTGCTCAAGAGGATATGGGAAAAGTAATTGGAAAACAGGGAAGAATTGCAAAAGCAATCAGAACTGTTGTAAAGGCAGCAGCTGTAAAAGAAGATAAGAGAGTTGTTGTTGAAATTATCTAGTTACATATACATTTAAGACTAGAAGAGTTAGGTAATCCTAACTCTTTTAAATATATAATAAAGGAGTATAAGTATTATGAAACAGTTTCTTACTGTGGGAAAAATAATAAATACTCATGGAATAAAAGGAGAAGTAAAAGTTCAATCAGCTACTGACGATTTGAATAGATTTAAAAGCTTAAAAAAAGCTTATATAGATAATGTAGAAGTAGAGGTTTGTGGATGTAAGCTTCAGCCCAATAAAGCAATATTAAAAATAAAGGGCATTGATACTATTGAAGAAGCAGAAAGACTTAAAAATAAAGAAATTAAAGTGGAAAGACAGAATGCTATAAAGCTAAAAAGAGATTGTTATTTTGCAGCAGATATAGTCAACTGTAATGTATATGATGAAAATGGCTTATACCTTGGAAAAGTAAATGATATAATTTATACTGGAAGTAATGAAGTATACTGTGTTGAAGGAGAAAAAGAAATTTTAGTTCCTGCTTTAAAGAGTATAGTCACGGATATAGATATTGAAAATAATAAGATAATAATAAAACCATTGGATGTATGGCAATGAGAATAGATATTTTAACTTTATTTCCTGAAATGTTTAGCATATTTAATCATAGCATTATTGGTAGAGCTTTAGAAAAAGGGTTGATAGAAATCAATTCACATAATATAAGAGAATTTTCTTTAAATAAGCATAAAAAAGTAGATGACTATCCTTATGGTGGAGGAGCTGGAATGGTAATGACTCCTCAACCTATAGTAGATTGTATAAAAGCAACGAAAAAATTAAATAGGGGAAAGGTAATTTTCCTTGGACCAAGAGGAAAAACCTTTAATCAAGAAATAGCAAAAAATTTATCTAAAGAAAAAGAACTTATATTTTTATGCGGACATTATGAGGGAATTGATGAGAGAGTATATAACTATATTGATTTAGAAATATCCTTAGGTGATTTCATATTAACGGGAGGAGAGATAGCTGCTATTCCAATAATTGATAGCATATCTCGAATGGTTCCAGGTGTTCTTGCAGTTGAAGAGAGTTATACAGAAGAATCTTTTTATAGTGGTTTGCTTGAATATCCTCAGTATACACGTCCGGAAGAATTTGAAGGATTAAAAGTTCCAGAGGTTTTGCTTTCAGGTCATCATGAAAATATTAGAAAATGGAGAAGAAAACAATCTCTTATTTTAACAAAAACTAAAAGAGCAGATTTATTTAGTAAAATAAATTTGACAAAAGAAGATATTAAGTTAATAAATGAAGATAATATTAACAAAAGATAAAATATTATGTTGAAGTATATGATTAATTGTGGTAAAATATCCTTTGTGCTAGTACGAGCGGTCCTCTGTCTTATTTTTATATCTGATACGAACGCTAATTTATTTTAAGGAGGGAATGCACATGCTAGATATAATAAAGTCAATTGAAGCAGAACAAATTAAAAAGGACATAACTGAATTCAACGTAGGAGACACTATAAGAATTGATGTAAGAATCAAAGAAGGAACTAAAGAAAGAATTCAAGCGTTTGAAGGAACAGTTATTAAGATCCAAAATGGAGGAATTAGAAAAACTTTCACTGTAAGAAGAGTTGCTTATGGTACAGGTGTTGAAAGAACTTTCCCTATGAATTCTCCAATGTTAGCAGCAATTAAAGTAGTAAGAAGAGGTAAGACAAGAAGAGCTAAACTTTACTACTTAAGAGACAGAGTTGGTAAGGCAGCAAAAGTAAAAGAATTAATCAGATAAAAAACGGGACTGTGGAGTCCCTTTTTTTTATAAAGAAATATAAACATCTGTAAATTATGAGGAGGTACAATAAATGCCTATAAATTGGTTCCCTGGACATATGGCTAAAACAAGAAGACAAATAAAAGAAGATTTAAAGTTAGTAGATGCAGTAATAGAAATAAGAGATGCTAGAATAGTTAAGTCCAGTACTAACCCTGATATAGATGAACTTTGTAAAGACAAACCTAGAATAATTTTGTTAAATAAAAGTGATTTAGCAGAGGAAAACATCACTAGAGAATGGATAAATAAACTTTCTAAAGAATTTATTAAAGTGTCTAGTGTTAATAGCTTAGATGGAAAAGGATTATCTAATATCAAAAATCTAGTGAATGATCTTTTAAAGGAAAAGCATGAAAGATTGAAAAATAAAGGGATTGTCAATATAACTTCAAGAGCAATGGTTGTAGGTATTCCTAATGTAGGCAAATCTTCTTTTATAAATAGAATGGCTAAAAATTCAAGGGCAAAAGTAGGAGATAAGCCTGGAGTAACTAGAAGCAGCCAATGGATTAAAACAAACTTAGGAATTGAACTTCTGGATACTCCTGGAGTTTTATGGCCAAAATTTGAGGATGAAGAAGTAGGATTAAATCTAGCATTCACTGGAGCTATTAAAGATGAAATAATGGATATAGAAACCTTAGCTTTAAGATTAATTGAAAGGCTTCAAAAATATTATCCTAATCAATTAATGCAAAGATATAAATTGGATTCATTAAGTGAAGATTCATTAGAAAACATGGATAATATTAGTCGAAAAAGAGGAGCAGTTATTTCTGGAGGCAATATAGATTATAATAGAATTTCTGTCCTAATTTTAGATGAGTTTAGAGGTGGTAAATTAGGACCAATATCTCTTGAAAGGCCGTGATTTTAAATGCTAAATAAAAATTTGAGCCAAATGAATTCTACAGAAATAAAAGAATACATATCAAAAGTTCTAAGTGATAATTCAAATAATTATGACTATGAATTATTAATAAACCTTCTTCTAGAAGATGAAAGAAAGTCAGTAAAAAAAATATCTGATAGAGTTAAATTATTCGTAGAAAATAGAGAAAAAGAAATAAATAGAGTTACTAATATGTATAAATTTGATCTTGAATTTAGTAAATCTACATATATAGCTGGTGTAGATGAAGTGGGAAGAGGACCTCTAGCGGGCCCTATAGTTGCAGCTGCTGTTATATTAGATTTGAATATTGATTCTACACAGGATTTACTTTTAAAAATAAATGACTCAAAGAAATTATCGGAAAAAACTAGAACTGAACTTGATTTAATAATTAAAGAAAGAGCTTTAAGCTATAGAATTGAAGAAATTAGCGGTGAAGAAATAGATGAAAAAGGAATTGCCTGGTGCAATAATGAAGTTTTGAAAAGAACAGTGATTGGGTTAGATATTAAACCAGACTTAGTATTATCTGATGGATATGCTATTAAAAATTGCCCTTTTGAAAATAAATTTGTAATAAAGGGTGATTCCAAAAGTGCAAGTATTGCTTGTGCTTCTATAATTGCAAAAGTCTACAGAGATAATTTAATGAAAGAATATGATAAACTATATCCTGAATATAAATTTGAAAAAAATGTAGGCTATGGAACAAAGGAACATATTGAAGCTATTGAGAAATATGGGTGTTCACCTATTCACAGAAAAAGTTTTTTGAAAAATATAATGAATTTTATAAATAACTAAGGTTAACAAATATGTTAACCTTTTAAAATGCATTTTCTATAACATTTATACTAAAATCATCTGATTTTCTGTCAAGAAATACTTCAATTACATCAAATCTAAATTCATATTCAAATAACTTATTCTTATTAATGTAGTATTCAGCTGCTTTTCTAATTTTCTTTATTTTACTGTAAGTAACAGCTTCCAGCGGCATACCATAAGAGGTGTTAAATCTGCTTTTTACTTCAATAAAACATATACAGTTTGCATTATTAATGGAGCTAATAATGTCAATTTCACCTAATTTACATTTAAAGTTTTTTTCTAAAATTACATGTCCTCTCTTTATAAGTAAATCTTGAGAAATTTCTTCCCCATAAGTTCCTATTATATTATTGAAGCGTTTCATTTAATCAACTCCTTTTTTCTAATTATATCCACTGATCAAAAATTTATCATTTAGTCAAAAATAAAAATATTATTTTATATTATATAAATGAATAATATGTCAATAATCTCTAATGAGGTGATTAAAATTGACTATTAATATAAATTCATCAACTTTTACAGGGTTGAAAGGTATAATGGTTAGTATTGAAATTGATATAAGTAACGGATTACCTAGCTTTAGTATAGTAGGACTTCCTTCTACATCTGTTAAAGAATCTAAAGAAAGGGTTAGATCCGCCATAATAAATTCCGGCTTTAAATTTCCGCTTAAAAGAATCACAATTAACATGGCTCCAGCTGATTTAAAAAAGGAAGGAGTCTTATTTGATTTACCGATTGCACTAGCAATTCTACTAGCTACTAATCAAATTGTAGTGAATAATCTAGACGAGTTTTTGTTTATGGGAGAGCTTTCTTTATCAGGAGATTTAAAGAAAGTTAAAGGTGCGTTACCAATAGTAGTTGATTCAATAAACAATAAAATTACTAAATTTATCATACCTATTGATAACGCTAAAGAGTGCGCAGTAATAAAAAATGCTGAGATTTATCCTTTTGAAAATTTGAATCAAGTAATTGATTATTTAAGATATGGGGATTTAATGCCTTACTCATTAGGAGAGATAAAATATAATGAAAAAACTTATGAAGACCTATGTGAAGTAGCAGGGCAAGAAAGCTGCAAAAGAGCAATTGAAGTTGCTGCAGCAGGAGGTCATAATATACTTATTTTATAGTACATTACCAAGTAGGTACAAACCAAGCAAAATCAAGGCTTTTAAATAATATAATAAAGCCAGTAACAACATATTTTATGACCGCCAGCTAAAAATGCAGCAGTTAGCTTTATTAGTATGTTTATACTTACATAACTTTTATTTTTTATAATTTTATAAATTACCTCATGTTTAAAATTATTGCCAAGTATAATCATTCTAAACATGATATAAATTAAGGAGGGTTAGTTATTGCAAACTAATCCTCCTTTTCACTTTCAATAAATTTTACATTTTTTAAGGCATATTTTAAAGCCATATTAATAAGTTCATTCCTTGAACGATTACTTTGTTTAGCCAGTTCATCAAATTTATCTTGAATAACTTTATCTATTCTTATTGATATTGTAACTGACTTATCTTCTTTAGGGGTAATTATAAAATCATTATCCATTGTGCTCACCTCATATATTAAGTATATGGTATGTAATAGTATAAAAAAATATTGCAATTTGTAGTTAATATATATTACAATTTGTGTTATAATATATTGTAAAATTTTAGATTTGAGGTGGTAAAATGAAAAACAAAAAGAAAATCCTTCTATTATTAATCAGTTGTATTTTTATTATTACACTGGTTGGTTGTGGTGGTGGCAGTAAAGAAACCACAATTAATGATGATACTACAAAAGCATTTGATGAACTAATGACAAAGAACAGTAATTTATATGACTATGGTGAGTACAAGCTAATAACAAAGAGTAAGGAAACTACATTAGATGTATATTTGATGTTTAAGTCAAAAGATATCTATAGGGTTGGTACTGTAACAGCTATTAGGAATTTAGTAGTTGAGCATTTAAGCGGTAAATATAAAGAGAATACAATTCATTTACAAATTGGTGTAAGCAATGGCGGAGGTGTAGTAGATTATGTATATAAAAATGATTCATGGGATAAAGAAGTTGAATAATAATTATTATTTAGGTAATGGAGAAATATTATGGAGGAATTAAGAAAAATAATGTATAAATTAATTGAACAAAATGGAATATCATCAAGTAAAGTTTTAAATATAAGCATTGAACTGGACAAGCTGATAAATGATTATTACAAAAAATACTATCAATATAAACAAAATGGCATATTAAAAAATTGAGATTCATTTTACATAATATGGATTCTGTTGTATAATTAAATCGTGGGGGAAAACCTCACATAATAAAGTTAGGGCTAAACTTAAAAACCCAAGAATTTTCTTGTGGTTCTTTAAATTCTATACCTCTCATATTGCCTTAACTTCTAACATCTAAAAAGTAGGGGTTTACTGTGGTTTATAAACCATATGTTAAGGGCGGGAGCAACCCTTATAAACTCTCACAACCGTTTTTTCCGTTTCTTATAAAATACTCTAAAATATTATTTAGGGTGGCTTATAGTATTATTATCAAGCCTTAATAATCCCCAGTAATGTATATCGCCATACATTGCTGGGGGATTTTTTTACCCATTTTTAGAGTTCCGAAATTGTTAAAGTAAATAATATTCATTCTCCTTTATAATAAAAGTGTAAGTAAATGTAAATAAAGGAAGTGATTAAAAATGGCATTATCGCCCGAAGCTTTAGAAGTGAGAAGGAAATATATACGGGAGTATATGAGGGAATACCGTAAGAAGAATAAAACTAATGATAACTATTGGGAAAAGAAAGCTAAAGAAAAGGAACATAATTTAAGGTTGCAAGTACAAAGGCAATTAAAAGACGATATTTCAATGTTTGAGTTAGCTGGGTATTACTTCAGCTATGACAAATAAAAAAATTATTTTAGGAGGGATTTTAAATGTCAATTAATAGTGTAAACGGAATTTATTTTATTGATGGCTCATGTATTACAGACAATGAACTAATGAACAGGGTTAATGCAAAGATTACAGAACTTAAAGCACAAGGCAAAACAATAGTAAGTGTATCTATAGGCGGCACTGCCCCAGCAATAGGTGCATTTATAGTAATTGGAACAACTGCTTAATTAAAGGAGGGATAAAATATGTTACAAATTACAAGGGTTGAACCTATAAATAAAAAGTATGTAGACATGGAAAAACTTTATACTGAAATACAAGCCGATAAAGATAATTTTAGTTCTGAAGAATATGGAATATCTGGGGCTTTATATGGTAATGCACTTGATAAATTTAAAGGTGCTATAAATGCACAAATAAAAGACATTGAAGCAAATGGCGAGAATGTTATAGGTATAGGGGTTATAGGCAATGAAACCCCAGTGCTTTTTATAGGGGAGGATAAATAATATGAGTTATGAAAATATAAGTAGAACCGACCAATTTATTGACAGGGTTCAAGATATAGCAATAAAGAACCCAGAAGTTAGTGGCGAAATGCAAGAGGCATATAAGGAAGCGGCAATAAGGGCGGTATCACAAAGGTATTTAGCAATGTTTCAAACAGTAGTTGAAGATTTTAAAAGTGCTACTAATGAATTAAACCCAGCAGATAAAGATTATAAAAGAAAATTAGTAGAATTGAAGCGGAGTGCAACAAGTTCCGCTCAATTAATAGCCAGCAAACTTCCACAGACAGCTGATTTTGATATTTATATAAGTGCTGTAAATATTTTAGTAAGTGGTTTATTTGAGCAAGCAAAGGGGGCGACCGAATAATGGAAAATAAGCAACTACAAGAAATATCAGATAATAACCTAAAAATGAAGATTGCAAGGGATAAATATTTTAGTGCTAACAGAATTGATTATGAACCCGTTCAAGTAACCGAAGAAGATATTAAGAAATTTAATGAAGCAGGAAATAATATAGAATTACAGAGAGCACATTTTTTTAAATAGCTTGTACCTTAATTTATATAGGGCTGGGCGGAAAATAAATAAAAACCCCAGCCCATTTATATAAGAAAGTATTATAAAACTATACAGTAAATGTACTAATACAGGTATGTAATCATATAGAAAATGTTATTAAAATATCGTGATAAATCAAGTAATATCAATAAATCTAATACAGAGGGAGGGGGGCTGAATATGAGCAATATAGAGAATACAAGCAATGAACAAGTACCTAAAAAGATAAATACAGTTAGATTGAACACCGCAAGCAAAGTAACAAAGTTTATGGCAAATGTTATAAATCAATTAAATCAAGGGAAAATCGACCCCAACAAAGCAAGGGCACTGGGGTATCTATGTTCAGTACAGCTTCAAGGCATAGAAAAGGCTGAACTTGAAAAGAAAATTGAGGAATTAGAAACCAAGATTAAAGGGAGGTATTAATATATGTATAGTTTATTAAGGCGGGCAAATAGGTTAATTAATTTACTTGACCCAGTTGACGGTATATCAATAATAGTATTTGCTGTGACACAAGAGGACAAGCCAGTTGAGCAAGAGTTACCTAAAGAATGGGCTAATTTAGAATATGAGCCATTTATACCAGATGAACTTCCTAAAGAATTAAAAAATGCGGCAACACTGGGGGAACTTCAAAAGCTATGTAAAAAAGCAGGCTATGGGCTTGATATTCTACCAGTTAAATCGCTGGGTGATATATGGGAAGATGAAAATATTTAGTTTTTTACAATTTCATTACAGGCAATATTATAAAAAAACTGTAACTTGTAAATGACATTTATATCAAACTGTAAAAGATAAATAAAATTTACAAAACACCTATTAAGTTTTATATAGGTATCGAATGAACCAGCTAATTTATAGCTGGCTCTTTTCAGTTGGATAGAAATTAGTATCAATAAATCTTTAATTTTAAGCCCCTGTTTTTATAAGATGGTGTAATTATATTACCCTATTAAAGAAAATGCAGACAGCGGCACGACAGGCGGCGGACAATATGGAATTTATAAATTTAAAAAGGCGGTGCAGGCAATGCAAATTAAATTTAGGCTATTCAACCATTATATATTCTTCATTATTAGAAAATCAAACAGAAAAAAGCCTTCAAAAGTTAAGCCAGCAAGAAAGCCAGTTGTAAGGTTGAGCAATTACCAAAAGGCACAGGCAAGAATTAAAGAAATTAAGCAGTTTATAAATGAAAACGAGCAAACCAGCAGGCGGAACCATGGTGTTTATTAGTTGAAAACTTTAATCGCTGACGGTTTTTACTATATATTTTATAAGCGGTACAGCAATCCGCAAATATAAAGGGGGTTCTTTGAAATGAGAAATAAAGTAATAACATTATCAAATAAGCTGGCATTAAGTATTCCACAATTAAGCACACAGGAAAGCCGCTTGTTATATAGAATACTTTATAATATGTCTTATGAAATTAAATTAGAAAATGATGTTTATGGTGTTGGCACTGGTAATTTAACAACCGCATTCAATAGCGAAACATTATACAGTTTAAATATACCATTAAGAATATTCAAAGAATATTTTACTTCAAATGTAACTAAAAATCAGATATGCAATTACCTTCACAAACTGCAATCAATAACCGTACAAGTAAATTATATTGATGATGAACTGGGAGAAGTTGCATATTTTAATAGCCTGTTCAAAGGCATATATTATTATAGTGATGTTGACATGGTGCAAATTACTTTTAACAATGCTATATATCAAAATGTGGGCGATATTGTAAAGGAATTTACTCTGCTCGAACTTGATGAAATTAACAAACTAAAGACAGGCATAGGGCGAAAACTTTATATACTTTTAAGAGTTCATGAAGGGCATAATTATAATGTACTAATGACTAAAGATGACTTCGATAAATACTTTGATTTTGTTGGTGTTGAAACTACAAACCAAAATAAACTAATACAAAGGGGTATAAATGATTTAGAAAAACAGCTCGGAGTTACTGTAAAAATGACTAAAATAAAAAAGGGTAATAAAGTAACCCAAGTAAATATATCATGTAATGGACTAAAAAAGTTATATAATGCTGAACCATTATTTAGAAATAAAAACTAAAATGAATTGATTTTAAAAGATAATGACGGGTGCAAACCCGTCTACTTTTATATATACTTTTATTAATACTTTTAATATACTTTTACAGGGCGGGAACACAAGTGACGTCAAGGCTTCAGCGGTTGCAAGATGGTACAAATTTATGACCAAGCTGGTACAGATTTATGACTTAGCTGGTACAAATTTATGACTTAGCTGGTACAAATTTATGACCCTGTACCTTGTATGGTACTCCCCTCTGCGATATATGTCCCTTCACCTTTTAAACTTTCTCTGGGGCATATATAGCATAAGACAGCAAGCCCAGCGGCAAGCCAGCCAAAAGATAATATTTAGGTAGTGCAATTATACCTCCTCCAATTTTAAAACTTATACATGGCAAAATAATTGATACAGTATAATAAGAATTTAAGAGTGTGTGAAAAAAAGTTATGGCAACCACTTTAATCTTCTGTGAAAAGAAATATATATTTAATGTGGGGTAAAAACCTACACAACAACATTCGTTTCCTTTTTTATACAGGTTAAAGAACCCCTTATATTAAAAAAGTCCCAGCAATGGGGCAATTTTTTTATCTGATAAATTTATTATACATATGGGGTATTGTGTTAAATTATATGATATAATTAAAAGGATTATATCAAAATATAGGGGGTAATTATTAAATGAAACCAAGAATGACGATAGAAAATTTGATAAATGAAGCGAAAATATTTTGCGAGAAAGAAACTAAAATTAATCATACTGATTTATTAGGTGTTACAGATGGAAAAGCTGTTGGAACTTATGTTGAACACAAGTTTAAAAATTTTCTGAAACAAAAATATGAATTAGAAATTGGTAACAGTGCTTCTGGTATTGATTTACCATCAAGAGATATTAATACTGATATTAAAGTAACTTCTGTTAGACAACCCCAATCTTCTTGTCCTTTTAAGTCTGCAAGGCAAAAAATATTCGGTTTAGGTTATAATTTAATAGTATTTGTCTATGAAAAAATTGACACAGAAAACACTTGTACTCTTAACTTTGTAAATTGTACATATATTGATAAACTAAGAACAGCAGATTTTACAACCACGAAAAGAATACTTGAAATGTTAGAAGATGGTGCAAACAAAGAGGATTTAATAGCATACTTCCAAGACCGAGGAATTCCAGGAGATGAAATCACTCATAATGATTTAGCAGATGAAGTATTAAGAAGGAAACCTCTTCAAGGTTATTTAACTATATCGAATGCTTTACAGTGGCGGTTACAATATGGTAGAGTAATTGGGTTAAATAATAAAATAGAAGGAGTAATAAACTTTGATTGGAAATAATGTAAAAACTAAAGATATAGTAGAATTTGGAGATTATCAAACTCCTGAAGATTTTGTAGATAAGGTATGTCTTTACTTAAAGAATAACCTTAATATTAATCCTAAATATATTTTAGAGCCGACTTTTGGTCTGGGGAATTTTATCAAGGGCAGTTTAAAGGCATTTAATAATGTTGATAATATTTTCGGAATAGAACTTAACAAGAAATATTATGACTATGCCAGTGATGAAATAAGCAAATTACATATTATGGATAACAAAGTTGTATTGTTTAATGAAAATATATTTAATTTTGACTTTAACAAAATAAAATCTAAAATTAATAAAACTGATAGTTTGTTAGTTATAGGGAATCCGCCATGGGTAACTAATTCAGAATTAACATCGATGGATAGTAGCAATTTACCTATTAAAGAAAATTTCAAGGGTTTAAGCGGACTGGATGCTATTACAGGCAAAGGAAATTTTGATATTGCTGAATATATTATATTACAGCTATTAAATGAATTTAAAGATTATAATTGTTATATTGCTATGTTATGTAAAAACATAGTAGCAAAAAATATCGTTAGGGATTTGGAAAAATATGATTTTACATTGTCTGAAATTAAAATGTTATGCTTTAATGCTAATGATGTATTTAATGTTAGTTGTGAAGCCTGTTTACTAATTATGAAAGTTGGTGGAAAAGAAAGATTAATCTGTGATGTTTATGATTTTAATAAACCGACAAAGAAAATCAGAATGTTTGGCTGGACGGGTGGCAATTTTATTTCGGATTTAGGTAATTATTCTCAAGATATAGATGGTTTATGTCAATTAGAATGGCGACAAGGTATAAAACATGATTGTTCAAAGGTAATGGAACTCACACATAGTTCTAAAAATGAATTTACTAATGGCTTAAAAGAAAAACTTCATGTTGAAGATGATTATATTTATCCCCTATTAAAAAGTAGTGATATAAAAAAGTATATAATAAAGGATACAAGAAAATATGTTATAGTAACCCAAAGAAAAGTTCGAGAAGAAACCGACAGTATTAAAGATAAGTCTCCTTTATTATGGAATTACTTGCAAGAACATTCACAACTATTGGATAATAGAAAATCATCTATTTATAAAAAAGCCCCAAGGTTTGCGATCTTTGGAGTTGGCGATTACTCATTCAAACCTTATAAGGTTGCTATTTCTGGATTTTATAAAACTCCTTTGTTTGCACTGGTTTATAATACTATTGAAAAACCAATAATGCTTGATGATACTTGTTATTTTTTAGGATTTGATAATTATAACCATGCTTTAATTACAACACTATTATTAAATAGCAAAATAGTGCAAAATTTTATTAAGTCTATAGCTTTTCTGGATTCTAAAAGACCTTATACAAAAGATATTCTTATGAGAATTGATTTACTAAAGGTAGTAGAAAATATAAGTTTCAAAGATTTAATCTCAATAGCTGATAATTTAAAAATTGAACATAATTTAATAAATGATGATTACATTGATTTTTCAAATTCATTGAGAAATTAATTTTAAATGGTCTATGTGCAGTGGACCATTTTTTTTTATTGCTAAAAATATTACACAATGTCCATAGTGTTAAATTTAGCATTTTAGCGATAACCCAGTATGGAAGCGGCATGAGGGCATTTCTGCATTTTATAAGCCGACAACATATGACAAAAATATAGAAAAATTTAACATAATCACTTGCTCTGTAAACTTTATTATTATATAATATATCCATTAAATGGAATATATGTAATAACATGACGAAAGGCGGTGATGTATTGAACACAGTGCAACCCATAAGGGATAAAGCCAAAATACAACAGGTAAAAGACGAACTCTTAAAAACAGGGGTTAGAAATTACATGATGTTTGTTATAGGTATTAATACAGGCTTAAGGGTGAGCGACCTATTAAGGCTTAAGGTTTCAGATGTTAAGAACAAGCCCCATATATTAATAAGGGAAAAGAAAACAGGTAAGGCGAAGCGATTTTTAATTAATAGCAGTTTAAGAGTTGCAATTAATACTTATATTTCAGATATGGCATTACTTGATGATGATTACTTATTTGCAAGTCAGAAAGGTATAAATAAACCATTAACAAGGGTGCAGGCTTATAACATACTGAACAATGTGGCTAAAAAATGCGGACTGCAAGAAATAGGAACTCACACAATGCGAAAGACCTTCGGATATTGGCATTACAAGCAATATAAAGATGTTGCAATATTGCAGGATATTTTTAACCACAGCTCCCCAAGTATTACCCTCCGTTATATAGGTATTACAGATGACATTAAAGACAAGACCATTGAAAACTTTTATTTATAAAACTTATAAAACTTTAAAGTAATCTAGTGATTTAAATTAGATAGTCTTTATAGTAATTTTAATAGCATTTTTCTATATCTAGTAATCTATAAAGAAAGTTAAGTTAGTGAGATTATGTATAGTTTAAATAGTATTAACACAC